>CAVRKE010000001.1:0-608320 GCA_963722305.1 Candidatus Levyibacteriota bacterium
TCTAAAGAACCTGCTTGACAATATACGTATATATGTATATTATACGTATATGCCAAATAAAACTATTTACGTCAGTAAGGAAGACACCTCACTTTTTGAAGAAGCAAAACAAGTTGCGGGAGAAGCTCTATCTTCAATTATTACAAAAGCTGTCAGGGAATTCGTCGCCAATACAAAAATTAGAAGAAAAGGGTTAAGACAAGTTTCGGTAATGGTTGGTCCGCATAATAGCGAACGAGAGAAAAAATTTATTGCTTCCTGGACTGGTGATTGGAGAGGTTTTAGTGACGATAAACGATGGTTTTTAAAAGCCGATATTTATCGTACTCAAAAAAATAATTGGGTTATTCATCTTACTACAGTTTGTAAAGCGAGTCTTTTAACCGATAGAGAGAATTGGCAGGATTCAGGTGATTATTTGCTTGACTCAAAAAGAAGCGATTTGTATGTCGGAAAGACTATGGATGACTTTAAAAATAAAGTTCCGGGAGATTTATTAAAAACTATATCTGAGCTATCGGAAAAAGAAAAAACACCAGTCGAGGTTTTGGATATTTAATAGAAGGAGGTGAGAGTATGAACGATAAAGATCTTAGGGAAATTAGGCATATGAATAGTTTAGGGAAATGGTACAGCTGGGATTCTCCAATCGGTTTGGCAATATTTTTTATAGCTTTGTCAGTAGTGGCAATATTAGTGCGCTTCTTTTTTCTGATGAAATAGTGCTTGACATTAACCCCAAAATTAGTTATACTATCTAACAATTAGTTGATATAACAATATGGCAGACGAAGTAAATAATCAAATTCTTGAGACAATGTTTAAACTTGTCAGAAATTTTAAGGACAGCATTTCTGATAGCTTTAGACATTCTCATTCAACCATGCTTCAATGTGAGGCAATGTTGTGCATTAAGAAACATAAGCATGCCCATATGGGGGATATCGCTCAACATTTCTCTACCACTATGCCAACGGCAACGTCTCTTATAGACAAGCTAATTGAAGTAAAATATGTCAAAAGAGAAAATGACCCTAAAGATAGAAGGATAGTCAGAATTAGTTTAACTAAATCAGGAGAAAAATTTTTAGATGAAGCGACAAAGCATAAGTCGGAAAAAATGGATAAGCTCTTGTCTTATCTTTCCGAACAGGATAAGCTTGAATTATTGCGGATTTTGAATACACTGGCCCAAAAATCGGAAAACTTATGAAAAAAATATTTAATAAACAATTATTAAGATATTTGGTTGTAACTTTTTTTGTGGTGGTAATCGGTGTTTTTGCGGTGACGTTTTTGGTTAGTGCCGCTTCGCCGCAGAAGGCAGAAACGGTTGCCGTCAATTCCATTTCCGAGCAGATACTGGCCACCGGGAGCATTGCTGCGCAAAATCAGGCCACTTTGAATTTTCAAATGGGTGGAAAATTAGTTTATCTGCCTTTTAAAGAGGGTGACACGATTTATCAAGGGCAAACCATTGCCGAGCTCGATACAACGGCTCTGCAAAAACAGCTGCAAATTGCAGCTAATAACTATCAGACAGCCAAAAATAACGGAGATCAAACACAGGAAGCCCAAGCTGCAGGGATTTTGGAAGGCCAACAGCGTACTTCTTTGGATACTACCAATAGAAATGCCTATTCGGCTATTCCCGAAGATTCGGTCATCTATGATAATGTGGCAAAAATCGTTGATAACGCTCTGCTGGCACAAAATTCTGCCCAACTGGGTGTTGATTTGGCAAATTATTCTCTGCAGCTTTCTGCCTTAACCAGTCCGATTAACGGGATAGTTTTGCATGAGGACGTGACTACTGCCGGGGTGAATGTGACGCCTGTCACCTCTTTTATTGTCGCCGACCCAAAGTCAATGGTGTTTAGCGCCAACGTCAGACAGCAGGATATAGACTTTATTAGTGTTGGTAACCCGGTGGTAGTTTCTCTGGATAGTTTAGGCGGACAAACACTACAAGGAGTGGTCGACCGGATTTATCCGCAAAAAATGACACTCGCAAACGGAGACCAGGTTTACCGGGTTGACGTCACCATTAACAATTTACCCGGTACTGTTAAGTTTGGGCAATCGGGAACAGTTTTAATCAAAAGTAATTTCAACCAAAAAGTAATTCTTGTTCCTTCATGGACCGTTCTTTCGGATTCTTATGTTTGGGTTTCGGACAACGGCAAGCCGGTGCTTAAAAACGTCATTGTTGGAGATACTATCAATGGTCAGACCGAGGTATTAAGCGGTCTCGGAGATACGGATAAAGTAATTACCAATCCCGAAGCAATCATTTCCAAACTTTATACCATTAAATAATTATGAAAAACTTTATCGCCAGAATTAAAGATCCTAAAGTTTTAAGAGTAATGTTAGTCGTAGTAGTCGCAATCGGGTTAATCGGCGGTTACCTTTTTTACGAGTTGTTAAGAGACAGGGTTTCGATCGAAGACTCGCTGATTCAAGCACCGATTATCACAATTTCGCCTGAAGTGGCCGGGAAGATAGTGAATTTAAAAGTTTATGAAGGAGAAAGGGTAAAAAGAGGAGATTCTCTGGCGATTGTCGGGACGAGTTCTTTAAATGCTTATCAGGACGGCTTAATCGTGGCAACCGATAATGCCATCGGTAGTTTGGCAAATTCCCAAACCTCGGTGGTACAGATGATTAATTTTGCCGACATGAGGGTTGCCGGAACAATCGACGAGAATAAAGGCTTGAATAAAGTGAAAATCGGACAGATAGTTTCCTTTACGGTTGACGCATATCCCGGACAAACTTTCTGGGGTTATGTGGACGAAATAAGCCCGACAGCCAAACAAACCCAGCTTGAGTTTTCGGTTTCCAGTGAACGCCCAACCCAACAGTTTACTGTTTACGCCCGTTACAATGCTTACGCTTACCCTCAAATACTGAATGGTATGTCCGCCAAGATGACGGTTTATACCAGTACTCCTTAATTAGTATGGCTAAGAAGAGTGAGATTCAAGAAAAGCCGAATCGCGGATTCCATCCGCACCAATGGATAATTCTCTTAACGGTAATGATTGCCAGTTTCCTGGGGAGACTTGACGGTACAGTAGTTAACTTGGCTCTTCCGAAAATGATTTCCGATTTCGGCATAACGGTTTCGGAGGCTAGCTGGATTTCCACCGCTTACATTATTGCTAACGCTATTTTCGTGCCGATTTTTGGCAAGCTGGGTGACTTAATCGGCCGGAAACCGTTGTATCTTTTTGGCATCATCGGTTTTATTATTTCTTCGATTTTTGCCGGACTCTCCCAAAACCTTTCGCAAATGATTTTTTTCAGGATTTTACAGGCAATAACCGTTTCTATCGATTATCCTTTGGCACTTTCGATTATTGCTTTTACTTTTGATGATAGACAAAAACGTGCTCAAGCAATGGGGCTTTGGTCAGCGGTGTTTGGCGTGGCGGCCGTGTTTGGCCCACTTTTGGGCGGACCATTAATCGATAATTTTTCCTGGCGCTCGGTTTTTTATATCAATGTTCCAATCGGCATTATTGGTGCTTTGATGGCCTGGAAGTTTATTGTGGAACCGGTGGAAAAAATCAGGGGGATTAAGAATTTTGACATCTGGGGTTCTTTGCTTTTGGGCCTGTCTTTAGGCACTTTAGTTTTGGTTTTGGATCAGGGGCAAACTTGGGGTTGGTTAAGCACAAAAAGTGTTATTTCCTACGTTGTGACGGCGCTGTCCATGCTTAGCTTTGTTTTGGTTGAGCAAAGACAGATAGAGCCGGTGGTCGATTTGAAGTTTTTCAAAATTCCCGAGTTTTCCATTTCCCTAATTGTTTCATTTATTACTTTTATGGGAATGATTGGCGGTTTATTCTTGCTGCCGATTTTTGTCCAGAATTATCTTGGTTATAGTGTAACCAAAACCGGTTACCTTTTTCTGCCGATGGCGGCAGGAATGATGATTGCTGCTCAGGTGGGAGCCAGAGCATCGGTGAGGTTTCAGCCGAAGTACGTCGTTTTTGCCGGACTGGCTTGGTCGTCTTTTATTCTCTTCCTCTTTTCCGGGATTGATTTAACCTGGACTTTTACGCATTTTGCCATTCTGCTATTCTGTTTTGCTTTAGGGCTTGGTTTGACTTTTGCGCCGATAACTAACGCCGCTATTTCAACCGTCCCGCTGCACGAAGTTGGAGTGGCTTCATCAATTTTGGCGCTGGTCAGAAATATTTCCGGTGCATTCGGAGTGGCGATTTTTGCCACAATTCTGACAAATGGTGCAAACGCGGCTATTTTCAGTGTCCAGAAGTATACGGTTATTAATACTTTTAATCCTAACGTTTTACAACAAGCGGCGTTTTTAATGGCGATGAAAGCAAACGTTGCCTCATTTAATCTGGTTTTTCTCTGTTCGTGCGTAATTACTTTGTTTGGAGCATTTTCCGCGCTTTTGCTTAAGGAAACAAAGAAAGAACTAATGGGAAAAATAGAAATCTCCGCCGAGGGCGCAATGTAATTGAAAGTTGAATTTTCAGGTGTTAATATTGGCACATGAGTGAAAAGGAACAGGATATTAATTTCAGGAGTTTATTTGTTCCAATTACCACCAAAAAAGCAATTATCCTCATTATTATTATCGGTTTTATAGTTTTCTTTAGCACACTTTTTAATGGATTTGTAGCTGATGACCATAATCAAATTCAGTATAATCCATCAATACAATCGATTTTTAATATACCTAAACTATTTATTTCAAGTACATTTGAGGATGTTAGCAACGGACAACGAGGAAATTATTATAAACCAATTCTTACAACCACATTTTCTTTAATTTACTTTGTTTCTAATGAGAATGTATTCGGCTATCATTTGTTTCAAATTCTAATACATATATTTAATACAATATTAATATTCTTAATTTTTAACACCTTCTTTAGAAAAAAGATTTCGTTACTAGCTTCATTAATTTTTTTAATCCATCCGATTAATGTTGAGGCAGTCGTTTATGTCTCTGCGTTACAAGAAAATCTATTTATGGTTTTTGGTTTATTAGCTTTGTACGTTTTAATAAAATCAAGAAGCAGTTTTAAGAAAAACATGCTTATTTTTACTTTACTTCTTTGCTCCATCTTATCAAAAGAGACAGGTTTTTTATTCTTGTTAATACTTCCTCTGTTCCATCTGTTATTTCGTAAAGAGAAATCAGGGGATAAATTAAAAATCTTATTAATTATTGATAGTCTTATTGCCATAATTTATTTGTATTTTCGTATTGGTTTGGCGCATATTAATTTTACTTCAATAAAGATAGCGCCAATTCAAACTCTTCCTTTTACACAAAGAATTATAAACATACCTGCGATCGTTATATTTTATTTTAAAACATTTTTATTTCCTAAAGATTTAATAATGTTTCAAACGTGGTACATACAAAATCTTGACTTAAATAATTTTTACTTACCCTTAATTATTATCGGCATTATTTTATTATTGTTGTTAGCAATTGCAATCATGCTTTACAGAAATAAACAACATTACTTCAAAATTTACTTGTTTTTTCTTACGTGGTTAATAATTGGATTAGGCATACATCTTCAATTAATTCCGCTAGACGAGACGGTTTCCGATAGGTGGTTTTATTTTCCGATAATTGGAGTATTGGGAATACTTGCTGTGCTGGCGGAAAACATTAATATAAAAAGTTATCAAATAAAAACCATGTTGATGATATTGTATATAATATTACTTTTTACTTTTGGAATAAGAGATATTGTTAGAATTGGAAATTGGCAGAATGAAAAGATTTTGACATTCCATGACATTAAGAATAATCCTAATAGTAGTCAACTGCAAAAAGGAGTAGCTGATATTTATTTATCGGAAGGTAATATTAAATTGGCAGAACTAAATTACGATAAGACAACTAAAACATTTCCCGGGGCAACTTCATTTTATGATCAAGGAACTTTCTATCTTAGTATTCATAATCCTAAACAGGCAGAGAAATCTTTTTCCGAATCTTTAACCTACGACCCAACTTATTCATATACATGGTTTGGTTTATCCCTGTCAAAGTATTTTCTAAACGATAAAGAAGGTGCATTAATGGCAGCCACCAAAGCTTATTCTATTTCTCCAACTCCAACTTTTCAACGAATGATAGAAATTATTAATAATGGTGAGAGCATAAAGTATTAATTTTTTAGCTTCAAATTATAAACGTTAAAGTGATGTAGTTTGTCTCGTTATTTTGTTTCCTGTATAATCATTTTGTGAACAATCTTTTTCTGTCAATTGTCGTCCCCTCATACAACGAAATGGCCAATCTGCGTAAAGGCGTCTTAGATAAACTGGAGCATTTTTTGGGAAAACAAAAATACGCATGGGAAGTGGTAATTGTTGATGATGGTTCAAATGACGGCAGTATCGAATTTGTCGAAAAGTTTTGCAAAGATAATCCAAAATTCAAATTGCTGAAAAATTCCCACTTGGGGAAAGCCGGTGCAATTACTTCCGGAGTGCTTGACGCAAAAGGTGAATATGTGCTTTTTATGGATATGGATCAGGCTACACCAATAGAAGAAGTTGATAAGCTCTTACCTTTTATTGAGGATTACGATCTGGTTATCGGCAGCCGGGGTTCGAAACGGAAAGGTGACCCATGGACAAGACTTTTAATGGCGCGGGGAATGATGGTTTTAAGGTCTTTACTGGTGGGTGTTAAGGGAATTAACGATACCCAATGCGGTTTTAAACTCTTTCACAAAGATGTATCGGATAAACTTTTTTCAAAACTCAATGATTTTCATCATGGCTATAAGGAAATCAGCGGTTCTTCGGTAAAAGCCGGATTTGACGTCGAGCTGTTGTTTCTGGCCCAAAAATTGGGATATAAAATTAAGGAGGTTCGCGTGGAGTGGCTTTACGTGGAATCAAGAAGAGTGAATCCCTTAAGAGATTCGTTGGAGGCAGTCAGAGATTTGCTGGCGATTAGAATTAACGATTTTCGAGGTGAATACAAAAAATATGAATAAACTCAAATTAGTTTTTCTTCTTTACCCTCTAACGATAATCGGATTATTTGTTTACTCTTTTACCCAAGTTGATTTAAGTCTGACCCTTTCCAGAGTGTCCATTTATCAGTTTGTGGAAAAGTACTTGCAACATATCGGTTTTTTTGAAAGGCCGTTGTCAACCGCAATTTACGTGGTTATTTTATGTCTGCTCACGGCGTTTTACATTATTTTTCTCCGGACAGCTTTTAAAAAAAGAATTAGTCCAAAACAGGTTTGGAAATTAATAATCTTTACAACGGTGGTGCTGGCTTTTAGTTATAATGCTTTTTCTTATGATTTGTTCAATTATATTTTTGATGCAAAAATATTAACCCATTATCACCTCATTCCTTATTTTTATTCCGCCTTAAATTTCCCCAATGACCCGATGCTTTCGTTTATGCGCTGGACACATCGGACTTTTCCTTATGGCCCGAGTTGGCTGGTGTTAACGGCTCCCTTATCATTTATCGGTATGAATGTTTTCTTGTCAACTTTTTTTCTCTTCAAATTACTGGCAGCGTTGTCTTTTTTGGGGAGTTGCTATTTAATTTATAAAATATCCGCAAAGATTTTTCCGCAAGATCCATTATTAAATTTGGTCTTTTTTGCTTTTAACCCGTTGGTTTTAATCGAGTGTTTGGTTTCAGCCCACAATGATATTCCGATGATTTTTTTCATTTTATTATCAATAGATTTGTTTTTACAAAAAAGAAAAGTTTTATCTTGGCTTAGCAATATTTTTTCAATCGGCATCAAATTTTCAACCGGGGCATTATTACCGTTGTTTGTCATTTTAGAATGGTTAGATAGAACAAACAGAAAAATAAATTGGGAAAAATTCTTTATGGTTTCAATTGTCCTTTCTTTGGCTACTGTGGTTGTTGCTACTATTCGCACAACCTTCCAACCCTGGTATTTTATTTTTCCGATAAGTTTGGCCTGTTTTCTTAGTAAGAAAAATTACATTCTCATTTTGACTTTACTTATTTCAATTGTCTGCGCTTTGCTATACGTACCTTATCTTTATCTAACCGATTATGCCAAAGGATATCCAGCTGTTCTTGAGGATTTTGAGGTAGTAGGTTTGGCAATAATCTTACTAACATCGTTTTTCTATTTTCTCAAACATAAATTATCGCATTAGGATTGATTGGAAGACTGCATTCGACTATAATCTTGGTATGAACCTCATTTCGCAATATAAAAAAGAAATCAGCCTGGGAATTTTTCTAACTGTCATTTATTTCTTTTTGCGACTTATCTTCTTAAATAGATTGCCGATATTTACCGACGAAGCCATTTATGTCAGGTGGGCGCAGATTGCCTTAAACGATTCGTCCTGGCGGTTTATTTCCCTAACCGACGGTAAGCAGCCGATGTATGTTTGGGTGGCAATGGTTTTGATGAAATTTATTCACGATCCGCTGATTGCCGGAAGGTTGGTTTCGGTAGCAACGGGTTTTCTGACGATGGTAGGATTATTTTTCCTGGCGTTGGAGCTTTTCAAAAATAAAACCGTGGCATTTTTAACTGCAATCCTTTACCTTTTTTTCCCGTTTGCGCAAGTCCTGGATAGAATGGCTTTGTACGACAGCATGGTGGCAACTTTTTATGTTTGGGCGTTGTATTTTTCAATCCTTTTGGTGCGGAAAATAAGATTGGATTTGGCTTATACGCTTGGGTTTATCATCGGCGGCGGAATGCTTACCAAAAGTTCGAATATCTTCAGTATTTACTTAATGCCGTTTCTTTTGCTATTTTTTGATTTCAAGAAAAAACCGTTACGAGAAAGATTAGTAAAGTTTATTCTGTTGGCAGGCTTTTCGGCCGCAATCGGTTATGGGTTTTACAATATTTTAAGGCTTTCTCCGCTTTTTGAGATGATTGCCATCAAAAATGCTACTTTTGTTTATCCTTTTTCACAGTGGCTACAACATCCTTTTACTTTCTTTATTGGTAACCTCCATGGTTTGACCGGCTGGCTTTTACAATACTTAACCCTTGCCTACATAATTTTAATAATAGTTTCGCTGTTGTTCATAAATAAATTCTTTAAAGAAAAGCTGCTTTTATTTTTGTATTTTGTTTTACCGTTTATGGCCTTAGCTCTTTTTGGACGTGTAATTTATCCGAGGCACTTTTTCTTTATGAGCTTGATGCTTTTACCACTGGCCGCCTGTGGGTTAAATGATTTAATCATATCTGCGCAAAAGAAAATTAAGCTTAGTATTCCCAAGTTTGTTTATCCGGTCGTGATGACCATTATCTTTATTGCTTATCCGGGATTTATTTCGTTACAATTTGCTTATTCGCCGGTTAATGCCCCAATTGCCGATGCCGACAGGGCGCAGTATCTGAATGGTTGGGCTGCCGGTTGGGGAGTCAAAGAAAGTGTGGCTTTTTTTAGCCAGCAAGCCAAAAAGCAAAAGATATTTATTGCCACCGAAGGCACATTCGGTTTAATGCCGGAGGCGATGGAAATGTATCTTATCCAAAATAAAAACGTCACAATTAAAGGCTATTGGCCGGTTGACCGGTTTCCCCAGGATGTGCTAGCGTCTGCCAAAAAAATGCCGACTTACTTTATTTTCTACCAGCCGCAGCATCAGGTAATACCGGTTGATTTTCCCCTGAAGCTGATTTTTGCAGTCAAGCAGGGTAAGGCGAATTCTTATTACAGGGTTTACCAGGTTACTGCCAAATAGGAGAGGTATCAAGACTTTGTTTTATGCTGAAAATAATACTGAAGAATAAGTTTTTGATATTACTGTTTTTAGCAATTGTTGCGATCGCCTGCGTGCTTCGTCTATACAACTTGCAAGCTGTTCCTCCGGGGGTAAACCGTGATGAAGCCTCCATCGGTTGGACCGCTTATTCACTCTTACATACGGGTAGAGATGAGTACGGACGCTTGTTTCCTTTATCATTCCAATCGTTTGGGGATTGGAAATTGCCTTTATATATTTATAGTGTGATGCTATCGGTGGCAGTGTTAGGCCTGGGCGAATTTGCCGTACGTTTGCCATCCGCATTGGCCGGAATTGGGGTCGTCATTCTTGCTTACTTTTTGGTTAACGAGCTGACCCATAACCGGAAACTGTCATTTTTGGCAATGTTTTTAATGGCCATTGCGCCTTGGGATATTCTTCTTTCTAGGGCCAGCGTCGAGGCGAACGTAGCGGTTCTTTTAGTGACAGCAGCCGCACTTTGTTTTCTGAAGAGTTTAAAAAAACAAAACTTCCTGCTTATTTTAAGCGCCGTTTTTTTTGCCTTAACTTATTTTACCTACGCGGGCGACTATGTTTTCACCACGCTTCTGGTGCCGGGGCTGGTATTTTTGTATCGGAAAAGTATTCCTAAAACAAAAACCACTTTAATTGCTCTGGTTGTATTTTTGCTCTTAAGCGGGTTTATCGGAGTTATCACATTAAGTGCCAACCGGACCAAAATTTCCGGCATTAGTATTTTTGGGGACCCGGCGGTTGTCCATGCCCAGATAGAGGTTCCAAGAACAGAGCATCAGAATCCGAATTCACTTGAAGTGAGATTTTTTTATAATAGAGTGGTTTTTGCCGGTGAGACATTTCTCAAAAATTATTTCAATTCTTTTTCTCCGCAGTTTTTATTTGAAAACGGAGGAACAAATCATGACCATAACATCTTAAATTTCGGTAACGGTTATTTGGTCGAGACGCCCTTCTTTTTGCTTGGCCTTGTCTACTTGATCGCGTTTATGAAAGGTAAAGAAAAAAAGCTTATTCTCTGGTGGGTACTGATTTCACCTGTTGCGGCAGCAATTACTAAAGATGCTCCGCATACCACCCGCCAGTTGGCAATTTTCCCAATGTTTACTTTGGTTACGGCTTTTGGAATCTGGTATCTAGTTTCACAAGTTAATAATAGTTGGCTTAAAAAAGTTGTGGTTCTAATCGTTATAGCAGCTTTTGTATTTAATTTTGGTATTTTTCTTGACCGCTATTTTCTGCTTTTTCCCAGGGCTGAAGCAGCCAATTGGGGTTTTATCTACCGCGATTTAAGTATTCAGTTGCAAAAGCCGGAGTTTAAGGATAAACAGATAATTATTAGTCAGCCGGAGCGTTCTCCGTATATTTTCCTTTTGTTCTACCAAAAGTACGACCCTGCAACTTACCAAAAACAGGCAGTCCGCTATCCACTAACGTCAGACGGGTTTTTAAACGTCAAACAATTCGGCCGTTTTACTTTTCGTGATATCAACTGGGGCGATGACCTGCACTTGCCAAATACCGTGCTGGTGGATAATTATGACAATATTCCTTTCGGTCTCCGCGACAAACAATCCGGCGCTGTCTATTTGCCTACGGGCGAAGAAATGTTCGGTATTATTGAGACGACGAAATGAAAAACAATCTTTACAGTTTTTTAACTAAGTTTAAAAAATGGGACTATCTTATCTTATTCGTCATTCTTTTGTTGTCCTTATGGTTAAGAGTTTATAGGTTAGATACAATTCCGCTTGGTTTTCATAACGACGAAGCATCACTTGGTTATAACGCATATTCCTTACTTTTGACGGGTAAAGATTCAAATGGTAGCAGACTGCCTCTTTACGTGAATATGTTTAATGACTACAACCCGTCGGGTTATTATTATCTGGCTGCAGTTTCGATAAAATTATTGGGGTTAAACGAATTTGCAACCCGCCTTCCGGCTGCGCTGGCCGGTGCCTTTTGTGTATTAGCGATATATTTACTCGGTCTTGCAATCTTTCAGGATAAGAAAATAAGTTTACTGAGCGCCTTTTTTGTCGCAATTGCTCCATGGAACGTCGTCCTTTCGCGGACTAGTGCCGAGACAATGGTGGCTTTATTTTTTGTAATCCTGGGATTTGCCCTCATCATCTTTAATTTACGCAATAGGAGTCTGAAGTTTCTGTTGGCCGGTACACTTTCACTCCTCTTAAGCTTTTTTATCTATCCGGCCCCACGTGTTTTTGTGCCGTTATTCTATTTGGTTCTTCTCATATTTTTTCTTCGCACCTGGTATAAAAGCAGTCTAAAATATAAGCTTTCTGTTATCGGTTCATTCCTATTTCTGGCGGTGTCTTCGGTAATTTTAGTTTTCTTTATCTCGGGAGGAACATCCCGTTTCGATCAAGTCAGTATTTTCACTTTTCCGGAAACGTCATTAGTCAAAGCCGAGCAGATCAGGGAAGACGGAGTGATGGGGGTAAGCATTCCGACTACCCGCTTGTTCCATAATAAAGTTGTAAATTACTCTTTAACTTTTGCCTCCAATTATTTCCAATATTTTACCGGTGATTTTTTGTTTATTAAAGGCGGGTTGCCGCTACTTCTAAGAGTGCCGAACATGGGTTTAGTTTACATTGTCGAACTGCCATTTATTCTGTGGGGGGTAATTAATTTGGTTAAAAGCAAAAATAAGTTTTCTAAAATTGCCCTGCTTTGGCTTTTGGTGGCTCCGGTGGTTTCCGCGATTACGGTAGACGACAGCCCGAATGTCAGAAGAGCGCTGGTGATGTTTCCTGCGGTGGAAATGATTGCTGCCTACGGTTTCTTGATTTTCTTGGAAAATTATAGAGAGAATAAAAAGATTATTGTTTCACTAATATTTGCTTTATTTTTAGTTTTTAACTTTGCCTACTTTATGCACCAATACTTTATCCACGCCCAGATTAACAAGAACTGGTACCGTAACGTTGGTTTCAAAGAAATGGTGATGGATGTTAAAGCTTCCTTGGCAAATTATGACAAAGTAATCGTCACCAAAGCGGAAAGCGGTGTGGGAATAATCACCCTTTTTTATATGCAGTATGATCCGGCTACTTACCAAAAGGAGGGTTCGCATCAGGATAAGGCTTATACCGGTTTTGGCAAGTTCTTTTTTACCAACGCTTTTTGTCCGTCGGCCCAACCTGATCCCAAATATCCCAAAGCCAAGAAGATTATTTATGTTGATGACGGTACTTGTCCGGATTCGGCGATGCTTGGCTTAAAACATACCGACATCGTCAGAAAAGATGATACCCGGGTGTTTAGAATTGTCTATGACTAGATTTTTAAAATGGAATTTCATTATTCTTGCATTAATTTTGCTACTGGGATTTTGTTTAAGGTTCTATCAGTTGGGTAGTAATCCGCCAAGTCTTGACTGGGACGAAGCCTCTTTGGGTTACAATGCCTATTCAATCTTAAAGACGGGGGCAGATGAATATGGCAATTTTTTGCCCTTAAGCTTTAGGTCTTTCGATGATTATAAACCGCCTTTGTATGTATATCTGGATGTGCCAAGCATCGCCGTGTTTGGTTTAAATGAATTAGGAACAAGATTTCCTTCGGCCTTCCTTGGCTTTTTAAGCATCATTGTTGTTTATTGGTTAGTCAAAGAAATTTTCGATACGCTGGAGGATGATAAAAAAGAAAAATTGGCTTTAATCTCGGCTTTTTTCTGGGCAGTTTCTCCCTGGAGTTTACAGTTTTCCCGGACAGCCTTTGAGGCCAATGTCGGTTTATTTTTCTGCTTGTTGGGGTTTTTATTATTCCTAAAAGCTTTGCGAAGCCCCAAAATTATTTTTACCTCGGTGGCTTCTTTTGCTTTAAGCATGTATTCGTATCACAGTTTTAGATTGGTTGTACCGCTATTTGCAATAGCATGTCTTATTTATTTTTGGAAAAATGTTTGGGCAAACAAAAAATATTATTTAGTGGCGTTTATTTTTGCTTTGTTGGTTTCACTGCCGATTTTTTTGAGTTTTTTCGGGGCGAGCGGTTCGGCAGCCAGGTTAGATATGGTTTCGCTTTTTTCCGACCAAAGTCTAATTAAGGAGTCTACAAAAACAGTGCAATACGATCTGGTTCGCCATGACTACATTGGTGCGGCCCTCAATAATAGAAGGATTGTCTACGCAGTAGCCGCAATTAAATCATATTTTGTTCATTGGAATCCCGATTTTCTTTTTTTGCACGGCGACGGCGGAGTTCAACATCATGCCTACAACATGGGGATGCTTTATCTGTGGGATTTGCCCTTTATTTTAATCGGTATATTTGCACTTCTTATTAAAAACAGAACAAAAAAAACATGGCTTTTAATCGTCATGTTCTTATTGGCTCCCTTACCGGCCGCGGTTTCAACCGGTGCTCCGCATCCGGTCAGAGCAATTACGATGGCGCCGGTATTTTCCATCTTTGCGGCTTTTGGAGTATACTATCTTTTTTTTAACCAGACAAAAATTCAAAGAAGAGTTCTTTTAACCATTATGGCGCTTCTTTTTATTGCAAACTTCGGTTATTATCTTTATCAATATTATGTTCAAACGCCGATTAAGTATGGCTATTTCTGGCAGTATGGAAATAAACAGGCAGTCCAGGCAGCCAGGTCTTTGGAAAGGAAGTACACAAAAATTATTTTTACCTACGCCTACGACCAGCCTTACATTTACTATTTGTTCTACAATAAAATTGACCCGGCTTGGTACCAAAAGCACTGGAATTATTTGGGCAACGGCCAAGTGGAAAGGTTTAAGAGAATTATTGGTAAATACGAATTCAGAAATATTAACTGGGGAGTTGACAGTAAACTCGAAGATACTTTATTAATCGGCAGTCCGGCGGAAATTCCGGCTAATGCAACCATAATTAAGACAATTTATTATCTTGACGGGACGGTTGCTTATAGAATTGTCGGTACATGAAAAAAACTTTACTTTATTATTTCGGAATACTAATTTTGGCGGTAGTGGTTTGTTTGCCTTTGATTTTGCCTTATTTCAGAACCGGTTTTTTCCCAAGCCATGACGGGGAATGGACAGTAGTCAGGTTGTCGGACATGTACCGGGAAATCAAAGACCTGCAGTTCCCTCCGCGTTACAGCGGGTATTTAAACTTCCAGTATGGGTATCCGCTGTTTAACTTTACCTATCCTTTACCATATTATTTTGGTTTATTTTTCGTTTTTCTTAAAGCCGGATTTGTAAACAGTATTAAAATTTTATTTTCCCTAAGCGTTATTCTGTCGTTTTTCTCGATGTTTATCCTTTCGGCTTCTGTCTGGAAAAACAAATGGGCGGGTTTGGTCAGCGCTATTTTTTACGCTTATGTTCCTTATCGAGTTGTTGACTTATATGTCCGGGGTTCGATTGGTGAATCGTTGTCGTTTGTGCTTTTTCCACTAATATTTTTGAGCATAAAAAGAATCTACGAGAAAAGACAGTTTAGCGATATGGTCTGGCTGGGAGTTTTGTATGCTCTGCTGATTGCCACCCATAATATCATGACGGTGCTGTTTGGAATTGTAGTTTTACTTATCATGTTGGCCGCTTTATTTAAAAAAGAAATCGAGTTTATCGTCAAGCTCGTTTTGTCATTAATGCTGTCTTTGTGCTTTTCGGCCTTTTTCTGGATTCCTGCCATTTTTGAAAAAAATTTAATCCATTTATCAATAATTCCGATTGCGGATAGGAGTTTGTATTTTGTCAAGCCATTGCAGCTAATTCTGCCGCAATGGGGATACGGAACGCCGACCGACCCAAACCCTTTTGGCTATCAGGTCGGAATTCCTCAGTTAATAATTTTTGTTTTGGCGGCAGTATTTATTCTGATAAATATCAAAAAGGATAAGCTTGCCAAGACCGGGCTTTTTCTGGTTGTGTCAACGCTTTTGATCTCAATTTTGCTTTTTTCTCCAACAGCCATCATCTGGAGTAAAACGCCCTTACTTTCGGAAATAAATTATCCCTGGACGCTTCTGGGAGTGATAATGTTTTTGGTCGGTTTAACCGCCGGATATTTAACTAAATTAGGCAAAACTTTTATTGCTTTAAGCATATTCTTAAGTATTTTTGCCATTATTTTTGTGATGCCTCACTCCCGACCCCAATATTTTGTCAACAGGGGAGATGCTTATTATTCCACAAATCAGGGTACGACAACTTCGTCAAATGAACTGATGCCTTTATGGGTGAAGGAGTGGCCGGTTAGTTCACCGCTTGAAAAGGTGGTTATCAATTCAGGCAAAGTCAAAGATGTTGCTTATAACTCCCGGAAAATAACTTTTACTGTTGATTTACCAAAAACTGAAATAGTCAGAATAAATATAATCTACTATCCCGGATGGGTGTTCACGGTTGACGGACAACCGGCAAAAATTAATTATGCCAATCCCACCGGGGTGATGGATTTGCGGATTGCCACCGGAAAACATGCTGTCAAAGGAATTTTTACGGAAACCCCCCTGAGGCTTCTCAGCGATTTAATCTCGCTAGTTGCCATTATTGGGTTTTTCCTGGGATTAATCTATCGATTAATCTATAATAATATTTTGAGATTAAGAAAATGAAGCTCATAAAACAATTTTTACCGTTAATTTTTATTTTGTTGTTAGCCCTTCCGGCGGCCATTCCGCTTTTCCATCCCGGTTTTTTCCCGATGCACGATGATGAACAAATAGCCAGACTCCAACAACTGACGATAGCGATTAACAATTGGCAGATTCCGCCCCGTTGGATTCCTGATTTGGGATTTGGTTACGGCTTTCCGTTGTTTAATTTTTACCCTCCACTGGTTTACTACCTAGGGTATCTGTTTCATTTTATCGGATTTTCTTTTATTAACTCCACAAAGCTGGTCATGGGTTTGGGGTTTATCTTGTCGGCTTCGTTTATGTTCCTTTGGGTAAGAAAGCACTACGGAACGCTTGCGGGTATTTTTGCAGCCCTTCTATATACGTACGTTCCTTATCATGCAGTCGATTTATACGTTAGAGGTGCACTTTCCGAATTTTTTTCTTTCGTTTGGATTCCGGCGGTTTTTTGGGCTTTTGACCGCCTTTCGGAAAAAAAGACTTTGGGAAACGCCATACTGGCGGGGATTTTTTTAGCGTTTGTTATATTAACCCATAATTTAGTTTTTATTCAATTTATTCCCTTTTTGGCAATCTATCTAATCTATCTGCTTTATCTTGAAAGAAAAAATCTCAAAAATTTTTTGCCTTTCATAGTTCTTTCCTTAAGCTTAAGTGTCGGATTAACTTTATATTTTACGCTTCCCGCACTTTTGGAAAAACAATATACACTGGTAGATAAAATTCTTACGGGAGAATTGGCGAGTTATAAATTGTATTTTGTTTGTCCGGGGCAATTTTTCAATTCTCCGTGGGGTTACGGCGGATCAATTCCGGGGTGTATCGACGGGATGTCATTTCAAATCGGTAAAATTCAGCTATTTGTTTCTATTCTTAGCTTGATTTTTATAGTTTTTGCCGCCGCTTTTAGAAAAATCTTTGCGTTTAAAAATCTTAAATTGCCGATTGTCGCGTTTATTCTATTGGTCTTTTCTCTGTTTATGGCAACATCTTACTCGGAATTTATTTGGAATGCGATACAACCTTTATCCTACATTCAATTTCCCTGGAGATTCCTGCTTTTTACGGCAGTCTTTTCATCATTTTTGGGCGGATTTGTCATCGCTTTTTTGGGAAAATATGTAAATAAGTATATTGTTATTTTTATTCTCGTAATCTTAGCCGGAGCTTGTTTGTATTCGATAAGATTGGATTTTAAACCATCCGCCTATCTAGCGGTGACGGATTCTACTTATACTTCAAAGCAAGATATTCAATGGCGGGTTTCCAAGATGTCCTATGAATATGTGCCTAAAGGAGTAGCAACAAAGCTTTCCGATTTGGGGACCACCATTTTGGATATATCCGAGAGTGATCTTCCCAAGAAGAGTTTCGCAGTCATAGTTGGAAAAATGACTGTGGGTGAAAAAGTAAATATCCCCCAACGAAAAATATATTCAGTCAACGTTATTGACGCCGGACAGCTGCGTATTAATACATTTTCTTTTCCAGGCTGGATTGTACTTGTGGACGGTAAAAAAATAACATACAATGACAACAACAAATTAAAATTAATTACAATTTATTTGACAAAAGGCGAACATAAAGTAGAGATTTTATTTAAGGATACTTTGCCAAGAACAATAGGTAACAGCGTAAGCATAATCACTGTTTTGGTTTTAGTCATTCTGGGACTAATTTTAGTCAGGAAAAAGATAAAGCATGAAGAAAATAAATGAACTTTCAATTTTTTTCCCGTTTTGGAACGAAGGGGAAAACATACAGAAGGTCGTCAGTAAAGCCATGCCGGTGGCTAAAAAAGTGGCTGAAAAATGGGAGATTATCATGGTTGACGACGGCTCGTCCGATAATACAGCCAAGGTCGCCAAGGAACTTTTGTCAAAGAATTTAAGCCTGCGGTTCGTTTCGCATCAGCCAAACCGAGGCTACGGTGCGGCACTTAAAGAGGGATTTGACAGCGCAAAATATGAGTATATTGTTTTTACCGACGGCGACGGACAGTTTGATTTTTCGGAAGTAACTAAGTTTTTAGACAAGATTAAAGATGCAGATATTGTCATCGGGCACAGAAAAAGGCGGGTTGACAATCCTTTCCGGCATATCTTAATGAATTTGTTGAAGCTTTGGGATTTGGTCTTATTCGGCTTTTACTTTAAGGACATTGATTGTGGGTTTAAACTTTTCAAAAAAAGTGCGCTTGATAAAATAGAACCTTTAAAATCGGAAGGAGCAATGATTACCACCGAAATTTTGGCAAAAGCCAAAAAAGCCAAATTAACCATTCTTCAAGTCGAGGTTAACCATTACCCCAGGAAATACGGGGACCAAAGCGGCGGAAATCTAAGAGTAATTCTAAGAGCGGTTAAGGAGAGTCTGCTTTTGTGGAAAGACCTTAATCTTAATTTCGGGAGTAATTAATTATGGAAGAGATTGATATTGCGGTAGTGACCAAGCGGTCAATTAAAGGAATATTTGCGCTTACTTCGCGAACGTTTGTTATTCAGTTGGTCAGTTTTGCCAGCAATCTTTTACTGACTATTTTCCTTTCACCGGCAGTTTTTGGCGTCTACTTCGTGGTCTCGGCGGCAATTGCCTTTCTTTCCTACTTTTCGGATATCGGCTTAGCAGCCGCACTGATTCAAAAAAAGGAGGAAATTACCCAAGAGGAGCTACGAACCACCTTTACTATCCAACAGGTTTTGGTCGGAACAGTGGTTATAATCGCGCTTTTATTATCGCCGTTTATTGCCAAATTTTACAACCTGAAAAGCGAAGAGATACTTTTATATCAAGCTTTGGCCATCTCATTCTTCCTTTCTTCTTTAAAAACAATCCCCTCGATTATTTTGGAAAGAAACCTGCATTTTGAAAAATTGGTCATACCGCAGATAGTTGAAATATTCTTTTTTAGCGTTACGGCGGTTGTTCTTGCTGCATCCGGATTTGGTGTCACCAGCTTTACCCTGGCAGTTTTAGCCAGAGGAATTTCCGGGCTAATTGCAATTTATATTATCCAGCCCTGGAAAATCGGTTTTGGTTTTTCCAAGGCATCGGCCCGAAGGTTATTGTCTTTTGGAATTCCCTTTCAGGCCAATAGTTTTTTGGGCCTAATCAAAGACGATCTGTTTGTGGCATATCTTGGGAAAGCCCTACCGATTGCCCAAGTCGGCTATATCGGCTTTGCCCAAAAATGGGCTTATATGCCCTTAAGGCTGATTATGGATAACGTTATCAGAATTACTTTTCCGTCTTTTTCCAGATTGCAGCACCAAAAAGACGTTTTGACAAAAGCCCTCGAAAAGGCGCTGTTTGCGTCCTGCTATATAATCTTTCCGGCTGTAACGGGATTGGTGATTACAGCGCCTTATTTCGTCCACTTTATTCCCAAATATCTAAAGTGGGAGCCGGCGATCTTGTCGCTGATGTTTTTTTCCGTCAATGCCGCTTTTTCCTCCATCTCAACGCCTTTGACCAATGCGCTTAACGCCATTGGTAAAATAAAAGTTTCTTTATATTTGATGGTTTTTTGGACGATTGCCACTTGGGTTTTAACTCCGATTTTGATTGTGATTTATGGATTCAATGGGGTGGCAATTGCTTCGGCGTTAATATCTTTATCGGTGGTAGCAGTGGTCATAATTACAAAAAGATATATCAATTTCAGCATCGTGCTTACAACCGCTGTTCCGGTAATCAGCTCAATAGTGATGGGCGTAATCGTCTATTTCTTAGGCGGAATATTTGTTAAGGGTCTAATTTCCTTACTGGTAATGTGTCTGATTGGTGCTTTGCTATACTTTGCCGTAAGTTTTATAATTGCTAAGGAGCAGATAATTGCCGATATTAAATTGGTAAAGGAGAATTTAAGACAATGAGTAAAGTAACAGCTGTAATTTCCGCTTTTAATGAGGAAAAAAACATTGAGAGATGTCTTCAGTCCTTATCTTTTGCAGACGAGATTGTCGTCGTTGATAATTCTTCATCTGATGATACGGCAAAAATCGCTAAAAAATATACCAAGAAAGTTTTTTCCCAAGAAAATGACCCAAGCAAAATTGATATTCAGAAGAATTTAGGCTTTGAACTGGCGTCTTCCGAGTGGATTTTGAGCATTGATGCCGATGAAGAGGTTTCCGAAGGGCTGGTGAGGGAAATAGAAGAGGCCATCAATAAAAAAGATAATACGGTTAACGGTTATTGGATCCCCCGAAAAAATATAATTTTTGGTAAGTTTATTGAATATACCGGCTGGTATCCCGATCCGCAATTAAGGTTGTTTAAGAAAGGAAGCGGAAAATTTGTCAAAACCCACGTTCATGAGCCAATTAAGCTGGAAGGGAAATCGGCCTATCTTAACGAACATTTAATTCATCATCATTACAGCACAATCTCCGAATTTGTTAACCGAACAATAAATGTCTATGCGCCAAATGAAGCACAAAATTACGTCAGTAAAGGCTACCGTTTTTCTTACTTTGACGCCATCAGGTTTCCCTTGAATGAATTTATCAGCCGGTTTTTTGCCAGAAAAGGCTATAAAGACGGGTATCATGGCCTAATGCTTTCGCTTCTGATGGCTTTTTATCACTTCATGGTTTTTGCTTTACTTTGGGAAAAACAGGGCTTTAAGGAATATGATAAAGAAGATTTTCTGACGGATACGGAGAGGGAATTTAGGCGAAGCGGACGGGACATTCTATTTTGGTTTTCAAAAGAAAAGCTGGAATCATTGAAAGGTCCATTAAGAAAGAATCTGCAAAAAATATCAAATAAACTCCACGGAATATAAATATGCTAAAAGTGTTGGTTTCGTTGGTTAATTTCAATGGTGCAGAAGATACACTGTCATGTCTTGATTCTTTAGACAAGGTGACAGTTCAAGATTTCAAACTGAGTGTCGTGGTAGTTGATAATGCCTCAAAAGAGAGTTTTCAAACGGACCGGAAGTATGGTAATTTCGAACTAAAAATAATCAGAAGCGACACGAATCTTGGATTCGCCGGCGGACAGAATTTAGGGATTAGGTATGGTTTGGAAAACGGGGCGGATTACTTTGTAGTATTAAATAACGACGTTTTGCTGGATAAAGATTTTCTGGTAGAGCTGTTAAAAACATTTGCAGAGGAAAAAGATTGCGGGATAGTTTCGCCTAAAATCTACTTTGCCAAAGGACATGAGTTTCATAAAGATAAATATCAAGAAAGTGAGCTGGGTAAAGTCATTTGGTATGCCGGCGGGAGAATTGATTGGCAAAATATCATTGCCTCACATCGGGGAGTAGACGAAGTTGATAAGGGACAGTTTGACAAATTGGAGAAAACCGGTTTTGCCAGCGGTTGCTGCGCAATGCTAAAAAGGACAGTTTTGGGAAAAGCAGGACTATTCGACGAAAGATATTTCCTTTACTATGAAGATAACGATTTGTCGCAAAGGGCAAAAAAAGCGGGCTTTACAATTTACTACCAACCAAAAGCAATTATTTGGCATCTCAATGCCGGTTCAACCGGCGGCTCCGGTTCTCAATTACACGATTATTACATTACTCGAAACAGGCTTTTGTTCGGCTTCAAATTTGCTCAATTTAAGACTAAGCTGGCTTTAATTAGAGAAAGTCTCAGGTTAATTTTTAGTGGCAGGGAATGGCAAAAAAAAGGCGCAATTGATTTCTATTTAGGCAGATTTGGGAAAGGAAGTTTTTAATATGTCTCCTCAGGATTTGGAAAAGATTTTAGATAAGGATGAGCAGGACTTTGTTTATCCGCGCTATGACGGTTATTCTCTTTATAACGTTGTCCCGACGATATTTAAGCTTTTCGGGCTTAATAGCGAAAGGAAAACATTACCGGAAAAGATTTGGAAAAAATATATCAGTGGTAATCAAAAAATAGTCTTATTTTTGACCGATGGGTTTGGCTATAACCAGGCCAAAGAGATAAAAGAGCAGCCGGTTTTACTAAAAAAACTTTTTAACAGTAACAGCTTTTTTCCGATTACCTCGGTTTTTCCGTCAACCACCGCCGCATCTTTGGCAACCTTGTCAACCGGCTTAACGCCTCAAGAGCACGGACTTTTTGAATGGAATCTTTATTTTGAGGAGATAGACCAGATTATTCAAACGCTTCCTTTCTCCCACGTCGGCAAACAGGCAAAAGCAGACGAATTACTTAACGAAGGAGCTGTGCCAAGTATGCTTTTAGACAAGGAGACAATTTATGAGCAGCTGGGGAGAATGGGAATAAACAGTTATATTTTTACGAGCGATTTCTTGGGTCACAGTGCTTACTCATCTGTATCCGCAAAAGGAGCAAATACGGTTACTTACCGATATTTTTCGGATTTGGTTGTGAGCCTTTTGGACATTCTGGAGAATACAGACGGTCCCAGTTTCTCATTTGTTTATTGGCATAATATTGATGGTCAAGGGCATATTTATGGCCCGCAGTCCAAGCAATACGCTACGGAAGTACAAATCTTTTTTACCAATTTGCAAAAGTTCATTATCGAAAAAGTCAGTCCGAAAAATCTCGAAAACACACTTTTCTTGCTAACTTCCGACCACGGACAAACCACAATTTATCCCGACGAAACAATTTATTTAACTGATGATAATACGCTTGTTTCGGCCTTAAGCTTAAGCAGAAACGGTAAGCCAATCCTTCCTTACGGAAATCCAAGGGACGTTTTTCTTAATGTGGAAGAGGAGAAAATAGAAGAAATAATTTTGTATTTAAAGCAAAAGTATAGTAAGTTTACTTCGGTTTTTAAGACAGAAGACATGATTAAAAAGGGTTTGTTTGGAATAGGCAGCCCTAGCGACAGATTTTTGCAAAGGGTTGGGAATGTGTTGCTTTTGCCCAGCAAAAATAACACAGTGTGGTATGAATATATTAAAGGCGAAAAAGTAGTATTTAAAGGGAATCATGGTGGGTTATCAAGTAACGAGATGCTAATTCCTTTTGCAATAGCCAGGTTTAGTGAGTTGATATGAGTAAGCTTTCAGGGATAATTATCGCTAAAAACGAAGAAGAGATGATTGGGGAGGCTTTGGATAGCTTGGCTTTTTGTGATGAAATTATTGTGGTGGATAACGGCTCAACAGACAAAACCAAACAAATAGCGGAAAAAGCAGGTGCAAAAATTTATGAAATAGAAACAAATGATTTTTCCGAGCTTCGGAATTTGGGTTTAGAAAAAGCCACAGGGGACTGGATTTTATATCTGGATGCCGACGAGAGAATAAATGACGCCTTAAAAGAGTCAATTAAAAAAAATATTTCAAGTGAAACCAAATATTCTGCATTTCTAACCAAAAGAAAAAATTATTACCTGGGAAATCACGAATGGCCGTATGTGGAGAAAATGGAAAAATTGTTTAAAAAAGATAAGTTAAAGGCATGGAAAGGAAGACTGCATGAGAGTCCGGTCTTTGAAGGCGAAGTCGGGACGCTTGATGGATATATCTTGCATTTTACCCACCGAGACCTTGAAAGCATGCTAAATAAGACAATTGAATGGTCAACGACCGAAGCAATTTTAAGGTACAACAGCGGTCATCCCAAAATAACCTGGTGGAGATTCCCAAGAGTAATGATTACAGCATTTGTGAATTCTTATATTAAACAAAGGGGGTATAAGGCGGGGGCAGTCGGGTTAATCGAAAGTATCTACCAGTCATTTAGCATGTTTGTGACCTACGCCAAACTTTGGGAACTGCAAAGACTGAATGAGATTAAGAAGAAATGAGGCTATTTTTTTCCCCAGAACTTTAATTCCTTTAAGCTTAACTTTTTCTTCGCAAAGAAAAATAGGTAAACAATTTCAAGAATACCGACAGTATTTAAGATAAGAATGGCGATGAACCAATTCCTCTGTTCAAGCTTGGCGGACCGCCAAAGAGCAATTCCTTTCCAGGCAATCGACCAGACATACAAAACAAGCAGGGCAATAGTTGGAATTTGATTTAATGAATTCATCAATAAAATTATATCTTGTTCGGCTGTTCAATGCAAGTAAGACTAAAACTTGCTAGAATAAAGAGGTGAGAGTTGGTATCTTTGATCCATATCTTGACGATCTCGGCGGGGGAGAAAAGTATATGCTGACAATTGCCGAGTGTCTTTCGGAGGATAATTTAGTCGATGTTTTTTGGGACAATGAAGATGATCTGCAAGCACTTTTGGAACGTTTTCCTCTAAATCTTTTTAAAGTTAATCTTGTTCACAATATTTTTTCAGCAAGAACGTCAACCTTAACAAGACTAATCGAAACCAAAAAATACGACGTAATTATTTTTCTAAGTGATGGCAGTTTGCCGTTGGTTTTAGCAAAAAAGCTGTTCGTGCATATCCAGCAGCCTTTAACAACAATGCAGACCAGCGGTTCAATTATTAACAAGATAAAAATTGACAGAGTAAATGGTTTTTTCTGCAATTCCGAGTTTACGAAATCGTTTATCGACAAACGGTTTCATCTAAAAACCACGATTCTGTATCCACCGGTTGTCCTGTCTCCTAAAAAGGTAGAAAAAGAAAATATTATTTTGCATGTTGGCAGGTTTAGAATAAAAAATATTAAAAACGACGATTATAAAAAGCAGGCAGTGATGCTTAATGCTTTCAAGAGCATGGTTAAGAATGGTCTTAAGGATTGGAAGTTTGTTTTGGCGGTAAGTATTCAGGAAAAAGATAAAGACGCGTTTGAAAGTATGAAAAAAAGTGCTGTCGGATTTCCGATAGAATTCCTGGTTAACAAAAATAACGACCAGCTTTGGGATATTTATTCTAAAGCAAAAATTTACTGGCATGCTTCAGGTTTTGGGGAAGACCTGGTTGCTTATCCGGAGTTTGCTGAGCATTTTGGAATTTCCACAGTTGAAGCCATGGGAGCGGGGGCTGTGCCGGTGGTAATTAACGCGGGAGGGCAAAGAGAAATTGTCAACGAGGGCATAAATGGTTTTTTTTGGGATACAATTGAAGAGCTTAAGGCAAAAACTTTAAGATTAGTCAATGATGATATGTTGCTTAACAAGCTCTCGGAAAAAGCAAGGCAATCCGCACAGGGATTTAGTAAAGAAAAATTTTGTCAGGCAGTTAACAGTTTAATTTCTCAATGAAAAAGTTATTACCGCTTATTTTGATTGGTGGAGTAATTCTAATTTTCTTTTGGCAGTTTCTGCTGAAAGGTTTTTTGCCTATCCCATCGGACACAATCGTCGGACTTTACTATCCATTTCGGGATGTCTATTTTCAGACCAATCCAAATGGGCTTCCCTACAAAAATTTTTTAATTACCGATCCCGTCCGGCAACAAATTCCCTGGAAGAATTTGGTGGTTGAGGCGGAAAAAAGACTGACTCTTCCGCTTTGGAATCCCTATAATTTTGCCGGTACACCACTTCTGGCCAATTTCCAGTCGGCGGCTTTTTATCCTTTAAATCTTCTATTTTATTTTCTGCCTTTTGAGCTTTCCTGGAGTTTGCTTATCCTTCTTCAGCCGCTTCTTGCAGGTATATTTTTGTACTTATATCTTAGAAACTTAAAGCTTAAAAAAATAGCCAGCGTTTTTGGCGCAATTTCGTTTTCACTCTGCGGATTTTTTGTTGCTTGGCTGGAGTGGGGGACAATACTGAATACTGCTCTCTGGCTGCCCTTGATTTTGCTCTCAATCGATAAGATTTTCCAAATCAAAAATAATAAATCTCCTTCGACCCTGAGCTCAGGACCGAAGGGAAAAATCAAAAATCTTCTTTGGCCGTTGGTTTTCATTTTATCCTTAGTCTGTGCTTTTTTTGCCGGACATTTACAGACGTTTTTCTATCTGGCCGTGATTGTTCTAGCTTATTTTCTGGCACGTTGGTTTCAACATCGGTCGGAAATTAAATCCCTGCTGTTGTTTATTGTTATTTGCTTTGTGCTTATTTTATTAGTTTTGCCCCAGCTGATTCCGACACTTCAGTTTATTGCTCTTTCAGCCAGAAATCTCGACTTTCCTGCTTGGCAAACAAACCCGGGTTGGTTTATTCCCTGGCAAAATTTAATTCAATTCTTGGCTCCGGACTTTTTTGGCAATCCCGCGACCTTGAATTATTACGGAATTTGGAATTACGGAGAGTTTAGCGGTTACATCGGAATTTTGCCCTTGGTAATGGCTTTTTTCGCCCTTTTTTTCCGGAAAGATAAAAAAACGTTGTTTTTTGGTTCGGCTTTTTTTGTCTCGCTTTTATTTGCGCTGCCGACTATTTTTGCCAAACTTCCGTTTCAGTTTAATCTGCCTTTCATTGCTACCGCTCAGCCTACGAGGCTTCTCTTCATTACGGATTTTTCCTTAAGCGTATTGGCGGCTTTTGGTTTAGATTACTTTTTGCTTTCAAAGAACAGGAAATATATTTTGCCGATTCTGATAATTTTTGGTCTGGGTTTTGTCGGCCTTTGGAGTTTTGTTTTAAGATTTGACGCAGAGATTTTATCCCCGGTAAATTTGACAGTTGCCAAACAAAATTTAATATTACCAACATTAATCTTTATTCTAATTTCGATCCTGATTCTAATTGTGGTTTTTTACCAAAGAAACGAAAAGCTTTCAAAACTACTGTTCGGAATATTGGTTTTAATTACAATTGGAGAGCTTTTAAGATTTGGTTGGAAGTTTGAGCCGTTTACCAATCAAGCCTATTTTTTCCCCTCAACTTCGGTAATGGCCTTTTTACAAAAGCAGGAACAGCCGTTCAGAATTATGGCAACGGATTCAAGAATTCTTCCCCCTAATTTTTCGTCCAGCTATAAATTGCAAACTCTTGACGGTTACGATCCTTTATATCTGCAAAGGTTCGGAGAGTTGATGGCAGCCTTAAAAAGAGACAGACCGGATATTACACCGCCGTTTGGCTTTAACAGAATAATTACTCCGCAGGATCCTTCATTAAAGATAATCGATTTGCTGGGAGTTAAATATGTGCTAAGCTTGGATAAGCTTAGCAGTCCAAAGCTCAAGCCCGTTTTTACAGACGGCTTTGTGCAAGTTTATGAAAATCAGGAGGCCTTTCCCCGTGCTTTTTTTGTCAAGCATACGCTAATAGCAGATTCAAATCAGCAGGCAATCGACAAACTTTTCAGTTCGGAAAATATTTTGCATGATACCGCGGTGGTAGAAAATGTGCAAAATTTCAAAGCCAATTGGAGCTTGGGGCAAGCAAGGATCATAAAGTATGAGCCAAATATAATTGACATCCAAACAACTAACGCCGGCGAAGGGTTTTTGGTTTTAACCGATAGTTTCTATCCAACCTGGCATGCAACCATCGACGGAAGGGAAGCTACTATTTATCTGACTGATTATAATTTTAGAGGAATAATTATTCCAAAGGGGAAACATCTTGTCGAATTTTATGATACCCTTTTTTAAGATGAAAATAAGTATTGTTATCCCAAATTATAACGGGGAGGCACTGCTCAAGAATAACTTGCCAAAAGTTTGCGAAGAGCTAGAGACTCTCAGAGCAGAAGAATTCGAAATAATTGTCATAGATGACGCGTCTTCGGATGAAAGCTTGTCACTACTTAAAAAACTGGCGGAAAAATATAGAAACCTAAAAATTTTCAGTAATGAAAAAAACCTAGGGTTTTCTCCAACTATCAATAAAGGTGTAAAGGCGGCCGGCGGGGAGATAATAATTCTTTTAAACACCGATATTTATCCGGAAAAAGGCTTTCTGGAACCGTTACTGGTTCATTTCGCAGAAGACGAAAAAGTTTTTGCCGTGGGCTGTCTTGATAAAAGCATTGAAGGAGAAAAAACAGTTTTAAGAGGACGAGGTTTGGGTGAATGGAAAAGGGGTTTTCTTGTCCACCGACGCGGCGAAGTTGATAAAACCGACACGCTTTGGGTAAGCGGAGGAAGCGGTGCGTTCAAAAAGTCAATCTGGGACAAGCTTTCGGGGTTTAATGAGCTGTTTACGCCTTTTTATTGGGAGGACATCGATATTTCCTACCGGGCTTTAAAATTGGGTTACACTGTCGCATTTGAGCCCAAAAGTGTCGTTGTGCACGAACACGAAAAGGGAGCAATCAAAAACAAATATTCCCCTTCCCAAGTAAAAACGATTGCTTACAAAAACCAATTTATTTTTGTTTGGAGCAACGCGGACTCAAATCTGATTTTTGTTCATCTGCTGTGGCTACCATACCATTTTGCCAAAGCCTTGCTAAGATTTGACTGGCTATTTTTCGTAGGTTTCTTCAGGGCTTTTATTTTACTGCCAAAAATTATAAAATCAAGGGCAAAATCTCAACCCCTTTTTGTCAAAACAGATAGCCAGGTTATCGATGAACTAGGTAAATAAAATGAACATCCTAAGCGTCTCTTTCTGGTTTTACTTTGCATATTTTTGGTTAACAGTCTTTATTGCATTTTACATACCTGGCATTTTTTTTATAAAGAGGTTCAACTTAACTACATTTCAAAATTTTGTCTTGGGGACAATTGTCGGAATGGTTTTTTGGGGTGTCCAAGGATTTATTTTTGGTTATCTTAACCTCAGGCTCCTTTCGTATATTTACTTGTTGTTTTTTCTATTAGCCTGGTTTAGGACAAAACCAAAACTGCCTAAAATACACATCGCAAGAAAGAAATTTGACCTATTATTAATTATAATAATTACAGTTGGAGTTTTTATCCAACTTACTTCTGTTTGGTTTACCGGCGTAATGACAAAAAACGGATTATATTTTTGTTGCGGTTCCCAAATGGACAACATTTTGCAGATATCAATTACAGATCAAATTGTAAAAAATTTTCCACCGCTAGAACCCGGGATGTATCCGGTTGTTATGCAAAATTACCATTATTGGGATAGTCTGGTGATGGGAGAGTTGATTAGAGTTTTTAAATTACCACTGATAGCGACAGATTATCAGTATATGACTATTCTTCTTTCTTTGTTTTTGGGTTTGTCGGCAATAGTCTTTTCACAAGTGTTAAGGCTTAAAAAAACCTTTATGCGTTGGCTGATCTTTTTTCTTTATTTTGGTGGAGATTTTATTTGGATACTAATAGCAATTTTCCGAGGAAAAGATTTTTTTGGGATGACTCCCATGGAAAGCGGCCAGCAGTTTCTAGAAAATATTCCAAGAGCAACAGCCGTTTTGGTCTTTTTTTCATTTGCCTCAATTTTTACGTTATGGATTAAAAGAAAAGATAGGTGGAGTGGATTTCTAATGGCAGTTACTGCGGCAACTTTACTTGGATTTAAGATCTATTTAGGAATTTTTGTCTTCTGCGGACTATTTGTATTGGCGCTTTATTATTTTATCAAAAAAAAATATTCGCTGTTAAGCCCGATCGTTTTTGCAATAATTTTAGGGTTAGTAATATACTTACCGGTTAATTCGGGGGCAGGGGGGTTGTTCTTTACCGGAACATGGCGATTTGAAAACTTTATAGTCCAACCTTTTTTCGGCACATTAAATCGGTTGGAGCTTGCTAGGGTAATATATTCACAACACCACAACATTTTAAGAGTTATAGAATACGAGTCGATATACGCATTGCTCTTTATATTTGCTATTTTTGGTACGAAGTTATTGGGGTTTTTCCAAAACAAAAAGTCCTTATCATTATTGCCCAAAGAGTTAAATATACTATTAATTTCCGGTATTACCGTAAGTGCTGTTGCTGGTTTATTCTTTAATCAAACGACCGGAAACTCAAATACCTTCAATTTTTTGGTGAATGTTTTCATCATTGGTTCAATCTACACAGCTCTTGCATGCTACTATTGGTTTGAAAAAAAACGTGGGATTTTGGTAAATTTTTTAATACTTATAATAATTGTTCTGACTATCGCCAGACCACTGAATCAAACTTATAAAAACTTAAATTACCTTATTAACGGGACAGGCTTTTTAGTTTCAGATAACGAATTATCAGTAATAAATTTTCTTACTAAACAAAAAGACGATTCCAAGTTTGTGATAGTTGATCCTAAGATAACAATGAGTTTAAAGGCACCGTATCTTAGTTTTTTGACAGGAAAAAAAATATTTTTGTCAGGCCAAAGCGAGGAATTGGAAACTCATGGTGTAAATTTTTCAAGCAGGCAAAAAATACAGGATACTATTTTTTATGGATTAAATCCTGCTGCGGTCAGCGCTTATCTGCTTAAAAATAATATCGGATATATTTATATGCGCAGTGAAGATATGCTTACCAGTACAGATTCGGCAATGTTTTTCAATGAAATCATCAGCAATAAAGAGGTAAAAATATTAGAAGTGGATCCGGCTAAAGCAAAGTTATATTTAGAACAGCATTGAGGCTTTAATTTTCAAATAAAAAGTTATAAAATTGTTTAATGAAATTGTCGATAATTATTCCGGTCTATAACGAAGAGAAAACAATCCTGGAAATTTTAGACCGGGTTATAAAAGAAGCAATCCCCGGAGTAGAAAAAGAAATTATTGTGGTTGACGATGGTTCTACGGATTTAACTCGCCAAAAATTAAAAACAATAAAAGGGGATAATTTAAAGATAATTCTACATCAAAAAAACGGCGGGAAGGGGATGGCGGTCAGAACGGGAATTGAAAACGCCAGCGGCGAATACATTATTATTCAGGATGCGGATTTGGAATACCATCCGAAATTTATAAAGAACTTAGTCCAGCCGATTCTTCAAAAACAGGCGGAGGTTGTCTACGGCACCAGACTTAACAGGTTACCCCACCTTCAGGGGGAAGAAAAGAAAAATTTATTTATTCTTCATTATTTCGGTAACCGGTTTTTAAGTTTGGTAACCAGTCTTTTGTACGGTCAGTGGATTACTGACATGGAAACCTGTTATAAGCTTTTTCCCAAAAAAGCTTTCGCAGGAGTAAAGCTTAACGCCAGGGGGTTTGAATTAGAACCGGAAATCACCGCAAAGCTCTTAAAACGAGGCTATAAAATTAAGGAAATTTCCATATCGGTTACTCCAAGAGGCTATAATGAAGGAAAGAAGCTGAATACCGCCAGAGATGGACTAAAAGCGTTATGGTCTTTGGTCAAATACCGCTTCTCGGACTGAAAGTAAACAATGACAAAATTTTTTTTAACCTCAGCAAATTTTTGCTCAATTTCCAAAAAGATGTTAAGGAAAATGTTTTATGAAGCAAGTAAAAATTAGTTTAACCAGAGGTTTTGGGCTACTGGAAAATTATTTAGCTAAGAGAAGAGCCGATATGGCCAACAAATTGATGCGGGAAGACCATAAAAAGGGAAGAGTGCTTGATATCGGTTGCGGAACTTTTCCTTATTTTCTCGTATCTTCGGAGGCTAGGGAAAAGTACGGAATGGATCCGTCTCTCAATCTGGCTTTATTAAAAGGGCAAAAAAGTAAGATAATTCTCAAAAAAATAAAAGCCGGGGAAGGAAAATTACCGTTTGCAGATGGTTATTTTGATTCCGTCACCATGTTGGCTGTTTTTGAACACATCGAGAACGATAAGCTGCCAAGGCTTCTAGAAGAAATTAATAGAATTTTGCGGAAAGACGGGATCTTTATTATCACTACACCTGCTCCCTGGTCGGATAGGCCTCTGCATTACTTTGCCAACTTCGGGTTAATCAGTAAAGAGGAGATTCATGAACACAAACACAATTTGACACACAAAAAGATTAAAGAGTATCTTAAAGATGCGGGGTTTTCCAAAAGCAAGGTCAAGAATGGTTTTTTTGAGTTTTATTTAAACATGTGGTTTAAAGCGGAGAAATGAAAAAAATACTGAACTGGAAATTGGCTTTAATCTTAGTTGTTTTACTGGCTGCGACTTTAAGGTTTTATGCCTTGGACAAAATTCCGGCCAGTTTAAACCCCGACGAAGTCGCTTTGGGCTACAACGCTTTTTCGCTATTGCATACAGGTGCGGACGAACACGGTGTTTTCCTTCCCTTGGCGCTGCAGTCTTTTGGTGATTGGAAGCTTCCCGGATATTCATATGTTAGCATACTTCCAATTGCGCTATTTGGGCTTAACGCTTTTTCCGTGAGAATTACCAGCGCTATCGCCGGAGTGGTCGGTGTAATCTTAATCTATTTCATCACTTTCCGGCTTTTTAAAAGGAAAAGTTTAGCATTACTGACTGCTTTACTTTTTGCTTTATCTCCGTGGAGTATTTATTTTTCCAGAGCCGCCTACGAGGTGAATTTGGCGACGACCTTTTTTCTGGTTGGACTATTTAGTTTTCTTAAGTTTCTCGATGTAGAAAAAAATAGAATTTGGTGGAGCATTTTGTCGGTGATTTTCTTTGGAATGACCGTATTCACCTACAATTCTTACATCATCTTCACCCCGCTTTTCCTGCTTGGCTTAGGTTACTTTTTTAGAAAAGAGATTAAATTTAATTGGCGTCTGTTAGCGCCGCTTGCAATGCTTGTAATATTTGTGGGAGCATCTTTCTATTCTTCTATTTTTACCAGTACCAATAAAACCTCAACACTGCTGGTTTTTAACGACCCAAATACTATTTATAACCGGGTTGAAAAAATAAGAGGTGACAAGGCTTCGACCAACCCGTTGGAAAAAGTGATTTACAATAAATTTACCGGCGGTCTCTATCAATTCGGACAAAATTATTTAAGTGCTTTTTCTCCGTCATTTCTGTTTGATAAAGGCGGGGATAAATTGGTAGATAACTTGGGATACTTTGGAAATATCTACTTGATTGATGCTTTGTTTATTTTCACCGGTTTTGCCGGTTTATTTCTGCAAAAGGAAAAAAACCTGAAAATACTGTTGCTGTGGTTATTTTTGTCCCCCATTCCGGCTGCTTTGACAAAATCACCGCAAAGTTCAACCAGGTTATTTTTACTGATGCCGATACTGGTAATCATTTCAGCTTACGGTGCTGTTCAAATTATTGAGTTTCTGAAAGGAAGAAACCTGATAAACTATTGCCTGAAGCTGCTCGTTCTCGTTCTATTTATTTATAACGTGGCGTTATTTATGGATGGTTATTTTGTGCATTTAAATGTACAAAGAGCCAGGTTTTGGGATTACGGATACCAGCAGGCAGTAGAGCTTTCGCAAAAATATCCCGATTATAAAGTAGTGATGCGGGGCCCGGAAAATTTTCCCTACATCTATTTTCTTTTTTACAACCAATACGACCCAAATAAGTTCAGAAAAGAGGTTAAGTATTATCCCTTGACCAGCGAAGGTTTTTTATATGTTAAAAGTTTTGGAAAATTTAGTTTTCCCGAAACAATTGATAATCTTCGGTTGGAGCCCAAGACAATTTATATTGACGATAATTACCTAAGATATAAGGATAAAATTTATCTTCCTTCAGGTGACGCCGTTCTGTCGTATCTAATCAATAAATGAAAAAAATTTATTTGCTGTTGTTTGCCATAATACTGCTTGCCGGGTTTTTAAGGCTCTATAGCTTAGGGTTTAATCCGCCTTCCTTGGATTGGGATGAAGCCGCCTGGGGATACAACGCTTATTCCCTGGGTCTTGACGGAAAAGACGAATTCGGAAGGTTTTTGCCCATTACTTACTTGGAATCTTTTGGCGATTACAAACCACCACTATATGCATATTTGGATATTGTTCCCGTCAAAGTGTTGGGACTAAACGAATTTGCAACCAGATTCCCCTCGGCCTTGATTGGAACATTGGCGGTGCTTTTAACTTTTTTCCTGGTTAAAAGGTTATTCTGGAAATCTAAAAATGCAAATGCATACGCTTTAACGGCCAGTTTTTTCCTGGCCATTTCCCCCTGGCATATTTTATTATCGCGGGCGGCTTTCGAAGCCAATGTCGCCAGTTTTTTGATAATGTTCGGGGTTTGGGCGTTTTTAGCCGGTGTACAGGATAAAAAGTGGTATCTTATCTTATCCGCCATTGCTTTTGCGCTCTCTTTTTACACCTTTAATACCGCCAGAGTTGTTTCGCCGATTTTAGTACTGCTTCTGGCGATTTGTTTTAGAAAAAAATTATGGGAAATAAAAAAAGTGGCGTTTTTCGCCGTTTTAGTCGGATTTCTAATTTTTCTTCCGACTGCCAAATTCTTACTTAGTCCGCAAGCAGGTACCAGATTTCAAGAAGTAAACATTTTTTCGGACCCAGATATAGTCAAGACTTCAAACCAGGAAATCGCCAATGACTCAAATGCTGTCTGGTCAAAAGTTATCCATAACCGCAGATTCCTTTACGGACTTGATTATCTGCAGCATTTTTTTGATAACTTAAATCCGAGCTTTCTATTTATAAGCGGTGACAATAATCCTAAATTTTCGACCCAAAATGTCGGTCAGATGTATATTTGGGATATCCCATTTTTTGTTTGCGGCATTCTGCTTTTACTGAAAAAAAAGGAGAAGAACTGGTGGTTAATCCCTTTGTGGCTTTTAATCGGAATTATCCCCGCCGCCACCGCCAAAGAAACGCCTCATGCCTTAAGAATAGAATCTTCTTTGCCGACTTTTCAAATACTGGCCGCATATGGCTTTGTCCAATTAGCTGACGCTATTAAGAAATATAAAAAAGCGATAGTTGGTTGTTTATTGTTTCTGCTGTTTTTAAATTTTACTTATTTTTGCCATGATTATTTCACTAACTATATTTCCCAATACTCCGGTGAATGGCAATACGGTTATAAGCAATCAATCGATTATGTCAAATCCGTCGAAAAGAATTATGATTTTGTGCAGATTACAACTTACTTTGGCAGGCCCTACATTTACTATCTTTTCTATACCAAGACCAATCCCGGGTATTTTCGAGAAACTGCCAATGTCACCAGAGACGTTTTTGGTTTTGTGTCGGTTAACGGCTTTGGTAAATATCTGTTCCCGCAAAATTATAACTATAACTTAAGCGCTACCAAGAAGGTTCTTTATCTAAACACTTCCGATAGTGTGCCAAAAGGCGCTAAAATTTTGCAGAGATTTTATTTATTAAACGGTAAGGAAATCATGGATGCCTATACAATATGAATAAAAAACTAATTTGGATAATCTTAATTGCAATTGTTGTTCTTGGAGGGGTTTTGCGACTTTGGCAGCTTGGACAGACGCCGGCTTCTCCGGATTGGGATGAAGTGGCGCTCGGCTATGACAGCTATTCGATTCTTACTACCGGCAGGGACCAGTTTGGTCAGTTTTTGCCGGTGGTGCTTCGCTCATTGAATGATTACAAGCCGGCGCTTTATGCCTATCTGACTATTCCCTCAATTGCCGCTTTTGGTTTAAATATTTTCGCCGTAAGGCTTCCTTCGGCAATTTTTGGGATATTGTCGATTATAGGAGTTTTTTACCTGGTCCAAGAACTTTTCGAAAACCATAAATTTAAAAATTGGCTGTCCTTAATTGCCAGTTTTTTATTTGCAATATCGCCGTGGTCAATTCAGTTTTCCAGAGTTGCCTTTGAGTCAAACGTCGGAACCGCTTTAAATATTTTTGCCGCGTTGTTTTTCTTAAAAGGTCTTAAAAAACCGTGGTGGTTGTGGCTTTCGGCAATTTTGGCCGGATTATCCATTTACGCTTATCAAAGCGAAAAAGTATTCACGCCGCTTTTAGCTCTAGTTTTGCTGCTAATTTTTAGAAAACAGCTGTTTTCTAAAAAAAAGCAATACCTTATTTCTGCTTTTATCATCGGGGCAATAGTGGTGCTGCCAATGTTATTTTACACGTTTACCGATAAATCATCTCTGGCAAGATTGCAAGGAACCAGCGTTTTTGCCTCTCAAACAGAGCTCTTAAAGGCAAATTTACAAAAACTTAGTCGGGACCAGCTAAATAATGATAAGCTGGGGCTTATTTTAGACAACCGGAGGATTGTTTATGCCAAGACAATTTTGCAGAATTATTTATCGCATTTTGACCTAAACTGGTTGTTTATTACCGGCGATATTGCCAGGCACCACGCCCACGACATGGGAATTTTATATTTATTCGACCTGCCGTTTATTTTCCTTGGGATATATTGGCTTTTGTTTGGAGAATTCGACAAAAAAACAAAATTGGTCATCTTCTCCTGGATTTTGCTTGCTCCAATTCCTGCGTCGATTACCACCGGAGTTCCCAGCGCGGTCAGAACGCTTAATTTTCTGCCGGCTTTACAGATTTTAACGGCAGTGGGAATTTTAGCGGCGTTTACGACGGTTCAGAAATACAAACAGGGAAAATATGTTCTACTTACGGTTTGCGGGTTATTATTCTTGTTTAATTTTGCTTATTATTTAAATCAGTATTTTGTGCAGGATAATTACTATGATTCGGCTTACTGGCAATACGGTTATAAACAAGCTGTAGCGGAAGCAAAATTGATTGGAAATAACTACAAACAGATTGTGGTTTCCGATAAATATCCTATGGATAACTCACAGGAATTCTTCCTTTTTTATCTTCAGTTTTCGCCAAGTGAGTATCAAAAGAGAGGAGCATATTCTCTAAATCACTCTTTTGGAAAATATACCTTCAGGGCAATTAATTGGCAAAAGGATTCTGCAAGTAAGGATATTCTATATATTGGTTCTCCGGGAGAATTTCCGCAAAATAGCCAAAGCCTAAAAACAATTTACAATTTGGGCGGTTCAGCGGCCATAAAAATAGTTGGAACATAAATGAAAAAAGTTTTCAAGAAGGCTTTAAAGTTCATTTTACAGCACAAAGCTACAATTTTTGTCCTGTTGATTTTTTTATGCGAACTTTTCTTAAGGTTTTACCAATTCGACCAAAAAAATCCATTCGGTTATGACCAGGTTGACAACGCCTGGGCGGCTAAAAACCTAATCGTCAATCACCAGTTTCCGTTGGTCGGTATGGTCGCCAAAGGCAATAGCGGGATTTATATCGGGCCGCTTTATTATTATTTAATCGCTATCTTTTATTGGCTATTTAATTTAAACCCGATTGCTTCGGGAATTTTCGCCGGCGTGACCAGCATTTTTACTTTTTGGGTATTATTTTACTTTGTCAGAAAACTGTTCAATACCGAAGTGGCTTTAATCGCAGTGCTAATTAATACTTTTATTTTCTCCGGAATAATGTTTGACCGGGTACAGTGGCCTGTTGCTTTTATTCCTTCTGTTTCGTTAATAATTTTCTACCTTCTTTATAAAGTCTTGCTGGGACAACCCAAATACCTGGTTTGGTTGGCCGTGGCGGTAGGTTTTATGTTCAGCGTCCATTTTACCGTGATATTTTTTCCGATTATTATTCTACTGACCCTGCCGCTTTTTCCAAGAACTAAAGAAACCGTAAGATATTTATTGTTATCTGTTCCGGTCCTTATTTTATTTTTAGCGCCAAATATTATTTATCAGCTAGTTCACAAGGGTGCAAGCGGAACGTTGGTTGAATATATCAAGGACAATTTGCACGGTTTCCACTTAAGAAGAGTTCTCCAACTAACGGATGATGCTTTAATCCAGTTTAACAATTATTTGGGTTGGACCTTTGGAAAATATCTTAAATATCTCGTTCTGCCAATATTTTTCGTTTTATATTTATATAATTCAGTCAACAAGAAAAAGTTGATTTTCGTTTATCTAATTTTACTCTGGTTTATTGTTCCATGGTTAGTTTTTGCCTTATATAGGGGAGAGATTAGCGACTATTATTTTTCAATTAATCGGTTTATTGCCTTAGCAACTTTAGCTTATCTTATTTACAGAGTTTGGAATTTGAAATTTGTATTAACAAAAGCAGCGGTAGTGGTGGGGCTTGTAGCCTTATGTCTATTTAACTTAGGGCTTTTCTGGCCTTATCAGAATGAAACCAGTCTTCAGGTTAAGGAAAAAGAGGCCTTAAGTAAAATCAGCTTGGGCGAAAAAATTAACTATCAGCAGGGGGTTCCGGAAGCTTACATTTACTATTATTTAACAACGCAGAAGGATAAGAATGTTCACTAAATTATTTAAGCAAGCTGCTACTCAGTTTTTTAAGCATCAGAAGCTCATTTTCTATGTATTGTTATTATTGCTATTGTTTCTTGCTTTATTCCCTAGATTAATAGTGTTATTGAACCAAAATCCGGTTTTTGGTTTTGATCAGGGTCGGGATTACCTGGCGGTGAAAAGCATCATCGTTGACCATAAACTGACTCTAATTGGGGAAGAGCTTGGTGCGGGGGCTGCGGGAATTTCCGGAATTTTTCAGGGACCTTTTTATTATTACCTTCTCACCATCCCGTTTATTTTGTTCAACGGAAACCCCGTCGGCGGTGTTTATGTGATGATTGCCTTAAGTTTATTGACCATTCTAGCCGGATATTATTTGGGAAATAAGTGTTTTGGCAGATGGGGTGGGTTGTTAACAGGTTTGTTAATTGCTATATCACCAATTTTAATCGGTGAGGCAAAATTTATTTGGAACCCGCACTGTCCGCCGTTTTTTATCCTTTTGACTTTTATTTTTCTCTACCTATTTATGATTAAGAAGAAAGGTTTATTTATTTTCCTGACAGCATTTTTTGCCGGATTTATTTACAATTTCGAAATTGCCGTTTCCGTGCCGGTATCGTTAACCTTAGTTATTTTTAGTATTTTCTTGTTTGGAAAAAGCTTAAAATATTACTTTTATTTACTGTTGGGACTTTTACTGGCGTACTCACCGGCAATGCTGTTTGAAGTACGTCACCACTTTATGGCCATGCATAGTTTCGCTGCGTATCTTACCAACCACAACCAATTAGGCAACATTCCAAATTCTTTTTATGTTGTTAATCATTTGAGGGCATTTGTTGATATTTTTTCGGAAAGTCTTCAGATAACAAACTTTGATGTTGCCTTATTTTGTCTTTTGGCCGTTATTTTGCTAAGCGTTTTCTTGCTACTTAAAGAAAAGAATCAATCTCTCAAGAAAATGGTTATTTTTATGCTGCTGCTAATACCTGTCAATTATGTTGTTTTTTATTTTTTGAAAAACTGGCTGTGGACTTATTATTTAACCGATTTAACCATCGCTTACATATTTTTACTTTCTTATATTATTTATACATTCTGCAAAAGAAAATATTATAAATCTAGCGCATTGCTCCTCCTGGTCGTTGGTTTTCTGGTTTTGGTTGGTTTGGTAAACTCGATTCAGACTTCCATCCACGATTATTCCGATTACGGTGGTACTGCCAAATTAAAAGGTAAGGAGGATGCCATAGATTATATTTATAAGCAAGCGAAAGGCAAACCGTTTGGAATGTTTGTTTTTTCACCGCCAATTTATACTTACCCTTATGATTATTTGATTTGGTGGTATGGAGAAAGAAAATATGGTTATGTTCCTTATGCAGAAAAAAAAGACAGGTCTTTTTACTTATCGAAAAAGATCCATATCAGCCCTGGACTTATCAGGGGTGGCTGCAAACAGTAATCAAAACGGGTACAATTGTTAAAACAACTACGCTGCCAAGCGGGTTTATCGTCCAGCAAAGAACCTTCTAGTTTCCTCACTTAGTTTGTAAATTCAGGGCTTTGTTGTTATGATATTTAGGCATGGCAAGAAAAACTTTATCCGTCGTGTTGGCCACTTATAACGAAGAAGCAAATTTGGCAAGTTGTTTAGATAGTGTTAAGGATTTGGCCGATGAGATAATCATTGTTGATGGAAGCTCGACCGATAAAACCGTCGAAATTGCCAAAAAGTATGGCGCAGTTGTGAAAGTCACTACTAATAAGCAAAACTTCCACATCAATAAGCAAATGGCTATTGACATGGCAACGAAGGATTGGGTTTTGCAACTTGATGGTGATGAGCAGGTGTCAAAAGAACAAGCAGAAGAAATTGCAGAAGTTTTGGAGAAAGATTCAAACGAGTTTAACGGCTATTGGATGCCGAGAAAAAACTGGTTTTTGGGAAGGTTTTTACTAAAAGGCGGACAGTATCCGGACTATACTTTAAGGTTTTATCGAAACGGTAAGGGCAGGCTTCCGCAAAAGGATGTTCATGAACAGGCGGTAGTTGAGGGGAAAGTCGGCTATCTGAAAAATGCTCTTTTGCATTACCCATACAAAAATTTTTCGCACTATTTAAATAAATGGAACAGATATAACGTGTTTTTTGCAGGGCAAATTAAAGAAGAGCAACGAAGCAAAAATATCCTGCAAAGGTTATTTTATGCTTTTCTTTATTTATTTATTAAACCGGCGCACTGGTTTTTGACAACCTTTTTTAGGCATAAAGGATTTGTCGATTCGTGGCAGGGTTTTGTGTTTTCACTCTTTTCAGCTCTAAGATTTCCGGTTTCATATATAATATACTTAACAACATGAAAATTTTAGTCACCGGTGGTGCGGGATATATCGGCAGTATAACCGTAAAATTACTGCAGGACAAAGGACATCAGCCGGTTGTATTTGATAATTTAATTTATGGGCATAAGGAAGCAGTTAGTTGTCCGCTGATTGTCGGGGATTTATTGGATAAAGACTTTCTTTTTAAGAGCTTTGCAGAGGAAAAATTTGATGCCGTAATTCATTTTGCCGCTTACGCTTTGGCCGGAGAGTCAATGGAAAATCCTTATAAGTACTTTTATAACAATATTCAGGGAGGATTGAATCTACTTGATTTGATGAGGCAAAATAACATTCCAGACATAATTTTTTCTTCAACTTGTTCTATTTATGGCACGCCAAAAGTTTTACCGGTAAGTGAAGATGAAGCGAAGAAACCGGAAAGCGTTTATGGCGAGTCTAAGCTGATGTTTGAAAAAATTCTTGATTGGTACGACACAATTTACAAAATAAAGCACATAAGCCTTCGCTATTTTAATGCCGCGGGCGCGGCCTTAGATGCAAGTCTAGGAGAGGATCATAATCCCGAGAGCCACATCATCCCGGTGGCAATAAAAGCGGCAATTAATAATCAGCCGTTTAATCTTTTTGGAGACGATTATTCCACCAAAGACGGCACTTGTATTAGAGATTATATTCATGTCCAGGATTTGGCCGAAGTGCACATTCAGGCAATAAATAAGCTAAAGGAGACTAAAACCAGTGACGCCTTCAATCTGGGTACAGGCAATGGTTATTCTAACCTTGAGGTGTTAGAGATGGTCAAGAAAGTAAGCGGCATAAATCTTCAGATTGTCAAGAAACCAAGAAGAGCAGGGGATCCGCCAATGATTTTTGCCGATAACAAAAAAGCCAAAAAAGAGTTGGGTTTTAACCCTCAGTACTCAGATCTTGAGACAATTGTCAAAACCGCTTGGCAATGGCACAAAAAACAAAGTTAAAAGTGCATAAAGTTATAAAGTTCATAAAGTCAAAATTATTCAAGAGAATTATTTTTGTAATTCTTTTGGCCGTAATTGTTTTTAACGTCGGTTCGACGGTCTGGAAACTTAGGTCAACTTATTTTTCATCCAATTATAATGCAAGTTTTTTATCTCTTCAAAAAATTTATTATGATTCCATTTATAAAAACAAACACGGCGGTTTTGTTCCAGACGAAGTCCTATACTCGTATATTGGCGGGGCTTTAATGAAAGGTAAAAGCCCAATTTTTCTAAATCCTGAAGTTCCACCTTTGGGGACATATATTATCGGCTTATCGACAGTTGTTTTTAATAATCAGTATATTGTAATTGTTTTATTTGCAGCCTTGTCATTGTATCTAATATATCTAGTGGGATTACAAATTTATTCATCGAGATTTCTTGCTTTGATTCCGCCTTTATTGTTTTCCTTTGAACCGATTTTTAAAAATCAATTGGTATACGCTCCTTTGTTAGATATTATCCAATTAACTTTCTTGCTTTCAATCTTCTATTTTTTCAACAAAGCATTGCACAGTAAGAATAATTTTCTACTTTATATTGTACTAGTAAACATATTTTTCGATTGTTTCATTTCCACAAAATTTTTCGGCACAGGAATAACAGTTGCATTTGCTGTTTTATTTCCATTAGCTATTCACAAAGAATGGAGAAGGCTAATGACAACTTTAATTACCATGCCAATTGCTGTGATTATACTTTATGCCAATTATCTAAAAGTTCTTATAGACGGTTATCCGTTAAACAAATTTTTGGGAATTCAAAAATGGATCTTAATTTACAATGAAGGCCATTTAATGAAACCGTTTAGTATTTGGCCTCTTTTGTTATTTAACAAATGGTATCAGTCGTTTGGTAAACAATCCGTATCCTCCGATCCGCAATGGTTAATTTCGTGGCCATTTATTACAATTATTTCCCTTATTACAATTGTGATTTCTTTTATAAAGAAAATATCTAAAAGAGAAGTAGAGATAATGTTTTTTTGGATAATTTCATACTTACTACTAATGAGTTTTGTAGATGCCAGTACTCGTTACTTTGTTATTCTTATTCCAATATTGTATATGATTGCTTTATACGGGATAATAGAATTTGTAAAGGTGATAAAGAAATGAAGATTGCGATTGATGTTTCACCGCTTAAGACAGGCCACAGAGTAAGAGGGGTTGGCTTTTACCTTGAGCATCTTAAAAATGCCTTAGTTAAATATTTTCCGGAGAATGAGTATGTTTTTTTCGAAAGCGGGGAAAAGCTGCCTATGGATATTGACTTAATTCATTTCCCCTATTTTGAACCCTTCTTTCTGGCGCTGCCTTTATACAAAAAATTTAAAACCGTAGTCACAGTACACGATTTGACACCGATAGTTTTTCCCCAGGCCTTTCCACGAGGCATCAAAGGTGAATTAAAATGGCAGATGCAAAGATATGCCCTCCGGCAGGCGGACGCCATCATCACAGATTCAGAGTCTTCAAAAAAGGACATTGTTAAATATGTCGGAGCCAATTCTAATAAGATAAACGTCGTCTATCTCGCAGCGGGAGAGCAGTTCCGAAGACTTAAGACTGAAGACTTAAGACTGAAGACAGAGTACCAACTTCCCGAAAAATTTGTTCTGTACGTCGGAGATGTTACCTGGAATAAAAATCTTCCCAGGTTAATGGGAGCGGTTAAGGAGTTGAATATTACATTGGTCATGATTGGAAAAAGCTTGGCTCAGGTGGACTACGACCGAAATAATCCCTGGAATGCCGATTTAAACAGGGTTAACGAGCTGGCAAAAGAAAATGAAAAAATTATCAGACTAGGCTTTGTTCCGACGGAGGACTTGGTAGGTATCTATAATTTGGCCAGTGTATTTGCTATGCCTTCTTTGTATGAGGGATTTGGATTGCCTGTTTTGGAGGCGATGGCCTGTGGTTGTCCCGTTATCACTGCCAAACAAGGTTCACTGTTGGAGGTCGCCGGTAGCGCCGCCTTTTACGTCGATGCCTATGACGTTACAAGTATTTCCTCCGGCATCCAAAAAGTATTGGGCGATGAAAAATTGCAACAGGAATTAAGAGAAAAAGGCTTGGAAAACGCAAAAAAATTTTCCTGGAAAAAGACGGCCGGAGACACAGTTAAAGTTTATGAGAGGGTTTTTGGGTAAATGAATTTTTTGAAAAGGTTAATCAGGCATGAACTGATTACCGGCAGTTTTTATATTTTTATCGGCTCAACGATAACCAATTTCTTGGCTTTCCTCCTAAATCTTTTTTTTGCCAGAAGCCTTTCTTATGCCGACTACGGAGTCTTTGCCAGTCTCGTATCGGTGGTTACACTTGCCTCTATTCCGGGAAGTTCCATCAATACAATTTTGGTGAGGTTCGCAACCGATTATTACAGTAAAGGGCAACTAGACCATCTAAAGAATTTTTACAAAAAGGCCTTTAAATATATTTTAGCTTTCTCTTTATTAATACTTACAGCTTTTGTACTTTTATCTCCTTTCATGCAGGCGTTTCTCCATTTAGATAATTCTTGGTATGTGGTGTTTGTCGGAATTTGCGTTTTTATGGGTTACATCCAGATTTTGAATGCCGGATTTTTGCAGGGATTGTTAAAATTTGGTTTTCTGTCATTTGTCAACACAGTCGGAGCCCTAGTAAAACTAATTGTAGGTATAACACTCGTTTTTCTTGGCTTTCGGGTTTTTAGCGGACTGGGGGCGCTATTTTTTATGGCTTTAAGCTCGTTTATTCTCGGATTTCTTCCGCTTCGGTTTATTTTTTCCAAAAAGACGGAGAGTGATGTTCACATTCCAACCAGGCAAATACTAAACTATGCCTTGCCGGTATTTATTGTCATTTTGTTTATGACATCTTTTACGTCAACGGACATTATCTTGGTAAAACATTTCTTTAATCCACATCAGGCCGGATTTTACGCAGGACTTTCCCTTATCGGTAGGGTAATTTTTTATTTTACAATTCCGATTCCGGGCGTGATGTTTCCACTTCTGATTAGAAGACACAACCTCGGTAAGAATTTTAACAACCTTTTTTATCTGGCGCTTGGGTTAGTTTTAATACCGTCGTTGGCGATAACCGGATTTTATTTTCTTTTTCCAAAATTTGTCGTCAGTCTCTTTTTAGGAGGAAGGGATTACCTGGCTATTGTTCCATACGTTGGTTTTTTTGGCATAAACTTGACGATTTTTAGTTTGATAAACGTTTGTATAAATTTCTTTTTATCTTTAAATAAAACCGGAATAGCTCCGCTGGTGGTGGTAGCCGCTATAGCGCAAATTCTGCTCATTTATATTTTCCACGCAAATTTTTATCAAGTTATTACAGTCTCAATTTCAGTGTCATCGGTACTTCTATTAGCTCTAATGGGTTACTACTTAAAACTATTTGTTCGTCCTCTTAAATCATAAATCAGAGAGCTTAACTCCCATCTCAATCTGTGTTATACTTTAGCTATGGATTTTATTACTTTGGAGAATTATCAGACCGCAAAATTGATTAAAGACGTCGTTATTCATCCGTATAAAGTAAACCAAGACGCCTCCGGAGTATTGGTTGAGACATTGAGAAGGGACTGGGCTGATATCTACAATAACGGCCGTGAATTTTTTATGCAGTACTATTCCGAGACTCCTTCGGGGTTGGCCAGAGACGAGGATGTTTGGCATTATCATCCGACTGTCCAGGATGACCGATTTTCGGTGGTTAAGGGAGAAATTGTGGTAGCAATAGCGGATAACAGGCAGGATTCGGAAACAAAAGGACTGTTGAACCTTTTTTATATCAATGCTAGGAAAAACCCTTATCTTGTTTTAATTCCGCAGAAGAACCTTACACGGTTTTATGGTAGTCTCCAAAGAACCGGCAATTCTTATAAATTTTCCGACCGGCCTTTATAATACGGCTGAAGAGGGAAGAGTTCCTTACGCTCAGGAAAATATAAAAACCGATAACGGGGAAATTTTTAATTGGGATTTGGTCAGAAAAGAATTCCCGAATTTATCTTCTCGATGATGGGAAAAATAAAATCACTATCTCTTGTTGTACCTGCCTATAAGCAAGAAAGAACAATTGTAAAAGACCTACAGAACTTGGATAAAGTTTTATCTTCGTTGCCTTATAAACATGAAATAGTGGTGGTGGCGGACGGGTTTCTTGACAAAACTTACGGAAAAGTTTTATCTCTTAAATCAGAAATCAGAAATCTTAAGGCATATGGTTATAAGGAGAATATAGGAAAAGGTTCGGCGATTAAATTTGGAGTGGAAAAAGCAAGCGGAGACGTGATTGGATTTATTGACGCGGGAATGGATATCGACCCATCGGAAATATCCCTAATGCTTGATTTAATGGACTGGAATAAGGCGGATATAATTTTGGCCAGCAAGCTTCACCCGGAATCAAAAGTAAATTATCCTTTTTGGAGAAAAGTTCTTTCCTGGGGATACCGGATGTTGGCACATGCTTTATTTGGTTTTAATGTTAAGGATACCCAGGTTGGATTTAAAATTTTCCGCAAAAAAGTCGCCAAAGAAGTATTCGCAAGAATTATCGTCAAGCGGTTTGCTTTTGACATAGAAGTTTTAACTGTGGCATATAAATTAGGGTACCGGCGGATTTTTGAAGCGCCGGTAAAATTGGATTTTCGGCAGGCAAGCAGTATTACCTCTACAAATTTTTGGAGAACAATTTTTTGGATGCTGTGGGACACGGCAGCTGTTTTCTATCGTTTGAAAATCTTACATTTTTATGATAAGCAAAAGAAATGAATATTTTAATTCTTAATTGGCGTGACCCCAAAAACCCAAAAAGTGGAGGAGCGGAGATTGTAACATTGGAGCATGCCAGAGCGTGGGCCAAAGGCGGACACGTAGTGACGTGGTTTACATCGAGATTCAAAAATGCCAAGAAGCAGGAGAATATCGAAGATGGTGTAACCATTGTGCGACGTGGTAATTTCATCACCGTTTATTTGCTGGCCCCGCTATTTTATTTATTTTCCAAACAAAAATTCGACTTGGTAGTTGATGAAATCCACGGTCTTCCATTCTTCACGCCGCTTTTTGTCAGAGTTCCTAAAATCGCTTTTATTCATGAAGTGGCCGGAGAGATTTGGGATTACATGTTTCCTTTTCCGGTTAACAAAATTGGCAAAATTGCAGAGCCTTTATATTTTAGGCTTTACAGAAATGTCAGATTTTGGACCGACGCCAACTCTACTGTTGACGATCTGGTGAATAAAGGGATAAAAAGAAAGAATTGCGTCGCGATTAATTGCCCAATCAGCCATCCGTCTTTGAATATGCTTCCCAGAAAAGAGAAAACCCCGACTTTTATTTTTGTTTCCAGAGTGGTCAAAATGAAAGGCATTGAGGAAGTCATCAGGGCCTTTTTCTATATTTTAAGAGAGCTGAAAGACGCCAAGCTTTGGATAGTGGGAGACGGAGACCGAAGGATATATCCAAGACTTAAGAGAAACGATAAGTACTTACGCCATTAGTTCTAAGGTCAAATTCTTCGGCCGGGTTTCGGAAAAAGAAAAATTTGCATTATTAAAAAGAGCCAATCTGCTGCTGCATGGTTCGGTGAAAGAAGGCTGGGGATTGGTGATAATCGAAGCGGCGAGCCAGGGGACTCCGTCGGTGGTTTATAATGTGGCTGGTCTTCGCGATTCGGTCAAGAACGGAAAAACGGGAATTGTTTTGAAAGAGAATAATTGTAAAGAAATGGCCAGAGAGGCAATCAATCTTTACCAAGACAAAAAAAGATATCAGCTTTTCCAAAAGAATGGGTTGGTTTGGGCGAAAAGCCTAAATTGGAACGACGCGACCAGAAAAAGTTTAGCCCTCATTAATTCACTATGAAAAACATCTTGAATCAGAAACCCAATAGTAAATTAACTGGGAGATTAAAGTTCTCAACGCTACTTGTCGAAGATAAGGATTTAAGAAATAAGAGATTATTAGATATTGGCTGTGGGTTCGGATGGTTTGAGCTGAACGTATTAAAAAGAGGTGTAAAGCAGGTTGTAGGAGTAGAAATAAGTTCGGAGGATTTAAGAACTGCTAAAGATAATATTAAAGATAAGAAAGCAATTTTTAAGATTGGAGGCGCTTTAAAGTTGCCTTTCCAGGATAATTATTTTGATACGGTTGTTGCATGGGAAGTAATTGAGCATATACCAAAAAGTACGGAGAATAAAATGTTCAAAGAAATAAAAAGAGTGCTCAAAACAAAGGGAAAATTTTATCTATCTACGCCATACAATTCATTTTGGTCTACCGTGTTCGATCCCGCGTTTTGGTTAATTGGCCACAGGCATTATTCAAGCGAAAAATTGATAAAACTCGGAAAGGAAAACAATTTTAAAATTATATCCGTATATACGAAAGGTGGTTGGTGGAATCTGCTGGGTTTATTGAACATGTATTTTTCAAAATGGGTTTTGAGAAGACAGTTATTGTGGAAAACACTTTTTGAAAAAAAAGATAATGAAGAATATGCAAAAAGAGAAGGGTTTATGAATATTTTTGTAAAATATGAGAAATAAGATTGTCGTATCAATTATAATTCCAACCTTTAATAGTGAAGCGCATATCGGCAGATGCTTAACTTCCATAAAAAAACAAACTTATAAAAATATTGAGGTTTTAGTCGTCGACCAGGATAGTAAGGATGCTACCGAGAAAATTGCTCATGATTTTGGAGCAAGAGTTATTAGAGTAAAAAAACCAAAATTTTATTCTCCTCCTTCCAAATCGAGAAATATTGGAGCGAAAGAAGCGAAAGGACAAATATTTTATCATCTTGACAGTGACATGCAGTTATCAAAAGGTTTAATTAAGGAAGCTGTAGAATTTTTTGATAAACAACAAAATATTGGAGCTCTCATAGTTCACGAAGAAGACTTGACTAATGGATTTACGAGTAAATGTAAGGCACTTGAGAGGAGATGTTATTGGGGAAATGATAATATTGAGTCGGCGAGAATAGTGAGAAGAACAATTTTCCAAAAAATTCATGGGTATGATGAAAATATAAGCTCAGGTGAAGATTTCGATATTCATAGAAGATACAAAAAATATTGCGATATTGGATTCTGTAAGAATGTTGTCTATCATGATTTAAGAAACCTAAGTTTTACAAAAACACTGATGAAGAAATTTAATTATGGTAAAACAGCGAGTACTTATTTTAAAAAATCAGGACAAAGTGGCTCTTCAGTTCTAAAAGAGGAGCTATTTTGCTATCTAAAGAATTACAGGTTGTTGCTTAGGGAACCTATTGAGGCGGTGGGGATGATTGTTATGAAATTCACGGAAGTGTTCGTTGGAGAATTGGGAATAATAAGAAGTAGAGTATAAGCTTATGAAAATTGGCGTTAATTCCAGAATTTTTCAAACCAGCAAAACAGGTATTCCATACTACGTGGAGCATTTATATAAAAATTTATTAATACTGGATAAGGAAAACAAGTATATTTTTTTTCAGACAGAGAAGAAAAAAAAATTAGGGAAAACGGTCACTATTAATTTGCCAAACAATTCCCTGGGCGCATTCCTATTCGATAATTATTTTGTTGAAGGCATTATTCAAAAAGAAAAAATTACTGTTTTTCATGGGCCGGCAAATTTACTTCCTTTAAAAAAAAATAGTGGCGTAAAATACGTTGTTACTATTCATGATTTATCCTTTTTAGCTTTAAAACAGAACAGTGGACTAATTTTTAGAACATATTATAAATATTTTGTAGGATGGTCCTTAAATCGCGCCGACATTATTGTGGCCGATTCGTTGAATACGAAAAAAGATATCGAACGTTTTTACAAGATACCGCCAGGGAAAATAAAGGTAGTATATCTTGGTGTTAATGATATATATTTTCATTCAAAGCCCAGAGAAAAGATTATTAAAGAAAAATATTATTTTTCTATCACGACTCACCAGAAGAGAAAAAATATAACAGGCGTATTAGATGCAATAGCGCTTACTCCAAGATTGCGGGAATACAAATATGTCATTGCTGGCCTAATCCCAGAGAATCAGTTAAAAGAATTAAAACAACAAATTGCAAAACTTAAGCTTCAAAATTGTGTTATTTTACTGGGATATGTAAGCGAACATCAGCTTGTAAGTTTGTATCAGAATGCGGAATTTTTCATATACCCCTCATTGTATGAAGGATTTGGTTTTCCTGTTTTGGAAGCTATGGCATCTGGATGCCCGGTGATTACTTCCAATAACAGTTCGCTCACAGAAATTACTCCAGACAAAAAATGGTTGATCAATCCGTTAAACGTTGATGACATGGCGAAAAAAATGAAGGAGATAATTAGTCTATCCGAAGAAGGCATAAAATCATTGAAGGAGCGTAATCGTGTTTTTGCGCAACAATTTACCTGGGATAAAACGGCCAAAGAAATGCTGGATGTTTTTAATTCATTGAAGCCAAAAAGTGTCTAGGCTAAGTTAAAACGTTAGAGTTTTATTTACAGGATTTGTGAGATTTAGTAGTTACGTTTATAATGCTAATAAGAAAAATCTATTTGACTGTCGTTATTATCTAGAATTTTACTATTATGTCAGACCGCTCTCATCAGCAATATAATAAAAATTATTTTAACGATACTACTGAAAAGGGGGACAGGGTTTTAAGCATATACAAGACATTCCTTGCAGAACAGGGAGTTAACCTTTCTGGAAAGAAAATTTGCGATATTGGCTGCGCCAGAGGGTCTTTTTTTGAAGGCCTTGTTGATAAAAATACTTGTTATGGTTACGATGCTTCTGAATTTGCTATTAATTCTTGCAAAAAAATTTTTGGACCAAACGCCTATTTTCATTGTTTGGATTTAAACACGGAATCACTCCCTCCGGAGAAGAAATTTGACGTAATAACTTTATTTGATGTGATTGAACATTTGAATAATTTTACTAATCTTAAAAAAATTATCAATAATAACCTTAAGCGTAGAGGTATTTTAGTTGTGACAACCCCCAATGCCAATAGCTTTATGAGATTTATTGCTGGTCATACAAAATATACAGGCGAATTAGACTCAACTCACCATATGCTTTTTACTCCTTATACATTAGATTTCTTCCTGAGAAAATGCTCTTTAGTAAAAAAATGCCTTGCGACACCGTATATATTTTATTTTAAAAATAATCCATTAACCCAAAAAATTTTGTTTGGCGGACAAATTTTTGCAATTTATAAAAACACTTCTGTAACCAAAAACCTGATAAAATAATTAAGCAATATGCAAACTGAAATTTTAGTCTCTCCTCTTCAGATAAGCGTTATCAGTGACACCGGCAGTGAGTTCGTTTGGTCAAGCATATTTCGGGAATCTTTGCGCGATTATTTCAAAAATAAGGGTTTAAAATTTGTCGTTGGCTTTGATGAAGAAAAATCAGCTAAGGATACAACTTCTTATCTAAAAAAGCCGTTAACGCCTTTATCCATATCTAATAAATCTTATTATAATTTTTCAATATTTTACAACCTTTACAACTGTCTTCAAGTTTTTGGCCGACCAAAGATTTTATGGCATTTCCTGCTGTTTTCTTTTGGGCGAACATTTAACTTAGGAATTATTTTCAGATTAGGCCAGAAGTGTGTTATCGGACCCATTCAACCGACCTTATCTGTTCAAGATTTAAACCTTTCAAATAAAGCAGATTCAAAAGACTTATTAGTATCATTGGTCTTAATATTTAATCGGTTATTTTTTTACCTTTCAGTATTAACGCTTAAGAGAGCCGACATAATTTTTGTTGTACCCAAGAACAAAAAAATCAAATGGCTAAATTTGGCGTTGATAAAAACAGAATTAAGACTGTTGGATATGGAACAGTTTTATTAAATAGAAAACCAAGTCGAAATAACGAAAATAAGGTTAAGTTTATTTGCTCGGGGTGGTTTACAAATAGGAAAAATCAGCTGGAGATAATAGAGGCAGTCAATAATTTGCCTGAAGATATTGTTAATAATATAGAAATAAGCTTCTACGGGGAAGGTCCGTTACTAAAAGATGTTATTCAAAAATGTAACCCCAGAATAAAAAAGGCAGTCAGGTTTATGGGGAAAAAACCTCGGGAAGAGGTGTTGGCTGCGCTTTCCGAGTCTGACGTGCTCTTATCGACAAGCATGTCTGAAGGATATTCTCAGTCGGCATTGGAAGCCGTTGGTGCGGGAGTAGCTTTAGTCTCCACGCCTGTGGGTGGATTTAAGGAAATAATTGCAGAAGCAAAAAACGGAGTGATTCTAGATTACAGGTCGGAGTCAGTAGAAAAAGTGATAATGGATTTAGTTTTAAATAAAGACCTTCTTACTATTTATAAACAGAGATCGCGTCGTTTTGCAGCCTCGCATACATGGGAAAAGCAAGTAAAAAAAATGTTGCATTTTATAAATAATGACTAAGTTTGATAACACATATTATCGGAAAATAATAATTATTCGGAATTTTTAGATAATCAGAATCCTGAATCTTTTATAGATACGTAGATTTTATAACAAAATATTCCAAGAAGGGTGGTCGGTTTTTGGATGTTGGCTGCGGAACCGGGTTAGTACTGAAAATGCTTAAAGATAGGGGAGTTGAAGCGGTTGGTATAGAAGTTTCCAAAACCTCAGTTAACAAATGCAAGAAAAAGCAGCTGAATTGTTTTTATTATGATGGAAGAAGGGTCCCTTTTAAAGATAAGTGTTTTGATGTGGTGGGTTCTTTTAATGTTCTGGAGCATACAGATAACGCTATTGAATTTCTTAATGAACAATACCGGGTATTAAAAATTGATGGATATTTAATTGTTGTTTGCCCAAATTTTCTTTCGGTCACAAATGGTTATCACTGGCATACCAGTGGATTTTTAAAACAAAATAAAAAATTCTATACAGATAGTGAAGAAATTTTTTTCCTCGGATGCGTATTTTGACAAAATGGATATCATTGAAAGAGAAAACTTCCAAGTAGACGATGATGCTTGTAACGTAACAAATCCAATCGATATTCTTAAATGGGCCAGAAAAATGAATTTAAAGCTAATATATTGGTCATCCCAGGAACAGGATGTAAGCGGCATAAAGAAAGTTCTTGATAGAGGTTTATTGAGGTACCTTTTAGGAGCTTCCTTTATGGTATTTTATAAAAATAGAACATGAAGAAAATCCCAATCATATTTCTCATCGTGATTTCCTTTATATCTAATTTTGCCTGGATAAGCAGCCTGTCGATTCTTACTAGCGGAGATCGGCTATATCAGCAGCCGGCTACACTAAAAGAATTGGTAAAGTTGACCGTCAATTTGGTTCACCACGTCAATCGGCGGAATAAACATTGCTGGCTCATTTTATCCTTTTGAGCTGATGTTTGGACTATTGGCTAAGTTAGGTTTTAGTTTTGGGTTGATTGAAAGAGTTGTCTTTATGTGGCCAGTTCTTATTGCATTACCAGTATTTAGCTACATACTTATCAAAAAGAATGTTAATAACACACTTGCCGCGGTTATAGGGTCATTGATTTATTCATATAACACTTATTTTTCCGAAAATGAAAACCGGACAGTTAACGCTATTAATGGCGTATGGTCTTGCGCCCTTAGTTTTCCTGTTTTATCAGAAAGCTTTGGAAAAAAAAGAAATTAAATATGTTTTGCTGGCGGCAATATTTGGATTTATTGTTAGCTTTTACGAGTTCAACAAACATTTTTACATCTATGCATTGTTTTTATTTCTTTATTTTTTTTAATTTATTGATGTACTTTTTTGTTGAAACAGAAAAAAACAGTAGGTAAGGTTATAAAAGTTTGTTTAATTGCGGGTGTAACAGTATTGATAGATTTATTGCTAAATTTATATTGGTTATTGCCATTAGAGAAGGTAGGAGCATTAAGCACAAACGCAATATTTATAATAGAAGTTTGTTTTGTAATGAGTTTTTGAATATCAAATTATGCGATTACACTGTTTCATCCCTTCTGGACGGGGAAGTTTGCCCTCAGCCTTTATTGTTCAGAATATTCCTTCATATTTTTGGTTAATTCCTATATTCGCATTTTTGGGTTTATATTTGAATCGGAAAAACAAAAATGTCTTATTTTTTGGAATTATTACTTTGCTTGGAATATTTTTGACAAAACAAGTTGCAATACCTTTTACGGGGGTTTATGGATGGTTATTTGCTCATTTCCCCGGCTTTAACGCATTCAGGGAAGCCAGTAAGTTCTATTTCTTAGTAGTGTTTGGTTACTCTGTTTTGATTGCAGGTTTTGTAGATTGGGTCTGGAAAAATTGTACTAGAGAGTTACGGATATTGGGAAAATATATTTTAGTATTCGTAATTGCAGTGATTTTCCTATGGAATGTAAAACCGTTCATCACCGGAGAAATCGGTACACTGTTTGTACCAAGGGAAATTCCGGCGGATTATCTGGTATTAATAATTTTATTTTAAAGCAAAACGATTACTTTAGAACTCTTTGGCTTCCGACGAATTCCCGCTGGTTGGTTTACACGAATGATCGTCCCGAAGTAAGTATGGCAGATGTTCTTCAGGCCAATTGGCAGGGATATAAGCAATATAGCCAGATTACCGCAAAGGAAATGGTTAATTTTTTGCATTATCAATATGCTAGCGACCTATTAGATATGTCTTCAATTAAATACGTAATAATTCCTTTGCAAGACAAGATTAACGCTGATGATTTTTTTGTTTATTATGGAGAACCACGGCAATATTACATTAATGACCTAAATCAGATTAAATATTTGCATAAAATCAATGTCGGCACAAAAAACATTGTCGTTTACAAGAACGAGAATTACAAACCTCTATTATACAACCAGCAATCAAGAATCAATAAACAAGGAACAAGATTATCAAACTGTAGATTTTAAATTTATCAATCCGACTGTATAAAATCAGATTAACGAATATCTCAAAACCCGTTTATCTGAACTTCTCCGAAAGCTATCATCCCGATTGGAAAATAAGAGTTGGGCATTTTAAATGGCTTGACGCTTTGACCAAAAAGAACTATTTCCTTCCCGATAAATTTCATCTTGAGAATGACGCTGGTTTGAATTCATTCTATATTAATTCAAGCCAATTTTGTGAAGTTGAGAACGGATGCGTTCGAAACAAAGGTGGTTCTTATGATATCAACCTGACTCTATATTTTATGCCACAAAGCTACTTGTATTTAGGATTAATAATTAGCGGTGGAACTTTAATTATTGTTTTGGGATACCTATTGTTTATTTTTTCCAGCTGGGCTGGATCTCGTTTCTCTCGAGGTAAACATGTATGAAAGAAAAAATTAAAAAATTTCGGAAAGATAAAAAACTGATGAAACACGTAATCGCTATCTTATTACTTTTAGGGCTTTGGGTGTTGTTGACAATTTTATACGTTGTAAATTTTGATACAAGTTTTTCGATATGGTCGTATAACCATCAGAGTACCGATATTAAAAATCTTAATTATAATTTGATTTATAAAGGCGAAACTTTTAAGGGCGAATTTATGGCACAAGACAATAATTTAGGGATTGTTTCTTTAAGATTTCAAACATACATTAGACCTCCTTATAGCCTTGAAGACCAATATCTATTTAAGATAAAAGAGTCAGGCGCTAAAAATTGGTATTACCAGAACACTTACAGAAACGGGTTAATTTATGATGTTCCTCTTTTCCCGTTTGGTTTTCCGCAAATCCCAGATTCCAAAGGAAAGACTTATGATTTCGAAATTACAGCTCTTAATACGAATTCCGTTAACGCATTATCTATAAGTACCAGATATCCGGTTCTTCAATCAAAATATAAATATTCCGGGCCTGAGCTTTTGCATAACAAAAAGGAACTTATCAGCTTTCTAGTTATTAAATTTTCCAATGCTTTTAAAACACCTGACGTAATTTTTACTTCATTTATCTATTTTTTACCTTTTCTTTTTTATCTTATTTGGATTTCCTTCTTGAAAAAATCATGCGTCCGGTTACCACTAGAATTGAAGAAACAATAGAAAGGTTAGAGAAAACTTTTCTTGGGCCATTTATAATTTTGTTAAAAAAATTTATTTATAATTTGGATATATTTCTTATATTCATAGTTTTAGTAGATATTTTAATAATTCAGTTGACCAACGATTTAGTTTATCTTGTTATTGCAGCTCTTTGGATAGCGACGTTAAGAGTTTATAAAGAAGATAGTAAAGAGACATTTATTGTAGGTTTAGCATTTATTGCTTTGTGTCCTCTGTTTTACTGGCTTTAAAATCCGGACCAACAGCCGAGCAATTCGGAGCGTGGGCGTTTATATTTTTTTAGTTGCCGGAACTATCCAAGCCTTACTAGAATTAAAGTCCTCGAAGGAAGTTAACTAATTTATGGAGTTTAGCCTTTTTACGGTGAATAAAGCTTAAGCGTAGTATAAAAATGATGAACAAAACAAAAGAAGTAGCGGATAGAAATAGACAAAATCTATAGATGATATTAACCGGGTATGATATTGAAGAAATCTTTTTGTCAGTTGCGATGAATGTCATTCCATACCCGTCGCTGATGTATTTTACTGAAGGATTGTTGCTTTTCCATTGCTCTCCCCAGGTAAATTTATAAGTAATATATTTAGTTCGTTTATCGACAGAAATAAAGTCAAAATTGGAAGTACTAAAATTATTTTCCGCGTTTTCTTTTTTGTAAGCTATTTAAGTTTAGTGGACTCATACTGGCTAAAATGTTGGAGATATTGGACTCAGCTTTTACCAGTTGTTGGTCAGGCACCAATAATAATGAATCTATTATGAAGCTAATTCCTTTATTGGAAAACAAGTAAATGTTATTTGTCGGTGTATCTATAGTCACAATTCCTAAATCTTGCCAGATCAATTTGCCATTTGTATTTAAATACCGATCTATTTTTTTGATATTATATTTGAATTGTGAACTTTGTATTAGAGTTTACGGTTAAGGCCTTAATTAGTATGTGATATTTCCCTTTTAAATTTGTGACTGGAACCTTAAGAACACCCGTTTCAGGCAATGACTGGACAGATGCCCCGCTTGTAAAAAGATTTCCTGCCTGTTGAATATCCCGCATTTTATACGGTTCATAATTTATATAAGTTTTATCCCAGTCCCATGCCGGAGTTAAAATGTCTACAGAATACCTAGAAATTAGAGATTCAGCGGTTAAAGTTAGGATTGGATTTTTTACATCGAAGAATATGTTTTCTCCTTTTAGGATGGATGGATCAATTAAACCAGAGTTGACATCTTGATTTAGTAAAATAACCGGTAAATTTTGATTGATTTTCTTTATCTTATTTACAGTGTTAAAATCCCCAATGGCAAAAATAGGTTTTTGAGTTGTCATAAGGGAGGAAGCATTAATTACTTTAAACAAAAGAAGATTTTTTGTTCTTGAATATAAAGATAGATCTTTATTCCCCAGTAGCATTTTCGCCGATTCGGTAGCAATATCTTTTTCCGCCTGGAGAGAAATAATTGAGGTATCAAGCAATAAGTACTTTACAGCTAAAGGAGCAAGATAAGTAGTGTCGTAATTATTTAAAAACGAGTTATAGGCGAAAGAACTGAATTGATTAGAATAATTATCCGGATAATTGGTGCTGTCAGCCAAGGGCAGGGATAAAGGAATTGCCATGTCAAAAATTGTAGATGAGGATTGGGGAGAGATATTATCGTAGAATGGATAGCCCCGAGAGTCCTTGAGTGTTTGGGATGGTGAGTATTCTTTCTCCATTTGACGATAGCTTGCTAATAGTCTTTTGCATTTGGACGTATCCTTCGGGGATAAAAGTCGGTCTGATTGTTTTTTGAAATCCACAGTAATCAACTGCCAAGCCAACATGAGTAGTGCCAGGAAAGAAATTAAAATAATAATTGTACTCCAGAGAATTTTCTTTTTGGTTCCGGAGAACGATGCAATTATCAAGAAGATGAGAATAGGGCAATTCCGGCGATAAAACGTGTTGGGTCTCTAAAAAAATGTAAAAAGGGAATGTATTTATAAAGTAATACGCTAATCTGCGCAAAAGGCTCATTAAGGCCTTTTGCCAAAAAAATAAAAATTAATAAACAGGTAAAAAATAGCCAACGCCTTTTTTTATTTAGGCAGAATAAGATAAATGTAGCAATAATACGGGATAAATTGAAGATAATTAATTAAGCTCCAGGGAGTAAATTTATAAGGAAAGCTAACAGGAGCAAACCTTAGGATATTTTCAAGTTGGGCGCCAGAACCGTTAAAGCGAACGGTCCCGAGAGAGAAATATTGGTTTGGAGCTGTGAAGAGTTTTTCTGGGTAGAGAATGGACGGAATAAAAATATAGGCGTTTAATAGAATAAAAATGAGCCCTGTCAGAAAATAAAATCTAAATAAAACAAAAAACTGTTTTCTGGATTTGAAGAATAATAAACATAGATAAAAAAAATTAAATAAGAAGGTGATAATTAAGAAGTGCGGCTGCGCAAATGTGACCAGGCTTATTAAGATTGCGTAGGTTCCACAATATAATAATATTTTTTTTTGGGTAAAGATTGTCTGTTTTAAGTAATTAAGGGGAATGGTAATGATAAAAGGCATTAATGCGTAAACGAGATTTAGCTGCCAGAAGCCGGTTATAATTCTGTCTAAAATCCAATAGTTGAGAGAGAAAAATAATGCCCCGATTATTACATAAACGTCGATTTTCTTAATTAGCCTTAATGCCAGGATAAAACATAAAAAAGGGAGAATAATGCTAAAAACTTCATAAAATTTATACCAGTTATAGCCAAAGACATCTTTAAATAATCCTAGGAATATTGCTACAGGTAAGCTTCTGGCTCCGGAATCGGTTCCCAAATGAAGTCAATTGTATTCTGCGAGGCGATACCTTGGAAATAAGTCCCAAGCCCTGTTAGGTTAGTTAGAATATTAAGTTTTTGTAAAATTAATGCTAAGAAATTGTTAGTATCAATAAATTCCCCAAACAGTAGTAGTCTTAACATAGCAGCATTATACAGAATATTAACAAATAAATATCGGTTTCTCAAGCGTAGTTGAAAGAATATTTAACATGGACTATATTAGAACAAGAATTATTTAATGAAAAAGCTTAAATGGGTTTTATTATTCCTTATTCTCTTTCTCGCATTTTTGCTTGGGGCAAGAATCATTTTATCCGGTGACTTTTTTTACCTCTACGACCAGGCCAGAGACTACCTGCTAGTCAAAAATGTTGTCGTTAACCACAGTTTAATCTTAATCGGCAACCGCAGTGGCTTGGGAGGGTTTTTCCATGGGCCAATCTGGATTTACCTGCTTGTTCCGGTATATATCTTAGCCAAAGGCAGTCCTTTTGGCTTGGCTTATTTTTACGTCGGGCTTGAGCTTTTTACAGTTTTTGCGCTTACTTAATCGGTGCAAAACTCTATGGCAAAAAAGCAGGATTGTTTATCTCATTGTTGACGGCATTGTCTCCCGCTGTTTGGTCGACGGTCAAAAATACGGTCAGTGCCAACATCAGCCGTTGGTTTATCTTGGACTGTTTTATTTTCTGGTTCAGTTTTTTCGGGGCGACAAAAAAGCTTTTATTTTCGCGGCTTTTCTGGCGGGTCTGGCTCTCCAATTTGAAACAGCTTTTTCTTTAGTGCTATTTCCGACCGTCATCGTGTTTTTTGTTTTAAATAAAATCGCCATCGAAGATTTGAAAATAATCTGCTTAAGTCTTATTTCTTTCGTCTTAAGTCTTACATCTTTTATCTTGTTCGATCTTCGCCACAGATTTTTAATGACCCACGCCATTATTAGTGCTTTCGGTGGTGGGCAAAAGGGGAGCGGTTACCTTGGTTTTACGGATAGACTGATAAGCCATCTCAACGGATTAATCGGAGTATATAAAGATCCGGTATTTAGTCAGGATTTATTATCAGTATTGTTTTTGGCGGCGATTTTTATCTTTGGCTTAGTGCTAGTTTTAAAAAACAAAAAAGAAAAGTATCGAAAAGAGTTTATCTTTTTGCTATTTTTTCCGGCTGTTTTCTTTGGATTTACTATGTTTTACCCCTATCCGGTTTGGCCGGAATATGTTTTTGGGTTACTTGTTCCGGTCGCGTTCGCCTTCTACCTGGCAGTTAGAACTGTTTGGAAAAACTCTTTTGGTAAAGTCTTAATTACTTTATTTTTTCTGATTACTTTTTTTCATGTTTTTGTCTTTCTACAAAATCAGTACTTAACAAAATACACCAGACTTAACTCGGCCGGCTCTTATCAAAACCAAAAAGCAGTGGTCGAATGGGTCTATCAAAATGCCGGACGAGACGCTAGTCGAAGCGGAAACTTTGGCTATTTTGTTTATACTCCGGAAGTTTTTACCCACGGGATGGATTATTTGTTTTATTGGTACGGCAAAAAAAATCCAACGGTGACTTTTGAGAGCAAAAAGGACGTAACGACCTACTTGATTTTATATCCGCATTTGGCAAACGATAACGGAGCTTATGATTTTTGGAAGAAAAATGTTTTGCATACCCAGGGGAAAGTGATTTTGACAAAAACATTTTACGGAGGAATAACAGTGCAAAAGCTATCAATTACTGCTTCCGAACCGCCGGTTGACCCGAATTATTATCAAGGTTTAATTTTTAGATAGTGAATATTTTATTATTTTTACCGCTTTTTATTTTGGTCGTATTGGTCACATTTTATATACCCGGAAGAGTGATTTTGGGACAGCAGAAAAACCTTTCCGGTTTAGGAAATTTTGCGGTTTCAATCATTTTGGGAATTGTTTTGTGGGGTTGGCAGGGATATATATTCGGTTTTTTGCATCTTCGAAATTTAAGTTACGTTTATCTTCTGATATCTTTAGGGCTTTTCATCTACAAGAAATACTATTCTTTTAGAATACCCAAAATTAATCTTCGAAAGTTCGATTGGATAGCAATCGTAATTGCGACTGTTGGGGTTTTTGGCCAAATCATTCCATATGCCAAGAATGGTCTGATAACTAAGATGGGTTTATTTATTAGCAGTTACAATAACGTGGATCAGGTTTGGCACGCGACATTAATAGAAGAATTGGTAAGAAGATTTCCGCCTAACGAACCCGGTTTATTTGGAATTGCTCTTATCAATTATCATTTCTGGTTCCATTTAGTGACGGCAGAATTAATCAGGGTTTTTCATTTGCCATTATTCCAGACACAATTTATAGGAATGTATGCACTTGGGCCGATTTTATTAGCTTTAATCGCTTATCCATTAGCGGCAGCAATATATAATTCGAAATTATTTATAAGGTTAGTTTTCTTTTTTCTTTTCTTTTCAGGAGATGCTGCGGGTTGGGTTATGCTCTTATTGCACCATAATTTTGCATTTCGCGTGGAAGGATTATTTGAAAATGCTACAACTTTTATGGATGCGCCGGGGAGAGGATTCGCCGTTATTATTGCCTTGGCCGGTTTATATCTTCTTTTTAAGCATAAGGACAAACTGTCTTGGAGATTAATTGTAATTACCGGTTTATTGTTTGGCAGTCTTGCGATGTTTAAAATCTATATTGGCATACCTTTTATGCTCGGCCTGTTTTTCTTAAGTCTTATCAAAGGGCTAAAAAGAAGTTTTTCCGTACTTTGGTCGTTTATAATCGCCAGCATACTCTCTTTAATTCAATTTTTGCCGTTTAATGCTTCTTCCGGTGGTTTGTCCTTTCTTCCGGTTGAAGTACCGCGTGAGTTTATCGCCCAAAAAGCCTTAAATTTGGGTTTTATTGACCAACGCTGGACAATTTACATGACGCACCATAATTATCTCCGACTTTTAGAATACGGGATTTTAATGACGGCCATTTATTTATGCGTTGTGTTCGGATTAAAAATTTTGGCTGTCATCCCGTTTAAAAAAACGATTAAGGTTTTGGGACAAAATTATTTTCTCTTTCTATATTTTATTTTATTATCTTCACTTGTGTTAGGACTTTTCTTCTATCAAAGAGTTGGAGGTGCAAATATCTGGGAATTTTTTATGGCCAGCTCGCTTATTTTAAGTATCCTTTTCTCGTTAAGTCTGTCTGTATTGTTGGCCAAATTTAATAAAGTAGTTGCTGTTTTGGTTGTGATTATAATCATTGTCTTTACGATCCCACGCTGGATTTATTCAGTTAATTATTATTTGCAAGCAGATTATTTTTCTGCTTTTCATGGAGTTTCTAATTCGGAGCTTAGGGTATACGGCTTTCTTGAAAATAATACGCCGAAAAACAGCACTCTTTTATTTATAGATCAACCAACTTATATAGCTTATTCTTCTTTGGCCAGTGTTCTAACTGAAAGAAATTTGTTTTTTTCGGGAACCGGCGTTAGCCAAGTTGTTACACTGGAATATCTGAAAAGAGAGGAAGATGTAGCCTTCATAAAAACGAGTAAAGATTATAAAAAGGTGGAGCGAGTCTTTAAAAAAGATCAAATCAATTATGTTATTTTATATGAAAATACTCTAGCCGGTACAACCAGCGCTTTGCTAAACGATAAATTTCTTAAAGAGGCATTTTCCAACAGCACCGCGAAAATATTCAAGGTTAATTAACCTGCAAAGTCTACTTACGAACAGGTGTTACAAAAGAATAGTGGTAGAAGTTTAATTCTTCTTTTTGTTTAGGGGTAATTTCACTGACTTTAGTATTTAATACAAATAACCGGCTCCCTTTATTGTCTCTGTCAAGTTCCTGATACCTATCGGCGTAATTTCCTAAAGCATATGGTACATAGTTTTGCCAAAGGCACTCACAGTAGACAAAAGTCGGAGGACTCCTTCGGAACATATCATCAATCGCTTTTGAAAGTTCCGGTACTCTGTCTACCCAGGCATAATCATAGGTCAGCGCCGAAGCATGCTTAATGCCGGCCTGCCAGTAAATAAGTGATTGGGCGGGTTTGATAAAAAGCGTGTCATTGTCGTTTTTCAGCATCTTAATTATCTGACCAATGTCTGTTTGTCTAGAATAATTAATATATAAATCTAAGGAAATATTTCTTTTGGAAGTAAGAGTTGGAAATATCGCGAAAATTAATACTCCCAGCCAAACCAGCAGGACTGAAGAAATGATTATTCTTGCCCTTTTTTTCGCTTCCGGCAATAACGGAATGCAAAAGTAACCCGTGAAGGTAAGCAACAGCCCAAACCACGGCAATAGATGAAAGCCACTATAAATTTCTCCGCCAGCCGGGACATATCGCAGATTGGTCAGCCAAAGAAAAAGATATATCAGCAGGATTTCCAAATATTTTTTCTTCTTAATTAAATAGTAGGTAGCAATAAATAAACAGACTAGGAAAAATCTGATGACCCATATGATGTGGGTTTGGGGAGCACTCGGCAAGAAAGCCAAGATGGGAGAAAACATCCCCTGTAGATAAGAAATGACTCCGGTGTTTGTTACAGGAACGTAATATTTAAGATTTATAAATATGGCATCATGAATATAGCCGCCAAGCGAAGAAAACAGCAAAACCGGAATAATCACCGGCAGTAATCCAATGACAAAGGGAAGAATAAATTCGAGAATTTTTTTCCTCTGGTTATAGATTAAAAGAGCGGTGATTAACAACAGAAGCGGCCATAACGGAGCCAGCATAAAGAAAACAAAACCAACCAAAAATCCAAGAAAACAGTTTTCTATCGTCTGAAGTTTTCTTTGCCGTTCCAAAACAATTAGGGTAAGATAAACTGTCGGATAAACGGCAAAAGTTTCCGCCAGAAAAAGATTACCAAACATCAGTATTTTTGTTAGCTCGTAAGTGACTATGAATGGTAATACCCGGTATTTGAAACGCAGGAAAAGCAAGATATCCCAAAGAATCGAAAAAAGAATGATTGCTTCTCTGTGCCTTCTAACTAATGAATGAATGCTGCTGGGATGTGTTACCTTTTCTATACCTAGGCTAATGATGTATGTCAATGGCTGGTGTTGGGAAAAGACGTTGGAATATAATTTTTCTCCCTGGAGCAGAAAATTACCGACCGTAAAATTATCGTCTTCGTCGATGAATTGGATAGCAAAAATATTTCTTTCATAAAACAGAATAATTGCCAGAAAAAAAAGCAGAAAAAGTCCGATTATGAGAATATTCTTTTTGGAAGTGAATAATGTAGAAAGAGTTTGTTTCACACGACTAGTATGCTAGGAGCGTTAAGGAATGTCAATAATCGCTAAAAATCTATGGTATTATAGTGACAGAATGTTCTCCAAAAGATTTTTGAAATTATTTCTTGTCTTTTTTATTTTAATTAATTTATGTTTCTGTGCTTATCCGGTTTTGCACAATGATGTTGGGTATAATACCGATACAGCCAGAGATCTTTTAATACTTCAAGACGTTGTTAGTACCCACAAATTACCTCTCATCGGACCTCACAGCGGCTTGACAGGACTTTTCCACGGTCCTTTGTGGGTCTACATTAATTTACCCGCTTTTATCTTGGGCAATGGTAATCCTGTTGTAGTCGGTTGGTTTTGGGTGTTTCTGATTGCGTGTGCAGTATGTTCCACTTACTATGTTGGGAAAAAGTTGTTTAACGATTACGTAGGGCTTTTAAGTGCTTTGGTAGTTACTCTAATGAGCATAAGCTATTCCAGTGGGCTGCTTAATCCTTTTGGCGCCGTAATATTTTCTCCCTTGTTTTTTTACTTTTTCTATAGATACGTTAAATCAGGAAAGCCTATTTATTTAGTATTGTCATTTTTTGTCACGGGTATTCTTATCCAGTTTGAAATTGTTTTTGGTGGGCCGATTTTAATTTTGTCCTTACTATTTCTGTTGTTCTTCCTTTTCAAAAAGAAAAAGCTAAAGCATTTATTTTCTGCATTTATTTTAATTATTCCATTGTCTACGTATATTGTATTTGAGCTAAGACATAACTTTTTGCAACTAAGGTCCATCATCGCCCAGGCTGGTTCCCACACCGGTGGCGCTAAAATGGCATTTTGGGCATTATTGCAGACACGAGTTGAGGGATTAGCGAATTCACTTTTATCTATTCCCAATGCTCCTTTTCTTTTGACAATATCCGTAATGTTGTTATTCATTTATATTGGTGTGAAAGCCTATAGGGATAAAAAACTCAAGAATAGGGAATTCTATTTGTTATTTTTATATTTTTATCTGGGGTTTTGGCCACTGACGTTCTATCTTAACGGAGAAGTGATGGGCTATCACGTTTTGCCGTTTGTGCCGGTTGCTTTAATAATCTTATCTTCGAGTTATCTTTTGCTACGCAAGGAAATCCTGGCGGTGATTTTTGGTTTCGTGCTCTTTTTTAATTTCATCGTAGCACAAAATTCGTTACAGGCTTTTTCGGCAATGACGGGGCAAGGCACCGGCTCATGGAAGTTTATCCACCAGCTTGCCGAGTCGGTATTTAAAAATGCTCCTGCGCGGTTTGGCTATTTTTCTTTTACAGCCGACGAATTTGGCTATGGACCAAGATATGCGATGATTTTTACGAACAAAGAGTATCCGAAAAACTTAGCGCTAGCCAATACCAAAAGTTATGTTACTTATGCAATTATGGCGCCGACGGAAAACGGGGCAAACAACAACCGGGAGTGGTGGGTTAAGAATAAGGTAAGAATCGACAATGCTCCGGTTAGTGTAAAAAATTACGCTAACGGGTACGAGGTAAACAAATACTCGTTAACCGACCAAGATATAAAAATTCCCTCAGACCCAAATTTACTGAACGGGCTTTTCTTTCGCTAATGAGCACTTAATTTGGCTAAGAGGCTTCAAAAATGGTAAAATCAGACCAGGGATAAGTTATAAGACATAAGATTTAAGAGAAAGGATTAAGCACATTTTCAGGATTAAATAATATATCTTTCATAAATCTTAAGTCATAGGTCTTAATTCTCTAAATATGATTAGCGCAGTAATTCCGGTTTTTAACGAAGAAGAAAGTCTTAATAAATTTTATTCCGTATTAACACTTGCTCTCTCAAAGCTTGGTGCTTACGAAATTATTTTCGTCGATGACGGTTCCACCGATTCTTCGTTGACGCTCATGAAAAAACTGGCTGCGAAAGACAAGAAAATCAGAATTTTTTCATTCCGGACAAATCATGGAAAAGCCGAAGGTTTAACTTTGGGTTTTCAAATGGCTAAAGGCGATTATATCGTCACGTTGGACGCGGATTTACAGGACAGGCCGGAAGAAATAAAAAATCTTCTAAAGAAACTTAAAGAAGGCTATGACCTGGTTTCCGGCTGGAGAAAAAACAGGAAAGACGCGTTGAAAACCAAGCTTTCTTCAAAGCTTTTTAACTACGTCATGAATTCTTTTTGGGGAGTGCATTTGCACGATTACAATTGCGGTTTAAAAATTTATACAAAGCAAGCTGCCAAGAGTCTAAATATGTACGGAGGAATGTATCGTTTTATTCCGCTTTTAGCCGCGGAAAAGGGTTTTGAGGTTACGGAAGTACCGGTGGTGCATGAAAAAAGACAATACGGTAAATCGAAATACGGATTTTCAAAAATTTTCAGAGATGTCCCGGATATGTTTACGATACTTTTCCTTTCGCGATACGCCAAACGCCCCTTACATTTTTTTGGGTTTATCGGCGGGGTAGCTACATTGGCTGGCTCAATTATTCTTTTATATCTGTATATTTTGCGGTTGATGGGGCAGAGAGTGGGAACAAGACCGCTTTTGACTTTCGGGATGCTTTTAGTGCTAGCTGGTTTTCAGGTTTTGTTTACGGGATTCCTGGCGGATTTAATTTTACACATCACACAAAAAGACAAAGATGGCGATTCATACGAAAACGAGTTGAAATATAAAACTAAATGAAAATAGGAATTGATATTTCACAATTAGCATATCCTAATACAGGAGTTGCAAATTACCTGCAAAAGCTCGTTAATAACCTCATCGAAATGGACAAGAAAAACCAGTACGTGTTATTTTTCTCAAGTTTGAGAAAAACAATTCATAATTCACAATTCATAATTCACAATTCTAACGTCAAAATAAAAACTTTTAAGATTCCTCCGACAATTTTGGACATTCTTTGGAACAAGCTGCATATTCTAGCGATTGAAAATTTTATTGGTCCAGTTGATGTGTTTATTACTTCGGACTGGACAGAACCACCAGTCAAACATGCCAAGAAAGCGACCATTCTTTATGACTTGATTGTTTATAAATATCCGGAAGAAACTCACAATAAAACCAGTTTTAATCCTCTTAAGTTGATTATTTCACCAAATATTGTCGCTTCACAAAAAAGAAAACTCAACTGGGCGAAAAAAGAATCGGCGATGTTTTTCTGTATTTCAGAGGCGACTAAAAAAGACGCCGTTCAAATTCTTGGTATCTCTGAAAATAAATTAGCTGTGATAAACGCAGGAATTTGAACAAGTTATAAAGTTTGTAAAGTACGGAGTTCATAAAGTACTTTACAACTTTAAACATTATAACTTTATAAACTTATGTTGATTGGCATCGACGGGAACGAAGCAAATGTACAAAAGCGGGTGGGTATCGGCGAGTATGCATACGAACTGCTGACGCAGTTCGAGAGATTTAAGATTAATGATTTAAGATTTAAGATTTATCTCAAGAATGCCCCGATGGGGCATATGCCGAAGGAAAGAGAAGGGTGGAAGTACCAGGTATTTGGCCCGAGGAAAATGTGGACCCAATTTGCTTTGCCTCTGAATTTGTTTTTAAGCAGGCCAAAACCGGTTGTATTTTTTAGTCCCAGCCATTATGCTCCGCGGTTTTCTCCGGTTCCGACCGCGATTTCAATTATGGATTTGTCCTATATCCATTTTTCCGAGCTTTTTACCAAACACGATTTATATCAATTAATCAATTGGACCAAATACTCCGCAAAAAACGCTCGGAAAATATTCACAATCAGTAATTTTAGTAGGGATGATATAATCAAAACATACGAGAAAAGACCGGAGGACGTGGTCACGACGTATCTTGGGATAAAGGAGATTAAAGATTCAGGATTAAAGATTAAAGATATGGACGAACTAGAAAAAAAGTTCAAGATTACAAAACCTTACATTCTGTTTGTTGGTACTTTGCAGCCCCGAAAAAACATTGTCAGACTAATTGAAGCCTTCTCCAAAATTAAAGACAAAACAGTCAAATTAATAGTTGTTGGTAAAAAGGGCTGGTTGTGGGAAGAGATTATTCAGGCTCCGGAAAAGTTTGGGGTTTTAGAAAGAGTCAAGTTTCTGGATTTTGTCAAAGATGAAGACCTCCCGGGGCTTTATAAAAATGCGCTTTGTTTTGTTTTGCCCAGTCTTTATGAAGGTTTCGGCTTGCCGGTTCTGGAAGCGATGAAATACGGCTGCCCGGTTTTAGTCAGTAATGTCTCCAGTCTTCCCGAAGTTGGAGGAGATGCTGCTGTGTATTTTAATCCGCAAAACACGGATGAGATTACTCAACAGCTGGATAAAGTTCTGTCCGATGAAGAGCTAAGGAAAGAAATGGTTAAAAAAGGTTATAATCAGGTTAAGCAGTTTTCTTGGGAAAAAGCGGCGTCCGAAACGCTTCGCGTTTTGGAGGAATTAGGAGGTAAGAAGTAAGAATTATGAATAGAGTCGCCAGGAGGATAAAAACGGTATTTTGGGAATTAGTCTGTTGGAAATTAGCAGTTACAGGTTATATTCCCTCGCATTATTTAAGAAGATTTGTTTACCGTTTTTGGGGAGTAAAGATTGGTAGTGGTTCAACCATGCATATGCACGCCTCTTTTTATTATCCGCCGAACGTCACAATTGGTGAAGACACGATAATCGGTGAGAAGGTGGTTTTAGACGGAAGAGCTAAGCTTGTAATCGGTAACCACGTTGATATCGCCAGCGAAGTGATGATTTATAATTCCGAACATGATCTAAACGACGAAAACTTTAAAGCCATTTCCGAACCGGTGACAGTTGAGGATTATGTGTTTATCGGGCCAAGAGCAATTATTCTACCCGGGGTCACAATTCACAAAGGCGCGGTGGTTGCCGCCGGTGCGGTGGTCACCAAAGATGTACCGGAATTTGTGGTTGTCGGGGGAGTACCGGCTAAAGAAATTGCCCAAAGAGAAAATAAAAATCCTAATTATAAACTTGGTAGAGCCGCTTGGTTTCGATAACGAAGTTCATAAAGTTAAAAGTTCATGAGTGTAATAAAGTACTTTATAGACTTTTGACTTTACAAACTTTTAACTTATGACAGACTTGTCAATAATTATTTTAAATTACAATACCAAAGATTTAACCGTTGAGTGTATAAATTCCATCGTTTCGCAATATAAAGAAGAATTGGATAAAGGGATTTTTGAAATTATCTTGGTTGATAATGCCTCAAGCGACGGAAGTATCGAAAAACTGGCAAGACTTAAAACACAAATTCCAAATCTAAATTTAAGCGAAAGCCAAGAAAACTTGGGGTTTTCGAAAGGCTGTAATTTGGGGGCAAATAGCGCAAAAGGGGATTATCTATTATTTTTAAATTCGGACACCGAAATTAAGGACCAGGGACTAAAAAAAATGGTTGAGTATCTGAAAAAAAATAAAAAAATCGGCATTTTAGGTGCCGCATTGAAAAATGAGGACGGCACCACCCAGCCCTCAACCGGAAAATTTTATAATCTTATAAATCTTTTTTTAATGTTGTTGGGTTTTGAGCGCTTAGGATTTTTAAGAGACAGTCCGAAAGAAATTAAAAAAGTCGATTGGGTCAGCGGGGCAGCGCTAATGATAAAGAGGAAAATTTTTAAGATAATCGGGGGATTTGAAAAAGAGCTGTTTATGTACGGAGAAGACATGGAGCTTTGTTTTAGGGCCAACAAAAACGGTTTTCCGACTTTTTTCTATCCAGAAATTATTTTATTCCATAAACAAAGAGGCAGCAGTAATCGCACTTTTGCCATAGTCAATATTTATAAGTCATTGCTCTTTTTTTACAAAAAATATAAACCGGGTTGGCAATACGAAATTGCCAGGTTTCTATTACACTCAAAATCTTCTATACTTAACACGGTTGGACTCTTAACCAATAATAAGTACTTAAAAGAAACTTATGGGCAAACTCTGGAACTGTTTTAAAATTTATTCGTCAACATCAAGAATATGAAAAAGATTTTTTCTTGGATAAAAAGTAATATTTTATTTGTTGAAACTTTAATTCTTTTAGCCTTTATCCCTCTGTATCCCAAATTGCCCTTGATAAATGTCAGAAATACTTGGGTTTATGTCAGAGCAGAAGATTTTTTAATCGTGATTGTTTTAATTTCGTGGGCAATACTGCTTCTTCGAAAGAAGATTTCTCTTAGGACTCCTCTGACTATCCCCATACTCATTTTTTGGCTGATTGGTGCAGTTTCCACCATTCATGGAGTGTTTTTAATCTTTCCAACCATTGCGAATGTTTTTCCAAACGTCGCCTTTTTAACGCTTTTAAGGCATATCGAATACCTTAGCTTATTCTTTATTGCTTTCCAGGGAATGAAGGACAAAAGCTACCTGAGAAGTGTGATAGCAGTGCTGGTCCTGACTCTTTTAGGAGTTATTTTTTATGGTTTTGGGCAGAGGTATTTAGGTTTTCCGGCATTTCTAACCGGCAATGAACAATTTGCTAAAGGAATTCCTCTTCAACTTTCGCAACTTTCCCGGATTCCCTCTACTTTTGCCGGAGACTATGATTTGGCAGCCTACTTAGTTTTAATTATTCCAATTATTGTCAGTCTTATTTTTGGAATAAGAAATTATTTAATAAAAGGACTGCTGTTTGCAACTTCTATTTTGGCATTCATTCTGCTTTTTATGACTGTATCGCGAGTATCATTCTTCGCTGTTTTTGTTGCCTTACTAATAATCTTATTTTTTCAAAAAAGAAAAGTATTATTTGTCATTGTGCCATTAGTAGTGATTGCCCTAGTTCTAGTGTTGAGCTTTAAACCGGCGCTACTGAATAGATTTAATAGTACGGTAAAAGATGTCAATGTTTTAGTGGATGCCAAAACAGGGGCATCAATAGGGAGTGTGGAGTATGTTCCAAATAGCTTATTTAAAAACGGAATCGTTTTGCAAACAAGGGTTAGCGACGTGAATGAACTTGCCGGTGCGATGTCAGGACAACTTGGTGCGCCCACAGCTTCTTTACCGGCAGTCCTTTCCTTTGATTATATCCCACCGGAAGTGCCCTTAGTACATGCGATTAATGTTTCAAACGGAGAGAGTCTTCCCCAGGGGACAGCTTATATTAATCTGCCGCTTTCACCGGTGGTTAAGCGGGTGGAAAATTTCTTCTATGAGTTTTCTCCAAATATTAAAGCCTCTTCTTCTGCCCGATTTATTGATATACACGGTAACTTTATTATTAAGAAAGCGGCGGCTTATGATTTATCTTTTACCACCAGATTTCAGGGTGAATGGCCAAGAACAATCGCCGCTTTTGAGAAGGATGTCATCTTCGGCAGTGGTTACGGCTCAGTCAGTTTGGCAGTAGACAACAATTATCTAAGAATGCTTGGCGAAATAGGCCTTTTAGGCTTGAGCGCTTTTTTTGCGATCTTTATTTCTTTTGGCATTTACCTAAAAAAAGGCTGGCCGGACATTCATTCTTCCCTTGAGAAAAGTTTTGTTCTCGGATTTGTCGCCGGACTGATAGGATTAGGGCTGAACGCAATCCTGATTGATGTTTTTGAAGCCTCAAAAGTCGCTTATACGTTATGGCTTTTAACTGGAGTGACCCTGGGAATTGTGGCTTTAAATATGAAGAGTAGAGTAGATTTATTGTCAGAGCTGAAGAAGCTGGTTACTTCTGTCTACGCTGTAATTATTGCTCTCTTCGGTCTTGCAACAGTGATGTATATTTCCATGCTAAATAATTTTTTTGTGGCAGATGATTTTACGTGGCTGAGATGGGCGGCTCAAGCGCCGGCTAATCTGTTAACTTATTTCACCCAGGCAGACGGATTCTTCTACCGACCGGGCACTAAACTTTATTTTTATTTAATGTATCAATTTTTCTGGTTAAATCCGGTTGCCTATCATCTTGTTTCATTTGTTTTGCATTTTGCCATGTCTGTTCTTTTCTTTGTTCTGGCTAAAAAGATTTTTAAGAGTAAATTGCTGGCAACACTGTGTGCAATTCTCTTTTTAGTAATGAGCGGATTCACGGAAAACATCTTTTGGATTGCCGCCACCGGACACATGATTAATGCCGTATTGGGTCTTTTAGGTCTGCTTCTGTTTATCCAATGGGAAGAAAAAAAGAATAAATATTATTATCTTTTGTCATTGGGAAGTTTTGCGCTGGCGCTGTTCTTTCATGAGCTTGGTGTTATATTCCCTCTTTTGATTTTGGCTTATAAAGCCAAAGACGGATGGAAATCGGTTAAGAATATGCTTTTAAGAAAAGATTGGCTTTTCCTGTTTGTACCGGTAATTGGCTATTTAATTTTAAGATTTTTGGCCAACAGTCACTGGCAAGGTGGGGACTATAGCTATAACTTATTTAAGCTGCCGTTTAACTTTATCGGCAACGCTTTGGGCTATGCAGCTTTAGTGCTGGTTGGACCATCGTCGCTTAACTTTTATGCAAAATTAAGGACACTGACCAGTGGGCATTTGGCTATTCTGCTTGGTGGTGTTATTGTCTTACTAGCTTTACTGGCGCTTTTATATCTGGCGTTTAAGAAATTTTTAGGCAAAGAGGAAAAATCAATTGTCGTATTTGGCTTAAGCTTTTTCGTAGTTGCGCTTTTACCTTTCTTGGGGCTTGGTAATATCACTTCCAGGTACTGTTATTTGGCTTCTTTGGGTTTAATAGTAATTGTAATAATGCTTCTTAAAAAAGTTTATTACTATCTTCGGTTTGACAGCGGTAAGGAGATTTCATTGGCAGTGGTTGTCCTTTTGTTTATGGTTTATTCGTTCTTCCAGGTTATTTCCGTACAGCAGAGCGCTTCCAATTGGGCTGGGGCGGCAAGCGAAACCAATAACTTTTTTATCTCCTTTGATGCTTCTTATACCGATTCCTGGACGACCCAAGCGACAAAGTTCCATTTCATAAACGTTCCTACCAAGGTTGGTGATGCTTGGGTATTCCCGGTCGGACTGAGTGACGCCGTCTGGCTGGCGGTTAAAAGCGACAAGGCCTTGGTTTACATAGACAGTAATGTCAGTACTGCGCTTATTGACGTCGGTACTTCTAAAACAGACAAGATATTTATATTTAATTCTGACGGTAGCCTTACAGAGGTCACCAAAAGAATTATAAAGTAAAAAATGAATGCGGGAATTTTAAAAAAAATAGAAATTGTTTTGTTGGCGGTTATTTTATTGGTAGGTTTTGCCGTCAGGCTTTACAGATTTAACGGTCCGGTGGCGGATTGGCATTCCTGGCGTCAGGCGGATACTTCGGCAGTTTCCCGGAACTTTGTGCAAAACGGCTTTGACCTTTTGCATCCGAAATTTGAAGATTTATCAAACGTTCCTTCGGGCTTGGATAATCCAAACGGTTACCGCTTTGTGGAATTTCCGATTTATAATCTTTTGCAGGCCGGATTTTTCAAAATTATCGGAGTGCTGACACTGGAAGAATGGGGAAGGCTGGTGACAATCTTCGCTTCACTTTTTTCTTCTTTGTTTTTGTTCGCATTGGTTAAAAAAAGATTTGGCCGCGTGCCGGCATTTTTGACAACTTTCTTCTTTTTAATTATTCCTTTTAACATTTACTATTCAAGAACGATTTTACCCGACCCTTCAATGGTGACTGCTATTTTGGGAGGAACGTTTTTTTTTGATAAATGGCTCGATAATAATTCAAAATTCAAAATTCAAAATTCAAAATTAAAGAGTGCTGTTTATTTTCTTTTGTCACTTTTTCTTACGGCAGCGGCTCTGCTTTTAAAGCCTTACGCTTTGTTTTTTACCCTGCCAATGATTTATCTGGCGTTTGAGAAATTCGGATTCGGATTGCTTAAAAAATGGCAGTTGTGGCTATTTTTAATCGTTTCAATTATACCCTTGGCTTTCTGGCGAGTGTGGATGACGCAGTATCCGGCCGGAATTCCCGCCAGCGCCTGGCTTTTTAACGAAGGAAATATCCGCTTTAAAGGGGCTTTCTTCTATTGGATTTTTGCCGACAGGATTGGCAGGCTAATTTCGGGATTTTGGGGAGTGGCCCTTATTATCCTTGGCTTTTTGGCAAAATCGAAAAAGAAAGACCTGCTGTTTCTGCTTTCTTTTGTTGTCTCATCTTTGCTGTATGTGACGGTTATCGCACGGGGCAATGTTCAGCACGATTATTACCAAATATTAATTATTCCAACCTTGGCAATTCTAATGGGCGTTGGAGCAGCCGGTCTTTTGGAAAGAGCCGAAACATACAAAATGTTTATAAATTATGCGATTGTGATTGTTTGCACTTTATTTACAATTTTCTTCGGCTGGTATTTCGTCAGGGATTACTTTAATATCAACAATCCGTCAATAATTGTGGCAGGAGAGGCAGTGGATAAATTGACTGCCAAAAATGCCAAGGTCATTGCCAATTATAACGGGGATACCTCGTTTCTTTATCAGACTAAAAGAAGCGGTTGGGCAAGCTTTGAAAAACCGTTGCCGGAAATGATAAACATGGGCGCAGATTATCTGGTGTTGGCAAATCCGACCACGGTTGATTTAGGTTTGGGGAAGACCTACAAAATAATCGCCCAAACTTCACAATACGTAATTTTTGATTTAAGACAAAAACCATGAAAATTTTAATGGTTTCCTCATATCTTCCTTATCCCCTTTATTCGGGCGGTCACGTTCGTTTGTATAATCTAATTAAGCATCTTTCGGAAAAGCACGACATCACTTTAGTTTGTGAAAAAAGGGATAATCAAACGGCTGAAGACGTCAAGGAGGTAGAAAACATTTGCCGGAAAGTAATTACCGTGCAAAGACAGAAACAGTGGAGCATCAAAAATATCCTCAGAACCGGTTTTTCGCTGCAGCCGTTTTTAGTCGTTGGCCATACCAGCGAAGCAATGCGGTTGGCGATCAAAGATGAGCTGGTAAGGGAAAATTACGAATTAATCCACGTTGAGACTTTTTACGTAATGCAAAATTTACCGCGGGTTTCAATTCCGGTGGTTCTGGTCGAGCATAATGTTGAGTATCTCGTTTATGACAGGTTTGCCAAACTGGCAAAGCCTCTCTTAAAGCCGTTTCTCTATATCGATGTTGCCAAGCTTAAGCAGGCGGAAATTAGTACTTGGCAAAAAGCGGATAAACTGATTGCCGTCTCGAATGCGGAAAAAAGAGTGATGAAAAGAGCAGACGTTGAGGTTGTTCCCAATGGTGTTGACACCAAGGCTTTTCAGTTCAGAAGCTCGGAAGTAATTCCCAATGAAAAAAGAATTCTGTTTATTGGCGATTTCAAATGGCTACAAAATATTGATGCGGCCGAGACTATTCTTAAAAATATCTGGCCAAGCCTTTGCCTAAAGCTGTCGGAAACAAAAGAAAAAACAGCGGTCAAGCTATGGTTGGTGGGCAGAAATATGCCGTCTAAAATCAAAAATTTGGCCACAGGGAAAAATATCATTGTGGATGAAAATAACAAAGACGAAACCCCGGAGCTTTTCCGCAAAGCTTACGTGCTCTTAGCTCCAATTAGGGCCGGAGGCGGAACCAGCTATAAAATTATCGAGGCAATGGCAGCGGGAGTGGGTGTGGTGACGACTAATTTAGGTATCGAAGGATTGGAAGCAAAAAATAATATCCACGTTCTGGCTTCGCAGTACGAGGATGAAATGAGCGAACTGGTGCTTAATTTAATTCAAGACCATAGTCTTTACCGAAAGCTGACCTTAAATGCCAGGAAGTTGGTAGAAGAAAAGTACGACTGGAAAATAATTGCCGATAAATTAAACGAAGTTTATTTATCTTCCTTATGATTGAGCTTTCAATAGTAATTGTTTCATATAACACTAAAGACGTTCTAAAAGAATGTCTTGAGTCAATTTACAAAACTGCCGGAAATTTAAGTTTTGAAATTATAGTGGTCGATAATGCTTCAAAGGATGAATCAGTATCAAGTATTAAGAATTATGTATCAAGCGCAAAAACGGAAAACCTAAAACTTATTGAAAATAATGAAAATCTCGGTTTTTCCAAAGCCAATAATATTGGTATTAAAAAGTGTAGCGGCAGGTACATTTTGTTTTTAAATCCCGACGTGGTGGTTCACTCCGGCACACTTTCGGGTATGGTTAAATTTATGGACGCTGACGCGCATCAAGATGTTGGCGCCGCGACTTGCAGGGTAAATTTGCCAAACGGAAAAATAGACGATGCTTCCCACCGCGGTTTTCCGACTCCCTGGAATGCCTTAACGCATTTTTCAGGATTGGCAAAACTGTTCGGGAAAACAAAACATTTCGGCGGATATAATTTAAAACATTTAGACCTCTCGACGATGCATGAAATAGAGGCTTTGGCCGGCGCGTTCATGATTGTCAGAAGAGAAGCGGGGGAAGTGGTTAAATGGTGGGATGAGGATTATTTTTTCTATGGTGAGGATATTGACTTTTGTTATATGTTAAAACAGGCAAATTGGAAAGTATATTACGTGCCAGAGTTTAGCGTTTTGCATTACAAAGGAGTTTCCGGGGGCTTAAAAAAAATTTCTCAGCATCTGTCAACCGCTGATGCTCAAACCAAAAAATTAGCAACAAAGGCAAGGTTTGATGCAATGCGCATTTTCTACAAAAAACATTACGAACAAAAATATCCCTGGATTATCACCCGCCTGGTCTACGCGGGGATTTCATTAAAACAGCATCTTTCTTGAAGGGCTTGCTCTCTCTGATGGACAACGTTAGAACCTAAAATATGCCTGAGTTTAGTATTTGTTAAGTTTAGTGGAATTAGCTATAATCTAGCTTATGAGGATTGGAATTGATTGCCGGCTTTGGGAGCAGACCGGCGTTGGCAGGTATATCAGGAATTTGGTCATAAATTTACAGCAAATTGATAAGAAAAACGAGTATGTGCTGTTCGTCAGAAGCCAGGATTTGAAAAATCTCAAATTGCAAATTACAAATCCCAAATGGAGAACCGTCGAAACAAATATCCGCTGGCATTCGGTGGCCGAACAGATGCAATTTCCGCTGATTTTAAATAAAGAAAAGCTCGATTTAATGCACTTTCCCTATTTTTCCGTCCCAATTTCCTACCGAAAACCATACGTTGTGACTATCCATGATTTAATTATTAACCATTTTTCAACCGGTGAAGCTTCGACTCTTTTTTATCCTCTGTATTTTGGTAAGCGCGTGTCATACAAGTTCGTAATCAGAAACGCGGCCAAACGGGCAAAAAAAATCATTGTTCCTTCCAGCGTCACCAAGGAAGAAATTATCCGCCACTATAAAATCGCCGCCCAAAAAATAAACGTCATTCCGGAAGCCGCAGAACTGAAAGCACCAAATCCCAAATCACAAATTTCAAATAAATTCATAAATCATAAATCTGAAATCATAAATCAGAAATATGGGCAGTATTTCTTGTATGTCGGCAATGCCTATCCGCATAAAAATCTAAACAGTTTAATTTACGCTTTTAATAAAATTTCCCGAGAATACCCGGATTTACGGCTTGTTTTGGTCGGCCAGAAGGATTATTTTTACCAAAGACTTGAAGAAGAAAATCAGTCCGAGAAAATAATATTTTACGGAAAAGCCTCCGACCGAGAATTGTTTAATTTATATTCAAACGCCATTGCCCTGGTAATGCCGTCTTTAATGGAGGGCTTCGGTCTGCCGGTTTTGGAAGCCATGTCTTTGCGCTGTTTGGTGGTGGCTTCGAATATTCCGTCGATTAAGGAAATCGCCTCGACATCCGCGATTTACTTTCAGCCCGAAGACGTCAACGATATTAAAGAAACAATGAAAAGTGTCTATCTCAACAACGAAAGATACAAAAAAGAGAAATTGGAAGCGGCTTTTAAGCGTTCTCAAAAATATTCCTGGAGAAAAACTGCAGCGGAGACTTTGAATGTTTATGAAAGTAGCTCTAGTTTATGACCGGGTCAACAAGTGGGGAGGGGCGGAAAGAGTTTTATTAACTCTTCATCAGATTTTTCCGGAGGCACCTTTATACACCTCGGTTTACAATCCGGCTAAAGCTCCCTGGGCTAAAGTTTTCGATGTCAAAACTTCTTTCTTACAGAAATTTCCCAATGCCTCAAGTGCCCATGAACTATACGCAACGCTCATGCCGCTAGCTTTTGAAAGTTTTAATTTTGATGAGTACGATTTGGTAATTTCGGTCACCTCGGAAGCGGCTAAAGGGATTATTACTAAACCGCAGACTCGTCACATTTGCTATTGTTTAACGCCGACTCGGTATCTGTGGAGCGGGTATAACGACTATTTCAGGGATTCAATGTTGAGGATTTTGGCCAAGCCGGCGGTAGCTTATTTAAGAGCTTGGGATAAAATTGCAGCGCAAAGGCCTGATGACTATATTGCGATCTCGACAGAGGTTCGGAATAGGATAAAACGTTATTACCATAGAGAGTCTGAGATTATCTACCCACCTTTGCAATTTCTAATTTCTAATTCCAAATTTCTAAATAAATCCCAAATCCCAAATTCCAAATCCCAAGGCGATTATTTTTTGGTTGTGTCACGTTTAACTAATTTTTATAAGAGAGTCGATATTGCGATTAAAGCTTGCACAGAACTTAAACTGCCTTTAAGAATTGTTGGCGAAGGAGCGGATAAAGATGTTTTAAAGAGAATGGCCGGTCCGTCAGTTGAATTTTTGGGTAGTGTAAGCGACAGTACACTTTCAAAACTCTATCAAAACTGTCAGGCTTTAATTTTTCCGGGGCTTGAAGACTTTGGTTTGGTCATGGCGGAGGCACAAAGTTTCGGAAAGCCGGTAATTGCATATCGCGGTGGAGGAGCCCTAGATATTGTCGAAGAAGGGATAACCGGTGAATACTTCGATAAGCAATCTTCGGAAAGTCTGGGAACGGTATTGAAAAGCTTTGATAAGACAAGCTATAATACTAAATTATGCAGGGAAAATTCCGAGAGGTTTTCATTTGCTAACTTTGAAAAGAACTTCAAGGAATTTTTAAACAACTAATTATGAAGGTAATTATTTTTGCAGGAGGAGTAGGTACCAGGTTGTGGCCGCTGTCGCGAAAAAATACCCCTAAACAGTTCGAAAAAATAATCGGTGACAAATCAACTTTACAATTGGCGGTGGACAGATTGCAGCCGGAGTTTAAGCCCGAAGACATTTACATCTGCACCGGGAAAAAGTATGAAGCAATTGTTCGTCCGCATCTGCCGCAAATTCCCGCAGGCAACTTTATTTTTGAGCCGGAGATGAGAGATGTCGGGCCGGCAGTCGGTGTGGCCATGGGCATAATCGGTAAAGAGCATCCTAATGAACCGGTGGCGATTATCTGGAGCGACCATTTCGTCAAAAAAGAAAGAAGATTTAGGGAGGTTTTACATTTTGCCGAACAAATGGTGGCAAAAAATAACAGCAGCATTGTTTTTATCGGCCAGCGGGCCAGGTTTGCCAATCAGAATTTAGGTTGGATTGAATTTGGAGATGAAGTTGAAGATGTCAGAGGAACAAAAATCTTCAAGTTTAAAAAATTGATTTACAGACCAAGTTTAGGAGAGGCAGAAAAATTTCTGGAAAGCCAGACTCATGCTTGGAATCCCGGCTATTTTGTGACTACTCCTGCGTTTATCCTTTCGCAGTACGAAAAACATGCTCCCCAGATTTGGCAGGGGATAATCAAGATTCAGGCAGCTGTCGGAGAAGCAAATTACGAAGCGGTGCTGCAAACAGTTTATCCCAAATTTGAAAAAATCAGCTTTGATAATGCAATCTTGGAAAAAGTAGATCCTGCCCACGTTTTTGTGATTGCGGCGGATTTGGGCTGGAGCGATGTCGGAGCGTGGGAAGCGTTAAAAGAGGCGCTGCAGGCTTCAAAAGATGAAAATGTGACCAGAGGAAAAGTGTTGCTCGAGGAATCATTGGATAATCTGGTTTTTAATTACGGCGACCAGTTGGTAGTAGGTATAGATTTGCAGAAAATGATTGTCATCAATACGGATGATGTTTTGCTAATCTGTACCAAAAATTCCGTCCCCAAAATTAAAAAACTGGTCGAGAGCCTAAGCGGAACCGAACACGAGAATTTGACTTAAATTTATGCCTGTCATCGAAATAAAAAAAAGCGGATTTTACGAATTCAGCAAAAGAGTGATGGATATCTTTTTTTCACTTTTACTCATTATCATCTTTTCTCCACTAATGCTAATACTGTCCATAGCCATAAAGCTCGATTCAGACGGCCCGATCTTAGCCGATACTCCGGAAAGAGTCGGTAGAAACGGAAAATTATTCAAAATGTACAAATTCAGAAGCATGATTGAAAACGCCCACGAAATTCTCAGGGAAAATCCGAAGTTTTCAAATCTGTATGACAAATACAAAAAGGGCAGCTATAAATTAAAAGATGATCCAAGAGTTACCAAAGTTGGGCATTTCCTGCGGAAGCATTCTTTGGACGAAGTGCCCCAGTTTTTTAATGCTTTAAAAGGTGATATGAGCGTTGTCGGGCCAAGAGCTTATTATCCGGATGAGCTGAGGGAGCAACAGCGTAAATATCCACAGACTAAGGATTGGGTAAAGGTGGTTTTATCAATTAAACCCGGAATAACCGGCTATTGGCAGGTTTCGGGTAGAAGCGAAATAAATTTTGACAAAAGAATCGAAATGGACGCCACCTATGTCCGAAAAAGGTCCATCATTTACGACCTCTGGATTATCCTTAAAACCCCCTGGGTAATCATCTCCGGACAGGGCGCTTTATAGTGCTTAGGGTTGACACAGAGAGTGATTTCAAGATATTATAGTTGGTATGGATGGACTGAAAAAAATTGATTTAGGTTTGGAAAAAGTCAGCGTGCAAAATAAAACTCAGGATTATAGTCAGGGAGTACCACAAAGAATGAACAGAAGAAAATTTAATTTCAAGAAATTTTTGACCGGAAGAACAATGCTAGTTGCTCTAATCATCGTGGTGCTTTTAGTGTTATTTTCTGTTTTCGGAGTATACCTTCCCGCAACTAAAGTTTATAAATCCGCAAAGCTGACTTACGCGGATGCTCAGGCTGCGGTCTACGCGGTAAAAATCCAAAATGTGTCTTTGGCCTCGGATGAGCTCGTCAAAACCAAAACCGACCTTACCCAAACCCAAACTGATTTGCACGCCATGGCCTATTTAAAATTCGTACCGATTGCCAGCTGGTATTATAATGATGCCGATCATTTGCTTAATGCCGGAACTCATGGTTTAAACGCCGCCACCATCCTGATTGATTCGATCAAACCTTACGCCGATGTGCTGGGACTAAAGGGGCAGGGTAGTTTTGTCGGTGGCACTGCCCAACAAAGGATTGAAACGGCAGTTAAAACCATTGGCAAAATTACGCCCAGAATTGACGATATTGCCAACGAGTTGGCAATTGTCAGAAGCGAAATCGATAAAGTCAGCCCCGGTCATTATCCGTCACTAATCTTTGGCAAGAAAGTCAGTAATGTTTTGGATAATCTTAAAAACTTAACCGACCAAAGCGTTAATCTAATCACCAGCGCCAGGCCCTTAATTAAAATCCTTCCCCAGATTGTCGGAGAGCCGAATGAGAAAAAATACCTCATCCTTTTTCAAAACGATAAAGAGCTAAGGCCTACCGGTGGATTTATTACCGCTTACGCGGTTTTTAGATTGGATAGTGGCGTGGTGCATGTTGATACTTCAAGCGATATTTACAGTCTTGACGCGACGGTTCCCAACAAACCGGTGGCGCCGGCCCCAATCCTTAAATATTTGGCAAATGTGCCGGTATTAAACCTTCGCGATAATAACCTTTCCCCCGATTTTAAGGTTTCAATGACCGATTTTTATAACATGTATCAGACCGCCGGAGACTATACGCCGGTGGACGGAATCATTGCCATTGATACCCATGCTTTAGTTTCGGCGATGGATATTTTGGGAGATATGAACGTTGACGGAACCAATTTTACCACTAAGAATGAGCCAGAGTGCGATTGTCCGCAGGTAATTTACCAATTGGAATCGATTGCCGATCAGCCGGTGGAAGGAATAAAAGCAAACAGAAAAGGGATTATCGGAGATTTGATGTACGCGATTATGAGCAAAGCTTTTTCTTCATCGCCTAAACTGTATTGGGGACCATTGTTCCAGACCATGATTTCGGAGATGAATCAAAAGCACGTCCTTTTCTATATGAATGACGCTCAGGCCCAGGCGGGATTTGAAGGCCTGAATGCGGCGGGCAGGGTGCTGCCATTTGATGGAGATTACTTTAATATTAATGAGGCCAATTTCGGTGGAGCAAAATCAAACATGTTTGTTTCGGAGGCAGTCACCCAGGATTATAGCGTCGGATCCGACGGCACAGTGACTAAAACAGTCACGGTAAATTATAAAAATCCCTATCCTCCCTCGGATTGTAATTTGGCCAGAGGCAACCTGTGTTTGAATGCGGTTCTTCGCGATTGGTTTAGGATTTATGTACCCAAAGGCAGTCAATTAATTTCAGATAGCGGTTCAGAGGTAAAAATGACCTCCTACGAGGATTTAGGTAAAACCGTTTTCGAGGGTTTCCTAACAGTCAGGCCTGAAGGTGTAGCAAAACTGACTGTATCTTACAAGCTGCCGTTTAAACTGGCTAACTCGTCAATTTTGCCGCTGCTTGTGCAAAAGCAATCAGGCACAGACAGTCCTTCGTACACCATTACTGTTTCGGGGAAAACTTTGCAGCAGTTTAATCTTTCGGCCGATCAGACTTTGAATTTACAATTAAGGTAGACCGTAAGGTCTATACAGCTTATGAGGTCGTTTCGAACAGAAGGAATCGTCATTAAGAGAAGTAATTACTCAGAAGCCGACAGGATTGTGACAATCTTTACTAAGAAAAACGGCAAAATTAAAGTTAAGGCTGCCGGTGTTCGGAAAATTGCCAGCCGCAGGTCTCCCCACATTGAACTTTTAAATTACTGTATTTTCGGTCTTTATCAAGCCGCGGGCGTCGCACGCATGCCGATTTTGACCGAAGTTGAGTCCAAAGAAAGTTTTCCTCTTTTAAAGAAGGATTTAAAAAGAATTGGCTATGCTTACCATGTTTGTGAGTTGGTTGACGGATTGTGCGCGGAAAACCAGGAGCATCCGGAGGTGTTCATGCTTTTAGGAAGGACTTTGCGGAAATTATCCAAAGAAGATAACTTTTCCGAAATTGTTCATGAGTTTGAGCTGGAGCTGTTGCGACTGTTAGGTTTTAGTTCAACCGCAAGAACTGATACGCAAGAATTTATCGAAGAAATTTTAGAAAGAAGACTAAAAACCAAACAAATTCTTCCGCAGCTTTCATAACTGTCCGCTTTTTGCTATTATTGCTTTATGGATAATCTGATGGATAAAATTGTGGCGCTTTGCAAGCGTAGAGGCTTTATTTTTCCGGGCAGTGAATTATACGGAGGATTAAACGGGACTTGGGATTTGGGTCCTTTGGGAACGCTTCTTGCCAATAATCTTAAAAATGAATGGCGAAGAGCGATTATTTACGCCAAAGAAAACGTGGTTGAAATCGACTCCGCCATTATTTTAAATGCCAAAGTTTGGGAAGCATCCGGTCATGTGGCATCCTTTACCGACCCGTTGGTTGAATGCAAGCTTTGTCACCAAAGATTCAGGGCCGACAATAAAAAAGAGCTTAAAGAACACGCTTCGATGCACCAAGGCGACGAAAGCTGGACAGAAGTCAAAGATTTCAATTTAATGTTTAAGACCTTTATCGGGCCGATTGATAATGAGGATAATAAAACCTATCTTCGTCCGGAAACCGCCCAGGGGATTTTTATCAACTACGAAAACGTTTTGGCAACTACCAGAATCAAAATTCCTTTTGGCATTGCTCAAATCGGCAAGGGATTCCGAAACGAAATTACCACTGGTAACTTTTTGTTCCGGGTCAGGGAATTTGAAATGATGGAGTTGGAATATTTTGTTAAACCGGATGAAGCTTCAGAAACACATCAAAAATTAATCGAAGAAAGGCTTAACTGGTATTTAAATTTAGGCATTCACAAAGATAATATCAAAACCGTCGAATTACCGAAAGAGGATTTGGCGCATTATTCAAAAGGAACCACCGAAATTTGGTATAAATGGCCGTTTATGGATTTTGCCGAACTGGAAGGCATTGCCAACCGGGGAGACCATGATCTTTCGGCGCACCAAAAAGCTTCCGGCAAAGACCTTTCCTACCGCGACGAAGAAACCGGTGAAACGTATTTACCTTACGTGATAGAGCCGTCAGTTGGCGTTGGTCGGGCGATGCTGGCGTTTCTTCTCAACGCTTACCATGAAGACGGCAATAGAGTGGTTTTGAGACTTCATCCCAAACTTGCGCCCTATAAAGTGGCGGTTTTTCCGCTTTTGGCCAATAAACCGGATTTGGTTTCGGAAGCGCGAAAAATCTATAAAGCTCTTAAAAAAGAGATGATGGTTTCCTGGGACGACCGGGGAAATATCGGCAAACGCTATTTTGCCCAGGACGAAGCCGGCACGCCGTTTTGCATAACGGTTGATTTCCAGACCTTGGAGGACAAAACCGTCACTGTCCGCGACCGCGACACCGCCAAACAAGAGAGAATTGCCATCGATAAACTTTCAGAATATTTTCAAAAAAAATAGTATAGGTATTGACAGAGAAACGCGTTTTGTTTAGTATAAATCCAATAGATGAAAAAAGTTCAAGAGCTTTTGAAGAATAAAATGGTTTTAATCGCCGCAGGAGTGGTTGTCCTAATCATAGTAATAGGCATAGTTGCGTTTTTAGTTTTGGGGAAAGGCTCAACTAATTCAGTTGCTAATCAAGCAGCCAATGCCGAGCCGACGCCAATTCCGGTTTTGTCTTTGCAACCTGCAGATATCGGATTAACTTTTACTCCGGATGCGAATATGCAAAGGGGAACGATGACCATCACACAGACTGCCGACATTGCTTCGGTTGACTATCAACTGACCTACACGGCTTTGGTTTCCGGCCAGCCTGTTTCCAGGGGAACAATCGGACATGCCGATGTTAAAACTCCCGGTCAAACAATTACTCAGCAAATGGTGTTTGGCACCTGCTCGGATGTTTGCCATTATGACATCGGTATTAGCGATGTTAGCCTGGTGGTAAAAGTGACAAAAACCGACGGAAAAATTTACCAAGTTCAACTTTCGGTCCCAACGTCACAATAATTTAAATTAATTTTCACAAGCATTTTTTAATCACTATATCTAGTGATTTTTTTTGTTTTAAACACTAAAACACCTTGTTTGCCTCTTGACACCGTGTGAAAACTGCGGCAAAATAAAGATAAAGTGGTCCAAAGTGGGAAAAGGTGGGCTACAGAAAGGCAGGAGAAAGTGTTACTGGGTCAATATGAAGGCAAAATTGACAATAAAGGCCGAACAGCATTTCCGAAAAAATTCAGACAAGTTTTGGGAGATAAGTTGATTGTTACTTTGGGATATGAAAACTCACTCATTGTTGTCTCAGAAGAAAACTGGAAAGCACTTTTGGAAGGCACCGAAGGCAGACCTTTTATTCAATCCGAGACTAGAGAAACCCAGCGATTCTTGCTCGGAGGAGCCAGCAACATTGAGCTCGATGGCAAGGGAAGGTTTGTATTACCGGCTTATCTTAGAGAATTTGCAAAAGTTAAAGACAATGTCGTGTTCATAGGTTTATCAAGGTACGTTGAAATTTGGGATAGCAACAGGTGGCTTGAGTATCGAAAGGGCTTAGAAAAAAATATCGATACGATTTCGCAAAGGCTAGTTGAAAAAGAGGATAAGAAAAAGAGTGAATAATTTTCACACACCGGTACTTCTAAAAGAAGTACTAGAACATTTACAAGTTAAAAAAGGCCGAAAATACATTGATGCAACCATTGGCGGTGGCGGACACACGGCAGCGCTTTTGGAAAAAGGGGCTGTAGTGCTCGGAATCGATGCCGATCAGGAAGCAATTGATTATGTCAAAAAGAATTTAGAACTGAAAATTCAAAATTCAGCATTGACACTAGTCAAGGGAAATTTTCGGGAGCTTGAAAAAATTGCACGTTTACAAAATTTTGGTTTAGTTTCGGGAGTTTTATTTGACTTGGGCGTGTCTTCCCATCAAATTGATACGCCCGAGCGAGGATTCAGTTTTCTAAAAGAGGGACCGTTGGATATGCGCATGGATAAAGCTCAGGCAATGACGGCCGAAGCTTTAGTCAATCTTTTAGGGAAAGGAGAACTGTATGATTTATTTAATAAACTTGGTCAGGAGCATCGTGCTGGGGCCATTTCTAACAGTATTATTAGGGCCCGTAGAATAAGGGCAATTCGCACAACCGAAGATTTGGTAAGGGTTATTAAAGAAGCCTACGGGATTAAGGGAGAGCTGTCCAGTTATGCCAGAAACATGATTAGCCAGAGAGTTTTTCAGGCACTGCGGATTGCGGTCAACGAAGAGCTGCAGTCTTTAGAAGCAGCCCTTCCGCAGGCTCTAAATTTGTTAGAAAAGAACGGCAGAATAGTGGTAATCGGCTTTCATTCATTGGAAGACGGAATCGTTAAGAGAGCGTTTAAAAGATTTCAAGAAAAAAATATGGGAAAAATAATTACCGAAAAGCCGGTTGAAGCAAGCGAAGAGGAAATACGAGTGAATTCAAGAGCGAAGAGTGCCAAATTAAGGGTTTTTGCCAAAATTTAATGATGAAAAAACCAGTTTTAATTATTACTATTTTGATATTGACGGTTTTAGTGCTTTCCGTGGTGAGGATTTATATTTCAAACCAGGTAGCTACTTCCGGAATTTTACTGCGAACAGTGCAGCAGGAAGTGGCAAACTATAATACCGAGAATATTATTCTTTCCGAAAAGTTGTATACTGCATCTAGTCTGACAAATATTGACAGTGAGGCTGTAAAGTTGGGATTTACACAGCAACAATCCGATTTTGTCTTAAGCAGCCAACTACCTGTCGCCTTTAAGCAATGAGCTGGAGATATCGCTGCGCATTTTTAGGAGTAGTATTTTTATTCTTTTTGGTAGTTCTCAGATTGTTTTACTGGCAAGTGGTTAAAGCCTCGGAGTTATCCTTAATCGCCCAAAACCAGTATGGAACCACCATTACGCTTGTTCCGCAAAGAGGTGAAATAAAGACATCGGATGGTTTCCCAATTGCGGCCGATAATATCTCATATCAAGTGTTTGCCAACCCCAAGGAAATTAAAAATGCCGCTGAAACGGCTAACGTCTTATCCGCGGTTTTAAACGTTGATTTGGCTTCAGTCAGTGCCAGTCTTTCTCTGGATAAATTTTGGGTAGCGATAAAATCCGGCGTTGACCCCGACACTAAAGAAAAACTGGAAAAACTGAATTTAGCGGGAATCGGATTTGACAGCCAATACCAAAGATTTTATCCCGAAGCTTCTATGGCTGCGCAATTATTAGGTTTTGTCGGAAAAGATGCTCAGGGTAATGATCAGGGTTATTTTGGTCTGGAGGGATATTACGACAGGCTTTTGCGCGGAAAAGAAGGAACCGCGATGCAGGTTAACGATGCTTTTGGCAGGCCGATTTTAGCCCAAATGAATCAAGCATCAGGGGAAACAGACGGTTCAAACTTAATACTAAGTATTGACCGTTCAATCCAGTTTTTGGTAGAAAATAAATTAAAAGAAGGGGTAGAAAAATACGGAGCAACTTCGGGAATGGTAGGGATTATGGATCCGAAAACCGGTCAAATTCTGGCCATGGCAGCTTATCCCAATTTTGACCCCAGAGATTATTGGGATTACTCGGACGATTTATACCTAAACCCTTTTATCTCGGATTTATACGAACCGGGTTCTACCTTTAAACCGTTAGTGATGGCTTCGGCACTAAATTCTCAAGTTGTCACCCCGCAAACCAAATGCAATATTTGCGCTGGTCCGGTTTCGGTTAGCGGTTACAGCATCCATACTTGGGACGACAATTATTTCAAAAATACCAATATGGTTGACGTAATCATCCATTCCGACAATACGGGGATGGTTTTTGTGGCACAAAAATTGGGAGTTGACCGTATGATTGATTACTTAGGTAAATTTGGAATAGGTAATACGACCGGGATAGATTTACAAGGTGAGGTTTCGGCATCGCTCAAGCCGAAAAACCAATGGTATGCGGTGGATTTGGCCACCACCGGTTTTGGCCAGGGCATCTCGGTTACACCGGTAGAATTATTAGACGCAACAGCAGCGATTGCTAACGGTGGAGTTGAAATGGAGCCTCACGTCGTTGCGGCAATTGAGGATCCGGACGGCAATATAATTAAAATACCGCCTAAATCAATTAGTGCTCCAATTAGTATTGGTACAGCCAAGGCAATGACGGAGATAATGGTGGACGCGGTCGAAAAAGGAGAGGCTTCCTGGGCTCGCTTAAAGGGCTACAGAATAGCCGGAAAGACGGGAACGGCATCTATTCCGATTCAGGGGCATTACGACCCTAATCAAACTATAGCGTCTTTTGTCGGTTTTGCTCCCGCAGACGATCCTAAGTTTGTCATGTTAGTTATTTTGAACAGGCCGACTGCCTCTATTTACGGTTCGGAAACAGCCGCGCCGATCTTTTTTGATATTGCCAAATCGCTACTTGGATATTACGGGATACCACCAAGCGGAGAATAGGCTATAATAAAGAAAATGAAGAAAAGGTTTTCTTGGTTCGTTTTATGGTACTTAAGATTTTTTGCAAGGCTGCAAATTAAGAAGCTTAAACCACTTATTATAGGTGTAGGCGGAGCCAGCGGTAAGACTTCGCTGTCGAACTTTCTCCAAATAATCCTTAAAAGCAAATACAGTGTTAAACAAGGCAAGGGTAAAAATAGCGAGACAGGTATTCCTTTAGACATCCTCGGAATTCAAATGAATAATTACACTAATTCGGAATGGTTAAAAGTAATGCTGTTGGCTCCCTTAAAAATTCTCATAGACTGGAGAAAATATGCTGTCTATATTGCCGAAATGGGCATTGATAGCCCGCTTGAGCCTAAAAACATGTCGTACCTACTCAAGATAGTCACTCCGGAGATAGGAGTCTTAACCAATATTTCCTTAGAGCACAGTGTTTATTTTGAACCGTTGATCGAAGCAAGAGACGATGTGGTTAGAAAAGAGGAAATACTGAATTTGACAGCCCAGCAAGAGGGATTGCTTTTGACTGCAGTGCCGTTAAACGGTACGGCTGTTTTAAATATCGACGATTCGAATATCGAAAAACTTAAGCCCGAAATAACAGCGCGAGTCTTAACTGTTTCCAGAAGAGATAAGACGGCCGAATTTTTACATTGAAAATATCAAAAACTATGTTGATCGGTTCCAGCTTCATTTTCGCTTCGAAAATAAAAGCTACACAATTAAAATTAGAAACCCCTTACCCGAACATTTTGCCTATTCTTTTCTAATGGCAATTGCGGTTGCTTTTGCGGCAAAGATAAAAATTGAAGTGGCCATAAAGTTTCTGGAAGAAGGCTTTTTCTTGCCGCCGGGAAGAATGAGTGTTTTTAACGGCATAAAAAACACCGTCATTATTGATTCGTCTTACAATAATGCGACTTTAGCGCCAATTTTGGATCTTTTGTCGTTTATTGCGGAAATTGGCATGCAAAGAAGAAAATTAGGCATCATCGGTGATATGCGGGAACTCGGAACAATGAGCCAATATGTTCATGAGGCAGTAGCAGAGAAGATTATTAAAACTTTAGACATGGCAATTCTAATTGGTCCATTAACCAAGCAATACATCCTGCCTATTTTAAACAAAAACGATTTTCCGGTTTTTTCATTTGGGAATTTCACTTCAGCTAAAGAAACAATCCTCGAGCAAATTAAACCCAAAGATGTAGTGCTTATTAAGGGTTCGCAAAATACGCTATTTTTGGAAAGAGCAGTAGAACTTCTCTTAGCCAATCACAATGACAGAGAAAAGCTTTGTCGGCGTGGTGACTATTGGGATAAGATTAGGGCGAAAACTTTATAAGGAAACCTCGATTAAATCGCCTTTTTCAGTCTTTGATTTTTCGATTAAGCCCTCCGGGAGTTCAATGACGGTTTCAAATTGGGGATTCCAGACAAAGATACGGTTGGCTTTCAGGCTTTTTTTTAAGGCTACAATTTGGCCGTTCGCATTCAAAATAATGACGTCAATTGGAAACTGCAGCAAAAAAGTGTGGATGCCGAACCGGGTGTGAAAAATAATCGCCTCCGGAGTTGCCTTGCCGAGAAGCCCTAAAGATTTATTCAGGATGGTTTTTCTGGAAAATTCTTTAGCAATAACGGTCTTTCTGGTTTTATTCTTGATCACTATTAAATTATACAAAAAACTAGAGAATAGAGCCAATAAAAGGTATAATAGAGAGGCGGATGTGGCAAAAAATTAAAAACATTTATCATCTTTTTGTAGCTGCTTTAGCTAATATCATATTCTTTTTTCCATCTAGAGGAATGAAGGTAATAGCTGTAACGGGAACCGACGGGAAAACAACCACAGTCAATCTTATTTACCATATCCTGAAAAATTCCGGCGCTAAAGTCTCGATGATCTCAAGTATCAATGCCGTAATTGAAGGAAAAACTTACAATACCGAGTTTCATCGCACAACTCCGACTTCATTTTCATTGCAAGGTTTTTTTAGAAAAGCCAGGAATAAAAAATCAGAATATTTTGTTCTAGAAGTAACTTCGCACGCAATTGATCAGTATAGAATTGCAGGAATTCCAATTACAGTCGCAGTTTTAACCAATGTCACAAACGAGCACCTGGATTACCATAAAACCTATGATAATTATTTAAAAACAAAGGCTAAGTTATTGAAAAAAGCAAAAATATGCATCGTTAACAGCGATGACAGTTCATACATGTTTTTAGCAGATGTTAAAAGCCAAAAGGATCAGGATAGTTGGATAACTTACGGACTTTCCAAAAGTTCCGATTATAATGAAAGCGCGTTTGATATTAAGGGCAATAATTTGTTGGGGGAATTTAATAAATATAACATTTTAGCTTCGGTTGTGGCTTGTAAAACATTAGGAATAGCAGATGAAAATATTAAAAAAGCCCTTCAGACTTTTCATTTGCCAATCGGCAGAGCTGACTATGTATACCAGGAGGATTTTAGTGTAATGATTGATTTTGCTCATACATCAAACGCATCGAAACAAATATTAAAAGCGGTAAGACCAACGGTTAAAGGCAGTTTGATTCATGTTTTCGGAAGCGCAGGAGAAAGAGATGCTCTAAAAAGGCCATTTTTAGGAGAAGTTTCTTCAGAGTATTGCGATATTATTATTTTAACTGCCGAGGATCCGAGAACAGAAGATGTAAATGCGATTATTGCAGAAATAGAGGTTGGTATAAAAAAGGGAAAGTGTGAAGTTATTCGAATTCCCGATCGGAAAGAAGCAATTCAGGCCGCAATACAAATGGCTAAAAAAGGCGATTTGGTGCTGATTACCGGTAAATCTCAGGAGGGTTCAATGAACTACGGAAAAGGAGAAGAACCTTGGGACGAATACAAAATGGTTAGAGAAGCTTTGGAAGAAAGAGAAAAAACTTTAGTATGAATAAAATAAAAACAATTCATTTCGTCGGAGTAAAAGGGGTAGGAATGGCGCCTTTGGCGATTATTGCCAAGGAGGCGGGTTTTACGGTCTCCGGTTGCGATATTGATGAACAATTTATTACCGATGAGCCCTTAAAAAAAGCCGGAATAAAGCCTTTGGTTGGTTTTTCCGAGAAGCATCTTGAGAATTGTGATTTACTGATAACTACGGGAGCGCATGGGGGATTCAAAAATATTGAAGTAATTAAAGCTAAACAGTCCGGAATTCCTGTTTGGACTCAAGGACAAGCGGTCGGTGAATTTATGAAGGGCACAATTTTCAAAAAGGATTTTGAAGGAATTTCGGTGGCAGGTTGTCACGGAAAAACCACTACCACGGCAATGATCGCCACGATTTTACAAGAAAACAGATTGGACCCGTCGTTTGTAATTGGGACAGGCAATATTCCATCGCTTGGGTCTTGCGGACACTTTGGCAAAGGCAATTTCTTTGTGGCCGAGGCAGACGAATATGCCACGGAGCCGGTCTTTGATAAAACACCGAAATTCTTGTGGCAAAAGCCCAAAATCGGCGTTATTACCAATATCGAATTTGACCACCCGGATTTATATCCGTCAATGATAGAACTTCGGAAAGCTTTTTTGGATTTTGCCAACGGCATCCAAAGTCAGGGATGTCTGGTCGCCTGCGCGGATGACCCGGATACAACCACAATGCTTAAAGATTTCAGCAACAAAGTGATTACCTACGGTTTCTCTAAAAATGCTAACTTTTATATAGATAAGCTAAGTTTAGAGCCGGAAAGGGTATTTTTTTGGGTGAATGCCAAAAGTACATCCTTGGGGGAGTTCTCCTTAAACATTCCGGGTAAGCATAATGCCTTAAACGCCTTAGCGGCAATAGTCACTTGTCTTGAGTTGGGAATTTCCATAGACAAGATAAAAAAGGGACTATTGGCATTCAAGGGAACAAAAAGAAGGTTGGAATTTATTGGCAATCTTCCTTCTGGCGCAACGCTTTACGACGATTATGCTCATCATCCAACCGAAATAAGGAAGACCTTGGAAACAATTAGAATTTCTCATCCGAACAAAAAAATTGTTTGTATTTTTCAGCCTCATACTTACTCAAGAACAAAAAGTTTGTTCGAACAATTTATACATTCATTTAGTGCAGCTGACGTTGTTATCATAATGGATATATTTGCTTCTTCCAGAGAAAATATTGATATGTCAGTTTCATCGAAGATGTTGGTAAAGGAAATTGCAAAAATTCATCACAGCGTTTTGTATATCCCAAAAGCTGAGGATGTGGTAAAATATGTCGACCAAAATAACTTTGGCAAAGATTATATCTTGTTAACTATGGGAGCCGGCGATGTTTATAAAATAGCAAAACAATTATTAAAATAAGTTATGGATAAGTTTGTTATAAAGGGAGAGAAAAAATTAAAGGGTGAAGTTTCAATCTTTGGCTCAAAAAATACTGCCTTGAAAATTTTAGTGGCTGCTTGCTTAACTAAAGAAGAGGTAAGGGTTGAAAATGTTCCGCTTATTTCGGATTTTATGACCATGGCGGATATTATAATTCACTTAGGCGGAAAAGTTGATTTCAAAGGCCATACAGTTTCGATTAGGTTTGAAAAATTTTTAAGCGAAAAAATATCTCTGGATAAAGCGGCAGAAATTAGAACCTCTTACATGTTTTTAACGCCTTTGTTGGCAAGAGTCGGAAGGGCGGTTATTCCAAATCCCGGCGGTTGCAGAATTGGCGCAAGGCCAATCGACAGGATTGTTGACGGGCTTCAGAAAATGGGAGTGAGAATTCAATATTCAAGTAGAGACGGTTACTTTCACGCCGATGCCCCAAAGGGTTTAGTCGGAACAAACTACAGGTTTATTAAAAATACCCATACCGGTACGGAAACAATGATTCTAGCCGCAGTGCTTGCCAGAGGAAAAACTACCTTAGAAAATGCGGCACAGGAGCCTGAGATTGATGAATTGATAAGCTTTTTAAATCAAATGGGGGCAAAAATTGTCAGAACAAAGGCTAGAACAATTGTGGTTAACGGAGTTGAGAGACTGCACGGAACTAAATTTAGAATAGGACCCGATAGAAACGAAATTGTCACTTTTGCGATTGCGGCGGTAATTACGGAAGGAGAGGTCTTTATAAAAGATATCAACAGGCATGGATTGGAAGATTTTTTGGTTGTTTTAAAAAAAGCTAATGGGGGATTTACAGAAAAAGAAAACGGAATCAGCTTTTTTTACAAAGGTCGTTTAAGAGCGATTGACGTTACCACTTCATTCTATCCGGGGTTTATGACTGATTGGCAGGGACCTTTGGCAGTTTTGCTGACAAAGGCAGACGGTGTTTCGACCATTCACGAAACAGTTTACGAAAATCGGTTTACTTATGTAGACGAGTTAAAAAAAATGGGTGCGGAGATAGAATTGTATAACCCAGTCCTTAAAGATCCTGAAAAAATCTATAACTTTAATATTAAAGACGATAATAAACATTTCTTTCATGCAGAAAGAATTGTTGGTCCGACCAAACTTCACGATGCGGTGTTGGACATTACCGACTTAAGAGCGGGCGCAACGCTTGTTTTGGCAGCTCTGGCTGCCAGCGGCGAGAGCGTTTTATTTGGGATAGAGCATTTAGATAGAGGATACGAGCAATTCGAAAAAAGGCTTAAAAATTTGGGAGCAAAAATTTCAAGAGTAACGGAATAGTTTTTTTAGATACAAATAAGTTGAACGTTGTTATAATAAGGATATAAATTATGCAAGCATTGCTTTTAGCAGCCGGTCAATCTTCGCGGATGTATCCGTTTTCAAACGGGATGCATAAATCCATGATTAAAATTCTTGGTAAACCTTTGTTGCAGCACACGCTAGAAAAACTTAAGCAGAAAAATGTAACAGAGATTATTATTGTGGTTAATAAAGATAAGACAATCGAGTCGTATTTTGGAGACGGAAAAAAGTTTGGAGTTTCGATAACTTATGTTTTGCAGGAAGAGCCCCAAGGGGCAGGGAATGCAATTCTTTTAGCGAAAAAACAAATTAAGGAGGATTTTTTGTTGCTTAATTCTTACCACGTCGAAATTAATAAATTTATTGACCGGCTGGTCTTGGCAAAAACCCAAGCCAGTGATGGCGTTTTGCTAGTCAAACAAAAAGAAAATGCTTGGGATTATGGAGTTGTAAAAGTAGAGAATAACAGAGTGAGTGGGATTATCGAAAAACCCCAGAAGGGGAATGAACCGTCAAAGCTTTGTATAGTCGGCATTTATCTTCTTCCGTTAAAATTTATTGCGACACTTGAAAAAATACCTCAGGAGCATTATCAACTGGAAGCTGCACTTGATGCCTACGTAAAGGACCATAACGTTTGTTTTGTTGAAAGCAGCGAAGAGACGGTAGTTTTAAAATATCCATGGGATTTGCTCAATGTCAAAAACTATTTATTATCTAATCTAAAGAAATATACGGCTGAGAATGCCCAGATTGCCTCTTCGGCTGAAATTATCGGAGAAGTCTACATTGATGAAAACGCCAAAATAATGGAAAATGCCGTCATTAAAGGGCCGTGTTTTATAGGCAAGGATGTGTTTATTGGGAACAGCGCTATTTTAAGAGACGGAATCGATATGGAAAATAATTCTGTAGTCGGTGCCAATATGGAGGTTAAAAATGCCCTGATTATGGAAAATTCGAAAACACATTCCGGATTTTTGGGAGATTCGGTTATCGGCAGTGGTTGTCGGATAGGAGCCGGTTTTTGCACGGCCAACTTAAGAATAGACCGCGCAACGGTTAAAACAACAGCTAATGATAAAAAAATAGATACGGGGTTAAAAAGCTTGGGGGTAATGATTGGCAACGATACCCGTATTGGCGTAAAAGTCTCGACCATGCCCGGCATAATTATTGGCAGCAATGTTTCCGTTGGTCCGGCAACGACTGTTTTGCATAATATTGCCGACGGAAAAAAATATTACACAAAATTCGCAGAAATTGTGCAGGAGTAGTTGAGCGAATCATACTACAGGTTGTAATTCTACCGTTTTTAGCTTATAATCCATTTTTATCCAAGAATTAAGGTTAACTATTATAAAAGTATCGGTGTATTAGTGATAAGATAGAAATACAGATGAAAAGAAAAACAAAAATTGTGGTGATCGGTGGGGGTACGGGAACATTCGTTGCCCTTTCCGGACTAAAGAAATACGCGGTTGATTTGACGGCCATCATTACGATGATGGATAGCGGTGGTTCCAGCGGTAGGCTGCGTGATGAGTTGGGAGTTTTGCCTCCGGGCGATATTAGGCAATGCTTGGTGGCGTTGGCTAAATCGTCAAAACTGTTGCGGGATATGTTCAATTACAGATTCGAAAGAGGGGAACTAAAAGGACATACCTTCGGAAACATTTTTTTATCTACTCTTTCCAAGACCACCGGCAGTATGAAAAAAGCGATTGAAGAAGTCGGAAAAATTTTACGGATTCAAGGAAGAGTGGTACCGGTCACGTATACCAAAAGCGATTTGTGCATTGAGCTTGAGAACGGAGTAATCATCGAAGGCGAAACACACATTGATGAAGTTGAAAACAGGGAGAAAAGGCCAAGAATAAAAAGAGCCTTTTTAAAACCATCTGCCGCGGCTAATCCGGATGCCGAAAGCGCAATCGAAGAAGCAGATGCGATAATTATCGGGCCGGGGGATTTATACACCAGTATCATCCCAAATTTATTAGTTGACGGAATAAGGCAGGCGATTGAAAGCGCGAAGGGTAAAAAGATTTACGTGTTAAACTTAATGACTAAATACGGACAAACCACAGACTATACTGCCAAAGACCACGTTGAAGACCTTCAAAAATACATTGGCAAGAGCGTATTAGATGTAGTGTTGGTAAATAAAAGAACTCCCAAGAAAGAAACACTCGCCTGGTATTTGGATTTTGATGAACACCAGGTTATCGACGATTTAGCGGAAGCAGAGGATGACCTAAAGGTCATCAGAAAAAATTTGATTAAAGACGTTGTCTTGAAAAAATATCCTTCGGATTCGTTAAGAAGAAGCATTATTAGACACGATTCACAAAAACTGGCAAAAGCAATAATGGAAATCATGGAGAATTAAAAATTTGCCTGATTTTTATTGAATGTACTCTGCCAAGGTAATATAATAATCATATGTCTCAATTACTAGGTTTAACCCTACTTTCTCTATTCGTAACTTTAATTTTAATCGTCCCATTTATAGACTTTCTTTATAAAATAAAACTGCGCCGGCAGGATCAGACGACGGTTGATCCGTTTAATAAACCGACACCGCTTTTTGATAAATTCAACAAATGGAAAGTCGGTACTCCTTTTGGTGGAGGCCTCTTAATTATTTTTGTCACAACTATCCTATTTTTATGGTCGTTCGGAATGCTAAAAATAACCATTCATCCTTGGGAATTGTTTGTCATACTTTTTACCTTCGTTAGTTTTGGGCTTTTAGGCCTTTATGATGACGGTAAAAAGCTGATGAATGGAGATAAAAGACTCGCTTTTTTTGGTCTTCGGTTTAGGTATAAGCTTTTATTGCAGACAGTTTTGGCGCTTATTCCGGCCACTATTCTTTATACCCAATTGGGATACAGTTTTGTGTTTATCAGGGGGATTGGACTGACGGATATAGGACTTCTGTACATTCCATTTGCCGCTTTCACCATTGTTTCGTTTGCAAATGCTTTTAACATTGCGGACGGATTAGACGGGCTCGCTTCAGGGTTGTTGCTCATTTGTTTAGTCAGTTTTCTGGCGATTTCATACTCAAATGTTGACCAGGGTTTGGGTGCTTTTGTGGCTATACTGATGGGTAGCGTTGCGGCATTTCTGTACTTTAATATTTACAAGGCCAGAATTTGGCTGGGAGATGTCGGTTCAATGTCTTTAGGTGCATCTTTGGCAATCATCGGGCTTTTAACGGGGAAAATAGTGGCGGTGGTGATTATTGGCGGAGTGTTTATTTTAGAAGTCGGTTCATCTTTAATCCAATTGCTAAGTAAGAAATTTTTCAAAAGAAAAATTTTGCCTGTTTCGCCTCTACATTTGTATTTTTTGAAAAGAGGTTGGGATGAGCCAAAAATTGTGATGAGAGCTTGGCTTTTGGGAGCATTTTTTGCCATTTTGGGGCTTTACCTCGCCTTCTTAAGTAAATGAAAAAGACAGATTTTTTCCTGCTCGCTTCGGTATTGTTTCTCACTTTTTTTGGACTGTTTATGATTTATGACGCTTCATCGTTTGTGGCGTTTCGGGATTTTGCCGATAAATATCACTATGTCAAGGATCAAATTTTTTGGGTTGTTTTGGGTTTAGGCTCTTTAGCTTTATTCTCGCGCATTGACTATCATCGGTTTTATAATTTGGCAATTCCGATACTCCTGGTTGCTCTTGGCCTTTTAATTTTGGTTTTTATTCCGGGTATTGGCGTAAAAGTGTTAGGGGCTAACCGCTGGATTAACCTAAGATTTACGATTTTGCAGCCATCGGAATTTGTTAAACTGGCACTGGCTATTTATTTGGCCGCCTGGTTTTCGAATAAAGAAAAAGGGCGGATTTGGGCGTTTTTACTGTTATTAATTTCGGTAATCGGTTTGGTAATGCTTGAACCGGATATGGGCACAGCCGTGATTATTCTGGCGGAAGGAATAGTGCTCTATTTTTTATCCGGGGCAAGCCTGATTTATTTTGCCGTACTTGCTCCAATTTTGGCAGTTTTGGGTTTTATTTTTGCCAAACTTGAACCGTATCGGGCTACAAGGCTGTCCACTTTTTTTAACGTTAATCAGAACATAAATTCAACTTCTTATCACGTTAAGCAAATTTTGATTGCCTTAGGTTCGGGAGGATTAACCGGGGTGGGTTTAGGAAATTCCATGCAAAAATATGCCTACCTGCCGGAAAACGCCACTGATTCAATTTTTGCCATCATTGCGGAGGAGTTGGGTTTTGTCGGCGCTTGTTTTATCATCCTTGTTTTTTTGGTTATTATTTGGCGGGGGTTTTATATTGCAATTAATGCCAGAGACGCATTTGGCAAGCTTTTGGCAGGAGGAATAATTACCTTTTTGGCTGCTCAGGTATTCATTAATTTGGCAGCGCAAACGGCACTGCTGCCTTTAACCGGCATTCCTTTGCCATTTATTTCCTATGGTGGCTCGGCTCTCATCATTGACCTTAGCGCAATTGGTATACTAATAAATATCGGCAAACAAAGAAAAATATGAAAATAGTAGTTGTCGGTGGACATTTATCTCCGGCTTTGGCGGTAATCGAAAAACTGAAGAACAGTCAAGTGTTTTATATTGGCAGGAAGCACACTTTTGAGGGTGACAGTAGTTTGTCGTTTGAGTATCATGAGATGGAAAAGCTTAAAATTCCCTTTTTTAGCATCAGTGCGGCCAGACTGCAGAGGAAATTTACAAAACACACATTTCCATCCTTGGCTAAATTTCCACTGGGTTTTTTCCAATCATTCAAAATTCTTCGGAAGCTCAAGCCCGATGTGGTGTTGGGTTTTGGCGGGTATCTTTTTTTGCCGGTGACAATGGCCGCGTACGCTTTAAGAATTCCGGTGGTGGTGCATGAGCAGACGTTAGAAGCGGGATTTACCAATAAACTGGTGGCAAAACTGGCAAAACGAATTTGTATAGCGTGGAAATCTTCCGAAAAATTTTTTCCGAAAAGCAAAACTGTTTTCACCGGCAACCCGCTTAGAGAAGAATTCATCAAGCTCAAAAAAGCCAAGCGGGAGGAAAACAAAATCCCATTAATTTATATTGTTGGTGGTAGCTCGGGTTCACACGCTATCAATGTTTTGGTAGAACAGACTCTCGATAAGCTTTTAAAGCAGTATAAAGTTATTCATCAAATTGGTGCCTCTGAAGTCTATAAAGATTTTGAAAGGTTGGAAAGTAAAAAAAGCGAAAGTTATGATTGCCGGAAGTTTTTACGGCCTCAGGAAGCGGCTCACGTAATGCAACAAGCGGACTTGGTAGTCTGCCGGGCGGGAATAAACACGGTTACGGAACTGATTTATCTAAATAAGCCTGCTTTTTTAATTCCGCTTTCTGCCGGGCAGAAAAACGAGCAGCTGAAAAATGCCATTTATTTTAAAAGCTTGGGATTAGGGGAATTTATTGAGCAAGATAAATTAACACCGGAGCTGTTTATTTCCACTATTTCTTCAATGCTTAAAAATAGCAAAAACTTTAAATTAAAAGAAGCGGTACTAAACAGCGACGCAGCAGACGAAATTGTGGCAGTGTTAGAAGATGTGGCAAAAAAGAAGACTTAAAAAAGAAAGAGCCAGATATAGACTGAAGATATTTTTCGTTTCATTAGTGTTTTTATCGCTGTTGGTAGTCGGTACGGAATATGTATATCTAAATTTTTCTCTTGGGAGAGCCTTTTTTATTAGCCCAATTGCTAAAGAAACCAGTTCAAAATTAGCCAGTCTTGAAGACGAGTTAAATAAAAACAAGATTTCCTACTCGGCAGTGAATATTAGTTCCGACGGATCTTTTTTAGTAGAGCTTCAAGGCGGAGGAGAGGTAATTTTATCCTCAAAAAAGGACGTTGAGAGCCAATTATCCTCTTTACAACTTATCCTTTCTAGGCTTACAATAGAAGGAAAGGCGCTAAAAAAATTAGATTTTAGGTTTTCTAATCCCGTTGTTTCGTTTTAAGCATATGAGCGAAGGTAAAATAGTAGTAGGAATTGATATCGGTACCTCAAAAATTGTGACTCTGATTGCCAAGGTTAATGAAGAAATTAATGTTTTGGGAGTTTCCGAAACTCCGGCTGCCGGAGTTAAAAAAGGGCAAATTGTTGATATTGACGAGGCGGTAATTTCAATTAATAACTCCTTGGAGGCGGCCGAAAGAATGGCCGGTTATTCGGCTTCGCATATTATCGCCTCAATCGGAGGAAGCCATATCGAATCGCAAAATTCACGCGGAGTGGTGGCAGTGGCCCATCCGGAAGGAGAAATTACCGAAAATGATTTAGCCAGGGTGATTGACGCCGCTCGGGCGGTTTCACTGCCGTCAAGCCGCGAAATCATCCATGTTTTACCCAGAAGTTACATTGTTGATGGTCAGGAAGGCATAAAAGATCCAATCGGGATGACCGGTATCAGGTTAGAAGTTGATACCCATATTATTTCTGCCAATAGTACTTCAATTAGGAATATGGAAAAAGCCTTTTCCGAAGTCGGAGTTGACTTGGACGCAGTGGTTTTTTCCGGCTATGCCAGCTCCTTGGCGGTTTTGTCGGACACGGAAAAAGAATTGGGAGTAGTACTGGTTGATATTGGTGCGGGGACAACCGACATCTCCGTCTACGTTGACGGTTCGGTGGCATATTCATCGGTTTTGCCAATCGGTGCACGGCATATTACCAATGATTTGGCAATCGGACTGCGGATTTCTTTGGAATCGGCCGAAAAAATAAAACTGTTCCTTTCCAGCTCGACTAAAAAGCCAGTGCGGATTTCCGAGGAAATGGAGGAAGAAGAAAAACGGGAAAAGCTAACGGATGAAGTCGATCTTTCATCGCTTGGTCTGGCAGAGGAGCTTAAAAAAGTTTCCAAAAAAACTTTAATTGACGGCATTATTAGGCCAAGATTGAATGAATTGTTTACCATGATTGGTATCGAAATTAAGAAAAGCGGTTTTGCCGGACAAACCCCATCCGGTTTAGTAATAACCGGTGGAGGAGCAAGAACAATTGGGGTAACCGATGCTGCCAAAAGAATGTTGGCGATGCCTGTTAGGGTGGCGATTGCCACAAACATTAAGGGCATAATTGACGAAATACAGGAACCGTCTTTTTCAACTGTGGTTGGCCTTTTAAACTATGGCGGGACTATCGAAACAAAATCATCTCTGCCATTTGGATTTGCTCTGCCAAACATTGGCAGTTTTAAATTCAGCGGTAAAGTATTGGCAAAAGCAATTTCATTTTTCAAATCGTTTTTACCTTAAGTGTAATCGAAAGGTCTGTCCTAAGACTTATAGACTTGCAAAATCAATCTGTATTTGCTAGTATGCCCCTATAAATTAAACTATGTTAATAAAACCGCAAACAGCTAATTTCGCCAAGATAAGAGTAATGGGAATTGGCGGAGGCGGAACAAACGCCCTCAACTCGATGATTACCCAAAGCAGTATTGTCGGGGTTGATTTTATTGCCGTTAACACCGATGCGCAAAGTCTGCTTTTAAATCAAGCGGCCACCAAGCTACAGATTGGTGAGGACCTAACCAAGGGCTTAGGTTCCGGTGGTAACGCCGAAATCGGCAAACAGGCGGCAGAAGAATCTTACGAGAAAATCAGAGAAATGTTGGACGGGACGGACATGCTTTTTTTGACCGCCGGAATGGGTGGCGGAACAGGGACGGGGGCCACTCCGATTATTGCCAAAGCCGCTAAAGAAGTTGGTGCATTAACCGTAGCAGTGGTTACCAAGCCGTTTGCTTTTGAGGGCACAAGAAGAATGGTTACCGCCGAAGACGGAATAGAAGAACTGAAAGATAAAGTTGATACCCTAATTGTCATTCCTAACCAAAGAATTTTGGATGTCGTTGATAAAAAACTTTCACTGTTGGAAGCTTTTAAAGTGGCGGATTCGGTTTTGACTCAGGGAGTGCAGGGTATTTCCGATTTAATTACCCTACCCGGCCTTATTAACGTTGATTTTGCCGATGTCAAAACGATTATGCAAAATGCCGGTTCGGCTTTAATGGGTATTGGTACGGGCGTTGGGGAAAATAGGGCGCAGACTGCCGCCAGAGTAGCGGTTTCGTCTCCTCTTTTGGAAATTTCGATGACCGGAGCAAGAGGGGTACTGTTTAATATTATCGGCGGCCCGGATTTAACCATGAGTGAAGTTGACGAAGCGGCCAAGATTATTGCTGCCGAAGCCGACCCGGATGCCAATATTATTTTTGGTGCCACCATTGACGACACCATGCATGACCAAATGAAAATTACGGTGATTGCCACCGGTTTTGATTCAACCAGGCAAACCCTTAAGGAATTTATGACTCCAACCATCAATCGCGTCATGGAACAAAGCCAGCAGCCGAGTCAATCCGGCCAGCCAAAAATAAATGAGCCGGAGCCGCCAATACCAACCGAAGCGCCGGTTGAAGAAGAAGACGACACGTGGGATATCCCCGCATTCCTCAGAAACAGGAACTAGGGATTTTAGCTTCAGATTTTTATTATAGCACCTAACAGGGTGCTTTTTTAATGGATGTGAGAAGTCAATTAGGGGAGTAGCTTGTGGTTTGAAAGTGAGGGTTTAGAAAAATCTAAGCCCTTACGAATGAAATCGCAATCTTTAATCCTGTATCGTCTTCTGAAACTGAGTATTTAAATCTACTGTCAGTTTCTAAATGTAAGTTTTCAAAGTTTTCCTTAACTGATTTGATAATTTCTTTTGTGTCAACATTTTTTCTAATCAATGGATTTCGCATAGCTGCCCTTTGTAGGGTTTTGTCTGCAAGATGCATGTAATTATCGTAGGTTGTTTGTATGTCCTTATGCCCTAAGAGAACAGCGACCTCTGTAATTGGAACCCCTACTTCAAGTAAGTGAGTTGCAAAGCTATGTCTGAAATTGTGAGGGAAAACTCTTTTAGTAACCCCTGCTGTTTTAGCCCTTCTTTTCAAATCTGAGGAAAAGTCTTGTGCGTTAACTTGATGATTTTTAGCATTTAGAAAAATTAAATCGTCTTCGTTCTTATTCTTGCAAAGCTCTTTTAACCTACTAGCTAATGGTTCTGTAAAATATACTGTTCTATTCTCGTTTGTTTTAGTTTCTGTAATTCTAGCTTTGCCATCCCAATCAATGTTTTTAACCTTTAAATTAGTTGCTTCAGAGAATCTACAACCGGTATATGCGAGAAACATCGTAAGCGATCCATATCTAAAGTCTAAAAATGAACAATCTATTCCCTCCAATTTGCCATGAGTTAGAGGGGTGCTTAAGATTGTTTCTATTTCCTCGTTTGTAAAGATTATAATTTCAGCTTTCGTTTTTTTAAATGATTTAAACCCATCAAGGAAATCAAAGGGTAGTCCTCGGTCTTTGTAACAATCAACAAGTTGTCTAAATACAAAATAATAAGTGTTAAGAGAATTATTGCCAAGTCCCCTCTGTTTTAACTCCATAAAATACCGTTCTACGTTTTCCTTTGTTAGACCTTTATCTCTAAACGAGTGATTTATTCTTCTGAAACGGATTCTACAGTGACGTACGCTTTGATCGGCTAAGTTCTTTTTAATTGTGATAAAAGAAATAAAATCTTCTTCAGCTATTTGCATACTCTCTTTTGGAGAGTAGCCTGTGGAAGGAAATTGAGGATGTGAGAAGTCTGTATTTATATTAGTCTGCATAATTCAAAAAATCAAGAACCATATATCCTACCCATAGGCTTTGGATAGTTATATCTACCACTAGCTTCGTTAAATGGCATAATAACGTCAAATTTGCCTATCATAAAAACTTGTCTGGGTTTCGCCCCTTACTCTTTATAGACACCCTTTTTATATTGTACAAAATCTCAACTGTAAAAAATGTGTTAGGAAATTTTAAAATGCCTTTTTATAAAAACTTTGTATTTTTATTTGTTTTCTTTGCCAATTGGTATAGGGTTTTAATAAACAAATTTTTTCATCGGGAAACCATGTTATTTTCTTTCTCCAATCTTTATCGTCGTATCCTTTTGTATCAGAGCAGATTGGTGCTTCGCATTTTAAGAAATGTTTCATTTAATAATTCACCTCCTTGCGAGCTTTGTAATAGTATCCATTTAACGTTGTATGGTTATAATGTCTTTTCTTATATTCTTAGAGGCGTTCTTGTTGTGCTGTTTTATACTTAATTATTACAGTAAAGTAGGCAGCTTTTGTTTTAGTGATAATTCCTTTTTCAAAAGCTTCTATGGTTATTTTCAGACAATTTCTAAGGAGATCCGCTCTACGTTCTCGAGCAATCTTGCTATACCATGCAAGATTTACTTAGTCATCAAGAGCGATTGCTAAGTGGTAAGGAATGTCATCTTTATTTTGGGGAAAGTCATCGATTCCAAATTTGTAGTTATCTAAACATACTACCTTTCCTTTAACATAAGAACCTTCCGTTTCAGCTAAAGATTCAGCTATTTCCCTTTTTTCAAATTCTGTAAGGCTGCTTTGTTTACTTGCTTCGTCCATATCCTTTCTCTCTTTCTTTCTCAGTGGGAATTAAAATAAATCCTTTTCCATCGCAAGCATGACAAGTAACATGTTGGTATGAAACTGTTCCCCAGCCATTACAAACGGGACATTTCTGAGCGAGATATTCTGGTTTTAATTCTGTTTGTATTATTTCTGTCATTTTATCTTCAAAAAAAAGATACAACCACAACGGAGGCTGTATCTCTGTTATATGATTCTAAATATTATTCTAGTAGATAAAAGCTAATAGTCAACCGCCTATAGTATAAATTGCATTTACATCAAAAATATAGTTTTGTCTATCGTGGTTAAATATTATTTCTTCTCGTGTCGGAAAACTAGTTTTTTTATTAGTGTCCAATAATTATTTTTATAGTAGTCGGAAAACTACCACTTAATAGTGTGTAAAAACTAGTGTCTAAAGTGTCAAAAAACTAGTTATTTTATCGTTCTGGAAAACTAGTTTTTTTATTGCGTCGAAAAATTAATATTTACGGCCTAAAAATGGTTAGCTAACAGAGTACCACCCTATAAATAATATATCTGTTAAATTAAAATGGGTGGTACCCTATATCCCGAAAAAGAATGCTTTTTATAGAGAGGTTAACTACTAATTACCACAATTCTTGAGGCCTTCTTCCATTTGATTATGACAATCATTGTCACAGGATAACATGTTTGCCGTAGAAGCGTTGTAGCATTGCTCAACGGCACTCGAATTATATGTATTAGGATACATGGACGAATTATAACCGTAAGTTGATTGGCAATTATTGCTATCAGTTTGAGCGTTTGCCACACAAAGATTGACACAAGCAGTTTGAGCTGCATTAACCCCGTTATTACATATTAAAATTGAACTATCTTTAGCGTATTGGGCAGTTCCTTGGGAATATTGCTGTAGAGTTTGTTGTAGGGGTGATTGAGCCGATGTAGATTTTCACCATGCGTTATTAAAATTATCACATTCCTGCTGAGTAACCTGTAAATGCTTACCATCTGGGCCAATACAATCAATAGTATTTGTAGCTGGCTGTTGATAGGTTTGTTGAGGCATTTGTGTGGGCGTGGGTGCTTCAGTTGAAGTATCGGGTTGGGCTAAAGTTGGTTGAGTTGCATTATTTCCCAGTACTCCTAGAATAATATTACCACATAAAAAGGCAAGTATAATGAAAATACACATACCAAAAACGATAATTGCATTACGTGTCAATTTGTTATTCCCCTCCGTTATCTTTTCTTCAGGTTTTAAATTCTTTTTCTTTTCATATTTATTGCCCCCACCTATGTAGGCACTCTGTATAATCTTGATTTACTAAACGTTGATTATATGCAACTCTCTTGTCAGATTCTTTTACGATTTTTTCTCTTGTTTGTTCTAAATTTGCAGGTAAACCATATGCAGAATAAATGCCTGCGTTATTCATGTTGTTAATAACGATTGTGGCCTCTTCGTCAGTGAGTGAAACATCAAGCTTGTGAGATTCATTTTCGCAATACATTTTTGCAATCGGGGGTCTAATAAAAATAAATCCGACTAAAATAACTATTGCAATTATCAATATAACTCTCAATAGCTTATTCATACAAAAAGCTCTCCGCCAGCGATGACTTACGTCACCTGCTACCTTTCGGATAACAACCTTGTAGGATGCTCTGACGAAGAGCTTACTTCCTACAAGGGTTTTCTGCTATGCCAATTACTTGGTTTAGGCAATTAATGTTAGTATAGCATACTAAAATCCGTAAAATTACTTTCGCAGCTAATTAAATTGAGGCTATATAGTGTCTAATAATATTGAAAATAGAAATTTTAATAGTATAATTATTTTTAGAGACTTTATGTGATGGGCAAAATCCGTAAGGTCTCTATTGTTTTGGAATAATGAAAAATCTCCTAAAAATATAACCTAGAGTAAATCAATTAGCCTCAAAACAATTTAAGGATAGGGGATTTAGCCTCAAACGGACGTCGCAATATATACATTGTGCGACGCAATAAGATAAAATCTTGACATACAGTGTAAAAATTGGTATATTACGAATAATCTTTCGAAATTGGTGCCTTCGGGTGGCTTTTTCATTTTATAGAGTAGTGTTGGAATAAAGAAGTAAGATCTAATAGCTTAATGTCCTTATTGTTTAGCTCTTTAATCTAGTAGAAGTTCTGCAAATTTTTCTGGGCTTGGTGGATTAGTTAAAGGGGCATAAACTGTAACTTTTTTGAGTATTTTAGATGCAACGTATTCATATACACTTCCAAAATCTCCGTCTGAGAAAACTATTATCTCATCATATTTCTCTCGAATACTATGATTCATAATTTCTAAGGTCATATCCACGTCACAATTTGCCTTAGATTTGAAACCTCGTTTTAGGTATTCTATAAACTGTTCCCACATTTTTTACATTTAACTTAAATTCTAGGGGCTTTTGATGATATATAGCAACTTCCTTCTGTTTTATTACATAACCTAATTTCTAGCTCTACGAATCTATCCTTCTTGACTGTGTCTCCTTTTGGTATGACAACAAAAATAAATATCCTTTTAGCTCCCAAAGTGTTTGTAAACCAAGAATAAGCTTTTTCATAGTTAAAATCCTTAAACGCGTAATCTCGAAAGAATTTCTTAAATTCTCTGCATCAATGTATACAAATAATTTCATATTAATAATTTCTTTATTTCCAATTCAGGATAAATTTGGCTATCTATGTTGCAATTAGGTTAAGTAAAATTCCAATTAGAACTGTTCCAAACAAAAAAACAATTAATTTACCAAGCAGATTTTTTGGGTAACTAATGTTTTAGAATGAAATTTAAAACTCTACATGTTTGCGAGTTTTATTAGAGAGCTCAAGTTGTTTAGTACAGTTTTATATGATTTGCTGCTTGAAGCTGTTTTTGTTGTATTGGTTTCAAGGATGCGTTTTGATATTGAGCTTTTTGAAGTATGTATATGAAGGTTAACTTTGAATAACTTCTTTCTAAGCTCTTCATCGCTTAGCTTTTCTAATTCATGAATGCTGTAAATTCACGATCATCTATAAAACAATCTATTCCTTAATCTCTGTTATTGTTTCAATATTAGATTCTGTTATCTTGGTAGCTTTTTGGCCTCTTATTGGTAGTATTTTATAGTGCTTACTTTGTATCATAATTCGAAGATGTGTTTCATTTTCTGCTTCTATTCTACATTGCAAATCTTTCTTTAATTGTATTAAAAATGTTTTCACAGCAGAACAATTATACATCAATATAAACATAGATTTGTATTTATTTTCTGCAGATGGTAGAATACTCTTCCTGTTGACATTATCTGCTCAAATAAGATATTCTATAATTAGTTAACGGTTTATATATGTCTGAATCAGCTTCTATAAAAGCAATTGAATTAGCAAGAAGAGTCTTTGAACACGTTCACGGAAATATTGGGTTATTGAAATTTAACGTAGAAGAACTCACTCCTACGAATGGAACAGCCACGAAGAATCAAAAAAATGGGATATTGTCTGCAGTTTTTATGAAACCTTAGGGAATGTAGCACCATCTAGATATAAAGTTTCTGTTGATTTAAATACAAATTCAGTAACATTTAAAAAAATTTCAGGTCTCTCTGAGGGCACAGTAAAAGATACTGGCTCTTTTAAAGTTGTAGAATCTAAGAAAGAACAAGTTTAAGCATTAAATGTTTTTGAATCTTCAAATTCACGACTACGACAAACACATTTTTCCATATATAAAAAATGGTATTCTAATCGACACAAGTGTGTTTAAAATTATTGTAGACGGAATAGTTACTTCTAGAATATCAAAAAGAAAAGCTTACGATTTTGAAGAGATTTTGGAATTTTTAGAATCTTATTAAAATGAATAATAGATGGGGCAAGTTTTGCATTACTCCTCATATTCTAACAGAGGTTTGTAATCATATAAGAAATGACTATAACAGATGGAATAACTATAAAGAAATAATAAGTGAAATAATTCCTATATTATCTCAAATGGAAGATGCAATTATTAAAAAAGATGATGTTCTTAAATTAATTGACTTTAGAAATCCGATTGTAGAAATTGGAGATTTATCAATTTTTGTAGTTGCAGATGATTTTATAAATAGAAATGAAAAAATTGCAATTTTAGCAAACGACAGCGAGCTAAATAAAAAATATAAAGATAACAATAATATATTGTTGTTAAATTATAAAGCCAACATGCTTAATCTTATTTAAAAATATTGCATCTTGACCCTCAATCTTAAACAGTCTATATTTTATTCAGGTGTTTTTTGTAGGAAATGAAGCTAGAAACAAGGGATTACTTGGATATTCCCGCATTCTTAAGAAACCGCAATTAGAGAAATGGGATTTCGTTGAGGCTCAACCCGCGTTTTTGCGAAAATTAATTTGACTTCTTAGTTTACAACTTGGGAAAGAGGACACTCTTTGCGTATTTTTCATATTTTTCCCCGAATTCTTTTCTCATTCTTTTTTCCTCTTCGGGTCTATAAATCCTTGTGGCGATGTAAAGAATAAGTCCAAATATTGGCCCCAGTAAGTTTCCAAGCAACAATCCAAGTCCGGGAAGCACCAACAGAGAAACTCCGGTATACAAAGGATGTTTCATAAGAGCATAAGGACCTTTCGTGATAAGTTGTTTTTTGGGGACTTTTATCAGTATCAATATTTGGGACCAGAGACAAACAATCAGACCTAAAATTAGAAGAAGCAGGCCGAAGAAGTGTAAAAGATTAGACTTCGGAATACTAAGAAGGGAGGGGAAAATAAAATACAAAATAAAGCCAAAGATAACAAACAGCAAAAAGACAGGACCGATTTTGTTTCCGCTCCCGGTCAAAAGCTTCAGCATTTTCACAAGCTTAGTATAGCAAAGCCCATAACTAATGCGTAAAGCATTTCGCTTCGCTCAAGATTAAGCTTTTAGTTAAACCCGTTGTTTAGTTTGTAGCTCATTAGTCAAACTTCTAAATCTTTTAGATTCTTGACACTAACTCGTTTTAGTGTATCATTTGGTAATGAACGCAAAAACAATTGTCAGTCTTTTTTTTCTCTATCTAATATTTTTTATTCTCGGAACACTACTTTATTTATTAACATTCAGAACTTTTCTGTTTAGCGGAATCTCAATTTTATTTTACCGGGGGATAGTTTTACTATTTTTTAGCTGCTTGATAATGCTTATTGTTCTAGTCGTTTATAAAAGAAGCAAATTCGGGCAAATTTTTACGTACAGAGATATTCTTCTTTCCCTAGTTTTAATATTTTCTTTTAACATGGTGCTTTTGACAATTATGCCGGTGACTATTGAGCGCTCTATTTCGGTTTTTATGCTTGGCTACATGAATAAAAATTCCAAAGTTACTTTTACAGAGCCGCAGATGTCGGTAATTTTTGAAAAAAAATATGTCCATGATTATAAACAGATTCAAGCACGGTTAAATGAGCAGTCTTATTCGGGAACGATTGTGCAAAAAAATGGCCAATATCAAATCACTAACAGAGGAAAATTATTTGTAAGATTGTTTTCGATTATTGCTTATTTATTCAATGTTAATCCGCAACTAATTAAATAAATTAACTAATTATATTTGGGGTGCGCGCAATAAATCAATCAACAGATTATAAATTTTTCTGGGTAGACTTTCCGGTCTGGGAACTATTTCATTTGGGACCATTACCGCTTTGCTTAATAGTGGTGGGGGAATGATTTGGTCTTGTTTTTGTTTTAAAAAGAATAGGTAGGCTCTGCCTGGGGGGGAATCGAAAGTTTTATATTTGTAACGGTTGGCTAAAAAGTTGACATCAAAATTGTTAAGGTTGCATTGTATACAGCTAAAAAGATAAAAATTGCCATTCTTAAAACTTTGAATGTTGTTTGGAATTTCAATTTTGGCGTTTTGATAAAACACATATTGCAGTAAGTCCTGGTCTATATAATTTCCGGGATTTAGATATAAAGTATCGTAAGGGATAAAATATTTACTGGCAGATTTTGCCAGATTGTAGCGAAACAAGTTGGAAACGTTTTGTTCCGTTTTCCAATTTTCTATCCAAACGGCAAAGATTATCGAAAAAACAATCATCGCAGCGAATACCAATTTAGAATTAATAATTTTTCCCAAAACTAGCGTTGTACTGGAAAGTGCGATAAAGGGGACTAAGAAATAGATCCAAAAAGGATGTCCAAATGACCCTTCGGGAAATAGCATAATATTAGTTGCTCCGCAAGCAAAAAAAGCAAAAATCAAAAGATCAATGTCTTCAAGTTTTCTGTGCAAAACTTTTCCAAGAAACTTGAAAATATAAACAGCGCTGATTATTAAAAAAAGAGGATTAAAATATACAATAAAGCGAACCAGTAGTACTAACATCCAACGAATTTGCCATAAAGGTAAAGTGAGAAGTAAAGCGCCGGTGCTTCTATTTAAAATTGCAGCAACTAAATTACTAAAACTGCCAAGAATAAAGTATGAATAGATTAGAAACAGCAAAGCAGTCAAGGTAGATGTCGCTATAAGAGTAAATCCGAGCCGGCCTTTTTTGTTTTTTAAAAACAATGGAAGAAGAAAAGGGGTAAAATAGGTCATTTGCCAATCGGATAAGGTCCCCAAAATTACCGAGATTACAGACAGATAAAAATACTTTCTATCCCCGGTCCTAATTGCCTTTAAACTAAAGTAGGCAGTTAAAACTATGAATAATAAGCTCCAAGGTTGGTTAAAGGTAACGATTCCCAATACAATGGCGGCCGGAATTAAACTAGAGATAAGCAGGGTCATCATTCCAAACCTTTTATTTTTTAAGTTCTTGCCGATAAAAAACAAAACAGGCAGAATTAAAAAAGCGGGAATTATTTTTGAAATTCTTCCCACCCAAAAATCATTCCCCAGTATTTTGAAAAAGATACTCTCAATAATTACAGGAAGAGAAGGGTGGTGTAGATAAAAATCGGGGTTTTTGGGTAACTGCTTAGACAAAGTTAAATCGGGGGCAAATTTCAAATTCAAATAGCCAAAGTTGTTAAAATTTCTTGCTGCTAAAGAGAGGACATTATAGTCGGTCGCATTAGGTCCAACAGGAGGTAGATTTAGGTATCTTGTCAACAAAAACAGAGCGAATAAAAGCGGAAGTATTATAAAGATATATTCCTTAAATTTTTTCTGCACAGGCATATTTTAGCAGTTTGAATTAATTAAACCAAGCGGAGATGTCCTAGGTATTTCCTTTGTTCTCCGCGACCGAAACTAAACTGCCACAGATAACTAAGCCTGGGCCGTTGTAAAAATTAAATAATTAAACGATAATATTGGTATGCTTTTGAGTGGAAAGAAACTATTCTACAGCTTAAGCGTTGTCTTTATTTCCTTCTGTGTTTACCTTTCTTCGTATTTTGTCTTGAACGGTGAAGTGCATTTGACCAACGACGTCGGAAGAGATTTTTTACTTTTACAGGAATTGGATTTAAAAAAAATTGTTTTGATTGGCGCAAGAGCCAATACGCAAAACGTCTTTCATGGGCCGCTGTGGACGTATCTAAATTACCCAGCCTATTTAATTGGACACGGAAACCCGGTAATTGTTGCCTGGTTTTGGATTTTGTTGGGAATATTTTTTCTCGTAACGACATTTTTGCTAATGCGTAAAATATTAGATACGACTTCCGCGCTGCTGGCTTGTTGTCTCCTAGCGGTAGGTTTAATCAGCCGATCAAACGAGATATTTGGGCAGTTAGCGCCTTTTTATGTGATGCCGTTTTTCCTTCTGACAATGTTTTCGTATATTAAGAATAAAAAATTTATTTTTCTCGTGGTGCATTTTTTGGCTTTGGGAATGCTTATCCAATTCAATGTTGGGGTCGGTGGGCTTTTTGCGTTGCTGTCTTTAATTTTAAGCGTAGTAGTAATTTATAAAAATAAACAGTGGAAGCATTTGCTGGTGCTGTTTGTTTTACCGATGACACTTATAAACTTTATCGTCTTCGACTTACGTCACCAGCTGAAAATGACTAAAGCCTTGTTAAGTATCGGCACGTCTCACGCCTTCTTAACGTATAGCGAATGGGTGAGCGATAGAATTGGTAATTTAATTACGATGCAAATACGCTCAGCTAACGGAATTCTTATTCCTTTGATTATTTTTTTCTTGGTAATGTTCTTTACCTGGTTGGAAATAAAAAATAGCAGTAAACAAAAATTATTTTTTTTAATACTCATCTTCTATTATTTCGGTTACATGTTACTTAGTTTTTCCAACAAAGGTTTAATGCTAATTGATCACGTCTACCTGTTGGTGCCGTTGTCGGTAATGTGGCTAGCAGCGCTTGCAAAAGGAAAATATAAATATGTGTTCATCGCTCTTATATTAATACTGATTTTGGTAAATCTTGTTTATGCCGTTAATTATTTGGTTAAAGCTAAGGAACAGTTTATCGGCAAATCGCCTGATTCGTGGGTGGCTTTAGAAACAGTGGCCAAGAGAGTGATTGCTGAGCAAAAAGGCCACGCATTTGGTTATTTTGTCTATTCACCAGATGCTTTTGCTTATCAACAGCGCTATGCCATGCTTTACGCCTTTTCCAGCGCTCGGGCAAAAAGTTTTGAATACGTAAAAAAGGATATAACTTATGTGATTGCCGCTCCGCATCCGCAAAACAATCCCTACATGAACGAAGATTGGTGGATTAAAAATGCTGTCAGGATTTCTAATTCTCCCACAGAAAAGTTATTGTTCCCAAGCGGATATAAAATAGAAAAATTTAATTTGACAGCGGCTGAACAAAAAATTTCTTTCGACCAAAATATTGAGTTGAAACTAACTTTCAGGTAATCTAACTGACTCAATTTTTTAGCTCTTACTTTTCTTGTTATAATACTGATAATATGCTTTGGTTGTTTCTGGTTTGGAGACTTGGTGGATTAGTAATTGCATTTATAGCCGATAAAGTTATTCCTTCCAGCGGAAGTTTTCAGTTATTTCTAAAGCCGATAGATTTAATTTCACATGTTCCTAATTTCATTCAAGACTCGGCTAATTTTGACGGCGTAAATTATTTACACATTGCCAGGTACGGATACGGATTGTACCAACAGGCTTTTTTCCCTCTTTTTCCATTGTTGATTCATATCTTTTCGTTTGTGACTAACGGTAATTATTTTATTGCCGGTTTTCTTCTTTCCAATGTTAGCTTTCTAATCGGGATAATTGTTTTCAAAAAATATTTACAGAGTATAGGTATTAAGCCTAAAGAAATATTTTGGGTATTTCTTTTTTTACTGTTGTTTCCTACCGCCTTTTTCTTCGGCGCAGTATATACGGAAAGCTTGTTTTTTCTGCTGTTTGTTTTGGTACTATATTTTTTGCAGAAAAGGCAATATTGGTTGGTTTCAATCTGTTGTATTTTGGCTTCGTTCACCCGGCTGATTGGCATTTTTCTGTGCATACCGATATTTTTCACCGTCATTGTCCAGCAACAGCGGCTGCACACATTTTGGCAGAAGCGCAAATTTACATACCAAAATTTAAGGCATTTTCTTCCGACTTGCGGAAAAACGATGGTTTTAATATTTTCTCCATTATTGGGACTGCTTATTTACATGGGTTATTTAGTTTATACAGTACATAATCCGTTAGCTTTTTATAGTACGCAAAGTAATTTTAACGCCGGCCGGTCTACAACATCACTTATTTTGCTTCCGCAAGTCTATTATCGGTATTTAAATATTTTTATTCACGCACAACCCAATCTTATTTATTGGGTAGCAGTGCTGGAGTTTTTCATCTTCAACTTGGTGTTACTAGTGTTACTGTACGATTTGTGGGCGCTTCGGCAGCAGAAAAATCTTCTCAACCGGTTAAGCTTGATTGGTTTGAATTTATTTTCACTGATTAATATAGTTTTGCCAACCCTAACCGGTACTATGTCATCTGTCCCGCGCTACGCCTTACTCTCTCTGCCCTTTTTTATTCGTTTGGGACTAATTAACAATAAAGTAATAAAGGGAACGCTGCTGATTTTGTTTATAGCTTTGTACATTATTCTGTTGGCTCTTTTTACACAAGGTTACTTTGTCAGTTAAGCTGAGTATAGATAAAAATCCATATTGACAAAGATTATCGATTGGACTAATCTACTTATTAATAAACAGTTCATGAAAAAAAGAGTCAATAAGGCTACCAAAGAGAACTCTTCGATTAATCCTGAAACTATTTGGAATTTCAAGCGGCTTCTCCTTCAAGAAATTAAAGAAAATGGCGGTTGGGTTAATTGTCATGCTCATGCCGACAGGGCTTTTACCATCAACCCCGACACTTTAGACATCTATAAAAAACATACACTTGAGGAAAAGTGGGATTTGGTAGATGTGGTAAAGAAAAACGCCAGTGTAGAAGACTATTACAAAAGAGTCTCGATGGCGCTTGAGGTTTTAATTGCGCAAGGGGTATCTGCATTAGGCTCTTTTGTTGACGTTGATCCGGTGTGTGAGGACAGGGCTTTAAAAGGAGCACTAAAAGCCAGGGAACATTACAAAGATCAGATTGAAGTTAAATTGATGACTCAGACTCTTAAAGGGGTGATTAACAAAGAAGCGCGTAAGTGGTTTGACATTGGCGCCGAAGCGGTGGATATAATCGGGGGATTGCCAAAGCGTGATGAAAGAGACTACGGCAAAGGGGCGGAACACATGGACATTCTTTTAGAAACGGGCAAAAAATATAATAAGATGGTGCATGTTCATGTCGACCAATTTAATACGGTTGAGGATAAAGAAACAGAATTACTCTGCGACAAAACTATCGAGCATGGTATGCAAGGAAAAGTGGTAGCTATTCATAGTATTTCTTTGGGCGCACACCCCAAGGACTACAGGGATAAAGTCTATCAGAAACTAAAAAAAGCAGGTGTGATGGTCATCGCTTGTCCTATTGCCTGGATTGATTCAAGAAGAAAGGAAGTATTACAGCCATTTCATAATTCCTTAACTCCGGTTGACGAAATGGTGCCTGCCGGCATTACAGTCGCTTTGGGAACAGATAATATTTGCGATTATATGGTACCGTTTTGCGACGGCGAGATGTGGCAAGAGTTACTGCTTCTGGCAACGGGTTGCCGCTTTTTAGAAATTGAAGATTTGGTAAAGATTGCTACTGTCAACGGGAGAAAAGCCATCGGGTTGCCGCTTAAATAAACTCAGTCATCGATTAATCTTGGCAATTTCTTCATTGAGCAAATTTTCGGCCTTCTGACGGTTTAACTCTTTGTCTTTAAGCCAACTAAGCAGTTGCTGGGACTCTTTTCTAAGAATTGCGGCGCTTTCTTGGCTGCTTTTTATGCCGGGGCTGCCAAATGACTTGGTTAGTTCAAGTATCACTTTCGGATTTTGCCAATCTTCAACTTGTTTTTTGCTAAGCTTGATGTTAATCTTTTCTTCATCAAGAGCTTGCTTGACCGAGTCATAAGTTAATTTGTCCCGGTCCTTGGAATACTTAACCGCTTTTTCAATGACCACTTTGGCTCTGCGAAATGCCAAGCCATAATTGGAAGCAATTTGTTCAAGCAGTGTTGTTGTGCCAATAAAGCCCTTATTGCACCATTCTTCCATTTTCGCCCGATTAATAGTTAAGCCTTCAATGACTCCTTTGACTATACTTGGGGCAAGAATGCACTCATTGACTAAATCGGTAATTAAGTATTTGGCCCATTGTGAGTCCCGGTTGTAGCCGATGAAACTGGCTTTGCCCATACTGAGTAATCCCTGCAACAGTCCGGCAGCCACGCTGGCTTTGCCTTTAATCACTTCCAATGAGTCGGGGTTTTTCTTTTGTGGCATGATTGAGCTGCCGGTGGAGTAGGAATCGGCAATTTTCACCATCCCAAACTGGGGTGTGCAAAAAAGAATTAAAGTTTCGGAAATGACGGACAGATGGTCCATTAAAACGGTGATGGCAAAAGCCAAATCGCTTTCCGCCTCCCAGCGGTTGGTAATTTCATCAAGCGAATTTACTTCCGGTCCCTCAAAGCCTAATAATTTACTGGTTAAATGTCTGTCAATTGGAAACGAAGTGCCGTAGGAAACAATACTGCCTAGGGGATTGTAGTTGTGAAGCTTAAACCAGTTGGTAAAGCGCTTGGCATCCCGCGTAACCATCGAGGAAAACATCAGCATCAAGTGTCCAAAAGTTGTAATCATGGCATGCTGATGATGCGTAAAGCCGGGTAGCAAGACGTCATTATATTTATCTGCAGATGTCAGCAAAGTATCGTTTAACAATAACAGTTCCGAAACAAAATTACCGACCTGGTCTTTTAGATACAACCTGGTGTCCAAGTTGGTTTGGTCGTTTCTGGAGCGGGCAGTGTGCAATCTTCCGGCAGTATCGACGCCGTATTTGTCAATCAGCCAGGATTCAACATTGGTATGGACGTCTTCTTTGGTTTCATCCAGATGAAACTTGTTTTGAGAAGCGAGCTTTGCAATTTCATCCAAACCCCTCAAAATTATTTTGGCGTCTTTTTTGGAGATAATTCCGGTTTTGTAAAGCATGACGCAGTGGGCTTTATCGCCGAGGATGTCATAGGGAAGAAGACAAAGGTCAACCGGAGGAATGCCTATGACGTCACGTCCGGCGGTAAAATCAATGACGGCTTTTTCCGGTTCAATTTCGAATGCCGAGCCCCAAAGTTTTTTATGCTTCATCTTTTAGGTAAAATCCTATTTATTGTAGCATGTTTTGTCAAGGAATGGTTGTTTAGTCACAACTTATTTTGAAGGTGTTGTTAAAAAAAGTAATAAGTTATTACATATATAAATTATATTAATTATGCAGTAAATTAATATAATGAAAATAGTAATTAATATAAAGTACTTGACAAATAATCTTTTTTGGTGTTATGATATTTTTGAAGCATGGATGATACTTCCAAAATCAGAAATTTTTTAGAAATCCCCTACGATGAATTGGAAGAACTTAATTTAAAAGCTAAAGAAAAAAGATTGACAATCGACCCCGAAAAGCTGGAAGCGGAATATCGAGCGTACCTACTGAAGGAAAAAAGAATTAAAGCGGTCACGTTGTGCTTTACGGATATTGAAGGCCGTTTTCACATGCTTGATTACGACAAAAAATTTCTGCTTTCCTCTTCGGATAACTTGACTTTTGATGGTTCTTCAATTAGAGGTTTTACCGTGCAGAGCGAATCGGACCTGCGTTTCAAAATAGACTGGGGCAGTTTTATGTATTTGCCTTCCGATCTTTTCGGCCCGGGAAAAATAATCATGTTTGCCAATATTCTAAACAGGGATAAAAGTTTGTATGAGTCCGATTTTCGCGGGATACTTTGGCAATACGCCAAGGAATTAAAACAGAAAAAAGGATTGACCGCTAATGCTTCAGCAGAGATTGAAGGTTTTGTGGTTGAGGGGACAAATGCCGAGCAAAATTTTGACGAAAATAACGGATTTAAGCTGATTTCGACCGGCGGATATTTCCACTCTTTGCCGATGGATAATCTGCGTAAATTTATTGATGGTTCTGCCGAAGCACAGAGGGCAATGGGCTTTAAAAACGAAAAAGACCATCCGGAAGTTGCGCCTTCACAGTTTGAATTAAATTTTTCTTATACGGATGTGGTGAGAGCCTGTGACCAAATCCAGTTATATAAATTAGTTTGCCGTCAGGTTGCCAATAAGATGGGTTTGACTGCAACTTTTCTGCCCAAACCGATAATGGGGATAAACGGTAGCGGAATGCATACCAACTTTTCTTTATCGAAAAACGGGAAAAATATTTTTTATGATAGAAGCGGCCAAGACGGGTTATCTACAATTGCCTGGGATTTTATTTCCAAACTTTTGAACCATGCTTCGGAAATCTGTTTGATTGAGAACTCCAGCGTCAATGCCTATAGAAGGCTTGATCCGCATTTTGAAGCCCCAAACCAAATAAAAGTTTCGCCGATTGACAGGGGTTCAATGATTCGTATTCCAATCGGCAACGAAAGAACCGCCCGCATCGAAGTGCGTTCGGTTGCGCCGGATGCAAACCCATATTTATGGCTGTATACACTAATTAGGACCGGAATGAACGGGGAAAGATTAAAAAAAGACGGAAGTAAAAGAGACAGGTTAAGGTTTTTACCCGGGACAATTAGTGATGCGTTGAAGATTTTTAAGGCCAGTGATTTTATCGGCAGTATTTTGGGCGAAATAAATAAAGAAAAATTTGCTTACTTTAAGGAACAGGCTGCTGACAGAAGCCCCAAGGAGTTAGGCAACAGAGTTAAAAATTCGGAAGTACTTTTCCATCACGAAGTCACTAACCAGGCCCTGTGGAATACTTTCTAAAGCTTGTATGAAAAAACTGCTCCTTCCGTCAGCACTAGTTTTAATTGTTGGTATACTGGTTGGATTATCTTCCCGGCTTTTTGCCGGAGCGTCTGCAGGTTCAGCAAATACTGCATTAATAAATACCGGCGATACGGCCTGGGTACTGGTGGCAACCGCTTTAGTGATGCTTATGACTCCGGCTGTCGGATTTTTTTATGGGGGGATGGTCAGAAGAAAAAATGTCGTCAGTATTTTAAAGCAGTCGTTTGTGATTTTGGCAATCGTCAGTTTGCAGTGGGTACTGTTTGGTTATAGTTTAGTTTTTGGTAAAGATATTCACGGGCTTATCGGCGGACTGAATTATTTCGGGCTAAGAAATGTTGGTTTTAATCCGAACCCGCTCTATGCCGCCACTATTCCTCATCTTGCCTTTATGATGTTTCAGGCAATGTTTGCGATTATCACCCCGGCCCTGATTATCGGGGCGGTGGCAGAGAGGATTTCATTTAAGACTTTAATTATTTTTACTTTGTTGTGGACGACTTTTATTTACGATCCGATTGCCCATTGGGTTTGGAACGCTAACGGTTGGCTACATGTCTTAGGAGCTTTGGATTTTGCCGGTGGAACAGTGGTTCATATCAGCGCAGGCTTTGCTGGTCTGGCCGCCGCCATATTGGTCGGCGGGAGGTCTTTGGCAAAATCGAAACAGACAACGCAATACGCACATAATGTTCCGTTTGTGCTTTTGGGAGCGGCACTGCTTTGGTTTGGTTGGTTTGGTTTTAATGCCGGTAGCGCCTTAGCGGCGTCGGGTTTAGCCTGGAATGCTTTTGTGACCACTAATACGGCGGCGGCAGCAGCGGGATTGGTTTGGATGTTTCTCAGTTGGAAAGAGCATCACAAACCAAGCGCCATGGCGACTGCGACAGGGGCAGTTTGCGGTTTGGTGGCAATTACGCCGGCCAGTGGATTTGTTGGCCCAATGGCCAGTATCGCGATTGGCATAATTGCCGGGGCAGTGACTTATTCAGCCTTAATTTTTCGAACTAAAAAAATTCCGGTTGATGATACTTTGGATGTTTGGGCCGCTCATGGTGTTGGTGGTATGACAGGAGCAATTTTAACCGGCGTTTTTGCAGAAAAAGTAATCAATACAGCAGGAGCTAACGGCTTTCTGTTTGGTAATCCCAATCAATTATTGATTCAACTGATTGCCGTAGGGGCAACAGCACTGTACGCTTTTGCAGGCAGTTGGATTCTGCTTAAATTACTAAGTTTCAGAATGAAGCTTAGGGTCACAAAAGCCGAAGAAAAAATAGGTTTGGATGCGGCCACCCACGGCGAAATAGGTTACGTTTTATCTTAAAAAAGGATGTCTTCTATAAAACTAATCGGTGATTTTTCTTCCAGTTTTTGAAGGTCTTTCACCACAATCAAATGGTCCTTCTGAGAAATAATTTTTGCTCTGGTCAGCTTTTCAAGTTCCAAACTGGTTGATTCCCTCGATAGTGCCGCCAGAGTGCCGATAAGCCGGTGTGTGAGGGGTATGTCAATTACTAACTCTCCGCTGGCTATATTTTTACCAAACCTTCTTGCCAAGACCAAAAGCACCGAGGCAACCTGCTGGTAAGCATTACCGGTTAGGAGCGCTTCCATGAGTCTTGTCATGCCGTCCAGACCGCTTAAAGTCCGCTTTGCCAGGTCATAAAGAATTTGTGGATTATCTTCAATGTACTTTACTATTTCATCCTTGGGTGCCTTTAATAGCAAAACGTCAGTTAAGCTTTCATAAAAATAAATATTCGGAACATTATTCAATGCCCAGATCATCGAAAAGTATGTTCCGGGTTTAAAGATATTTAAAGTTATTTCTTTGCCGCCTTCCGAGATGAGATAAAGTCTGACAAAACCGGATTTAATATAGAAAATGCCTGATGGTTGCGCCGCCGGACCAAGAATTAATTGATTTTTCTTAAATTGCTGGACTGTTTTAAACTGGGCAAAAAAACTCTCGTCTAACTTTTGTAATGATTTTTTCATGGCTATTTTCGTAACGTTTCTTTCCTACAATATTATAGAGATAAAAAATGTTTGTCAAGCAATCAATAAAGATATAAAATAGTGTTATGAAGGTTTTTTCATTTTTAAGACATTATGGTGAAAAGGGCCTGCTGGTTTTAACCTCTTTATTTTGTCTTTACTCAACTTATCTTTACCTGACTGTTGGTCAAAGGGGTTACGATAAAGTGCTTTCTTCACTGGCTTTACAATTTACAAAATTGCACGTTGCTTTACCAATTTACAATTTGCCGATTAGGGATATTTCGGCCTATTACAATAATTATTATGTTTATTTTGGGCCTTTGGCATCAATTCTTTTAATGCCCGGAGCGTTTTTTTTCGGTGATAACTTTCCGCAGGTAATCATTGGAGTCGGGTCAATGCTTGTCTCTTTTGTGACGGTTTATGTTATTGCCAAACACTTTAAATTTAGCCGTTTTGACTCTTTTTGGCTGTCGTTATTTTTTGTTTTCTCAACCGTTTTATTCAGTTCGGGAGTAATTAATATTACTGCTTATCAAGTGGAAGCTTTGGGTGCACCGTTAATTCTTTTGGCAATCTGGGCCTATCTTTCCAAGAAGAATGGATTTTTAATCGGGCTATTTATTGCGTTGGCAACGATGACGAGGATTACACTGATGCTGAGCGTGGTTTTTTTCTTTATAGAAGTTTTACGAAAGAAATTTTCAATTAGAAATTTTTTGCTACTTTTAATTCCGGTGGTTTTGGCGCTGACACTTTTAGGGGCATATAATTTTCGGCGTTTCCATTCGGTATTGGAAACCGGCTATAGCTACAATATTACCAAAGCGGCATATCCAATCGGCGAAAACTTCAAATACGGCGAAAAGGGTGTAATTCATATGCCGGCCAATTTATACAGTCTACTGTTAATGGGACCTGAGCCACTTCTTAAAGACAAAAGCGGGGGACTGGTCCTCAAATTTCCTTATATTAAAGTTAGTCCTTGGGGTGTGGCAATTTGGTTTACCTCGCCGCTTTTCTTGCTGCTTCTGACCAAGTTCAAAAAGGGAGAATATACCCTTCCGGCTGGAATCACTACTTTTGTTTTGGCAATGCCGGTATTTTTATGGTATAGCATCGGCTACGCTCAGATTGGCTATCGCTATGCCCTGGATTTTTTGCCTTTCCTGTTTCTGCTGTTAATTCCATGTCTTACACCTAAATTAACCAAAACCGCAATTTTGTTGATTATCCTTGGAATTATTTTTAATCTGGTCTATACCGACAGCATTTGGGAACTCTATCCGCTTTTTAATATTTACCACTAAATCCTCCCCATTGAAATTTTATAGGATTATGGTTACCATAAAAGTAATGTTTAGTGTTTTTAAAAGCGTCTTCAAAAGAATAGAAGACAGTAAAAGATTGTCACAAATCCTCGTTTTAGTCAGTTTCTTAGTAACATTTGCGACTATACGAATTATTACTCACCTGCAAAAAATTGGAGCTCTGTCTAATCCAGGGATAAGAGCGACTTTACATATCCACCACTTGGTTCCCGGAATAATTTTGGTACTAATCAGCGGCTATGTCGGACTATCTTTTTGGGCCAGCGACAGAATTAGGCATTTGATGGCAATACTTTTTGGTATAGGGGCGGCGTTGGTAATTGACGAGTTTGCGCTATGGTTATATTTAAAAGATGTTTACTGGGAAAAGCAAGGGAGGGCCAGTGTTGACGCGGTTATTTACGTCGTCATAATTTTTGCCATTATTTTTGTCGTAAGCGAAGTTCACGACCATCAGTGGATTAAAAGAATATTTAAACGGCATTAATTTACTTTAAATAGAAATAAGGGAGGTTGAACAAAAATTTTATTTAGAGTAAAATTATATGCATGTTTAAATCCGTATCCCCCCAGGTAAATTTTCCAACGATTGAAAGAGATTGGCTGGAAAAATGGCAGAAAACCAAATTACTTGAGAGATATCTTCACCGCAACGATTCGGCAAAAAAAAGATACTCATTCTTAGACGGCCCGATTACTGCCAATAACCCAATGGGTGTTCATCATGCGTGGGGAAGGACCTACAAGGACGTTTGGCAAAGGTTCTATAACATGAGGGGATTTAAGCAAAGGTTTCAAAACGGCTTTGACTGTCAGGGACTTTGGGTTGAGGTGGAAGTGGAAAAAGAACTGGGGATTAGGAATAAAAAAGACATCGAAAACTTGGTTCCCAACGATAAAAAAGCATCAATTGCCAAGTTTGTGCAGCTTTGTAAGGAGCGGGTTAAAAAATATAGCGCCATTCAGACAGAGCAGAGTCAGCGTTTGGGATATTTTATGGACTGGAATAACTCCTATTACACCATGTCTAATGAAAATAATTACATGATCTGGCATTTTTTGAAAACTTGTTTTGACAAAGGCTGGATTTATAAGGGAATTGATAATGTCCCGTGGTGTCCAAGATGTGAAACCGCAATTTCCCAGCATGAAATGCTGACCGAAGATTATAAGGAATTGACCCACGAAACGGTTTTCTTAAAACTTCCAATTCAGGATAAAGGATTTGAAGACACCTACCTTTTAATCTGGACTACTACTCCCTGGACAGTTCCGGCCAATGTGGCTGTCGGTGTAAACGTAAAGTTCACCTATCGAGTTTGGCAAAATAAAAAAACGAATGAAAAAATCATTATTGTCGGAAAAGGCGAAAATGGCGAAGTGCCGGTAAGGTTATTAAAAGGAAAAGAGGTTACGGTTAATGAATATGTCTTAAATGGTCTTTTGGATGAATATAAAGAAATAAAGGAGATAAGCGGGCAAGACTTGGTCGGACTAAAATACATTGGACCGTTTGATAATCTTACTTTGGTTAGTCAGAGAAAGAGCGACCATCCCGACACTTTTCATACGGTGTTGGATGCCTCGGAAATAGTGATGGCAGATGAGGGAACCGGATTGTTGCACGTTGCGCCGGGCGCAGGTAAAGAAGACTTTGATCTTGGCAAAAGAGAAAAGCTGTCTGTAATTGCACCAATCGATGATGAAGCAAATTACATTAACGGGATGGGAGATTTTAGCGGTCAGAACGCCAAAAAGCATCCGGAAATAATTATTGATTACCTTAAAGGCTTCCAAGGTGGAAAGCTGCTTCTAAAAACCATGCAATATACCCACCGTTATCCTGCTTGTTGGCGTTGTAAGACGGAACTTGTTTGGCGGGTAACGAACGAATGGTATATTGCGATGGACATTAAAGAAAAATCAAATGAGAAAAATGCAAAAACCCTGAGGGAGCAAATGGAAGATACTGCCAAAATGATTCAGTGGCGGCCTGAATTTGGTTTGGAGAGGGAGCTTGATTGGCTTTCAAACATGAGTGATTGGCTAATCAGCAAGAAAAACCGTTATTGGGGATTGGCTTTACCGATTTTTGAATGTCAGTGTGGTAATTTTGAGGTCATTGGTTCGGAAGAGGAGCTAAAAGCCAAAGCGGTTGAGGGTTGGCAAGAATTTGCAGGACATTCTCCACATAAGCCGTTTGTCGACGAGGTGAAAATAAAATGCCAAAAATGCGGAAAAATAGTTCCTAGAATTAATGATGTCGGAAATGTTTGGCTAGATGCGGGAATAGTGCCATTTTCAACATACGTCGACCCGGATACTAAAAAATTGAGTTATACAACCGACAAGAAATACTGGCAAGAATGGTTTCCGGCGGATTTTATTACCGAATCTTTCCCGGGACAGTTTAAAAACTGGTTTTATTCGATGATTGCCATGTCGACGGTTTTGGAAAAAAGAAATCCGTTTAAGCTTGTTTTGGGCTACGGTTCAATGCTTGGCGAAGACGGAAGACCGATGCACAAATCCTGGGGAAACATGATTGAATTTACGGAAGGGGCCGACAAGATTGGAGTAGATGTAATGCGCTGGATGTTTGTTACGCACAATTCCGAACTAAATTTGCTATTCGGTTATAAAAAGGCAGACGAAACAAGAAGAAAATTTCATTTGATGTTGTGGAATATTTATAATTTTTTCATAACCTATGCCCAAACCGACGGATACGAACAAACATCAGCCAAAAATACAAAGTCTACGAATATATTGGACAAATGGATTATTTCAAGATTAAATAAAACAATTAAGCTGACTACAGAGGGATTGGAAAAATATGATGCACAGGAAGCGTCACTGGAAATAGAAAAATTTGTTAACGACCTTTCTTTGTGGTATGTCAGAAGAAGCAGGGACAGAGTGGGGCCATCGGCGGAAGACGAAAAGGATAAAATCAATTGCTATAACACTTTCTATTTTGTTTTAGTTTTGCTTGTCAAGATACTTGCTCCTTTTGTTCCGTTTCTTGCCGAAGAAATATATACCAATTTAACTGCTGAGGAATCGGTCCACTTGGCTGACTGGCCTCAATTTGATAAGAAGCTAATAGACGAAAAACTTGAAGAGGAAATTGTGAAGGCGAGGCAGATTGTCGAGGCAGTACATGCTTTAAGAAAGCAAGCGGAAGTAAAGGTGCGAATTCCAATCCGGGAAATGACGTATAACGGACCAAGTAAACTTTTGGAGGAAATCGCCGACGTCGTAAAAAGCGAAGTAAATGTTTACAGTCTTAAATTTGGCGAGAAAGCGAATGATTACTCTGTCTTGGCTAAAACAAGCGACGACAATCTGGATCTTCATTTTGGTTTAGCCCGGGATATTGTCAGAAAAATTCAAGAAGAAAGAAAAAATTTGGGTACAAAACCCAATCAAAAAGTGCGGATAACGATACCCTTCTGGCCAAAAGAACACGAAGATTATATAAAGAGAAAAGCTTTGGTAAGTTCCATTTCTGAGACAGAAAAATTCTCAGTTGTAAAAGATGATTAAGAAAGGACTCTGGGACATAGACTGGATTTTAATTTCTTCTGTAGGGGCACTGATAATAATTAGTCTCGTAACGCTTTTTTCCATAAACTTCGATTACTTTAAGAGTCAGTCTGTTTTTCTGTTTATTTCGTTTTTGGCTTTTTTGTTTTTTTCGCAAACTAATTATAAATTTTTAAGCAGTTATGCCAAACCTATTTATTTTATTTCTTTAATTCTTTTAGCTTTAGTATTTTTTGTCGGGATTGAAACAAGAGGGTCAACCAGATGGGTTGATTTTTTTAGTTTTCGTATCCAGTTTTCCGAAATCATTAAACCTTTTTTGGCAGTCAGTTTCGCTAGTTTTGTCGCTAATAAAAAAAGTTATAGTTTCCGGTCGCTACTGGATATTTTAATTTTATTAGCTCCGGTTATTTTGCTTATTTTTTTACAACCGGATTTGGGCGATGCTTTAATTTATTTTGCGGTTGTTTTGGCAACCCTTATCTATCTTGGTTTTTCATACAAGTATTTCTTGGGTTTACTTTTGCCGATAGTGGCTTTTTTCCCGGTTGTTTGGCATTTTTTGCATGATTATCAAAAACAAAGAGTTTTGACTTTTTTTAATCCGGCGAGGGATCCTTTAGGCACATCATATAATGTTATTCAATCGGTAATTGCAGTCGGTTCGGGAATGATTATGGGAAGGGGATTAGGACAGGGAACCCAGTCAGGGTTAAGGTTTCTGCCCGAAAGGCATACGGATTTTATCTTTGCTACTATTTCCGAACAGTTGGGTTTTATCGGTACAATTATTATCCTGGTTTGTTTTGCCATAGTTCTCTATCGAATTTTTGTAATTTTTCTAAATACCGATGACAGTTTTCCCAAAACTTTTTCGGTAGTGGTATTTTTTGCTTTTTTAATCCAGATTTTTGTCAATATTGGAATGAACGCTGGTCTTATTCCAATTGTCGGTGTGACCTTACCTTTTGTTTCTTATGGGGGAAGTTCACTTTTAGCAAATTTTATCTTTTTAGGGCTTTTGGCCTCCATAAATAAATCTACTAAAGATAATGATGTTCTAGAAATTAAGTGATTATTTTGTTATAATTGGTTTTTATGAAGTTTGCAATTATCAAATCGGGAGGAAAACAATATAAAGTTTCAGAGGGCGATGTCATCGAAATAGACAAGCTTTCTGATAAAGACGGAAAAGTAATTTTTGAACAAGTGCTAATGTTAGTAACAGATGACGGTGTTAAAATCGGCAAGCCGACGGTAAGTGGCGGAAAAGTATGGGGCAAGCTTTTAGAAAATGTGCGGGGGAATAAAATCAGGGTTTCCAAATTCAAATCAAAAGTCAGATACAGAAGGGTAACCGGTTTTAGAGCAGAGCTTTCCAGAGTTCAGATTGAAAAAATTGACAGCTAAATGAAGAAACTGCTGCGAAGAAAGCCTAAATGACCTTTTTTGATATCTTGACATTTTGTGAAAAGTCAAGATAGAATAAAGCCAGTTTTCATGAGCTTACTTTAAATATGGCACATACCAAAGCACAAGGAGCAGTAAAGGGAAATCGGGATTCCAGGGCAAAGCGTTTAGGCGTAAAGATTTACGGTGGACAGAAAGTTATAGCCGGTAATATTATTGTCCGACAAAAGGGGACGCAAGTTCATCCGGGCAAAGGCGTTTCCATGGGTAAAGATTTTACTTTGTTCTCGTTAGTCGACGGCACGGTTACTTTTAAAACTTTAAAGGGCAGAAAATTTGTCGAAGTTTTAAGCATCTAGTTTTTGTTAAAATTTATGGATCAGGATAGAATATTTGAGTTGGAAATAAATCTTTTACAGGCTAACCCTCTTCAGCCAAGAGGCATTATTTCTCCGGATTCGCTGCAGGAATTAGTTGATTCAATCAGGGAACAGGGAATCCTCGAACCGATTGTCGTGGCCAGAACTCCGGCCGGATATCAAATAATTGCCGGAGAAAGACGATGGCGGGCAGCAAAAATACTCGGACTTGAAAAAGTACCGGTAATTATTAAGGAGACGACCCCCCAGGGAATGCTGGAAATGTCAATTGTGGAAAATGTGCAAAGAGAGGACTTAAATCCGATTGAAAGAGCCCAGGCTTATAAAAGATTAATTGATGAATTCGGTTTAGGAACAAATGAAGTTGCCCGACGAGTTGGGAAAAGCGCTCCGACAGTTTCTAACACAATCAGGCTTTTATCTTTGCCGGATGCAATTAAAGATGCCTTGGTTGCCGGTGTCATCACCGAGGGACATGTTCGGCCGTTAATTTCTCTGGGTGATCCAAAATTAATGTTGGATTTATTTAAAAAGATTCTCAAGGAAAGTAGCACTGTTAGACAAACTGAAGAAATGGCAAGGCAGGCCAAGGGAGAGATACAAAAAAAGGAGACCAGGGTTACAACTCATAAACTGTGGGTTCCGGAGTTAGACGAAATGGCCAAAAAACTTGAAGAGATTAGAGGCTTTAATAAGGCGACAATTTTTCAGACAAGGTCGCAGGCAAAAATAGTTTTAATTCTTAAAGGAGATGTCGAAGTAACCGGACCAAAAATTAAAGAAGTGTTCGAGCTTCTGAATAAAGCAGCTTGATTACTGAGTCTTCAGTAGGGATTTTTTACTAACCTCATCCGGGTGACAGGCCAATAAACAAACAATGACTCTCCGACAACTTCATCTTTTTTTACAAAACCCCATTCTCTTGAGTCGGAACTATATGGTCGGTTATCTCCCATCACAAAGTATTCATCCGCCGGGACTTTAAGCGAATCACCATCTTTGAGGAAATCGCTTCCGGTAGTCTTCACGTCTGAATTTAAGTATGCGCTCTCATCAAGCAATTTGCCGTTTAGATAGACTGAACCGTCTTTTAATAAAACCGTATCGCCAGGAACACCAATCACTCTTTTAATGTAGTCTTTGCTTGGGTCAGGCGGTGCCTTAAAAACGATTACGTCCCCAAGCTTTGGGGATTGAAAACGAAGGATAATTAAATTGGTAATCACATATTCCTGATCGTGGAAATTGGGATACATTGAATCGCCTTTGACTTCAAACGGACGAAACAAAAAAGCATAGATTACCAAAAATACCGCGGCCGCAATTAGAAAAGTTTGGACAGAATCGACTAGAAAAGCATAGATTTTTCTGACCAGTGGCATCATTAATCAATTTTCCCAAAGTTACCCTGCTTTGTCAATGAGGGTAATTTATGCTAGTATATTTGTGGTTTGGACTTGTAGCCCGAGGGTGACAGGGGAGCAGCAATGGTTGTGCACTGCATTTAAGCGCGCATAGCTCAGTGGTAGAGCGCTTCGTTCACATCGAAGAGGTCCATGGTTCGAATCCATGTGCGCGCACATTTATAAATGTAAAAAGGTGAAAAATCCGCAGTTTTGTAAAGTGACGTCCAGCGTCAGGAGGACTCTTAGGTCCACAAGTGGTTCTAGAGGTTATTGATTAAATCATCAATATCTTCTAAAATAACCGGATAAGCTTTTTGATCAAATCCTTTTCCGTCATAGAAACGTAGCGTATCTTTAAAAATCCCAAGTTCATTTTTAGCCATAAGCATTAATTTTTTGTGATATTGGTCTTCAGTTTTATCAATAGATAAAATCAACACTTTATAAACCTGGTCATTTATTAGGTGGACAAATTTAAAAAAGTTAAGGTCATTTATCAAATACTCAAAGGTAATAACTTTGTTCACTTTGGATTCGTCGGCCTTTTGGCTATCGAAATTGATGTTGATGGCCCAAATTTTATTGACATCGGAAACAAGGTGAATGTTTTTAACGTTAACATTTCCGTTACTATCATATAAATAAATCTTAACAACGTACAAATCTTGTTTGTTAGAGGTTATTTTAAGTTTATAATTACCGGTTTTCGGTTTTTGTAAGTAAGCAATTTTAAGGGGAATACCGCCCGAGTTACCAGTTTCTGGATTTATCAAAGATTGCTGGTAAAATTGCTCTCCGACATTGTTTCCATGAGGATCTTCGAACTGAAAATTTAAGCTTTCATTTCCAGTCACCATGATGTAAGAGAGATTGGTTTGCGACGGAGTTAATTCATTAATTGAAATAAAAGTATTGCCGTAGGCGGTTAAGTTGTTCCTATTGACATAGTAAGGATCAATAATGGTGAAAGTATTGCCGTTGATTCCATTGGCCACAATATAATGCCCAGGTTCTTCTAAAACAACCGGAATACCATTGTTTATTTGATTTGCTAAGACTAAACTATTAGAAGTTGCAATTCGTGAATATTCCAGAGCATCAAAGCTGGTAATTTTGTTTATTTTTGCAGCCTTTTTTGATAAGCTTGAAATTGCCAACGGATTAACGTAGCCACTATTTTTCCCGTCAATATAACCATAGTTGTTTTCAAGCCAAGTATTTAAAGTACCGGGGTTCAGGATATTTCCATCGGGAAGCTTATTTATGCCAAAATAATTAAGAACCATTGCATAGGAAGTTAGGCTACATCCCCAATTTTTGATTGTTTTAGCAAGAGGGCTCCAAAAATTGGCTCCGTCATAAGTTTCCGTGCTCCAGAGTTTATCGGTTTGTCGTAAAACAGGCACATTAAGATTAACCTGAGTCGGAGATGGCGTTGGAGTGGGGGTAACTGTTGGAATAGGGGTAGCTGTTGGGATGGAGGTTGGGGTAGGGGTCGGTGTCGAGGTTGGAGTCTCGTCTAAACTAGTTACTACTATATTGTCAAACCAAGCTTCGGTAGGATAAGCACCACCGGTGCTTATTCGCATACCTATTTTTTCAGTACCTGTAAATTGATATGTAGCATCTACACAGTCAAATATTTTGGTACCATTAAGGATGAACTGGATATGTTGATTTAGTAAAATTATATTGATTCTATTAATTTGGTTATCTAGCATAGATGTTGCGGATTGCGTGTTAATTAATTGACCATTACAAACGGTTACGAAATTTGAATTTCCCTGAAAGTGTAATTCATATAAATTTGTGTTATTTACCCATCTAAAATCCAAATTTCTGTCAACTGTTTGAGTGTTGGTGTTGACAACTGGTAAATAATCAAAATCAATCTTATAATTAGGCGTATTAATATCTGGTCCGCCAACAGTGTCAATTATAGTAGAAGGGGATTCGATGCGCGCCCCATACATGTTATTTCCATTAATGTTTTTTATTTGCCATAGTGAAGCGCCGCTTATCGGAGTCCAATTGCCTGCTCCATGTTCGAAGTCATCCTGAAAAATGATATTTGAGGCAAAAACATTATTAAAAGTAGGAACAATGGCTAAAAATAGCGTAATTGTTCCTACTAAAAAAATCCTTAGGGCAATCGGATTCTTCATGTTTTATTATTTATACTTTTATTTTTGTTTGTCAAGAGGGAAAAATGATGTTAAAATCATGAAATGCTTAAGATGAATAAAAAAGAGAGAGAATATAATTTATTTCATAACAATACTACTGTACAGTCAAAGATAATATCAAAAAATAATTTCACATACAGAAATCTAATAGGTTTTATCGAAAAATATCTAAAAAACACTGAACAAAATGTTGTTGACATTGGATGTGGGGCTGGAACTGTCTGTTTTTATATAGCACAAAAAGGAAATAAAATTTTAGGAATAGATATTTCTTCCAAAGCAATTGAATTATGTCATAAGAGTTCAATAACTCTAGGGTTAGATAAAAATACCAAGTTTAAAGTAGTTAATTTCCCTGAAGAAACTGTTAAAGGAAAATTTGATTTAATAATTTTTTCAGAAGTGATTGAGCATCTCAGTAATGACAAGTTGGCATTAAAAAGAATTTGTAAATTATTAAACGTTGGCGGAATTGTTATTATTACGACGCCATCATTAAATGCGCCACTTTACAAATTAGGTTACGCAAAGGATTTTGATAAAAGGGTTGGGCATTTAAGAAGATATACAATTGAAGGATTGTCTAAAAAATGTAATGAGAGTGGCTTGAATATCATTGAAGCAAAAAAAATTGAAGGCATTTTTAGAAATTTTCTTTATATTAACCCCAATGCAGGAAAAACAATAAGATTTATTAAATTTTTTATGTCAGATATTGTTACGTTTATTGACAATATTAGCATTGTGCTTTTCGGTGAGTCAAATATAGTTGTTGTTGCACAAAGAACCAAATAAATTATGACGATTCTGTTTTTGGCTAGAAGGTTTTATCCGGAAATTGGGGGAGTAGAGAAGCACGTTTTGGAAATTGGTAAGAGATTGGTTAAGCAAGGTCATCAAGTAGTGGTGATTACCGAAAATCTTCAAAAAACCCATAGTGGCGGTAAGCGTTCAAGTTCTTCGAGTGCTAAACTGACGGGGAAGGTTAACGGAATTGAAATTTTTAGTATTGACGTGGGAAAAGCGAACTGGTTTAAGAAATTCAGGGTCTGGCGCGAGCTTTGGAGGTTAAGAGGTATAATCAAAGAGGCCGATATAGTTCATTGCCATGACGTGTTTTTCTGGTACCTTCCTTTTCGTTTTTTGCATCCTTTAAAAAGTGTTTATACAACCTTTCATGGTTATGAGGGCGATGCGCTACCAACCAAAAAAGCCATTTATATGCATAAACTGGCGGAAAAGTTATCGAAAGGAAATATTTGTGTCGGAGATTTTCTTAAAAAATGGTATAGGACAAAACCAACCCTGGTTATTTACGGAGCGGTAGAGCAAAAATTAATCAAGATTGGCGCAAAGCCAATCAGGTCGGAAAAAGATGTTATGTTTTTGGGTAGACTGGAAGAGGAAACGGGAATAATGGAGTATTTAAAAGCAATTAAAGTTTTGAAGGAGAATAATATTAATTTAAAGCTGGATGTTTTTGGTGATGGAAGCTTAAAAAAGGTTGCTGAAGAATTTGTCAGAGAAAATAAATTGCAAGTTTCCTTTAAAGGGTTCGTTGCCAACGCCACTGATTTTATTAAAGATTACAAATACGTCTTTGTTTCCAGATATTTGGGTATTTTAGAGGCAATGGCGGTTAAAAAACCAATTCTTGCTCAATATAATAACGCTATAAAAAAAGACTATTTGAGAATGGCACCTTTTGCAAAGTTTATTTTAATTGCGAAGGATAGAGAAGAAATCGCCTGGAATTTTCAAAGTCTTTTGAAGAATAAATTAGAGCAAAATACAAATAAGGCTTACGACTGGGTGAAGGATAAAACGTGGGAAAGACTAGTTGATTCGTATTTAAGACTTTGGGGGATTTAGATGAATTTTAAGATAAGTGTTAAACATTGCCAAAAGCATTTCGCCTCCGTTTGTGAAAACATTGTATTTTGATTTCCTTGAGTTTAACTTTCTCATTTTGACCGGGACTTCGGTTATGCTTAGCCCGTTTCTTTCTGCAAAAATTGCTAACTGAGCTGAAAAAAAGGCATTGTCAGAGTCACAATTCTTAAGCAGAGGAACGACAGCGCGTCTTTTTAAAAAAACTGTCCCTTGAGTGTCGCCAATTTTAACATTGAATAGTAATCTAAGTAGCGACCTGTATATTTGTGAGGAGATCTTTCTAAGCAGTGGAGAATAAACAATAGATTTGGGATGTGATTTCGAACCAAAAATTATATCGTAGCCACTAGACAATTTTAACATTTCTTCTAGATCTGTAAACCCGAACGGAAGATCAATCGCCGTGAGTAGTACATATTTACCTTTCGCTTTAAGAATAGCATTCCGAAATGCGAGACCGTGCCCCTTTTTTCCTACAGATAGTGCATAAATGTTTTTTTCTTTAATTTTTTTTAGTTCCTTAAGCGTATTATCGGTACTACCATTCTCTGCAATTAGAATTTCGTAATTTTTATTTTTTAATATTCTCGCTAAGCCTTTTTGTATTTCGTCAATTTTAGGCAACAAAATTTGTTCTTCATTATAGACAGGGATGCAGAACGACAAATAATAGTTGTTTGTAGACATTTATTGGTCTTTTCCTTATAATCTCGCTATATTATATAACAATATGAAAGTCGCCGTAATTGGAACGGGGCAAATGGGCATAAACCACGTCAGAAATTATACGACTATTAAAGGAGTGGAGTTAGTTGCAATTTCAGATGTAGACAGAAGGCGCGGCAAAAAAATAGCAAATCAATTCAAAACTAAATATTATCAGGATTATAACGAACTGTTTAAAAAGGAAAAAATTGATGCTGTCAGCATTGTTGTTCCGACTATTTTACATAAGAAAGTGGCACTGGATGTAATAAAAAGAGGAATCCCCTTTCTGCTGGAAAAACCGATCGCAAACAATGTTAAAGACGCCATTGAAATTATTAATCAGGCCGAAAGAAATAAACTTTCATTTTTGGTCGGGCATGTGGAAAGGTATAACCCGGCTGTTGTAAAACTTCAGCAACTGGTAAAAGCAAAGGCGTTCGGAGAGATATTGTCAATAGTAGTCAAAAGAGTCGGATTGCCACCTGAAAAAGTTAAAAATATAGATGTGGTTACCGATTTAGCCGTTCATGATTTGGATATCATCACAACTTTGATGGGTAGAATTCCCAAATTAGTCTATGCCAAAGGTAAAAACCGGTTAACTAAAGAAAGAATTGACCATGCGGAAATATTTTTGGACTACGGCGATTGTGCCTGTTTTATTCAGGTTAATTGGCTTACGCCAATTAAAGTACGAAACCTCTCGATTACAGGAACAAAGGGGTATGCGGAGTTAGACTACGTTAGGCAAAAAATAAACTTATACGAAAATAATTTTAAGATAAAACAACCAAAAGGTTTTGCGGATTTTGTAGTTAAATTTAGTGAAACTCCCCGAAAGCAATTGAATCTGGGAGAGAAAGAGCCTCTTCGAATAGAGCTTGAGAACTTTATTAACACCATTAAAGGAAAGGAGAGTTTTGCGATTACGCCTCAAGAAGCCTTAAATGCGCTTATTTTGTCAGAAGCAGTTATTGAAAGTATAAAAAGTAATAAAGCGATCTTAATTAAAAAATGAAAAGAATTTTAGTTACCGGTGCAGGTGGTCCGGCTGCCTATAATTTTGTTCAATCATTAAGGCAATCAAAAGAAAAATTCTACATTGTCGGTACGGACACAAATATCTATCATTTGGAGTTAACGGATCTTGATGCCTCGTATGTTTTGCCGGAAGTTTCAGATTCCGAGTACCTAAGCAAATTAAATCAGGTAATTACAAAAGAAAAAATCCAATTTGTGCATCCTCAGCCGGACCCGGAAGTGTACTTTCTCTCAGAAAATAGGGAAAATATTAATGCCCGTTTATTTTTACCAGATAAAAAAGTAATTAAAATCTGCCAAGATAAGATGCAGCTAGCAAAAGTTTTAAGCAGAAACATGGTGCCGGTGGCAAAATCATATTCGTTTAGAAATGAAAAAGAGTTTTCAAAAAAATTCAAATCACTGTTAAGATATACAGATAAAATTTGGGTAAGGGCTATCCACGGAGCCGGCTCAAGAGCCAGCTTACCGGTAAAAACCGTAAGGCAGGCAAAAGCATGGATTGAATACTGGGAGTCGATGAAAGGTATTGGTTTTGCCGGTTTCATGATTTGTGAGTTTCTTCCCGGAAAAGAATTTGCTTTTCAAAGTTTATGGAAAGATGGAAAATTAATTACCTCTCAGGCCAGAGAAAGAATCGAATATGTGTTTGGCAACCTGACCCCAAGCGGTCAGACTTCTTCTCCTGCGGTTGCCAAAACCGTCCACAGAAAAGACGTTAACGAAATAGCCACTAAGGCGATAATAACGATAGATAAAAAAGTAAGCGGAGTGTTTTGCGTAGACTTAAAAGAAAACAAAGACGGAATACCTTGTGTAACCGAGATAAATGCTGGCCGATTTTTTACAACCAGTAATTTTTATCCTAGTGTTGGGTTTAATATGCCATACTTTTACGTTAAACTGGCGTTTGGAGAAAAAATTCCGCAACTTAAGAAATACGATTCATTAGAGGAAAATATTTATTGGATAAGAATGATTGACATGGGAAATAAGGCAGTGAAAGGAAATATATGGAAATCAAGAATGATCTAAAACCCAAGGCCGTAATATTTGATTTCGATGAGACTCTATTTTTTTTAGATGTTGCTTGGGAGAAGATGCGAAAATATTTATCGGAGAAATTCTTGAAACTTGGTTATAAGTCCAATTTTAAACCAGTTTATGCTGATTTGGAGAATGTCTTGGGAAAAGTAGAAAAAGACTACGGTAAGATTTACACGAATAAGGTCAGAAATGAGTGTCTTGATTATATCCAAGAGCAAGAACTGATTGGGTTGAAAAACGGCCATGCGAACCCGCAGGCAAGAAGCGTTTTAGAAAAATTAGGAAAATCCGGAGTTAGGTATGGAATTGTCAGCAATAATAGCAAAAAGGTGATTAAACAGGCTCTCCGAGAATTCAGCTGGCCCGAAGGAGAAATTATTGGTAGAGAAGATGTCTTAGAAATTAAACCTAGTCCTGAGGGAACAATATTGTGTCTCAAGCGCATGCGACTTACAGCAGACATGGTATGGGGTGTGGGAAATAGGCCCGAAGATGTTCAATCGTTCACCTCTGCCGGAATTTCAAAAATACTCTGCATCTGTGATTTAACGTCGGGGAAAATTGTACACTTAGATGCTTTAGAAGAATTACTTAAATGGATAAATTAAATTTAAAAACATATTATAACCAAAAAGCTAAGAAGAATGATGAAATTAGGATTACTTATGAGAGCAAAAACTATTACAAGAAATTTTTTTATTTAACAAGATTTAATAAGGTAATCAAATTACTTAATCCTGTAACCGGCGATAAGATATTAGATGTCGGATGTGGGAGTGGATTTTACGTTCGGTATTTGCTTAAAAAAAAAGTACAAGTAACTGCCGTTGATATTTCAGATGAATACATAAAACAGGCTAAAAAATACGCGGGGAGCAAAGCAAAATATGTAGTTACTGATGCCAGAAAGCTTCCTTTCAAAAATCAATCTTTTGATAAGGTATTAATAACAGAAGTCATAGAACACGTTTCGGATTACCAGAAAATAATTGAAGAAGGATTTAGGGTATTAATAACAGGCGGAAAAATTGTAATAACTACACCGAATAAATATTCACATATGAATTATGCTTATCGATTGAAAAGAAAAATTAGAAGATATACATTTAACGAACACATGGCCGAACTCTCATACAAGAATCTTTTCTACGAGGTAAGTAAATACGCTTCGGTTGAATCTATCTGTTTTTCCAATTATTTAATTCCTTATCCTTTGGATACAATTGCTGAAAAATTTAATTCTAAACTACTTATCCGTTTACTCACAAGAATAGAAAATTTGTTTTCGGCCCTGCCTTTGCTAAAATACCTGGGGTGGACAGCTATCATAAGTGGAACAAAAAATGAGTAATAAACAAATTAGAATAACTAAAGTCAGGCTTGGAAAAGAGGAAATTAGTTCTCTGCTTAAAGTACTTAAATCAGGGAATCTTACTCAAGGAGAAAAAGTGATGGAATTTGAGCAGGGTTTTGCCAAATACACCGGTACAAACTATGCAGTGGCTGTTTCCAGCGGCACGAGCGCTTTGTTTTTGAGCTTATTGGCTTTGGGTATTGGGCAGGACGATGAGGTTATCACTACACCGTTTAGTTTTATTGCTTCAGCCAATGCCATTCTTTATACCGGAGCAAAACCGGTTTTTGTCGATATCGATGAAAAAACGTTCAATCTCAATCCAGAGCTTATTGAAGAAAAAATCACTAAAAAAACAAAAGCTATTTTACCGGTTCATTTATTCGGACTTCCCTGCGATATGGGTAATATTATCAAAATAGCTAAAAAACATAAACTGTTTGTAATTGAAGATGCCTGTCAAGCCCATGGTGCGCAGTATATAGATAGAAAAGTAGGGACGTTTGGAGAGCTTGGTTGCTTTTCCTTTTATGCTACTAAGAATATGACCACCGGGGAAGGAGGAATGATTACAACCAACAGTAAAAACCTGTACGAAAAAATAAAATTATTAAGGAATCATGGATCTAAGGTTAGATACAGACATAACATGCTTGGCTATAATTTCCGGATGACCGACGTTAACGCTGCAATTGGCTTGGAACAGCTAAGAAAACTGCCAAATTTCAATAGAATAAGGATAAATAATGCAAATTTTCTGACTAAAAATTTTAGTGAAATTAAGAGTTTGGAAGTACCGTTCGTTCCCACTAAAGCAATGCACGTTTTTCATCAGTACACAATTAAATTAGGACCAACTATCAGTCGAAAGCGTGTGATTGACCTTTTGAGCAGCAGAGGAATAGAAACAGCAGTTTATTATCCAATACCTATCCATAAACAACGGCTATATCGGTCCTTGGGTTATCTAGACAAGCTTCCTGTTGCAGAAAAAGTGGCTAAGCGCGTACTTTCTTTACCGGTTAATCCATACTTAAAACCGTCAGAGCTTATGAAAATCGTTTCCGAACTCTCTTCAATTTTGTAATTAACTGTTCAGTTTTACAAATTGTCAGACATGTATAACCGAAAATAATGATCAGCGAGCAAATAAATAGATATTTTAATATTTGCAGCATTGGTAAGTCTTTGTAGGCGACTTTGACCCGCACGTTACCTTTGGGAATAGTAAAAGTGATTATTCCGTGATATTTTTTGTCCGTAAAATCAATCGTGGTTGGTTTTCCGTTTACGGTAACATTCCATCCCGGATAATATAAAGTATTTTCTTTTAGTCTAGCGCCGGTGGTAGAGTTAATTGTGTAAAAATGTTGGACATTAGTAATGTTTAGAACTTTTATTTGTGCATTACCTTGTATCACTTCTATCTTACTTGCAGGTACCTGATTAAACCAAATCGGTTTATTACTAAACCAGATTGTGTTCCCGATAACACTTAATCCTTCTCCGTAGTACGTACTCCGAGGAAGATTATTTATTAGTTGTGTATCAGAAATCTGCGGAATTACTCTGCGATGTCCCCAATTTAAGATTGTTGAACCAATAGTGATAACTATTACTAGCCAAATAAGTATTTTCCATTTTTGGTTGATAACTACAAAATATCCGGCTAGAATCGAAACACTAAAGGAAAGCGCCAAAAGGAGTCGGCTGGTCATGAGCATGTCTTTTATTACAGGTACCGTCAGCCAAATTATGGCAGAATACCTTGTCAGCATAAAAATTATAAATAGAGTTGTAAAAAGCCAGATGAAGGTTTCTTTCATAAATTTTGCTTTTGTTTTCTTAACTAACAAATAAACGATAAAAAAACCGATTATAAAAATTTGCGTATAACCAATGAGAAAAGATAATTCTCCTTTTGGTCCCTGAAACAAAAATCCCAGTCTCCATGGGGAATAAAGAAGGTCTTTAATGTTAATAAAACTAGGTAATTGTCTAAATAAACCTGAAGATAAGTTATAAGCGGAATACGTGATATATGTTAGCCAGACGTAAGCAGAAACTGTTATTCCTAATAGAAGAGCCAAAAATAGTTTGGTTAATGACGAAATCCTGTTAATTTTGTTACTTCCGGCTATTAGAGAGATTGAAAACGGAATAACTAACCCAAGGGATAATAATGCGATAGCTTGATGAGATAGAAGCAATAACCCCAAGAGTAACCCGGACCAAAGTAAATAAATCAACTTTTGTTTGAAAAATAATTTATAGACTAGCAGTAAAAAAATAGGCAATAAGGCAAAACAAAGCATTTCTCCGACGTCATTTCTGAAGTGTAAATCGACAAGGTGATAAGGAAAAAACAGATAAAAGACGGCTGCCGTGAAAGCTGCCAAATCTTTTTTTAGAATTTGTTTGACAAGATAAAATGTCGCTATTCCCGAAAGTAAATAGGTGGCACCTAAAAAAAGCTTTAAACTGGAAATAAAAGAAAATCCAATAAAGTGAAAAAGAGATGTAAGATAATACGGCAAGGGGTTTAAAAATATAAACAGCGGATAACCGTAAGTTCCGTTCAAAACACCTGCCCAGGAGGGCATGAAGTTTCCTTCAGCCAAATTTTGATAAAAAGAAATCGTTCGGTAAACGTGAATATTAAAATCCCCACTTTCATAGTCGCCAATCCGTAGTAAACTTACCAGTGGAAGAAGGGAAATTATAATTAACAAAACAAACAGATTTATCTTCTTTTTTGGGAAAATATACCGATAGCAGAAAGCTCCGCCAAGAACAAGTAAAAAGCCGATTAAATTAATGTATGCCATTTGATAGGGCCCAATCATAATGAACACCGGTATTAGATGGTAGATGTGTTTGACCGGCTAAAATATAATGTATTCTAAAACACATGGCCAAATTATTCAACCACGTATAAAATAACAGAAAATTATTCTTGATTAAACAGATGCTTACGGCTATAATACTCACCAGTTCCCTGGCATGTTTTAGAAATGGATAAGAAAAAAATTGTACAATTATTACATTCAAGAATCGGCTCAATCTTCTTTTTTTTTCTTACATTTATGTCGCTCTTGGTTCTTGTTCTAAATAATGTTGGACTTGCGCTTCGGGAAAAAATTTTAATCGGTGACACACTGGATTTTTCTTGGTTTTCCGATTTGATAGAGCGGATGCTTCACGGTTACGTTTTGGGCAAAGATTTTACTTTTACATATGGTCCTCTTTTTCAATTTGTTTATTCTTTGCCTTCGTTGCTTTTCCATATTCCGTCGTATCTTTCCGTAGCGATCGCTCCCTTGCTTTCTTTCGTAATCATATTCTTACTTGTTTTGTTGATCTCAAAATTTATCACAAAAAACTTTTTCGAGCAGATAACTTATATCTTATTTTTATTTCTTATTTTAGGACTCCTATATTCATCTACAGACATTGTGAGGGTGCTTCTGCCGATGTGGTATTCGCTTGTCCTCTATAGCACATTTAAGAATAAGTTTCAGTGGGTGAGGTATGGTATTATCTGCATTATTCCAACTCTGATAGGTTTATATTCTTATAACCTTTTTGTTATAGCTTTACTGTTTACCGCAATATTCGTTGTTATTGTATTATTCAATAATAGAAAAAACTGGAGTAAGAATGTGCCTCTTTTGTTAGTTTTTCCGCTTATCGTCATTTTTCAATTACTGTTTAGCCTACTGTTTACCCATAACTTAAGTTACACACTTAATTCGATGGACTCAGTTTTTAACTATCGGTATCTAATGAATGTTCCATGGGCTCCCGATAGAGATAATATTTTATTTATTTTTCCCGTTGCGCTTGTTATTTTGGGAGTTTATTTGAAAAAAACAAAAATTGTATCGGTTGAAATACGTAATGTATTATTAATTCTTATATCGTCTTCATTTGTAGGAGTTATTTCAGCATTAAGTAGATCTGACGCGGGACATATTTTGCTTGGGGTTTATCCCAGCCTGATTACTTTCTTTACAATTATATTCGTTGTCTCAAAGAAGAACAGAGGATTAATTGCAGTTGCTTTTGTTTTTTATCTGCTTGTTCCTAATAAGCAGACGTTTTATAACACATTTGCTCCCAAGAATATTCTCAAGGTCATTTATACAATCCGGCAAAAACCCTCATTCTTTCGTGTTTATTCGCTCCCTCAGTATTATTATTCGGAAAATGAGGTAAACGATCTCACCAAAATAATTAAGGAAAATAAAGGTAAGGTGTACATCTATCCCTATGATAGTTACCTTCTTAACATTGAAGGAACTACCTACAATTCTTTTGCTTTAGGAACTTATACATATTCCGGCTCTTTGGTGGAAGAAAAAACAGTAGAAGGTTTCCGATTGCAACCGCCAAGATTAATTATTCTTGGAATAGATACTAAAGGAGCCCTTAATCTTGATGATATTCCAAATTTTACCCGAAATCCGCTTTTGGCAAAATGGATGATCAAAAATTACACTATTTATCAGGTAAAGCCGAAATATTTGGTCCTTTCTTTTACTCCGAACAAAAAAGTGACAGGCGATAAGTGCTTGGTACAGCAATTGTCTGTAAATTTGGCGGGAAAAGAAAATATTCTACAAAAAACGGTCGACGTTATTAAGCCGGCAGTATATTATTTAGGAAAGATTAGGCTTCCATATTCGCCTTCTACCAAAAGCTATCTTATTTTTAACGACGTATTCACTTCATCCGGATTAATATCTTTATTCAATAACACAGAAATAAGTACAGCCAAAACAAACCTTCTGGATAATAGCGGCAATTTGGAAATAACCAGAGTGAGTGCCTTTTTAAGTCGGAAAGAAAAAAAAGTTTTTCAGAAAAATGAATTTTCTCTTAAGTGCGCTAACTTAAATAACTAGAAAGCACTATAATTTTAAGTTATGAAAAGATACTTAATTACAGGCGGAACAGGTTTTTTGGGCAGGTCAATCGTTGAAAAACTTTTTCAGCAGGGGGATTATGTTGTCATTTTCGATAATCAATCGCGAAGTTCAATTAAAGATATTGCTTTTAAGGGCAAAAAGATTAAATTTATTGACGGCGATATTAGAGAAAAGAAGGTCGTCGAAGAAGCGTGTAGGAACATCGACGTAGTTTTACATTTAGCTTATATTAATGGGACTGAAAATTTTTACAAACAACCAGATGTCGTTTTAGAAGTAGCCGTAAAAGGAATGATGAACTTGTTAGATTCGTGCATTAAACAAAATGTCCAAGAATTTTTTCTTGCTTCAAGCTCGGAGGTTTATAGCGAGCCAAAATTAATTCCTACTCCGGAAAAGATACCACTTATAATTCCTGACCCGTTAAATCCACGTTACTCTTATTCCGGCGGAAAAATAATTAGCGAGCTTCTTGCGATACACAATAGTAAGTATTTTAAGAAGACTGTGATTTTCCGTCCGCACAATGTTTATGGTCCTGCGATGGGGTTTGAGCACGTTATTCCACAGTTTATTATGCGGATGAGAAAAGCAAAAAAGAAACAAGCTTTTGATTTCTCTATTCAAGGGGATGGCAGACAGACGCGGTCGTTTATCTATATTGATGACTTTACTTCTGCTTTAATGTTACTTCTTAACAATGCGAATAATTTGGAAACATACAATATCGGTACCGATCAGGAGTTATCGATAGAAAAACTGGCGTTAATGATTGCCAAGAAAATGGATATTAAAATTAACTTAGTTTCTGGTCCACTTGCTCAAGGAAGTCCTCGGAGAAGATGTCCCGACGTGACAAAAATAAGCAAACTCGGATTTACACCAAAGATTTCCTTGGAAAATGGCTTAGATAAAACGATTGATTGGTATCTTAAGCAATAATTGTAATGAAATCAAAAATAACCACTCTTGCCAAAAAAAATACCGCTTGCCGGTATTGCGGCTCAAAAAAACTGACAAAATTTTTGTCTTTGGGAGATCAACCGCCTTCCAACAGTTTTATTCCGCTTGATAAAGTAAGAAGCGAAAAGCGTTATCCGCTGGATGTTTATTTATGCCGTTACTGCTTCTTGGTCCAGCTAGTTGACGTAGTCCCGGCAGAAATTATTTTTGATGATTATTTATATCTTTCATCCAGCTCAAAGGCCTTAAAAGAACATTATGCAAGTTTGGCGCAAATTCTGACTACGCGTTTCAATCTTAAGGCAGGTGACGTAGTTGTGGATATTGGATGCAATGACGGAATTCTTTTGGACGGGTATTTACTTCCGGGTTTAGTTCGATTAGGGGTTGAGCCTTCTAAAGTAGCCGAAATTGCAATTGCTGCCGGTTTCACAGTCTTTAAGTCATTCTTCACCATAAAGACAGCCTCGGAAATAGTTAAAAAGTACAAAACCGCCAAGGTGGTTACGGCTACCAATGTCTTTGCCCATGTTGACGACATTGGAGGTTTCGTTGCCGGGTTACCAGCTCTTCTTGGAGAGGACGGTGTATTTGTTATTGAAGCTCCGTATTTAATCGACTTAATAGATCAAACCCTTTTTGACACCATTTATCACGAACACCTCTGTTATTTAAGTCTTACCCCGATGGTTCCATTTTTGAAACACTTTGGACTACGAGTTTTTGATGTTGAACGTATTCCGTTTGGGGCCTCTGGCCCGGCGATTAGGGTTTTTATTCAAAGGGAGACAGGCAAACAAACAGTAAAAGAATCTGTTGCAAAAATGCTTGGTGACGAGAAAAAATGGGGAGTAGGGGACATTAAAACATATTCTTTATACGCTCAAAAAGTCAAAAAAGTCAAAAAAGAGGTTTTAGTGCTGATTAAAAGAATTCGTGATTCCGGTTCACGATTGGGCGGTTATGGGGCCCCTGCTAAAGGCAACACTCTTTTGAACTATTTTGGTATTACACCTAAGATTATTGATTGTATTGCAGAAACAAATACTGTTAAGCAAGGATTGCTTACCCCGGGGTCTCACATTCCGATTATTAGTGAAGAAGAATTTATACGGACAATGCCTGAATATGCTCTGTTACTTAGCTGGAATTATTTAGATTTTTTTCTAAACAAAAGCGAATATATAAAAAAAGGGGGTAAATTTATCGTTCCCCTTCCTAAACCAAGAATTGCTCCATGAAAAAACAAACAGAGAATAAATTACTGCAGTTGTCTATTATCATTCCGGTTTATAACGAAAGAGAAAATATCCTTAAAACTCTTGCTGCAATTAAAAAATATATCTCGGTTAGGTATGAAATAATTGTAGTCTATGATTTTGATGGAGATACTACCCTTGATGTCCTAAAAAGGATTAAAAGGGACAATTTATCCATAGTTAAAAATAACATTATACGTGGACCATCCGGTGCGATACGAACCGGCATCGCCAAAGCAAAAGGGCAATTTATTCTTGTAACAATGGCAGATCTTTGCGATGATTTATCACAGGTAAATACCCTGTTTAAATTGGCTACCGAGCGTGGTGTAGACGTTGTCTGCCCTTCAAGATATACCAAGGGTGGCAGGCAGGAATTAAAAGCGGGGTTAAAAGTCTTATTTCCGCGTAGCGCAGGTTTTCTATTAAAGATATTTGCCGGTATCCCTACCTATGACCCAACGAATAGCTTCAAGTTATATTCGAAAAATGCCCTGAATAATCTTCATCTCGAAAGTACCGTCAGTTTTAGCGTTACGCTTGAAATTGTAGTCAAAGCTTATTGCTTGGGCTATAACATCGTTGAGGTTCCGACAGTCTGGCGTGACAGGCAACATGGAAAAACAAATTTTAAACTTGGGCAGTCTTTAGTAGCATATTTTCCCTGGTTTTTATACGCCTTTTTGCAGCGTAGAAAATTGCGTTAAATTTATTTTGCCTCGCTGGCTGTAAATACAAGCTTGTTTGTTCCGAAAATATTCCAGATGTCGCAGATATAAGTTTTTCCTTTTAAATGTCGTATGATTGATCTTCTTTGCTTTCTATATAAATCGTGTCTGGTTGCAATAAACACAACGTCAACATCTTTTAGGGCTTTAGCTAGATTACTGACGATTTCCTGGTTAGAATATTCTTTTACGTAAGGATCGTGAAGAACAACCTTTGCGTGCTCTCTTAAAAGTGATTTTCTTATTTTAAAGCTTAATGAATCCCGGATGTCGTCAGTTTCTGGTTTATAACCAAGACCCAAAATTAAAACTTTCTTATTTTTTAAGCTAAGCTTTTCTTTAATTTTTTTTACCAAAAATAGCGGCAAGCTTTCATTTATTTTCCAGGATGCGGTAATAAGGTCTAAATATGGGTTTTCGTTTATCAAGAAAAAACCGTCCTTAAAAAGGCAGGGTCCGGCACTAAGACCCGGAAGAGCCAGTCCGCCTCTTTTGTAGTCTCGATTAATCAAATCAATTATTTCGTGAATATTTTTGTCAAAGCTTTCCGCAATAACCATAAATTCATTAGAAATTGCAAAAGAAATATAGCGATACATATTGGTAAATAGTTTTGCCAGTTCCGCGCTGGTTGAATCGGTAGTGAAACATTTAATTCCCAAGCTTTCGAAAAATTCTTTGGCTTTTTTTGTTGATTTATTCTCAACGCCGCCGATTATCTGCGGAATTTCCATAAGTTCCCTGATTGAGTTTCCTTCGGCGATTCTTTCCGGACAAAATGCCAGGAATAGATCTTTTCCGATTCTAAATTTTGTCGATAATTCTATCTGGTCTTTCACGTAGTCCGAGGTTTTTGGAGAAACGGTACTTCTGAGTATAATCAATTGATTTCTTTTTAAATACGGAATCATATTCTCAATCGCGCTGTCAATTTGGTCCAATACAGGATTCATATTTTCGTCTATTGGCGTTCCAAGAGTCAACACAATGATATCCGACTTTTTTACCGGAGAATAATCGGTGCTTGGAAAAAAAGATTTATTCACAAATTTTTTTAATAAATTTCCTCCTTGCTCGACAAACGGCATTTTGCCTTTGTTAAGTAAATCTATTTTTTTTTGGCTCCTGGTAATACCATAGACTGTATAACCATTATTGGCTATCACCAATGCCAGGGGGAGTCCAACTCTGCCGATTCCGATTACGCAGATAGTCATTTTTTTCATTGCCCTATTTTAACACAATATGAGCCTTTTTAACCAGATGATGTAGTTTGGGATAATAGTGTATAATTGTCTGAAAATATGAAGGCGTCGTTAATTACAACAGTTTTTAATGAAGAGCAAACAATGCGTCTTTTTTTGGAATCTGTTTTTAAGCAAACAAGATTTCTAGACGAAGTAATAATTGTTGACGGCGGATCGACAGATGGAACAATTGAGCAAATAATACAGTTTAAGTCTTTGAATGTTAATAAAACCCCGAATATTAAATTGATTATTAAAAAGGGCAATCGGTCGGTTGGCAGAAATGAGGCAATTAGCAAGGCTCAGAATTCAATTATCGCAATAACAGACGCTGGTTGTATCCTGGATAAGAATTGGCTAAAAAGTATAATAGAACCCTTTTCTAATCAAAAAATCGACGTGGTCGCGGGATATTATAGAGGAACTGCTAAAAATATTTTTCAGAAATGCCTTATTCCTTACGTTTTGGTTATGGAAGACAAAATAAAAGAGGTAGATTTTTTACCAGCTACAAGGTCGATGGCGATTAAGAAATCTGTTTGGAAAAGGGCTGGTAAATTTGATGAAAAACTTTCGCACAATGAAGACTATGCTTTTGCCAATAAACTTAAAAAAATTGGAGCGAACATTGTGTTTCAAAAAAAAGCAATTGTTAACTGGATCCCGAGAATTAACTTAAAGCAGGCATTTGTAATGTTTTTCAGGTTTGCCTTAGGAGACGTTGAGGCAAAAATTTTTAGAGATAAAGTTGTATATATTTTTTTAAGATATGCATTCGCTGCCTATCTTTTTGCCTTAAGTATAATCATGAAGTCTTATTTCCTTTGGGGATTATATGCACTGTTAATCGTTGCATATTTAGCTTGGTCTACCGGCAAAAATTATCGGTACGTAAATAATATTAAAGCGGTTTTATATCTTCCGGTTCTTCAAGTAACGTCAGACTGCGCAGTGATGCTGGGAACAATATTGGGGTTAGTAAAACAAATATCATTACGTAAATTCTTAAAGCTGTTATTAAATAATAAAGGGCCAACATTAATTATTTTGGTATACATAATGGCTATGCTGTCGGTAATTAGTTGGGGAATCCCAAACATCAGTCATCCCTTTCCCTACCACATGGATGAATGGCACCAATCTCAATCCGTTAGAGACCTTTTTAAGTATGGTACATCAAACATCGCCGGAGCGGCCAACGGCACAATTTTTCAGTTTTTCCTTACCGGCATTTATCTGATACCATTTTATGTTTTTGGGATTGTTAACCCTTTTGCAATAAAATCGTCGGTTACAAATCTGGATTTACAGCAACGGCTTTTTGAAGTTTTGAGAATGAATACATTGTTATTCGGGATTATGTCAGTGATTTTAGTCTACTATCTTTCTAGAAAATATTTTAAGTCAAATGGTTTCATTACGGCCTGTTTGTTTACAACCAGCCCGATTTGGCTAATGCTTAGCAACTATTTTAAGTATGACATTTTTCTTGTATTCTGGATTTTATTGTCGTTACTTTTTCTATTAAGATACATCAGCAGTCCCAAAACTTTGAATTTTGTTTTAGCTGGAATTGTTTCCGGATTAGCCTTTTCGGTTAAAGTCAGTGCAATTCCTCTTTTCCCAGCATACGTATTAATGTTTTTTTTATACACATCCAGATTCATCGGTAAATTAAAGGTATTGCTAATTGGAATATTGGCATTTATTACTACTATCATTTTTTTTGGAATTCCGGACATAATTTTTGGCAAAGGTAATATGCTCGGATACCTTCAATCTAATCTTGTTGATGTGCCGAAAACCATGGCAAATAACTTTAATTTCGGCATGAATTATTGGTTGTATTATTTAAGCAGGATTTACCCAATCACTTTTGGAACGGCTCTTTATGTCTCCTTTTTTATTTCAGTTGTTGGTTTAGCTGTGTTTTTCGTTCGTGAGATTAAACATTCTCATTTAAGAAAGTTTTTGCAGAGAAATAAGAATTATTTGTTTTTTGTTATCGTCTTTGTTCTTTTTGTATTAAGTCTCTATCCTTTAGGAATTGGTGCGCTGGGAAATCGGGTACTTGTATTGCTGCCTTTTATGGCAATAACAGTGGGAATGTTTTTAACTAAACTCCTGTCAGTTAAAAGAATGCTGGCTAAATTACTTATCGCATTTGTAATATTAATGATTGTTGCTTTACAAAGCTTTCAATCATACAAATATTTCAAGCTAAAGTTTGATATCAATCCAAGAGTTGTTTCTTCAGAGTGGATTTTAAAGAATATAAAACCCAATACTACGATTGGTATAGAAAGTATTCCAATTTACCAATTCTTACCCGACATAATCGTAAAAGATTTCTATTCACAACAATACGGATTAAAAACGAAGCCAAAATTTTCCTACAGGGTCATTAGTTTTAAAGATAAGTTTCCCAAAATCGTCATTGTTACAAATGATGTTTTAGAGTCTGATTTTTGGCTACAATCAGATAAGGTAATGCTCGTGGAAAAGCTGCAAAAAGAGGGATATAAAATAGTCAAAAGATTTGAGCCGGATTCTAAATATTTTCCATCAGAAAGAGATCGCTTTGACTTTACAATTGCCGCTTTGGTCCCTTTTTCGGCCGAAATATCCGTTTACGAAAAATAAATGCAAGCTAAATACCTTCATGTTATACTTATAAGGCTAATATGGGCTACAGAAAAATCGCTTTGACTGGAATGTCATGGATGATGTCTTTGAATATAATTGCGGGAGTGTTGTCGGTAATTAAAATTGCAATCGTGGCCAGATTGTTAGCCCCGCAGGATTTTGGAGTACTGGGAATAGCGCTATTGTCCCTGGCTCTAATGGAACTCTTAACAGAAACCGGAATTAATGTTGTTTTAATCCAACCTGGACGAGAACTGGCCAGTTATATAGACTCTGCTTGGGTGGTTTCAATTGTTAGGGGAATAATAATTAGCGCGCTTTTAATCATTCTATCCCCGCTTGTTGCGAATTTTTTCCACTCACCAAAATCTTTAATGGTTTTGCTAATCCTAAGCTTGGTACCTTTTATAAGAGGGTTTATAAACCCTACGGAAATAATCTTTCAAAAAGAGTTAAAATTCCACTATGAATTTGTTTTCAGAGTTTTAATATTTGCTGTGGATGCATTTGTCTCTATTCTTCTTGTGTTGATAACCAAGTCGGTTTTGAGCTTAGTATTTGGAATGATTGCCGGAGTTTTGTTCGAACTGCTTGTTTCTTTTGTTTTAATTAAACCTATACCGAAGCTTAACTTCAACCGAGAATATTTATCGGAGATATTTCATAAGGGTAAATGGGTTACTTTTTACGGACTGTTCAACTATGTCGGTCAAAATGCAGATGATATTTTCGTTGGAAGGATTCTCGGTGCCTACACACTTGGAATTTACCAACTCGCTTATAAAATAGGGACGTTTACAGTTACGGAAATAACAGACGTAGTAAATCAGGTGTTCTTCCCTTTATATTCGAAAATGTTCCAAGAAAAGAAAAACCTGGTAAAAGTATTTCTTAATTCAACTTTTGTTCTTTCGATAGTGGTGATACCTATTAGCTTGATAATTTTTTTCTTTCCACGGGAAGTTATTATGATTCTTCTTGGATCAAAGTGGTTAAGTGCTGTAACAGTCTTAAAAGTTTTAGTTTTGTATGGGATGCTTAGATCGATAGTTGGATATCCGTCATCTCTTTTTCTGGCAATGAGCCAGCAAAAATATGTCGCTTATATGACTTTTGTCAGAGCAACAATTTTGTGTATATTGATTGTACCGCTAATATATAATTTTGGTGTACTTGGCGCTGCATATGCAGCAATCATCTCCGTCATTGCTGAAATTCCAATGGTACTATATTTACTAATTAAAGTCTTTAATACCACATGAAACATGTTAATCCAAAGATATACGACAAAAATTATTACCTTAATGTCTGTTTGGGTTCAGATCTGTATAAGAAAACACAGGGAAAACAGCTTAACAAAAAATGGAAAGAAATTCTTGATTTAATTGAGATAAATAAAGGGATGAAAATTTTAGATTTGGGTTGCGGTAGAGGTGACGTATCATTTTATTTAGCCAGTAAAGGAGCAACCGTTATCGGAGTAGATTATTCGAGTGATGCTATAGAGCTGGCAGAAAATGCGCTGAAGAGCATGCCAAACAAGATTAAGAATTCGGTTAAGTTTTATAAGCAAGATGCCAAGGAGTTAAGTTTTGACGATAATTATTTTGATGCTATAATTTCATTTGACGTTTTTGAGCACTTATATAAAGAGGAATTAGAAATTGTGATGGAAAATATTTCTAGAATTCTTAAAAAGGATGGCATTCTTATTGTTCATACAGAAACAAATAAAATTTATCTTGATTTTACGCATAAATATTTTGTCTATCCAATGAGTCTTTTACTTGTAAAAATAAATAAGTTGATTTTTAATAAGGACTATCAAACCCCGCCTAAAGATCCACGAAATCAATTCCATAAGTCTCAGCATGTAAATGAACCAACAATTTTCTATCTAAGAAAATTATTCCAACAGCACTTTTTTAAGGGTAAAATAATTTCAGTGGCTGGAGCTCTAAAACCTGTTTTGGGATGGAAAGATCTTGTTTACAATATAACTGCGTGTCTTTATCCTTTTTCACTTTTTTTCCCGTTAAATATATTATTCACAACGGAATACATTTGCACAATGAACAATAAGAAGTGAAAAATAACTTTAAAAATGATAAAATTCGTTATTAATTTATTTTTTTGAGATGAACAAAGTTGTAATTACCGGAGGAGCAGGATTTATTGGCATAAATACGGCATTGCGTTTTTTGGAAAAGGGTTGGGCTGTCACCATCTTTGACAATTTTTCAAGGTTGGGAAGCAAATCCAATCTTGAGTATTTGCATAGTAAATTCAAGCGGAACTTAAAAATAGTGGTTGGTGATGTCAGGTATTCAAAAAAAGAATTGGTTCCTTTGGTTAGGGACGCTGACGCGGTAATTCATCTGGCTGCACAAGTAGCAGTCACAACTTCTGTTGAAAATCCTAGGGAAGACTTTGAAATAAATGCCTTAGGGACGCTGAACGTGTTGGAGGCGGCCAGAAATTCCAGGTCGAACCCTATTTTACTTTATAGCTCAACAAATAAGGTTTATGGAAATTTAAGCGAACATGAGATTGTTGAAAAACAAACCAGGTATGAATTCAAAAGATTGCCTTATGGAGTACCGGAGGATATCGGCCTTGATTTTTACTCACCGTACGGATGTAGCAAAGGGGCAGCAGACCAATACATCCACGATTATGCACGGATTTACGGGATAAGGACAGTTGTTTTTAGACAGTCGTGTATTTATGGTCCTCACCAGTTTGGGATGGAGGACCAAGGCTGGCTTGCATGGTTTACTATCGCCGCATTAGAAAATAAACCAATCACGATTTACGGCACGGGAAAGCAGGTCAGAGACGTATTGTATGTTGATGACTTAGTTAATGCTTATGAACTTGCTATAGATAAAATAAAAGTTACCAAAGGGCAAATATATAATATCGGTGGTGGGCCGAAAAATACGATTTCTGTTTGGTATGAATTTTTTCCGATGTTGGAAAAGTTTGTTGGAAGAAAAATTAAAGTAGATTTTAAAACTCAAAGACCGGGAGATCAGTTGATATACATATCCGATGTCAGAAAATGCAAAAAAGACTTTTCTTGGGAGCCACAAACAAGCGTAAGTTCTGGACTGGATAAACTTTTTAAGTGGATTATAGAAAACAAGCAGCTTATCTAGATGAAAATTGCATTTTTCCATGAATTACACAGCGGCGGTGCTAGAAGGGCTTCCAATGAATTTTCTAAGTATTTAAAAAAAAATAATAGAGTTGACCTGTTTATAGTTGATGAAAGATCAAATGATAGCGAAAGTAAATTCTATAGTTCAATTTTTTTCTTTAAGTTTGCTGCGAAAGTATGGAAAGGTCATGATTGGAGGTCAAAATTTTATAAAGATACGCTAGAGCTAATAAAACTTTACGCGCTGCATAAAAAAATTGCACAAAGAATTAATTACGGAAACTACGATATAGTGTTTATCCAAGGTTCTAAATTTACTCAAGCACCATTTATCCTAAGATTCATAAAGACCAAAAAAGTTTACTATTGTCAGGAAAATCTTAGGATAGCGTATGAAAGTCTATTGGGTGTAGATAAAAACTTACCCAAGCATAAATTCTTGTACGAAAAAATAAATAGGCTAATCAGAAAAACACTTGACGCTGGCAATATAAGACATGCGGATTATGTATTGACAAATTCTAATTTTACGAAAGAAAATGTGTCTAAGACATATCGAATAAAGGCACAAACATGTTATATGGGCGTCGATCCGGAAGCATTCAAGCCCGAACGAGTAATGAAAAATAATGACGTTCTTTATATTGGGGCTTACGCTTTTACGGACGGCTACTCGATTTTAAAAAAAATTCTTGACACTCCGCATAAATTTAAAATTGCTCTTCTTATTCAGGAGAGAAAGTGGATAAATGATGATAGATTACTAAGTAAGTTGTATTCTAAGTCAAAAATAGCACTGGCATTGTCTTATAACGAACCTTTTGGTCTTATTCCTTTAGAAGCCATGGCGTGTGGAGTTCCGGTTATTGCAGTGTATGAAGGGGGATACAAAGAATCGATTATAGACGGTAAAACAGGATACCTTGTCATTAGAGACTATCGAAAAATACTCCAAAAAATAGAATACTTACTTGATAATCCTCTCATGTTGGATAAAATGAGCAAAGAATGCAGGAAAAATATTCTGAAAAACTGGACATGGAAATTAAATGGGGCTAAACTGGAAAAAATCCTTAGGGAATATTTAAAAAATTAAAAAATAGTATGGTTAATCTTTCAATAATTATCGTTCATTATAAAGTCAAAAAAGAATTGTTCAAATGCCTAAAATCGATATTTGATTCAAAACCACAGGTCAGCTTTGAAGTGATTGTGGTTGACAATGATGACCAGGATAACATTAGCACCGATTTATCGAATCGGTTTTCCAAAGTAAAGTACGTAAAAAGCCAGCATAACTTAGGTTTTGGTGCAGCCAATAATCTGGGAGCAAAGCTGGCAAAAGGGAAGTATCTGTTTTTTTTAAACCCGGATACTGAGATAGTCGGTAACACTATCGATGATTTATATCGGTCTATTGTTAAAAGTAAGAAAACAGCAATTGTAGCCCCCGTATTGTTGGATGAGAATAAAAAGGAATATCCGCTTCAGGGAACAAGGGAACTGACTCCGCTAAGAGCAATCTTAAACCTTTCATTCGTTGGTAAACTATTGTCACTCTTTGGTATTAATCAAAATTATTACATTCACAAATCGAATAAGGACGGATTAAGGCAGGTTGATGTTTGCCCAGGCACAGCATTTATAATCAGCAAAGAAGTATTTAATCGCGTGAGCGGGTTTGACGAAAGTTTTTTTTTGTATTTTGAGGAATTTGACCTGTGCAAAAGAATTAGGCACCTCGGGCTAAATATTGTTATCGATTCAAACGTAAAATTAATTCATCGCTGGGGAGCAAGTACGGCGCAACTCAAAAATAGAGAACAAGTGTTTAAGGCAAGTCGTTTTAATTATTTTAAAACTAACTTCGGGTTAATAAAAGCATTACTGACGGAAACAATTTTAAGAATTAATAAGTTTAATGTTTTCATCGCTCTAGTCACTATTTTTTCATTTATTCTAAGAACTTACAATCTATCGCAAAGCATGGTGTTTATTGGGGATCAGGGCTGGTTTTATCTTTCTGCCAGGGATTTATTATTGAATGTTCATATCCCTTTAGTAGGAATTACTTCTAGCCACACCTGGCTTCATCAAGGACCGCTCTGGACCTACATGTTGTCTATCTTTCTGTATATTTTTAAGTTTAATCCGCTTTCTGGGGCTTATTTAACAGCTATATTTGGGACGGCCACGGTGATCTTAACTTACAAATTTGGCTCGGAGATCTTTTCAAAAAGAGTTGGTGTGATTGCTGCTTTGCTGTATGCAGCCTCTCCTCTAATTGTTTATTTTGACAGAATGCCCTTCGATCCAAGTCCAATTCCCTTCTTTGGTTTGTTATATTTTTACTGTTTATTTAAGTGGGTAAACGGAAATGTTAAATATTTTCCATTAATATTATTTTTGATAGCAATTTTATACAATCTTGAACTGGCAACATTTACAGTATTTTTTGCATTTGTTATTTTATTACTTTATGGCTATTTTAGAAAAACGTCTTGGTTTAAAAAAACTTTGAATAAAACAGTTATTATGATGTCTGTAATTGCCATACTTGTGCCAATGGCCCCGGTCATAATTTATGATTTTTCCCATGGATTTAAACAAACGGTAGTATTTTTGGGATGGGTTATTTATAAACCGTTTAGAATACTTATAAATAACCAATCGGGGAATTTTATGCACAACTTTGGGATTATCTTAAAGTTTCTTTTGTTAAATTTACAAGGAATGATATTTGAGTATAGTCTAATACTTTCAGGGTTAATATTTGGCCTTAGCGTAATTTATCTTTTATATTTGTGTATTAAAAAACTGGAAATTAGATCTGGCAATTTTGTTCTAATTTTTCTTTTGCTAATTTCATTATTTGGAGTACTAATAAATCAGTCTCCTTCAGATGCATACCTACCAATAATTTTCCCATTTGCGATACTGACAATTGCCATATTTTTTGATTTCCTTTTGAGCATTAAATTACTTAGTTACGTAGCGTTAGTTATTTTCTGCACAGTCATTGCTACAAACAGCTATTTTAGTTATTTAACAACTCAAGGATATGAACTGCAGCTTCGCAGTAAGGCAGTAGAAATGATTATTAAACTTGCTGAGGGAAAGAAATACAATTTAATTGGCAAAGGTGAGGGAAGTCAATTTGCTACTTTTACGATGAACTATGAGTATCTTCTTTGGTACAAAGGTTTTCCTCCAAGTACAACAAAAACTGCTCAAACTATCTCAGTTTCAGAAGTAAATGGTAAAATAATTATTTCGAAACAAAAGAATTAAAACAAGCTTATTCTTCCGGTTGGTAGTTTTTGCTAATTTAGATATAATGCTTATGGAATGATCTCAGCAGTAGTTTTAACCAAAAACGAAGAGAAGAATATCATCGATTGTTTGGAAAGTATCGCTTGGTGCGATGAATTGATTGTGGTTGATGATCTTTCGACCGACAGGACAGAGGAAGTAATAAAGAACCTGCATTCTAAAAAAATTCATTTTCTTAAACATAGCTTGGAAGATGATTTTTCCAGACAAAGGAATTTTGCACTAGCAAAAGCGAAAAATGAGTGGATTTTATTCGTGGATGCGGATGAAAGAGTTTCCTCTATTCTTCATCAGGAAATAAATAATTTTCTGATTAAAGAAAAACATGACTCTCAATTTAGCGGTATGGTTATATCAAGAAAAGATGTAATATGGGGAAAATTACTAACACATGGGGAGACAGGAAAAATTAAATTGTTAAGATTAGCCAGAAAGAATGCCGGAACATGGCAGGGTAAGGTTCACGAAGAATGGATTGTTAATGGTAATATTGGCAGTCTTGAAAATTATATTGTTCATTACCCTCATCAAACAATTTCGGAATTTTTGACAGAAATAAATTTTTATACAACAATCCGAGCAAAGGAATTATTTGCCTACGGAGAGAAATCCTCAATTTTAAGAATCATTCTCTATCCAAAAGCCAAATTTTTTATAAATTATATTTTAAAACTTGGCTTTCTCGATGGAGTGGAAGGATTGATGTTTGCAGTGTTAATGAGTTTTCACTCATTTCTAGTTAGGGCAAAATTATGGGTATATTCAAACAAACAGCTATAAAAAAATATCTTTCTTCAAATACAATTCTAATTATTCTAACGCTAACATATTTTATCATTTGCGGACTATACATAACCTATCCGCTAATATACCATTTATCTAATTTAATCTTTGAAAAAGTTGATGATGTCTATATCGCCTGGATAATTAATTGGGATATCCATTCGTTTACTAGTAATATTTTCAATATTTTTAATGGAAATATTTTTTACCCTTACCATAATACAATTGCCTATTCGGACTTTTTCTTGACGGCCGCACTGCTGGCATTTATTCCCGTGAAGATGTTCAATGAACCCGCGGTGGCATACAATTTTAACCTTATTTTTTCATTTATGTCTCTTGGTTTTTGCATTTATCTTTTGGCGCTTTATATCACAAAAGAGCATTTATCCTCAATTGCGGCCGGAACAATTGCGGCCTTTTCGCCTTACACGACCAGCAAAGTGATGCATATTCAATTATTAGAAATATTTTGGGTTCCTTTGTCATTATTGTTTTTTCTAATGTTTTTGGATAAGAAACAATATCGTTATCTAATAATTTTTTCGATTTTTTTGATTGGCCAAGTTTATAACAGTTTTTTACCCGGTTATTTTATCGTTTTTTCTTGTTTATTTATATTTGCGTATTATTGGTTGAGGAAAAAAACAACGCTTAAAGAGCTGGATTTAAAAAAGCTATTTTGGATCGGATTAATCATCCTAATTGCTATTATTCCTGTAGTTATCCCTTATTATTTGGTCTCGCATCAGTTTCATTACGTCAGAGATATTCGAGATGCAATCCAATTTGCCAACCGGCCGGAATACACACTCTACCCGGGATTTACCGACCGGCTCAACAATTTACTGATGCAGCTTTTTTATAAGCACGACAAAGGTCCATATACGTATGGCGGGTTTATTGGTTTGATTTTTTTTGTGCTTAGTGGATTGGCAATTGTCTCTCGACTGATAAAAAGAAACGCCAACTGGTTTTTGTTTGACATATTCATCTTAATCGGGATTTTTGGCTTTATCCTAAGTCTTGGACCGGCATTTCAATGGGGTGGACACGTTATAAAGCACCCGTTTATCATTCCCTTACCGTACGCATTATTTTATTATCTGGTGCCGGGATTTAACGGAATGCGGAATTCCGCGCGTTGGGAGATGCTGTTCGTACTATCTTTTTCTGTCAGTATTGCAATTTATCTTTCAAATATCTTGAAGAAGAGTCATTACTTGTTTAAAATTTTTGTAATAATTTTAATTTGCTTCGGAGTGTTATGGGAATTTCAATTTCCTTACAATTTCCAAGCAGTGCCTACAAAAGAAAATTTTCCTAAAATATATTCTTTTATTAAAAAGCTACCGGACAATGCTGTTATTTCCGAGTTTCCGATATACAACTGGAATACCTTTACGGTTTATAATGATGACAATCTAAGGGAATATTACAGCACTTTAAGTTTTAAAAAAACCTTTAATGGTGCGGCAGGCTTTGATCCGCCCCCTTGGCAAGACAAAGTAGAGTACTTAATAAAATATTTTCCAAATCAAGACAGCATAAACTTACTGAAGAAAAATGGGGTGAATTATATCGTTGTTCACACCGATGAATTTGATAATTTACATGCGACTGGTCTTAAATTTAACGGTCGGGTAGCCCCAACCGGAGCAGATGTAAAAAACGCACTAGAAAATAATCAAACTGTTAGTTTTGTTTATGCAATAGATAATGCCGACGTTTTTAAAATAAAATGAAAAAGTTGATGGGCTTTATTTATATCTTATTCGTTATCCTAGTGATGTTGTTATATTTTCAATATCTTCTTTGCCGGGGAGGGATATGTTTTCGTTAGCAATTTTTATAGCAGTTTATTCATATCTAATTTTTTTGGCTGGAGTGTTCGGTTTTCTTTATAGACCGGTTATTTACTTAATATCTGGTATTTACCTGATTTTTATTGTCATATATTACCGCAGGGGTTTGGATATTTTTTTAAAAAGATTAGAGATAGACAATTTTGTTAAAAGCTTAAAGCATCAGAAAATATCGGTTGTACTATTTTCACTGGTCATTTTACAAGGACTAGTAAATTTAATCGGCGTTTTTGGTCCCGAACTTTCTTTTGATGCCCTTTGGTACCACCTGACTTTACCTAAAATTTTTCTGATTAACCACTCGATATTCCATATTTCTGGAGGCCTACTTTCATATTCAGATATGCCCAAACTTACGGAGATGCTTTATCTTGCAGGGTTAGCCTTTGGGGATGAAACAATTGCCAAGTTAATACATTTTTCGTTCGGAATATTGGTGCTTTTAATAATTTATAAGATTTCAAGAAAGTTTTTATCGCGTAATTTTTCATTAATAGCAACAATTATTTTTTATTCCAATTTGGTTGTCGGTTGGGAGTCAATTACGGCTTATATTGACTTAGCCAGAACCTTTTTTGAGCTGATGGCCTTATGGGGATTTCTTAATTGGTTAGATAAAAGAAATAACAAGTGGATTATTATTTCTGGTGCTATGTTAGGTTTCTCAATAGCCGCTAAATCTATTGCTTTGGAATCAACTTGCATATTTCTTTTGCTGTTTGTGGTCTTAAATCCGTTAAATGAAAAAGTAATTAAAAGGCTAAAAAACTTTTTGCTTTTTTTGTCAGTTTCGCTTATTGCATCAGCCCCATGGTTCGTTTTTTCTTTCCTTAACACTTATAATCCTTTTTATCCATTTTTTGACAAGACTACCGCTGTCGGTGCAAACTTTGCGTTACCGAATCCTCTTAATTTTGTTTCGGACTTTCTCTCTCTTTTTATTTATTCAAGCGATCCAATATCTCCACTTTATCTAATTACGCTTCCGCTAATACTTGTAGCCTTAAAAAAAATGAACATCAAGATGAAATCAATCTTATTTTATACGTTTTTTTCTTTAGTCCTCTGGTATTTAACTCCAAGAATCGGTGGCGGTAGGTTTATTCTGCCTTATCTTCCGGCATTTTCGATATTAGCAGCTTACTCAATCTCTAAATTAAGAAATCATCGGGCTCAATTTTTTTTGATTGCAATAGTGATTGTGATAAGCATTACTTCAATATTTTACCGCTTACTCGCCAATAAAAAATATCTTCCGGTAGTCTTAGGGCAAGAAACGAAATCAAAATTTCTGACCAACAATCTGAATTTTTCATTCGGAGATTTTTATGATGTTGACGGTTATTTTCAAAAAAATATCAAAAGTCCTGATAGTGTTCTGTTATTTGGTTTCCATAATCTTTACTATGTGGATTTTCCGTTTATTGATTCTTCGTGGGTAAAAAAGGGAGACAAATTTAATTATATTGCTGTCCAAAACTCAATTCTACCTTCCCGGTTCTCAGACTGGAAAGAAATCTACTATAATAAACTAACTAAGGTCAAGCTGTATTCGAAAGAAGGTCAAGAATGGGATTATTGAAAATATTTGCAATATTGTTAATTATTTCTTTTTGGATAGCCGAAGTAGGGAGAATCGGATTCGCAAATGGAGTTGCGATTTCATTAAACGATATTCTCCTGGGTGCGTTAATTTTAGTTTGGATTGTTTATCACATACGCAGCAAAAAGACCATCCAAAAGGGGATGTTGTTTAAACCGCTGGTTGCATTTTCTGCAGTTGCATTAATTTGTTTAATATTAAATTTTCCAAATTTAGGTTTGAATAAATTTCTAATTTCAGGGCTTTATTTAATTCGTTGGGTTTGTTACGCCAGTTTGTATTTTATTTTTAAGGATTTTGATGCGAAATTCAGGCGAATGGTATCTTTGCTGTTATTATTTTCCGGACTAGTAATTGTCGGATTGGGTTTTGTTCAATATTTTTTCTATCCCGGCTTAAGAAATCTTTACTATTTAGGATGGGATGAGCATCTCTATCGTTTATTTTCCAGCTTTTTGGACCCCAACTTTGCCGGTGCATTTCTGGCTTTGTTTTTTATCTATACGCTTAGTTTCTGTAGGGAATTTATAGCCAAAAGAGACTGGCTAAAATCTTTCACAATCGGAATTTTATCCTTTTTAACACTTGTCACTCTCTATTTAACTTATTCTAGGAGCGCTTTAATAATGCTTTTAGTTGCCATTGTCGGATTTCTTTATTTGATAAACAAAAAAAAGTTTATTACGCTTATTTTACTGTTAGCATTGATTTCGATTTTCATACTCCCAAGATCATTTCAGACAGAAGGGACAAATTTTTTAAGAGCGGCTTCAAGTGAGTCAAGGGTCAAAACAGTGCAAGAAGCATTAATACTAATTCAGAATAGTCCTATTTATGGGGTTGGTTTTAATGCTTACAGATATGCTGGAAACAGATTGGGTATAATAACCGGATCAGTGTGGGAAACTTCACACGGCGCAGCAGGGACAGATAATAGCTTTCTTTTCGTGTTGGCCACAACCGGTGTAATTGGATTTTTAGCTTACGTTTACTTACTTGCAAAGATTTTTGCTCTTGGCTTTTCGCATCTGAAGAACAATAAATATACCGTTGTTTTGCTATCTTCTTTATTAGGCTTAACTATCAACAGCTTTTTTATAAACAGTTTGTTTTATGTTTTTATCCTTGAATGGGTTTGGATTTTAGTGGCCTTTACTGAGAGTAGTTAACTTTTAAGTCTTTCTCCGTTTTATTACCAGCTTGATCTTGGGCTATAATTTTTATTTGGTTATCGCCGCCTTGCAAAGAAAGTGTATATGAAAAATTGTTGTTGTCGTCAACTACGGCCCAGAAACCATTGACGGTTACACTTACTCCGGGATCAGTCTTACCGGAGACGACTATGGAATTTCCGGTGCCGATGCTATTTTTATCAAATTTTTGTCCGTCGGAAGGTGAAGAAACATCCAGAGTCGGCGGGGAGTTTTTTAATACAACGTCGAACAGATTAGAAAAGTCACTCTGTTTTCCCTGGGACTCGGCCTTAACTTCTATCTGGTTATCGCCGTTTTTGAGGACCTCGTTAAACGAGAATCCACCGTTAGTGTCTGTCTGAGTCTGGTCAATATTACTGTTATTTAAATAAAGGTAAATTGTTTGGTCTTTAAGCGCCTGACCAGTAATAACGATATTGGCGCTGTTTGTGGCGGCAACAAGCGGATTTAAGATTGGCGGCGGAATAAAGTTTATTTGGTTTGTTTGTGATGTGCCTGTCGAGCCTTTGGAACCGGATATGAAACTGCTAAAATTAACTAAAATATCAAGACCAAAGCGGAGAACCAAAAAAAGGACAATAATTATTCCAATTATACTCAGAAATAAAGTTTTTCTACTCCGCTTTTCAAAATTTTTACTAAGCCTGGATTTTCTCATTTGGAGCCGGAGGTGGGATTTGGACCCACGATGCTAAAGCATTTCGCTTCGCTCAACTTGCTATTTGCTCACCGGCTAAATCCTGAGCCGTTTCTCGGATTTGAACCGAGGACCTACTCTTTACGAAAGAGTTGCTCTACCACTGAGCTAAAACGGCACGTTCTTATTTTATGAAATTATACTCCAAAGAGCAAGAATAGGGGAAATTATTGATTTCGGGCTTTGTGTTTGCGGGCAACTTTCAGTTCAAGCAATGATTTCCTCAATTCGGCATCGGCAATCGCAAAATCTCTCTCACTGCCTTTTTCCTTCATCGCTTTTTCGGCTCTTTCCTTAGCTTGTTCGGCCTTTGCGATCTCAATATCATCGGCGTGTATGGCGTGATCGGCAAGTATATTGACGTGATTGTTTGTGATCTCCAAAAATCCGCCTGTAATTGCAAATAATTCGGTTTTACCGTTTTTATGAATTACCATTTCACCAGCTTTAACCTTTGTCAGTAAGTCAATGTGGTTGGGAAGAATGGAAATTTCTCCGTTGACAGTCGGAATGGTTACCTCGTCAACTTCCTCGGAAAGAACCACTTTGGTTGGGGTAATTATTTCTAATACCAGTTTCATTTATCCTGCACTTTCTTTCTTTTGAAATGATAAATTGTAGATCTTAACATAAAAAAATGCAGAATTTATTTTGCGTTTTTGACTGCCTCTTCGATTGTTCCGGTCATGTAGAAAGCCTGCTCGGGAAGCTTATCGTGTTTGCCTTCGAGAATTTCCTTAAAGCCTTTGACGGTGTCGGCGATTTTAACGTATTTTCCCGGAGTACCGGTAAAAACTTCCGCGACAAACATCGGCTGGGTCAAAAATCTTTGTATTTTACGGGCCCTGGCAACAGTTTGCTTGTCTTCGTCAGACAACTCATCAATTCCTAAGATGGCAATGATGTCTTGGAGGTCTTTGTACCTCTGTAGAACCCTTTGAACGCCTCTGGCGACCTCGTAGTGGTCTTTACCGACAACATTTGGGTCTAATATTCTTGAGGTTGAGGTTAACGGTTCAACGGCAGGATATAGTCCCTGTTCGGCAATTGACCTTTCCAGCGTCACAGTGGCGTCCAAATGAGCAAAAACTGTTACAGGCGCCGGATCAGTATAATCGTCTGCGGGAACATAGACGGCCTGGACTGATGTCACAGATCCTTGCTTGGTCGAAGTGATTCTTTCCTGAAGTTCACCCATTTCCGAGGATAAAGTTGGCTGATATCCAACTGCCGAGGGCATTCTGCCCAAAAGGGCCGATACTTCCGAACCGGCCTGGGCAAAACGAAAAATATTGTCAATAAAAAGTAACACGTCTTCTTTTTTGACGTCCCGAAAATATTCCGCCATAGTTAAAGCGGTCAAGCCAACTCTTAACCGGTTGGCAGGCGGCTCGTTCATCTGCCCAAAAACCATCACTGTTTTATCCAAAACCTTGGCTTCCTTCATCTCCACCCACAGATCATTGCCCTCCCTGGTTCTTTCTCCGACTCCGGCAAAAACAGAGTGGCCTTTGTATTCGGCCGCAATGTTTCTGATCAGCTCTTTAATGATGACCGTTTTACCAACGCCTGCTCCGCCAAAAACTGCAATTTTACCCCCTTTAGTAAATGGGGCAATCAAATCGATAACTTTAATTCCTGTCTCAAGCATTTGCGGTTTGGTTTCCTGATCAGACAAGAGAGGTGGGGCCTTGTGGATTGGCTCAAAGCGTAAGCCCTTTTGGTTCTTATCGAATTTTTCTCCGTCAATCGCATCGCCCAAAACGTTAAAAATCCTGCCTAAAGTACTCTCACCGACCGGAACAACAATCGGGGCGAAAGTCCTTCTGACTTTCATTCCTCTTTGCAATCCATCAGTTGGCCCCATCGCCAAAGCTTTTACTTCGTTGTCGCCGATTAAAGAAGCTGTTTCAAGCGTTAGTTGTTTACCGTTTCTTAGGTCAATCAAGAGTGCCTCATGAACTAAAGGCGACTCTTTTTCAAATCGGACATTGATAACCGGTCCCTGAATTCCGATAATAATCCCTTCTTGATTTTTACTCATATATCGTTTCTCCCTGTGAGCCACCACCAATATCCAAAAGCTCGTTAGTAATTTTCTCTTGCCTGGATTTGTTATACTCAAGTTGAAGTTCGGAAATCATGTCCAGGGCGTTGTCGGTGGCGTTTTTCATGGCAATCATCCTTGACGCTTGTTCCGAAGCGTAACTTTCCACTAAACTTTGATATATTACCATTTCCAGGTAATGTTGTAAAAGGTCGGGCAGTAACGCTTCAATCGTTGGCTCAAACAGTGTAATCATATCGCTGGTTTTAACCTCTTCAGCAAGCTTAACCGGTAGAAGATTACTAAACCCCGGATTTTGGCTAAATACGCTGGTAAATTTGGTAGACAGAATCATCACTTCGGAAACTTTCTGACCCAAGAAATATTCGTTGATTATTTTGGCAACGGGATAGACAACTTCAAAATCGGGTAGGGAAGTGCCAAACGGAAAAGAAGCAATAATTTCTTTATTTAAAGAAGAAATGGTGTGTTCGGCTTTTTTACCAATTGTCAGGTAATAAATTTTTCCACTGGCGCTGTAGTGTAAAACTTGTCTCATTAAATTCGTTACTAATCCTCCGCAAAGTCCTTTATCCGGCGAAATAACAACTAAAAGTTTGGCGTTCACTTCGTTTGTTTTCATGAATTCATGCATTTGCTCCTTGTCAATTTTTTGAGCCAAGGTTTTGGCAAGATAATCCAGTTTTTCAACATATGGTTTAGACGCTTCGGCCGCATTTTGTGCTTTTTTAAGGCGCGATGCGGCAATCATTTGAAACGCTTTGGTCGTCTTAGAAATATTACCGGCCGTTTTGATTCTTCTTTTTAAAGTTAATAATGTTGCCATGATTTTTAGGAAAACAGTTTTTTAAATTCTTGCGCCGATTTTTCGATTCTTTTGATTAAATCCTCGTTTGGTTTTTGTCCGGTTGACAATTCTTCGAGGATTTTCTGGTTCTTTCGCTTCATAAAATCATGATATTCAGTTTCAAATCTTGACAGATTTTCGATGGCTATGTCATCAAGAAGACCATTTGTAACAACCCAGATACTTAAATATTCTAGGGCTTCGGGCAAGGGATTATATTGCGGTTGTTTGAGAATTTCAATTGTTCTTTTCCCTCGTTCAAGCTGCTTGGCGGTTGCTTCATCAAGGTCACTACCAAACTGGGCAAAAGCGGCTAAGTTATTATATTGGGCAATTTCCAGTCTCATTTTTCCGGCCACAGATTTCATGCTCTGAGTTTGTGCAGCTCCTCCAACCCTTGAGACAGAATTACCTGCGTCAATAGCCGGTCTGGCACCGGCGTTGAAAAGATCCGGTTGTAAAAAGATTTGCCCGTCGGTAATTGAAATGACGTTAGTTGGAATATAAGCCGAAAGGTCATTCGCTTGAGTTTCGATAATCGGCAGTGCTGTAATTGAACCATTACCATTTTCTTTGTTCATTTTTACCGCTCTTTCCAAAAGCCTTGAATGAAGGTAGAAAATGTCTCCCGGATAGGCCTCTCTTCCGGCGGGCCTTCTTAAAACCAAAGAAATCTGACGGTAAGCCCAAGCATGCTTGGTTAAATCATCGTAAACAACCAAAACGTCTTCGCCTTTTTCCATAAAATATTCCGCAATTGCCACTCCGGCGTATGGGGCCAAATATTGTAAGGCCGCTGGGTCTGATGCCGAGGCAACCACGATAACCGTGTATTCAAGCGCTCCGGTTTCCTTAAGCTTTTCAATTACCTGGGCAATGGTACTTTGTTTTTGGCCGATGGCAACATAAACACAGTAAACCGGTTTTGTTCCCTTAGTTTTATTGATTTCCCTTTGGTTAATTATTGTGTCGATGGCGATAGCGGTTTTACCGATACCACGATCTCCAATTATCAGTTCTCTTTGACCTCTGCCGATTGGAATCATCGCGTCAATGGCTTTAATACCGGTTTTAATCGGAGTGTTAACCGGTTCTCTTTGCACAACCCCGGCGGCAATTCTTTCCAGCGGCATTTTTTTACCGTTTTTAATTTTCGGTTTGTTGTCCAAGGGCAGACCTAAAGGACTAACTACCCGACCAAGTAAATTTTCCGAAACCTCAATGCTTAAAAGAATTCCGGTGGTTTTAACGGTAGCGCCTTCTTCGATATCGTCAGCCTTGTCAAGAAGAATGATTGAAACGGTATCTTCGTCAAGATTTAAAACGACTCCTTGAGAGCCGTTACTAAACTCAACCAGTTCTGACATCATTGCCTTTGATAATCCGGATGCAACAATCACTCCGTCGGTATTTTTAAGGACAGTCCCGACGTTCTTAGCTGTGGTATCCAGGCTAAAACCGGATAGTTTTTCTTCCAACTGTTTAATTATTTCTTCAGAATCTTTCATTTATTGACTGATATATAATACTAAATTTTGTAAATTATTTCTAAGGTTAAAATCATAGACATCGTCGTTATCGATTATTTTGACACCGGCCAGAAGTGTCCTGTCTTCTCTGTCCACAATGGTTTTATTGGGAAATAACTTCGCTAGCTGTTGTTTTAGTACCTTTGCCGTGGAAAGGCTTGGGGCAAAAATCGTAAGCTTTTTGCTGTCTTCAAAAGCCTTGATGCCTTTAATATACTCTTTTAAGTCTGCCCTTGAGAGTAAATTGACAATTCTTTTGACCTTCTTTGCATCAAGCATATTCCTGTTATAGCTTGCCACAACTAAATTTTTTATTTGTTTCTTTGTCATTTATTTCTTAATTTGTTTAATTGCCTTATTAGCAATTTGTCGTTGTTCTTTTTCTCCAAAAAAACCTTCCAATGATTTTACGAGCATATCTTCGGCCAAAACACTCACTTTCTCCGCTAACCTAGTCTCGGTTTTTTTAGCCTCCTGATTGATTTGTTCTTTTGCTTCTAAAAGTATTCTTTCGGCTTGTTTTTTGGTATCATCTTCGATTTTCTTCGCAACTTCGGTCGCTTGAGCCCTCGATTCCTCAATAAGTATCTTTGCTTGATCCTGTGCCTTACTGAGGATTTTTTTCTCTTCTTCAAGTGTCTTTTCTAAGGCAACCCTGGCTTCTTCAGCTTGTTTAAGCCCTTGGGCAATTTTATCTTCCCGTTTCTTAAGCATCCCTAAGACGGGTTTGTATAAAAATCTTTTAAGCAAGTAGAATATGATTAGGAAATTTACTATTTGGGCGACCAAAAGCACCGGGTCGACTCCAAAATTTTTCAAAATATCCATATGCTTACTTTATGAAAGCGAAAATTAACGAATAGATTGCAATCGCCTCTGCAAACGCCATACCTAAAAGCATTATTGGTAAGACTTTTCCGGATGCTTCTGGATTTCTTCCAATTGCTTCTACAGCCTTAGCTCCGATTAATCCGATGGCCAAAGCGGCCATCTGACCTCCAATAGCGATAATTAAACCGCCTGAAACACTAAATGTCATACTCTACTCACCTCCTTTGCTTCTTGATGATGGTGGGGAGTGGTTAAGAGTGCCATAAATGCCATTGTCAACATTGAAAAGACCAAAGCCTGGACCAGTCCGACTACCACCTCAAGCATTAAAAAGGGAAGGGGAAAAAGAAAAGCAAAAATCGTCGAGACTGTCCCCAAGACCACTTCGCCGGCAAAAATATTACCGAAAAGTCGGAATGAAAGAGAAATAACTTTTGTTACTTCTCCGACAAGCTCGAGAATTCCGACGTAAAGGTTAATCGGATTTAGGGAAATAAATCTGCTTAAGTAATCTTTAATGCCGGTAACTCTGATACTCATTACATGTGTGGCTGTCAGTGAAATAAGTGCCAAGCCTAAAGTTGTATTGAGGTCGCTGGTAGCAGGCCGCAGGAAAGGAATAATGGTATGTCCTTCCTTAAGTCCTATTGCAGATATTCCCGGAATTAGTCCTGACCAATTAGCCAGCAAAATAAACAGAAAAAAACTCATTAAATAGGGAAAAATAGCGGAAGCTCTTTCGCCGGCCACCGATTCAGTAATCTCATACAGTGATTCAACCGCCATTTCAACCATGTTTTGTAATTTACCCGGAATTAGGGAGATTTTTTTGTTCATTACTACAATTAACCCGATTAAAAGACCATCAACAAATAGGGTATCCAAAAAAGCGTTTGTAACATTAAAAAAACCCAATCGAAAAATGGGTTCTGCTGCGAATGAAACCATTGCTTTTTATTTTAAAGGCTAAATTTATTTAAGTCAAGAAGAAAAATTGGAAAAACTTTGAATTTTATCGACAATAATTACCGGTTTGTCGTTTTTTGAATCAATTTTTCCGGTAATTAAAACTACGCTTTCTTTAGTCAGTAAGCTTTTATAAAGATCAAAAATTCTCGGAAACACTACGCACTCAAGAGTCACACCGTTCTCATTGGCAATGGTCACAAAAGCCATTTCCTTACCTGATTTTTTGGTGAATATTCTTCTGACTGCTTCGATAATTCCGCCGACGATGACAAAAGATTGCTCCTTCTCTTCCTCGAGAAGTTCTAAATCGTGGGTAATTTCTGAGCGTATTTTTAGTAAATTGTCCATTTGCGGGTGCGCAGTCAAATAGAGTCCTAAAAATTCTTTTTCAAAAGCCAGTTTTTCGTTTGGCGTAAAATCTTCAAAATCGGTTGTCATTACTTTATGCTGATTGATTGGCTCTTCATCACCAAAAAGGGAAACTTGTCCTTGTGTGTTTTGTTTTTTCTTCCTGTTTGAATTATCGACAATCTCCGGAAAATTAATCAATAGTTGCGCACGCTTTCCGAATAAATCCATTGCTCCGGCTTTAATCAAACTCTCCATCGTCTTTTTATTAATTGTTCCAAGGTCAACTCTTTGACAGAAATCTTCAAAGATTTTAAAATCACCTTTATCTCTGTTTTCGAGAATATTATTGATAGCAGCATCTCCGACATTTTTAATCGCGGACAACCCGAATCTGATTTTTGTACGGTCTTCGATAGTAAACTCATTTCCCGAGCGGTTAATATCCGGTGGTAAAACTGGAACTTTTAGCCTTTTACACTCGGCAACCGCTTGGGCAATTTTTTCGTTTTTGGCCGGGCCGGTTGTCCCCCTAGATTCGGCAGTTAAGAGAGCCGTCATAAACTCGACCGGAAAGTGCGCCTTAAGATAAGCGGTACGAAAAGCAATTGTGGCATAACAAGCGGCGTGAGCTTTCCCGAATCCATAACCGGCAAAAGGCTCAAATAAATTCCATAGGCTTTCGGCTTTCTCCTTTCGCATACCATTCCCAACACAACCCTGGACAAAATGGTCATGCTCTTTTTTCATTTCCGACTGAATTTTCTTACCAACGGCTTTTCTCAGTTTGTCTGCTTCAAGCCAGGAATAGCCGGCCACTCTAATCGCCGTCAGTAACAGATCGTCCTGAAATGTAATTATTCCGTAGGATTCCTTGAGAACGTCCTCCAGTCGTGGATCCGGGTACTTAATCAGTTTCGGATTATTTTTGCGTTTAATAAATTCGGGAATGTTGGCCATCGGACCCGGCCGGTATAAAGCCACCATGGCTTGAAGGTCGAAAATTGTGGTTGGTTTTAATTCTTTAATATATCTTCGCATTCCCGGAGACTCAAGCTGAAAAATGCCGGTAGTTTCACCCGAAGCTAATAATTCGTAGGTTTTTGCATCATCAAAAGTAATAGTCGAAAAATCAATATTTTTACCCTGGTTAACTTCAATAAATTTTAAGGCCTCCTGAATAATGGTTAAATTCCGCAGGCCTAAAAAGTCAATTTTTAATAAGCCAACTCCGTCTTCGCCGATTGAATACATATCATACTGGGTGATTATCTTGTCACCGTTTGTTTCTCTTTGCAGGGGAGTATATTCGGTAATTTCCTTATCGGCGATAACTACACCGGCCGCATGCACAGAGGCATGTCGGGCCACACCTTCCACTTTCCTGGCTAAATCAAGAATTCTTCGGGTGTCGTCTTCCATCGAATAGGCTATTTTTAACTCCGGACTTTGCTCTAATGCTTTATCGATAGTCATGGCATGGCCCTGCCATCCCGGTGGAATCATTTTGGAGATTCGGTCGGGGATGGCGTAAGGAAAACCCAATACTCGACCGATATCTCTAACCGAGCCCCGTGCTTCCATAGTCCCAAAAGTAATTATCTGGGCAACTTTATCCCGGCCGTATTTTTCGGTGACATATTCGATAACCTCATCACGCCGGTTATCGGCAAAATCCAAATCAATATCCGGCGGGGAAGGCCGCATCGGATTTAAAAAACGCTCAAAAGGCAACTTAAAAAATAACGGATCAATATCCGAAATGAATAAAGCGTAAGAGACAATTGAACCGGCATTGGAGCCCCTACCCGGACCAACAGTTATTCCCTGTGCTTTGGCCCAATTGACAAAATCGGCCACAATCAAAATGTAGGTTTCATATCCCTTTTTAAGAATAATGGAAAGCTCGTATTCTGCCCTGTCGCTGATTTCCTTGGTCACTGTTTTGTATCTTACTTTTAACCCCTGCTTAACTTTTTCCTGGATATAATCTGCCGGAGTTTTTCCCGCCGGCACGTCCAGTTTTGGCATAATCCACTTCCCTAAAGGTATTTCCAGATTGCACATTTGGGCTATCTTGACAGTATTTTCAACCGCTTCGGGTATTTGCACAAACAGTCCGGTCATTTCTTCCTGGGTCTTGATATAGAAGTCCGGTGAAGAGATCATTGACAGTTTTCTGCCTTTTGTGTCAACCGTAGTTTGGGTTTGGATACAAAGTAAAGCCTCTTGAGCTTCTGCATCAGCAGCATGGACGTAATGGTTGTCGTTTGTTGCAACCAGCGGAATGCCTAATTTTCTGGAAAGCTCAATTAACTTAGTATTGAGAACGTCTTGCTCGGGCATGTTGAGATGTTTTTGCAGTTCCAAGTAAAAATGGTTTTGTCCGAATATTTCATTTAATTCTTTGGCTCTTTTTTCGGCTGTGTCGGCTTGATTATTCATTAGTGGTTCGGAGATAAACCCGCCAAGACAGGCCGACAGACAAATTAATCCTTCGTGATATTCACGCAGTAGCTGCATATCGGTGCGTGGTTTATAATAATAGCCTTCCAACCCGGCAATTGAAATAATTTTCATTAAATTTTTGTAACCCTTTAAGTCTTTAGCTAAAAGAACTAAATGGTTCGAATCTGAATCAATTCCGGCCTCTTTATCGTGTCTGGTTCTTTTGCTGATGTAAATTTCCGCGCCGACAAGTGGCTTAATACCCATTTCCAGGCAGGTTTTGTAGAAAGTAATTGTTCCGTACATGTTGCCGTGGTCGGTAATGGCAATGGCCTGCATACCCAAATCTTTGGCACGTTTAGCCATGTCTTGTATTTTTGAAAGACCATCTAAAAGTGAAAATTCACTATGATTGTGAAGGTGTACAAAATCAGCCATAATTAAGCCGCTAAATTAGCGGAAAATACAATCCTATTTTTAGTTACGTCCGGTGGTTCCCCTCTACTATCTTTAACTTTTGCTCTCGATTGAGCCTCATCCGCTTGATGAAAGAGCATATCTCTTACCTTCGCATCCTCGGTTGTAGAATCTTCTGAACCTCTATGCGATTGTGGAGACGACAGCATCTCTGGGGTTGCAAATGCTACGCCGGCCGCCACACCAACGTTATTCCGGGGTTTTACGAATTCTTTATTAACTTTTGTCCAAAACTCCCTTACTCCATCTTCATTTGTTCCAGTAAGTACTACAACAAATTCGTCGCCACCTATTCTGGCCACAAAATCTCCGCCTCTTATGTTTTTACTAACAATCCTGTAAGCAGCTCGTATGTAATCATCGCCTTCCAAATGGCCTAGAAAGTCGTTTACCCATTTTGTTCCGTTTAAATCCATTACTATTTCCGCAAAGCCAATATTAAATCTTCTCATTAAATCTATTCTTTCCAGTATTTCTCTATCATAATAATTCCTGTTTCGACCACCGGTTAAAGGATCTGTTTCGGCAGTTCGTAGAGCATCGTTTCTTTCTTGTGTAGTTTGTTCTAGTTGATTAATAGTTTCGGATAATTGTGCTTGTGTTCCCTGTAGCCTTCTTCTTATTCCTTGTGCTCTCCGCTCAAATTTTGAGGGAATTCTTCCGTGACGTACTTCTTGTGTCTGGCTTTCTGTTTTTACCGCTGTTTGTCCGTTTGTTTCCGCTGGAATTGGTTGAATTGGGCCTTCTCCTGGTTCTCCGCTCATTTTAGCTCCTCCAAAATTAATTTTCTGACTAATTCTATATCAATTTTCTTTTTAATTCTGTACATTACCTGACCAATCGCAAATTGAACAACATTTTGTTTGCCTTTTTTGTAATCTTCGGCAATTTTCGGATTTTCATTTACAACTGTTTTGATTATTGATTTCAGTTCATCAATGTTTAAGTCTGCGGTTTTACTTGATTGAACTATTTCCTCGACTATTTTTGCCGGGAATACCTCATCAATATTTATTTTCCTGTTAATCAGGTAATTTGCGATTTGTTTCGGAGTAATTAATTTTGCACCGGCAACTACGGCCTGTTCAAAATACTCGGAAGCGGTTACATTTTCAGTCAAAATTGTTGCGTCGTAAACGGAAAGCTCATAATCCTTTTGAAATCTTGCCAGTTTTTGGTCTGGAAGTTCCGGAATCCGGTCTTTAAATTCGGCGATTTTTTCCTTAGTCCACCTGATTGGCGGGATGTCAGGTTCGGGAAAGTAGCGGTAGTCGTTTGCTTTTTCTTTTAATCTTTGTGAAACTGTTGCGTTTTTAGCTTCATCCCAACCTCTTGTTTCCTGTGCCGGAGTTTTTCCACCGCTTAAGATCTCCAGTTGTCTTTCGATTTCATAATTAATGGCTTTTTCAACAAATCCGAAGGAATTTATATTTTTAACCTCAACTTTATATTTAGGCAGGGTTTTTGAATTAACATCCAGCGAAACGGAAATGTTTGGTTCAAGACGCATCTGACCCTTTTCCATGTCGGCGTCGGAAACTCCTAAATATCTGACTATCTGTTGGAGTTTTTGTAAATAAGCTTTAACGTCTTTAGCGTTATCAAAATCCGGCTCGGTCACAATTTCAACCAGAGGAACGCCGCTGCGGTTAAAATCAATCAGGCTAGAGTCTCCCGCGTGAGTAAGTTTTCCAGTATCTTCTTCCATGTGCACCCTGGTAATGCCAAACGTCTTTCCATTGACATCTATATGGCCGCTCAAGCAAAATGGCTGGTCATACTGGGAAATTTGGTAGCCTTTAGGCAAATCCGGGTAAAAGTAATTTTTACGGTCAAATTTCGAGAATAATGGAATATTGCAATTCAGTGCCTGCCCGATCTGGACGCACCATTGAAGGGCCTGTTGGTTAGGTACAGGCAGTGCTCCGGGAAGTCCCAAGCAGACAGGACAGGTATGCGTATTCGGCTGTTGTCCGAAATAATCTGCCGAGCAACTGCAAAACATTTTCGATTTTGTTTTAAGCTCCACGTGTACTTCTAGACCGATAATTACTCTATAGTTCATAAGGCGTTTTTAAATAAAAATCGTGCGCTTTTTCAAACGCGTTGCCAAGTCTAAATAACAAATTCTCCGAAAAATGCGGACCTAAAATTTGCATACCGACCGGTAATCCGTCGATAAAACCGCTTGGGACAGCCAGTCCCGGAATGCCGGCGATGTTGGCTGTAACCGTAAAAACGTCAGACAAATACATTGCCAATGGATCGTCCACTTTCTCTCCGAGTTTCCAAGGAAGAGTTGGAGAAGTCGGAGCGATTATCGCATCCACTTTCTGGAAAGCATTGTCGAAATCTTTTAAAATTAAGGTGCGGATTTTCATCGCCTTTTTATAATAAGCGTCATAATAACCAACAGACAAAGTAAAAGTACCAAGCATAACTCTCCTTTTGGCCTCGTCTCCAAAATTTTCTCGCGTGTTGCCATATCTGATTCCATCATATCTGGCTAAATTAGACGAAACTTCTGCCGGCTGTAAAATGTAATAGCAGGCAATCGCACTGTCGGTATAAGGCAGTGAAATTTCTTCAATTTTAGCCCCGTTTTCTGCATAAAATTTGATTACGTTTTCGATATTGGTTTTTATTCTTTTGTCCAAACCTTCAGTAAAGTATTCTTTCGGAACGCCAATTTTTATGCCTTTGATATCTCCGGAAAACGTTTTTTCATAATCCGGAACAGCTTGCGGCGGGGTAGTAGCATCATTTTTATCCTGCCCGGCTGTCACTTTTAGAAAAATTGCGCTGTCTTCGACTGTTTTGGTAAAATGTCCGATCGTATCAAGAGAAGATGCCATGGCAATTATTCCGTAGCGGCTGACCCTACCGTAAGTGGGCTTTAGCCCCACCGTATTGGTAAAACTTGCCGGCAATCTGATTGAACCGCCGGTATCGGTCCCAGTGGCGGCAATTGCCATACCGGAAGCAACACTGACCGCAGAACCACTACTTGAACCACCCGGCACATATTCCTCGTTCCAGGGGTTTTTGCTTGGACCGAAATCCGAGTTTTCTCCGCTTGAACCATGCGCCCAAGCATCACAATTGGTTTTGCCGATAATAATTGCTCCGGCGGATTTTAATTTTTCAACCACCGTAGCGTCATATTGCGGAATATAGTCATCTAAAACTTTTGATCCAGCGGTAGTTCTTATTCCTTGCGTGCAAAAAATATCTTTGGCGGCGATAGGAATACCTAAGAGCGGTGAATCCTGTCCGTTCCGAATGAGTTTGTCTGCCTCTTTTGACTTTTCTAATGCTTCTTTGTCACAAACAGTAATAAAAGCGTTTAAATTGGTATGCTTTATCTGGTTAAGACAGGCCTTGACCAATTCTTCTGAAGAAAATTCTCTGGTTTTTAAACCGTGTCTGGCTTTTTTAATTGTTAAAGAATTTAATTTCATTGTTCTAAAATTACTTTTACCTTAAACGAACCGTTTTGTTTTGATTTAGCGTTTGACAAGGCTTCATCTTGCGATAAAGATGGACAAGCTTTGTCTTCTCTAGCCACGTTTTCCAAATTCGTCACTTGGCTTGTTTCCACCATATTTTCGGTATTAATTTTTTGCAGTTTTTTGATGTATTCAAGAATTGAGGATAGTTGCTTTTCGTACTTGTCTATTTCTTCTTTTTTAAGAGGCAAATTTGCCAATTTTGCGATGTGTAAAACATCTATTTTCATTTGAATTATTATATTCTAACCGAGAGTCTCTTGGCAATTGCCAATCTGGCTTTTTGTGCAAAAGTGTCATCCAGTTTATCCAGCTCAATTTGTTGATTATATTTAATTTCCAAGGCTTTTTTTATCAGGTAATCAGCAACTAAAGGGTTTTTAGGCAGAATCGGTCCATGCGAATATGTGCCAATACTGTTTTTGAGCATTGCCCCTTCCGTGCCATCCTCACCATTATTCCCAAAGCCTTTGCTAACTTTTCCAAATTCTTGAGTGTTTTTGCCAAGATATGTTCTTCCACCATGATTTTCAAAGCCGACGATTTTCCCAAAAATGTTGCTGTCAAATACCATATTCCCAATCAATCTTTGCGCATTTTCTCCCGGGTTGACGGTGTAAAGGTCAAATATCCCCAAACCCTTGATCATATTTCCGTTGGCTTCTTTATAATAATTTCCTAAAAACTGATAAGCACCGCAGATATAAAGACCCGGAATTCCAGACTCAATCATCTGCTGCAGCGTCTCTTTTTTTTTCAACAAGTCCTTGGCTACAGCCTCCTGCTGTTTGTCCTGAGCTCCTCCCATCAGTAAAATATCGCATTTTTTTAAATCTGCATCTGAGAAACCGACGTTAAGTTCCAAAATATCCGGGTGTATATTTCTCCACTCACATCTTTTTTGTAATACGATTACATTCCCATGGTCACCATAAGTGCTCATCAGCTCGGGATATAACCAACCGATTGCTAAAGATTGATTTGTCATAATATTTTTTTACCGGTCAAGATTTTTCTCACTTCTAACATTGCAGAATATGTAGGAAGAACGTAAAGAGTTTCACTTAAATCAGTATTATTTAGTGACGTTTGAATTGCGTCCTTTAAGTCCTCGAAAATTCGATAAGTAGATTTTTGATTTTTGATTTTTGATTTTTGATCAATGTATTTAATTCTTAACGCCAAGTCGTAAACTCTATCTCCGGCCAGATAAAGATTTATTTTATCGTTTAATAGTCTTTCAAAATCAATGTCCCAAATCCAGGAAACATCCGTGCCGTCAGGGATGCGGTCATTTAACACAAGCAAAAGATTTTTAGGATAATGACTGTTGATAGTTTTTAAAGATTCGTTAAAGCTGGTGGGGTTTTTAGACAAAAACAGTTGAATTTTTTTATTTTCAACCACCATTATTTCCTGTCTTCCGAAGGCCGGCTGAAATACTTTTAAGCTTTCAATGATTTGTTTTTCGCTTAAACCTATCATTTGAGCCGTTAAGACAGCAGCTAATGTGTCGTAGATGGCGTAAGTACCAAAAAGGGGATAATACCCGAATTCTTGCAAAGATAGATTTGGTCTTTCTAAACCGCATGCAAGACACTTCCATTTGCCAAGATGTGAAAAGTAAATCACTTCGAAATGGAGTGGCGCACCGCACTTTGGACACAGCAGCGAATCTGCCGTCTGCTGTTTGATTACTGTTGCAAACCGTTTATCGTTCAAGCCAAAATAATACACTTTAGCATTTAACTGATTACCCAAGTAAGCAATCTGTGGGTCATCTGCGTTTAAAATAAGGACGGTTTTTTTTAAGGATTGGTACGCTCTTTTCCAGTTCTGAGCAATGGTATTTACTTCTCCATATCTGTCCAGTTGGTCTCGGAAAAGATTTAACCCGATAAGATAATCCGGTTCGATTTTTGCCAAAAATAACGGTAGCGTATTTTCATCCACTTCAAAAATTGCGTAATCCGAATTTAAGTTACCGTTAAGACTGCTTCGCATAATAATTGCCGAGGCGATTCCGTTTAGGAGATTTGCTCCGGAATAATTTATAAACACTTTTTTCCCGTTTTCCTCAAGTATTGTCTGCAATAGTTTTGCGGTAGTGGTTTTACCGTTTGTGCCGGTAACTAAAATTATTTTTGTTTTTGATTCTTTAAGTAAATCGGTGATAAAATTTGAGTTGAACTTTAGCGCAAGATGTCCGGGCCAGGTCGAACCGTGACCAAGGTTAAGTATGCTACTAAATTTAGACAAGCACTTTCCAAAGACTAAAATTAAGAAATTCATTTTTACATTGAACGAAGGATTTTTATTCTTTCTTCAATCGGAGGATGAGTATCAAAAAGTGAAGTAAACCATTGCTTAGTTTCTTTTCCCTTAAACGGATTAACGATAAATAAATGTGCAGTGGCATTGCTGGCCGATTTAAGTGTGTGCGGATCATTGGCCAGTTTTTCCAAAGCGCTGGCCAAACCTTCAGGATATCTGGTCAATAGTGCTCCGGAGGCATCGGCTAAGAATTCCCGTTTTCTTGAAACGGACAATTGAATTAAGGTAGCGGCTATTGGAGATAATATTGCCAAGATAATTCCAATAATCAAGAATAAACCCTGAAGATTGCCATTCCTATCATCCCTGTCTCTGCCTATTCCACCCCACCAAAGTTGGTTCATGAACAGATTCGCGGCAATGGCAATAAAACCAACTAGAATCGCGACGATTCCCATTAACCTGATGTCAAAATTTTTAACATGAGAAAGCTCATGGGCGATTACACCCTCAAGCTCGGTTTTATCCAAAATTGCCAGAATTCCGCTGGTGACACAAACTACAGAATGTTTGGGATCTCTGCCGGTGGCAAAAGCATTTGGAGACGGATCGTTTATTACGTAAATTTTTGGCATTGGCAACCCGTCTCCAATACACAAATTCTCCACAATTCTAAACAGTTCCGGATTATCAGATTTTTGTATTTCCGAAGCGCCAGAGGTGGCTAAAACTATTTTGTCGGAATAATAATAGCTGCTAATGCTCATTATTCCGGCAAGTATCAGTGCTATGCCCGCAAATCCTAACCCGTAACCTAACGCTTTGCTAAATACATAAACCACTGTTGTTATTACCAATACAAACAACAACATAATTAACCACGTTTTATTCTTATTCGCAGAAATGGCCGAATAGATATTCATAGCCTAAAATTTAACTTCAACCGGTTGTTTTTCTTCGTCGGTTGTGCCAAAAAACTCTGCATCCTGAAAATTAAATAGCCTTGCAAATATTACGTTAGGAAAAACTTTAAGCTTTGTATTGTAATCCAAGACGTTAGTATTATAGAACTGTCTGGCATAAGCGATTTTGTCTTCCGTATCGGAAATTTCTTCCTGAAGTTCCATAAAATTTTGGCTGGCTTTTAAGTCCGGATAATTTTCGGCAACTGCAAAAATTGACTTCAGCGTTTGGCTAAGCTGATTATTCGCATCAGCTTTTTCTTGAGCGCCTTTAGCCGCAACCAGGTTTGCTCGATCCTGAGTAACTTTTTCAAACAGTTCTTTTTCGTGTTTGGCATAACCTTTCACTGTTTCGACTAAGTTTGGAATTAAGTCCGTCCTTCTTTTTAACTGGACGTCAATTTGCGAGAAGGCTTCAGACACCCTCACTTTTGCCACGATAATGCTGTTATATAAATACCAGCAAAATCCAACAATTGCCAACACTACCACCACTAAAATTATCATGTTCATATGTGACACCTCCTCTCTATTTTTTTAACCAATCTATAAAATTATTATACGATAATGTATTTAAGATGTCATGTTTTGTGGCAAAACCGCGTCTGGCAACCGACACCCCATAACGCATCAACTCCATTTGTGCTGCGACATGACTGTCGGTGTTAATTACCATTTTTACTCCTGACTCACCGGCTAATTTCACTAAAGAGTCGGGGAGGTCTAACCTATCGGGCCAGCTGTTTATTTCTAAGGCCTTGTCGTACGTTTTGCAAAAATCAAAAACCTTCTCCCAGTCAAGCTCGTACCCCGGCCTGTCATTTAACAGCCTGCCTGTCGGATGAGCCAGAATTTTGGCTTTTTTATGCGAAAGTCCGGACAAGACACGCTTAGTCATCTTCTCTTTACTCAGATTAAAAACGCTGTGGATAGAAACAATGGTGGCGTCCAAAAGCTCAAGTGTTTTACTATCAATCGCTAAATCACCATTGGGTAAAATATCAGTTTCGAGCAATTTAAATACGCGAATATCTTTTGTATTCGATATTATTTGTTCAATTATTTCGTTGCGTTTTTGCACAATTTCGTATATTTTTTCCGGGGAATGTTTTGAGATGCTTGGATTGTGTTCGGAAAAACCGAGATATTCGTATTTTAGCTCCAAAGCTTTGTTAATCATTTCCAGAAAACTATTCTGGCCAAGATCATGACTTGGTTCAATCGGATAATTTGAATGTAAGTGTAAATCTCCCTTAATATCTGCAAGAGCAACCAATTCCGGTAAAGCGTTTTTGGCTGCTAACTCGATTTCTCCTTTATCTTCCCTGATTTCGGGGGGTATCCACTGTAGCCCGATTGCCTGATAAAAACTTTCTTCCGATGAATACTGCTGAAGCGGTTGACCGGAAACTCTGAGCCGTTTAATTCCATATTCCGATAAAGATAACCCTTTTTTTAAGGCAAATTCCCTTAAGTGGACATTGTGGTTTTTGCTACCGGTAAAATGTTGTAGCAGGGAGCCAAACGCTTCAGGCGGTTGAATTAAAAGATCGACTTGTTTTCCACCCGAGGTAAGAATCGAGGCCGAAACCTCTCCCTTTTCAATTATCCTTTCCAGATACGGATAAGAAACAAAATGGTTTAAGACCTGTTTTGGATTTTCAGAGGCAACTGCCAAATCGATATCACCGACTGTTTCCACCTGACGCCTTAGGCTGCCTAATGGCACAACCTTAATCACATCTTTAGACCCTCTCATGTAAGTAACAAGCTTATCGGCAATTTCCTGGGCATAGGGGAGAGTCATGCGGCTAAGTTTTCCCGCACCTTGCCTAAATTCACTAATCGCTTGTAAAATATCCTGTTGAGATTTTTCCCCAAAACCCTTCAATGCTGCAATTTTTCCGCTCTTGGCTACTTTTTCCAAATCGTCTAAAACAGTCTTTGGATTATTTAGCTTGAATTCTTTGGTTAATTTGTAAGCTTTTTTGGGGCCAAAGGTCGGAACATCCAAAAGCGGAAAAACCGCCTCGGGAATACCTTTCAAAGCCCATTTAAAATGAGGAACCTCTCCTTTTTTGAATAACTCTTGAAGCCTTAAGCGTAAGGTTACACCAATTCCGGGAATTTCGGCAAGTTTATTTTCTTTATAATAATCACTAACTTCTTTGGTAAGACTATTAATTGTTTCTGCCGCATTTAAATAGGCGATAATCTGAAAGCGAAATTTTTGCTCATTTTTAATCGTGTATGCGGCTGCAACATTTCGGAATAGCTTGGAAAGTTCTTGGTTAGTCATCGCAAAAAAAAGCATAGCACTTATGTGCTTATGGTACAAGTTAACCAGATTACCAAACAAAATCTCGCGAAAATCTGAAGGACTGAGCCAAGCCAAAGACTGAATGAAATTGAAGAATTAAACGAACCGAAATATGTTATATAGAAAATGTAAAGCATTGACTAGGTATTAATAATTTGTTAGGATACGGTAAGTTTTGGGGTGGTAGCTCAGTTTGGTTAGAGCGCTTCCCTGTCACGGAAGAGGTCGCGGGTTCGAGTCCCGTTCACCCCGCTCGTCATCGCTACGCTTAGGCGTTAGCGGACGAACCCGCCCAAGACAAAAATAACATCTGTCCACAGAATCTCTGCCTGGAAAGGAGGATTAATTAAATGCCAAGAAAAATAACGAGGAAAGCTGCCGCTAAATCTATAAAACCATCTGCAAGTAATGGTGTACGAGGATTCTTTTCGCAGATAAAATGGGGAGAATCCTACGCCAGTTTGTTCTTAGGTGTGGCTGTGGTGGTAGTTGCGTTTGTTCTAATTTTCTCTTTTTTACAATCAAAGAGCAGTTCAAGGAAAGCGGCTGAATCAACTTCAACCATTTCTAATGAAGAAGTTGTCAACTTAACAATGCCAAAATCCTATACTGTAAAATCGGGAGATTATCTTTGGTCAATCGCTGAGAAAATGTATGGATCAGGATATAACTGGGTAGATATAGCTAGTGCCAATAAACTGACAAACCCAAATGTGGTATCTGTTGGAACAGTTTTAGTCATTCCGGATGTAAAACCGAGGATCATAACTATACAAAATAATCAGGCTATACAACCAAACCCAATTACAGGAACTTCCTATACTGTTGTAAAAGGTGATTATCTTTGGAGCATTGCTGTTAGAGCCTATGGGGACGGATACAAATGGACGGAAATTGCAAAAGCTAATAATCTTGCCAATCCTGACTTGATTTTTTCGGGAAACGTACTGATAATCCCAAGATAACTACCGTTAAAATTGTTGTATAATTAACGTAAGCTGAACGTCAGTTTAGCAATGCGGGATTAGTACAATGGTAGTATGCTACCTTCCCAAGGTGGAGACGCGAGTTCGATTCTCGTATCCCGCTCTGAAGGTCGTCATGATTGGAATTCGGATTTCGTATTCACATTATTGACAAGTGTCTAACCATCACTATTGCATTTTCTTATTGACGATTTGTAAAACTTTTGATAATATAAGTCGTGCCCACTAATAAATCGAATACACAGTCTACGAAATACATCTTTGTCTCCGGAGGAGTCATTTCAGGCATCGGTAAAGGCACCACATCGGCTTCTATCGCGTTTTTACTTCAATCTGCCGGGTATAACGTGGTCCCATTAAAATTTGAAAATTACCTCAATTTGGACGCCGGTACCATTAACCCAATCGAGCATGGCGATCCATTCCTTTGTGAAGATGGCACCGAAGCCGACATGGATATTGGGACTTACGAAAAATTTTTAGATGAGAACATGGGCAAAGATAATTTTGTCACTATGGGAAACATCTATCAAACCGTTATTGACCGAGAAAGAAGATTTGAGTATAACGGCGAAGACGTTGAGGCAATTCCTTATATTACCGATGAGATCATTTCCCGTGTCGAGGGTTTAGGCAGAAAAACCGGAGCCGATATTGTGATGATTGAGCTGGGCGGAACAGCCGGGGAATACCAAAATGTATTTTATTATGAAGCCTCGCGCATGATGACATTAAAAAAACCGCACGACGTACTACATGTACATGTCAGCTACGTTCCGACCCCCGGACATTTGGGTGAACCAAAAACTAAACCGGCGCAGCTTTCGGTGAGAACCTTAAACTCGATGGGAATTCAACCCGATTTTGTCATTACCCGCGGTGAGAAATATTTGGACCAAAGAAGAAAAGACAGACTCGCCCTTTTCTGCAATATGCATAAAGAAGATATTATTTCCAGCCCGGATTTACCATCCGTTTACGAAATCCCTATGGTATTACATAAACAGGAATTAGAAAAGAAAATTATGGTTAAACTGGGACTGGAAGTAAGGGAACCAAATCTTAAGGACTGGGAGAAGTTTGTCGAAAGCACCAGGAGTACTGCAAAAACAGTCGAAATTGCTATTGTCGGTAAATACTTCGGAACGGGCGAATATCAATTGCGCGATTCCTACGCCGCTTTGTTTGATGCTATTGACCACGCCGCTTGGAAAATCGGTGTTAATGTTAAAACCAAATGGGTTGATGCCGAAAAAGTCGAAGCAGAAGGAGCGGAAAAAGTAATTGGAAAACCCTGCGGCATAATTGTGCCAATCGGGTGGGGCGAAAGGGGCGCCGAAGGGATGATTGCAGCTGCCTCTTATGCCAGAAAAAATAAAATTCCGTATCTAGGACTTTGCTATGGAATGCAGATGGCAACGATTGCTTTTGCCAGGGACGTTATCGGATTTAAAGATGCCAATACCGAAGAGAACGATAAGAATACCAAACATCCCGTTGTCCATCTTATCCCAAGTCAAAAAGCCTTAATCGAAAGAAGAGCCTATGGCGGCACAATGCGGCTTGGCAACTGGGATGCTAAAGTCAAACCGGGGACAAGAGCTTATGAAATTTATAAAAAATACCACAGTTTTAAGAATGAAAAAGATGGCTTAACCGGCGAAAGACACAGGCATAGGTATGAATTTAATGACGACTATGCTAAGGATTTCGAAAAAAATGGAATGTCGATTTCCGCACGGTCGGTCATCGAAAATTTAGCGGAGATTGTTGAGCTGGGAAAAGATGTTCACCCCTTTTATCTGGGCACTCAGGGACATCCGGAATATAAAAGCAGGCCCTTACATCCCCACCCCATTTTCTTGGAATTTATTAATGCCTGCAAAAGTAATTCTTGAGTAATTCTTACTGTTACGCTATAATAGTTAGCTATGATTTCATTAATTGATTTTGTTCCTGGAGACGTGGTTAAGGTCTACCAAAAAATTCAAGAAGGAGAAAAAACCAGAACTCAAATTTATGAAGGGATTGTCCTCGGAATTAAAGGACGGGGAGAAAACAAAATGTTCACCGTCAGAAAATTGGTTGGGGACGTGGCAGTCGAAAGAATCTTTCCGCTTAATTCTCCGAGTATCGAAAAAGTAGCAATAAAAACCCACTCAAAGAAAAAAATCCGACAAGCAAAACTGTATTATCTTCGCAAAACCCAAAATTAGAGTATGATAATTTCTAATCCGACTGCCAAATTCGGAGAGGATGTTGCTACAAATTACCTCCAAAAAAAGGGCTATCAGATTATTGAAAGAAATTTTCGCAAAGGTTACGGCGAAATTGATATTGTATCGATATACGGAAACATTTTAGTGTTTATTGAGGTCAAAACAAGGACGACCGCACTTTACGGCGGGGCAATTGAAGCCATCAGTTATGGGAAAATGCAAAAACTAATCAGAACCTGCCAGTACTACAGAATGCTACATCCGAAACTACCTGCTGCAATGCGGATCGATGCAATTCTGATTGACCTAGAAAACAATGATGCCAAAAACATCGAACACATTGAAAATATCAGCGGATTTTAATAGAATTGACGTAATGGAACTGATTGAGGTTTTAAAAAAAAGAAGATCTGTCAGAAAATATTTAGATAAGGATGTCCCTGCTGCATTGATAAGGGAAATTATTGAACAAGCTAATTTGGCTCCATCGGCCGGCAACATTCAGGCGCGCAGTGTGGTAATTGTGAAAGACCAATTTATAATTGAAAAAATAAGAAGTGTTGCGAAAGGTTTTAGTCGCTTTGAAGGGAAAATTCCCGTAATTTTAATTATTTTGGCAAAGCTTGATGAATCTGCCCAAAGGTACGCGGAACGTGGCCGAAGTCTTTATGCATTACAAGACGCAACAATCTTTGCGGCCTATCTTCAGTTGGTCGCAACAGAAAAAGGTTTGTCAACAGGTTGGGTAGGCAATCTCGATGAAAAAAAATTGGCAAAAATCGTAGATCTTTCAAAAGAGGTCTTACCAGTAGCGATAATTCCTTTGGGATATGCTACGCTTGAACCAAGCGTAAGAGAAAGAAAAAGCTTAAACGAAATTATCCTCAAACAGATATAATTAATGCTTCAACAGTTTGATTTGGTCGCGTAAAATTGTGGCTGTTTCAAAATCAAGTTCTTTGGCGGCTTCACGCATTTCCTTAGTTAATCTTTTGATTATTTTTTCCTTTTCATCCGGGAGAATAACCTCTTTTTTGCTTAAAGTCAAAAGATAATTAATCTCCTCTGCCTTTTGTTGATTTGCAATCAGCTTTGCCCGGATGCTCTTTTCAATCGAGCGGGGTGTGATATCGTGTTTCTGATTGTAAGCGAGTTGAACTTCCCGGCGTCTTTCAACTTCGTCTATGGCTGCTTTCATTGAACCGGTAACAACATCTGCATACATTATCACCTCTGCATCAATATTTCTGGCGGCTCTTCCCATCGTCTGAATTAGCGATGTCCGGCTTCGCAAAAATCCCTCTTTATCCGCATCTAAAATTACCACTAAGGAGACTTCAGGCAAATCCAATCCTTCTCGCAAAAGATTTATCCCGACCAAAACATCAAATTCTCCGCTCCTTAAACTATCCAAGACATCCTGCCTTTTCAAGGTTTCAATATCCGAATGCAAATAGGAAATTTTAATCTCTCTTTCTTCCAAATAGCTCGAAAGGTCCTCAGCCATTCTTTTGGTCAGTGTCGTCACCAAAACTCTTTGTTTTTTTGCAACTCTTTTTTCAATTTCCTTAATTAAATCCTCTATTTGTCCCTGCGTTGGCCGCACAGAAACCCTTGGGTCAACCAATCCGGTCGGTCTGATTAGCTGTTCCGTGACCGCATTGTTTTGTTTGGCAAGGCTTATTTCATATTCATCCGGAGTCGCACTAACATAAACCGCCTGGTTTATCCGGCGCATAAACTCTGCAAACCTTAATGGACGATTATCCAAAGCGGAAGGCAATCGAAATCCGTAATCAATTAAAGTTTCCTTTCTGGCTCGGTCACCGTTATACATCCCCCGAATTTGCGGAATAGTGATGTGAGATTCATCAATAATGGTCAAAAAATCTGCAGAGCACTCCTTTAGGTAATTCACGAGTGTGTAGGGAGGCTGTCCCGGCTCTCTGCCGTCAAAATAGCGAGAATAATTTTCAATGCCGTTAACATAACCAATTTCCTGAATCATTTCCAAATCAAAATTGGTGCGTTGATTAAGCCGGTGTGCCTCCAGAACTTTTCCTTGTAGTTTTAACTCGTTGACCCGAATTGCCAGGTCTTTTCTAATTTGCGGAAAAACATCTTTGTAGGTTTGCGGATTAGTCATATAGTGCTTTGCCGGGTAAATGACAGTTGAAGGCAAAACTTTAATCACATCACCGGTGAGCGGGTCAAACTCCAGCAGTTTTTCCAGATAACCGTTTTTGACAATCATTCTTATCCCCTGATCCAAATAAGCCGGAAATAAATCGATATCTTCGCCCCTGACCCGGAAGCTACCTCTGGTAAAGCCGTAGTCGTTTCTTTCGTACTGTAAATCGGTCAGTCTGGTTAGGATACTTCTTTGGTCAAGTTTGACTCCTTCGGCCAGCTCCATCACGAATTTGCCGTACTCGATAGGTGACCCAAGATTATAAATACAGGAAACAGAAGCCACCACAATTACATCTTTTCTCGTCAAAAGGTTAGTGGTAGCCGCCAGCCTTAATTTGTCGATTTCTTCATTAATTTCCACTTCTTTTTCAATATAAGTATCGCTTTGTGGAATATATGCTTCGGGTTGGTAGTAATCGTAATACGAAACAAAGTAGGAGACTGCGTTGTTTGGGAAAAAATCCCGAAATTCCTGATAAAGTTGAGCCGCTAAGGTTTTATTGTGGGAAATAATTAAAGTTGGCTTTTGGATTTTTTCAATCACGTTTGCCATGGTAAAAGTTTTTCCACTACCGGTTACGCCAACTAACACCTGGTGGTCATACTTTTTGAGAACCCCTTCTGTCAATTTCTCGATTGCCTGCGGTTGGTCTCCGGTTGGCTTAAAATCAGATTTAAGTTTAAATTTCATGTAAGTAATTTTACCACAATTCGGATTTTGATACAGTTTGTGGTCTTGACAAAGTTCTAATTTTTTTCGTATAAAATAATAGTATACCGATTTTTGTCAAAATGGCTGATCGGAGTGAATTATGGCAGGAGTTTTATACCGAAAAGAAAGAGAAGTACTGGAGTTTTTAGCCCAATTTCAAAGGCAGTATGGTTACTCACCGACTTTGTCCGAAATTGCCCAGGGAACAGGACATAAAAGTAATTCTACCGTTCATACCTTAATTAGGTCTTTAGTTGAGAAAGGTTATGTCCAAAAAGTTGACGGCAACACCCGAGTGCTTAAAATCGTCGATGAAAAAGTAACTCTGTCCTTGATGGGGAGTAAACCGGCCATTGAGCTACCCCTGATGGGCTTTATTGCTGCAGGGCAACCCTTAGAACCGTACACCGACCCAAACGCCACTTTCTTCGTCTCCGCCTCGCTGTTATCGGGCAAAAATACTGCTTATGTTTTGCAGGTAAAAGGCCGCTCAATGATTGAGGATGGAATTTTGGACGGAGATTATGTGGTGATTGAAAAAATAGCCGAGCCGGTTAATGGCGACATTGTCGTGGCGATTGTTGATGATAACCTGGCAACGCTTAAAAAGTATTTTCATGAAAACGGTCGGGTAGTTTTAAAACCGGCCAATGCCGAAATGTCACCGATATACCCGGAGCATTTGGTGGTACAAGGAAAAGTGGTGGGACTAGTGCGCAAATTCCAGTAGCAGCTATTTTTTAAATTTAACAATCTTCAATTTGTAGTTAATATACAGCAAGCCCGCTAGAACAAGCAAAATAATAATTATCAGTTCGAATTTTCTAAAATAGCCACCAAGAACATTCCATTTGCTCCCCAAATAATAACCGACATAGGTAACAAATGAAACGTAAATAATTGCCGCTAAAACATTACTAATAATAAATTTTTTGAATTTTACCTCGGTGATTCCGGCGGCCACCGCCACAAACGATTTTACTCCCGGGAACATTTTTCCAACAAAAACAAACGGGATACCGTACTTTTTAATCAAGCCGGTTATCTTTTGGTAATCGTCTTCTGTGACTAAAATAAATTTTCCAAATTGTTTAATTAGACCCAGTAATAAATTCTCTTCAAGTAAAAATCCGATTGCGTAACCGATTATAGAGCCGACAAAGTCGCCTAAAATTCCGGTGATAATTATCAGTATCAATGAAAGCAAACCCTGGCTGGCTAGAAACCCGGAGAACGGAAGCGTTACTTCTGAAGGAATTGGGATAGCCGTGGCGTTTAATATCATTAGTCCGAATATCCCTAAATATCCCGAAGATTGAATTAAATGAATGACTAATCCGGAAAGCTGTTCTAGCATTTTTACATTGTAGCAGATATTAAATAATTATTTAAAGAGATTTTATTTGCCTTTGGATCTGCGAAAGCCGATTGTATTTGGCCACTCTTTCACCTCTGGCCGGAGCACCGAATTTAACGTAATCAGCCGAAGCGGCCACGGCAAAGTCAGCAATAAAATCGTCATTGGTTTCACCGGAGCGGTGTGAAACGGTAATTTTTAGTCCGGCATCCCTAGCCATTTCAACCACTGCCAACGCTTCCATCACCGTACCGATTTGGTTTGGCTTAATAATAATTCCGGTGATAGTTTTTTTGTCCAACGCCATCTGCAATCTGTAAGGATTTGTCACCGTTAAATCGTCTCCGATAATCAGGGTTTGCTGAGAAAGCTCGCTACAAAGATTTGTCCAGCCGTCCCAATCATCCTCGGAGAGCCCGTCTTCAAGATACAAAAAATGAAAATCATTGTTTAAAGTTTTATAAAAAGCAATTAAATCTTTCGACGATAATCCGACTGCTTTATCATGAATATGATACTGCTGGTTGTTATAAAAATTACTGGCGGCGGCGTCCATGCCCAAAAATACGTCAAAACCAAGTCTTAAATTAATTCCCTCGATTACTTCCTTTAGTATCAAAAGCGCATCTTGATTTGAGGACACTTTAGGCGAATACCCACCTTCGTCACCGATTAAAGTCGAAAGATTGTTTGTTTCCAAATGTTTTTTCAGCGCAGCATAAACGTTTGTACCGATTTGTAAATCTTCGTCGTATTTTTTGGATGTTGCCGGAATTACCAGAAACTCCTGAAAATCAAGTGAACCTTCCGCATGCAGACCGCCATTAATGAGGTTAAAAGCCGGGGTAGGCAGTTTAAGTGGTAGATTTTCCCTTTTGACAAACTCTCGCAGGTATAAAAATAGCGGCAAAACCGAACTTTTTGCGGCCGCTTTGGCAACGGCCATCGAAACCGAGAGAATCGCATTAGCACCAAGCCTGGATTTGTTGTTGGTTCCGTCAAGGGCAATCATTTTTTTATCAATATCCTGTTGTCTGCTTGCTTCCATTCCCAACAGGTTCGGGGCGATTATTTCTTCAATATTCATAATCGCGTTTAATACTCCCAAACCCTGAAATCTTTTTTCGTCTTTATCTCTAACTTCAATTGCCTCATATTTTCCGGCAGAAGTGCCGGTTGGGCAGGAAGCAATTCCCACCGCACCGTCGGTTAAGATAACAGCGGTTTCAATTGTCGGATGACCTTTGGAGTTTAAAATTTCTGTGGCTGAGATTTGTTTAATTTTTGCCATAGTACTTATCTATTTAACAATTCTTTTTCCGATTGTGCAAGTAGTTTCCTTGTGCGTTCAATCAAAGCGGGTGGTACCGAAATACTCGATACCCCCCAGGATATTAAATTTCTTACCAGTTCGGGATAATCAGATACAGTTTGTCCAAAGATTGAGGAACTAATTCCGTGTTTATCCGCAGTTTTGACAACATGTTCAAACGCCCACATAACCGGGGGGTACATCTCATTAAATTCACTGGTTACTTCGGGATTTTCCCGATCCGCACCCATAATTAAAGTCACTAATTCATCCGCAGCAATTGCTAATCCGTCAAGACCTGCCCCGATAAAGTTTTCCAGCATAATTAAGTTAGAAGGAATGCCTACGCTCATCCATAATTTAAAGTTTGGAGACTTTTCCAGTCCTATTTGCGCAAGGATTTGTTTTAGCTGAGTCAACTCCTCAACCGTTCTGACAAACGGTAGCATTAACGATAAATTCTGATAACCATAGTCGTTTCTGACAATTTTGATGGCTTCCAATTCTAAACGAAAAACTTCAGGGTCGTGAATGTGGCGTAAAGCCCCTCTAAAACCCAGTGCCGGATTTTGCTCCAAGGCTTCGAATTGTTTTCCACCGGCAAGTTTTCGGTACTCATCCGTTTTCAAATCCGAAATTCTGTAAACAACCGGCAGATCTTTAAAGTCTTTACTCACCTTAGCTAAATAGTAAACCAGTTTAGAAATATATTCGTTGGATTTTCGGTCATGGATTATTTGTTTCGGGTGAATTCCAATTCTTTCGATTATCAATTCCGAACGTAGTGGTAAAACTCCGTCGACATTTTGCTCAGCAATCTTTTCTGCCAACTCGGTCTCGGCAAAGTTAACATACAACTTAGTGGCGGTTTTTAAATTTGCTTTTGCATCCTGATTAATGTTTTCTTGAAGCGTAGTTTTGTAATATTGCTGCACAATATTTGTTTGGGAAATGTTCGCTGTGTTTATCCCCGAATTCTCGATAGAAAGCGGCTTTGTCTGAATAAGGTAAATTTGGCCGTCTGCTATGGACCATTCCGCGCCTTGCGGAAAATAATAATGTTTTTCTAAAGTGTTAGCCAGTTTAGCCAGTGCAATTATCTCTGCATCGCTTATTTTTTGTTTTTTTCCAAGACCATTTGGCAGCTTGACCGGTTTTTCACGGTAACCTGTTTTTTTAAACATTACCTTTTGCAAAGAAATTTTCTTGTTTAAGATTAAAAGGCTGCTTTTGCTAACTTCATAACGGTCCGGAATTTCCTTACCTTGGGCAATGACGCTGCTTAGTCCGTAAACTGCTTCAACCACTGTTTTGCCTTTATCATTGGTTAAGGTATCAAATGTCAATATGACCCCGGATTTTTCCGGTTCGAGGATTTTTTGGACAACCAAAGCTATTCTCGCCTTTGCGTGGTCAAATTTTCGCTGCTGCCGGTAAAGAATTGCCTCATGGTCAAAAAGAGACGCCCAGACCTGTTTGATTTTTTCCAAAAGGGCCGCATCGCCTTTGACGTTTAGAACGCTTTCTTTATTTCCGGCAAAAGCAGTAATCAAATCTTGAACAGTTACCGATGCTCTGACTGCTACCAGCGGGTATTCAATTAAACCGCCCAGTTTGTTATAAGCAGTTGTAATTTCTTTAATCAACTTTTCGGACATTTGGCTTTCTTGAATGTGTTTCTGAATGTGTCTTGAAACATCCGAGACGGATTTTTCACTGTCAAAATTTACGGTCGAGAGTAAATGTTTAATTTTTATATCCAGCTTATTTTCCTTAACAAAATCAAAGTAAGCATGGGAGGTAATTACAAATCCGTCGGGAATAGGAAAGCCGGCATTAGCCATTTCGCCAAGGTTTGCCGCTTTTTCGCCAACCAGCTGAATGTCATTTTTATCAATTTCCTCAAAACCAACAACAAATTTAGGCATTAAGCTTATTATGGAAGGATTTTCCCAAATTATCAAGCAGACTATTTTTTAAGTTCTTGTTTGAAGTAGTCGACCCAGGGGTTGACTGCCGGGTTTTGGCCATAAATGAGTCCAAGATAAAGAGTGAGATAGCTTCCAAAAACCATCACGTTTAGAAAATCTTCGTAAACATTTGCGCCGTTAGCCTCGTATTCAAAAACTTCGCGTTTATTCTGTTCGATAACTGTTTTTGTCAACACCATTCTTTTTTTAATCTTGTCCGAATAGTTAGCGGAGTTTAATAAAATAAAAATCAGGTTACTTTCGCTAGGGAATTGTAAGCCTTCCATCAAGTGGTGGTTTAAATCCGGTACGAGATAAAGCGCGGAAAACGTTTTGCTGGTTTCGTTAAACTGGTTTCTTAAAATCTGGGCATTGCCGGCCAAATGCTCGGCCGCAATCACAATCGGGATTTTGTTTTCAAACTGTTTGACTGTGTCCAAGGCTTGTTTTTTAATGGTTGTTTTATTGTTGATGATATTTTCCAGCGCGGCTTTTAACTTCACTTCGTCAATATCAACGATTCCGGCTTTAAAAAGCAATCCTAATAATCCTAAGACCGAATAGCCATTGCCGAGTCTTGGTACTCCGGCCGGGTTTAACTTGGCATCAAAAATATAAGCAGGGATATTGTTTGTTTTGGCAAATTCGGCTAAGTCTCCGCCTTTAGTCAAGACTAACATCTTCGCGTTTTTTTCTTTAGCTTCTTTGGCGCACGATAGAACTTCTTCGGTTGTTCCGGAATAGCTAGTGAGAATAACTAATGTTTTCTCGTTAACATATTTTGGCAAATGGTAATCGCTGACCAGTTCAAACGGGTATTTCATTTCCGGGCCGACCAACGCACGCGTGACCAAAGCTCCGTAAATTGAAGCGCCCATGCCGCAGCAAACAATATTGGCAATTTGCTTATAGTCGTTTGGGACATTTATAAGATTTACTTGCTTCCACGCTTCCTGACATTGTTTGGCTAAAAGTTCGGTTGAACCGAGGGTGTCACGGGGATCAAGCTTTTTAATCGCGTCAATATTGGTTAAATCAATCATTCTTCTCCTCTTTCGATTTTCCTTTGTTCGGGTGTTTCATCCGGACGTTTATAATCGTCTTCGAGCCGCAGTGTTGTTCCGGCTTCCGGACTGGAAACTTCCACAATATCGCAATCCGTAACCGCTTGATGGCGGTGCTTCTGCCCAACATGTGTCATATAGCCCAATCCTTTCTGCATCTGCACTGTTTCTATTTCACCATGCTTATTTTCGATAAGTAGATTACATTCACCGCTAAGTAACCAATAAGATTCTTGTTTTTGATCATGAACTTGAAGCGAAAGTCTTTGTCCGGCATTGATATGTAAAATTTTGCCCATATATGACATCCCTTCAGGTACCCAATGTAATTCGTAACCCCAAGGTTTTTCAACTTTTTTAACGTAACCATCATTATTAAATTTTGACCTATCAATATTTTTTAAATCAATCATTTTATTAACGGCCGGATGTGTCCCAGTCTTTGCTGACAACCTCGAATTTATTAAGCTTCTGTTTAAATAAAGCCTCTAATTTTTCCAGTCCTACTTGAGTTTTTGATTCAAATCTTAACACCAACGTAGGGGTGTTTGAAGAGGCACGTACAAGACCCCAACCGTCACCCGTATAAACACGAGCCCCATTGATGTCAATGACTTTGTAGCCTTCGTCTTTAAACTGCTTGGTAAGCGCGTCAACAACTTTATATTTGTCCTCGTCGGTTGTTTTGACCTGAATAGTCGGAGTTGAAATATAGTAAGGGGTGGTTGCGATGACTTGTGATAAAGTTTTATCCTGGGTTGAAAGGTATTCAAGCATTTTAAGCGCCGCAAATAATCCGTCATCAAATCCGTAAAAGTCGTCAACAAAAAAGATATGTCCGCTCATTTCTCCGGCCATAGCCGCTTTCTCTTCTGCCAGCTTCGATTTTATGTATGAGTGTCCTGTTTTCCACATAATTGGAATTCCGCCATGTGCTTTAATATCTTCGGGCAAAGCTTCAGAAACCTTGACATCAAAAACTATTTTGGCACCCGGGTGTTTTTGCAGAACCAATCTTGATAATAAGATTATGTATCTGTCCGGCCAAATCGTATTACCTTTCTCATCAACTAATCCCAGTCTATCGCCATCTCCATCAAAGGCAAATCCAAAATCACATTTGTTTAAAACTGTCTGTTTTCCGGTATCTTCCATCATTGCTGTCCCGTCGGGATTAGGCGTATAGTTTGGATACGAGGAATCAACGTTGGTAAAATGTTCAACAATCTCAGAACCGGTTTGTTTTAAAGCCTTAACGTAGACCGGACCAGCCGTTCCATTGCCTGAATTAACGAGAATTTTAAATTTCCGGGTTATTTTGGCCCGTGACAATAAATCTTTAATGTAGGCATCTGTAATTTCTGCTTTTTTCACAGAACCGCTACCAACAGCAAATTCATCCTTGGCGATTAGGTCATACACTTCTTGCAGTTCAGCAGTTAAGAGTGTATAGGATAAATCGGAACCTAACTTAACACCGTTCCAACCGACCGGATTATGCGAAGCAGTTACGGTTAACAAACCTTTAACCTTTAGATAATATTGCGCCCAATAGCCCATCGGAGTTGTCACTGTCCCAATATCTACGACATTAATACCGCACTCGATAAGGCCTTTGATAGCGTTGGCATGAAAACTTTCTGAGGTGCGACGCGCGTCATGTCCGACGACTGCTGTATCAATTTTACGCTTGCGAAGAAATGTGCCAAATCCCCGGCCAATGTAATACATCGAAGTGTCATTGAGTTCGTCATCTGCTTCGCGACCGCGGAGATCATATTCACGAAACATGGTTTTTTTAAGAATTGGCATAATACATTTAATCTTATAGACACAACAGAAAAAAGTCAATTGACTTTTCCATCGAGTAGGGAACCTTGCCTGTTTTTTGGTTGATTTCAATTTCGAACAACTGGTTATATGTCGCCAGTAGCTTTGCTTTGCCAAAAGCAGCCGCTTGGCTTCTAAATTTTGACAGCTGCCACGGAGCCAATCTTTTTACCTCGTCAATTTGCATCTCGCCGTTTCCCAGACTCAACATAATCCGCAGCTGCCGGGTAATCATGAAAAAAACCAATTCCGGTGCCATGGTTTTTAAAAGTTGATGGAAAAGTTTAATCAAATTTTGTCCGTTTCTCGGCTTAATGTTATCTAAAAAGGTAAACAAACCTTGTGGATAAGAAAAAACCTTGACTGTTGCATTTTTAAATGGATTTAGGGATGTTTTTGAAATTTCATCATCTTCCCAAAAAATAACGTCAATCGTTTTATTAGAATCCAAATATGAGATAATTTTTTTGAATTCAGCGTTATTGGTTTTATTTTTGGAAAAGAAATTTTCAATCAGAATTACTATCTTTTCTTCAAAAAAAGTCTTATTTTCCGCTGTCTGAAAAATCTGGTCAAAGGTTATTCCGTCGCCACTAATAAAAACCGGATTCTGCAATTTATTCTTTTCGGCGAAGTAAAAATTTCGTGAAGACTCAATATCATTTCCGTGAATAATTGTAATCATAGTTTTTTCGTCAAACGTTTGTAATCGTTAAAAAGTACGTTGGCTGTTCTTCCCAAGTGCCTACTCCGTGTGACATGCGGAACCAAAGCTCCGGAAAAATTTTTGGGAATATGCAGTAGTTCGTGGATTAAGACTTTTATTTTTTCTTCATCATTTAATTTGTCATAGTGGCGGGATAAAACCTCGATTACATAGGCCGGTTCCAAACTCAGAGCGTCCTGAAAAATTTTAGGAAAAGACCAAATCCGGGCATATGACCTTGATTTTGAAGCTTGGGTACGGTAACAAAATATTCTTGCTGATTTTACATGTGGCATCTCCAAAACCCGAAGAATCTTATTAATATCTTTCTTGACATCCGGTGCCTTTTCCCAACCAAGTCCTGAGATTTGATTTTTAATTTTAGTTGTCTTTGGTCTTTGTTGCCTGTTTTTATAATTGTGAATTGTGAATTGTGAATTGTGAATTATCATTAGGTGTGTTTATCCGCAACGTAAGAGGCAGCATAGGCATCAGGCTTGGTTTTAGCGACGAAGCCGTTTCCCGTCACCATACCGACCACTTCCTTAATCATCTCCCTGGTATCACCGTGCTCGCCGACATCAACATGGATTTCCAAATTATAATGAGGAGATTTACCGTTTAAATGTTTTTTAAACATCGGCACAAAACCGGTCGCGAAATTCAAGGAGGTCATCGTTTCAGCATAAATTTTTTCTCGCAGCGAATGGATATTCCCAACGCTGACTCTTCGCCAAAAATATTTTCCGCCGAAACCTTTGCGGTGGATTAGAACCGCCGTCACCAAATTAATCTCCCTGGTGCCTTTTTTAATTTTGGTGCTGTCCGTCTTTTCGTGTGAATCCGTACCAATCACCAAACTATACTCGGCTTTGGAATCTTCTTCCAAAAATTCCTGAATCTTGACGATTATTTCATCAACTTTCAGATTTCCGTGGGTTAGGCTATGGAATATTTCGTCCTCTAAGTCGCTATTCATAAACTGATACGCAGGTTTAGATTATACCATAATTTGTCACGCTCTCAGCTTTTCGATCTCAAGCTTCAAATCTTGCTTCTCAAGCTTTGAGCAGCCACTTGAAAAAGCCGGTCGTTGATTTATTCAATTGCTCAAAAATTGTCTGAATCGCTTCATTGGCTTTAAATTTTTTGGTCGGAAGAGAGAGATTTTGATTTTGGATTGAAACGGCAAAGTCTTTAGCCAACAACGGGGCTCCTTTAACTTTTGGAAAATTTTTATAACCGGTATAAAGCGGCGTCTGGTTGCCGTTTTGTAAAAAAGACAAATTGTTAAATGACCCCGTGCCGGCATTCAAAAGAAAAGGCGTAATCGCCACAATGTTTGCATCATTCCAGTAATTGTTGAGAGCCTGATTATAATAGCTGACCTGTAAATTATAGGGAACTTGGTCGGACGACCAGCCTGTTTCGGTAATAAACACCGGCAACTCCTTGCCCGTCAACTCGTAAACAAGATTATTCTGATAATAAAAACTGTCAATCCCTTCCCGAAAATCCGACGGGGGAGCGGAAAATCCCGGATTTGGATATGAGTGGCTGCCTAACCCGTCGATTTCGGAAAATATACCGGGCACCGCATCATTCATTTGTTGCATATAGGTAAATTCGTCGATTGCCAAGGCGTTTAGTTGGTTAATCGAAGCATTATCCAAGCCCGCCGAAATGATAAAAAAGTCAGGGTTCTCCTGCTTAAAACGGTGGACTGCGTAATCAAGAATTTGGGCATAAGAAGTAGCATCGGGTGTTCCGCCCCATTCGTCACCGCGGTTTGGTTCGTTGTAGACAACAATGTAACGGTTTTGCGTTGGCCAGCTAAGCGAATCCAAAAAATTGGCAAAATCAACTATATCGTTGTCGGACGGCTCCGACCACGAAGCGGTGCTAAAATAATCTCCGTCGGTTGCCAAGCGAATGATTGGAATAAGATGGTATCGTTTGCAATCGTCCATAAATTTTTGCCATTTATCAAGGTTTTTATCGGAAGCCTGAATCGGGATGGTCACATATCCCCAGTCGCCGCCTGAAGAATTAACCAAATCGGCCGCCTTACTTAACTCTTCCGGAAAGAGAATGTGGATGCCGAATTTGTTGTTGGCCACCGATAGCGGAGCGTAAGCGGCAAGTGCTTGTGCTGAAAGAACTTTTGGTGAAAACAACAGTAACGCCGTACTAATAATTACCGCGAAGCAAACAACTTTTACAATTTTCATATCTTTCTATTTTACACCAAACAGCAAAGCTAAATCGAGGAAAACCTGGCGAAGATACCGGTGGAGAGTAGTCTTGAATTGGATTTTTCCTGTAAAGCCAATTCTCCGTATTCGATTTGTTCGCTATTGAAGTCCAAATAATCTTCCAGCACATTTTTGAGCATTAAGGCTGAAGCGGAAATTGCATAAGCATTGACAATCACAAACACCGGACGCGGGTTGAGGATTTTTCGGCAGTTTTCTAACAGCTGAGGAAAACTTTGGTTAAAATCCCAAATTTCGCCGTTTGGCCCATGGCCGTAAACCGGCGGGTCCATAATAATGGCATCATAAACGTTGCCCCGCCTTGATTCACGGGCAGTGAATTCAACCGCATCATCCAAAATCCAGCGAATTTGTTTGTCAGACAGTCCTGAAAGTTCTTGATTTTCTCTGGCCCAGGCAATTGCCGGTTTTGATCCATCCAAATGGGTAACTTTTGCCCCGTTTGCCGCACAGACAAGACTAGCAATACCTGTATAACCGAACAAATTGAGTACATTGATTTGTTTTTCGCCATCTTTTTTTTGTTTTTTGTTTATTGTCTTTTGAATAAATTCCCAATTTAACATCTGTTCGGGAAAAACTCCGGTATGTTTAAAAGGAGTCAGTTTGGCATAGAATTTAAGGTTTTGATAACTTAACTGCCATTTATCCGGCATATTCGACTTTTTCTTCCAGGCTTCGTTCTCAAAAATTCCATCCGCCATTTGCCATTTGCTATCAACCAATGATGGTTTCCAGATGGCCTGCGGGTCGGGCCGTGAGATAACATATTTTCCGAATCTTTCCAAGCGCCGTCCGCTACCACTGTCCAGCAGTTCGTAATCTTCAAAACCTGATGTTGATAAAATTATCATCATTGTCTTTTTGAATCATAAATCATAAATCATAAATCTTCAATCATTAGATTTGATAGAATATAAACATGTTAATCGACGAAGCCACAATTACGGTCAAGGCCGGCAACGGCGGAAAAGGTGCGGTCAGCTTTAAAAGGAATGCCCAAACCGCCAAAGGCGGTCCTGACGGAGGGAACGCGGGTAATGGCGGAAATGTTTATGTCGTGGGAATTAATGATTTTACCACGCTGACTGAGTTTCGTTATAAAAAAAACGTCAGGGCGGAAGACGGAGTAAATGGCGGCAGACAAAACCTGTATGGCAGAAACGGCAAAGATTTGACGATACAAATTCCTGTTGGTACCCAAGTCACCAATCTGGATACTCATGAAAGTTTTGAGGTTACGGATACTGTTTCCAAGATTTTAATCGCCAGTGGCGGTAAAGGCGGAAGAGGCAACAACGAATTTAAATCTGCTACCAATCAAACGCCTTTTTACGCCGAAAAAGGCGAACCGGGGGAGCAAAAAAGATTTTTTCTTGAGTTGAAACTAATTGCCGACGTTGGCTTAATTGGCCTGCCAAACTCGGGAAAGAGTTCGCTGTTGAGTGTTTTGACCAACGCCCACCCTAAAATCGGTGATTATCCGTTTACTACTCTTGAACCCAATTTAGGAGTGCTCTCGGGATTGGTAATTGCCGATATTCCGGGACTGATAGAGGGCGCATCACAGGGCAGGGGATTGGGAGACAAATTTTTAAAGCACGTTGAGAAAACCCGGATTCTCATCCACTGCCTTGACTGCCTATCAGATGATTTAAAAAAGGATTACCAAACTATCCGTAATGAATTAGGAGTTTACAACCCGGATTTACTGAATAAGCAAGAACTATTGGTTTTGACAAAATCCGATTTGGTTGATGAAAAAATTCTCAAAAAAAACATAAAGATTGCGGAAAAATTCAATCAAAATTATTTGACAGTTTCTATTTATGACGACCAAAGTCTGGAAACACTCAAAACTAAAATCCTCGCACTGGCTGAAAAATAAACGCAAAAAAACCCCTTACGGGGTCTTTTCGGGGTGACTTTCTTACGAAGGTCTCCTGCCTTTTTAATACTTGCGTATCTGAAGGTAAAAATTAGTATATACTCCTATACGGTCTATGTCAACTGGGACAATGTGGTACAAACTAGACCAATATTGGCATATATGTAGTTTGAGCACGTAACGAATGACTCACTTACTCTCTTTCGGAAGAACGCATCATTTCTCCAAAGTCTAAGTCCATATGATAGTCCGGATGTAATCTTTGTAGGATTTTCCCCGTTTCTATTCTTGCCAACATGCTATCAGGATCTCCTAAGACCGCGATAGCCTTATACTGTCTGTCAGCAACGAACCGTCCGTGATCAATAGTACTTGAAGCATGTATTCTCCCATATGTTTCCAGTGGGGGAATTAAGTCATGCTTTGTAGCAAGAGTCACATCGGTCACCTCATAATCGTCGTTCCTACCAATCGCTACCAGATCTCCGATTCTTACAAATGGAACATCATTGATAACATTTATTTGTCCCACATAAATTGGGTAGGTTCTAAAACGAAGTGCAACACTTGAGGTAAAATCAATTACCGAAAGGAGGTGTTGCGCTATGTATAATCATTTAACTCTTGTAGAGCGGGAAGAGCTTTATGCGCTTAAGCATGCAGGACTAAGTCTGGGAGATATTGCAGATAAATTAGGACGAAACAAAGGCACTCTGTCTCGTGAACTCAAAAGAAACAGAACATATACCAAGGGATTGGAGAAAACTTCAGCCGTATATATTCCCTGCCGTGCACAACAAAAAGCTGATAAGAGAGCAGCTATTCAACGCTCTCAAGCATCCTGGAAAGGACCGGAGGTCTACTCTTATGTTAAAAAGAAACTAATAGAGAAACAGTGGTCTCCTGAAACAATTGCCGGAAGATTGTCAAAAGATCATCCCGATCTTTCAATTGTCCATGAAACTATTTATCAGGCAATCTACAAACCACAGAACAAGCAATTTAAGCTCTGGCAATATCTAACAGTAAAACGCAAGAAAAGAATGAAAAAGCTGGGAAGAAGGGTTAATAGAGATAGCCGTATTCCTGAAGCTATTTCGATTGATAGTAGACCCAAATCGATTGACACAAGATTACAACTTGGCCATTGGGAGACAGATAATGTGATAGGCCGCCAAACTGACAAGACTGCCCTGTCAGTAACGGTTGAAAGAAAACTAAGGCTTACTGTTATGTCAAAGCTAGCTGCTAAAACAGCAGATGAAAAAACTAAGAAACTGTTTGCTAGAATGAGTCGTTTTCCTGACAAAATCAGAAAAACTCTGACTGCTGACAATGGAGCTGAAAATACCAAACATAAACAAATTACGGAGAGCTTAGACATGTCTGTATATTTCTGTCATGCATATCACTCCTGGGAAAAAGGAACGGTTGAAAATATGAATGGAAGAATCAGGCGTTTTATTCCTAAAGGCATAAGCATGGATCTAATTACCGAAAGAGACGTTGCTTTAATTGAATGGGAACTGAATAATACGCCCAGAAAATGTTTGGATTGGAAAACACCACTTGAAGTTTTAGGAGAAATCATGCAGAATACAAAAACCTCAAATCGTTGCACTTCGAGCTAGAATGTACCTTGACATATGTTGAAGCAAAGTATAATCTTATAGTGAATTAAAGTCAACCCATTACTTGCTTAAACTACATAAGAGCCACAATATTGCATCTTTCAAATTGATTGCAAATAATGCTATTATATTTTTTATGACAGAAGATGTTTGTCCGAAGTGCGGATCACCACTGGCGCCGGTTACCGAAACATCCAGTGGACGAAAATTACAGCGTTGTTCAACCGGCAGTTGGGATCCTAAAACCAGAACTAATGAAGGCTGCGACTACGTTAAATGGCTTCCGTTTGAACCGCAGGAGTTGGACGAAAAATGCCCCAAATGCGGCGCTCCTTTGGTAATGCAGATGACCCGTTTTGGCAAAAAAATGAAAAAGTGCAGCGCTGGCACCTGGAATAAGGAAACCAAAAAAGCCGAAGGCTGCGACTACGTCGAATGGATTAACGGCACTACCCAAGCCACCGACGAGCTATGCCCACAATGTAAAAGTCCGCTGGTTTTATTTACCACTAATGCCGGAAAGCGGATGAAAAAGTGTTCAACTGCCGGCTGGGACAGGGAAAAAAGAGTCGCCACCGGTTGTACGTACATAGAATGGCTTAAACCGGAAGCAAAAGCCAAAGAAGACAGTGGCGGCGAAGAATTTTTACCCCCTGAACCACAAGGTGAATAAAACCCTGATATTGATTTGTAAGTTAGCTCACCGATTATTAGTATTGGCTATTCGATAATTAATCTATGTTTTTACTATTGGCGTTTGCTTTTTTATCCGGTTTTGTCACTATCTTAACCCCCTGCATTTGGCCGCTCCTGCCGATTGTCTTATCCTCAAGCGTTACCGGAACCAGCCATCAGCGACCGCTGGGGGTGACCCTCGGTATTATGCTGAGCTTTGGCATTTTTACCTTAGTTATTTCTTCATTGGTCAAACTACTAAATTTCGACCCGAATATTTTGCGCTTAATCTCGGTGGTTGTCATCGCAGTTTTAGGCATTAGCTTAATTATTCCGGCCGCCGGTGCCAAATTGGAATTGCTTATCAGCCGCTTATCCGCCATGTTTGGCGTTAAAACTCAACAGCAGGGAAACGGTTTTTGGCCGGGATTTATCACCGGTGTGGCTTTGGGAATTGTCTGGTCTCCATGTGCCGGACCGATATTGGCTGCCATCGCCGCGCTGGCCGCTACCGGAAAAATTACTTTTGACGCCGTTTTGGTAATTATTTTTTATGTTTTCGGTATTGGCTTACCGTTGTTTGTTTTTGCCTACGGCGGCCAGCAATTATTTGTCAGAACCAGATTTATCTCCCGTTATACCGGCCGTATTCAACAAGTTTTCGGCGTAATTATGCTGTTAACTGCCTTGGCAATTTATACCAACTATGATGTGGCTTTTGAAACAAAACTCCTTGATGCTTTCCCGGGGCTAAATACGACCTTAAACAACTTTGAAAATAACTCAACTGTTACTAATCAGCTGAATGTTTTAAAAGGCACAAGCCAATCAACGCCGCAAGCGACAAATAACAATACAGACCTATTTAACAGTAACTTACCTGCTCCGGATTTTTCGGGAGGCACAAATTGGCTTAATTCAAAACCGCTCACTATCGCCGAATTAAAAGGGAAAGTAGTGCTGGTTGATTTTTGGACTTACACCTGTATTAATTGTATCCGCACTTTGCCGCACATTACAGCTTGGTACGAAAAATATAAAAATTTAGGGTTTGTGGTCATCGGAGTGCATACTCCGGAATTTCAGTTTGAACACGACACCGGCAACGTCCAAAATGCCATAAAAATGTTTGGCATTAACTATCCGGTTGTTCAGGACAACAATTACGCTATTTGGAACGCTTACAATAACCAGTACTGGCCGGCCGAATATTTAATTGATTCAAACGGCAACATTCGCCGGGAAAATTTTGGCGAAGGAGATTACGACCAGACCGAAACTGCAATCCAAACGCTATTACAACAAGCGGGGAAAACCGTTCCGAAATCGATACTGAAAATTCCTGACCAGACGCCGCAGGAACAAATCTCGCCGGAAACATATCTAAATTCCCAGCGTATGCAATATTATTATCCCGGTGGCAACACCGGTAACACCAGTGCCAATTTTACCTTATCCAATAATTTGCCGGTTAATGCTTTTAGTTTCGGTGGGAAATGGACAATCGATGCTAATAGCGCTACTGCCGGGAATAATGCAAGTTTAAATTATAATTTTTATGCTAACAAAGTGTTTTTAGTCTTAAATCGGGGTTCAACAAACCAGGCTAAAATAAAAATATTTTTGGATGGCCATTTGGTCGATAAAACCTTTGCAGGAGGAGATGTCGTCAATGGGGAAGTTGTAATTGATTCGGATCGTCTTTATAATTTAATCGATTTAAAAGGCAATCCCGGCAACCATATTTTAGAGATTCAATTTGAAACTCAGGGAATAAAAGCTTTTGCCTTTACTTTTGGCTAGTACCGCAAACGTTTCCGCCTAGCCTTGGAACAGCTCTCCAGCTTAAATGCCATTGGAGAATAAAAAAACAATCAGTTCGAATTACTTTTGTGCAATTTCATCAATAATCAAATAAAGATCATTGATTTTATCCGCTAACATTTTCTCTATAACTGCCCTTTTTGTATCGAGATCGGGATAACGTATACTTTCGTAGTCATCAAAAGAAATCTTAAAATTATTAAAATAACTATTGGCTGATTGTTTGGCTTTTGCTGATTTCGGTTTGAAATTTTTTATCTTCAAGTGTATACACCTCTTTTCGCAGATAAATTTAGTTAAATTTAATCTTGCCGATTATTAGTGGGAAAGTATAGCAGAAATGTGCAAATTTGTCAACTATAGGTCTTTGCACTCGAGGTTTCAGATAATGATCCTTAGGTTAAACCAGTTTTTCAGCTTAATTGCTAGTAGGGAGTGGAGTTTCTTCCGTTAAGTCAGAGATTGCAATCTCCATCCTTGCCATTATTTCATCTGGTTCGTTAGGGTCACAAAATCCATTATATTGAATTTCAACGGATGCTATACCATTATATCCATGAGTATGTCTTGTTGCTGGTCTTTTAAAAGTATCATAAAAGATATCACCATCAGGTTCTATGAAAGCATGGGATGGACCTATTTTGTAGGGACGTTTTTCGTATTCTGGCATAAGTGGATTATAATTACGAGTGTAAGAATTGTCAACTATGGGACTTAGTACCGCGTGCGCACTTTATCAAGTACGTCGCTCCGATGAGCTCCGGGAGTCGAACCCACGATCTTCTCAGGATTCTCCTACCATTCCGATAAGAAACTTTTTCAAAGCAAAAAGCCAATGGGATTTTTCAGTGAGCTATATGGTTCCAGCCTGGAACCCCTGTTTAAAAGTCTCACAAAAATATACTTTAAATTACTTGAACTAGGCTTAGTATATCATGAAAAGGAGGTAAAATGAACCCTTTCCCCTCATCAAGGTTATATGACGAAAAGACGTTTTACCAAGCCTTCTTAAGAGACCTAGAGGGTTGTAGGAGTGAGGTAATCATCGAAAGCCCGTATATTACCAGTAAAAGAGCTGAAATGTTAATTCCTATATTCGACGACCTTTTAACTAAAGGTGTCAAAATCTATGTCATTACCAGGGATCCTCAAGAACATGAGGAAAATATGGAATATCAGTCCGAAGAGGCTATATCGTTATTTGAACATATGGGAATACAAGTCTTACTTTGTATTGGCAATCATCACCGAAAACTGGCCATATTAGACAGAAAAATACTTTGGGAAGGAAGTTTAAATATTCTTTCGCAGAATCACAGTCGGGAAATAATGAGAAGGATTGAGAGCAAACAGTTGGCAATAGAGATGTTTGAGTTTTTGAGACTTTATAGATTTATATAGGAACTCAAGATGTACGCTACCTGAGAGGTAGTTCATGTGGTAGTTTCAGTTCCTTAGCAATTACGCTAGCTTGTTTTTTTGTTTCCTCAATCCGTTGTTTGTTATCTGACGCAATTGCTTTCCAGTAAGCAATTTTTATGTCAACATATCTTTGTCGAAGCTCTTCATAGTGTACCTTTTCAACGAGGTGTATTTTTTGCTTTTCAAGTAATTTTATTTGTTCATCTGCAGCATCTGGACCTATGCTGCGATTCTTGAGGTATGTTCGCATATCTTCAATTGATAATCCTGTCGCATTAAGGCAGGCGACAGAAATTACAAGGTTAACATCGTCTTCCGTGTATGTTCTGTGTTTGCTGCTTTCGTCACGATGGATTGGGTGAATTAATCCTATTGTTTCGTAATAACGAAGAGTGCTTTCAGGAAGCCCACTTAACTTGGCAGCTTCTCTAATTGTATATGTTTGTGAATTATTTCTTTGCATGTTCACTTATTATACATCCGCTTTAAGTTTCTCAAATGCTTCGCTCCAATTATCAATTTGATTATCTCCGCTATACAGTTCGAAAGTTTTTCCTAGTGATTGTGGGTTTTCTAATGCGGCCACAATGACTTTACCAAGTGTAACCCCGGATATATCATTTCTTCTGCCGGTATACTGATCACCCTGTTCTAAAGATATACCTTCCCCATTTTCTTCATCTCCAATAACCCATGCAGGACGGATAATAGTGTATAAGAATCCTGATTGCCGTATTAGTTCTTCTGCTTTAAGTTTTGCCTTGTTATAATCTGGCATTCTTTCAATTTCTGTAATTCCAATATGACCCATAAAAATAATATGAGCATTTCGCGGTGCTACCTTTAGGACATTTTTTACACCTTCAACGTAAACTTCATTAAGCTGTTCTGGATCCCGGCTTGATTCGACGCTAATTACGATTCCCATTGCGTTTTGAAGTGCTGGTTTTAAAGATTCAATATTAGTAATACTTCCTATAACATACGAAATATTACCTTCATCCGGTTGAGTATGTCTTGCCAATACTGTAACAAGTGCTCCTTTTTTAGCTGCCTGCCTAACTGAATTATGTCCAAGCCATCCGGTACCTCCTATGACGACGATTTTTTCGCCTTTAATAGATTTCATATTTATAAATGATTTGAGTTATTTTTTAGGATTAAGTTCTCCAAACCAATATGAAGCTGTAACACCGCCATCAATTAAAAAGTCGCTTCCTGTAATAAATCCTCCCTCAGGCCCCATGATAAAAGCTGCAAGACTAGCTACTTCTTCCGGAGTGCCACTTCGTTTTGCGGATGATAATTCAATCATTCTTCGGTATCCTTCTCCCCTTGGCCCTTTTAGTTCATCATTAGCAAGTGGCGTCATAATGATTCCCGGGCTAATAGTATTTACTCTGGCTCCACGCTTTCCCCAGAGGACCGCTTCTGCCATTACTCTAAGCGAGTTTCCTCGTTTTGAGATTTGATAAGCATGAAGTGAGTCAGTAATTTTATCTAACTGAAGAAAGGGAAGCGAAAGTAATTCTTCAATTGGGGTTGTTGCCAAGGCCTTATCCTCTTCTGGTGTTAGTGCGGGAAGACGATGTCCTGACATTGAAGAGATAACAACACCACTACCACCATTTGCTATAATTTTTCCAAATTCTTCAAGAACAACAGCGGTTCCATACAAATCAACATGTAATATTGCTTCGGGTGATGCTTGAGACGGAGAAACTCCAGCAGCATGGATAACATGAGTAATTTCACCAATTTTTTTTGCGGTTTCAACAAGTTGGCGTACTGAGTCACGGGAAGAGACATCTACTGTTGCTGTGCTTACTTCAAATCCTGTATCACTAAATTCCTTTGCTGCCTTTTCAACACTTTCCTGACGTCTGCTAGCCAGTAATACATGTTTACCCGCACCAACTCTTCTTGCAATTGCTTGCCCAATTACTCCTGCTCCAACAACAACTACTACATTTTTTAAATCTGGATTTTTCATACACCTAATTTTTAATTTGTACTTTTATAGCTTTACGTTTGTCCATTGCCTCATATCCTTTTGCCAAATCAGAAAGCGGCAGCGTCAAATCAAATATTGGAGATGGGTCAAGTTTGCCTGAAAGAACATCTTTCAATAATTCTGGCGTATACGATGCGGTTGGTGCAATGCCGCCTCCGATTGTAACGTTTCTCCAAAATATATCATTTACTTTTATATCAGGTACATCTTCAGGGATTCCTACGCATCCGATTCTTCCACCGGGTCTTACCATGCCCATTGCCATACTTCGAGCATCTTTTCCTCCCACACATTCCAAAACACAATCAGCACCAACCTCTGTTAGCTCTTTGACTTTGTCTATGCCTTCTTGTCCACGTAATGCGACAATATCTGTTGCGCCGAAGAGTTTTCCTACCTTTTGACGATCTTTGTGTCTACTCATCAAAATTATCTTTTTGGCGCCAAGTCTTTTACTCGCAAGTACTCCACAAAGACCAACCGCTCCATCTCCAACAACTGCAACAGTTTTTCCTTTTGAAACTCCTGCTGAAACAGCTGCATGATGACCGGTTCCCATCACATCAGATAACGCGAGAATTGCCGGTATTAGTTTTTTATTTGTTTTTTTGGGAAAAGTGAAGAGATTAGCATCTGCAAAGGGAACCCTTAGTTTTTCTGCTTGGCAACCGGTTGTGCCTTTATTACCCCAATTACTTCCGTTGATACATTGACTGCTCATCCCTTTTTGACACAAAATGCATTTTCCGTCACACCATGAGAATGGACCAACAGCTAAATCTCCAACCTTAACATTTTTAACGTCTTTTCCAACTTCAATAACCTCTCCCATGAACTCATGACCGATTCTCGTACCTGCTTCTCTTTTGAGAATGCCACGATACCACCATAGATCAGACCCGCAAATGCAGGTATTAGTTATCTTAATAACCGCATCAGTTGAATTTTCAATTTTTGGGTCCGGTACCTCTTCTACTCGAATGTCATGGGGTCCGTAAAATATCCCTGCTTTCATGATCGGTATACCTCCTCAGATACTGGTTCTAGCCAGGTAACATCTCCATAAGTAATTGCTAAGTGACACATTTTATTTTGCTCGTCGGGATGTGCTCCATGCCAGTGTTCTGTGTTAGCGGGAATATATACGACATCACCCGGATCAGCATTGACTATTTCTTGCCCCTTTAATTGAACTCGTCCTAGCCCCTCAAGAAAATAGAGTACTTGCTCTCCACTATGTTTATGCCATACCGTACGTGCGCCCTTTTCAAAAGTTACCCGTCCTACCATTGATGATCCGGAATCTGCTTTAGTAACGTATTGAATATGAGTTGTACCGGTAAAATTTTCCAGCGCTCCTTGTTGTTCTGGAATATCTGTAGCGTGAATATGTTTTGTCATAAGGTTATACTAACAACTTAAAGTACTTTAAGTCAAGTACTCAATACACTCTAACTTTTTTATAATGTCTCATTATTGGGTTCGAATCCCAAACGGCGTGAGGCTAGAAATATAGGATGCGATAGGATTTTAAGGCAATATCTGGAACTTGTTTTAGCTTCAATTCTGAGGATAATACCAAGATGCGTAAAAAGTGAGCCGGGTGGGATTCGAACCCACGACCAAGAGCTTAAAAGGCTCCTGCTCTACCGCTGAGCTACCGGCCCCAAATGGGATAAACCTCACGGTTTTTCCCAACGATTTCCCTCTAGGGATAGCAAAATCGGCACTCACAATCCAACAATTTTGCTCGTCTTATTATAGCAACCCATGTTCTCCTTGACAAGCGAAAGGTAGCGGGTATAGACTGACGTTAGTTTAAAAAAAGAGGGGAGGTGAAAAATGCCTAACATTGGAGTTACTCTAACTGCCTCCTTTAACAGCGCTTTCTACGCGGTTGTAAATTTTATCCCCAAATTCCTGGCCGGTGCAATTATCTTAATTGTTGGAATAATAATTGCTTCGATATTAAGACAACTGATTGTCACTTTATTTAAAGTGTTAAAAGTTGAAAAATATCTGAAAAAATATGGCGTGCCGGAAGCAGGGGAAGCATTTACCTGGACAAACATTCTGGCGGAATTAGTGAGGTGGTTTGTCATTATTCTTTTCTTAATTCCGACAGCAGATGTTTGGGGTTTGCCGCAAATAATCGCTGTTTTAAATGAATTCCTGACCTATCTGCCAAATGTTTTTGTCGCTGCGGTGATTGCGATGGTCGGTTTTGCTTTTGCCAGGCTCGCCCATGACATAATTTTGGCGTCGGCAAAAGGAGTTGATAATCAAACGGCCGGAACAATTGCAAACGTTACCCGCTGGGCAATCAGCGTTTTTGTCGTTTTGGCAGTTTTAAGCCAACTCGGAGTAGCAACAGACCTGATTAGAATCTTATTCACAGGATTAGTTGCGATGTTGGCGATTGCCGGAGGAATCGCGTTTGGCTTTGGCGGTCAAAAAACCGCTCAGGATATTGTTGAAGGAATCAGAAAAAGACTGACCAAATAAGGTTTGCCCTAAGAATGGGTTTAAGGTATAATATTGGTGCTGTTACTAACTAATGGCGCCATCGTCTAGTGGTCTAGGACACAGGGTTTTCATCCCTGGAATCGTGGGTTCGACTCCCACTGGCGTCACATAATCCTATAGTTGAACTTCTCCCAATTTTCTGCTAGACTCTCCAATTATGAATTACGAAAATACTCCCACACCTGCTTCCACATGTGAACATACTGAACGTAACTTCCGACATTTTACGCTTTATAAGGATAAACCGCTAGATTCAATAAGACATCCTATTCCAGTATTGATTGTGCCCGGCTTTGCCAGCAGCGCAGAATCTTTCGCATTACTGGCTAAAACACTCAATGAGCACGGTTTTACAACAATCCGGATTGAGTATGAATTTGGGAGACCCGGTGAACCTAAGAAATGGTTAGTGCTTCCTGATGTTGATAGATTAAAACGAGAGTCAATTATTGCCGCAATTCAGGCCGAGGGAAAATCTCTTAATGAAGACGGACCAAAACAAGTGATTACGCTTACCCATTCCAAGGGGGCCATGGATGTAGCTCAAGTAGCAGCTGATAATCCTGAGTTTTTCCAAGGTCAAATCATTTTTATGGATGCTCCCAGTAATTTACGCCCGAGACCTAGTCTAGTAGACGCAATAAGAATGTTAAGAAACAGTAACTGTCAAGACAAATTAGATAAAGCGAAATTAGCGGCCGAGCGCGGCGAAATAGTCGCCGAGCTGGTACGAGCAAACGATGCTTACGCGCACCGGTACGGAGGAATACACCGTCTAATGGACATCGCATCTTCGGCTTGGGGATCAGTGTATGATATTCTTCCCAAACTAACTGAAAAGCGTATTGGGACTATCGTTATTGCCCATACGGAAGATGCCTTCAATTCTGTAAAATCTTTTACAGTTGTGCAGAAGCGCGTGGGTGGAATCATTGCGTATCCGGGTATCCATAGTGCAATAAAATTTTCACCTGAAGAATGCGAAAGAATTGCCCAATTATTGGAACAACACGAGCCAGTGGCGGCTTAATTGATGGTAAAACGTTGGATATTCCAGTATAATTAGAATTACCTTATGTGCGGAATTTTTGGTTACATCGGGGAAAAACAAAATGCGGCGGAAATTGTTTTTGAGGGACTAAAGCTTCTTGACTATAGAGGTTACGATTCTTGGGGAGTAGCAGTTAAAGTCGGCAGTAAAATTGCCATTGAGAAAAAGACCGGCAAAATCGGAGACAATCAGATTTCCTTGCCATCAAGTTCACTTGGCATCGGACATACCCGCTGGGCAACCCACGGAGGTGTCACTACCACTAATGCCCACCCGCATTTGGATTGCAGCGGAGAAATTGCGGTCCTGCATAACGGCATTATTGAAAACTTTCAGGAACTTAAAGATAAACTATCAAAAAACGGTCATAAATTTATATCAGAAACCGATACGGAAGTTGTAGCCCACTTGGTAGAAGATTTCCTCAAGAAAGAAGACTTCGTCAATTCCGTTAAGGACGCCTTCGGCCTTCTTAAAGGTTTAAGTGCAATTGTGGTTATTCATACACAGTCTAACCAAATAGTGGTGGCCAAAAATGGCTCGCCGATTGTGATTGGAAAAGGAGAGAACGAATTTTTTGTCGCCTCGGACACCGCCGGAATACTGCCTTATACAAAAGACATTCTGTTTCTAAAAGATAACGAGCTGGCCAGTCTTTCCAGCGTTATTGAACTTTATTCTCTGCCTGATTTTAGAAAGATTTCTCCGATTTTTGAAAAAATTAACTGGAAAATCGAACAGGCGCAAAAAGGAAATTATCAGCACTTTATGCTTAAGGAAATTCATGAACAGCCAACGGTCCTCAGAAACCTGGCGACTACTTATGCCGACCAGATTAGCGATCTGGCCGACGCCATTAAACAATCCAAAGGCGTATTTCTGATCGGCAGCGGCAGTGCTTCGTATGCTTGTCTGGCCGGCACATATTTATTCTCTAAAATTGCCAAAAGACATGTTAACACCGCTGTTGCTTCCGAATTTAATTATCTTGAAGATTTCTTAAACAAGGATAGTCTGATTATTCCGCTTTCGCAATCCGGAGAGACAATTGATGTTATCGAACCCTTAACCCGCGCCAAGAAAAAGGGAAGTAAGATTATGGCCTTGGTCAACGTTTTGGGCTCAACTATTTATCGCATGGCAGACTACAAATTGCTGCTGGGTGCCGGGCCGGAAAAAGCAGTCGCCTCGACCAAGGCTTACCTCGCCAAAATCGGCATTTTGGTGATGCTCGCTTTTGCTCTGGACGAAAAAATAGAAATCGCCCGCGACATTTTACTCAAAAGCGCGGATGAAATCGATAGGTTATTGACGTCTGATAATTTACAAACAATTCAAACCATCGCCCAAAAATTGTCTCAACAAGAACATATCTATCTGATTGGTAGGGGAATGTCTTATCCGACCGCTTTAGAAGGAGCAATGAAAATAAAGGAAGTCAGTTACATGCACGCCGAAGGCCTGGCCGGAGGGGAAATCAAGCATGGTCCGATTGCCCTGATTGACAAGGGGACTCCCTGTATTGTGTTGGCGCCCAGCGATGAGACCTTTGACGCAATTATGTCTAACGCCATCGAAATTAAATCACGCGGAGGTTATATTATCGGCATTTCCTCAAAAGAATCTGCGGTTTTTGATGCATGGATAGAGGTTAAAGAAACCGGCTTACCGCTTTTAACTCATGTTGTACCGATGCAACTTTTGGGCTACTATCTGGCACTGGTCAAAAATTTTGACCCGGATAAACCCCGCAACCTGGCCAAAAGCGTCACGGTAAAATAAATCAGATTTGAGTTAAACCAGTCAGTATCCCATCTAGCTTAGGAGGTAAGGGTCCAGGACTTCTTGTAAAGATCGTCCTTAAACCAGTTTCTCGCATTACATCTTGAATCATTAGTTCTCTTGCTGGGTCTAGCAAAAGCCAGTAGGCGTTTACTAGCTCAGGATCCGATTCAGGGTGCTCTCTTAATTGTTGTAGATGTTCAAGATGATGTTTAAGCCCAATAACTAGTCCTTCTGCGTTTAGATATGAATAAGGTGACTGTATTCGCAGGATGTCATAAAAGTACGCTGGCTTTGATTCAAATGGAACTCCATGAGGATTTTGAACCGTATAAGAGGCAGGGGCAACTAGTTTTCCGGTTTCACAATCTACCCATACACTATATGCACCTTGGTGATTTTGAACAGCTGTGATTTCTACTGGATAGTAACCGAAAATATATGGAGGAAGTCTGTAGCCTACGGCTTTATCTTCCTCGGTTAGTGGTCTAACTCTATCGTCTGTTAGTAATTTTAAGTAAGGATATTGTCGCCAATAGTCAACTCTACTTACCGAATACTCCTCAACCATTCTGGCATAGACTATAGCTGGTTCATGCCAGTCTAAAAATGCGTGGTCTAATCCGATTTCAACAGGGCTTCTCACCATATTTGTAGGCAGTTTTGCTATTCTACTTTTGCTAGGCTTAATTGTCAAACTAACTCTCTTCCTAACGGTTGCTATCTCTTGAAAATCGAACTATAATATATTGCTAAAAAAATCTATGGATAAGATTATTATTAAAGGTGCCAGGGAAAATAACCTGAAAAATATTGATATTGAGATACCTAAAAATAAACTGGTAGTTTTTACCGGACTGTCCGGCAGCGGTAAATCATCGCTGGCTTTTGACACCATTTACGCCGAAGGACAGCGCAGGTATGTGGAAAGTTTGTCTTCTTACGCCCGGCAATTTTTGGGGATTATGAAAAAGCCGGATGTCGACTTAATCGAGGGATTGTCGCCGGCAATTTCGATTGACCAAAAATCGGCCTCGCATAATCCGCGCTCAACTGTCGGCACGGTGACGGAAATTTATGACTATCTCCGACTGCTTTTTGCCAGAATCGGCCATCCGCATTGTCCGAAATGCGGCCGGGAAATAAGCAGGATGACCAAAGAGCAGATTACCAATTCCGTCTTCGAGCTTTTGGACAGACAAACTGCCAAAAACCTAAAAATTCTAATCTTAGCGCCGATTGTTAAAGACCGAAAAGGCGAATACAGCGAACTGTTTGTGGACCTAAAAAAGCGCGGCTACAAAAAAGCCAGGATTGACGGCCAGGTTTTTGATTTTGACGATAATTTTGTTTTGATTAAAACCAACAAACATACCATCGAAACCATTATTGACCAAGTAGTCTTAACTAAAGACACCGACAGGGGAAGAATTGCCGCGGATATTGAACAAGGATTGAAATTAGGCAGCGGCGAAATAATTATTTCTATCATTAAAGATAGCGGCTTTACCATTCCCGACAAACCGAAAAAAATGGAGGACGAGTTTTTTTCCGAAAAGTTTGCCTGTCCGGTCTGCAATATATTTTTACCGGAAGTAGAACCGCGTATTTTTTCGTTTAACACACCCCACGGCGCTTGCCCCACCTGCGACGGTTTGGGCACCATCTTAACGGTTGACAGGGATTTGGTGTTTAATAAAAATTTGACAATTAATGAAGGCGGGATTATGCCGTTGGAAACCGCTTTATCCCACGAAACCTGGTTTTCGCGAACTTTTAAGACTTTTTGCGAAGAAAACGGCATTTCCCTGCAACAGAGGTTTTCCGACATGCCCGAAGAAAAAAAGGAACTGCTCTTAAACGGAACTGGGGAACAACTCTATTATGTCGAAGGTCAAAACAGGTGGGGCAGAGACACCGCCATCCAAGAACCATTCAAAGGCGTCCTCTCTTACCTTAAAGAAAAGTATCAGTCAACCGACTCGATGTTTTTAAGATCACAAATTGAAAAATACATGCGCTACGAAACCTGCAGTGAATGTAAGGGCGCAAGACTTAAAAAAGAAGCCTTGTCGATCACTATTAACAACCAATCGATTGTCGGAGTTTCGGATATGTCTATTACTGATACCTATCAGTTTTTTAATAACTTAACAAAATTTATCTCCGAGCGGGAAACTAAAATCGGCAATTTAATTTTGAAAGAAATTAAACAAAGGCTGTCGTTTTTACTGGATGTCGGATTGGATTATCTGACCCTTTCCAGAGGAGCACAAACGCTGGCCGGCGGGGAAGCACAAAGAATACGCTTAGCTTCACAAATCGGCAGCGGTTTGACCGGTGTGTTATACGTTTTGGATGAACCCTCAATCGGACTGCACCAAAGAGATAACCAAAAACTAATCGACACTTTAAAAAAGTTAAGGGATTTGGGTAACACGGTTTTAGTGGTCGAACATGACGAGGAGACCATGAAACAAGCAGACTATATTATCGATTTCGGACCGGGAGCCGGAGAAAACGGCGGAAAAATAGTTTTTAAGGGAGAGCTTAATGAAATTAAGCATGACTCTTCGTCTCTTACCGGACAATATTTGTCCGGCAAAAAACAGATCAGATTAATCGGCAGCGGTCAGGAGAAAATTACTGCCGCCAGTGCCAACGGTAGGGTGTTAAGAATTGAAGGGGCAAGACAACATAACCTTAAAAACATTAATGTCAACTTTCCCCTTAATAATTTAATCGTTGTGACCGGCGTCTCCGGTTCGGGCAAATCGACCCTCGTCAACGATATTTTATATCACGCGTTGATGCAAAAAAATAATCCGTACCACCGGCAAAAACCCGGTAAATATACCAACCTCAACGGCTTTGAACACATTAAAAACATTTTTATGATTGACCAATCACCGATTGGCAGAACTCCACGCAGTAATCCGGCCACCTACATCGGCGCCTTCAGCTATATTCGGGACTTATTTGCCAATACCAAAGATGCCAAAATAAAAGGCTACGGACCGGGAAGGTTTTCGTTTAACGTCAAGGGCGGGCGGTGTGAAGCCTGTGAAGGAGAAGGCAGAATTAAAATCGAAATGCAATTTCTACCGGACGTTTATATCACTTGCGAGGTTTGTAACGGGCTGCAGTATAACCACGAAGCTTTGGAGGTTGAATTTAACCATAAAAATATCGCCGACGTTTTAGACATGAGCGTTTCGGAAGCGGTTAATTTTTTTGAGTTTGTTCCCGGACTTTCGCATAAGCTCCAAACTTTAAATGACGTCGGGCTTTCCTATATCAAACTTGGCCAGCCCGCACCGACCCTCTCCGGTGGGGAAGCACAACGCGTCAAACTGGCTGCCGAACTTTCCAAAAAAGGCTCCAATGCCTTATACCTTTTGGACGAGCCGACCACCGGGCTGCACTTTGCGGACCTGGAGAAACTACTGCATGTGTTAAGAAGACTGGTAGACCTAGGTAATACCGTCATTGTGATTGAGCATAATTTGGATGTGATTAAAAATGCCGATTACATTATTGACCTAGGCCCTGAAGGCGGAGAAAAAGGCGGAGAGCTGGTGGCCACCGGAACACCAACTGAAATTTCCAAATATGCCAATTCTTACACCGGGCAGTTTTTGAAAAAAAGGCTTTACCCTGTTAAATAACCGAGGGTCAATCCCGCTAAACGGGATTATTTAACAGAGTTAAAATACGCTATAATGTTTTAATGAGAAAGACATTACTTGCACTTTTCGTCTTTGTCTTATTTTACTTATTTCCTAAACAAACAACTTTTGCTGACTCAAGTTTTTCCACCGCTTACAACGTTACTTATACGGTTAACAGCAATGCTGTCACCCGCGTCAACATTGACGCCACCCTGACAAACCTTACCACCAATTATTACGCCTCTTCCTACAGTATTGAAGTTGGCTTTACCGACCTTAAAAACATCTCCGCTCACGATTCAGATGGCTCGATTACTCCAACCATTACGAGAACAGCTAAGGGCAGTGACATTACGCTTAAATTTAATGAACAATCGGTTGGGTTGAACAATAAATTACAGTTCAGTGTGGCTTTTGATACCAGCCAAGTAGCGGAAAACCTTAACAGTACTTGGAATATTAATATTCCCGGCATTTCCAACCAACAAGATTTTTCGGTGTTTAACAGTACAGTTATCTATCCTTCGTTTTTAGGTAAACCGACTTACATCAAACCGACGCTTTTAAACAAGACTATTTCGACCAACGGGAACAGTTTGTTATTTACCAAAGATGACATGGGCGGTTCGGGTATCTCCATCGCCTTCGGAAATTTTCAAATTTATAATCTTAATCTGACCTACCATCTGGAAAATAATAATCTTTTTCCGATTTCAACCGAAATAGCCCTTCCGCCGTCAACTAATTATCAGGATGTGGAAATTAATAATATTAACCCAAAACCAACCAATGTCACAATGGACGGTGACGGTAACTGGTTAGCGCAATATATTCTGACTGCCCACCAAAAAATGGACATCACGGTTTTAGGTAAAATAAAAGTTTATTTAAGCCCCAAACAAGATAACCTCGATAATAATTCCCTCCAAACCTACTTAAAGCCCCAAACCTATTGGGAATCGAATAATCCAAAAATAATTAGTCTGGCCCAAGATTTAAAAACTCCTTACGCTATTTACCAGTATGTTGTCAAAACTTTAAGTTATGATTTTAGCCGGGTGGAATCGGATAGTCCGAGATTAGGTGCATTAAAAGCCTTAAGTGACCCCAATTCCGCCGTCTGCCTTGAATTTACGGATTTATTTATCGCCCTATCCAGAGCCGCCGGAATTCCCGCCAGGGAAATTGACGGTTACGGGTATACCAATAACACTAACCAAAGGCCGCTATCATTAACCGAAGACGTTTTGCACGCCTGGCCCGAATATTATGATTTTGACAAGCAGGCCTGGATAATGGTCGACCCGACTTGGGGCAATACTACCGATGGCATTGATTATTTCAATGCTTTGGATTTTGATCATATAGCTTTTGTCGTAAAAGGCTTAAGCAGTACTTACCCTGTTCCGGCCGGCGGATATAAATTATCCAAAGACCAGAAAACAAAAGACGTCGATGTAACCATGGGCACAGCCTTTGGTGAAACTGCGGATAAACTCACCACGACTGTTTCTCTTCCAAATGAAATTATTGCCGGGCTGCCAATCGATGGTCAAATTAAACTGTCTAACCTTGGTCCGTCACTTTCGGGAAAACAGGCAATCACCGTTTCAACCAATTCTCTTGCGCCGAATAACCAATCCCTTGTGGACCAGGACATACCTCCTTACGGTTTTGTACTTGTTCCTGTTTCATTTAATAAAACTTCGCTTTTGACAAATGAACAGGATACAATTAAAATTACCGTTGGCAATAACACTGTTTACAAAAACATTAAGCTAATGCCGTTTTTTATAAACAGGTTTTTTGTCTTTGGAGGAATAACAATTGTTAGTTTCGGTATCATCCTATCGCTTACTGCCTACTTATTCAGGCGTCTATCTCTTTCTAAACAAGAAGAGTGACGTCATTTATGTTGGCAAAGCCAAGAACCTTCGAAGCCGTGTTTCCTCATATTTTTCCAACAAAGATTTGGGTGAAAAAACCCGGATTCTTGTTTCCCAAATTGCCAAAATCAAAACCCTCGGTGTTACTTCGGAAATTGAGGCATTTTTGTTGGAAGAAAGATTAATTAAAAAGTATAAGCCCCATTACAACCTGAAATTAATTGACGATAAGCGTTACCCGAGCTTAAAAATTACCGTCAAAGATGAATATCCAAAAGTGCTTTTGATAAGAAAACAGTCCGAAGGCGACGGGTCCTTGTATTTTGGCCCGTTCACCAGCACGCAATCACTCAGAAGTGTTTTAAAAATACTGAGGAGAATTTTTCCTTATCAGGCAGTTGCAAATCATCCTCACAAGCTTTGTTTGTATTATCATTTGGGCCTTTGTCCGTGTCCTTCGGTGACAAAAGACAAAACTTACAAACAAACAATTAGCCACATTATTGATTTTCTAAACGGCAATACCAAAAAAGTTATCAAAGACTTGGAAAAAGAAAGAAATGCCTTTAGTAAAGAGGAGCTCTACGAAGAAGCAAAGGGCAGACAAAGAAAAATCGATGCCATCAAATTAATTACCAGTACTGTTTATCAGCCGTTTGAATACGAGTTAAATCCAAATTTGCGTTTCGACGTTATTCAAAAGAACTTAAATGAACTCAAAGATATTTTAAATAATCATGGCGTTGGAGTTAAGGACTTAAAACGGATTGAATGCTACGATATTTCAAATACCTCCGGGCTAAACGCCACCGGCTCGATGGTAGTGTTTAGTAACGGCGAAAAAGATTCTTCCGCTTACCGCAGATTTAAAATCCGCAAGGACTATGCTAAAAAACCAAACGATTTTGCCATGCTACAGGAAGTGCTGCAAAGAAGGTTAAAACACGCCGAGTGGCCAACCCCTTCCTTAATTATCGTTGACGGCGGAAAAGGACAAGTTTCATCGGCCAGAGAGGTGATTGCCCAAAACGGAAAAATTCCTTTAATCGGCCTGGCCAAAAGAGAAGAAACGATTATCACCGAAGATTTACAGGAAATAAGCATCCCGAAAAGTTCAAAGGCTCTGCGCTTAATCATGCAGCTTCGGGATGAGGCGCACCGTTTCGCCATTACTTACCACAAGAAATTAAGAGCCAGTTTCATTTTCTCGTAACGTCATATTCGTAAGGAAAGTAGAGGAAAGTGGCAGGTGAATCATCAAGCAAGTATTTTTGAAAATCCGCATAGATTTGCTTTCGTTCACCAATATCAGTCGTTTGTCTGCCGTCCTCTAGCAATTTATCGATCCTTAAATTTTTGTAATTGGTGATATTGTTCATGTTTATCTGCGAAGAGTGCCAAAGAGTATACTGGTCGGGATCGTTGGCCACATTAAATTCCCCCAAATAAACTTGAAAATTAGCAGGAAAAGAATCAACTATCTTGACGTTGGTTTCTATCCCGACTTTTTTCCATAAAGCTTTTATTTGGTAAGCAAGATTTCGATATTTTCGCAAAGCTTTCATTTCCAAGACGATTCCGCCGCTTTGTGTAGAACTTTCCGACTCACTAAGTAACAGCTTTGCATGATCAAAATCCTGCTGGTAAGTAGTTAGACCATCTTCAGAGACCCAAGATAGAGGCGAAAACGGACCGTAATTCCGTTGACCGCTTACAAAGCTATCCGGCATGGTATACGACATTGCTTCCCTTAAGCGCTTATCGGACAACATTTTGTCTTGGATGTTATAGAAAATAGTTACTAAATCAGAGTAATTAGTATTTTTAGTAATGCCTGCATTGGCAAAAGAAGCTAAATTACTATTCATTACTTTTAAGTCTTTTACTCCGACAATTTTATCAACTTCACCCAGAGCAAAGGCCGTTTTTAAAGACTCTTCCGTCGGGTAGAACTGATAAACAATTTCGTTACTTTTTCCCTTGACTGAAACGAGGCTGATTGACTGAACAAAATTGCCGTTAAGATTAACCGACTGTACGCGGTAATCGCCAATTCCGACAAAACCGTTTTTAAATATCGGCCTCGAAACGGTTACTAAAAAAGGCGAGTAAGCTTCTTTTAAGTTAAAAACGATGGTATAAGCGTTGGGTTTTTCTACCGAAACATCTAAGAAATTATACCTGACCTGATCGGAATTAAAAGCAGTACCGTCGCTAAACACCACACCCTTTTTCAAGTGGAACACGTAAGTTTTGCCATTGTTCTCTATTTCCCAGGACGAAGCCAGATCGGGCTTAACAGTATCATCCTTGGCAATAGAAGTTAACCCTTGAGAAACTTCGCTCAGAATTGATGAGGGTAAAGTATCAATGGTATAGGCGCCGGTCATCCCAACCGTTCTTTGCTGCGTAAACGGAATTAGGGGAATAAAGTAATTTACCCCAAATCTCAAAATAAAAAAAACCGCCAGTCCCAAGACAAAAGAAATGAAAATGGTTTTTCGCCATTTCTTTAAATATGCTTTTAAAAGCCACGTTATTAAACGCCTTCTTTTCAGAAAAATCATAATCTACTTTAAGGGGAGAAGAAGAAGCAGAGAAATCAAGGCAAAAATTACAGCCGTTGCAACCGTTGCCCACATCAGTAATTTCTCTAAACTTCTTTTGCTTCGGTAAAACTCGCCTGTTCCGCCAAAAGCACCGGACAATCCGCTTCCCTGCATTTGCAATAAAATAAGAGTGATAAGTATAACTGCGGCAACAATTTCAAGAATATTGAGAATTATCATTAAGCTTAATTATAACTTTTTTAGCACGGCTTTTGCAAGTTGAGCGAGCTTAAAGCGAAGCGAAATGGTTTGGCGAAGCCAAATCCATATTTAATAAAGTTTTTAGAAGAGTAAATAATAAGCCAAAGAGTTTCGAAATGTCTTATTTAATTAGCCAACCAAGTAGCGTTACAATCAGCGACTGGAGAAGTGATACCAAGACAAAAGCAAAAAAAGTATTAAAGTAAATTTTGGGTACTACAAATCCGGCAAAAGAAATTCCGGAAAAAGTGAATGAAGAAATCACTATCCCGACCACCAAAACAGTCAAAACGTAAAAAATTATGACATTAATCACAAAAGAAAATAAACCCAAAGTAATAATATTCAAAGGTAAAGAAAGAAGACTTAAAACCGGCTTTAGGATTTTTAGAAGCAGGGTCAAGACAAAACCGGCAACCAGCAATGTGATTAAACCACCATAAATCTTCATGCCGGAAATGAACTGTGAGATTAAAAATATCGAAAAAGCATTGAACAGGGTATTCCTTAAAAGTCCTTTCACTCTAAATTCATGCTAGCAGATGAAGAAAATAGTGTCAATTATTTGTGGGTTGCATTGAATCGCTTTTGAGCGTATATTATTGTCTTATGAACGATATCAAATGCCCTTATTGTCACAAAACTTTTGAATTGTCTGCGGCGTTAAAGCACGCATTTGAAGAAAAAGCGAGAAATGAAGAAAAAGCAAAAGCAAAAGAAGAAATTGAAAAAATTAGAATTCAAACGCAACAAGATTTAGAGAAAAAGCTACGTGTAGAATTCGAAAATAGAAATAAATCATCAAAGTTACTTCTCGAAGAGGCAGAAAAAAAGCGCAAAGCAGCCGAGGAAAAACTAATAGAAAGCGAAAAGGAAAGATTAGGAAGAGAAGAAAAAATAAAACTAGAAGCTGAAAAAAATGTATCTGATAAGGCTAGGTTGGAAAAGCTTGAGTATGAAAAGAAACTTAACGACATGCAAAAAGCTTTAGAGGTTGCTCAAAGCAAGGGTAAGCAAGGATCACAACAACTTCAAGGAGATGTGTTAGAAAAAGACCTCGAAGAACGATTGAGAACTGCGTTTCCAAATGATGATTTCAGGCCTGTTCCTACCGGAATAAGAGGAGGAGATATTATCCAAGAAGTAAAGAATAAACACGGTAACAGCGCAGGCCTTATTCTTTGGGAGGCAAAAAGAACTAAAGCCTGGCAAAAAGATTGGTTAGCAAAACTTAAGGAAGATATGAGGAATATAAATGCCAGTGATTGCATTCTAGTATCTGATGTCTTACCAACGGGCGTTAAAATTTACGATAGAATAGAAAATGCTTGGGTAACATCTTATGAATATGCAATAAAACTTGCCTCAGTTGTTCGTTTCGGTTTGTTGAACGTTGCAATCGCAAAATCATCTGCTTCCCACACGGATGAACAGCTAAAAGAACTTTATGACGTCATCACCAGTGACTCTTTCAGGCAGATGTTTGAGGCAAGAGACGAGATCATTGATGCTTTAAAGCAAGAGCTCGATGCAGACAAAAGAAGCGCGGAAAAACGTTGGAAAAGACAGGGAGCATATATAGAGAAACTTGCAAGAAATAATAGTCAACTATATGGAGAGCTAGAAGCTCACATACCATCTCTTAAACCCCTGAAAGAACCTAACAATCTAAGAATCGAAAGCGGAAATGAAGAAGAACAGGAAACCCTCGTATAAGTTTGAACGCGAACTTCTGGAAAGCGGTTATGATTTGGTTTTTGGTCTGGATGAAGTGGGCAGGGGCAGTTTTGCCGGACCGTTGGTGGCTTCGGCTGTTGCTTTTGAAAAGGAGTTTCGAACAACATGGTTTAAAGAATTGAATGACTCAAAACTTTTGACAGCCAAAAAGCGCGAGCATTTGTCAAAATTGATCTTGAACAACGCCAAATGCTTTACGGAAATTATTGAGGTTGAAACAATTAATAAAATCGGAGTAGGGGAGTGTAATCGGTTAATTTTTGAAAGACTGATAAAAAGGGTATTAAGTGAACATAAAGGGAATATTCACTTTTTAATTGACGGTAATCGAAAAAAAATCAGCAGAAAGAATTTACATTTTATTGTCAAAGGGGACCGAAAAATTATTTCCATTGCCGCTGCTTCAATCGTTGCCAAAGTTCATCGGGATAAATTGATGAGAAAGTTAGGTAAAGAATTTCCGGGCTACAATTTTGCCAAAAATAAGGGCTACGGCACCAAATTCCACCGTGAAGCAATCAAAAAACTGGGGTTATGCGAAATGCATAGGAAGTCGTTTAACCTCACAAAATTTACCTAAAATTAATTACCTAACGTTCGGACTTTCAAACTTTACCCTAGGAATAACAAGATGTATTGTTTCTTTGGTTTTGGGATTTGTGTACTCAACTATTTCAAGTATCTTCTTTGCATCTTTTGCGTAGCCGTTAATGAGCGCGTCCATATCCCAAATTCTAATTAGAACCTTTCCACTGGATGGCATAGTATCCAAAGCCTGCTGTAATCCATATTGAAAATTATGAATTCCAAAATTTGGATTTTTCCATCCCTTGCCCTGAAGCTCCGTGTACTCAACCCCGATACCATATTTCTTTCTAAATTCATCAACTTTTGCAAATTTTCCACCAATGGGAGCAAACATTCCGAACGGGCTAAGTATTTCATCCCAGGTCTCCGGCCCCATTTGCCCAACTACGGGAGCATTCAACAAATCAGCTTTACCAACCAGTGTATTTACTGAAGCAATGTCCGTATAAATGTCCCAACCAAAAATAAGTTTCTTTGGATCTACGCCTTCGTTTATCAACTCTTCAAACAAATTCAAAACTGCATCAACGTTAAGAGGACCGGCGGAATTTACTAATACCTTTGCGTTAGGGAATGTTTCCATTCCTTGGTATATCAATTCTTTCATATACTCCTTATCTATTGTCCAACCACGGTTCCCAAAGCTTTGGAACGGTTCGTTTTCTGGCTGGATAATTTTTATTGCGTTTAATTGTTCCTGAGTATAATTTTGCTTCAAATAACTAAATAGTTTTTTAGTGTAATCGATTCCGGCTTTTGCTAATGCACTGTCTTTTGTAATAACACCGCCGTCAGGCGGAACATCAACGCTTTCCAGTACTTCATCCGGTTGAAAAGTCTCGGGATTATTCGGATTTTTATCTGGACCGTAAGCTAAAGCAATATTAATATTATTGGCAATCATGTAATCGAAAAACGGTTTGTAATAACCGAAGTCTATATTTCCGTTTGCATCAACTGCATTTTGCCAACGAATTCCAATACGAATATCGTTGAAGTTATATTGCTCATGCATTTTCCGCAGCATTACCATTGCTTTTTCCGGAGTTGCGAATATTTCCGGAATGAAGGTCGTACCGAAATCTACTCTAGAAAGAGCTTCCTGGTTTTCCTTTATGAAATCCTGCGTAAAAAGTTGCGATGTCCTCAGCTCCTGACTGTTCTTATCTAAGGCCGGTTTTACAATACCAAATGTATAAGTAAGCGCCAAGCCGACGCTGGCAAGTGTCGCAATAACTTTTTTCGTTTTTAACTTATTTTTAAGGAATTCGACTACTGTGTTTACTTTTGTTTCAAAAACGTTATTATCGATGCTTTTGTCTGCAACATATAGAACTTCTTCTCCCGCCTCCCAGGGTATCGGTTTTTCCCGTAGATCTTGTTGGGGATTAGATGGCAATTCCACAATAACAACTTCCGAAAAATCGCCTGCTATCCGCGCCAAAGCTGCTTCTCCAGTTTGGCCAAAAGAAACGTCCGAACTGTTACGCCAACGAAAAGGAAATATTCTTGCGGATGGCGTTTCCGAAACGTTTTTTCTCGGCCCAGCATACAGATGGTGTTGGTTAAACCGGGGTAGACGAATTATGTTTGGCAATTCTCCTTTTCCATGTACCCAGGGGACTTGTCTTCCTGCCCGTCTTTCCGCTGCTACTAGATTATTCCTCCCCGCAAAACCAATAAGTTCTTATGTTTACACATAACGTTTTGGGCAAGATAATTCGATTGGGGCAACAAATATAACCATTGGCTTTTGCACGCCTGAGAGGACTCGAACCCCCAACCCCTTCGTCCGAAGCGAAGTGCTCTATCCAATTGAGCTACAGGCGCATGCTGTTAGTATACTAAATTTATAATTGTTTATAAAGTTCGGTAGAAGATTTTTAAAAAGTAGGATATAATATGGTATCAATGATTTTGCAATTGCAAAGCTTGTGTGCGGGCCCGCCCGACACGCAAGACGAGCTTGTGAAGTCGTTGCGGGCGGGCCGCTAGCTCAACTGGCAGAGCAATTCCCTCTTAAGGAATAGGTTCAGGGTTCGACTCCCTGGCGGCTCACTAATTTTACCATCGTTAATTTAGCCTCGAATTGTAGCAAATTTATCCTATATTTCTAGCCTCACGCCGTCTGGGATTCGAACACACCAAAGATATGCCCTATAGTTTGACAATACTGCACATTATGTGATAAAATTTGTCATATGTTAAATCAATCACCTGAAGGATATAGACAAGGAATTCCAATAGAAACACCTGGTTTTAGCGGAGATGCTTCTTCGCATACAGATGGTGTTGTAACCAGAATTAATCGTAGAGATTATATGCCTGGATTTTTAGAAACTACCCCAGTCACAATAATTCAACATAATCCTAATGGACAACTTGTTTTTAGCACAGAATATGATAAACGGCAGCTTACGCCCGAAGAAAATATGGCAATTGATGAACAACTTAAAGGTCCTGATACCATAGTTGAGATACTTCCTGACGGTGAAATTAGCATAGATCGCGGTTCAGCTCTTGAAAATGGGTCACCAGCTTGGTTCACTCAGTGTAAAGAATTAGGTGTTAAAAGAGCCTTAAAAGAAGCAGCAGTTTTAGAAGCATTAACTGGATTCCAGAACGTATTTTGGGGACCACATATTGGAAAAATAACTCCAATTATGGTCGTAGATCCTGATTCTGGTATTGAATATCAGACAGGCATCAGATTAAGTCATGATTTTCCTTGGACTACTACTGAAAAAAGAAAATTTAGAAGACCGAAAGCTATTCCGATTGTGGGCAAAAATGTTGTAGACATTACCTATAAAGCAACTGAAGCTACTAAAGATTCAGGAGTTTTAGATACTGGTAACATATATTATCGTGAGAAATCAGCTGTAATAAGTATTCTTGCATTTCTTGATCCAAATGAACTTGAAGGTATAGAAAATCCAACCACTTATAACCCTGATGATTTAAGATTTTTAAGTAAATTAGGAATTGGTTTAAATTTAGCTTTTGATCCGCAGCGTTTTAAACCGGATAAAGATTTGACCTTAAAAATAGATGGAATTTTACAACGATTCGGAGATTTTACCGTATCACTGGGAACAAATGCTCCGCAACTAATCGAAAGGGGAACAGAAAGAGCTAAAACATCTGTTAAGTAATTAAAATTTTTGTAACTAACCTATAAAAAGCTTTTTAATTTAAGAAAATCAAACATTTCCAGAGCCACTGTTTCGTTTTCAATCCTTCTCATAATCTCCCGGCTTTTGTTTTGAGAGAAGATATTTAAACTTCCTTCCCAAAGGAATTGACTTTCTCATAGCTTTTTGCTAAACTAGATTTAGACTAATTATTAGACCAATAGCTAGACTAATAATAGACTGATTTTATGAACAAAATAGCTTCAAAACCATTCGCACACACTTTTTTATCACAGTTTGTTCTTATACAAAAGCTGCTGCCTTTTTCTGATGATGAAATCAAAAATATAGATGCAGAACTGGCAGAGTATGAACAAGTATTCTTAAATCCGGATATAGAGAAGAACTTGATTAGCAGAAATGAGCTTTTAGCTTCTTTTGCTATCTCTAAAGCGGAAAACTCAACCCTAACGCTTCAAGAGGCGCAAGATGTTTATAACTTACTGCTTACAAATGAAGAGTACACTTTTATTTCGGATAAACTTAAAAAAAAAGAAAAATTAACGCAGAAAGATTATGACAAGCTGGAGTTTTATAATATCGCCAAAACTTTTCGTAGTCTTAATGAAACACCGTTTAGTATCGATAATATCACGGCTGACGACATACGCAGACTCCACCAAAGCTTAAGCCTTGGATTAGATGTGTTTGAAAAGTATTTACTTGATTTTACTGTTTATAAATCCGGTAAGTTTCGCGATAATGATACGATTAGAGTTGGCAGCTATATACCGGCTCCTTTTGAAGCGATAGAGAAAGGAGTTGAAGAGCTTCTTTTGTATCTTAAAACCAACAAAACCATTACCGGAGTGGCTGTTTTTCATACTGGTCTTTATGCTCTTCATCCATTTAACAATGGGAATAAGCGAGTTTGTCGAATCTTAGAACACATTTTCTTTCGGGATCTTGGTTTAAATCAGAAAAATCTTTACAGTACTTCATATTATTACCATAAGCAAAAACAAAGGTATTATAAATACTTACTCTATTCCCTTGAGCGAAGAAATCTAAACCATTTTGTTTCCTTTGTCCAAGAAGCGCTTGTATTGTCTATGATTGGAGTTTTAAAATTAAGTCTTTCAGCAAAACGAAGTGAATTTTTAAGTAATCAAACAAGCGATGAGCAAATACGTCTTGTTTTAAAATCTTTGATTAAAAGACGTGAATTACAGTTTAAAAACCTGTTTGTAGCAGTCAGGGGTAAAATGGCCAGACAAACTTTTGTAAATCAGTTACAAAAAGCCACAGATGAAAAGATTATTCTAAAACGTGAAGCAGGACGAACTACCTATTATTGTCTTAATTTTAATACGCCCGAGGAAGAAGCACTGAATAGATGGCTTACTTTTGCCAAGAAGAAACTATCCTACATACCCGATGAGATAAAATTGTTATAGTATATATCTCATATTCGTATTTTTTAGGGTTCATTTTGCCTCCTTTTCATGATATACTAAGCCTAGTTCAAGTAATTTAAGATACGTTTTTGTGAGACTTTCAAATAGGGGTTCCAGGCTGGAACCATATAGCTCACTATTTTATGAAGCAAAAGTTTGACAAGGCAACACAAGTTCTACTTCCAACCCTAACTGCCACCGGATTTTTAATCACCAGTCTCAAACGGCCGGACATTGGGTTGACTGTTAGTCTTGTTTCACAAATATTCTGGATGTATACCAGTTGGCAAGCCTGGAAAAAAGCCGGACAAATTGGAATATTTATCTCCTCCATAATCGTTACGGTCATTTTACTCTTCGGGGTTATTAACTACTGGTTCCTCTAAAAATCACTAAGGTTAGGCAATTTTATTTAGGTCAATTTTAATATCCGTAGCGGGATAAAATAAACATTGCCTTGCCACAGCGTTTGCAAACTTTCCTGCCTCTTTTAAATTTCCAGTTTTCTTATATTTATAAATGAATGCGGCGCTAAAAATCTCCCCTGAACCAACCGAATCAATTACCTTATTCTCCGGAACCGGAATTGTCGGCAACATAATTTCTTTGCCACCCTTAAAAGCCATTGCTCCTTTTTCTCCAAGCGTTACAATCGGAATTACATCTGTATCCAGTGACCATTTTTTTGCCTGGGCAAGCATTGTTGAAGAATCACGCTGAGAAACAATTACAATATCCAACAAAGGCAGTATTCCTTTTGCTTCTACAAATTTCCTGACTAAAACATTATTCTTGGAATCAAATTTTCTGTAAAACCCTTGCGGAAGAATAACTGTTAAAGCTCCCTTCTTTAAATTTGCAACAACTGATTTAATATATTCTTTATTATAAATCGGTAGCAGGGGAGCAAAAAAAACAATGTCAGTCTGGCGTAAAATAGCTATCATAGAGCTGTCTAGCTCGACTGAGAAAGCTTTGTCCCGGTTGTAAGCTTTCTGTGTCCTAACGCCGGGCTTGGAAACATTTTCGTAAACTAACGTTTTTTCGGTATTTGGTTGAGGAGGAAAAATATTAAAGTCTGCTACGTATTGAACAAAATCCGCTCCGTAAGAGGAAATGACATTTACATCGCAATCACTAAATTGTTTAAAAACTTTATTTAAAAATATAGCCGGACTTCCAGCCGAAATGTAAGCGGAATGTTCCGAAACGTTCTTATCGATACAAACCGTGGTAATAATGCAAATATTCACTTAAACATTATAACAAACTAATTATTATCCTACATCGAACATCTCGACACCCCAAAACGTTCGGACTTCCCCTATTTACATCGATTACATTATTTTAGTAGTATAGTTATGTGGGGAAAATAAAAAACTTTTCTTCCAGGCTGAAAAAAATAATCCTCGAACATAAAAGGATTTCAATCGTTGTCTTTATAGTTTTACTGCTAATCGGATTCGTTGTTTGGCCAAAGGGGTCAAAACAAGTCCTCACGGAAGTAGCGAGCAAGCAGGACGTGATTAAAATGGTCTCCGTAACGGGGAACGTCGACGCTCAAAAATCTGTCAATCTAACCTTCCAAACTCCCGGAACTTTGGCGTATTTGGGGGTTAAAACCGGAGACAGCGTCAAAGCTTACCAAACTATTGCCACGCTTGACCAAAGAACTGTGCAAAAAAACCTACAAATTGCTTTAGCTAATTATGCCGAACAAAGAAATAGTTTTGACACAACCGAAGATACTTACGGAGACGCGACCTCTCAACAGGCCACCAGCAATCAAATGCGCAGGATTTTAGAGGATAATCAGTACGACCTAAATAAAGCTGTTGCATCGGTTGAGCTCCAGGACCTGGTCAGACAACAATCTATCTTAACCACTCCGATTGCCGGAATCGTCACCCGGGCAGATGCCGTAGCCGCCGGAGTAAATGTTACACCGGCCACCACTTTTACAATCACCGATCCCAGTTCCTTGGATTTTAAAATGGAGGTTGACGAGTCGGACATCGGCCAGGTAAAAGTAGGTCAGAATGTTAACGTCTCGCTTGACTCCTTTCCCAACCACACACTTAAATTAAAAGTCAACCAAATAGACTTTGTCAGCCATGTAACCTCTTCGGGAGGAAATGCTTTTTACGTTGAGGCGATGCTTCCTCAACCAAACAACTACAGAGTGGGAATGTCAGGCAACGCCGATATTATTATTGACGCAAGACATAATGTGTTAAGTATACAATCTACCGATATCTTTGATGATAATTATGTCTATGTCAAAACGCCTAAGGGTTTTGACAAAAGAAAACTAAGCTTGGGACTGCAAAGTGACACGCAAGCACAAGTTCTGTCAGGTCTGTCCGCAGGAGATATTGTGGCAATTGATCCAACTTCAGTTCCTCAAAACTTAGTAGCCAAAAATTAACCTGGATGAAAACAACAGACAACATTATAAAAATGTCCAACATCACCAAAGTTTATCGCACCGAAGAGGTGGAAACCGTTGTTTTAAGGGATATTGATTTAGTCGTTAAAAAGGGCGATTTCTTGGGAATTACCGGAAGATCCGGCTCCGGTAAATCAACTCTGATGCACATTATCGGACTTTTGGATACGCCGACATCCGGAGAATATATTTTAAACGGAACCGATGTCTCAAAATTGAATGAGGACGAACAGGCTTTTCAAAGAAATAAAGAAATCGGTTTTGTTTTTCAACAATTTAATTTGCTGCCAAAAATTAGTGCACTTGAAAATGTCATACTACCGGCAATTTATGCGGGAACCAATAATAAAGAAAGGACCGAAAAAGCCGATATGCTGTTAACAATGTTGGGCCTGGAAGAGCACATCCACAAAAGGCCAAACCAAATGTCCGGTGGACAACAGCAAAGAGTGGCCATTGCCAGAGCCTTAATGAATGACCCCGAACTCATCCTTGCGGATGAGCCCACCGGAAATTTGGATACAAAATCCGGTGACGATGTAATGAGAACCTTAAAACAATTAAATAAAGAGGGTAAAACAATTGTCCTAATTACCCACGAACACGATATTGCGGTTCAGGCAAAAAAATTAATTCAGCTTGAAGACGGACGATTAGTCCATACCGAAAAAAAGGAGGTGGGCAACGTCTAAATGAACCTTGAGGAATTAATTACTCTGGCTATTAGAGCCATCTTTGCCAACAAGCTCAGAAGCTTTCTCACTACACTCGGGATCACCATCGGTGTTTTCGCGATTATCGTTTTGGTTTCGATCGGTTCGGGTTTACAAAGTTACATCACTAACGAAATCTCCTCGCTTGGGTCAAACGTTATTTTTGTTTTACCCGGCGGATCTGGCGGTTTGGGTGCGCTTTTAAGCAATAAACTTAACCTTCAGGATTGGAAAAATATTCAAAGAAAAACAGTATTAACGGCCAAATCTACACCTGAAATAAGACAGCTCGATACTCTAAAATATAAAAACCTAAAATCAAAAGGTGCTTTTGTGTTTGGCGTTTCTTCAAGCTATCCGGAAGTTGTAGGAACTACCAGTAAAATAGCCGAGGGTAATTTTTTTACCGCCGGGCAAGAACAATCGGGTTCGAATGTCGTAGTTATCGGACAGACGGTTTCCACCAAGCTTTTTAAAGGCCAAAATGCGATTGGGAAAAGAATTTTTGTCGGAAATAAACTTTATACAATTGTCGGCGTTTTTGCTAAGATCGGCTCTTTTGCCGGAGTGGATGCGGATAATATTGCCGCAATCCCGGTTGAAACGGCAAGTGTGCAATATGGCACAACTTCCGTGTCAAGAATTGACGTTGCCGCAGACAACCCCGATCTGGTCCAGATTGTGCTTCGGCAGATAAACCAAACACTATTAAAAAGGCTTACCTCGGATGACTATTCCATCCAAACCGCCGACTCTCTGGAATCTACCATCTCCAGTATTACCGGTATGCTGTCTCTTGCATTGGGAGGAATTGCGGCGATCTCTCTTCTGGTTGGAGGGATTGGTGTTGCCAACATAATGCTGGTTTCTGTTACCGAAAGAACTAAGGAAATCGGTTTGAGAAAAGCCCTAGGCGCAAAGAGAAATGACATTTTGAAACAATTTTTGTTGGAAGCGGTAATGCTTTCGGTCACCGGCGGAATTGTCGGAATAATTTTGGGGATGGGAGTATCAATTATTATTGCCATTTTGTTAGTTTCGACTGTCACATTATGGTCGGTGGTTTTAGCCTTTGGATTTTCGGTAGCAGTTGGTATAATATTCGGCATGGCACCGGCGATTAGGGCTTCCAAACTTAGCCCCATCGACGCCTTGAGATACGAGTGACAACGAAGTCCTGAGCGAAGTCGAAGGACGAATAGTATCGAAATACTGAGCATGTCGAGGTACTTCGTTATGAGTAACAAATTTTTTTCAACCTTGAAATTTTTAATCGGCTGGCCTTTGTCGATTATTGCCCTTCTATTTATTCTGAGAATTATTACTCCGAATATAAAAGTTGTTTTTGAAAATTTATCAAGAATCAATTTTGCATATCTATGTTTTGCTTTATTGAGTTTTTTTACGTATTTTTTACTGCGCAGTTTTTTATGGAAGAGCATCGTTGACCGGAAAGGCAATAAACTAAACTTTAAAAAAATTTCTTACCTTTGGGCGTTTTCCGAATTAAAAAGGTATATTCCCGGAAATGTTTGGTCAATATTGGCCAGAGGGACGTCGTCTTTAGAAGCCGGCTTAGACAAAAAAGCGATTGCCAATGCATTAATTATTGAGGTTGAACTAATAATCATTGCCGGTTATATCCTTTCTCTTCCGTTTATGCTTTATTTCTCTTGGGGAACTGTTTTTAACATCCTTTTTTTGCTGCTTGGAATCATTCTAATTTTATTGTTTATTTTTGGCAGCATGATTAAGATCGGTAAGCTGTCTATTCTTTTTCCCGGAATCAATTACTCCGAAAATGCAAAAATATTCCTAATTTCACTGGTAACTTTTTTTATGTTTGGTCTCGGCACATTTTTTGCCATCGTTTCTTTATTCTACTTCGACCCGAATCTTATCTGGATTATTGTCAGTCTTTCCGTTTTCTCCCTTTTGGCCGGATACGTATCATTAATAACGCCGATGGGGCTGGGCGTTAGGGAAGGAGTAATGACTTTTTATCTTTCGCGGTTTATTCTAACATCCTCAGCCGGTCTGGTTTCAATTTTTTCCAGAATAGTACTAATTATTTCCGAAATTATTTTTTTGCTGTTCGTTTTTTGCTGGAATCAAATTAAAAACAAGCTTCTAACCAACATTGAAGATTTTATCTCAACACACAAGTACGCACTTTGTTTGGGATTATTTATTCTTGCTTATATCCTTTACTTTACTGCAGCCAGCTTTTTAAGATATGACAATTTTTTTACCGGACGGTTTGACCTTGGAAACATGGACCAAACTGTCTGGAATACAATTCACGGAAGAATTTTTCAAACAACAGACGCAAACGGTACTGCGATTATTTCAAGACTCGCTTATCACGCCGATTTTATTTTAATTCTTATCGCACCACTATACCTTATTTGGTCAAACCCGGGAATGCTACTGCTATTACAAACCGTCGTCTTGGGATTGGGCGCGGTGTTTATTTATTTTATTGCCACTAATCTCTTGAAGAACAAAAATCTGGCTTTGGTTTTCTCCGCCATTTATCTTTTAAATCCGTCTCTACAGTTTACCAATCTTTATGATTTTCATGCGGTAGTTTTGGGCACAACATTGCTACTTGGAACTTTTTATTTTTTTCTCAAAAAAAACTATCTATTTTTTATTTTGTTTGCCGTTTTATCAGGATTAACTAAAGAAGATATTTGGGCAATAATTGCAATCTTCGGTTTGGCAATAATTACACGCGCAATCATAGAAAATAAATTAAGCATAAACTTATCTAAAAAACGATTGTTGGAAGTTCTGCTTGGACTAACTGTTTTTCTATTATCAAGTTTTATTTTTTACCTTTTAATCTGGATTATAATCCCTTATTTTAACGGCGCACAACACTTTGCAATTTCTTATTTTTCAGATTACGGTGGTACCGCTTCCGATATTTCTAAAAATATCGTTTTTATGCCTCTAAAAACTCTCTCTCTATTATTCACTGTACAAAATATTCATTATCTCTTTCAATTGTTTTTGCCATTTGGATTTATTTCTCTTATTTCTCCGCTTTACTTGATTTTTGCCGTACCGGATTTACTGATTAATCTACTGGGCACAAATTTGGGATTTCACGAAATTTATTACCAATATACTGCCGCGATAACACCGTTTATCGCAATCTCTTCTATTTATGCTGCCTTTTTTTTGAAAAAACATTTTTCGCTAATCAACAATCGGATAATAATTACTTACCTTATTATTGCGGCTTTAATTTCTGTCTATCTTTATGGGCCGCTGCCGGGAACTTTGCATGCAAATGTAGACATGTTTAAAAAGCAACTGGTTAACAGTAAGATTATTGATAATTTTATTTCAACTATTCCAACCAGGTTTAGCATTGCGGCTACCAATAATTTGGGCTCTCATCTTTCCCGAAGACAAAAAATTTATACCATTCCTGTCGGCATTGACCAAGCCGACGTGGTGCTGTTTTTGCTAAACGACCCATTCGCCCAGCCATCGCTTCAGGCTCAAAAAAACATGGCTATGCAAATGAAGAATGATAAAAGATATATCCAGGTTTTTAAAGACGGTGATTTCATTGCTTTCGAAAAAAGAACTCTTTACACCCAGGCCAATGCAAAGCCCAAAAAAGGACTGGTTAATCTTTTCCCGTATTCCATCACTGCTCTTTCCAACCGCAGCTACCAAAAAAGTGACATTACCGTTGAACGACAGGCCCATGGTGACGGAAATTTCCAGAGTTTTGTAATTTCTTTTATTTCCGACGGCTTAAAAGAATATGCTTTAATGAATATACCGAATTCTCCAATGCCGGCAGGCGGATTTCCGGTGTTAATTCTTGACCACGGCTATATTCAGCCCAGTGCTTATGACACCGTCAATTCTTATAAATCCGAATCCGATTACTTTGCCAATCAAGGCTTTTTAGTTTTGAAGCCTGACTACAGAGGCAACGGTAATTCGGAAAACACCGACCAAGCCCTGATGCGTTTTGCTTATCCGATAGATGTCTTAAACTTATTGTCATCTGTCGCAAATATTTCAGCTGCCAATCCTAATCAAATTTTCTTCTGGAGTCATTCCATGGGTGGGGAAGTAACACTTGAGGTTTTGGAAGCCGCAGCCAAAAATAAAGATCTGGCTGGAAAAATAAAAGGCGCAATCTTTTGGGCACCGGTTACGGACCCGGTAAAATGGTTTTCGAAAAGCCATCTGCCGGCTCTCCCCGAAGCAATTATCACACCCTATCCTTATACGCAAACTTTTCAAATCTTAGGTACTCCAGACAAAAACCCGCAGCTTTGGCAATCACTTTCGCCCTTAAACTATCTAAATAGTATTAACGTTCCAATCCTTCTGCAACACGGAACCGGGGATACAACCGTTCCTTATTCATGGTCGGTTGAGTTAAACCAAGATTTACTGACACTAAAGAAAACAATCACTTTTATCTCTTATCCTAACGACACGCATAACCTACCGCTGTTTTGGTCTAAAGCGGTTAACGACGACTTAAATTTTTTAAATCACCTTTTAGGTAAATAAACTGAACATTCATTGCAAAAACCATTGTTAAGTTTTAACATTAAATTATGGTTAACGTATTAAAGGCTAACGGCAGTGTCGAACCATTCAGCGAGGAAAAACTGCGGGATTCTATCGGGCGTGCCGGCATTCCGACTAGCGTCCAAGAACAAGTTGTTTCCCAGGTCAAAGCAAAAGTTTACGAAAATATTCCCACTTCCGAAGTTTATGAGCATGTCACTAAATCTTTGGAAAGCGAACCTCACCTGACAAAATTTCGCTACTTTTTAAAGCGGGCGCTGATGGAACTTGGTCCAACCGGCTATCCATTTGAAGATTTAGTTGCCGAAATTTTGCAGTCAAAAAGCTATACTACACAAGTCCGCTCTACTCTGATGGGCAAATGTGTCAACCATGAAATTGACGTTATCGCCCAAAAAGAGACTGAAAAACTGCTGGTCGAAGCAAAATTTCATAACGCCCCGGGCATCCACACCGATTTACACGTTTCTTTATATACCAACGCCAGATTTGAGGACCTTCGGGAAAAACATGCGTTCACTAAAGCCTGGCTCTTTACCAATACAAAAATTACCCCGGACGCACTTTCCTATGCACTTTGCGTCGGCATGCAGGTGACCGGCTGGAACTACCCGCAAAACGAAGGACTCAGAGATTTAATTGGAAAGGAGAGACTCTATCCAATCACTATTTTGGCCTCGCTTTCCCAAAGCGAAAAGCAGACGCTTTTGGAAAACCACATTGTTTTGGTAAACCAAGTTTTGAAAAACGAACAGATGCTTGATGTCTTGGGAATTCCGCCCGATAAAAAAACAAAAATAGCTGAAGAAGCTAAGCTAATTCTAAATGAATAAAAAAATTATACTTGCCCTAATTATACCTCCACTCGTTGTACTTATTTGGAATATTATTTACTTTAGCCTACAAGATCAACCAGCTATAAATGGATATTTACCTTCGATTAGCAATCATGTAGGTTTAATAATCATAATACTTTCACTTTTGTTTGACTCTCTTGCATGCTTAAATAGTAAAAATGCAGTTAGTAATTTCTTTAAATTAGCGTTCGCATCAATGGCTGGTTTTGTAATAACGATGTTTATTTTTTTATTTCTTTTGCTACTTTATTATCCTAAGGGACAAGCTCTTTTTTAAGCAAATTTTGCAGTAGTTTCTTTGGCTAATTTTGACCGTTCGAATTTGTCCGCCATAAAACCGTTCGGGACAGTCTTGAGGCTTGGGGCATTGAGCAAAAATCCGTTTCTAATAGTGTGGTCGCCGAACTTTTCGTTAATTTTATCCCTGACTTTTTTAAGCTTCTCCTGTTTATCGTCTTGTTCAAATAAAGACATGGTCAGATTTTTATTATCGTTAAGATTTCCGACGGAAATCGAAATTTGCCTAACCATTGAATGCCAGTTCCACTCATCCATCAACTGCTTACAAAGTTTGAATATCTCTGCACCGCTGTCAAAGTATTCTTGAACAGTTTTCCTGCCGTGTCCCAACCTTTCCCCACCAAGATAGAGATGAACGGTTCTGCCTTTCTTGTTTAATCTTCTAAGCTTGATTGAGATTTCCTCACAAAGCTCATAAATGTTTTGCAAGATCAAACGTTGGTCGTAAGTATTGGCAGGTAAACAATAACTCCGGCCGACCGATTTTGTTTCAGAGAGAAAATAGTAGGGGATAACCGGTGAATCATCCTGTCCCTGACCGAGATTGTAAAGAAAGTGACCTTCAACGTCCTTAAATTCACGCATGAGAACGCTTAACGAGGCTTTATGCAGCTCCATCGGCGTATGAATTCTTAAATTGTTTAATCTATTTTCAATCCTTCTGCCGATACCGCAAAAATCCGTCAGTTTGGTTTTGGCGTAAATCTCTAAAATATTTTCCGGCGTTATCTCAAGTATTCCATTGGGTTTATTGATGCCGGATCCCAATTTGGCTAAGAGCTTGTTATACGAAATCCCAACCGAGACAGTGATGTATTCGCCGATTTCGTTTTTAATACGCTCTCTTATTTTTTCTATTAATGAATATTTTCCGCCGAATAGTCCCTCAGTTACAGTAATATCCATAAACACTTCGTCCAAAGAAAATAATTCGACATACGGTGAATAATCTTTGCAAATATCCAAAAACTTTTGGGTAATTTCCCAATACTGCTCAAAATGCGCCGGCACAAAAATCATGTTGGGAACAATTTTTAAGGCATCAAAAGTCCGGCTCGGGGATTTTACTCCCAAGCGCTTTGCTTCACGACTGGCGGCAATAACCGCTGTCCGGCCGTTTTGCGCGGTTACACCGATCGGTTTACCACGCAGTTTAGGATTGAATTGTTGCTCGCAGGAAGCAAAATATGAGTCAAAATCGATGTGAAGAATTACCTTTTTCATAGGCATTATCTCTAGAATAGTAGAAAAATAGTCGTAAATCAATAGAACAAAATACGACAATCGATGTCAGTTTTACAGCCTATAGTCCATAATAGGCCAAAGAAGTATTACCAACGCGGGTACGATGCAAAGTCATAATAAAACTGTCACACTGCCATTGACCGGGAATTTCGGTAAATGCCCCCAGGTAACCTTTTCGTTGCAAAGTTTGAATGGCGTTGCTATTAAATGAACCGTAAGGGTAGGTAAAAATGTTCACCGTTTGTCCTGTGTATTGTTGGATTTGGTTTTGCGCCGTAACGATTTCGCTTTCTATTTTAGCCTGAGAGCCATTCGTGATTGGCCAGTGGGACCAGGTATGGTTAGTGAGATAAACTCCGTTATTCTTTAGATCATTGACCTGCCCCCAGGTAAGCATGTCGGAATTTGCGCCGACCAAACCCGAAGCCAGCATTAAATTTGCCTTAAAACCATACTTTTTTAATATGGGCAAGGCGTAAATATCATTATCGGCATATCCGTCATCCATGGTAATTACAATCGGTTTTCCCGGCAGTCCCGAATGAGTAAGCAGTGCATTAACTAATTCGTTCGCCCAAACCGGAGTATAGCCGTGGGAAACCAGGTAGGCCATTTGCTGGTCAAAAATTCCGTTGTCCACCGTTAATGATGTCTGACCTAAGCTTTTAGCCGCTGCTTCCGGCTGGATATGGTGATACATTAAAACCGGCACATGCAAGCAATAACCGACTAAAGGAGCAGGGGTTGGAGTATTGGTAATTGTCTGGTAAGGCGTAATCAAATTGACATTTTTTATCGCATCTTTTTTTAAGGAAACGTCCGCAGGCAATTGATAAGTTACTTCCTCGCTGTTGCCTTTTCCCCAAAAAAAATATCCCAAACAAATCAGAAGCAAAACTCCAATTAGGAATATCAATGTCAAAAGTCCGCTGGGTTGTTGCTTAACATGCCGTTTTTTGATCACTTTTGACCGGCGACTTACTGTTTTACGCTTAACTTTTACCATTTTTTAAGTATACCATTAAAAATAAATTTAATGCAATTGTGCTATAATTCATAAACAGCTTCCAAAACAGGGCTGTTTTTTATTATGGACCAATTCACGTCCGAAAAAATCAGGAACATTGCGGTAATTGCCCATGTTGATCATGGCAAAACTACTTTAGTTGATTTTATGCTCAAACAATCGCACACCTTTCGGGAAAATGAAGCCGAAATGCAACAAACTACTATTTTGGACTCCAATCCTCTGGAGCGGGAAAGAGGCATCACCATTTTGGCCAAAAATACCGCCATTTATTATAAAAATTATAAAATCAATATTATTGATACTCCGGGACACGCCGATTTCTCCGGTGAGGTGGAAAGAACCTTAAACATGGCCGACGGTGCACTCTTAATAATTGACGCCCAGGAAGGACCGATGCCGCAAACCAAATTTGTTTTAAAAAAAGCCTTGGAACTGGGACTGAAAATAATTGTCGTCATTAATAAAATCGACAAACAACTGGCTAACGTCAAAACCACTCTTGAAAGGACAAACGACTTATTTTTAGAATTGGCAACGCATCATGAGCAACTGGAATTTCCTATTTTTTATGCTATCGGCAGAGAGGGGAAAGCGGCTCTCTCACTGGAAGAATTACAGCAAAGCCAAAATCTGGAACCGATTCTAAACTCCATCATTGAATTTATCCCGGCACCCAAAGTGGAGAAGGGAAGTTTTCAAATGCTGGTTTCCAATCTTGACTACGACGTCCATAAAGGCAAACATGCCATTGGCAGAATCAGAAGGGGCAATATTAAAAAAGGGCAGAACTTAATTTTAATTGACGCTTTCGGTAAAAAAATTGCGGGTAAAGCGGAAAGTATCCGTTTAAGCCACGGGTTAAAAAAGATTGAAGTTGATGAGGCTTTTGCCGGAGACATTGTTGACATCACCGGTTTACCAAACGTTGCCATTGGCGACACCATTACGGACTCACAAAGTCCTGAACCACTGCCAAGGATAATGCTTGAAGAACCAACTATTAAAATTGCCATCTCGGCCAACACCTCACCCTTTGCCGGTAGGGAAGGAAGATTTACCAACTCTCGGCAAATACTGGAAAGACTGACACATGAATTGGAAACAAACATCAGTTTGAAACTGGCCAAAGAAGGAGAAAAAATGGTTGTCTCGGGCAGAGGCGAGCTGCATTTATCAATTCTGATTGAAACTTTAAGGCGCGAAGGATACGAATTTCAGGTTGAAAAACCGGAAGTGATTACAAAGTCCGTAGATGGAGTCGTAATGGAACCGGTGGAAATTGCCATGATTGATGTTTCCGATCAGTTTTTGGGGATAATTACCGCCGAAATGGGCGCCAGAAAGGGAAAAATGCTTAACATGCAATCCGACGGCAAAGGCAATACCCGGTTTGAATTTAAGATTCCTTCCAAAAATTTGTTTGGCATCAGAAACGATTTACTAACCAACACCAAAGGTACGGCCATCGTCAATACTATTTTTTTCGATTACGAACCGATGAGCCCAACCATTCCGCAAATTAGGAACGGTGTTTTAATCGCTTCGGAGGCGGGTTCGGCATTAAAATATGGCTTGAACAACGCCCAAGGCCGGGGAATTACTTTTATTGAGCCGGGAACCATGGTTTACGAAGGGATGATTGTCGGCGAAAATACCCGGCAGGACGACATTGAAATTAACGTCACCAAAGAAAAAAAACAAACCAATATGCGCGCCTCAACGTCAGATGTCACGCTTGGCGCTTTAACTCCGGCCACTGTTTTGAGCCTTGAGGAATGTATCGACTTTCTGGAAGATGATGAATTACTGGAAGTGACACCCAAAAGTTTAAGGCTGCGCAAAAAATTGTTAACCCATCTTGATCGAGTAAGGAAAACGCGAAGTTTATAATCCCTTGAGAATTTCCCGAAGGCTTGTTAAATCCGGTATTACAAACTTTGCTCCGGCAGCAATTAATTTTTTCTTTGACAGCGACCCGATTCTGATAATATTTACCACACTACATTCATTTGTAATTCTGATATCTTCAGGGGTATCTCCTACAAACACTAGCTCTTGAAGAAACGTTTTATAATTTACCCCAAAGTGCCCTGCCGCTGTTTTAAAATGCGTAGGACCTTTTTTAAATTCCGGCTGACCGGGACGTATACCCATAAATAGATCCAGGTATTTAATTAGGCCCGTTCTTTCTAAATCGTTTTTAACTACTGTTTCTTGGTGATTGGAGGAAACAAATATTAAATATCCTTGTTCTTTTAATTGTTTTATAACCCCCAATACTTCCGGAAATAATTCTCCCTTAATCGCCTTGCCTAAGCGGCTGGCGATTTCATTTCCTTTCTTAAATAACTCTGCTTTTGAAAAAGAAATATTATGTCGCTTAAGCGTCAAGGCAGGTTGCAAATAAGTTGGTTGGCCCGGAGCGACTACGGCAAAAATTTTCCTCGCTTCGTTTGCATCAATGCCGAAATCTTCGTGAATAATTTTTCCCCACCATCTTCTTTTGGCCGGTTCGACATCAAATAATGTTCCATCTTTATCAAAACCAATATACTTAATCATCGCGATAATGATACCAAACAATTTACTTATTGCCAATCTCGCCTTGCTGTATAACGTCGACTTGTTTATAATTAAATCATGACCGCTTACATCTTCGATATTGACGGAGTAATCACCGACCCGCAGAAAAGAACAATTACACGGCCAGAATTAGTCTTACGCATTATTAAAATTCTTCAAGACCAAAGTCCGATCGCGTTTATAAGCGGGAGAGCTCTGTCTTGGCTTAAAGAACGGGTAGTGAACGAATTTTATGAATATATCAAAAATAATAATTTAGACACCGGCATTCTTGACAATGTTTTTATTTCCGGTGAGTTTGGTGGAAGCTCACTTATTTTTGACCACGGACAGGAAAAACAAACGGTTAATCCCGATATACACTTGAGCGAAGAGCTTATACAACAATTAACGGAAGCTAGCAAAAATTATTTGGATATAGTTTTTATTGATAAACATAAACAAACACAGTTCACTGTTGAAATGCAACCGAATTTAACCGTAGATGAATTCGTGAAAAAAGAACGAGAAATTGCTGACATTTATAGAGACCTTGTCAAAAGATTAAGCCTCGAAAATTTAATTGAAGTACATGAAGACAGAATCGCCATCAATGTTAAATATAAAACTTCCAACAAAATGTTTGCTACCAAAGAGTTTTTAAATTTGCTTAACAAAAGAGACATTAATCCGGATAGCTTTAAAGTTTTTGGAGATAGCGCATCGGATCTTGAGATTTGCGAGCAGTTAAAACAAACCAAATCAAAATTCGATTTGATTTATGTGGGAAATCCCAACGATATAAAAAATAAAACAGATTTTCCGATTATTTTTACACTGGAAAAATTTAGCAAAGAAACCGACGAGGGAACGTTAGAGTATTTAAAAGCCGAGTAAAAGTGCTACAATAGCTCCTGCCCGCCAGGCAATTGCTCCATGAGCCGTATTCGAATCGAGTCTGACTCGACGAATAGAATTGAAAAGGCAAATGGCAGAATGCGGCGGGACGCAATGAATTTGGCATTTCGTTTAAGGCCGCAAAATTTTTCGGAGTTTGTCGGACAAGAACACTTGGCCGGAGAACAGGCTATTCTTCGCCGGATTATTCAGTCACAAACTCCGTTTTCCTTGATTCTTTGGGGGCCGCCGGGCAGTGGCAAGACTACTCTGGCCTACATTATTGCCAATGAACTGAATGCCGATTTTCACGCCATGTCGGCAGTCGAAGCCGGTAAAGCAGACCTGCATAAAATAATTGAGCAAGCAAAAGAAAATTTGCAGAAAGATATCCGAACCATTCTATTTATTGACGAAATCCACCGCTGGAACAAAGCCCAGCAAGACGCGCTTTTACCTTATGTGGAAAACGGCACTTTGAATTTAATCGGAGCCACCACCGAAAACCCCTCATTTGAAGTGATTTCCGCACTTTTATCGCGTTCGAAAGTGTTGATTTTGAAGAGCTTAAGTTTTGAGCAGCTGGAAATAATTTTAGATAGGGCATTAAAAGACAAAACCAACGGTTTGGGAAAGTTAAAAAAGACACTTGATAAGGATGCCAGAGAACTCTTAATTAGACTTTCCGGCGGAGATGCCAGAATTATGCTTAATGCCTTGGAAATTGCCGCCAATACTTTTAAAACCCAAAAAATTACCACTGAAATTGTTAAGGAAGTTTTTCAAACCAAGTCAGCCGGGCTTTACGATAAGAAAGCCGACGAACATTACAACATTATTTCCGCTTTTATCAAATCGATGCGGGGCAGTGACGTTGACGCCGCGCTTTATTACATGATGCGGATGTTGGAAAACGGCGAAGACCCCAAATTTATTGCCAGAAGAATGATAATTTTTGCCGCCGAAGATATTGGCATGGCAGATAGGGGAGCCCTAATTCAGGCCGATGAAGCTTTCGAGGCGGTCAATAAAGTCGGCATGCCGGAAGCGCAATTGATTTTAACTTATGTTGTCATTTATCTTGCCAAAGCGCCAAAGTCACGGGCAGTGCCAAATGCCATGGCTAAAGCCAGGGAAGCAGTTTATGAATTTCCTAATGAAGCGGTCCCGTTGCACCTTCGCAATGCACCGACAAAATTGATGAAGAAAATTGGTTATGCTCGTGATTATTCGTGGGGCGAAAAATACGTCGGTCCAAAATCCAATCTGCCATTCTTACCAAAAAAGCTTGCCGGCCGCAAATTCTACGATAAATAAACCATCATTTTCTTCTTGAAAAGCAAAAAAATGTGGAGTAATATGAATAACATGGATGATACAAAATTGTTGGGAAAAATTGGCATATTAATTGACGAAAAGCTTCTACCCCTTAAGAAACAACTTGATACTGTAGAAACAAAAGTGGGGGCTCTAGATGAAAAAGTGGGGGCTCTAGATGAAAAAGTGGGGGCTCTAGATGAAAAAGTGGGGGCTCTAGATGAAAAAGTGGGGGCTCTAGATGAAAAAGTTGAGTCATTGGATAGAAAAATTGAAATTGTAAACAACAAAATTGATAAAGCGCAAGAAGAAACGATTGATACCCTTTCCGAACTAATTGCATCCGGATATAATAACCATGAACGAAGAATTAAAAGAATAGAAAATCACTTAGAACTTCCCCAAATTTAATAAGTAAAATTAGCGGGCCGTAAATTTTACGAAAAATAGGCTATAATTCCATGTCATGTTAAAATGAACTATTTTATCCAAGAATTCGTCCATGTAACCGAAGGCCTAATAATGCTCTTAATTCTACTGCTCTTAAAACTTTTGCTCCTAGTAATGTTCTGTATGCTACTCTTGCTGCCAGCGGATTGTTTATCGCTAATATAGCAAATGCTTCCGTAACTCCCGTTAGTTCGTGCTGTGGCGCATTAAGTATTTCAACTGCTAATTTTACAGACTCTCTTTGTACTTCTCTTCTCTGTCCTAAATCCTGTAAGCGTTCTGCTTTGGACATCATTCGTAACATATCATAAAAATTACCCTCCGCAATTGGATCATGATGTTCGGCTTTTATCCAACGTTCATTTCTGTACATATGGGTTGTATTATATATCCTTGAGGCAAGTTTTGTGGGTATTTTGGGTAGTTTAGCACACGATGTCAGGAGTTACTATAGCTCGCTCCAACTTCAGGAATTAGTATTTTACAGAACGGCGTTTGCGACTTTATAGTTACTCAGAAATCGCATTTACATAATTAACACATTTTTTCATTATTGGAAGAACATTTAATGCGTCATATTTCTTCTTTCCAGCAAACCACATATGTGGATTTTCTGTAACTGGAAACTTTTCTATTCTTTTAACTTCTTCCTTAAGAATATTTACAGATGTTACATCCAATGTCATGCCCTTCGTTAATTCATAAATATTTATATGCATATAGGGATTGCGAATGTTTTCATTAAATTCAATAATATCTTCTTTCTGCGTTTTAGTTATAACCTTAGATTTTTCAAGTGCCCCAGCGAGAGGTCTGATTAGTAGTCCGGCAATGGGCTCCCATTTTGCGTTTGGATCTGTTTTTTTACGCTCCTTATATACCCTTATTCTCATTGCATATTCTAAAAGCAGGATCGAGTGCATTATCGCGGATGAAAATATTCCAAGCGTTAAACTATCTCTCATTTCTTCGTAAATTGACTGAAGTATAGCGCTACCTAAATCGTCCCTCATTTTTGGGATTGGTGTTACAGTTGAAGCGCGACTGCTCTTTTCCTTTTAAACAAATCCTCAATATATTCTTCATAGGTAATAAATCTTTCCTTTACCTTTTCTCCTTTATCATTCATTGTCTTAATCATATTTGGGTTTGCAACTATTACAGTCGCAATTTTTGTGGCTTCCGCAAGGTCTTTTTTAAATTTTATCGATTTGTTGTTCATTTTACTATTGAACGAGCCTCACAACTTTATAAATTATCGCGAATACTTTTCATAAAATCTGAGCGTTTTAAGCCTTATATCCATTGCCTGCTCGCTCACTTGATATAGTTCTACAAGTTTTTGAATATTCAACCCAATCGTTGATAAATCTCTCTTTAAAAAATCTGCGGGCATTAATAATTCCGCAGAAAAAGCATCTGCCTCTCTTTCTTGTTGAAAGTGATGATTATAATATCTTGACTCGTCTTCAATGAATAGATTGTCTTCGTGTTGGTGTCCGTTAACAAAATGTCCAAATTCGTGTCCAATAGTATAACGCTGCAAGGCTAATGGATGATTTCTCATTGATACCAATTGCTCTTACTCCGGCTTCTATAAACACCATGCCTTTACGCTTATCTGGGAAGGGATAAGGGATTATTGTAAAACCTAATAGTTTCGCGATTTTATTTAAGTCTACCGGGGCTTGCTTTATGGCTGTTGCTTTAAGGAGACTTTGAGCTTTTTCCCTGGTTCTGAAGCTGACATTTTCATTTGTCTTTTTGTTCTTTAGCAAGGTTGCGGGCAAGTGTTATAAAATCATTTGCAACTTTATCAGCTGCTTCTTTTTCTTTTGGAGTAATATCTTTTGCGTCTCTGCTCTGAACAAAGTAAGGCACATTTTTCGTTTCCGAATTTAGAAATTCCGTGATAGGCACACTAAAAAAAGCTGCAATAACAGAAAGGTCGCTCACGGAAAGATCCGTAATTCCTCTTTCAATATCCGAAACTGCGGCATGAGAACGACTTAAGACTTTTCCTAACTTTCTGGGATTTACTGTTTTTTTGTCTTAGTTCTTCTATATTTTTGCTCCTATTTCTTCTCGCGTTGTCATAATCGGAGTGTAGCACTTACTTACATAAAAAGCAATATTGTAAGAAAAGTTGACAGAAGTTAACTATTGTTGTAAGATAATCTTAAGCTAATTTAAGTTTTGCTTAAACAGCTACTCTCTGGCAGGAAGGAGGAGAATCTTATGATAGAAATTCAGATAATTGGAATTAGGAAACCGGGAGGAGCTTACAACACTCACTCTGCAATAACCATTACCAGTGGCTTGATCAGACAGGCAAAACTGGTATCTGGACAAGGCAAGAGATGATAGATTGGCTTCTCAGCGACTTAAACCAGCATAAAGCTTTTGTTCGGGATCGTCAAGGGGATAAAGCGTATTGCAAGGTCGTAAAAAATCAATTTGGAACGATTTTTTTAGAAACCTACGCAGACGGAACAATTGCAGATAATTTACTGAATTTACCACTCTGCTAAAACAGGGATAATTTTAGTAATTTGAAAAGGTGGCAGCCAGAGCTGCCTTTTCTTTTTCTAGCTAGTAGTTAATCTTTTCCTTGAAGTTCTTCAACATCTCGTTCAGTCTATCAGTTATCAACTTCTCTTTATTATCGTCTATATATTCACCAGAAAGAAGCTTCCAATCAACCTCTCCTTCGTTAATCTGCTCATCAACTTTGTCGATATTCCCGTCTTGCTTTATATAAGCCTGCATTAAGACTCCGTTTTCAAGTTTGTAATAAGAACTCATGTCCTTATACGCATACCATTGATTATTTGTTTTTATATTTTTATCCATATTATAGAAAGCTTTTATCAGAGATTATCTGATTATTTTCTCTAATATCCTCCTTATTAAAATTCTCGTTAATTATATACCTTTTTTCAAAATCTGACATAAACTCAAAACTTGAAGTGCCTTTATACCGAGAGGTTAAACTATGATAACTCTCTAATTCCTCACCATTTATATGGCTCATGATTGCTTTGCCTGCCATATAGCCTAACTCAACAGGCACGGCATTTCCGATTTGTTTATAAACGCTTATTGGTTTTCCGACAAATTTCCAATCTTTAGGAAATTGTTGAATAAGCGCGTATTCTTGAATACTTAGAGGTCGTAGCTCGTCCGGGTGAACGAGCATTGTGGCTGGCATTGTCGGGTGAGTAACCAAGGTAGGTGAGGGCTTATCCCAATTAAATCTTCTATAAAATCCCGTTTTCCCCCCAGAAAGGTAATAAGATTTACTCATTGCTTCTTCTTGAAGCTCATCTGGCAAATCCCTCCAATCCTGACCTCCGTTAAGAAGTTTTATATATTTTAAATGATTTTCTCTTAACTTAATAAAATCATGTTGTCCTTTTTGTATGCTTCCTATTGCGTCTCTAAGCGTTACGAGATTTAATGCAGAAGTAGGTTTGGGAATTGCAATAGGATTCGAAGATAAAGCTCCGAACATGATAAATCTTTCTCTTCGTTGAGGAACAGAATAAAGAGAGCTGTCAAAGAGGTTGAAGGAATTGAATAACCAAGTTTTTCAAATTCTTTATAAAGAAAATAAACCACACTTTCTGGAACATCTTCAATTTTTTTATATTCCTGATATTCGGGAGGAGTGTTCTCAAGTTTTGCATACAAAATTCCTCGAACATTTTCCATGATGAAATACTTAGGCTGTATTTCTCGCACATAGTCTAAAAATCTCACAATTACGTTTCCGCGAAAGTCATCGAAACTTCTTCTATGTCCGGCAGTGCTAAATGCTTGACAAGGTGGCCCTCCAACAATTAAATCAACCTCGCCTGCTTTTAAATTTAAATCTTTTAGGATATCGCTTGGCTCAATAAGGTTAATGTCATTTTCATATACCTTTAATTCAGGCCTGTTTAGCTTGATTGTCTTAACGCATGTTGCGTCATTCTCAATACACGCGACGACTTTAAAGCCTGATTTCTCTATTCCCAGGTCTAAACCTAAAACGCCACTGAATAGCGATATCGCTTTTTTTGTTTTTCCTGACTTACGTTGCGTCATATGTATCTTTCCAAAACTTGCTCTACAGAGAGGCCTTTGTATTTATTTTCCCAGTAGCCTTTAAATTCTTTTATCTTCTCATCTATAAGCTCAATAAAACTTTTATTAAGTATTCCCGTTGAAGAATTATCTAATATATTAAAAAGGTCTTTGTAAAAATCTTTTTTCTCGCTTATAAAATCCCAAAAATCTCTACCAATCAATATCTTTTCTTTCCCTCCACGCAAATGACCTATTTGGTCAGATAATCTATCCTTTGTTCCATAAGTTATTCCAAGCAATCCTTTAGCCCCTGGTCTTTCTCTCTCTAGCTCAGATATTGCTTCTCCAAGGCTTGTTACCATTCCAACGTTCATTGAATTGGGGCCACTTTTGATTTGAATATAATAGTCAACATTTTTAATGCTTTTCATTAAATCGAAATTTGTTCCTTTTTTATCTTTAATGATGTAATCATTATCTTTGCAACCTGTAAATTTGGCTATAGATTCTACTGTATCTCCCCATGAGGTTACCACTGACCTTGTTATAGTTTGATAAAGATTGAAAACTATAATTTTTTCAGGCGTATCAAGATTTAATCCCTTAGCTAATAAAGGATTTATATCTAAATTCTCAAATTTTAATTGAACAAGCATTTCAACCTGCGACTTTAAAAATTCACGGCCTAAGTAAAAAACCCAACTTTCTTCCAAGGATAGTCTCTGAGGTAATGGCGCTTTTGATTTAATAAGTTCATCTATTTGTTCCGTAGATAATACTTGCTTATCTTTTGAATTTTTTATTTGAGAAAGACGCGCTATGTCAGCTGCTAGGAATTCCTGAAGGTTGCCTTCAAAATCTGCTGCAATCATTCCAGCAGTAGCAGTTCCTACACCGTTAACAGACCTTGCAATTTTCATTATTAAGGTGTCTACGGACTCTTTTATACCCTCTATTGCTGGTTCATTAGTTGCCATTATAAAACCATTATAATCTACTTCATTAATTTAATCATCATCCTAATTTTCTCCGAAAGTCTTTAAAATAATTATACAACCGGCATAATATTGCTTTCAACTCCAAGGGAGTTTCTGAATCATTTCTCCAACTTCATCTACAACTCTTGTAGTAAATTTATCGATGTCCGATAAGTCTTTTTCGATTACTTTTTTTACACCTCTATCTTGTGCCTGCTTATTAAATCTTGTTACTGCTGAAATCGCAATTACTTTTTCTACTCCTAGATGCTCTACGTCTAGAACATGAAAACTTGCATTTATCTTGCAATCGCGATCGAGAATTATTATGTCAAACTTTGCCTTAGGGTTATCATTGATAAGATTCTCTACCTGCTCTGAATCATTAATTACTGTTAAGGAGAATTCGAAGGGTTGGCGATCTTCTAATGTCGAAAGTTTTTCGAGTAACTTAGAAAGAACTAGATAATTATCTTCTAAAATAAGGATCCGTTTTATTAATAGCGTCATCTGTAAGCATTATAAATCAATAATCTCTTGAAGGTTAAGTTTTCTTTAGTCTATCCGGATATACTATTTCTCCCTTAGGTTTACCTTTCATATATACTGAGGGGTCTTTGGGGTCGTATTCTAGCCAATCACACGGCGCTGTAACGCCTTGCACAAGATCAACTACAGCTAACTCATTCCAATACCTTTTTCCATCTTTTATTTTAAACGGAGTTAATCCTTGCTCTACCCAAAATCTAATAATTTCTTCAATATCCTCTGGCCCCATCGCACCGTCTTTATAAAGATATTTATCGTATAGAATCTTTTTTCCGATCCATTGCCTATTAAGCTCAAGCACACCTTTTAACTTTCCTAAGTGCTTACACTTTTTTTCAATGATTTTAATTGGAATTACAACCGCAATGAATTGATGATAAATAGCCATATAGTGTTTGGACAAAAACTAATTATTGTTTTGCTGTTTATTCCTAAATATTGAAGCAACAATAATAAAAATTACAGTAATAATTAATGAGGCTGTGAAGAGACTGTAACAATCGTGTCCCCTTGATGCGCAAGTTCCGGATCCATTATGGTTAGTCACATGTATCCAGTCGATAAGTAAAGAAATGATATAGATTACAGCAATAAATTTTTGCTTTTTATTCTCAACTAAGTTATTAAAAAAAATGTTCATATAAATTAAACATTATCTATATAATATCTTTTGACTTAACATCATCTATTGCTCTTTGAACGGTGATTCTGTAATTTTCATTCTCGTTTTTCAAAAGATCGGATGAGTAATCCAAGAATAACCGGTAATATGCCTTAGCATCATCAATCTTGCCTGCTCTTTCTAGGACTGTGCCGGCCTTATAGGTATTTAGTGGATCTGGATCAATTGAAGCTGCTTTTAAAGCTGAGGCAATAGCTTTCTCAAACAACTCCTTTTTTTGGACAATTGTTATTCTTTGTATAGAAGAGGGGAATCTTATTCTGTTTAAATACTCTTCCGCGAGGCTAAACAGAGCTTGAGAGGCAATAGTTTTATGCATTATTTTAACTAGTTCTTCGGGCGCATACCACTCTCCCTGAGCTTCTTCTTTTTGTTTAGCCGACAGAAATTGTTTCCATGCACTATTTACTGTCTGCTTTTCCTCATCTGTTAGATGAATTTCTTTCTTGCTTTTGTTATCTGATTGCATAAGTAAAATATACATCTTTTGAGATCATAATGCTAGTTATTGTCTGTAGAGTTATTGAATGCATTTTCATACTATTCTAGATATGAAAACAACGCCGGCACGAAAACAACTTGGAGAACGGATTAGAAAGCTAAGAAAAAAGCAAGGGATCTCTCAAGAAGAACTTGGATTCAGATCGAAGCTACACAGAACATATATTGGTGCTATTGAGCGCGCAGAGCAAAATGTTTCTATTGATAACATCCATAAGATTGCCAAGGCTCTAAAAGTATCCCCAAAAGAACTTTTGTAAAATAAAAATTCCGCCATCTTCCACCATCAACGAGGCTGTGTAAAGATTACTTAATCACGAAAATGCTGAAAAATGCTGAAATTTTTCGCACTTCTATGCAAAAATGTTAAGTTTTGTTAAGGTTTTCTGCATTATTTATACTTAAATAAGAGTTTGGTGACACGATAAAAAGAAGCTAAAAAGTAGTTTATTATCACTATAAAGATGGAACTATGATAAGAATTGATAAGATTTTTCGCGCTACATACGAAAATACTAAAATTTCCTGAAATTTTTAGAGTTATCTATGCGTGAATGAAAGTTTCTTGACACGATAAAAAGAGGCTAAAGAATAGTTTCTTCCCACTATAAAAGGGAATATATTGAGTTTTATTGAGGTTTTTCATATATTTAGCCAGCAAATGCTAAGTTTTGCTAACCTTTTTGACATCTAACTGCCACAAAACTAGTTTTGTGGCACTATAAAAGAGGCTAAAGAATAGTTTCTCCTCACTATAAAAAGAAATATGCTGAGAATTGCTGATATTTTTCGTTTTACAAGCTACAAATGTTGAGGTTAGTCAAGGTTTTTCATGTATTTTAGTCAAGAAATGTTATTATTTGTTATTATTTTCCGCTATTACCACACATAACTAGGCACAATAAAGAATTTTTCGGCACTTATAAAGAAGCTAAAATTGAGTTTTCCGCCGCTTTACGCGCGCGCGTGCGCGCGAGATTCTTTGAGTAAATTTATTAAATCCTGTAAAATGTAGATAGATTGAAATGTAGATGAATATGAAGCAAAAAGATTTTAGTATCAATTACTCTTTGCGAAAACTTATTCAAGATAAGTTTATTCAAAGCATGGTAGCGGATTTATATAAGCACAGAAAAGAAACAGACCCGGTAACCATCTTTCTTCCGCTTACAAATGACCGTTTTAATAAAATCGCCTCTGATCCTGACCATGAAGGCATAGAAAATTTTGAGGAGCTTTGTCTAACTTTTGATGACAGTTTATTCTTAAATGAGCTTTTCAAGTTGAGAGTTTTGTCTAAAAAAGAATGCGCAGACGAGGATTTTTCGGCGTGTGTGAAAATAATCAATCCAGAGTTTATCGAACATATTCATGCGTGGATAAAGGACAAAAATCTCATTATCAATTACGGCATTTTTAGCCTTCACACTTTTTCAGGAGAAGCATATTGTTTGGATAACAAATATGTTTTCCATGCCGGAAAGAGATCATTTCGGGTATTTCGATCCTTTCTCGAAGAGCCAACGCATATACTTGACTATCAAACCATTTATAAAATATTTTACAAAGGAGAAAAGAACAGACCGACTTACCGAATGAGTCCTACACAAATTCACCAAATAATAGGCGATATAAGGGAAAAACTACACATGAAGGGGGAACTCTCAAAATTGTTTGTCCCATCATCAGATCAATACATCCTAAAATCAGATTTAGGCCTTTAATACAATCCATTCAATTAGGTAATCTTCAAAATACTCCCCGATAGTTCCCCACCTATGACTAGCCCATACCAAGAGACTCCTGCTTTATTTCTTTTTAGTATTCCACTATATGGAAAATAAATTTACAACTTACGACATACTTCTCTCCTCTTTTTTGCTTACCAATGAAATCAATCTTATAGGAATAAAAGAGACTTTTCCCCGTCGTTTTATTTTTATACTTTCAGATACCGATAAGTGTGAAAAACTTTCCAAAGAATATATTAACAACGCTTCGGCTCCTGCGCGAGAACTTTTTTCCAATCGAGAAATGCTTATCAATGAAATAAATAGAAAAATGACTAATGCAGTAAGGGGATAGAGAAGCGTATTGAAAACGCAAGCCGAAAGGCTAAGTGGTAATCGACTGCCACAACCTACCGCAGAAGGACTGTTCGGATTGAAACAAGCGGTTTCCCGATCACACCAAACGAACAGATAAGATGCTTTGCAAGACCGTTGAAACGCGTGAGCAAAGATTAACATCAAAAACCTTCTGGTTTATCTCTCTTCTTCTAAGAAATGAGATGAGTAACAGTAGTAACTAGGGAGAGGAAAAAGAATATGGAAAATCGAAAAATCGATCAAAAAACAACAAAACAACTAGTTATAGATGCCGGGTTGCACCAAAGACTTAAGATGATGGCGGCGGAGCGCTCTATGACTATTAAAACGCTCGTGGAAGGGTGTCTAGCGGAACTTCTAGTAGTTAAAGGAGAGGATTTATGACACCGGAAGAATTTAAACAAGCAATTCAAGAATTTAAGGTCATTTACAAAGAGGTATTCGGCGTCGAATTGAATGGTGAAGAAGCAACTATAAAAGCCCGGAGCTTACTTCAGTTGTTCGACTGCTTGACAACAGGAACAGGAAAGGGATTACAATGAAATTAGAAGAGATAGAAATGCAAAAGCATCCAATAACCAAAAACGAAAAAAAGTTTTATATTATATACTGCCGTAAATCATCTGAAGCAGAAGATAGACAAGTTGAAAGCATCAATGACCAACTTAAAGAAGCTGATAAAATAATTCTTCAAAGAAGTCTCGACGTTAAAGACAAACCGTTTACCGAATCGCGCTCAGCAAAAAAACCGGGTAGGCTAGAATTTAACCGAATGATTGAGGAAATTGATAATAGGCATGACATTAAAGGCATTATTTGTTGGAAATTAAATAGACTTTTTAGAAATCCTGAAGATGAAGGTAAAATAAGACAACGACTTTCAGACGGAAGAATCGAAGAAATAGTTACGCCTTCAAAAACATACCTAGAGGCTGATAGTGATTTTACAATGGCGGTAGAAGGAGCTCAAGCACAAAGGTTTATCAGAGATTTGAAGGAAGATACTGCAAGAGGAATCAAATCAAAACTTGATAAGGGTATTGCTCCGATATTAGCTCCACCGGGTTATCGTAATTGCCTTGAAAAAAGACAAGGGGAAAGAAACATAGAGCCTGTTCCCGATCAATTTACTTTATCAGAAACTTATTCGAGATATATCTTACCGGCAATTACTCCGTTCAACAACTATGGTTTAAGGCAAAAGAATTGGGTATAAAAAGCAATAGGGGCAATATTATTAGCTTAACGCAACTTTATAAAATGCTGACAAACCCATTCTACACGGGCACAAGATATGTCTATGCGGACAAGCTATATACAAACGGAGTTCACAAAAGAATGTTAACCGACGAAGAATATAATCTTATACAAGAAATTCTTTCAAAGAGAACGCATCCAAGGGGCTCAATTCATATGGATTTACTAACTGGAATTATGAGATGTGGGGAATGCGATAGAACAATCACTACCGAAGTTAAAACCAAACACTATAAAAATGGCACATCTCAAACATTTGTTTATTATCGCTGCACCAAGAAATGGAAAGGTAAAAAATGCACTCAACCTTATATTCGCGCAGAATTACTTGAAGAGCAAGTAATGAAGTATCTTGATGGATTACAACTTTCTCCACGCTTTGTGGAATGGGCAATCAAATGGCTTCAAGTAATGCACGGGAAGCAAGAAAAATTACGGGAAGCAAAATATAAAACGATAGAACAAGCATATCAAGAAGTTGTTAAAAAGATTGTTAGAGTGGTTGACTTAACCCTTTCCGGGATGTTAACAGCCGAAGAAGGCATATTAAAGAAGCAAGAATTAGAGGTAGAAAAGAAAAGATTATCTGAAGAATTAGAAATGATTGATACTCATGTTTCAGAATGGAGCAGTCTTGCTATTCAAACTTTCGACCTTGTTAAAAACATCAAGGAAAGATTTACTAGCGGGTCTATTGAACAAAGAAAAACAATACTCCGCGTTATTGGCTCGAACCTAATATTAAAAGACAAAACTATTCAAATTGAGATTCGAAAACCTTTTGAGTATATACAAAAGGTTGTAAGTCAATTAAACGAAGATAAACGGCTCGAACCTATCGATTTGCCTGATATAACAAGCCAAGAAGCCTTTTTGCACTCTCCAAATATAATAGTGGGTGGAAGACGGGTGCTGCCCCCGCTACTTCCTGGACCACAACCAGGCGCTCTACTGTTGAGCTACATCCACCGAGTGAAACGAGGTAGTACTATACCGAAGGTACAGTACACCGCACCTCAATTATAACATCTTTTGAGGCTCAATAAAAATAAATTGTGTTACAATAAATTATGGTTTCAATCAGTGAAATTTGGGAAGACAAAGAAGGTTTTGAACAGTGGTTTGAAAATCCCCAGTTGCATCTTCGGTTAAGAGACTTCCGCAAACCTCCGCCTTTAGCGGAAGAAGATTTAGTTTTATTAACTGAGCTTGGAACTGGACCAAAAACTTATGATACGGGTTTGGTCATTGGCCGCTTTCAACCGCTTCACTACGGACACATCTTTTTAATGATGCAGGCGCTTAGGGTCTGCGATCAAATTGCCGTTGGTATTGGAAGCGCCAATGTTGTCGACGAAAAAAATCCTTTTCCCATAGACTTAAGGGAACAAATGTTAAGGGAGGCACTACACGATTTTGGACTTACTGCAAGACTAACGCAAATTGTCAGAATTAATGATGTTAATGATGACCAACAATGGTTTGAGCAAACACGTTTGCTTACAAAATTTGATGTGGTTGTGGGTAACAATGAATCCGGCGTAAACAGAATCTTCAGAGAAAGGGGGATTCCGACCGTGCAAACCCCTCTTTTGAACCGCGCTTTTTATCAGGGGACACATATCCGGTGGACGCTGAGCAACGAAGGTTTACTACCTCAAATCATTTAGGATGCAGGCTTGGTGGCTAAAAGTATGTTGTACGAAGTTGCCCCGGAATTAAATAATCCTTCCTGGTACATCCCCCATAAGCTATTTTTAACCATAAAATCGGGGACTATTCTTAATTTACCCGCAGAAACTGCCAGTGGATAAGTAACTCTGCACATCATTCTCATTCTTGCTGCCGAAGGCATTACTTCATTTGTTAGGTCTGAATTAGCTACAGCTGTAAATCCTGCCTGTTGCATAACTTTAGCTATATTTGCTGCTGTCCTAAAATCGTTAAAACAACCGGACACCTCTTGCCCTACTTTCATCTGACTTATTTCTTGCGGAGTTAAATCTGTTCTTCCTAAAAACGTAGCGACAATTATTAATCTTCCGCCTGGTTTTAGCATCCTAAAAGCTTCTTTAATAAACTCATCCGGATCACTTGCGTGTTCCAGGCTTTCCAAAGACCATACTACGTCAAATGATTGATCCGGAAAGGGCATTTGCTGATAATCTCCTTCCTCAAAAGTGACCAAATCGGAAAGTCCTTTCTTCCGGGCAATCTTTCTACCTTCTTCTATTTGTTTCTGCACAATATTTAAACCGACAACCTTCGCTCCTCTATTTTTAGCCAACCAAATACCGCTACCTCCAATCCCGCAACCCGCATCCAAAACCCGATCACCGGGTTTTATAGCGATCATATCTGCAAGCACTCTATTTTCATTGATAATTGCTTCGAAACGGTTTTTCATACCTTTTTCCCACAGTCCGTAATGTAAACCGTTTGTTCCACGGTGCCATGCGAGCCTATAAAAAAGGTGAGCTTTTTCATAGTACCGAATAATTCTGCTTTTATGCTCCTCCTCAGATGAGTTTAATCTAAGCGGTCTGTCTTCAATACTCATAGAACCCGATTTTAGCAGTTATTTTATCTTTATTCAAACTATAAGTTATTGTTAAGGTGGTAGGGGACTCTTAATTTGTAGGCATTATTTTCGGCAAACTCAATAATTTTTTTTGCCCCCGGATACATTTGCTCAATCGAAAAAGCCGAATTCTTTTTATCAAAATACAAAAGTAGAACCGGATCCGCTTCTTTGTAGGTAAAACCGAACTCTTTTTCGTCGGTTTGCTCTCCCCATAAACCCGCTGAAGGATGTTTTGAAATAATTAACTCCGGAATTTTTAAATATTTTGCCAATTCATAAACCTGAGTTTTGTACAGATGGACAATCGGTTCAATATCGGAAGCCGCGTCGCCAAAACGAGTGAAGTAGCCCAAAAAATGTTCCGAACGGTTTTCCGTACCAACCACCATGGCATTATTTTTTTTGGCAGTGTCAAAAAGCATCATCATACGGACCCGCGCCATAATATTTCCCTTACGGACCAAATCTTTTTCGGGAACCTTTAATTCTTTGATCAAACTGTCCGCCATTATTTTGATTGAGAAAATCTGCAGATTAGATTTTGGAATATTTAAACTTTGTAGCAGTTGGTTAATATCATCAGCTTCATCCTTAAAATAGGGAAGATGTAAAATTTTGATGTTTTGAGAAGGTATTGCCTTGCTTAAAAGCGCCAAACTGACGGCCGAATCGATTCCACCGGAAACTCCGATCACTGCTTTTTTGATTTTTTGGTCCAAAAAAGTTTGCCTTAAAAAAGAGACAATTTTGGAAACCTCTTCTTCTGTGTCTATTTCCAACAAGTCTTTAAACATATAATTTATGCTCCTTAATATACATCTCCACTTTTTCCGGCACAAGACCATGAATTGATTTTCCTTGTTTAACCCTTTCTCTGATTTTAGTCGAAGAAAAATCGGTGGTAATCAGTGTTGGTGAACTAAGCACTTCAAAACCTTCGGGAATTTTAGAGGGAATGGCGTGTGGATCGCGCGGTACAATCAGAAATGTGGCAAGCTTCAAAAGCTCATCTGCCTTTGCCCACCTTCTAAATTCCGGCAATATATCCGAACCGCACACCCAGAAAATTTCCGCCCCGGTTTGACTTTTAACTTCTTTAATCGTATCAACGCTATAACTGATTCCCCTCCTTTTGATTTCGATATCCGAAATTTCTACCCGCGGTTGTAAAAAAACTTTCAGCATTTCCATTCTGTCTTTAGGACTGGCAACAATCGGTTTCCACTGGTGTTGAAAAGTCGGTACTAACAACAATTTATCGATATCCTTACGGAATTTTAGAACTTGTTTAACGGCTAAAAAATGACCAAGGTGGGGAGGATCAAATCTTCCGCCAAAAATTGCAATCTTCATTCTGTGATATATTGTATCAAAATTTCCATTTCTTAGCCCCATTTGATAAAATATGAGTACGGCCCTGTAGCTCAACGGATAGAGCGAGTGCATTCTAAGCACCAGGTTGGGGGTTCGATTCCCTCCAGGGTCACAAGTTGTATCTAAGCTCCGCAATTACAAACAGGTTCAATTGTTGTATAATCTTTTTGAACTTATTAATCCTGTTAAATCCGATTAAATTTGATAGTAATTAAATATGACGAGATTTTATTACACTTATATTTTACAATCGAAAACAGATAAGAAGTTTTATACTGGTTTTACAAATGATTTAATCGGAAGATTTAAGCTTCATCAGACTGGAAAAGTTTCCTCAACAAAAAACAGAACACCATTTAAGTTAATTTATTATGAAGCGTGCTTAACTCAAAAAGACGCGACAAGAAGGGAGAAGTATTTAAAAACCTATCTGGGTAAAATGTTATTACGCAATAGGCTTAAATCTTATTTAACATGATAAATGAAAAAATTTAAGAAATTATTAATTGAGCAGGCTTTGCCAATTCTTCTAACGTTTTTCACTTTTCTAGTTTTAGCCACTCTACTTTACGGCCTACTGTTAATTCTTGATTCGCTTAAACTGGGCGCGCCGATAATTTTGGATTTCCGCAGAAGAGAGGTTTTATTCGGAATCATTATTTACCTTAAAACTGCCATCGACTTTGCCATTTTTATCGGAAACCTGATGCGCACCAACCCCGGTTGGAAAAAAAGGATTGCCATAGAACTTGGAACAGCCGTAGGGAATGGCCTTGGCACTTTTCTGATTTTAATTATCTGGACCGTACTTAAAGCAGTGCCGCTTTTGATGATAGTGATGATTTTTATCGCCTCGGTCGTGCTTTTGCGTATGGCTCAGGAAAGCTTTGAAGAATTCTTAAAACAAAGACAAAGCTTTATCAAATTAAAAATGCCGGTTTCGCTTTTACAGGACCAGCTAAATTTAGTTAACAAAATTTTTAGGCCAATTCTGCGCTTTTTCGTTCCGAATTTGAACTTGACCAAAACCAAAAAATTGTCTTTTGTCAACTTAGTGGTCTTTTCTCTAACCATTCCTTTTGTCTTGGGTCTGGATGACTTTGCCGGCTACATTCCTTTGTTTACATTAATAAACGTTTTTGGATTCACGCTCGGAATTTTACTCGGTCACATGCTTTTAACCATCGGGCTTTTCGCGTTTCCGAAAAAAACTGTCGAGGTTGTGAAGCATCCGATTGTCCTAATTGCCGGAGGCCTGGCTTTTATCGGACTCGGACTTTACGGTTTTTATGAAACATTTTTAATTCTTCTTGGCCTCGTCCACTAACCTACGCACTTGAGTGTGAATAAAGCGTTTAGTATAATAGTTTATACGCGGGTGTAGTTCAGCGGTAGAACATCTGCTTTCCAAGCAGAATGTCGTGGGTTCGAGTCCCATCGCCCGCTCAAAAAATCCCCTTTTTTAGGGGATTTTTAATTGACCTTGATTACAATCATTGAATTAAACCGAATTGTAAGGTAAAATTGTAATACGTTAGTCTCGACCCCTGCCTCGAATTTCGGGGTCGAGTCTATACGCGCCGCGGTGGTGGAATGGCAGACACGAGGGCCTTAAGAGCCTTTGCCTTTAATCGGGCGTGAGAGTTCGACTCTCTCTCGCGGCACTTCTTCATAAACTTATTTCCGGGGAATAGCTCAGTTGGTAGAGCGCGCGGTTTGCCTGCCCGCCATAGCTACGGAGTGTAGTTCATCGGTAGAACGCTCGGTTTGGGACCGAGAAGTAGGAGGTCCAATTCCTCTCACTCCGACAAGGCAAGTGCAGGCGGGGGACCGTGAGGCCGGAGGTTCGAGTCCTCTTTCCCCGACTAAAGAGGACGAGAAGCCAGCTCGAAGAGCAGTCCTGAGACGAAGCATAAGGAAGTCCTCTTTCCCCGACAACTATCCATGCTGCGGAGGAGTAATGCCTTCCGACTTTAAGGAGTAATCCAAAAGCTCAATCATTTCACCCCTTCTATCATCACTTCCCAAAATGACGGCAATAATTTTGTGTCCGCCGTAATCTAAGTAAGTCACTAAACATAAACCCGCTTCGGGCGTGTAACCGGTTTTAACGCCTTTAACACCGGGGTAACTGGTCAAAAGATTAGTCTGGTTTTCCAGATAAAAAGCTTTGTGCTCCACAGTGTAGGGGATATCGTAATCAAAAGTCGAAACGACCTGGTCAAACAAGGGAAAGTTAGAAATGGCATAGTCTGTAATCACTAATAAATCATAGGCGGTGGTATATTGCTTGCCGTCCCCCTCAAGCCCGGTCGGGTTGGTAAAATTAGTATCGGAAAGACCCAACGATTTTACCTTATCATTCATCGCTTTAATAAAAAATTCTCTGCCCGGAAAATTTTCGGCCAGCACCTCTGCCGCATCATTGCCGCTAGTTAGTATCAACCCATACAATAAATCACTCAGAGTGAGCGTTTCACCGGTACTTAAGCCCATTGAATCTTCTCCGACCAAATCGTCCTGTTTAACAACGTAAGCATCATCCAGTCTTTTATTCTCTAAGGCAATGACGGCGGTCATAATTTTTGTGAGGGAGGCCATCGGCAATCTTTCTTGCGGGTTTTTGGAGTAGAGCACTTGTTTTGAAGTTGTATCGTAAATTAACGCCGACTTGGCGCTAATTTGCGGTGCCTGAAAACTAACCGAAATTTTGTTCCTTAAAGAAGGCAGCCAGAGATTTAGGCTTGAAACTTGCTTGTTAAGAAAAGCTGTTAAAAAATCGGGGACAGGGGAAACAATTGGACCTTTATTATTCGTCACTTTCGCGTAAATATTCAGCGAGGCAAAACCTAAAATTCCTAAAAAACACAAAAAAAACAAAAACAGCATAACTTTCTTCATAAATTTTATTGTACACGATTCTCAGCGTGAAACTTCGAGCTTTGTTTTTCTCTTTAACAGAAACCAGTAGAGCAACACCAGCGATATTGAAAAAAATATCATCAGGAAATTTAATAAATTAAGCATGAATGGTAATGGCGGATTTGCGTTACCCAGATATAGATAGGGTACATAAGTGAGCGTCGAAAACGATATCAGAATTATACTGGGAATAAACAAGTAATATTTTCGTATCGCAATCGCCGCAAATGGCAAATAATAAATCAGATACCAGGGCTGAAAATTAGTCCTGCTTGAAGCAACAATAACAGCCGTGCCCATTAGTAATGAAGCTAAAGTAAATAGCATGTCCGGTCTAATCGTGTTTTTTTTATACTGCAAATATCCAATAAAAAGATATACGGGCAATGCAAAAATAGTTGCAAATTTTACTCCCACAGACAACACAAATAAAATTATCGCTACTTTATAGTTTTTACGCAGTAGATAGTAAAGGCTTGCTAAAGCAAAGAAGAGCATCATAATATCGTTATGCGGAGAAACCACATTTTCAATAAGAAACAAGGGGCTTAGACCAATAAACACAACGCTTAAAGCTGCGAATTCGAAAGTAAATATTTTGACAATTTTTTGAACATAGTAGAGTGTTCCTAAAAAAGAAAAGGTTATTAACATTTTGAATAAAATTAGAGTTGGAATAAAAAATCCCATTCCCAAATAAGATAAAGGGACTGTTAAAACAAGCCAAACAGGCCCGTATGGATAAGTTTGTCCTGTCCAACGCATAAAATTTACCATCGGATCATTCGGGTAATTATGCGGTGTTTGTAAATAGGGATTCTGGTGATATTGAAGGATAATCTTTGGATAAAAAAGATAATTAAAAATATCGTAGGAAAAAGCATTATAAGAAAGCAGCAGTATTGGGACGACTATCAATAACAATTTCCAAACAAAGGAAACACTTAACCTTTTCTTATACGCTTGGTATAAAAAATAAAAAAAACATAAATGTAAACCAATTAAAATCCCGATATAAATTTCCGTCGATAGAGGACGGTTATAATAACCTACATATTGAAAATTTTTAATCATTGTATGTATTAGAGGAGAACGCGAAAGAGTTAAATTCAAATCCACCTGGGTAAATGAATACAAGAAAAGAAATAAGCAATTAAAAACAAAAAACAAAGCCACAGCAATATTCTTCATAAATTTTATTGTACACGATTTTTGCTACTTAATGAAGCATTATGAGCTCTGAATCTTAATAATTTCAATTACTTCCTTAAGGTTGTTAATTAAGTAATCGGGCTTTGCCGCTTTAAGCCTGGCGGTTGAACAATTTCCATCAGTGATGGCTACAGTAGGGGAGCCTAATTCTTTTCCAATTTCAATTTCCTCAACCGTGTCTCCGATAATTAATGCTTCCGTCGGTAAAATATTGTTGTCTTTAAGGAAGGCTTGTAACTTATCTTTTTTGTATCTTGAGTCTAATGCGGCAGTGATATGCGAATTGGCTAAAACCGCAGAAAAGTAATTTTCAATTCTCAATCTTTTCAGCTGCTTTTTAATTTGTTCGTCGATATGATTGCTAAAAATTATTGACTTAATATTATTTTTATCCGCCCATTCCAGAAGTTGTCTTACATTGGCACGAGTCCTAATTTTAGTTGCTCTTTGCTCATAAAAAGTATGAAAAGTCTTGGCAACCAGCGCAGAGTTTTTGGCAGATTGTTCAATAGGAACACCAAGACGAGAATAACTTTTGCTTACCGGCACATCAAAAATTTGCTGCAAGTATTCTAAAGTTGTCTGTTTTAATTTAAACAGTTTAAGCACTGCATTAACGCCATCCAGAATGGCAGCCGTATCGGCAAAAATTGTTCCGTTCCAATCAAAGGCGATTAGTTTAATCATATTTGGATTATAGCAAAAGCAAAAACTTTGGTATAATTAGCGTTAGAGAACATTCAATGCGGGATCGTCCACACAGGGACGCACCCACCAAGTAAGGTAAAAATCAATGCGGGATCGTATAATGGTAGTACAGCGGACTTTGGATCCGTTTATCATGGTTCGAATCCATGTCCCGCAGCCGATATCGACAGGAGGTTCGTCAGCATCACGAATAGCTTGATACAACGGGCTAATCGTGTAGTTTATATAGCTAATTTTTAATATCAAACTACATACTCCCGTTTTACACTTCGAACCCAGTAGGTTTCTAATTAAGCACGTCCAGTTATAGTTGACAACAAAAAAGGCATTCGTTATACTCGGCTTATGAGTGAGTTTAGGGAAGGAGTAGGTGAACCCGCGCCAATTATAGTAACTTTTGTAAGTGATACTACAGAAGGAGAACAAATTAGGGTTATAACTGATCAAGGTTTGCCTAATAAGGTAAGGGTTCAAAGAGTACTTGTATTTCCACGAGAGCAATATGGAGAAAAAGAAATTATAAATGAAAAGATTAAAGGAGAACAATCTTTTGGAGAAGAAGATGTGAGAGCAGGTGTTGATTGGCTTTCGAAACAGGACCCATATGGTAATGGAGGTCCTAATAGATCTCCAAATTTGGGAGTTGTTGGGGTAACTTTGGCCAAGGTTGATGTAGCTCTTAGAGTATTGGGCAGTTAATTTTTTAAAGTTAAAAGATTCAACTTTCATGATCCTCCTCGCTTTGATATACTAGTCTAAGTTGTTCAATTGAAGCTAAAGTTAGTACGAACTGTTTATACGACAGGCAGCCAAGACGGGCACCCTTAGGTGATCGTACTGCTTAAAATGTCTTCAAAAAAGTTAAATGTTCTAAGATTCGCTGTTGGGTATCCTGAAAACTGTAAATCATGGGTTTGGAGAATGTGGGTGAATGGTGATGATGTGTATTTAGGTGCTCGTAATGCTTTGCAAGCTTTTAAGGTTAGCTTACATAAATCAAACATTTGGAGAATAGCGTTTGTTGAGGAATTAAAGAGGGATAATCCCGAATCGGATAGAATAATTTTAAGATGGGAAAGGCCAGGTGAATTTGCTCCCGGATGGACACCTAGTATTGCCGTACTTGTTTCATCTATTGACGCAAAAAAACCATTTAAGAATATGAAGATTGAGGATTCGCGTATTCAATGGTTTGATCCTCCTTCATCAAAAAATAAGCTTATCTTTAAAGTTTTATTCTCAAAACCAGCAACTTCTGATGATGATTTCAAGAAGATAACTATCTCAGGGGATAAACTAGTTGGGAAGTTGCTCAAGAAATCAGGAGAAATTGCATGGCTAGTTTTACGAGAAGATCCATTAACTGAAATTGAAATAGGGAGAATAACAGACATCATGGAAAAAACAAAGATTCATTTAGAAGAGGGTTCTTCGGATAACTCTTTAACAGATGCTACGCGTGCACTTTTGGTCGTTTCAGAGAGTAATCCATCATTTACTACGCAACCAACAATACTTGATATTCCATTAGGCAAAGAAAATGTTGAAATACCATAGTTAAAGATTTTTATAAGGACAAACGGGTTCTAGACCGAGATGCTCAGCTGCGTAGCCTCAAAGTCAATCCTATAGTTGAAAAAGCGGTATTTTTGTTATATACTGTATCCATGGAGAAATTAAGACCAAGTATCAAGACAGAAGTAATATCACATGCAAGGGAAATAGCTATTCTTGTTCCTTATATGGTGGTTGTTGCATTAGCTATGAATGCGGCTTTAAATGCCTTAGGAGTTCATTTAGATGAAAATGTTATAATCGGTACATCAGCTGCAGTAGTGGTGGCATTAGGCAATCCATAAGAAGATAATTATTTTAGTTCCTATATAGTCCAATAAAGTTATCTTAAATAGCTGCAAAACAGGTTTGTATCATTCCCCTAGAGAAAGGTATACTGAAAACGGAGAGCCAGCGAAAATAGGTTTCGGGATAGTATTTTTACTATGCCCACTGTTAGAGCAACTGGTCTTCCCGGTAAGTAGAAAGCGATCTATTCCTGGTTGTGCTTGAAGGCACACATAACCAACAAGCATATCGTAGTACTTCCTAAGGCAAGACTTTTAAGCTCTCCTTTTCTTTCTTCTCTTTCTCTTCTTTCTTTAAGGCTTAAAAGAAAAGGAGGTGATGAAAATGATAGTTGTAGGCGTAGATGTCTCAAAAGACACCCTTGTTGCTGTGGCAATTGATAAATCAATACGAATAAAGCATTCATTTACCGTTAAGAATAACAAGGAAAGTATAATGGACCCCATAATCTGCACAGTCACCTTAGACTAAGATAGAATAGTTCTATGGATCAAAAAATACGCAGAATTCATCCACCGGCATTTAAAGCCAGAGTTGCTCTGGAGGCAATTAAGGAACAAAAAACAATTGCGGAGCTGTCAAGTATGTACGGTGTACATTCAACCCAAATAACGAAATGGAAACGCCGGGCGTTGGAGATTCTCTCGCAAGGGTTTTCAGAACATCTTATTCAACGGAAACGGGATGACCGTGAGCTGGTACAGGAATTGTATCGGCAAATAGGAAGATTAAAAGTCGAAGTAGACTTTCTTAAAAAAAAGATGGGCATCTTCGACGAGTAGGGATATCCTTACTCCCGGAGAAATTGCTCTGCACATTAACAAAACAGAAAGCGTATTACCAAAGAGTATACGGGCTGATCTTCTGGATATTTCCAGATCAAGTTTGTACTATCAGCCAAGACCGGTTAAACCCGAGGCACTCATTTTAATGAACAGAATTGATGAGGTATATACTGCCCACCCTTTTTATGGTTCAAGACGTATGGCAAAAGAGGTTGGTGTTAACAGAAAACAGGCACAACGCCTGATGCGTGAAATGGGCTATGAGGCATTGTATCCGAAGCCTAATTTGAGTAAACCCGATAAACAACACATGTTCTATCCGTATTTACTCAAAGGAGTAGTTGCAGGATATCCAAATCATATCTGGGGCACAGATATTACGTATATTCGGATGAAACATGGGTTTGTATATTTAACTGCCTTTCTTGATTGGTTTACCAGATTTGTTGTTTCCTGGAAGCTCTCAATTACCCTTGAAACAGACTTTTGTTTTGATGCTGCAACTGAAGCAATTGAGAAATTCGGAAGACCAACCATTATTAATGAAGATCAGGGATCACAAAATACCGATCATCTGATGACAGATCTCTGGGAAAATCACAATGTCAAAATCAGCATGGACTCACGGGGACGGGCACTGGACAATATCTTCACCGAGAGGTTATGGAGGAGTGTTAAATATGAAGAGGTATACTTAAAAGAATACGCTACTGTTTTGGAAGCAAAAGAAAACATTGAAAACTATTTTTACTTTTACAATTATGAAAGAAAACACCAATCGCTTAATTACAGAACACCGGCTGAAATATATTTTGGAAAGGAGGAAAACTTAGTCTAAGTTTAGCCGTTTTACTGTGTTGACAATGGGGTCCACCTTAAAGTATCGATAAGTGGTTAAATGCTCTTCCGTACAAAAAGATGCTGCTCTCTTGTGAGGCAACTGCCGAATACCACAGGGTACTTGCACTTTTGGCTCTTTCTTCTAAAATACCATTGAGGTTATTAAATCCCATTGTGACTAAGCAATATACCAAAGCAACTGTTCGAAAGAGAAAAACTGACCCTCAAGACGCATTAACCATTGCTAAGCTGGCTCTTGCCGGAGAAGGAAGGCTGATAAGTACCCAAACTTTTCACATTGCCAAAACCCATGAGAGAACCGCCATAAAGCTAACACACATGAAACAGCGTCTTTTACTAATACAACAGCACGTACAAGAGGTAGATCCGGATGATACAGCTTCTTTTGAGGAGTTGCAGGTCTGTATTGATACCATAGAACAGTCAATCAAAGCATTTAGGAAGAAAGCAGAAGAAGAGGTTGATTCAAAACTTGTTAAACTGCTTTGCTCTATACCGGGAGTGGGAGAAACAATAGCAACGGTACTTCTTGCGGAAATCGGAGATATTAATCAGTTCAAATCAGATAAAGCCCTCGTTGCTTATGCGGGATTGGATCCAAAGGTCAAACAATCAGGAGGAAGATTACACCATAATACCCATTTAACTAAAAGAGGCTCTCCTTACCTTAGACAGATGCTCTATACAGGAGCTTCTATTGCACAACGGCATGATAAGGAACTTAAGGCGTATTACGAGAAGAAGAGAGCTGAGGGAAAGAGGTACAAAGAAGCAACCATTGCGGTATCAAGAAAACTGCTCAATAGAGTATATGCAGTTTTAAAAAGGCAGACACCTTATATACCTGGATGAGATACATCGGTAACACTTTGAGACCAGGGGTCTTGACAAAAGATTCCTGGTCTCTAACGTCCCTCTTTCGCCAAAGGCTTCAGAAGGACAGACGTCTCCATTCGGCTTCGCTTTAGATTTCTCCTTCGATACTCTCAGGATTTCACTTCGTTCAAAATTCGCTCAATACATGAATAAATTCAGTATCTCTATGAATCTCGACATTCCTCGATGCGGATAAATATTTAGAAAAATTATTGATTGTTGATTAAAGACACGAGGTGATCCAAAAGTTCTTGGTAATCACACATCGCAAGACATATTCCCTGGTCGCCTGATCCATAGTACACATAAAGATTTTCTCCAAAAACCACGGCGCCTTCCGGGAATGCAACATGATTTACTATCCCATGCAGCTCACGTTCTGTTTCCGGTTTTAAGAGATAGTCAACATTTGCCAAGATCTTTCTTGGATCATGTAAATCTAAGAGTGCCGCACTTATTGACCATTCGGGATAGTCACCAACTTGACTAATCGCGCTATAAATAAACAGCCATCCATGAGGCGTTTTAAGAGGTACTGCTCCTACTTCATTTCCTCTGCCCTCACTTGGTCTAAAAACTACATGGTCTTCATATTCTTCATTCACGATTCGGTTCATTCTTTCTTTCGAGGGGAAAAATACGTCATAAAGATCATCAAATTGAGCCATCATAATGGTCGCTTTTGGACTCTCCAGCTCAAAAGTAAAAAGCATGGTGTATTTTCCATTAATTTTTTCAGGGAAAAGGCAACCAGCTTTTGAAAAAAGATCCGGCCCTATCAATCCGTGTTTGTTCCAGTGAACAAAATCCTTACTGGTAGCAAGAGCCATTCTTACCTTTTGTTCATGTCCCGCGCCCCCTACAGCTGTATAATAGAGATAATAAACACCGTCAATTTTGGTTATTCTTGGATCCTCGCATCCCAAACCGTTCTCATAGCTTTCTGTGGGAGAAAGTATAGGTTCTTCAAATCTTTCAAAATGCATTCCGTCAACGCTTTCTGCATATCCCAAAGAGGACATGTACGCACCTTCAATGTCGGGATGGACGTCATTGGTTGCACGGTATACCATTCGAAAGAACCCATTTTCATAAAAGACCCCAGGATTTAGAACTGATCCTTTTTCCCAATCATGCTCTGGATCTCTCTCTAAAATCGGATCCCCCCGAAATCGTCTTAGTTTCATATAACTATTGTAGCAGTAATTTAATTATCAAGTAAACTAGTACTAATTAATTTCTTATGATAGTTAGCAAAAAAGACCATTAACGATTTATATTCTATAATTGTTTTTTTAAAATTTCCGGAAAGTTGTCAAAAACAGTTAAAATTAATTCCCCAAACAGTGAATTAACCCATGCAAACCAGTGACGGGTATAGCGATACGCGTCATCTACATCGACGCTTTCATGTATATAAAAGGTTTTCCCATGTGTCCTTTTGAGAGTGGCTAGACACTCTAAGATTTCCGTTTCATCTTTAGTAGTGAGCGCTTGCATAATTGTTGCCATCGGCCAAAAATGATCACAAACGCCAACATGCGGGGAGGTTAACCCACAGGCAATCTGCCCTTTTGCGAAAAATGAATTCCACTCGGAAAGGATAAGCTTGCGCGTGTTTTGGTAAATCTCATTACTTAGGTCACAATATCCAAGATAGGGAAGACTTAATAGGCTTGGAATATTAGGATCATCCATAATGCAGCTTGAACCAAAACCGTCTACTTCATACGCATAGATTTTGCCAAATTCTTTATGCTCTACTATTCCCCACTCAAAAATTCCGTTTTCAATCTGGTCGGAAAGAAGGTGAGAACGATTTAATAAATCGTTTGCTCCCAGCTCTTCAAAAATGAACTTCATTCTACGAAGGTTTACAACAGTCATTGCATTGGCAGGAATAATATATGGAAAAACTGTTTCATCATCAGATGGTCGAAAGACACAGCGGGAAAGTCCGCAGCGTTTTGACGGATATCCATAACCACTAAGCCTTACAGCCGGATGAAGATGTCCCGAATGTGTTTTAAATTGGAAAAGGAACTCGTGGTTGTCTTTATTTAAAGTATTTTGTTCTACATGAATTACTTGAAGAGCTTTATCAATAGCTTGAAGCCACTTACCATCAAATGGAGATATGTCCTTTGTCACTTGATAATACCCGCAGGAGAGACGGAAAAATGCCGCCAGGCTGTCCAACTCGTACTTTCGTTCCCAGACCTCGGCTTTATTGTCTTTCACATCACGTTTAAATGCATTCGCATAGGGATCGGAAAGAACACATAATGTTTGTCTATGAATAAGCCCGATAAAAAGTTTTTTGATTTCATCATCTTTTTCGATAAAACGTAGTAAAGGCCACACTTGATTGACAGAGTCGCGAAGCCACATTGCCGGTATATCACCGGTTACAATAAATGTATCGGGTCTACCTTCGCGATCTTGATGGTAAACAGTTGTATCAAGCGTATTCGGAAAACATTGTGCAAACATTCTGCGGATATCTTCGTCATTGATACCGGCAGAAACAATTTCAATAGTTTTCTCTATAACATCACTGCGGAATAATCTGTCATGCGGTTCGGGCCTTGAATTTAAATGGGAAAAATTTTGCAGATCCCCGGGATTTTTATATGGCATAATCTTATTGTATAGAAGAATTGAAACGTACGCAAGCAATTTTATGAAAAATAATATTGTAATATTTTAGCCTCAAAACCGAGACATCACCTTAATGATATAATAGTTCCAGTAAAGGACAGTAATATGAAAAGAAGTTTATTAACTTTCTTAATTATTTTTCTAACAAGCATCGTTTTTCTGGCAATTGGAAAAGCTGCTGTTTTTGCCTTTACCGGCGGGCCGGTAAACCCTTATTCGTTTAGTGCAACTCCCGGAAGACAAGTGGGAACTGTTAGCTTAACCTGGTATGACGATGGAAACGAAAATCAATTTAATCTTTTATACGGCACTAATCCCTCCAATTTTCAGTTTGGTGAAGTGGCTTTACCGGATATTCACAATTCAACCAACACCTTTACGGTTGGTTATTTAACCCCGGGTACAACCTATTATTTTTCACTTATCGGCATTAACGGCGGCAGTACTTATTCGTCAGGCCCGGTGATGGCTGTGGCTTCTACGGGCAATAGCTCTTCATTAAGCGCTAGCCAGTCTCTGCTTAATTCCTTAAATACCCAGTCTACTATTCCTTATGATTTTCGCGTCGGCCAAACTGCTCCCGGAACAGTGACGCTTATTTGGACCGATAACCAAACGGCCAACCGCTATGATATTGTCTATGGCACCACTCCGGGAAATTATGTTTATGGAGCACAAAACGTTCCCTTTACACCAAATAATGCCAGTGTCTATTCCATCGGATATTTACAACCAAATACGATTTATTATTTTGCGTTGGTGGCGGAAAAAGATGGTAATGTAGTGGAGTGGACAAATCCGGTTGCCGCCCTGACAAAATAAATAGAATGAGAACTTCTCGTTATTTTCTTTCTTTGTTTATTCTCCTTGTCTTTCTGATTAGTGGTTTTCTATTTTTGTCGCATAACCAGCCACCAACCGAAAAAACTTCTTCTTCGCCGACGCCAATGGTCATTGGCACTTCTACCAGTTCCTTAAATAGTAAATGCCATGCGATACACATTAACTCGGTGGATCCGCAGGCTTATCTGCCCGACCCGGTCTGTACTCCCGGAGTGATTGATCCGGCGGTCACCCAAGCCAATCTTTTTACGACCATTTGCCATGCCGGCTATACCGAAACGGTCCGGCCGCCGGTTTCCTATACTAATTCCTTGAAAAAGCAGCAAATCATAGATTATGGGTACGAAGATACAAATATGAAAGACTATGAAGAAGACCATTTTATTTCGCTGGAACTTGGCGGCAGTCCGACCGACCCTCAGAATCTTTGGCCCGAACCCCATCCGTCTCTTAATGAAAAAGATACGGTTGAAAATTATCTGCATGACCAGGTCTGCTCCGGAAAAATCTCCCTGTCTCTGGCTCAGCAGGAGATTACCAAAAACTGGTATCAGATTTATCAAGAAATTCACTAGGGATATTAATTTTAAGATGTTTTACGTTTATATTCTCAGGACTTCTGCCAACACTTTGTATATTGGCCAAACCAATAATTTGGAGCGGCGGATGAAAGAACATAAAAGCAAAAATTCCCAATCCGCCAAATACCTGCAGCGTTTCACCTCGTATGAATTAGTCTATTCCGAAAAACACAAAACCAGAAAATCTGCGATGCGGCGCGAGGCATATCTCAAGACCTGGACAAAAGAGAGAAAAGAAAAATTGATTCAAGGACTATAGTGCCGAGCGAAGCTGAGGGGAAAATAACCAACTCGATTACAAATTATATTTACCTCTCACCAGTTCTTTTTTGAGCGAATCTGAGCTCTTAAAAGAAATGTTATGTTCTAAGTATTGAATTAATCCATCTTTTTTTAACTTATTTAATACAACACTGGCAGTCTCTCTGGTTACTCCGACCAAAGTAGCAATATCCTGATGAGTAAACTTATGATGAATAACAGTTCTTCTGCGTGTTTTCTCGCCAAGATGCTTCCCAAGATACAACAACTCCGCAATAACTCTCTTATAGGCGCTGCTATATGCCAGATATTCCATACGGACTTGAGTTTCTTCGTAATCGTCTAGAAGTTCGCTCATTAAATCAAAAATTATTTGTGGCTTATCTCGGATAAATGTTACCACTTTTTCTCTTGGAGCACGCCAGACTTCAATATCGGTCATGGCTTCGTAATTGTAAACATTTTGCGTACCGTTGATTGCCCAAACCATCGGAAAGTACGCAATCGGTTTTAATATCAATAGTGTCAGCTCTGTCCCTTCCGAGGTTATCGAGTACTTACGAACATATCCATTTATCAAACAATAAATCCCTAGCGGGTCGTCATCCGCCCTGATGAGGATTTCTCCTTTTTTGTAATGGCGGGGCGTAAATTGTTTATAAAAATCCTCAAACTCTTTACGCTTAATTAAATCCATGAGACCGTTGCATTTTGGTCACCTGAAAGAGGGTATTTAGATTGTTCTAACAAACAAAAGCAGTAATTCCACTCAGTGAGAATTGTCTTTGTTGATGATATACTCCTTGAGTGAAAAAAAACAGCATCTTACAGATGTCCCCACTGCGAAAGCCAAAATACTATCCGTAAAGGAGTAAGAAGAGGAAAAATTAAATATGTTTGTAGAAAGTGTAATAAATGGTTTCAGATAAATAGGATAAAGAAAAACTCCACTGGAAAATTGCTGTTTGCTCATCTGACCGGAGTATCTTTCCGCTCCTTAGGAGAAACCTACCAAATTGACCCATCTACTGCCTACAGACGCTGCCTTAAGGAATTAGGAGAGCTCCCTCATTTAGCAGACGTAACAAGAAAATACTGCAGTAAGTTCTGTGGGATATTAGTGGTTGATGGAAAATATATTAAAGTGAAGGGATACGAAAGAAAGATTCCGGTTTTGTATGGGATTGATTACCTTACTCATGATATCCCAACATATATTTTCTCCCAATCTGAAAGCTACCAAACTTGCCGGACGTTTTTCAACTCCTTACGATTATTGAATTATCCTTTACAGGCCATTGTTTCTGATGACAATGCCAATATCTATGATGCCTGTGTGTCAGTATATCCTAAAGTGCTTACTCAACTTTGCCATAATCACTACAAGGAGAATATCAGGACAACTCTTGGAGTCAGAACTGATACAACATATCTTCCTTTTATGCAGAGAATAGAAGACTTGTTCTCTCACAAAAGAGCGGAAGATGAATTCCTCACATTAGCCGCAAAACTGTATAATACCTACAAACATGATTCATTACTTTCTGCGATCCTTTTAGACATGCAAAGGAGATTACCGCAATTAAACACCTACATGAATAACAGAACTATTCCCACCACTACTAATCTGATTGAAAGTTACAACTCGCACTTAGAAGCCAGAGTAAAGCCGCTGAAAGGTTTTGAATCATTTAAACACGCTGATATGTGGTTAAATGCATATTTCTTAAGACGAAGACTGAAAGTCTTTACCGATTGTACCGCTAAATTCAGAATGTTAAATGGAACATCTTCACTTCAACAGACCATGAAAAACCCTGAGGAAATTGGAGAACTCTTGAGGCTATTCAGGTGACCGTTTTTGCAACGGTATCTAAATCCATTGCCTTTGGCACTTCTATTTTAGCATAAACTGTCAACTAATTAAACATAGATAAAATTTACAAATTGATCTGCGAATGTATAATACAGTTATGAAAGGGTTTTGGTATTTTGTTCCCAAATCCGGAGTGGCTTTTATTTTCTTAAGCGTTTTTTTTATCGCCGTCTGGAATATCTATAGGGACAACCTTGACCATCCCTACGTTTGGATTTTTACTCTTGAACTGATTTTGTTCGCTATTTGTTTTTTTATTGCCAACCGCGAAAGCAACTCGAATTAAAAAACACAAAATCAATCTCATCTGATGCTATAATTCTTGTTATGCAAATTATTGTTGTGTTTGGCCTTCCCGGAGCAGGGAAGTCATTTGTCGGAAACGCCTTGCAGGAATATTTTAATTACCACCATTATGATGCAGATGTCGATATGCCGGCGGATTTATTGCAGGCAGTCAACACGCAAGACTTGGTTACCGACTCAATGCGCGACAGATTCTTTCAAGCAATTATTGACAAGACCAAACAATTACAAAAGAAGCAGCAAAAAATAGTCATATCACAAACTTTTATCAAGGAAAAATACCGAGGGTTATTCCTGCGGGAATTTCCCGAAACAAAATTTATACTGGTTCAAACCGCTTCTAAAATTAGAGAAAGCCGCCTCAGACAAAGAAAAAACTTTCCGTTAGATTTAGAGTATGCAAAAAAAATGTGTTTGATTTTCGATCAACCGCGTATTCCTTATTGCATTGTGAACAATGACAGCGATGGGGAAGAAAGTATTCAGAAACAACTTAATTTTCTTCCGGTAATTTAACCGGCTGACTATTCTCCTCACCATTTCTTCTTTCAATAGGACTATAATGAGTCAGCAATGATTGATACGAATTCTCCAGGTTTAATTCTCTTAACTTACAAAGGCAAAGTACTTTTGATGCATAAACAAAAAGGTGTACTGGACGAAGAACAACACCCTTGGTGTCTGATTGGCGGACTCCGGGAGAAAACAGAATCTTTTGAAGAAACCCTGCGAAGAAGAGTGCAAAAAGAAACGGGCGTCAAAATTGACAACGTTGAATTTGTATCCGAACTTTGCTACCGCGCGGAATTGACAGATGACAATGTCAATAAGATGCAACGGCAGGAATTTCAGCTGCTTGATTTTTTTACACCAAGGGAATTAGAAAAGCTTTTTTTAGCCCATTCCACCCAGCAATTTATTTCCAAACACGCCTCCCTAATTAACGTCAGAAACTGGTCCTAAAAATGCATAATTTGTAGTAGAATATGCTATAGCCAAAATATGAAAAAATTGCTGCTTATTTGTATTATTTTGCTTGCAATTATTGGGGGAGAGAGTTGGTATATTTTTAATCAGCTTCAGCCGGAAAAAAAAGTCCCAACGCCAAAACCCTTACTCGCTTATACATTTGAAAATCTTCGGAAAACTAATTTTCCCGCCACCCAAATTACACTTGGTCCCGTTACCGCCGAAACAGCGGACTCATTTTCACAAGTCTTTTATTTTTCCGTACCCCAGACTCCCGGCAGTAAAACCATGCTTCAAGCCAGCGGCTTAATGAATATTCCTAAAAAAAACGGAGATTATCCGGTGATTGTGATGTTTCGCGGTTATATTCCGGATGATGCTTATCAGCCCGGCGCCGACACTCAGCCCTCAGCCAGTGTGTTTGTTAAAAACGGTTTTATCACCCTTGCCCCGGATTTCTTAGGTTACGGAAGATCGGCCAGCCCTTCCGCCGACCCGTTTGAAAACAGGTTCCAAACTTACACCACCGCATTAAGCCTTTTATCATCATTGAAAACTTTAAACCAAGCGCTGCAAACAGACTATCAGGCCACTATTTCTGCCGACCTAAGCAAAATCGGTATTTGGGGACACAGTAACGGCGGACACATTGCTTTGGCGACATTGGCGATTAGCGGCGTGACCTACCCGACGGTGTTGTGGGCGCCGGTATCAGCCTCTTTTCCTTACTCAATTTTGTATTACACCGACGAGTCGGATGACCAGGGAAAAGCTTTAAGACAGACCTTAAGCAGCTTTGAAGCAATTTATAATACTGATGATTTTTCGCCGACAAATTATTATGCGTGGATTAAAGCGCCGCTGTTAATTAACCAAGGTTTAAGTGATGAAGAAGTACCTTACTGGTGGTCGGATAATCTGGTTGCAACCCTCAAAAAAGACGGGGGCAATGTAAGCTACCTGACTTATCCCAATTCCGACCATAATTTTTTACCCGCCGGCTGGTCTGACGCGGTTAACAATTCTCTGGCTTTTTTCAATCAACAATTCACAAAATAATGTTTAGCTTTTTCAAAAATATTTTATTGGGTATCGCTTCCGCTCTAATCGGGATTCTGATTTTTATTTTGGGGTTTATTTTACTTTCTCATCAGAACGTTACTATTCAAAATCCCTTTTTACCCACCACTCATTTTTCCCTGGAAAATGCGCCAAACCAGTCTTTAAAAGCAGACATTGTCTCTCTTTCCGGCAAAGTCACCTGGGTTTCCAGAACCGCCGTTTTGGGAAAGCTGATTAGCTCTCCCATTAGCCTTGGCCAGGGAGAAGAAATTGCCGCCGATGGGAACGGCGCTGTCGCGATTGAGTTTCCGGATGCAATTCTAGTGCAAATGAATTCCAACTCCGATTTAAGCTTAATCCAGATGTTGCCTGTCGATATTGTCCTGTTGCAAAATCAGGGAACCGTCAGCTACCAAAATCCCGAGAATAAAATTCCGCTGAGCATTAGAGGCTTGGACCTTTTGCTCAATATTAAACAGGGAACGTCTCAGGTTTTGGTTGATAAAGACAATTCCAGAGTTGTCGTTTCCGTTGCCTCGGGCTCGGCCACCGCCGCTTTTACCGATAATCAGGGCAATACGCAGCTTGAAACAATTGAAAACGGGAAGCAAATGACTTTTGACAATAATAGCAAAACGGCGGACATTGAACCTTTACCGTAGTTAGCGATAACCTATTAAGGGTTGTAAAATTGTCTCCCCTTCGTAGCCCAAAGCCCACAAAGCCAAACCCCCCAAGTCCAAATTATTGGCAAGATTAATTTTGGCAAGCGTCGAATTTTTATCCGGATAAAAAATAAGGTGGTAAACATTGGCCGAAGCATCAAAAAAAGTCAGATATTTTTCGTCTGCTTGCGTATCTGTACTCAGACTACAGTTAGTACAGGTACTTATGAGATTTTCCGCTCGTCGGTTGCTGGCAGTAACTCCGGAATTAGGAACATCGGCGGAGCGCGGGTTTGGGCTTAAAGTTTGCCATTCATAGCCGTAAAGCGGTACTCCCAAAATTAATTTGCTGCTGGGAATTTGCAGCAGTGCTTTTTCGGCGGCACTGGTTACATCATACTCGGAAACTATTCCGGCGCCGCTAAGCGGCGCAACCGGCCCGGAGACAAAAGAAGTAGGGGAGTGAAAATCATAAGCCATCAAAACGATATAGTCGGCGATTTTCCCCACTGCTTTTGGGTCAATCAAGTCATTTCTAATGACATCATTGCCGGTAATTTCGGCGGTTAAAGTAATTTGCTTATTTAAGTCTTTTCTAATCTCCTGGACAAATTGCGTGAATTTTGTTTGGGCTGCCAAAGTAGCGGTCTGCGTGTATTCAATATCCAAGTTCAAATCCGTAAATTTATATTGCTCAAGAAGCGGCGTAACATCGGCGACAAAATTTTGCGCGTGGCGAATAGGGTCATCCATCAGCCGGTCGATCGACACACTATCGCCGTTGGAAACCAAAAGTGACAGCGACACATTTTTATTTTCCGCCGCCTCTAAAAACGGCTCGACTTTCCCGGAATTTAAAGCCACAAACCCCGGTTCTCCCTGCGTCGGGGTTGTCAGTCTGAGGATTGTTCCGTCGCTGTCAATCCTTAAACCAAAATAAGTCAGCGTACTGATATATTTTGAGTAGTCCAAAGAAGCGTTGTCTAACAGCCAGTACGGCAAAAAACCGATTACCTGTTTTTTGGGGGAGAGGGGACTTAACAGTACGTTTGGTGACGATTGGATGCGGAAAGGAAACAAGGAAGTATAAAAAATAATCCAGTAGCCGATTAAAAGCCCCGCTGTTATTCCTAATAAAATTATCAGAATTTTCCGCATAAGCTATTTTAGCATGCTTTAACTGAATTTAACCTAAAATTTCTTTATATGCTATAATCCTCTAGGATTTGTTTCCCGAATTTATCTAATTATGTTTGTTAGAAGTTTAGAAGCAAGAAGTTATCCAAGAGTCCCAGAACCTCGCGAAAATGGACAGAGGATTTTAACTGTAGAGCTTGCAGGACGGGCAATCGACTTACCCCTAATCGATGGTACTCCGGTAATTAACGGTGTACCTCACATAGAGGAATGGATAGCCTATTTTGATCCACGGGTTGAGAGGGTTAAGGAAGCCGGGGCTCTGGAACTTGCCCAACGAGTACTTGCCTTAGATATCGATGTCATGGTTACACCGTCATCGGACAAATCACTTCCAATGATGCGACGTGTCCAACGAATTGTTGCAGACTATGGAAAATATGTAAACTTGGTTATTTTGACCCGCGGTAAACCCGGTAGTCCCGAAATGCGAGACTGCATACAAAATGCCGCGGACAAAATAATTTACAGGCCAATTACCTCGGGAAACGAAGACAGGATAATGGTTGCTTCTCCGGAGGATGAGCAACGCCTGGGAAAATACCTGCAAAATTATGACAGACTTGGTATACTGGATGACGTTTACAGCACGGGCAAAACAATACAGGCAGTTAAATACCTTATCGATTGTGTTTGCCGCTGGGCGGGAATGGGAGAGGAATCTCCAAATCTTCCGATGCTTGCGGTCATGCGGGAGTGCAAAATGAACGCACAGGGAGAGTTGGACATGCCGGACATTCCCGACCTCTACACCGCTATTGCTACACCGGTTATTTCCGGCCCTCTTATTTAATTTGAAATCTTCATTTCCTAAGTTGTTTTTGTTATTATTTGAAGTATGAAGTTAATCTCATTGAACATTTGGGGAGGACAGAGGCATCAAGAGCTTTTGGAATTTGTTAAGAGGATGAGTAACAAAATTGACATTTTCTGTTTTCAGGAAGTTTTTCAGTCCGACTTTGACATTTTCTCAAACCGCTCCAAAATGAATATTTATTCAGACATTGCAAAAGTTTTAACCAACTACCAAATTTTCTTTGCCCCAATTTTTACCAATTATGATTTAATCGCTAAAACCGATTTTAATGTCCTTTTCGGACAAGCAACTTTCGTCAAAAACGATATAAAAATTCTTACTCACGGAGATTTCTTTATCTACAGGGAATTTGATCAAAAACATTATCTTAAATATCCCGGATTTGAAAAATATTTTGATCTTCCGAGAAACATACAATTTGTTGTTATAGAAAAAGGAAGCAAAGAAAGTCTAATCGCCAACGTTCACGGCTACTGGAAACCGGGGGCAAAACTTGACACCAAACAAAGCCTTGAGCAATCGGAAAAAATTATTAAGTTCTTAGATAAATTTAGTTGTCCGAAAATTCTTTGTGGAGATTTAAACCTAAGACCTGATACAAAAAGCATCAAAATACTGGAGAATAACTTAATAAACTTAATTACCAAAAATAATATTACTAATACAAGAAGCAGTTTTAATGACAGTGAAGAAAATTTTGCCGACTATATATTTGTCTCACCACAAGTCAATGTGAGAAAATTTGCGGTTATTGATGAAGAAGTATCCGACCACCTGCCGCTTTATTTGGAATTTGCGTAAAAATTTTTGGCCGCAATTAAATCTTTTTTCATTTGCGCAATTAGCTCTTTTTCCGATTTGAATTTGATGTTGCCGCGCAGTTTTTTAAAAAGACTAATAACTATCCACTGTCCGTAAATATTCTGCTTAAAATTTAAGATATAACTTTCGACCATTTTTTGGCTTTCCCCAAAAGTTCTGGCCGCACCGACAAAAGTCAAAGCTTGAAATCTCCGTCTGTTAATTTCTACTTTTGCGACGTAAACGCCTTCGGGAATATCCTTATGCAATAAAATATTGGCCGTTGGAAAACCTAAGTGTTTTCCTCTATTATTTCCTCTTTTCACTTTACCCCAAACAAAAACTCGCTTTTCCATAGTCTGAATGATACCAGATTGACGAAGGACTTACTATTGTGAGATGCTATCTCTATGGAACAAACAATCTGCAAGTTTTGCGGCCAAACTGTGGCAACAAATTATTATTTTTGTCCTTATTGCGGTAAGAAATTAATTGAACCTCCAATCTCGGCTATTAAAGAAATCGGGGTTTATCTTTTGAGCGTTTTTTTGCCTCCCTTAGGGCTTTGGCCGGGAGTAAGATATTTGCTGCAAAAGAACCCGAAAGCAAAAAGGGTCGGCACGATTGCCATTATTTTAACTATCATTTCATCTGTGGTGACAATTTGGCTTTCCGTCATCGCTTTTAACGGCTTAAGTCAAACCTTAAATTCGCAACTAAACAACCAATCCCAATTGCAAAACTTTGGTTATTAGTTATAGAATAACGACATGCTTAAATTAAAGAAAAATCAGATAGCAATTTTAAAGGCCTGGCTCCCTTTGGCCGTGGTTATCACCTGTCTTTCGGGCTTAATTTACCTAACCGTTCAACAAAATATCAGGATGGGTGCAAACGATCCGCAAATTCAAATCGCCGAAGATGTTTCCGCTCAACTGGCTACCGGCCAAAATCCACAATATTTTGTTCCGCAAACGACAATCGAACTTTCCAAAAGCTTGGCTACTTATATTATGGTTTTTGATCGGAACGGAAAACTAATCGCTTCTTCCGTCACTTTAGACGGAAAACAGCCGGCTGTCCCACCGGGCGTTTTTGCCTCCACTAAGGACAGTACCAGCAAAGAAACCAGATTTACCTGGGAACCCCAAAATGGGATAAGAAGTGCGGTGGTAGTCGATTATTATCAAGGCCCGGTACCGGGATTTGTCTTAATCGGAAGAAATATTAGAGAAGTCGAAATCAGGGAAGACCAACAGGAGCGGATTGTCCTGGTTGCTTGGTTTATCACCATGCTGGCAAGTTTAGCCACCATTTTTGCGCTGAGTAAGCTTAAGTAATCTTAAGCAGCCACGGGCTTAAGCTCAAGAGTTTTCCCTTTGCAATTTTTCTTCAGTGTATAAATTCCAATGCTATTTGGGCCATACGGATTCTTAATCGTCTGCATTTTTTGTAAGAATTTATCAAGACCGACCAGCTGCTCTTCCCTGGCCACAAAATAAACAGGCGTCTGTGAAGAGAAACAATCATAGGCCAAAACAGAGGACGGGAAATACCTACCATCCATATAAATTACCTGAACATTTGGGGATTTATTAAAGTAAACAAGTATGGCGCTTTCGGGATTGCCCGTATTTTCGGCAACTGTCACAATCATTTTATCTCCACCGGCCAGACTGTTTAAATAATCTATGGTTTCATTTACGCCATAGCCCGCTGTTGCCCCGCGAAGATAAGTTCCGTTAGTAAAGTAAGTCAACTTTTCCGTCAAAAGTAAATAACCGGCAGGAGCTGCAACCTGAAGAACTGTTAAATAAAACGGCACAATAAAAACAAGCACCAGAGAAAATTCACCAATAATTTTATGTTTAGAAATGACAAAATAAATTAGACATGCAGCCGGAATAATTAAAAATGGTAAAAACGCAACCAGATACCTATCGGTTGGAGCACTTACTACAATAGTGGTAATCAAAAACGCTGTCAAAAAAAAGCTCAGGAAATGTTTACTTAAACTGTCTTTTCTGATAAAAATTATTGTTATTCCGATTAAACTAGCCAAGAAAAGCAGGGGAGTAATTCCGTAAAAACCTATTTGGATATTGGCCAAAAAAGACTGCGCCCACCTGCTAAAAGGAAATGCTAAAATTTCGCTCAAAGTTAAAGTGTATCTTGAATTCAAACTAAGCGTATCCCAAAATTGAGGATTAATTAACAGTAAGGCAACGGATGCCAAAAAAATAACAGCCGTATAAAAAAAACTGACAATCAACCTAAACTGTCTGAAAAAAAGAACGTGAATAAGTACTGTCACCAGATAGGCGATGAAAAACACCAATGCAGAAGATTTAATAAAAAACCCGATTCCAAAAATTAGTCCCAAAATGATTGGGTATTTCAAGGATGCTTTGTCTTTAACCAATTTGATTAAGCAGTATCCCGACCAAATACCCACAGCCATGACAGAACTTTCCATTAAAGCCAACCGGTCGTAAAAAGAAAACAGCGGGATGCTGATATATAAAACGGCTGCAATTATGGCTACTTTTTCTGCAAAAAGATATTTGCTAACTCGCCAAATTCCTACCAGTGTTAAAAAACCCGTCAATACGGAAACTACCCTTCCGGCAAACAGCGGGTCAGGAAAAATACTTTCCATAATTCCAAAAATCCACATTAAAAACGGCTGTTTTGCGTCATACAATGAATAATACAAATTACCCGGCCGGTGGATTTCGCGCCAGCCCCAGTCAAGATAGATTGCCTCGTCGTTAAAAATAGGCAGCTTTGTCAGGTTAATTAATCTGATGATAAAATAAAACAAGACTACCGCCAAAATTAATTTATTGTTTTTAATCCAGAAGAAAATTGAAGTTGTAATTTTGTGCATTGAACATATTATTGACAATCGGTAACTTCAAGTCAAATGCTATAATTGTTTTATGAACGCTGACAACGTCATTAGAGATTTAAACAAATTTGCCGATAAAAATAAGGCGCAGCTTCTGCAAGGATTTTTTAAAACCGGAAAGGGCGAGTACGGGGAAGGCGACATTTTTATCGGGGTGGTTGTTCCCAGTCAAAGACTGGTTGCCAAAAAGTACCGGGAACTGCCTTTAAACGAAGTCCAAAAACTACTCAATAGTAGAATTCACGAGCACCGTTTAACCGCACTGCTAATTTTGACTTATAAATTCACCAAAGCCGACGAAAAAATGCAAAAACAAATTGTCGATTTTTATTTAAAGAATACTCGGCATATCAACAATTGGGATTTAATCGATTTATCATCCGTAGAAATACTGGGCGAATATTTTTTGGAACACCCGGAGTATAAAAAGACTCTTTACAAATTCGCAAATTCGCAAAGTCTTTGGGAACGAAGAATTTCAATTATTGCCACCTTTACTTTTATTAAAAGCCGCCAGTTTACAGATTCACTAAAAATTGCGGAAATGCATTTAGATGACAAGGAAGACCTAATTCACAAAGCAGTTGGCTGGATGCTAAGGGAAATCGGCAAAAGGGACCTGACAATCGAGGAAAATTTTTTAGAGAAGCACTATCAAACAATGCCAAGGACCATGCTTCGCTATGCGATTGAAAAATTTCCCGAACAAAAAAGACAACATTATCTGTTGAAAAAATAACCAAACTCTTGATATAATTTTACTATGGCAAGCAAAAAAGAAACTTTTAAAAAACTTTACCGATCTGAAACAAACCGTGTTTTGGCGGGAGTGGCGGGGGGACTGGGAGAATATTTCGGAATTGACCCGACCCTTATCCGGCTGATATTGGTACTTATTACAATTTTTGGCGGCAGCGGAATCCTTATCTATATAATCCTTTGGATCTTAATTCCCAGCGAAAACGATCTTGATACAGATTCCAAGGATACACTCAAGCAAAATGCTCAAGAGCTAAAGACAAAAGCCAGGGTTTTCGCCCAAGAAATTAAAGGAATGCCCAGAGGAGACCATCCGCGGAATTGGTTCGGTTTTATCATCATTGTCTTGGGGCTTTTATTTTTATTTGATAATTTGGGATTTTTGCAATTCCATTTATTCTGGCCGCTAGTTCTAATCGCATTAGGATTATTCCTGTTATTTAAATAATACTAAAAAGATAAAATAATATGGCAAAAGAAGAAAGTAAATTAGAAGACGAAACACCTGTTTATACTTACAGTTCTTGCCGCAAACACTACGGTGGGGGAATGCTCGGCGGACTTTTTCTGGTCTTTATCGGCTTAATTTTTTTACTGAATAATTTAGGCCTTGTCCCGGGAAGTGTCTGGGGGCAGCTTTGGAAATTTTGGCCGGTGTTAGTAATCCTAATCGGCATCCGCATTTTAGCAGGCAGGAATATTGTTTCCAGAATAATCATTGCTTTAGTAACGCTATTTGTTTTTGCCGGTGTGCTTGCTTACATCCTTTACTTCTATGGGGTTCTGCAAAGTTTAGGGTTCCCGAATTTTTAGTGCGCGCTTGAAGAAGCCGGTGGATTACTTGTTTTTAAACCTTTTAAACCATCTCTGATTTGTAAAGCGTCTTGATAAGCCGCTTTTAGATCCGTAACTGCAGTTTTTAATTTTAATCTGGCATCGCTAAGAGTAGCTTTATTCCCCGGATAGCCTTGTGCCGTTAAGGGCGTCAATTCTGTTTGGGCGGCGGTAATTTGCGTATTAGCATCCGTTAGTTTTGCGTTCATGTCCGAAAGAGTAGTATTGAGGGTTGTCACATCATTTCCGTCGGCTTGAGCCTGATTAATCCTGGTTTGTAATTTAGTGTAAATCAAATTCAAGCTATCCGTTGTCGTAGAGGCTTTGTCCGCTGCAACCAGCAGATTTACCTGGACCCGGAAAAATAGAAAAATATAATAATTGCCAACTATCGACTTCACATCCGCTCTTAAGGTCGTATTATCCGTATCGGCTTTAATTTTTGCTTCCAAAGCGTTCAGGCTGTCAATCTGAGTCTGAATTTGTCCCTGAAGGTCTGTTTTTTCGGCAGATGATAATTTTTTGAGACCATTAATTTTGGTGATAAGCTCGTTTAAGAAGCTTAGCCTTCTGGTAATTTCCGTTTGTGCCCTTTGTTGCAAATTTTGTGTAATATTAGCCTGCGTCTGTGTGATCATCGCTTCCCTTGAAGCAACACGGTTTTCTCTCTGAACCAAGTTTGTTCCTGTGCTCAAAGAACTGTCAAGAGCATAAACCGTACCGGTCGAAAGCATTATTCCTAAAAATACTAATAAAATTATTTTTTTCATATTATTGTAAATTGGTTTGCTGGTCGTTAAAACTTTGGTCAACATTATTTAGGTCTGTATCCAGACTGTTTAAGCTTTGGCTGCTCACCTGCGTATCTTGATCAATGGCATTGTCACTGGTATCTTTAGGATTTATTTGGTAAACCGAAGGCGTTGGGGTGGCAATTGGTTTTACCTTAACAGTTGGCTGGGGATAAACTTGGGCCGTATTGGTATTCTTTTTGGCGTTACCCATCAGCAACATATAACCAGTGACCAACAAAATAATAATAATTAGGACCGCCAAAATAAACATTATCATATTTCTTCCCATGTTTGATTTTGGCTTTGATGGCAAAACTGTTGGCAGAGGATTGCTAACCGGCGGCATCACCGGAACCGTTGGGTTAGTCGGTGTAACCGGAGCAACAGGGGCAACTGGTTGAACAGGGGTAGCAGTTGGAATATTTTCCATATTAAAATTTTACTCTTTGCAAAAAGTTTTTGTCAAGGAATAAAATTACTATATTTGCTATCAGGAAATGATAAATGGTTATTTTGTGCGGACGTGAAGTACAATTCATCCCAGATTATCCTCAGAAAATGTGCAGCATCTGGGATGACGTTCGTACCTACCTAATTTTAGATATTGATCCGAAAGAGAAAGCTTTTTTAATGGCAACTTTCGCTCATTTCAAAAAGAAAGAAGAGGTACATTCATGAATTGGTACAAAAAACCCCAAATAACGCACGAACCTCTTTCAGAATCTAACTCCAATAAAAAAGTGTATAGATTTGTAATTTATTAAAATTTGTTTTAGACTAAACTAAGAGTTGACAAGATTAGTTAAATACGATATAATCTCTACTAGATGTTACAATAATTGTAACTTCTGGTAGTAAATATGAATAATGATATAATTCTTAAAATACACAGTTTGCCTCAAAGCGTGTTTTCGCTTGGCGAGTTGTCTTTACTCTTTCCTGATATTGAATACCCAAATTTAAGACGAAGAATGCGTTATTTTACAAAAGTAGGAAAGCTTAAAAGATTACATCAAGGTATATATGCAAAAATAGAATACAACCCTTTAGAACTTGCCAATAAGCTATATAAACCATCGTATATTAGTTTAGAAACAGTATTGGCAAAAAAAGGCGTTGTTTTTCAATATTATGAGAGAATATTTGCAGTTTCTTATTTAACCCGGGAAATAAAGATAAATGATCTTACTGTGCAATACCGCCAAATAAAGGCAGACGTATTAACCAATATGGAGGGAATAGAAAGTGAAAACGGGTATTTTATAGCATCCCTTGAAAGAGCTTTCTTAGATGCTTTATATATCTATAAAGATTATCATTTTGACAACTTAGGAGCTTTGAACTGGGAAAATGTATTTAATTTGCAAGCAATCTACAAAAGCAGTGCTTTGAATAAGAGAGTTAAAGATTATTATAAGGATTACAAAAAAGACAATGTTAAATAAAGATATACATAAAAACTTTCTCATCAATACGCTTAACAGTATCTATAAAGATACTCAAATTCGCACGTTTTTAGGATTTAAAGGCGGAACAGCGGCTTTATTGTTCTATGATCTTCCCCGTTTTTCCGTAGATCTTGATTTTGATCTTTTGGACCCAAGTAAAAAAGAGCTAGTCTTTCAAAGACTTAAGGAAATATTGTCTAAAGTAGGAAAAATTGATCAAGCTCATGAGAAACAAAATACTCTCTTTTTATTAATTAATTATCAAAGTCAGGAGAGAAATATAAAAGTAGAGATATCAAAAAGAGCGATAAAATCAGAATACGAAGTTAAAAACTATCTAGGTATTCCGATGCTTGTAATGAAAAAAGATGATATGGCGGCTTCAAAGCTTGCGGCTCTTGTTGAGAGAAAAAAATTTGCTGCAAGGGATATGTTTGATTTATGGTTTTTCTTAGTAAATAATTGGCCGATTGATGAAGAGCTTCTTCAAGAAATTACTGGATTTTCTCTTTACGACATGCTTAATAAAGCGCAGGAGCGAATTAAAGATATTAAAAAAACTGAACTTTTGGCAGGATTGGGAGATTTACTGGACAATAAACAAAAAGCATTCGTAAAAGAAAAACTTCAAGCAGAACTTTTATTTCAGCTGAGACTTTATTTATCGAATATACCTCAAAAATAAGAGAAACTCTTTAAATATCTCCCGATGATAATCCTATTATTTCCTGTTTAGGCATATTTAGAAAGTTTGGGTTCGAGCGAGGTTCGACTCTTGCATTGGTAAATAAAATTAGCCTCGAGATTTTAAAAGATTTTATTTTAGCTCGTACTTAAGTTTCCTTAATTTAGATTGGTATAACAATCTAAACGTTAGTCGTAGTAAAATGTCCTCTATTGGTGCGGATGAGAGGACTCGAACCTCCACGCTTTTTAGGGCACAGCCACCTCAAGGCTGCGTGTATGCCAGTTTCACCACATCCGCTCGTCGCGAAGCGACGAGCGTCTCCGCTTTGACACAGTCAAAGCTTAAACCTTTCGTCGATCGCTCCTCTTTCAAATTTCTTCGAAATTTGAGAAATAACTTTAATGTGCTTAAAGATTATAACAAAAATCCAATTTCTATTTTCTCTATTTCTAATTATGAATTTTGAATTCTATATTATTAATTTCCGTGGTGCCCGGGGGGGGATTCGAACCCCCAATCCCTTACGGGAATAGCGTCCTGAACGCTACGCGTCTGCCAGTTTCGCCACCTGGGCTTAATTACTATTATATCATTCCGGTTTTAAAAAAGAACCCGTTCTTGCATTAAAATACAATTAAAATAAAATGGTTCTTCCCAAGCGTGATATAATAGAGCAGTAAATATTTTTTGAATATGGATATCCTAACCACAATAATAATATTTGTAATCGCTATACTGATAGTTTTGTTTTTCCTAAGCGTCAGAATTGTTCAGGAATATGACCGGGGAGTAATTTTCCGCCTCGGAAGATACACCGGCGTCCGCGGTCCAGGATTGATTCTCTTAATTCCGTTAATTGAAACGATGACTAAAGTAACCCTTAGAACTATTACCATGGCCATTCCTTCACAAAAGATAATCACCAAAGACAATGTTTCGATTGATATCGCCGCCGTTGCCTACTATCACATTATTGACCCGAAAAAATCCGTGATTGCGGTCGAAAACGTTTACCAAGCGGTCAACCAAATCAGCCAGACGACTGTTCGAAACGTCGTCGGTCAATTCGTTTTGGACCAGCTTTTATCAAAAACTGCCGACATTAATACTAAAATCAAAAACGTTATTGATGCCCACACCGAACCTTGGGGAGTAAAAGTTACAGCCGTCGAAATAAAAGACATTATTCTTCCCGATAATATGCAACGGGCAATGGCTAAAGAAGCCGAAGCGGAAAGAGAAAGAAGAGCCAAAATCGTCGCAGCCGAAGGAGAATTTCAGGCCGCACAAAAACTCGGCCAGGCGGCGGAATTAATTGCCAAACATCCGGTGGCACTGCAATTAAGAACTTTGCAGACCATGGCGGAAATTGCCACCGAAAAAAATTCGACCATTATTTTCCCGGCACAGTTTATGACCACGGTTCAGGAAGCCATAAAAACCATCGGTAAAGATTTAGTAAACAAATAACGCTATTTTTAACACCATCAGTCGGCCGATAAAAAAATTTCTGCTTTTCTTCAAATTTTATATTCTTTAAGCGGTTTGTTAAAACGAACAAATAGTTTGACATTGAATTAACCACTGACGTATTATTTAACTATAGGAACTAATATCAATTATAATGTTTTCTTTTCTTAAAACACGCAGGGGGTTATTAATTGTTGGCTTATTGGTAGTTGTTTTAATCGGTCTTCCTGTAACGATTTATTTGGTTGGAAATCCACAACTGCTTCAGCAATTTGCGTGTGTTCCCGAACCTAAGGCAACAACTGCTTGTAGCGGCTCCGACGTTATTATTTCGTTTACGTATACAATTTCCGACCTTCCGACAAATGTTAATTCCCAAGTTTCCGTAACGGATTCGCAAAACCTAGTGACAGACAGTTTTGCATTCAACTATGGAGCGCCGACATATTCAAAAACAGTCGATACCCACCAATCCGTTATACAAGCTGGAATTTTAACATTCAATACCGTATCAACTAATGGCTTCAAAAAAACAAATCAGATAGGATACCCTGCGACAGGTCCGTGTGCCGCACCTACCGGTACACCGACTCCAACTCCTACAGAGGAAGTAACGCTCACTCCTACCCCAACGCTTACTCCTGTTCCGACCTCACCGCCTGCGGCAACGGATACACCGACTCCAACTCCTACAGAGGAAGTAATTACTACCGATACTCCTACGCCTACATCTGGGCCAACTTCACCGCCTGCGGTAACGGATACACCGACTCCAACTCCCACGGGAGAAGCAACAACTACGGCGACCCCTACACCGACGTCCGGACCCGGACCAACTTCAACACCTGGGCCAACAGCGACTCCCAATCCTCAACCAACAGTTATCGTGCAAGGACCAACTGTTGCACCGACCGGACCATCCGGAAATATTATATTTAATGTAGGGATTATGGGAATTATAATTACTGTTATCGGAGGATTACTGCTACTTAGTCTGTAATATTACTTAAATAATTTTCTGACTCCAGTTTGATTACGAAACCAAATTCATTTATAATTTGAGGTGGAATTTGAGGCAAGTAGCCCGAAGGTGCCCGCAAGAGTGTCAGCGGTATAACGTTGTACGCCACGCTTGGATCCTTAGCTCAGCGGTAGAGCGCTGCGTTTACATCGCAGATGTCGCAGGTTCAAATCCTGCAGGATCCACAAGGACGTTGGCGCATCGCAAGCGGGTTTCGCAGAACGACGCACGCGAAAGGGTGACTCTGGGGTCCGCATGAAAGCAACTCGAATTAAAATTACCAAACCGACTACTTGTAAACCCATCCGAAAATCTAAGAATAAAATAAGTAAAAATTTGTAAAAAAAGTTATAAAAATTAACGCCTTTAACCAAAAAGAGAAAGATTTTCTAACTGCGAAGAGCAAAATCACAAAAAGAAAAGGATAAAAATCCAGAGCATATCTATAACCATATTGGAAGTAGCCTATTCCATAATATCCCATAACCGCAATAAAAATTAGAAAAGCTGTTATTGCCGAAAAGATTACAAATTTATTTTTGGGATTTGCCTTAAAAATTGCCAAAAACATGGGGGACGTAATAAAGATACTCATACCCCATGGGTTGTAATGAAGATATGGAAACACAAGCAGCTGGGAGCCATGCGCAAGAATAGGGTCTGGACCTCGCAGGAATAAATAAAACAAGTTAGCAGGGAAATGGACAAGGCTCCAAAGGCCTGCAGAGCGATTTGCATAAAGCTCGGGGATACCAAGCTTTTGAAACGAATATCCCTGCTCAAAAAACCGGCCAAACCGCAAAAAATTATAAACTCCAAGAGATAATAAGGAAAAAACCACCGGAATTAAAAAATAAATAGCATTCTTGATTTTTTTTATAATTAGCGTATTGTCCCACAAAATAATAGAAAGAAAGAAAATACTGGCTAACACCATATCTAAACGAGTAGCTATTGCGCAGGCTACAAAACAACCAATAACTGCTGGGTGCCATTTTCTAAAAACTCCCAAAATGGCAAGAAATATCAATAGGTTTTGAACAAGCTGGGCAAACTGCCATGAATAAGGAGATAGCGCTACTCCAATAAAAGCCGTTGAAAATACATAGCCAGTACTAGCCCAAAAAGAACTCATTTTATTTCTGGTTATGTTTAAGCCAAGTAAAAAAGTTAGAATGAAAATTACTCCAACAACTATTGGACATAAATTCCCCTCTGTAAATTGATTGCCTACAACAACTACAAAAAGCATAACTATAAAAGCGGGGAAGGGACCAAGCGGCCAATAATAATGTCCGTTAAAAAATGCTGTGTCTTTATATAATTGTGCATTTTGCAGAAAATAGAGTTTTCCGTGCAAAAAAGAATTTGCAAGAGAGGAAAACTGCATAATATTGGCCTGCATAAGTAATTTGTTTATATATACATTGTCTAAAAATAATATATTTACGGATATGAAAGCAAAGCCCAAAAAAACCAGCCCACATAGCAATAAAGCTTCTCTGTTAATCTTTCCGTGGAAAGCATTCCTCTTGAGTCCAAATTTTTGAGAAATAGTAAGCGCTATCACTCCAAGACCATACCGTAGACTTCTTGCCAGATTTATGCTTGAGGCCTCTTTAAAATATGCGGTTTTTACAGGAACCTCCATAAATTTTGCCTTCTTATTGATACACTCTATAAGCATTTGATTATCAAACAGATAATCATCGGAAAACTTATTAAAATTTACTTTTTTAAGCATTTTTCTGTTGTACGCCCTGTAACCGGTATGGTATTCCGAAAAATGCATATTAAGCATCTTATTCTGGAAAAAAGTAAGACACTTATTGGCAACAAACTTATAAAAAGGCATTCCACCTTCAAGCGCGCCACCATAATGTGGATTTCCCAAAATTCTTGAAGCCAAAACAACGTCAGCATAGCCATATTCTATGGGAACAGTTAGGCTTGGGAGTATTGCCGGGTCATACTGATAATCTGGATGAAGCATTACAACTATGTCAGCGCCCCTTTTTAGAGCTTCCATATAACAGGTTTTTTGATTTGCGCCATAACCCTTATTCTCCTGATGAACAAAATATTTTATTCCAAGCTTTTCGGCTATCTTTATAGTTCCATCTGTAGAACCGTCATCCACTAGAATTATTTCATCATAGGACCCTTTAGGAATTTTTTTGTATGTTTTCCTCAGAGTTTTGGAAGCATTGTAGGAGGGGAGCACTACAATTATTTTTTTCCTCTTTTTCATAAATAGAGGGCAGAAGATAAATATTAACAAAAGTTTATCAGGAAGTTTATTTTAAAACAATAGGGTTTATCGCTTTATTTTCAGCGTGTTTTTTGCTATCATTACTCTTGTGCTGAGGTAGCTCGAAGATGTGGTCAAGGCATACTTTTCTGAAGGAAAAGTACTAATGCCTGTTCGACTCAGTCGAACACGCCACTTTGAAAAGATATGTAGCTCTGCTGAGATAGCCAAGGTGGTCAAGGCACCTGTCTGAAGAACAGGCTATGCGTGTTCGACTCACGCTCTCAGCACTAGACGGTTTTTTAGCTTCGCGAAAATTTACCACATTGAACCAAGATTCTAAAGATTAAATATGCTATTTTTAAACGTGGGAAGCTGTCGAACTTGTGATTTAACGGTAATGGATTCAATAGCTGAAAAAGGAATTAAATAATCGTGTCTAGAAGCACGGCCAATATACCCATAGTCTCCGATTGGCGCTTTAAACCATTTGGTTAGTTCTAAATAAAGCTGTCCTTTCTCTGCCCCAATCTCTTCGCCCATGTAAATAGTTCCCATCTGTCCGCTAATTTGTAATAATTTAGTAGGGAAGCGATCTACCTGATCGGAAAAAAATCCGCGCACGCTATCTACAAACCCTACTCTTCTTCTAGCATTTCTTGGATCCACATAATTAAACTCACTTTCAATTGCCGGTTGATAAAGAGCTGTGGAGCCTAGCATAAGGTTTACCACCATAGCTAAAGCACTATCTGCATTTTCCAATCGAGTTTTTCTTTCCAATAGAGCTGCTCTCGTCCGCAGAACAGTTTCCGAACTAAGTCGCCCGGCTCTCAAATCTGTTACAACTTTGGCTATATCACTTGCAAAACTTGTAGGTGTACCACCTTCCGACTCCAATACTCCTCTGAGCATTTCCTGAGCAGGATGCCCTTGGTTTAAAGGAGCTTGAGGGACTTCTGGGGGACGCACGACATGCCCATGAGCTATTCTGCTAACAGCTTCTCTTATTCCTTTTCCGAAACTTCCTTGTTCTGCCATGTTGGAATTATAGCGCAAATTATTGTTGTGTCAATACTATAGGAAACTTACGATATATTCTTATTATTTTCTGCCCGAAAACTATATCACCTACTTTTCTTCAAAAGTTTGATATGAAAACATCAATTTGGCAAAATGTACGAGAAGCGGTTCAAAATAAATAAGAGCTTCCGCACAAACTATTTTTCGGGGATGAATTTGATCGATAGGGAATTGACGCAGTGCCGCACATTTTTGGCCGTGAACCCTTCTCCTAGGAACACATGACCCAAATGACCACCACACTTGGCACAAACTATTTCAGTTCTTACTCCGTCGGGGTCGGGAATTGTTTTGACCGAATCTTTTACGAAATCGTCAAAAGCCGGCCAGCCGCAGCCGGCGTCGAATTTGGCTTTTGAGGAATATAAAGGATTATTGCACTGCCGGCAAACATACATCCCCTTTTGGTAAAACTCATCGTATTCACCACTAAACGGCGCTTCGGTTTGCTTTCCGATAATTACCGCTTGCTCTTCGTCTGTTAATTTATTCAGCTTCATTTTTGTATTCTTCCTTCATATCTTTTCCATATTTTTGCAGTAATTTCTGAATTTTTGGGTTAATCACAAAAGTGCAATAGGAATCATCCTTATTTTTGTCGTAATAATCTTTGTGATAATGCTCTGCCGGATAGAAATTAGTGAAGGGAACTATTTCGGTAACGATTTTATCTTCGTAAACCTTTTCTTTCTCCAATGCGGTTTTTGAATCCTGGGCCATTTCTTTTTGTTTTGGGTTGTGATAAAAAATTGCCGAGCGGTATTGCGTTCCAACATCGTTTCCCTGACGGTTTAATGTTGTCGGGTTATGCGTGTGCCAAAAAACATCGAGAATCTTTGCGTAAGGAATAATTTGCGGGTCAAATTCAATCTGAATTGCTTCGGCGTGACCTGTATCTCCCGAAAAGAATTGTTCGTAACTTGGGTTTTGAACGCTACCACCGGAATAGCCTGATATTACCAACTGAACTCCCTTTAATCTTTTAAAATTGCCTCTGTACACCAGAAGCATCCTCCGGCCAATGTTGCAGTTTCCATAACCTATTATTATAAATGAATTTACTGAAATAATACTGTAAGCTAATTTACCGAATACTTTTTGAGGAAAAAAGATGAGCGGGCGATGGGGATCGAACCCACTGCCTTCTCCTTGGCAAGGAGACGTTCTACCGGTGAACTACGCCCGCGCAGAGGACAGTATAGCAAATTCAAACTCTTAGCTCAAGACTTTGAAATTTGACTTTTTGGCAAAAAAGGTGCATAAACAAACTTAGATTTTTGGTTCGGAGGAGGTGATGGATTTTGGGTAAAAGCATTTTGCTTGGAACAGTCATCCACTATTACGATAAAATCGGGGTTGCCGTTGTTAAGCTTTCTAAGGGAATAAAAGAAGGGGATAGTGTTAAATTTGTCCACGGTGACAAAGAATTCGAACAATCAGTCGCTTCAATGCAGTTGGAACACGAACAAATCAAATCAGGTAAAAAAGGCCAGGAAGTGGCACTAAAAGTCGACCAGGAGGTTAAAAGCGGCACTAAAGTTTTCAGCGCTTAGTTTTTTTTGAGAATTTATTGAGTCCCTTCGTTCCAGGAGGATAAGTAAATTTTTTGTTCTTCGGTTAATTCGTCTATCGAAATCCCCATCGCTTTAAGTTTTAGAGTCGCCACTTCTTTATCAAGGTTTTCCGGCAAAACATAAACCTTATTTTTGAGCTTTCCTTTATTTTTGACAAAAAACTCCGCCGCCAAAGCCTGGTTGGCAAAAGACATATCCATCACTTCCGCCGGATGCCCTTCAGCCGCAGCCAAATTGACCAATCTTCCCTCGCCAAGTACGTAAACTTTCTTACCCGACGGCATGACATATTCATCTAAGTTATCTCTTAATCTTCTTTTGGCTTTGGCGGTTTTCTCCAAACCTGCCATATCGATTTCGACATCAAAATGACCGGAATTGGCAATGATTGCGCCGTCTTGCAAAAGATTGATAATTTTGAGAGAAATAACGTGTTTATTGCCGGTGGCCGAAACAAAAATATCTCCGGAGGATGCCGCGTCCTCAAGCTTCATCACTACGAATCCGTCCATTGCCGCCTCTAAAGCTTTGACCGAGTCAACTTCGGTCACCACCACTTTTGCCCCCATTCCTTTGGCCCGCATGGCGATCCCTTTACCGCACCAGCCGTAACCGCAAACCACAAACGTTTTCCCGGCCAAAAGAATGTTGGTGGCTCTAATCACTCCGTCAATTGTTGACTGTCCTGTACCGTAACGGTTGTCAAACAAATGCTTCGTATTGGAGTCGTTAACCGCGATGACCGGCAGCTTTAAAGCGCCATCTTTTTCCATCGCTTTAAGCCTGATGACGCCGGTGGTCGTTTCTTCCGACGAACCGATAACTTCACCAAGCTGTTCTTTTCTTTTGGTATGCAGCTCGTGAACAAGGTCTGCTCCGTCGTCCATGGTGATTTGCGGATGAAAGTTAAGCACCGCATTCAAATGTTCGTAATAAAGCTTACTGTCTTCACCTTTAATGGCAAATGTCGGAATATCAAAATCCTTGACCAGCGAGGCCGCCACACTATCCTGGGTAGAAAGGGGATTGGAAGCGCAGGCGGCGACTTGGGCTCCACCGGCTTTAAGGGTGGCTAACAGATTGGCCGTCTCACTGGTAATATGCAAACAAACTCCGATGGTCAAGTTTTTGAACGGTTTTTCTCTCTCAAATCTAAGCTTGATGCTTGATAACACCTGCATTTGCTGAGAAGCCCACTCGATTTTCAGTTTTCCCTTTTCAGCCAAATTCAAATCTTTAACGTCGTATTTGTTAATCATATCCTTACAACTTTAACAGACTGTTAAAATTTTGTCTATACCGCTCAATAAATTCCTCTTTTGTAAACGCGTGTTCCTGTGTTCCGTAATGCTCAATTGCGTAAGCGCTCGTCAGAGCACCCATTTGTCCGGAGGTTTTTAAATCATAGTCACGTTGTAAACCGGCTAAAAAGCCCGCTCGCCAGGCATCTCCGGCGCCGGTCGGGTCAACCGCTTTTTCCACTCTGACCGCCTTAATCTCCTCAATTTTCCCCTGATGGCTAATTTGCGCTCCGTTTGCGCCAAGTGTAGTAATAATCATTCTTTCGGCAAAGATGGTTTGCCAATCCTTAACTCTGTCCTTAATTAAAGTTATTTCGTAGTCATTGCCGATAATCATCTTTGCATTCTGAACACCAAGCGAAAGGTCCTGGTCGGAAATCTGGGTAAGGATAAACCCGGGATCAAATAGGTACGGAATTCCTAAGCTAATACACTGCTTTAGCAAAGACATGGAGCCGGCTGCGCCCGAGGGCCCGACCAAAACTAGGTCATCCTTTTTGGCGACACTTCCCAGCTTTAGGTCTTTGATTCCTTCCGCAGCGCCGTAAAAATAGCCCCAAATCTGGTTGTCGTTTTTGTCGGTCATCGCAAAACCGGTGGAAGTATAAGCATTTTTATCAATTAGCACGTTTTTGAGGCTAATTCCTAACTTTTCAAATTCTTTTTGATAGTCGGCAAAATCTTTTCCGGCTACCGAAAATAAAATGTGCGGCGTTGATAAAAGCCCTAAAGAGTAGGAAACATTGCCGGCGGTTCCACCGCGCCTTTTGGCAAATTTATTGACGATAAAAGACAGGTTAATTTTATGAATTTCCTGGGGGAGAATGTGCTCCGAAAACATTCCCGGAAAATCCATTATATAATCGTAGGCGATAGTCCCTGTAACGATAATCATCTAAAAGATAGCTTCTTTAAGCAATATACCAGATATGGAAAAGAAAATAAACCCGAGGGCATCTTTTTAACCCGAAAAGCTTGACAAACAGGCTTAAATCTGTCATTCTAAATTATCAATGAGAAAGGTTATCCTGCTCACTGCTTACCTCCTTTTAACTCCAATTGTTTTGGCTCTGGCGCTGTCCCTGCTGACCTTTACCACCTTTCAGAAAAATAGCCTCACAGCCCTCTACAACAACCCACGAGTGGCTTTCGCCGCCCTTCCGGTAGCCTCGGGAACACTAAAAACGACTATTGTTTCCCAGGATGCAAGACTAGCTGCTGTCAAAAACTTTTTTAAAAAATATCACTCCGATCTTCTACCATACGCTGATGAAATAATCAGCTCGGCCGACAAATATGGCCTTGATTATAAGCTGCTTCCGGCGATTGCCATGGAAGAATCAACCGGCTGCAAAAATGCGCCAAAAGACTCATATAATTGTTGGGGATTTGGAATTTACGCCAAAAAGATTACTAAGTTTAAAAATTACCCGGAAGCAATAGATACAGTGACGCAGACATTGGCAAAACAATATAAAGCCAACGGCTTGGAAACCCCGGAGCAAATAATGACTAAATATACTCCCGGCAGCAACGGTGCTTGGGCAAAAGGAGTTACTCAATTCATGAATCAGCTAGCTATTAACCTATAGTTTTCCTCTTGACAAACCTATAGTCCTATGTTATAATCTTTTTCAGATCCTAAGGTATGTCTTTCCAAATACATACGTTAGGATTTTTTAATGGTTTTAATCCCTGTCTGAAGCTTTGCTAAGACTGGGACAAACACCAAAATACATATGAAGAATAAACTCTTGCTCGCTGTTTTTGCAGCAGTAATCATGCTTATTCCTAAGCCCGCGTTTGCGGATTATAACGCCACCGATTCATCCTCAATACTGCAAAACCCAAGCTTAACACAAGTGGGGATTGACTGCCGTGTCAGAATTCTTGCCAGCTATCTTAAGCAAAATGATTCACCTTTAGTCCCTTTTGCTGCGGATTTCGTCCAAATGGCAGATAGGTATAATCTCGATTGGAAGTTGGTTGCCGCTATTTCGGGTGTCGAATCGACTTTTGGTAAGGAAATTCCTGCCAATTCTTATAATGCCTGGGGTTGGGGAGTGTACGGAGACAATGTCGTCCGCTTTAAATCTTGGGATGATGGAATTACTACAATCTCCCAGGGCTTAAGAGAAAAATACATGGACGAGCTTGGCGGCAAGGATATCTACCAAATCGGAGCAATGTATGCCTCTTCAAACGCCTGGCCTTTTCACGTTGAATACTACATGAATGACATTGAAAATTTTGCTTTAAGAGACCCGCAAGATGCTCTTTCGATTTCTCTCTAAATCTTGTATAATCTTTCTACCATTTAAGCCAAGGTGGTGAAATGGTAGACACGCATGGTTTAGGACCATGTGCCGTAAGGCTTGGAGGTTCGACTCCTCTCCTTGGCACTTTATAATATGACAACAGCTATCAAAAGAGACGAAGACGGAACAATTCAGCTAACGGTGACCATTCCTTGGGAATTAGTGAAAAAAACCAAGGAAGAAGTTATCGAAGAACATACCAAAGAAGCTCAAATGCCGGGATTTCGTAAAGGCAAGGCTCCCAAGAAACTGGTTGAAGAGAATTTAGACCAGGAGCACCTTCGGGAAGACGTTTTAAAGAAACTCCTACCACAAGGCTACGTAGAGGCTCTGAAAGAGCACAAGCTTAATCCTGTCTTAAATCCCAAGGTTCACGTCGAAAAGCTGGAAGACGGCAAGGACTGGGCCTTTACGGCCCTTACGGCTGAGGCTCCGGAAGTAACACTCGGAAAATACAAAGATGCCGTGGCTAAAGTTACGGCCAAAGGAAAAATTATTGTTCCGGGCAAAGAACAAGCTCAAGTTAGCTTTGAAGATATTTCCCAAGCCCTTTTGGAGAGTGTTAGCTTGCAAATTCCGAAAATTATTATTGAGCAGGAAGTTGACCGGCTGTTATCACAAACTTTGGATGAGATAAAACGTCTGGGGTTGACCCTTGATCAATATTTAGCCTCGACCGGCCGGACTATTGAGGCTTTAAGAGCGGACTACCAGAAAAAAGCCGAAACCGACATCAAACTTGAATTTGTCTTACAAAAAATCGCTGCATCCGAAGGAATTAAAGTTGAAGATAAGGAAATTGATGAAGCTATTGCCCAGGCTAAAACCGACGCGGAAAGACAAAATCTTGCTAACAACCGTTACCTCCTGGCAGGCATCATCAGGCAACAAAAAACGCTTGATTTCCTAAGACAACTGTGATATATAGGATAGTGCTATGACAGCTAAAAGTACTAATAGTAAAAGGGTCAATAAATACTTTGATAAAAACCCTGTTGAGGCTGTGCTAAGAGACACCATCGACGGGACTTTGAGCGCTGCTCAAAAAGCGATTATCCAAGAAGGCCAAGAAACAGCCAGCACGCTTTGGAGACAACTCCTGGGGGAAAATGCTGCTAACAAACCCGATAAGGAAGGACAAATGTCGGGAGACCTTACCGAAGGCGAAGAATTGGATTTGACTAGGAAACAGCAAAAACTGGCGGAAAAATTGTCCAATATTGAAGCCGGCTACGATTACAAAAACGAGATTCTCCATTTTGAGAAAAAAGAAGCCCAAGAAACCCAAACCCAAACCAGTTCACGCGTCCAGGAAATTTTGGTGGAAATTAAAAACTTAAGCAAAAGCGTCAAAGAACTGGAAATCGAGGTCAAAGATGTCTCCATGGATAGCGTTCCGGCGAAGGCCGGAAAATATCACCAAACATTCTTTGAATATCTTTTGACAGTTTTGCGAAATGCCAGGTTAAGAGTAGAGAATTCGGCCAACTGGCTACACGCCTTAACCGGCAAAAAAGCGAAAAAGGGATATTGGGATTTGGCCAAAAAACACGGAACCAGCTACTCATTGTCTGCCGACCGGGTAGTTTCGCAACAGGTGGGCTGAGGCAACATTAGTTGCCGAAGTACCAAAAATCCGCAGGTTTTTGGTACTGAGATAGAGCGCTAAGTAATAAGCGACTTGTCGCGAAGTCCTTAAGCGTTAGCGAAGGAATAAAAGCGCCTCTTGACAAACGCTAAGCCTATTCCATAAAATTTATTTATACAATGAAATCTTTATCGATTGCCAAGCTCCTTATTAAGATCGCCTAACGGGCGGGGAGTTTGGCTTTTGTAAAGAAGCAACCCGCCTGAAAAGGGCGGTTTTTTTATGGGAAAAGAAGATAACGAAATAGCATTTGCTTACGAACAAAATCGAAGGAGAGAAAATGACGGTTTACGACCGTATGACAGCAGTCTTATCGATAGAAATGTAGACTTAAACTGGTTTGCGCTAAATAGGGCTAGGGCGCTAGAAAGGATGATAGATATGCCGCTATCGACTCCTTTCAGAACGACAGAAACCGTAATAGCGGGTCTTCGAGAAGTAACAGTTGTAACAGGAAAAATTGAGGCTCCGGAAATAGGAGAACGGAGAGCAAGAGCGATAGACATGTTGAGACGTGAATTAATAGCGTTAGGAGAACAACCCGTAGCAGACCGAATTATAGCCAATAATGGTCTCGTTGAATCAGAAATGTTAAGAGCTGCGGAAAAGCTAACAAATGGTCAAAGAAAATGAAAGGTGGTGATATTTTATGGGAACTCCAGATAATTTGAAAGGAAAACCGTTAGGGATGGATCGACCACCTGTAAGAAAAGGTTTCCATGGTGTTGAAGGATGGCTAGATCAACATGCCAGAAGATTTGGTGACCCAAACAGAGATCAGGAATATCGTGATCCTTATGCTAGACCGCTGAGCGTAGTTTTTAGCGCATCGCAACCTAACAAGGACGACATAATGTCGTAATACCAAATTGTAAAAAGAAACTTATTTTGTTAGAATTAAACGAGTCTTTGAGGGAAGGCTCGTTTAAGATTTTGGAGTTGTAGCTCAGTTGGTTAGAGCGTCGCATTGACATTGCGAAGGTCACAGGTTCGAATCCTGTCAGCTCCACATATTTTACCCTTACGGAGTTTACCTCAAATCAAAGCTAAATTAGTTCCAGACAATACTTTAACGTCTTGTATTTTTAGCCTCACAGCCATCAAGGAATCGAACTAACATATTTAATACGGAGTTTTGACTATAAAGTTTTAATTAGGTCTATCACTTTTATTATATCAGTCTCCGTTTTTGTTTTACAGAATTGTAAAAGATTTTAAAATCGCTAAAATTTTAAGATATGGAAGATACTGATATTGAAGAAGCAAGAGAAATTTTAGGAGATACAGCAAAACAATTGACCGACGAGCAGTTAAAAGATATCTGTGTTGAAATACAATTTCTTGTTGAATCATGGCTTGACGAATATGAAAGGTCTGTATTTAATGGCAAAACGCTACGAGAATTATTAGGAGAATCTGTATGAAAAGCATTCCAAAGCAAGCCTTACTGTACTTAAGGGTATCTACCGAAGAACAAGTTGATAATTTTTCTTTAAAAACCCAAGAAGACATCTGCCGCAAAGAGGCTGAAAGACGAGGTTATATAATTGAAAAAATATTCAAAGAAGAAGGGAAATCAGCCAAAAATATTAGCGGCAGGCCTACGCTCGCAAAATTACTTGACTACTGTCGTAAAAATCAAAAAAGGATTGGTGCTTTAATTGTTTACAGGCTAGACCGGCTCTCAAGGCAAACTGGGGATTATCTTACTATTCGTAATAAACTAAACAATTACGGTATCGCCTTAATTTCAACCGCTGAGCCAACGGGAACATCGCCAACCGAAAAACTAATTGAAACAATCCTGGCTGGATTCGCACAACTGGAAAACGATATTCGAGGGGAAAGATCAAGAAATGGAATGCGGACAAGATTCATGTCTGGACTTCCGAATGGTGTTCCACCTCCGGGCTATCTAATGCTCAACGGCTATGTTGTAAAAGATATAAATTGTTTCGATAAGGTTAGAAAAGCTTGGGATATCATGGCAACAGGAACAAAATGCTTTAAAGAAATGGCGGAAATTCTAAACAACTTTAAATTAAGAAACGGTAAGACCGGTAAACGCTATAAATTTACTCCTAAAAACATCTATCGTATCTTTAAAAATAAACATTATATGGGAGTTATAGTATCCGAAACGTATCAATTGGAAGTACAAGCCCAACATGTTCCAATGATTACTAAAGAACAATTCTTAAAAGTACAAGAAATAATGAACGGGAACAATAAAAATAAGATAGATCTTGTACGAAAAAATCAAAATAATGAAGATTTTCCTTTAAGAAGATTTATTAAGTGTGTTAAATGCAAACAAGCTTTTACCGGCAGCTGGAGTAGTGGAAGATGCAAAAAATATGCTTATTATCATTGCAATAATAAATGCAAAAACGCCAGCGTACCCAGAAATCTGATTCACAGTTATTTCTCTAATCTTCTTAAAGCCAGACCAGCTACGACAGAATACATTGTGTTTTATCTGTTTCTTTTGGAAAACGTATTTCAAAAGAGATTTAGCAAAATTAAGCAAAAACAGATACGAACAGCATCGCAAATTAGTAAACTTCGAAATTTTCGCCAATCGTTAATAGATAAAAACCTTGCGGGCATTTATTCTGATAAAGATTTCAAAGAACAATTTGACCTTATTGAAGACCAATTACGCAATATGGCACTTTTTAGTAACCAAACCTCGCTGGAACAGTACACAAAAGAAGCTACTAGAGAATATATCAAAAAGAAAATAATCAACCTACCAAATTCATATGAGTCTTTTGATATAAAACAGAAACGCACAGCAATATCTCTTTTATTCCCTAAGGGATTTGTCTGGGAATATCCAGGACTTACCGTTGTACCTTAAAAGCAACTTTAAACTAATCAAGAATGGGCAGTCCTTTTAAAAATCTGGCCAAATCATATTCGTAAACAAGAGGTTCTCCTTTATATACTCCAACCGTTTGACCAGAGATCCAACTCAAGAATTCTGCAAACTTTTCTGGCTCAAGCACCTCTTTAATGTTACTTATCAGATATCCACTGTATGCATTTTTTACCTTAATTAACTTTAACTTTTGTTTATTTAGTCGTTTTTTGTTCATATTTCTTTCAAGACATAATAAGTTGCTTTTCCCTTACCTTTTCTTTCAATTAAACCTAGTATGAGTAATTTCTTAAAATCTTGAGTTCTCGTTGCTTTAGCGCGACTGACAAGCTTTGCATAATCTCGATCCGCAATAAATCCTGTTTCTCGTATGTATTTAATGATTTTCAAGTGTTGTGTTTTTAAATGAGTTTCCGGACTAACAGCGATTTTAGGCAGTAATTTTTCTACTCTAAGCAATTCATCAATAATTCCCTCCGTAAAATATTCAAGCCAGTTGCTAAAATCTATCTTCTCAACAAGTTCATAATAATTACCAAATTCTCCAACTGTTTGAAAGTATTTTGTAACATTTTGGTTATAGTAGTTTTCAAAACTAAAGAGGTTAAATGTATTAAGCCCCATCGCAGCCAGTAGCGCTTTCGTAACGAGTCTCGTTGTTCTTCCGTTGCCATCCATAAAGGGGTGGATAATAACCATTTGTTTATGAAAGATACCAGCCAGAATAAGAGAATCTATCCTATTCTCATTTTCGTTAATAAATTGAACTAAATCTTCCATCATCGATTCCACGTCTTTTACATCCGGTGGAAGATAAACTGGTTGTCCGATTCTTGGATCATTTACAACTACCGGTTTCCCCCTAAGTTGTCCTGACTCAAATTCTGGCAATAATCCTTCCGTAACCTGCTTCTGAGTTCCTAAAATTAAATTAAGAGATATTTTTATATTTCCTTTACCAAGTAACTTATCTAAACTTTGTAACGCTTGATTATAATTTAATACTTCTTTTTCGCTATCCCGTATATGAGTTGGTTTTAACTTAAGAATTTTTTTGACTTCAGTTAGAGGGAGAGGATTACCTTCAATACTTGTTGAAGCGTAAGAAGAAACCTCACGCGCGGTTCTTTCTAATTCAAGCAAGATTACATTTGGGAATCTCCTGTTATTAAGCTCGTGGACTAGGTAATTTATTCTCTTTATATTTGCTAAGAGGTTATTAGTAATAGTGTATTTAGGTTTAAACATATAGTCGAATTATAGTCGATTTATAGTCGATTTGCAATAGGGGAACTAAAAATTTCCCATCGTAAAGAGTAGGATTAAACACTTAAGTCCTCCTCGCTACTTTCAATTATGACTACTTTTCCGTTATAATAAGTAAAGCCGAGCTGGGTTAGCTTGTGAGACATAGTAATCAGGGAATCAAAGATTCTTTTCCACCTAACCACGCTAGGGCCCACACTTATAAAAAACTTAGCCAAATCGCGGAAGCTATCATAATAATTGTCGCAGAAAAACGCACAAGGTAAACTCTTGTGGAATGTGTTTCCAAAAACCTAGCATATTTTTTAGACAATAAATAAGTGAATACTATTGAAAATGGTAATGAAATTATTACACTACTTAAGGCTAGATTATGCCCATAAGCTAAGGTGGAAGTTACAGAGTATATAAAATCTGCCAACCCCAAAAATATAAATGGAAATAATTTTTTTAAATTAAGCTTCTCCTGACTATTTTTTATAAATCTCAAGGTTGGTAAAAGAATAATTAAAGTTAAAAAATCCTGCCACAGAATAGTAGTTGCATAACCGTTTCTGGCCACCGAAATATTTGTAAATAATCCTTTAAATGCCAAAACCAACATACAGACGAGAGCAATAAAAATGTATTTTTGAAAAAAAGCTCTAAGCTTTAACTTTTCATCATAAGCAGAAAAAATGCTAAAAAAAACAATCACTGCTATTAACAGTATTCCAAGCGCATTAACTTTTTCATGAAGAATTACAACTCCTAAAATAACCGCAAATACAGTTCGCAGACTAAATAACGGACTCAATGCTGTAATGTCCATTTTGAAAAGTGAAAGTGTATAGAAAATATAAAATAAGGCAGAACAAAATGACAACATTAATATTGATATCCAATCTTGCGGCAAGCCTCCACCCTTGATGAGAGCAAAAACTACAATCAGAGGAATTCCGGAGGCAGTCCAAAGTACATTAAACAACCAAGGATTTTTAATCAAAGACTTACTGGATGCTTTGATGATGAGAGGCTCGATTCCCGAAGTAATGCTGGCAATCCAGGCAAATAGTATACCCATTAGTTGATTATAACAAATGAATAGTTCTACAATAATAATATGACAAGGGACGAAGCATACCAAATCCTGACCGGTTTGGTTAAAAATAAAAACCTGCTTAAGCATCACTTGGCGTGTGAGGCGGCGATGAAAGCCATCTATAAAAAAATCTCGCCAAAACCAACTCCGGAGGAAGAAACAGCCTGGGGACTGGTCGGATTGTTACACGATGCGGATTACGAACTATGCAAAAATCATCCGGAAAAACATACCTTGGTTTTGGAGGAAAAAATCGGTTACAAACTGGACCCGAAACTAATGTACGCTATTAAATCCCACAACTGGGCGAATAACGGTTTTGAACCAAAAAGCTATTTGGACTGGGCGATTTATTGTTGCGACGAATTAACCGGTTTGATTGTGGCGGCGGCGCTGGTTCATCCGGAAAAGAAACTGGCACCACTTACGGTTGAGTTTGTGATGAACAGGTTTAATTCTCCATCCTTTGCCAAAGGCGCAAATCGAGCGCAGATTATGCTCTGCGAAAAGGAACTGAGAATTCCGCTAAATGAATTTGTCGGCCTGGTGCTTAACTCGATGCAAGAAATTGCCCAAAGCCTAGAACTGTAAATTGACCATTGACACTACTATAAAACTTAAACTATTCTTTTTATAGGACCATGGAAAGATACGACGAGACTAAAGAATCAAGGGCAAAAATTTTCATCAACAATTTTCTTGGCGGAATTGCCTGGGCGTGGGGCGCAATGGTCGGAGTAGCTTTTGTTGTCGCTATTCTGACGCTAGTTGTTAAAAACATTAATTTTATTCCGTTTTTCGGTAATTTTGTCGCAGGAGTTATCCAGTTTATCATCCAAAAAAATCCGAATTTATTCGGGAGATGAAATTAAAGCTTGTACCTGATAAAATAACCTCATGGATAAAAATTTAAAAGACCACAAACAATTAGGGCAAGAACTGGAGTTATTTTTTTCTCATGATTATGCCCCCGGGACGCCCTTTTGGCTGCCAAAGGGCATGGTAATTTTTAAGGAGCTGGAGAAATATATCCGCGAACTAACCGAAAAAGCCGGCTACGTTGAAACTTCAACTCCGATAATGGTCAGGTCGCAATTGTTTAAAGAATCCGGGCACTGGGTTAAGTTCGGAGAGCATAACATGTACAATTTACAACTTTGGGAGGAAGAAGAAGTATTCGATCTTGCGGAAATAATGAAAAAAGAAGAACCCAAGATAATAGATGAAATCAAAAAAAGACCAGAACCAAAATTTCCATTTAACTACATAATTGAATATCAAAATCAAAGAACAGAAATTCCCATTTTGAGTTATGAAGAAACAAAAGGCATACAGTTTATGCTACCTGTTAATTACACTTTAAAGCCGATGAATTGCCCGGAGTCAACCATTCTTTACCGCTTTAGACCCAGAACCTATAAGGAATTACCGCTAAGACTGGCGGAAATCGGCAGGTTACACCGCAGGGAAAAATCTGGGGAAGTGAATGGGTTGTTAAGAGTTAGGCAATTAACGATGGATGATGCCCATATTTACGCCCGCGAGAGTCAGATTTTCGACGAGGTTTCCAACATTTTAGATATGATGGTGACTTTTTATAAAAATTTTCAGTTTGAATATGAATTTAGATTTGCCACCAGACCGGAAACCAGAGCCGGGACCGATGAAAATGTGGGACAAAGCCGAAAAAGACTTGGAAGAAGTATTAAAGAAAAAAGGCATCAAAGCCGGCGACAAAAAAGGCGACGGCGCATTTTACGGCCCAAAAATCGACCTGCACATTAAAGATGCCCTGGGGCGGGAATGGCAGCTGGCCACCGTTCAACTGGATTTTCATATGCCTACTGCTTTTGATCTAAAATACGTTAACGAAAAAGGCGAGTTTGAAAAACCGGTCATGATTCACCGGGCAATTTTTGGCAGCTTTGAAAGGTTTATCGCTATTTTAACCGAGCATTTTCAGGGCGCTTTTCCATTATGGCTGTCGCCGGTACAGATTGCGCTTTTGCCCATAACTGACAAGCAGAATGCATATACAAATGAAGTGGCGGAGAAATTAAGAGCGGATGGCCTTCGAGTTGAGGTGGATTCCCGTAACGAAAGACTGCAAGCCAAAATTAGAGACGCCACTTTACAAAAAGTCCCATATTTAGGTATAATAGGCAAACAGGAAGTGGAGTCCAAATCCATTTCTTTAAGGTTAAGAGACGGGAAAGATTTAGGCAAAGCAACAATCGAAAATCTAACCCAAAGGTTAAAACAAGAAATTGATAAAAAGATATAAACGACACGAGAATACCAGAAGGTTTTACAGAGTTAATGAACGTATCTATGCTCCGACTCTTCGCGTATTAGGAAGCGACGGAAAGCAGATAGGCATACTGGCAAAGTTCGAGGCTCTGGACAAAGCCAGAAGTCAAGAACTTGATTTAGTAGAAATAGCGCCGATGGCCAAACCGCCGGTCGCAAAAATAATTGACTTCAAGAAATTCTTGTATCAGGAAGAAAAGAAAAAACGCGAAGAGAAGAAAAAGGCGAAAACAACCGAGACGAAAGAAATCAGACTCGGGCCTTTTATGAGCGATAACGACCTGGGGGTTATGATAAGAAGGGCCAAAGAGTTTTTGGAAGCAGGAGACAAAGTCAGGTTGGTAGTTTCATTTTCGGGCAGGCAAATCACTCATCCCGAATTTGGACACCGGATTTTGGATAAAGTCTTGGAAAGCTTATCCGAAATTTCTAAACTAGACAGGGAAAGACATTTGGAAGGGAAGAAATTAATCGCTTTAATTTCGCCCGACAAGCATCGTCCTGAGCATACAGTCGAAGGAAAAGGCGCCGCAACAACAAACGGCGAAGAAATACAAAATGGCAAAGAAGAAAATCAAGAAATCAATCGCTAAAAGATTTAAGGTTACCAGAACCGGTAAGGTTTTATTTAGTCATCAATACGGCAGTCATAAAAAACTGACCAAATCAAGGGCCAGAGTAAGAAGACAAAAGGAAATCGGAATTTTGAAAGGAACATTCGCGAAAAAAATTAAGCAAGCACTGGGTAATCAATAATGCGACAAAGAAATATTAATTTTAGGGAAACACGTTCGGAAAGGGCAGGCGAGAGTTCGTACAAAAACTTTCACCGAACAATTATCAAAAATTTAAAAATTCATTTAAAATATTCATTAGATAAAATTAAAAAATATGGCCAGAATTAAACGAGGAACCGTTTCAAGAAGAAAACATAATAAATTGGTAAGCCTGACAAAAGGATACCGAGGAACAAAAAGTAGGCTGGTTAGAAAACAGCACGAGACGGTTTTGCATGCCGGCGCTTACGCTTATCATGGCAGAAAACTGAAAAAAAGAGACATCCGGTCTTTATGGATTACCCGGATTGCCGAAGCTGCCAAAAAAGAAGGGGTATCGTACAGCAAATTAATGGACCAACTTAAGAAAGCCAATGTGGAACTTGACAGGAAGATTTTAAGCGAGTTGGTTTTAAATGATCCGGAAGCTTTTGCCCAGCTGATAAAAACCACTAAATCAAATTAACCATTTCGGCTTCGCCTCAATCTGCTAAAATGTTGCTATGACAATTATTCCATTTACCAAAATAGGTTATGAGAATTTAAAAAAAGAGTTGGAAAGTGAAATTGCCAAACGACCCGCGGCAGTTGCAGTTTTAAAACGCGGGCGAGAAATGGGCGACCTTTCGGAAAACGGATTATACAAAGCGGCAAAGATGGAATTATCTGATATTGACAGACAAATTCGGCATCTTCAGAATTTAGTTTTGTATGGAAAAGTTTTTGAACCGGCAAACAATAATACTGTTCAACTCGGGCACACTGTAACAGTTGAAACTGAAAGCGGAAAAAAAACTTTTCAGATTGTCGGCGAGTGGGAAGCAAATCCAAAGGAAAACAAAATTTCGCTCAAGTCTCCAATCGGACATAATCTAATGGGACGAAAAGTCGGAGACAAAATATCAATACGAACACCAAATGGCCCCACTGAATATAGAATTATCAGTATTGCCAAGTAATATTACCTATGTTATGATCATTGACATGAAGAATTTGACAGCAGTTTATTATTACTTTACATCCTCCAATGCGGGGTAGGTTTTCGTGAAGTAAAAAGACCACCCCGCCAAGGCGGGGTTTTTTAGTGGTTAAAGGATGTGGTTTTTATGACAATCGCAGAAAAATGTTTACAACAAAGAATTGGTAATTGTGCCGGCTGTCCCGTCTTAGGAATTGTTTTAGACAAAAGAGGACCAATGCCGATAGCAGAAGAACGAACTTTAATTTCAAAAATTAGCAGGGAGTTGTGTCCGAACGGAACAGTTATGCAAGTTCCCGCAAAACCGGAAAGACCTCTTATGTAATGAAAAAACATTGAGGTTATGCTATTCTTAAAGCTATGGAAGAGGAATTAATCGGGATTAAAAATACGGCGTTATCTTTTATTCTGGAAGCGGAAGATTTGGAAAGCCTGGAAGAAACCAAACTGCAGTTTTTGGGCAGAAGCGGCAAGCTAACTTTGGCAATGAAGGAAATTACCAAAGTGCCGGTGGAAAAACGGAAAGAATTTGGGTTGTTGGCGAACGAAGTTAAACAGACCATTGAAGATGCCTTGGAAAGTCAAAAGTCAAAATTGAAAACTCAAAAGCTTGGAAGAGTAATTGCCAAAATTGATGTCACCAATCCGGGCATTAGACCAAGCTTAGGGCATTTGCATTTGGTAACTCAGGCGATTGAAGAAATAACCGGCATTTTTGCCAAAATCGGTTTTGAAAGAGTGAGGTACCCGGAAGTAGAATGGGATTGGTATGCATTTGAAGCTTTGAATTTTCCGGAAAATCACCCGGCCAGAGATGACTGGGAAACTTTTTTTATTAAAGGCGAACCTGATCCCAAAAAAGGCCCGCTGGTTTTGACTCCCCATACTTCATCCGGTCAAATCCGAGAAATGGAGCGAAAACAAAAACCGCCAATTCGGATGTTAAATATCGCCAAGTGCTACAGAAGGCAATCGGATGTTTCGCACGTGCCGATGTTCCACCAGTTTGAAGGCTTGGTGGTTGATGAAAACATTTCGATTGTCCATTTAAAAGGAACTCTGGATTATTTTGTCAAATCATTTTTTGGAGAAAGCAGAAAATCGAGAATCAGACCCTACCATTTTCAGTTTACCGAACCGTCATTTGAAGTTGATGTCAGCTGCGGCGTTTGTGGAGGGCGCGGGTGCAAACTGTGTAAAGCCGGGTGGCTGGAGATGGGCGGCGCGGGCATGGTTCATCCGAATGTCTTAAAAGCTGGCGGCATTGACGCCAATAAATATAGCGGTTTTGCTTTTGGTTGGGGAATTGAAAGAGTATTAATGATGCGCGAAGGATTAAAACTCGATGATATCCGAATTTTGTATTCGAACAATTTGGAGTTTTTAAAACAATTTTAATTTATGAATCCCGTTAGAAAAATATTGTTATATCAAAAGTTTGAATTTATAATTTCCATTTTTAGAAAGGAGAATTTTCTAACGGGATGAATATTAAAATTTTAGACAGCTGGCTGAAGGAATATGTCAAAACTAAAGCCACTCCGCAAAAAATCGGAGAGCTACTTTCACTGTCCAGCGTTTCGGTCGAGAGAATTGAACCTTACGGCAATGATTTCGTTTATGATATCGAAGTTACCACCAACCGACCGGACCTTATGAGTGTGATCGGAATTGCCAGGGAAACCGCCACCGTCTTAAAACAAAACGGCATTGAGGCACAGTTCTTAGCGCCGAAATTTACCCAACCGCAAACACCAAAGAAAAGTCTAATTGAAATCAGGAACGATCCGAAGTTGGTGAACCGGCTCTGTGCGGTGGTAATGGAGGTTGAAATTGGCGAAAGCCCGAAAGAAATTAAAACAAGATTGGAAGCTTCGGAAACCAGAAGTTTAAATAATTTAATTGACATTACCAATTATGTGATGAAAACCATTGGCCATCCGACTCATGTTTTTGATTTTGACAGACTAGCAACAACAGTGCTAACCATACGGGAGGCAAAATTAGGCGAGGTTATTAAAACTTTGGATGAAAAAGAATACTCTTTAAACGGCGGCGAGATTGTGGCGGCTAACGACAAAAACGAAATCGTTGACCTGTTGGGAATTATGGGTTTGCAAAACAGCGTGGTGACCCAAAATTCCAAACGGATTTTATATTTTATCAATAATAACGAACCGACAAAAATCCGTAAAGCTTCGATGTCACTGGGAATTAGAACCGAAGCGGCCGTTGTCAACGAAAAAAATCTGGACCCAATACTGGCTTTTGACGCCCTTTTGTATGGGATTAAACTTTATCAACAATTTGCTAAGGGTAAAGTGCTTTCGGACATTATTGACCTTTATCCAAACAAAGTAAAAGAAAAAACTGTTGAAGTATCGCTGGAAAAAATAAATAAAGTGATTGGCGTTAAGATTGATCCGGAAAAAGCCGTGGAAGCACTTTCGGGCTTAGGATTTAAAACAAAACTGACAAACGGAAAAATACAAGCGACAGTTCCGTCATTTAGAATCGGTGACGTTGAGATAGAAGAAGACTTAATTGAAGAAATTGCCCGAATTTACGGATACCATAATCTGCCAAGTGAGCTTTCTCCACAAACACAAATCATTCCGCACCGGTTTGCTAACGACTTTTATTGGGAAAAAAGACTAAAAGAAGCCATGAAATATTGGGGCTTTACTGAAGTTTACACTTATTCCATGGTCTCCGAAGGATTGTTTGAGGGTCCGCTTGAGGATGCGGTAGAAATAAAAAATCCTTTAACCCAAGATTTTGTCTACCTGCGAAAAACCCTCGTTCCCAGTCTTCTAAAGGTTGTTTCGGAAAATAAAACTGACGAAGAAATAAAAATATTTGAAATCGCCAATATTTACAATAAGAAACAACACGCACTCCCCGAAGAAGTTCTAACTTTTGCCGGAGTGATTAAGAAAAATAAAGTGTCTTTTTACGAAGTCAAGGGAATAATTGAACAGCTGTGTCTTGACTTAGGGATAAAACAGTTGGTTTTTAAACAATCGGAAAAATCGGGTAACGGAGCAGCCATTTTTCTGAATAAAGAATATTTAGGGGAAATTGAAGTTCTTGACGCCGACTTAATTGATTTTGAACTTAATTTTGCGCTCTTAACTTTGCATGCCACGCAAAAAAAGGTCTATAAACCATTGAATAGGTTTCCGCCGGTGGTTGAAGACTTATCAATCATTGCCGGCGCAGATGTAAAAACCGAAGATCTAATTAACGTTATTCAATCTCAAAGCAATTTAATTACTCAAGTTTCCTTAAAAGATTCTTACCAAGACTCACGAACCTTTCATCTTAACTATCAAGATCCGGGAAAAAATTTAACCAACGAGGAAGTAAAGGAAATTAGAAAAAAAATCATTTCCTCCTTAAAACATAATTTAAACGCTTCTGTAAGATAAACGGTTTATGGCGTAGGAGTTAGCGTCGGAGTAGGAGTATCTGTTGGCGTCACGCTAACGTTAGGAGTCGGTGTCGGCGTGTCTGAATTCTCCTGGTAGTCTGAAGTCTGGGTTGGCGGATAATATTCCGGATGGTCGGCCGCGTAAGTTTGTTTAATCCAGGCATCAATTCCATCCTGCCAGCGGTTTTTACCGTCGGTGGAAATCGGATCGTCCTCTTTGAAAACAATGTAGTCTTTAGTGTCATAATCTCCGCTGTTAATTTCCGAAGCATCGGCTAATTTTCCCTGTTCGTGCTTGGAAAGTTTAATTGTTTGATAAATAAGTGATTGGGAGGTTGGTTGGGTGCCGTTAATAAAGTATTCGCTTCTGGTCGGCTGCCCCGGTCTTGGCAAACCCCCGCCCAGGGCATCAATTTGCATCGCAATTACGTCATCCGGTTTTTGCGGCGGCTCATCTTTTTTGCCTTTAATTTTTAAGACATAGCTCATGATTTTATTCCAAATCGGCGCGGCGCCGGTTATTCCCGATGCTACCTTGCTCATCGGCGTATTGTCGTTGTTGCCCACCCAAACTCCCACAACATAAGAAGGTGTATAACCAACCGTCCAGTTATCCCTGATGTCATTGGTGGTCCCGGTTTTGACGGAAACGCTGGGAAATCCGGGAATCACCAATTGTGAATAAAGGCCAAATTCCATTGACCTGGCAGTATTATCTAAAAGAATATGTGAGATTAAGAAACTTACTTCCGGAGAAAAAATTCTCTGCAGACTAGGGGGATTATATTTATACAAAACATTGCCCTTAGCGTCATCCACCTCGAGGATTGAGACCAACGGCATCTTTTCCCCAGCGTTGGCAAACACCCCGTAAGCCTCCATCTCGTCAACCAAACGGACATCTCTTCCGCCCAAAACCAGCGAATAACCAACATCCGCCATATTGGCATCGGTCGGCTGCCAATTATCAATTCCCATGTTATACGCATTCTGCATGACGTTCTTTATCCCCACCATGGCCAGCATTTTTACCGCCGGAATATTTAAGGAATTGGCTAAAGCAAACCTTACCTGCACCGGTCCTCGGAATTTTCCGTCATAGTTAACCGGAATATAATCTTTATCGCTGTCCTGAGCCTTGAAATTCGTCTGCGTATCCATTAAGAGAGTTGCCGCGGTGTAACCTCTGGAAAAAGCAGTGGCGTAAGTAATCGGCTTCAGTGACGAACCGGGTTGTCGGTAAGAAATCGCGGCATTAAAATTGCCGTCGTTTTTAGTATCGAAATAATCTTCAGACCCAACCATCGCCAAAATTTCGCCGGTTTTGGGAATGGTGACCATGGCCGCGCCATTTCCGACATCAAGACTTTTATCGCCGGCAATTTCTGTCTTAACAATTTGTTCGGCTTTACTTTCAATATTATAATCAAGTGTTGTTTTAACTCTTAAGCCGCCGCTTTCCACCACTTGTTCTCCAAACTGATTAATTAATTGCTGTTTAACATACATGACGAAATGCGGAGCCTTAATGCCAATACTATTTTGGGCAAATTGCATTTTAGTTATTTCAGTCAAAGCACTGTCGGCTTGTTTTTGTGTAATATATCCGTCTCTAACCATTGATGCCAAAACCACCTGCGTCCTTTGGATATAATATTTATTGCCGCTAAACGGAGAATAAGTACTTGGGCTTTGGGGAAGACCGGATAAAAACGCGCATTGGGCCAAATCTAAAGTTTGGACATCTTTATTAAAATACAATTGGGCCGCCGCCTCAACCCCGATGGCGGTTCCGCCATACGGCACATCATTCAAATACATTTCCAGAATTTGGTCTTTGGTGTATTTTCGGTCAACCTGAATCGAAAGCATCAGCTCTTTTATTTTTCGGGGAATTGTTTGCTCGGGCGACAAAAGCACATTTTTAACCAGCTGTTGAGTGAGAGTAGAACCGCCGGAAAGACCCCTAAGCAACACAATATTCAGAGCTGCTCTTAAATAACCGGTTAGCGAAAATCCCTGATTGGTATAAAAATTCCGGTCTTCAACCGAAATTGTTCCCTGTTGGAGATATTTGGGAATTGTTTTTAGCTCCACGTAAGTCCGGTTTTGATTTTGGTAAACAGAGTAGAGAAGCGTACCGTTGCGGTCGTAAATTCCACTAGACTGGTTGGCCTGCGCGGCAATTAATTTTCCCGGGGTTGGCAAATCCCGTCCGTACCAGATAAATAAAACAACCATCAGAATGATTAAACCGATCAGGCCAAAAAAGGCGAACTTGGCCAGACGGCTGTATAAAACTATTCGCGGAGTAGTACTAATGCGGTTAAAGCTATTGAAATTTCTACCCAGTTGCCTGTTAAATTTAAAACCGAAGCTGGGAAGACTCAGAATGAAGTACTTATTTCTTCTTCTAGATCTCCTCTGATAATCTAGCATATTCCTAAGTATAGCAAATTAAAGCCTTTGAACAAAATCTGGCTTGCGACCAGAAAATTTGCTATACTGAGCCTATGAACGATATTGACGAGCTGTTGACGCGAGGAGTCGCAAATATAATCCCAGGGAAGGATGAGCTTAGAAAACTTCTGGAATTAGGCAAAAAATTAAACGTTTATTTGGGCATTGACCCGACTTCGACCCACATTCATTTGGGTCACGCAGTGCCTTTACGAAAATTGCAAAAACTGGCCGAACTTGGCCATCATGTTACATTTTTGATTGGAGATTTCACTGCGCTGGTTGGTGACGCATCGGACAAAGATTCCGAAAGACCGATTTTAACCTCAGATGAAATCGAAAAGAATTTTCAGACCTACAAAAAACAAGCGGAAAAATTAGTTGATTTTTCAAGAATTGTAATCAGAAAAAACAGCGAATGGCTTTCAAAATTAGGCTACAAAGAAATTCTACAGCTGACACAAAAATTTTCCCTGAACGATTTTATCAGCCGTGAGCTAATTCGAAAAAGGCTTGATGAAGGGAAGAGAGTCAGACTTGACGAAACAAATTATCCGTTAATGCAGGGATACGACAGCTATTTTATGGACACCGATATTCAAGTTGGAGGAACAGATCAAACTTTTAACATGCAAGCAGGGCGCACGCTGCAGAAAGATTTAAGACAAAAAGAATCTTTTGTCTTAGCCACTGCCTTTTTGGAAGGAACCGACGGCCGCAAAATGAGTAAAAGTTGGGGAAATGCTATTTGGCTTGATGATGAACCCAATGATATGTACGCCAAAGTAATGGCGGTTGTAGATGATTTAATTATTAATTACTTTACTCTTGCAACTAATTTGTCTTTGAAAGAAATAGGGGAGTATGAAAACAAATTAAAGTCCGGTGAAAATCCAATTAACATTAAAAAAGAATTAGCACATCAGATTGTCAAGGAATTACATGATGAAAATGCCGCCGATACGGCCGAAAAAGAATTTGAAAAAACCGTTCAGAATAAAGAAATGCCTGACGAAATAGATCTATTTCCGGTTGGCGACTTTAATCAAACTATTTTCGAAGTCACTTCTGATTGGGCAGGCCTAAGCAATTCTGAACTTAAAAGATTAATTCAACAGCAAGGCGTAGAAGTAGATGGAAATAAAATTGATATGGAAAGTGCAAATAAAAAAGCGAAGACCGGAATGGTTATCAAAATTGGTCAAAGAAGAATTGTAAAAATATCATCAAAGTAATAAAATAATACCTATGGAAATGTTTAGGAAGAAACAGTGGATTTGGAAAGTAATTGTCGCGATTGCATCTGTTGCTTTAATCGCAACATCGGTTTTGGCCTTCCTTCCGCCACCATCAAAGTAAAATATGGATTTGCATTTACCGGTCAGCCAGTTTTCGAGAAGCTATAAAATGTATGCTCGCCGTCTTGAAAAGCTTGGCATTTTAAGACTTGAAGATTTTTTATGGCATATTCCTTTTCGCTATGACGATTATTCTTTGGTTTCGGAAATTGGGCAGGTCCAGCCGGGCGAGACGGTCACAGTTAGGGGAAAAGTTGAAGAAATTAAAAACCAGTACACCAGGCGCTACAAAACACTGCAACGAGCCACTGTCAAAGACCAAACCGGCACCATCAACGTTTTGTGGTTTAACCAGCCCTTTCTGACTAAAGCCATTAGAAAAGGCGATTTACTCTCGCTCTCCGGAAAAGTCGGTCTTGAAAGAAATAAACTCGAACTGCAATCGCCGGACTATGAAGTTGTCTTTGAAAACCGGACAATTCACACCGGAAGATTAGTGCCGGTCTACCCGGAGACCAAAGGGATTTCTTCAAAATGGTTGAGGCGCCAGATTTTTAAGTTACTCGAAGCAAAAAACCAGATTAAAGAATATTTGCCCGAAAGCTTAATCAGGGAAAATGACTTAATGAAACTAAGTGACGCGATTGCCAAAATTCATTTTCCCGATAATTTAGCGCAGGCCCAAAAAGCCAAAGAAAGACTGGCGTTTGACGAACTGCTTGAAATCCAGCTGTCTTCACTTATCCGCAAAAAAGCTTGGGAAAAACATAGCCTTAAAACCCCCTGGAAAAAATTTGATGACAAAATCCAACAGTTTATGCAAAAGCTCCCGTTTGCACTTACCGCTGCTCAATCACGGGCAATCGAAGAAATATTAAGCGATATTTCATCGCAAAAACCGATGAACCGGCTCTTACAAGGCGAGGTTGGTAGTGGTAAAACCGTCGTCGGGGTGGTGACAATGTACGCCGCCTTTTTGAACGGCTTTCAATCCGCTTTTATGGCACCGACAGAGATACTGGCCAAGCAACACTTTAAGACAATTTCTACCTTACTTAAACCTTTTGGAGTCAAAGTTGGCTTACAAACAGGCAACAATAAATTGACCAAAAATGGAAAATTTGACGTCGTTGTCGGCACCCATGCTTTGGTTTATACAAAAGTTAAATTTGAAAAATTAGGTTTGGTAATTATTGACGAACAACAAAGATTCGGGGTGGAGCAGAGGACCATTGTCCGGGAAAAAGGCGAGAACGTCCATCTTTTAACCATGACGGCAACACCAATCCCGAGAACTGTGGCCTTAACCATGTACGGCGATTTGGATTTATCAACCTTGAATCAAATGCCCAAAGGCCGCAAGGCGGTCAAGACCTGGCTGGTACCTCCGGAAAAAAGAAACGGCGCTTACAACTGGATTAAGCAACAAATTATTGAAAACAAAGACCAAGTATTTATCGTTTGTCCGTTTATCGAAGAGTCGGAAACTATGCTCACCGTCAAAGCTGCGACCAAGGAGTTTGAAAAGTTAAAAACAGAAGTTTTTCCGAACTTGCGACTTGGGCTTTTGCACGGGAAAATGAAAGCTGGAGAAAAAGATGACATTTTAAAATCATTCCGTGACGGAAAAATTGACATTCTGGTTTCGACCCCGGTGGTTGAAGTCGGCATTGATATTCCTAACGCTACCATTATGCTAATTGAGGAAGCCGACCGCTTTGGGCTGGCACAACTTCACCAAATGCGTGGCCGTGTTGGCAGAGGTGACAAACAATCGTATTGTTTATTATTCACTTCGAGCAAAAATGCAACCACCATTGAAAGATTAAAAGCCTTGGAAACAATGTATTCCGGCGCAGAATTGGCGGAACTGGATTTGAAACTGCGCGGCCCAGGACAAATTTACGGCACCGCCCAACACGGAATTCCCGATTTAAAGGTTGCCAGCTTTTCCGATTTTGCCTTAATCGAGAAAACCAAGCAGGAAGCGGAAAAAATATTTCCTGAAATCGAAAAGTATCCAAATCTCAAAGAAAAAATTGACGAAATGAACCAAACACAGGTTTCTCCGGACTAAATTATTGACTTTCATTATCCTGCGACCTATAATACATTCTCTATGTCAGGTAATGAACAACGACCAGGAAGAAAGACTCTAGCTATAGATGCAGCAGCTGCGGCACAAGTGGCAGCTGCGGAAGCTTTACCTCCGGTAAACCCCATTGTAGCAAAAGATTTTTTAGATTTGCTGATGACTGTCAGACAGCCTCTTAAACCCGACCGCGGATATCAATTCTTTTCCACTTCACAACTGGAAGCCAGAATTACAGAGGTTCTGAGCGCCGTAGGCGAAGCAGTGCCAGGAATTAACAGGCAAACTTTAGAGGCAATCTTAAGAAACGACCCTTGGAATTATCCTCGTTGGCCACAATCTCCAAGACGAAAGGGGGCTTTTGAAACCGACTGGACACGAGTTTTGGATTTTCCCCAGCTTGCAGCTCATTGGGAAAGCCCAGTCTACAACAGAGAAAGAACAATTGCTCAACAAGATTACGGGGTTGGAGTGCATGAATTACACTTCTTAAGATCTGTATACGAACAAATACGCTTGCCTTCTAAAGATTAAAACCTAATCCCCATTGCAAGCTAAATCAAAATAAAGTAAAATACAGTTTATGCCGCAGGAACCAAAGAAACGACACAGTAGACAAAGACAAGGCAAAAGGAGAGCCGCAATTCACTTAGCGCTTTCTAAAACCGTTTTATGCCCAAATTGCCAGGCGCCGATTATACCGCATAAGATTTGTAAACACTGCGGATACTACAAGGGCAAGATGGTTTTGGACTTGACGAAGAAAAGTAAATTGAGTGAAACGAAATCCAGCTCTGCTGGAAAAACTGAGGAAGAGAAAAAAACCGAGTAAGCGATGAAAAACCCTCTTGATCCACGTCATAAAAAACGACAAAAAGCTGTCGAAGATCTTTTTAAGATTGACTTTAAAAGACAAACCGTCGGTGATTACGCTAAAGCCGTCTTCTTGAAAAAAGATTTTCTTGACCAGGCAATCAGTAAAGCCGCCCCCGAGTATCCGATTGCAAAAATCAACCGGGTCGACTTGGCAATCTTGAGACTAGCGGTTTACGAGTTACTGGTTGAAAAAAAGGAGCCGCAAAAGGTTATAATAGATGAGGCAGTTGAACTGGCCAAAGAATACGGAGGAGAAGGTAGCCCGGCGTTTGTTAACGGCGCTTTGGGAAAATTAATTGAAAAATGATACAGTTACCAAAATTTAAAAATAAATTATTATTTGAACAGGCATTTACCCACAGAAGCTATTTAAACGAAACCAAGGAACAGCTTTCCTCTAATGAGCGCCTGGAATTTTTAGGAGACAGCATCGTTTCTTTTGTCGTTTCGCAGTATCTGTATCGAAGATTCCCCCAGTTTGAGGAGGGCTCGCTCACTAATATCCGCTCCCTGATGGTCAACACCAAAAGTCTGGCCGGAATTGCTCGGGAACTAAACTTCGGCAGCTACTTAAAGCTCTCCAAAGGAGAAGAGGAATCTAAAGGTCGGCAAAACCAAAGTTTGCTGGCAGATTGTTTTGAGGGTTTTATCGGTGCTTTATTTTTAGACCAGGGGATCGAAGCCGTGGCTAATTTTTTGGGTTTAGTACTGCTGCCTAAAGCCGAAGACATTATCCAAAATAAATCTTTCAAAGACCCCAAAAGCTTATTGCAGGAACTGGTGCAGTCAAGGAGACAAAACTCTCCCATGTATAAAGTGTTAAGCGAATTCGGTCCTGCCCACGCAAAAAAATTCCGAATTGGTGCATACGTTGACGGAAAAATGGTAAGTCAGGGGGAAGGAAAGTCAAAACGGGATGCCGAAGAAGACGCCGCACAAAAAGCTTTGGACTTTTATAAGGGCGTCAGAACCCTTGAGAAGAAGCCAAAATAATGTTAAAATACAGCTTATGTCATTAGTAATCAGATCATCCAGAGTCGGTAAAAAAGGCGAAAGAAAATTTCGTATTGTGGTCAAAGAAAAACGCTCCCGAAGAGATGGTGATTCCATCGAGGTTTTAGGTTGGTACGAAAAAGGGGAAAACGGCCTTAAAAAAATTGATAAAAGCCGATACGATTATTGGCTTTCGCAGGGAGCAAAACCGACTCCGGCAGTTGAGAAACTGGTGTAACTTATGAAAGACGCTCTTTTAGACATTGTTTCAGCCATTGTGGAAAAACCCGATGAGGTAAAGATAAACGAGGAGACCCAGGAAGACGGAACCATCAATTACGTCGTGACGGTTGCCAAAGAGGACATGGGCAGGGTAATTGGTAAAAACGGTAAAGTCATCAGAGCGATTAGAACGGTGATGAAAATCCCCGCCATTAAAAGCAACACCAGAGTTTTTGTGACGCTTTCGGAAATACCGCAAGAATAAACAGGTATCATGAAGATTTCGATAATTACGCTTTTCCCCGAAATGTTTGAAAGCCCCTTTGACTCTTCAATTATCAAAAGAGCAATTGATAAAAAACTGATTGAAATTGAATTTATCGATTTGAGAAGTTTCGGCTTGGGGAAACATCAGCTGGTTGACGATACGCCATACGGCGGGGGAATGGGCATGATTTTAAGAGTCGACGTTTTAGAAAAAGCCATTGCAGCGGCAAAAGACAAAACTTTAAACTCAAATAAGCAAAAAGTAGTCCTTTTAAGCGCACACGGGAAAAAGTTTGAGCAGAAAGTTGCCAAAAGTTTTTCCAGGCTCGAACATTTAATCTTGGTTTGCGGTCATTACGAGGGATTTGACGAAAGGGTAAAGAATTTTGTTGACGCGGAAATTTCTGTCGGGGATTTTGTTTTAACCGGCGGGGAGATACCGGCAATGTTAATTACCGATAGTGTGGCCAGGCTGGTTGAAGGAGTAATTAAAGAAGACTCCGCTAACTTTGAATCCTTTTCGCCTTACCTTGAATATTCGCAATATACTAAACCGCAGGATTATAAAGGACTAAAGGTTCCAGGAGTACTGCTTTCCGGAAACCACCAGGAAATCGAAAAATGGAAAAAAGAGCAAAGTCTGAAAATTACCGCAAAGCTTAGACCCGACCTTTTAAAAAAGTCTTAGAAAGGCGAAGAACCGCTTCTTATCACTGACGCTCCGGACGCCGTGGGAGAAGAAGACAACGCGGTAGGTATTAGTGGCAGCGCTACCTGAGCTTGGGCATTATTCCAGGAAGAAACAGTTTTTATCAGCGCTAAATCTTTATCGGAAAGAGCAGCTATCGGAAGCGTGTCATCAACATTTTGTGCAACAAGAGGTTTGTAGTAAAAAAATACCGTAATATCGCCTGCACCACTGTTTATTGTGATATCGGTTACTTCTGAAGCAGGCGCTGTTTTATAAAGCTCGGTAATAAATTGCATCATCGATTTAAAGTCACCGCTTAAGTTAATATCTATTTTAATCGATGGCGAAGCTGATACCCCGCCCTGCGTTGCACCAGACAGATTGCCAACGGAAAATTCAAAATCTCCGACCGAAACTCCTGTTTTGGCTGAAGCGTAGGAAATGGCATTGACAATTCCCGCAAAATCCTTATCTGAGGGAAGAACAACAGACAAGGTTTTAAGATCTGCATTAGATTGTGAATCATCAAGATTTAGCAAAAAATTATAATTGTTTTTTAATACCTGCAGTTTTTGTGCCTCATCATTCAACTCTCGCGAAGAGATGAAATATTGCTGAAACTGGGGAATAATAATCAGCAGTAAAATTACAATACTGGCTAGAATTATTCCAACAGGCAACAAATAGTCTTTGTAATGCCTGTATAAGGTTAACAAATTATTAAATTCGAAACTAGTTTTTTTGTTTTCAGGTTCCATTTTGTGCTTTAACTATATCCGCCTCTAGGTGCAATGTGTAACTTCCGCTGGGATCTACAGACAGCCCCTGAATTACAATATTCTTAATTACTTTTCCTTGATTGCCAAGAGCAACGATGTCGTCAATAAACTTATTTATCGACACCAAAGACAATCCCGAAACGGACATATCCATCTTGCCTGTTACCACCGACAGCTCGCCTACCGACAAATCGGCCGGAACCTTGCTCAGGACTTGATTTATTTGCGGAATATAATTATCTCTTTGCGAAATTATATTGGAAATGTTGTTTACTCTGTCATTTATTGATGCGTAAGTATAGAGCTTATTCTGCAAAAGAGAAAGTCCTGCTTTGGTCATCTGTTCATCCTTTCTGACCGAATCAAAAGGCAGCGTAACGTTTAAAATAAAAATCATTATTGCGATTAGAGCAACAACAAATAAGCTTATTACAGCTAATACTCTCACTATTCTTAACCGTCTTAATTCCTTTTCCAGTGCAGTATTTTTATTGGAAATAAGATTAATATCGCTATTCATAGTCTTTCATTGCCAGCCCAACCGCAATGGTATAATCTGAGGCATTATCGAGTATGGTCTTGGGCATCTGCTGAGACGCCAGCACTTTCCAGGGATTGGCGATGGCAGTTTCCAAACCGGAATTATTGGCAAAAAATATTTCAATTCCCGGAAGTTTAGCCGTACCTCCCGATAAAATAATTTGTCTGATCGGGGCATCCTCTTTATATTTTTGTGAGTAGAAGGCAATCGACTTTTTAATTTCTCCCAAAATTGAATTGAGGATTGGCTCGGTCGCTTTGCCAATTTTACCCCCTAAACTTTTACCGGAAATTCCGTAAACTCTTTTGTATTCTTCCGCTTGCTGTGGAGTTAAACCAAAGTCCGTCGCAATCGCCCTGTTTATTGCCGCACCGCCGATAGACATTGAATAGGTAAAAACCATGGCACCGCTTCTGACAATGGCAAAAGAGGTACTGATTGCACCAATATTAACCACTAAACTGGTAGGGAAGCTGTCATCCAAAACCAATGACCTGATGGTGGCCAAAATTTCTGTTTCCATGGCGTTGACTTGGAAACCGGCTAAAGCGATTATTTTCTGGTATTTATTGATGAGCATGGTCGGCGCACCAACCATGAGGACTTGCATCTTATCGCCCTGGGCAACGTTAGCAGGTCTTTTCAAGACATTCCAGACTAGACTAATATTCGATAAAGGAACAGGAATATATTGTTCCGCTTCCCAGTAAATAGCCGACGCCAACTCTCTGTCCGATAAAACCGGCATATCCAAAACTTTAGTATAAACCTGATTTTCCGGCAAAGCGACATTTACCAATTTTGTTTCCGCTCCGGAGTCTTTAACCGCTTTGGCAATTGCCTGAGCCATTTCTTCTTCGTCCAACGGCGATTCCGACATCATCCCTTTTGCAGGCACAGGAGTAATCGAGGCAGCCTTTAACATAAAGGCACCCTTCTTACCGTCAAGAATAACCAATTTAATTGATGTCGCGCCAATATCGAGACCTAAAGCTTTTTTATTCATCTGCAACCTAAACTATGGCGAAAAAACCGTGTAAGGAAAAAGTTCGGCAGGAATTTGCGGAAAACCTTGAAATGCGGTGACTTTTCTTTGGATGTTGTTATTGTCGGCTGAGCCAACCGAAGAAATATTAGTTCCCTGATCGGGAAGGTTCGGATCGGCAGGACCACTTTTTGAAGCGGCAATATACGAATCCGAATAAAGCGGATTAACGCTTACCAATAAGGCATTCGTCAAAGATAGCGTTGTCTTAAATACTAGAGTAATCCCGTTGCCGACCGGATACGAGCCCAGACTAACTTTACTGCTGTCAAAACCATTGCCCCTAGCCGAAGCACAAAAATCCTCAGCGTATCTATCCAGATCGAGCTTATTCGGCGTTACGGTTGTGTCTTTGCTGATTACTGACACTTCAATGGCCGTATCCTTCGTTGCGCTCCCGCAGCCATCGTTAGAATCTCCCCAATAGATGGTTAAACTACCGGTCCAACTGCTGGCGCTTGTCCAGGAACCGACATCGGAAAAATTACTTACTTTAATATCAGCAGGATTATCTTTTGAGACATAGCTTTGCGTATTTCCGGATTGCACTAAAAATGTGGTGCCACCGGAAACTTGAGAAATAGTAGTAGTATATTGAATATTCGCATTACTATTTAGAGCGACGTTATTGAAGTTGGTTACGTTCGGGTTTACTCTTGTCATTGCCTGCTGTATGCCCGCTTCCGCCGCCGACAGGGCTTTTTGTGAGTTTACCTGTTCTTGTGAAGTCTTTAAATTAGTAATCGACCTTGAAGCTACCGATAGACCCACGGTCAACGCCACCACCATCACTAAAACGACTATTAACAGCGCTTGGCCGTTTTGCTTTTTGAATATAACCATACCTAATATAGAGTAGCAGTAATTTTTAAGCTTTGTCAACTTATTAAAGATTATTTCTTAAAGTCACCGACGTCTGAAAATTTATCTGCGTTTGCTTCTCTATAACGGGTGTGATGCCCGGAGTAGTCGGTTTAGGGCTCAAGTCAAAGTTTATATCAATGGTTGGCGGCATACCAGCGTTCGGCTGTTCGCAGGTAAAATAACAATTCGTCACTGTTGTTGTACTTGTGTTAATTAAATCGATTATCGAGGCGGACTGGGAAGCAATCGGGTCTGGGTTTGCCGGATCGCAAATAAAAGTTGTCAGATTCTGATCAAATGATTCGATTCTCAGATAATGATACTGATGGGATCCGCTGGAAACACAACTTGTCGTATAGGTTGTTGGGTCAGTAAAACTGTCGGTATCGTTTATCCCGACAAAACTTTGTGCATAAGCAATCATTTTTGACATTTGGGAAATTGCATAATTCCCATTCTGTCTGACATCATTTGTCGACACACTTCTACTGCCACTCCTTAAAGCGGAAACTAAAATCGCAGTGATAATCGTACCAACCGCAACGAGAATAATCATTACCGCCAACAGCTCAATAAGAGTATAACCTTTATCCTTTTCTTGATTATTGTTTATTGGTTTTTGTCTCATGGTGTCGGCACTGCATTAACATTGGCAAAACACGAATCAAGAGTGACATTGTGGCAATAATGATTACTGTCTGTAACAAGGGAAGGGCATTTTCCATCAGTCCAAGAAACCTTAACGGTGGCTTTGACATTCCCGTTGCAGGCAATATTGTCATTCGGTGGAGTCGGTGTTACATAGAGAACTTTCAAAAGAATCACTTCCCTGACAAAAAAAGGGTTGCCTTTTTCATTGTTGATGTTTTGGTTACAGACAAAATTTGTGGCTTGGGAAAAAGTGTTGCTCTGGTCAAGACACCAATAGCTATTGTTTGATGCGGAACTTCCGGCTCTTGCGTATAATGTAGTCCATGTTTGCGCTTCTCCTCTTATTATTTCCATTCCTTGCTGGGCGTACTGAGTTGCTAAATTTTGATATTTACTAAAATCCGCATTATTTACAGCTGAAATTGCCGCCACTGTGATGGCGGAAACGATGACGGCTGCCGCCCCTAAAGCGATTAGCGCTTCCACCAAACTTTGTCCTATTTGGTTTTTCATTGGCTGATATTTCCTCCACTATCAACTGCTATCGTTTTTGTCGGATTCGGTGTGGTAAAAGTGCTATAGATTACAATATTACCGCTTCCCACAACTCCACCGGTAAGAACTGGGAAAAACACATCTGTAGTGGTAGTGTTGGTTGAATCGAAATAAACACTTTTGGGCAATGTTGTTTGAAAGGTGGTATGGGGCGATTCTGTCCCGGAGCACATAATGTAAAAGTAATAATAATTAGAGCCGGGAGGGGTAACCTCAACAATTTTTATTCCGTATCCGCCAAACGATTGGCCGACGTTGCAAGCTAAGTTATTTTCCGGATAAACCTTAACCTGTGCACCCGACAAAGATTTTGCCGTATTTAGCGCCGTTAGCAAGTCATTTTCTGCCTGCTGTAAAGTTTGAGTCTGACTGTAACTAACAAATGACGCCACGCCAATCGTTGAAATTGTCGCAATTATGGAAAAAACAACTACCAGCTCAAGTAAGGTAAAACCCTTTGGCTGGCGTAGCAAACGGGCAGAGAAATGGTATTTCATGGGTTGGTTACTTTGTAATAATACTTGGTTGAGCAGCTGGCGGCGCCATTACAAGTACCGTCATTGTTCACGCCCTGGCTATCGGCCGTGTTTTCCAAACAAGCACAGAGTGTATAGGTTGAACCTCCACCGAAGTAATAATATGCGCCTCCATTATAATTACTGGCCACATTACCGTTTGGGTCACAGGGAATTGTTTGCATATAGACCGTAGTGCCACTACTTAAAGACACTCCGCAACCGGCCGGATAATTTGTCCCGCTGGTAGGATATTGCCCATTGTCTGAACGGTAAATTTCCAGAGCCGCCTGAATTTGCCTGATATCCGATTTTCTTTGCGCATCCCTGGCTCTTTGCCTGACCCCGATAAAGTTGACCATTAAAAGCGTGGCTAAAACTCCGATAATGGCAATGACGATGAGCAATTCGATGAGCGTAAAACCCTTCACTGAATTTTTAATTTTTTTCATGGCGACTGATTTGGGCTACAAATTCCGAAATTACAGACTGTTCCTGATCCGCTGCCACATGTTGCTCCCGACGGTCGATTGGGACAGGCTGCGCCTTTATTGCAAGTGGCCGGATCACTTCCCCTATCTAGACTAGCATAAAGACAATATCCCTGTCCATTAGCCGAATAATAAACGTAGGCCTTGGTTGGAGACGCCGGGTCTTTAGGCAATATGTTTATGTATGGTTGCCAGCTTGTTCCCCAGGCCATGTTACAAGGAGCGGAAGGACATGAGGTGTTATTTAGCGCATTGATAATTAAAAAGTTATTTGTACTGGCCGGATATCGTCCCGCATCTTGGTAGTAAGTTTCTAAAGCTCTCTGGATTTGAGCCAGGTCGGATTTTCGCCGGCTGTCGTTGGCTTTTTGGAATTGGGCTAAAGGGTCTAAAGCAGCAATAGTAATGGTAGCCATAACGCCTATAATTGCCACTACAAGAATCATTTCTATCAAAGTAAAACCTGTCTTAATTTTTATCTTCATCATTATTTTAAGGCTGGCATGGGACAAAACATGTATTACCATTTCCGCCATCTCTTATGCAATATGAACCGTTTCCGGGTCCTTCGTCTTCACAGTAAGTGCCTGGGTTACCGGGAATTTGTGGTGCATATCTTGCATCATGGCAATAACAGCCGGGGGGAGTAGGCGTAGGATTACCGCCACCAGCTCCGCCACCTCCGCCAGCACCAGGGCTACCAGTGGGGGTGCCTCCGCCGCCGCCTGCAGGAGCACCACCTCCACCGCCTGAGGATTCAGACGGACCGGAAGGCACAGGTGTGAAACTTAGAGTGATATTACATTTTACCTCACCGGAGATAACACAATAATTATAACCGCTCGGATTATTGCTGGGGAAACAGGATGACGAGCCGGAACCAAGTTGTTTCAAAGGACAGGCAGTTGAGAAATTAGAAGTTTTTACCACTTTTGCGTAAAGCACGTTCCACTGCGGACAACTTGAATCCACCGTATCCGGCTCATAGGCATAATTGGCCGAGCCGCCGAGCGACGGATCGCCGGGCACCTTTTCCATATAAACCGTGCCGTTGCTGCCTACCCAGGCAGTTCCGCTGTCCGGAAGGCTTTGCGGATAACAACCGGTATCGTTGTAATAAGTATCAAGAGCGGTTTGCAACTGTTTTAAGTCCTGTCCACGCTGTGCATCCTCGCCTTTTTGGATTTGGGCTACCGGATTTAACGCGATAAGTATCACCGTTGTTAATATCCCCAGAATGATAAGCGTCACTAACAGCTCAATGAGGGTAAAACCAAACGGCGATTGAAAATTGAAAATTGAAAATTGAAAATTGTTTTTTAGCCGCCTAACAAACGAAGTACTTGGGAATAAATTAAATTTCCCCAAAAAAGACTGATGACGGCGCCCAAAACTAAGAATGGGCCAAAAGGAAGAGTGGCATTTCTGAAACTTTTTTTCTTCCATATAATTAGTATGATACCCATTAGTGCTCCTGTCAAGAAAGCCAAGTACAGGCTAACAATTATCTTCGGAAAGCCTAAGAAAAGTCCTAATAAAAAGGCCAGTTTGATGTCTCCGCCGCCCATTGCTTGTTTTTTAGTCAGGAGAGAAAATACCAGCGAAATAATCACAAAGAACAAAAATGCGCCAATTCCGGAAAGAAGATTAATGATTAAAGATTGTTGATTAAAGAATAAAAGATAACCTAGGGTAACTATCGCGGCGGGGAAGAGGATTTTGTCCGGAATAATGCCTGATTTTAGGTCGGTGAAAAAAATGACGATAAAGGATGAAATTACCAAAAGATAGTAAAATAAAGTGATTAATGATAATGGATTAATGATTAATGAACTAAAATCTGTAATCTGTAATCTGTAATCTGTAATCATCAAGTAAGTCAGCGCAAACATTATTCCTGTTGTAATCTCTATTGTTGGATAAAAAAGTGGCAGTTGATGTTTGCAATACCGGCACCTGCCTCTTAATAAAACGAAGGAAAGTAGGGGAAGCAGGTCATACCAGCGAAGATTTTTTTGGCAAAATTCACAATGCGAGTGGCCTTTAACCACCGTTTCGTTCCGCGGAATTCGGTCAGTTAGAACCCCCAAAAAAGAACCGACAAATAATCCTATCAGCAGCAAAAATAAAATCATTAAATTAAGTATAGCAAATTAGTCACGTGGAAGATTAGGAGTGTGTCGATGTACACCAGAAGCACCCGTCGCCGTTGTGACCTGCGCTGGAAGGTACTCCATTAGTAAACACGCAAAGATGTGTTGTCCCAGCAGTACCGTCTGATTTAAGCAATGCTATTTTTTGCTGGGATTTTGACTGAGGCTGGAAACAGGCAATGACATCGTTATTTACTGCATCATAAGTGACATAAATGTCCTGCAAATCATTTTTATCCTGTGCAAACGCCTGTTTCAACTCGTTTTCAGCAGTCAATGCGGTTACGCACGTTGCCATGCCTGGTGCTGGATCTAAAAGATTGACCGCTCCAGTGGGTGGAGTTCCACCATTGCAGCTAGCTCCGTTAGTATCCCACGGAAAAGCATTGTGAGTAGCGTAATACCTTAATAAGGCATCGTTGAATTCAACTGCAGTATTTTTAGTGTTGGAATCGGCGGCTTTTTTAATTTGTTCAAACGGATCAATCGTGGCGACTAAGGCGGCGGCTAAAACTCCGAGGATACCGATGACGACCAACAGTTCAATCAGGGTAAAACCGCTGTTTTTCTTGAATAACTTAAGAAAACTTCTCATCTATATATTAATATTACTCACATCCGAAAAAGTTTGTCAAGCCCCCAGTTTAAAGCTATTGGATACTGGAAATAAGGCTGTAAATCGGCGTAATTATTGAAATAATTAAAAAAGCCACGCCAATTCCCAGGACCACCATAATAAACGGTTCCATTGCCGTGGTTAAGCCCTTGACTGTTTCGTCAACCTCCCTTTCGAAATATTCCGATGCCTTGTTTAGTGTCTCGTCAATTTTACCTGTCTGTTCGCCGATTTTTACCAGTTGAACCAGAAGAGAAGGAAAAAGCGGATTATAACTCATCGCATCACCGATAGTGACGCCTTTTTCAACCTGGCTGGAAACAGCCGTAATTGCATTTTTGTAATTAAGGTTTCCGGTTGTATCCGAAGTTTCCAAAAGCGCTTGCACGACCAGCGTTCCGGTTCCGACCAACAAACCGAAAGTTCTGGAAAACTCCGCCAAAATAGTCTTGCTGATTAAGTTGCCAAAAACCGGCAGCTTTAAAATAAAGGTGTCTAAAATTAATCTCCCGTCGGGGGTGTGTGACCACTTGCGAAAACCGAAAAATCCCAGCACTACGGCAATTAAGACAATCGGCCAAAAAGTTACCATTGCGCTTGATATACCGATGACAATTTGTGTCGGCAAAGGGAGGGGAACATTTAAATTTTGATAGAGTATGGACAGCTGGGGCATCACATAAACCATCATAATCATCATCACTACCACCATCAAAATAACTACTATCACCGGATACATTAGCGCCGACCTAATGGTGCTTTTTAATTTTTCCTGTTTTTCCAGGTTATCCGCCAACCTGGCTAAAACCTTGTCCAAAAGGCCCGATTGTTCTCCCGCTTTAATAATTGAAATATAAATCGGCGAAAAAACTTTTGGATGTTTCTCGATTGCCTGGGCCAAGGTTTTACCTTCCTCTACGTCATTAATGATGGTGGTTACAATCTCTGCCATATGCGCATTCGGCATCTGGTCTTTTAAAATATCCAGAGCGCGCATTAAGGTCAAGCCCGAAGCAAGCATCGAGGAAAGTTGCCTGGTAAAAAGCACCAAATCGGAATTTTTGACGCTGTTAAACATCGGCAGATAATTCCAAAATTGATTATCAATTCTGGTAATCTGAATGGGGGTTAATTGCTTTGCCCGTAAATAATTTGCCGCCTCGTCAATATCTTTAGCATCTAAAAGACCTTGGGATAATTTTCCTTCTTTGGTTGCAGCTTTATATCTTAGTCTCATATTTACTAATTTCGTTTGCTACTTTCGGATTTTATTCCTCAGTCCCTCAACCTACGGTCTCGGGATCTCACTTCGTTCAACCCACCATTCTTAACAGTTCTTCGGGTCTTAAGGAATAACTTTTTGCCGTCTCAAGACTAACTGTTCCGGAGAGAACCAAAGAAGCCAAAGATGATTCAAGCGTTATCATTCCCGCGTCCTGTGAAGTTTGGATGACCGAATCAATCAAGTGCGTTTTTCCTTCCCTGATGTTACTGGCAATAGCCGAAGTGCCAATTAATACCTCCACTCCGGGAATTCTTCCTCCGTTTATCTGCGGAATTAATCTTTGCGCAATTACTCCTTTTAAAGTCGACGACAGCTGAATCCTAATTTGGTCTTGCTGGGAAGCCGGAAATGAATCAATAATCCTGTCGATGGTTTGCGCCGCCGAGTTGGTATGTAGAGTTGAAAACACCAAGTGGCCGGTTTCGGCAATCGTAATCGCCGCCGCAATCGTTTCCGGATCACGCATTTCTCCAACCAGTACCACATCCGGGTCTTCCCTGAGTGCACTGCGAAGCGCTAGCGCCCAAGAATGAGTGTCCAAGTCCATCTCCCTTTGCGAGATAATACTTTTGCCGGTGGAATAAACATATTCAATCGGGTCCTCAATCGTCAAAATGTGCACTGCCCGGCTTAAGTTAATCTCGTTTAGCATTGCCGCCAGAGTAGTGGATTTTCCATGGCCGGTCGGTCCGGTCACCAACACAAATCCCTGTTTAAGCGTGGTAAAACTATGACAAATTTTCGGAAGATGCAATTCTTCTATGGTCCTAATGTTTGGTTGTAAAAAGCGGAAGGCGGCGCTTAAAACGCCTCGTTGGTAATACAGGTTCGTTCTGAACCTTCCCAAATCGCCATAAGCCCCTCCGCCAAATCCAAACGAGAAATCAATTTCTTTATTATTGATTAAAAGCTCTTTTTGTTCGGGTTTTAAGATGGAAAAAATCATCATTTCCAACTCCTGGGGAGTAATTACTTGGTAGCTCGATAGATATCTTAGCGCTCCGTCTATCCTGATTGCCGGAGGAATTCCCGGCAAAAGGTGCAAATCCGAAGCGTTATTTTTAATTGTTAAGTCTAATAACTCATGTATTTCCATAATCCTAGTTTATTAGTCACTAGTTGAGCAGTTACTAGTATCTAGTATCTAACCAACTAATAACTAGTCTTATTCTTGTGCCACCCTTAGTACTTCTTCAACCGTCGTTACTCCTTGCAAAACCTTGAGGTAACCATCCTGTTTCATGGTGATCATTCCCTCCAATATCGCCTCTTTTTCAATTGTACCACTATCCGCTCGCTGCAAAACAAGACTGGCAACTTTTTCCGAAACAGGCAGGGTTTCGAAAATTCCTATCCTGCCAAAATAGCCGGAGTTGCCACATTCCGCGCAGCCTTTTCCTCGATAAAACTTCACTGTTGCATCCGGCTTTTCCGGCGGAAAATATTTACCAAGCACTATCTTCATTTCCGCCACAATCTGGGCAGGCGGGACATATTCGGCCCGGCAACTGTTGCAAACTTTTCTGACAATTCTTTGTCCTAGCACCGCATTCATGGTTGAAGCGAGCAAGAATGATTCCGCTCCTAAATCTAAAAGTCTGGGGAGCGCTCCGGCAGCATTTGAAGTGTGCAGAGTAGAGAAGACCAAATGGCCGGTTAAAGCCGCTTGAATGGCCAATTCGGTGGTTTCGTTGTCACGAATTTCGCCAACCAGAATGATATTGGGGTCCTGTCTTAAAAACGCCCTTAAACCATCCGCAAAAGTTAAGCCGACTGCCGGATTTATCTGTACCTGGTTGATGCCGGCCATCTGATACTCAATCGGGTCCTCAAGCGTCATAATGTTGACACGCGTGGTATTCAGTTTGGAAAGAACCGAATAAAGAGTCGTCGTTTTTCCACTCCCTGTTGGTCCAACGACAATAATAATGCCGTGCGGCCGAAGCATCGCCGTTTCCAAATTTCGCAGTGACGCACCGTTAAGCCCCAACTCCTGAAGTGTCGGGACTCCGCCGGATTTACGCAGGAGTCTCATCACGATTTTTTCTCCGAAAGATGTCGGCAAGACCGAAATACGCAGGTCAACCTCTTTATCTTCGACTTTAAAATTAAAACGACCATCCTGCGGAGTACGGTGTTCGTCAATTTTCATTTCGGAAAGGATTTTAATTCTTGAGATAACCGCCTCCTGGACGCTTTTGGGCAAAGACAACCGGTCATATAAAATTCCGTCAATCCTGTACCTGACCCTAACCCGGTCTTCCTGCGGCTCAATGTGGATATCCGAAGCACGTGAGGTAACGGCGTACTCCAGAATGGTCGAAACGATTTTGGCAATCGGCGCCTCTTTGATAATCTGGGCGATTTGGGTGGTGTCGACTGTTTTTACTTTTCCGGCTTCTTCCGTTTCTTTTAAAGCCGCGCCGACTTCTCCGACAATTTCCTGCCGGTACTGCTGGTTAATGGCATTTTCCACATCGGTGGGGGAGGAGGCGAAGGTTTTGATGTTTAACCCGGTCTTTTCCCGGACAAAAGTCACTGCTTCTAGGTCTACCGGATTACTCATGGCTACCGACAGCGTCTGGGTTTTTTCGTCAAAAGCAAAAGGAATTAGCGAAAATCTTTCGGCGACCGCCCTGGGCACATAGCCGACAGCCTGCGGTGAAAATGAAGAGGTATCCAGCGTCATAAAAGGGATGCCGAGCAGTTTGGCTTTTTCTTCGGAAAGTTTATCGGGAGTAATAATGTTTAAGGATTCGATAATCGTTTCTTCGGAAACGCCTTTGCTGGCGCTTTTTACTTTGACATCGTCGTATTGGGTTTTGGTAATCTGCTTATCTGCCAGAAGAATATCCGCCAAAGTTTGGTTTCCTCCAGTAGTTTGAGATGACAGGTTCTGTGAATCGTCGGGCATTACTATTATAGTAATTGTTTTTGCGTTATAATGTCAACAATAATGTTTCAAAATAGAGCTCATAATTACGCGAATTTAATTGACCTAGAATTATTGAAATTAGAAATGGGAAGTTGAAAATTGAATCCTTGAAATCTGGAATTCTAGAAATCGAAAAATCAAAATCCAGAAAATCCAACTTCCGATATCAAGAAATCAAAATATGACACAAAGCGTTTTAATTGTCGGGGAAAAAGAAAAAGCCAGGGAGAAAGCCTTAAACATTGCCCGGGAAAATTCAATTTCCCGGTTCGACATTGAAATAATCGAAACGGAAAAAGCGGTCGGGATAGGGGACATTCGACGTTTGCAGAAAAAGATTTGGCTCAAGCCGATTAAAAGTGAAATAAAAGCGGTAATTTTGGAAGCGTTTTATGAGATGACGGTGGAAAGCCAGAATGCCTTCCTGAAAATGTTGGAAGAACCGCCTGCCAATACAATTGTGATAATTCTTGTTTCCTCTTTGGATTTTTTACTTCCGACAGTCCTCTCCAGATGCAATTTAATTAACCTTAATCAGCTCAAGAATCTTTCAGACGAAGATATGGAAAGTAACCTGAGATTAATTCTTGACCTTAAAAACCAAGGACACGCAAACGCATTAGTGCTGACCCAAAAGAATTCAAAAGATAAAGAAACCGCCTTGCAATTTTTAGAGAATTTAATAGTGGCCGCACACCAGGCCTTAGAAAGTAATACCGCTGAATTCTCGACTGAGGATTTGCGAAAAATTCTAAAGAATTTACAGGCAACTTATACGCTGATTAAATCAACCAACGTCAATGTCCGCTTTGCCCTGGAGAATTTATTTTTGAACTTCCTTATTTAAAACCCATAGTTTTATTTCCCGGCTAATTTTGCTATAATCGAAAAATGATTAATGGATGGATGATTGTCCCTACATCAGACGGATTTAAATTACGAACAGAAGAAGCAATCGCCGGGCGAACTAACGGTGCTATTCTTTATACTGAAACATGGGGCGAACGTGATGTTCGGACTCGATTTTCCGGAGCTTTTGATTTAGGGGAAGGAAGCAAATATTACGAATTTAGCCTTGAAATTGATCAATCAGCAAGCATAGGTTTACCCTTTTCGCAAATTCACGTAGGTTTCAATCAAGAACTTCTCGGGGCAACGGCGCTCTCAAAAAGGGCACGCAAGAAAGCAATTGAATTAGCCGCAACCCTTCCTGAGGAACTTAAAACACTAGGATCAAGGTTAGACAAAAGAGAACTAGCGGAAGCATGGCGAAAGACACTTGAAATTTACGATGAAATACCCCATGGAGAATCTGCTTCTCCTCAAGGAAGAATAAAATAAGCACGATAAGTTCTAAATCTCTACAAGTAAAAGCTCACGTGTATAATCTGCTAAAATAAAAGCATGAATTTATCTACAAACAGACAGGGAGAGTTATCGGTACTTTCGGAGGCTGCCCTGTGGGGACTGTTTCCGGTTGTTACCGTTTTATCGGAAGACAAGGTTGCACCGCTGGTGGCTTTGGGATTTAGTACTCTCTTCGCCTGCATATTTTTTGCCGTAGTTTTAACCCTGAAGAAAAAATGGAAAGAGTTGCTGCAAAAATCCGCGCTTTCGGATATTTTAATTTCAACCTTACTTCTGGGCATAATTTATTACGTTCTGACTTTTTTTGCCCTTCTGCACACCAGCCCCGGCAATGCCAGCATTATTGGGGTGGTAGAAATATTTTTCAGTTTTCTGTTCTTCCATGTATGGCGTAAAGAAGAACTGGTGAAATGGCACGTTGTCGGCGCAATCTTTATGGTAATCGGAGTCATCATTATTTTTTCCCCGAATTTTCGCCAGTTTCAAATCGGTGACTTATTAATTTTGCTGGCAACCGCAATTGCTCCTTTCGGCAATTTTTTTCAAAGAAGAGCCAGAACAAAAGTTAGCAGTGAAAGCATCTTGTTTATCAGAACTGCCATCAGCGCAGCAGTGATTTTGTTTATGGCGCTTTTACTCGGTAATTCTTTTTCGGTGCGCGGACTTTCCGACATTTGGCTGTTGCTTATTATTAACGGCGCGGTTATTTTGGGATTTTCCAAAATTCTCTGGATTGAAGGGATTCACCGCATTAGTGTTATGAAAGCTAACGCTTTGGCAACCGTCGCACCGCCCACAACTTTAATTTTTGCCTGGCTCATATTGCAAAAAGCTCCAACTATATACCAACTATTTTCCTTTGTGCCGATATTTATCGGGGTAATATTTTTAAGCATTAACAAACGGGTTTCAAAGCAGGAAGCCGAACAACACGATTAAATCAAGCATTTCCAATGTCCGCATTGCTTTGGAGAATTTATTTTTGAACTTTTAGGAAAAAGGTGCTATAATCTACAATACTATGAGTCGCTTAGAGAATGGGGCAACAGCGGGACATTTTTTTGAAGATGGAGAAGATAGTACCGCACTACTTGGCAGAGCAGGGCAATTGATTGAAATTGAAGAAATTCTTCAACAGGGAGGAGTTCTTCCGGCAATCGAATATCGTATCGGCACCGACGCAAATAGACTTTTAACAGCGGGCGATTTACCTCTTATCGGCGCGGCGATCGACATAATCTCTCAAACAATTGCACCATCGAGCGCTGACATTGCAGCAATTCGCTACTAATCGGATAGTGTCAGAGAATTTGTTGCTGAACAAGAAACTTTTCGGGGAACTCAATGCTTAAAGTTACTATGTTCAAACTGAGCGCCGTCTTTTGTAACAATAAAGTCTACGTCCCGAGTATACGCGGGTTTATCTCCGACTGCGGGGATTTCAGTCCTGGTTGAAAACCTAACTTCTTCTTGCTCTACTCTAGAACAGATCATTACTTGCGGATTAGGCATTACTATTGGTAGAGAAGGCTCCGGAGCATGTAAATCGGAAATTTCTAAGCGCGGTGCCCTAGTGCCAGCACTGATATCTATATGAACCTCCATCCAGTAACATCCAGGTAAGCCTCGACCAACCTTAGGGGATTTTTACCTTCACTCTTAGCTACACTTGGTCCGTTTTGCATTAGCGGACAGGTTGCGCCGGTAAGCCGCATTATGGTTCTGACGTCATCTGGAGTTAAAGCCGATAATGGTTTAATGTCTGTAGTTCCTGCTGCTAATTCGGCAGCTGCTGTCTGATCTGGCCTTGGTGCTTCTGGTGGTCTTGCCATAATTACTTGGGGCAGAATAAAGCGATTATAAAGAGCCAAAATGCGGATGTCAAGAACAATTTTAGCCGATGGTTTGCTGGCCGAGGCTTTTTCTGATGGCCGACTCGATTACTCGTTGGCCGACCACAATGTCGTGTTTTGTTTGCTCGGAAAGATTTAATTTGGGAACTTGTTTAAAGCTAAACCAGGCAAACCGGCCTTCTTTGGCTAACATTTTTTTGCCGACTCTTTTCACTTCGGCATAATAGATACTGTGGTCTTTATCCGTTCCGCTGGCATAACGCGTATAAATGTAGAAAATTTTTTTGAGGCTGATTTTTAGGTTTAAGTGTTTTGAAATTAAATCTTTGAATGTTTGTTCACCCGAAGCTTCTGCGCCAACCTCATTTTCCAGTAAGGCCCATGGACCATTTTCGTCGGCGTTATTTTGTTGTTGCAAGAGAATTTGCTGAGACAGGGGATTGTATAGAAATCCGCTTGCATAAAAATCATTATGCATCAATATATTATACCACTATTTGAACCGCTTTTGTCGGGGAAAATAGAGCCAGGATTTATCTCTTATTGACAAGGTAAATCAATAACTTTATACTCCTAAAACATGAGTCGATGGATAGAAGCAGCCAAAGCGTGGAGGATAAAAGGCCAGGCCGCACAGACCGGTATTGATGCAACAGCACCTCATTTGCCTAGTTACTTAGCTCGATATGAATACGGGCAAGGTATTTATGAAGGAGTAACGATTTATATCAATGCTGCTCGTAAAGTTATTGGAGGTGTTGGAAAAGTTCTGCAAAGGCCTAAATCATGACTGAAATAAGAAGAACCAGACGGCTTGACCACATTACTTCACCGCTACCTGATGGGGAACTGGATGACATTTTAGCTCAACTCGACACAATTTCGGCTCACTTAAGTAATCCGAAAAATCCCACCTTAGGTAATCCAGATAATCCCGCCGGAGAAAGAGCCGTTTATGAGGCAGAACAATGGGGATGGCAAAAATACTTACAGACTTTAGGCAGAACACCACATTTACCGCCGGCAGAACAGACCGAAAGTGCCGAAAAGCTTGTTCGCTATTTTTGCGCAATTGGAGCCTCGGGTGGAATCAATCAATATTCGCCCAGAGCCCTCAGGGAATATTTTCTGAATGTTCATTTGGACGGGTCGCTACTTATCACTGTCAATGAAAGCGCCGTTAGACGAACGGGCATCCCTCAACCATAACCGCGGTAGAGATACGGAGGATTTGATTTTTAAGCCTCTAGTGATATAATGCTGCGTATGCCAAAAATTACTCCAGACAGACCAAGCGCAGAGCGACAAATGGCAATCAAACTAGCAATGACGGCAGAAGCAAGACCGCTTATTTTAGATACGCTTATATCTTTCAGCCATGTTGGAACAATAACGGTACGAGCAGTTGATTTGCGCACAGAAATTCCAAATATCCTTAAAGCTGAAAAGAAAGAGGGGGAAGAACCGCCGGAAGAAATATTTTCTATGGCCCTGGATCTACTTGTAGAAATGGGCCAAGTAACCCGCGTACCACGTCCTACTACTGACGGGGGTACTGAAAACTGGTATGAACGAGTCCAACGATAGCGCCGTTCTCTCCGGGAAAAATTTGGGTTTATAGTCCTGCGGTGCTATAATCTGTTCTAACTATGAGCGGAGAAAGAGGTAGTACCGGACATGGTTCTCAAGATGATGAAAATCAGCCTGGCGCGGAAAGAGACGGACCGTTCGCACCGCTCGAGGCAATTTTCTTACTAATTCAAAAAGACTCGGACAAGAAGCATATCTCCCCAAGAGAAAATCCTACAGCTGTTACATTTGGTCTTTACGTAGACACCGAATTTCGTAAATATATCTTGCATATTAGTCCTGCACACATCGTCGATGGAGTATTTAACGAAGCCGCCTTAAATTTATACGAAGTGCGAACTGATAAAGTCCAGGGCAAACATGGCCAAGAAGTTGTTTGGACCAGACAACATATGCAGCAATGGCTGGTAAGAACAACCTGGGTTGACGGCGAACCTAAAATTACCGACAAAGATATCGATCCTATCATAGTTCAAACCGACGGAAATATTATCGGGCTACTCCCAATCGCAGAACGAGCAAGAGAAATCCTCCAAGAAAGGGGAACGAGAACCAGTAATCAACAAGCATTCGGCGCCGTTTTTATACCAAAACCTCCCAATGTTGGTAGTATTAATTAGTTGAGGAGAAATCCCGCGGGCCGAAGATACCCATTGAGCAAAAAATTTGAGGCGGAACCTTTAATGAACCCAATTAACTACTTTCGGCACTTTAGCAAGTCTTAATAAATTCTGTTCACCTACTTGCGGCACATTAGCAAGTCTGAATAAATTCCGTTGTATTTCGGCTGGTGTTAAAGGCGTATATCCTTCCGGCAAATTACCTGCTATAAATCTTTCCATTAATCTTCCTTGCTCATCATATCGATAAATAATCGTGTTACTGGGAACCACGAACCGCTCTCCGTCAGACCCCCTGAATCCTACGTATTCTCCGTCTCGATTGTGTATCTGTACAATCGGTCTTCCGGTTTCTTTCGATGTGAATGTTCCAAACTCATAACCTAGTAGACGAGACATTCTCTCGTCTGTTTGGGCTAATTCTTGTAACTGAGCATGTCTTTCGGCCGCTTGTTCTTCTGGATTATCTCCTTCTAGCATATTACTTAAAATTATACTACAAGATGCACCAAAAAACAAAAAAATGTAGGCCGTAGGCACACAAACGTCTAAAATTTGGGGTTGAAAACTTAAAGTTGTATAATAGCCTCGTGAAAATTAATTTTTATCCCGAACAGAATAATCTAAAATTCGCAAAAGCCGCCAAAGAATACCGGATGATTTGGGGGAAAGAAGGCAAAAAAATAACCGCAACGATTGAAAAAATAAGCGGTTTAAAGTTTAAAGAAAAGATAATCAACGCCTTAATCTATGACGAAATCTCATATTCCGTACCGTTGCAACTTCAGGCCGAGATGTCAATTAAACATAAAAAGGGCACTTTGGTTCATGAGCTGTGCCACCGACTGGTGGTAGGAAACCATATTAAGCTCAAAGCCGAAAAAACCTACAACAGCTGGAACATGGCTATTCATAAACACATTGACCTGATTCTTTACGACATTCTGGTTGAGCTTTACGGAGAAAGTTTTGCCAAAGAAGAAATAAAATATGAAATCAGCCTTTGGAACCAAAAAGGAGTTAGCCCTTATAAAATTGCCTGGGACACCGTTTTAAAAATGGCCAAAGAACAGCGCCGCCGGGAATTTCAAAAATATCTTAAAAAATAACTGCGAAAATCGAGCGAAAGTCGAGCGAAAGCGAGATGCCCTAAGACAAATAAAATTTGGGTTGCCCCATTACGGCATGTTCTAACGAAATATTTCAATATGTCTATTGACAAATAATTATTTATAGGCTATCTTGTTTAAGATAATAAAGATCCTGCCCAATATATATTATCGGCGGCAATGAAATATATTTTGAGCTTTGAAACACCCGGTTTTTAAACTTAATTCAAGTTTTAAAAAGGGTGTTTTTTTAAAAGGAAAGGAGGTGAAAAAATGAAAAAAATATTACTATCTTTAGTTTTAAGCATCGCAGTTTTAAGCGTTGCTTTGGTAACAACGCCTAAAGTCCAGGCGGCAACATGCAACGGAAATCCATACATCATAACCTATGTAGGAATTAATTTTACACTAACTAGTAAAACCTGGTGCTCCACATATAATTACGAAAAGGGAGATAGTTGGTATTCAATTGCTGTAGCAAATGTGGGTGAAGCCTGGAACGACAATATAGGTTCCATAAAAATGGTCGGCTGGCCTTATGGTAGCGTACTTCATTATTATCTTGATCAAAATTACAACCTTAGTTGTACTAATTGCATGAAACTTACGACTACGGTTAACTCAACTCCTGAGACCATCCCGAATGTTTATGCTTATCATTGGCCAACTGGTCTTGGAAATATTAACACAATCTCATCTTTTGATGGAATAAGTCCATAAAAGAATGGGGGAATTATTGAAATAGAACTGGCTTTTCTTTTCGTTTGCCAAAGAAAGGCCGGTTTTGGGTGTTAAAAATCAATTTTAATCTCGGGTCAGAGGCGTAGAAAATTTGGGGCGGAAAACTATTCAGGAATTTGCAGTCCAACGTGTTGTTCGAGACGGACGATTCTTTTTCTTTGTTGCATCTGTTCTTCGTCAAGCATCCTCAGCATTGTGCTTTGGTCGCGCTTTACCTGAGAAACATCTCTTTGAATTTTCTTAATCTGATTAGCTTCATCATCAAGCTTAATTTCAACATTTTTAGTTCTGTTATCCAGCGCACCGATATTCGCTTGAACTTGCATTCTGGATAATCTAATTTGGCTTTCCAAAGTTTGGGTTGAATCTTTAACTTCTACTTCTACCTCCTGGCGGACAACTTTTCTAATCTGATCTAAATCATTTTTCGTTAACATAGAATAAAAAGTATAATGCTGGTTAGATAACCTGTCAATCTATCAAACATTATCAAAAAAACTGTCGAGAACCGAGAAGATTTGTGGCGGCAACAATCTCGGCGCAAATATAAATTTGATATACTCAAATAGCTTATGTGGATTTTATTTACCTTATTAACAGCAGCCGTTTGGGGAGTAGGGCAGGTGTTTGCCAAAAAAGGCTTAAGTCATACAACACCTCTTTTTAATAACCTGTTGGGAGCTTGCCTGTTTTTCATATTGGCGGTTCCTTTTGCTCTATCAAACGGAGCTAATTTTTCCGAAGTCCCACGGATTTTTCTGCCTACCTGCGTCATTGCCGCTTTACTGCTTGTCTACTACTATGTAATAAACCTAGAAAAAGTATCTTTATCCGGTACTATACAGTCCAGCTATCCGTTATTTACAATTATTCTGTCTTTTATCTTTTTGCACGAAAACCCAAGCCTTCTGCAAAAATTGGCTGCGTTGATAGTTTTGGCCGGTACGGTAATTTTGGCTGCCGGAGAAGACATTGTTCTCTCCAAAAGAATCCGTTTCGGCAGATGGTTTTGGATAGCGCTTGCCGGAGCGGTAATGGCAGGAACCAGTGATTTTTTCGCCAAAACTATCTTAAACCACACCAATACTTACTCTTATATCTTAACTTATGCTATCGCTTATATGTGTGTAGCTGTTCTTAGTGCTTTAATTGACAAAAACGGCAGAAAATTACCAAAACTTAACCAAAAAATTATTCCCACATTCTTGGGCGTTTCAATGATGGAACTGGGGACAATTACATTTTATCTGGCAATCTCTTTAGGGCTGGTTTCGGTCGTCAGTCCGGCCAGTTCGTTTTATGTCGGGATAACCGCGGTGTTAGCCTGGATTTTCTTAAAGGAAAAAGTGAATAAACTCCAAGTGTTAGGAGTAATCCTGTCGGCCATAGGCGTCATATTTTTGGGGATAATGTAGCCGCGGCAAAAAATGGAAAAATTCGGGGCGGAAAGTTATCTATGATAAGATATTTTTATGACTGCGACATGGCCATTGGAATTTCCGGGCATTAGAACAACAGATAAAGTTACGCCAAAACCTGCAGCTAAAACCGCAGTAATTCCAAAAACAGATACGGCAAAAACCAATAACGCCGCCAGCGCCATGCTTGCCGCCGAAGCCGCAGTCGCTATTTCAACGGTCAGTGGAAAACGGGTTACAACCCAAGAAACGCTATCGCTGAGCTCTCTTCCTCTCCAAAAACTGGCACCGAGACGGAAAAAAATCTAGGAGAAAATTTGGGGCAGAGCCTATTGTCCTGTTACCAATATTGCTAATTCTCTTCTACTTCTCGTATGCGTATCAAAATTTGCATCAACCCCTTTAATTCCTCTTGTATCCAAACCAATTACCCTTGAATTGGGAAAAGATTCTCTGACTCTCTCAATCAATGTTTCTTCCGGAACAGAAAATGGGACTTGTCGAAGTGGACCGCCTAATATTACAACATCGACCACTTCGCCTTGTTTGCTTAATTGCTGTACATGTCTTTCCGCAGCGTATGAATTAGTAGCTGCTCCCACAACCCGATGTCCTTCTCTATTTAATGCATCAGTAATACCTTTGAGGTCAGCAAAATCAGGTATTATTACCAATACTCCTGCTTCTTTCGGCATAATGGAGGGAATTATACTACAAGCTAGAAAATAAAACAAAACGGAGAAAAACTTGGGACCAGGTTGACTTTCGCCTTCCTAATAATTATACTTGCTAGCCATGTTTAGAGGAGAACTCGACGAGGCATACACTCGGCCCTTTCCGGGCAGTGATTTCTTTACAAGCGAACAGGCCAGACACATTAATGCAGCGCTTGATTTTGCCTGCGAATTCGACAATTTGCACGGGAAGCCATTAGATAAAACAATAAAGATAAGCGCAGCGCAAAGGCGTTTAATTATGCGCGCCAACGCTCAGGTAGTCTTCCAAACAGCACTGGCGCTCGGAGAAACAATCAAAGGAGATGAAATTATGAGAATACTTGAAGTCGGCCACCCTAGAGAGATGCTTCCCATCGCCACGCGCAGCCACCTTTTTGAAAGATCCTAAAACTAAATTTAACCGGGGCCAAGCGAAAGCGAGGTGCCCGGAGGCAAAAATTTCGGGCGGAAAACCCATAGTTGTATAAGTTACGAAATGTCGAATATGTTTCGTAACTTATACACTCTTACCTTCTGAAACTATGATTGGGAATACGTAGAATCGTTTATCAACTTTTTGCTATAATTATCTTAAGTGAATATTGTACTTATTACTATTATTGTTGGGGTTTTGACGACCATTTTGTCCGTCATTATTAAAATCGTTGGTTTTCCGGATCAGATGGTCAAAAATTTCAAGCGCAAATCCACCGAAGGAGTCTCCACCACTTTTTACGTGTTATCCGTTATCACTTATATTGTCTGGACAATTTACGGATTGTTGAGAAGTGATATTGTAGTAGTTATATCTCAAGCATTGGGAATTGTTACCACCGGCATAATTGTCTACCAGATTTTTATTTATAGAAGAAAGAAAAAGTAGATTTCTACTAGAAATCTACCTCATTTTCTGCTAAACTGGATACCTGATGGCAAAGAAGATTAGCTCAAAAACACCCCGCCCGCAAACGCCTAAGCGTAGCGATGGCGGGCAGGCAAAAGCTCCGAAGGCAGCAAAAACATCCGAATATTCCGCAGCGCAAATTCAAGTCCTTGAGGGACTTGAACCGGTCAGAAAAAGACCGGGTATGTACATCGGCAGTACCGACATTATCGGACTGCATGAAAGTTTAAGAGAAATCATTGACAACTCGGTTGACGAGGCTTTAGCCGGTTTTGCCAAGAATGTTTGGATAGTCTTAAACGACGACGGCTCGGTAACAGTGACTGATGATGGAAGAGGAATTCCGGTTGATGTGATGAAACATTACAAAAAGAGCGCTTTGGAAATCGTCATGACCAAGCTGCACGCCGGCGGAAAATTCGGCGGCAGCGCCTATAAAATTTCCGGAGGACTACATGGCGTCGGAGCATCGGTAGTTAACGCTTTATCCGAATGGATGTGGGCGGAAATAAAAAAGGACGGCAAAATCTACACCCAGGAATACTCCAGAGGCAAAGTGAAATCTGACTTGGAAAAGATTGCCAAATCAAGGCTCGAACACGACTTTCTGGAAAATAGAGCAAGCGGCACCACCATTACTTTTTTTGCCGACAAAGAAATCTTCTCGACCATTGATTTTGAATTTGACACCATTAAAAAATTAATCAGGGAACGGGCATATTTGGTCCCGAATTTATATTTCCATTTGTACGACCACCGTAAAGGCCGCGAACAGGAAGTTAATTTTTATTTTGAAGGCGGCATCACCTCCTTAATTTCGAAATTGAACGAGAACAAACCGGTCTTGCATGATGTCATTTTTATTGACAAACAGGAAGGCGACGTCGATGTGTCGATGGCTTTGCAGTATAACGACGGCTATTCTGAGAACGTTGAGTCCTATGTGAATGTGATTAACACCATCAACGGCGGGACGCATTTGACCGGATTTCGAATGGCTTTGACGCGGGCAATTAATGATTACGGTAAAAAAATCGGCAGTTTCAAAGAAGATGAAGAGGGGATTACCGGCGACGACACCAGGGAAGGTTTAACGGCGGTGGTCTATGTGAAGATGCCGCAGGACCGCATTCAGTTTGAAGGGCAGACCAAGGGAAAATTGGGTAACGCCGAAATCCAACCGATTGTCCAGGGCGTGGTTAGGGACGGCTTGTCGACTTATTTTGAAGAAAATCCCAGCGACGGCCGCAAGATTTTGGAAAAAGTCTGGCTGGCGGCTAAAGCCCGACTGGCGGCTAAAGCTGCCAAAGAAGCCATTCTTCGAAAAGGCGCCTTGGAAGGTTCATCCCTTCCCGGAAAACTGGCCGACTGCCAGGAAAAAGACCCCAGCGTTTCCGAATTATATCTGGTCGAGGGAGACAGTGCCGGCGGCAGCGCCAAACAGGGCAGGGACCGCAAATTTCAGGCAATTTTGCCGTTGAAAGGTAAAATTTTGAACACCGAAAGAGCCCGACTGGATAAGGTAATCGAACATGAAGAAATAAAAAATATTATAATCGCTTTGGGGATGGGAATAGGGGAGACGATTAATTTTGAAAAGTTAAGGTACCACCGAATTATTATTATGACCGATGCCGACGTTGACGGCGAACACATTGAAACTCTAATTTTAACTTTTTTCTACCGCCACATGCCGGAAGTAATTAGGGCCGGACATTTATACATTGCCATGCCGCCACTTTACAAAATCTCTGCCGGCAAGGATTCCAAGTACGCTTATACCGAAGACGAGCGGGACGTCGCGGTCAAAGGTTTTTCGGGCGGAAGAGTAAATGTTTCCATCCAACGCTACAAAGGTTTGGGGGAAATGAATCCCGAACAACTGTGGGAAACCACCATGAACCCGGCCAACCGCATTTTAAAACAGGTCGCGATTGATGATGCCGAAGAAGCCGACGCCACTTTTACGATGTTAATGGGCGACGAAGTTCCACCGCGCAAACACTTTATCCAAAGTAATGCTAAGCACGCTAACCTTGATATATAATACGTATCCACGTGCGCAGTCCAGCAGTTAAGCAGGGCGAAACATGCAAATTTAGACATTTAATTTGCATGCGCCGTGCTGACGCGAAGCGAGCAGGACTAAGCACGCTAACCTTGATATATAATAGTATCCCTTGACCTTTACGTCTTATAATGTTATAATCCGCTCAACTATGGTGCCTTTCATATCGCGAGAATATCAACGACTAATTCCTACTAATCCAAATCGATGGCATAGAAAAGGGTTTGAAGATACAGATACTGCATCCGTTGAACTAGGTAGTGATACGCCACTCAGCGTTGGTGAACTGGAAGGTAGATTAAGAATTGCGGCCACCGAAATTTTTGTAAAAGGAAAAAGAACTTCTAGAGTCTCGTTTTTACCAAGGAGAGAAGGCGAACAAGCAGTGACTGTTCTTTTCCGTCCGGCTGTTGAACAAGGACAAGTGGTCCGCTTAAAAGCTGCGCCCGACGCTCTTCAAGGATTACTCCGTGTCAATTTGTCTTTGGTTAATGGAGACGGAAAGGTTGCAAGAAGAATTATTAGAGGCAATCGGATGACTTACCCTGCTTTATTAGAACGCTTAGCCGACTTGCCACAATTACAACCTGCTCCAAATCGATAATTTTTTTTAAATAAACTGGAAGTAATTTTCCTATCCCATAATTGTTTGACATTTCGGTTTTTATAGCTTTTGATTCCCGAAAAAGAAATCAACGGAAAAAGAATTTTTGACACCCTGGAAATTCTGGCCAAAGCAACCGTCAGAGAAATACTTTCCCAAAATCAGTCTTGAAATAAACCCTGATTGATGATTTAAGATTTATGATTTTAGAATTCTTTAATCCTTAATCATTCACCTGCCCGCATTGCTATGCAAAGCATTGCAGACGGGTCATTAATCATTACTTTAAGCCTTGAAATAGGACTAAAACTTATTTATAATGGTTAGGTTGTCTTTATGGATTTATCTTTGATTTTTCAACATAAACTAATCATTTCGCTCCTCGCCGGAGCCCTTTCCATCGCCTACGCCTTATTCTTAAGCTACAGGGTTTTATCTCATCCAAGAGGCGATGCCAAAATGAATGCTATTTCCGACGCCATTGCCGAAGGCGCCATGGCTTACATGAAAAGACAGTACACGGTTGTGGCCATTATCGGAGTAGTGATTGCGGCCATTTTGTATCTTGTTTTTGGAGCCATTACCGCTGCCGGTTTTGCCCTTGGGGCAATTTTTAGCGCGGTTGCCGGAGTGGTCGGTATGTCGATTGCGGTTCGAAGCAATATCCGCACCGCCCAGGCGGCGAAAAAAGGTTTGGGGGAAGCTTTTGGTTTAGCCTTTCAAGGCGGGACAGTGACCGGTTTAATGGTGGCGGGACTGGCTTTAATCGCCGTTTCCGGATTTTACTGGGTACTGGAAAGAGTAGCGGGCGGGAATTTACAGCCATTGATCGCGCTTGGTTTCGGCGGTTCTCTGATTTCGGTTTTTGCCAGACTCGGCGGAGGAATTTTTACAAAATCAGCCGATGTTGGAACGGATATGGTCGGAAAAATTGAGAAGGGGATTCCCGAAGACGACCCACGAAACCCCGGCGTAATTGCCGATTTGGTAGGGGATAATGTCGGAGACGACGCCGGCATGGCCGCCGATTTATTTGAGACTTACGTCATTACCGCGGTCGCGGCGATGATTTTGGGGCACTTAACTTTCCCGGGAAACGGTGCGGTTTTGTTTTATCCAATGTTAATCGGTGCCATCTCGATTGTCGCCTCGATTATCGGCACCTGGTTTGTCAGGATGATGGGGAAGGGCGGGGTCATGCAGGCTTTGTACCAGGGACTAATTGTGGCCATGCTGGTTTCTGTGGCCGGATTTTACCTTTTAACCAACGGCATTTTTCCGGAAGGCTTAGGAAAAATTTCCACTCTGCAGCTTTTTTCAACTTCGCTAATCGGACTGGTTGTTACTTTAGGCATGGTGATTATCACCGAATTTTATACTTCGAAAAAATTCGGCCCGGTCAAAACCATTGCCAAGGCGTCGACCACCGGACACGGCACTAACATTATTGCCGGCCTGGCAGTGTCGATGAAATCAACCACCGCGCCAATTATTTTAATTGCCGCTGCTATTTTTGTTGCTTATGCTTTGGCCGGACTTTACGGCGTAGCCATTGCGGCCATGAGCATGCTGTCGCTTTGCGGAATTATTGTCGCCATTGATGCATTCGGGCCAATCACCGATAATGCCGGCGGAATTGCGGAAATGGCCGGACTTGATCAGAAAGTCCGCGATATTACCGATCCGCTGGACGCGGTCGGCAACACCACCAAGGCGGTAACCAAAGCTTATGCCATCGGCTCTGCGGGTCTGGCGGCTCTGGTTTTGTTTGCCAGTTACACCCAGGAATTAAAAGTCAGTGTTTTTTCTTTGTCCGACCCGACAGTTCTCGTCGGACTATTCATCGGCGGGGCCTTGCCGTATCTGTTTGCCAGTTTGGCAATGGAGGCAGTCGGCAAAGCCAGCGTTTCAATTGTTGATGAAGTCAGAAGACAATTTAGGGAAATTAAGGGGCTGATGAAAGGCACTGCCAAACCGGAATACGGCAAAGCGGTGGACATTGTCACCAAAGCGGCCATCAGGGAAATGATATTACCAACCGTCATCACGGTTTTAGCCCCAATTGTGGTCGGATTTTTATTAGGGCCGAAGGCCCTCGGGGGACTTACTGATGGGCAGCATTATTACCGGTCTGTTTGTGGCCATTTCGATGACCACCGGCGGAGCGGCCTGGGATAACACCAAAAAATATATTGAAGAAGGTGCATACGGCGGCAAAGGCGGTTTTGCCCACCAAGCGGCGGTAACCGGCGACACCGTCGGCGACCCTTACAAAGACACTGCCGGACCGGCAATTAATCCGATGATTAAGGTGTTGAATATCGTTGCTTTATTAATCGCACCCTTTCTGATCTAATTTTTAATTTAAAATTTTAAATTTTTAATCAAATCCTAATGCTTTAATCATTCATTAGAAATTAAGAATTAGAAATTAGAAATTTTATTGTTATGGCTGATATCGGAAAACTACAAAATACGGAAATTGCTTTTGAAATGAAACGCGCGTACTTCGACTACGCCATGTCGGTTATTGTTTCCAGGGCTCTTCCGGATGTCAGGGACGGATTAAAACCGGTCCACAGACGTATTCTGTTTGCAATGCATGAAATGAATTTGACCCACGCCGCCAAATATTCCAAGTCCGCCAAGATCGTCGGTGAGGTAATGGGAAAATACCATCCCCATGGAGACGTCCCGATTTACGATTCTTTGGTAAGACTTGCTCAGGATTTTTCGATGCGCTATCCGCTTGGTTGACGGGCAGGGAAACTTCGGCTCCATGGACGGTGACCCGCCGGCCGCGATGCGTTACACCGAAGCCAGAATGGCCGCCATCACCGCCGAAATGATGCTGGACATGGAGAAAGAAACAGTCGATTACATCCCCAACTTTGACTCAACCTTAAAAGAACCGGTTTTCCTGCCCAGCCTTTTGCCAAACTTGCTGCTGATGGGTAGCGAGGGTATTGCCGTTGGTATGGCCACCAAAATTCCGCCGCATAACCTAGGCGAAGTGATTGACGCGGTCGAGTATTTAATTAAAAAAGCTAAAATTACCATTGAACCAAGATTTACCATCACTTCCGAAGTTACGGTTGACGAACTGCTGGAACTGATTAAAGGTCCGGATTTTCCGACCGCCGGCGCAATTTATGACTGGACGGAAATTAAAAACGTTTATACGACCGGCCGGGGCAGAATTATTATCCGCGGTAAAGCCGAAATTGAAGATATCGGACAGGGAAAGAGTGCCATTATCATCACCGAAATTCCCTACCAGGTCAATAAAGCCTTATTGGTGGCCAGAGTTGCGGAACTGGCCAAAGAGAAAAAGATTGAGGGCATTTCCGACCTTCGCGATGAGTCCGACCGGCACGGCATCAGGGTTGTGGTTGAACTAAAAAGAGACAGTGCGCCGAAAAAAGTGTTAAACAATTTATTCAAATACACCGCCTTTCAGACCAGTTTTCCGGCCAACATTGTTGCTTTGGTTGACGGCACGCCGCAAACCTTGAATTTAAAAACCATTCTGGAAGAATTCTTAAAACACCGCTACCTGGTAGTCAAAAGACGCAGCGAGTTTGAATTAAGGCAGGCCAAAGCCAGACTGCACATTTTGGAAGGGCTAAAAATCGCGGTGGAGAATATTGACGCGGTAATTAAAACCATTCGCGAATCCAAAGACCAGGATGATGCCAAGAAAAACTTAATGACCAAATTTAAACTAGTCGGACCTTCAAGCCACAGCCATCTTGGATATGCAACTAAGACGTTTGGCGGCGCTGGAACGACAAAAGATTGAAGAAGAATACCAGATGGTTAAAGAAACGATTGCTTATCTAGAAGATTTACTGGCCCATCCGGCCAAAATTTTAATTGTCATCGGCGAAGAGCTGACCAAATTAAAAGAAAAGTATTCCGACCCAAGACGCACCAAAGTCTACAAAAGTAAAGTCGGCGAGTTTTCCGAGGAGGATTTAATTCCCAATGAACCAACCGTGGTCACTCTGACCGATACCGGCTACATTAAAAGGCAAAGTTTAAATAGTTTCCGCACCCAACAGCGGGGCGGCAAAGGCATTATCGGCATGACTACCAAAGAAGAAGACAATATTGCCGAAATCAAGTCCATCGAAACCCACGACAACTTATTATTCTTTACCAATAAAGGCAAGGTTTACCAGATTAAAGCTTACGAAATAAACGAATCTTCCCGAACCAGCAAGGGAACCGCCATTGTTAATCTTTTGAATATTGAGGCCGGGGAAAGAGTTGAATCTTTTGTCAATTACACGACTAAAGGCTCGGAAGCAAAATATGTTTTCCTGGCAACCAAAAACGGCACCGTCAAAAAAAGCGTTTAAACGGAATTTGAAAATATCCGAAAAAGCGGCATCTTGGCCATCAAACTTGATAAAGACGACGAGTTGGTTTGGAGTAAATTAACTAGCGGAAACGACGACATCTTACTGGTCACCAGAAACGGGAAGTCAATCCGGTTTTCGGAAAAATCGGTCCGCGGCATGGGCAGAAACACCATGGGAGTAAGAGGAATTTTGATTAAAAAAGACGCTAAAGACGACCGGGTTATCCAAATGGACGTTGTCGGCAAAAACTTCAAAGTTGGAAGTGTTTACAATTATGGAAAAAGGCTTAGGCAAAAAAACTCCGGTCAACGAATTCCATCCGCAGGGCCGCGGCGGGCAGGGAGTAAAAGTGGCCGAAGTAACCGAAAAAACCGGCAAAGTGGTACTTCGCAAATCATTCCGGAAGGCTCCGAAGAAGTGATTATTACCTCGCAAAAGGGACAAATTGTCAAACTGGAGGTTGCCTCCATACCCAAATTGACCCGAGCCACCCAGGGCGTAATTTTAATGCGCTTTTCCGATAAAACCGACCATGTTGCTTCGGCAACGTGCATTGAAAAGTAATTGATATGATAATCGACGGCCGGGCAATTTCCTCTGAAATTTTAGAGGACCTGAAAAAGCGGGTCGCAAGACTTAAGCAAAAAAGCATTACCCCAATACTGGCAGTAATTTTAATCGGCGACGCCAAAGCTTCGGCTATTTATGTCCGACAGAAAGAATTAAAAGCGCACGAAATCGGCGTTGAGCCAAAAATTTTCCGTTTTGACGAAAACGTCAGTAATCTGGAAATTGAAACGCTGGTGAAAAAACTGGATAAAGACCCCAAAATTCACGGCATAATTTTGCAGCGTCCCGCCCCACCGCAAATCAAAGTTGCAGAAATCGAAGAATTTATTTCGCCGGTCAAAGAAGTTGACGGCTTCGGTATTAATTCCATCTACCCGGTTCCGGTGGCGGCAGCAGTAATGAAAATGATTGAGAACGCGTATGGAAATTTAAAAATTGATGTGCCCTTTATTGACTGGCTGAAAAACCAAAAAGTAGTGGTCATCGGCAAAGGTGAAACCGGCGGAAAAACAATTATTCAACTCCTTAGAAAAAATGGCATTGAACCGTTGGTGGTTGACTCAAAAACTGAAAATCCCAATGCGGAAATTAAAAAAAGCGACGTGGTTATTTCGGCGGTGGGGAAGCAGGGGATTATCACAAAAATGAATTTAAAACAGGGCACCATTCTCATCGGCGTTGGCATTTATTCCGATGAAAACGGTAAAACCAAAGGCGATTATGATGCAACTGAGATAGAAAATATTGCCAGCTTTTATTCACCTACTCCCGGAGGTGTCGGCCCGGTCAATGTTTCAATGCTGATGGAAAACGTCGTTGAAGCTTGTGAGAGTCTTTCCAAATAAGAAAAACTTCTAAGCACCACAATAAAACAGCTCCGTAGAAAACATGCGACTGCAAAAGTATTGGAACGCTACTTGGGTTTTTAAGATTGAAGGAGATTAGAACGTAAGAAATAATAAGAATGAGAATGAACTTGAGATTTTTTTTGAAGTTTTGAACATAGAACAGCGTTGCCAAAAACGGAAACAACATAAACACAAAATGGTGCTGCCAGGAAAAATTATTGACGATTAAATTTAGGCTGATTAGTAAACCCAAATGCATATTTTGAAGCTTTTCGCTTTTGCGGTTTTTGAAAATTACCAAGAATGAAATTAAAATAAAGATCAATGATAAAGCATCTTTCAACGCTTCCCGGAAAATTCCCGCTGGCAAACTCCTACCTAAAAATCCGGTCAAAGCCTGGTTATAATAAGCGGTTTTCCAGCCGGTCAAAAGCGTTGACAGAAAGTTTTGGTAGAAATATAAATTGATTTTTGGTCCAACGAGAACAAACGCCAATAAACCAAACACAAGTAATGAGAGGATAAACACTGAAAGAAACCTCCATTTTTTAGTTAGCAGAAAATAAAAGGGGATAAAAGCCGGAAACAATTTAAGACTGACTGAAAGCGCAAGTAACGGCGCTGACCAAATAAAATTCTTCTTTTGCTTTAAAAAATAAATTCCCGCCACGAAAATGAGTAGAATAAAATTATTGATCTGCCCCATCCCTAAAGTAAATTTGACGGGAAAGGAGAAACAGACCAAACCTAAAATTATGCACCCAAACGTTGAGAAAAGCGGTTGTTTGTAAATTTTAAAAATCAGATACACCGAAAGAAATAAAGAAATCAAAGACAACACTGTCCAGAGCTTTTCGCTGACCACAAACGGCAGCAAAGTCAGTGAGGAAAAAATAACCATTGCCAATGGGGGATAGATGATACCATGTAGATAAGGGTTAAGGCTTTTTACACCATAATAATACTGACTAAAATCCGGATAAAAATTTAGCAATAAACTTTTACAAAGAATCAAAAACGAACCAAGAAAAAATAGCAAAGATAAAAGCTTAATTACTTTTTGCATAAGAAACACACCTCTTGACAATTTAAGTAATCCGTCCTACTATTATTATATAGTATTTATTTATGGCCAGATCATTTAAAGACAAACCGCCGTTTAAATGGTTTCTTCTTTTTGCTGTTTTGTTTGCACTGCCAATCGTTGTCCTGTCTGCCAACAGCAAAACGAATATTCAGCAACACGCCGCAGCAACTGTACTTTTCACAGGAGTACTTAAAATACAAATCGTCAATAGAAGTGGCCAAATCATAAACCTTCCTCAAGGGACAGTAAACGTGGTTGGGAACAATATTTTGGGACCAACACCAACGATATTTGGTGAAATTGCATCAGGCGCAAATGGTTGGACACAAACTTTAAATGAAGGAGAATATGAAATAACAGCAGTTAATGCATCTAGCTATAAAGTTTCATTTGCTTACTGTTTTGACTGTACGAAGATTGCGATAACGGCGGGAGGATGGGGCAATTTTCCAAGCGGATTCGCTTACAGTCCATTTGTGATGGATGGACGTACAACATTAGTATGGGTAAGCTATATGCCCAACAATCCCTGTGTTGCTAAACAATCAAATGGTAAATATTTAGTGGGAGAAGCTTGCGGAGGAAGTGTTGAAGACAATGGAACCAAGGGAACTTTGTATGATTGCAGCGGTACTGGTTATGCAGTAACCGGTAAAACACAGGTCTGCACTGACGGTTGCCAGGTCAATAAAAACGCACCAGATGCCTGTATAACCTGTGCATCCCTGGGAGGAAGTTGCAGTTATAGTGGATGCTCCGCCAATCATAAAGCCATAGCTGGAGATTGTGGCAGTGCTTATATGACATGCTGTAAATGATTTTATTCTCTGTTTATTGAAACAATACTTAAAAAGGTCGCTTGACAAGAGAAAAAATAACCTCTACATTATTAATGGACAGAATTTATCGATATTATCTATGGCTAAAAATAAACAAACATCCGGGAGATTTCCACATTTTAAGCTATTCTTGTTTCTTGCCCTCGTCGTCTCACTCGGATTAACTACTTTAGCCGCAAACACTAAAACAAATATTCAACAACACGCCGCAACAAATTGCGCATCCTTAGGTGGAACTTGTTCTTACGGCTCATGCCCAACCGGACAAACAGTAATTGCCAACTCTGCAGGAACCTGCTCATCAGATTACATGGTTTGCTGTAAAAATCCTATGCCGGCACCGACTGGTCTTAGCGTATCTTATACCTACTGTCAAGAAAAGCAACCAGCAAGCATGGACTATGCATATTATAATGCTATTGTTACTTTCAAGTGGAAAGCGGTAAGCAATGCTACAGCTTATTTAGTCACCTTGTCTGATAGCACCCCTACTTATACCGGGAGTACTTACCACTATGCGACAAAGACGCAAGGAGTAACAACACTTACAATATCAAATAATTGGAGTTTTGAGCCAGGTGATAAGCCCTATTGGCAGGTACAGGGATACAATACATATACCAAATACGGTCCGCTAAGCGCTAAACAATATATTAACTTTAAATGCAACATATGGCCATTACCAACTATACCGCCTACTTAAACACGCTCAATACGAATTGACATATCATTCTAAATTAATTAATATTAAATGGTGAAAAATTTCTACGAACAGTTTAAAACCCAAATTGTTACGGTTGTCATTATTTTTGTGGCGGTTTTTCTTTACATTAAACTGGCCGGGCCGATTCCATTTTTTATTAATAGCGTTAATACCACTAAAACCGATCTCTTCTCCAGTAGCGGAGAAGGCAAAATAACCGCCGTTCCCGACCAGGCCACGGTTGATGCCGGAGTCACTGCCCAAAGTGCCACTGTTGCCGATGCCCAAAGCAAAGTTAATCAGACTGCCGACAAAATAATTAGCGATCTTAAAAAATTAGGCCTTGCGGATAAAGACATTAAAACCACCGATTATTCCGTCACTCCGAATTATTCCAACGAGATTGTGCCAATGGGGGCTGCGATGCTACCAGGAGGACAACAAACTATCACCGGCTATACCGTCACCCAAAATTTGGAGATAAAAGTCAAACCGCTTGAAAAAACTAATAAAGTCGTCGATACCGCCACCGCCGACGGGGCAAACCTGGTGGGGAATGTCAGTTTTGATTTTAGCGACAGCCTGCAAAAGTCTTTGCAGAACCAGGCCACTCAACAAGCGGTCGGTAATGCCAAGGATAACGCCCAAACTCTGGCCAATGCCTCGGGAATTCGGTTGGGAAAAATTGTGAACGTGGTGGAAAATTCCAACCAGCCGCGGCCGTTAATGATGTCCGCCGGAATGACAGCCGGTTCCGACCAAACCGCAACTCCTCCGTCAACCAATGTCACACCGGGAGAAAATACCATCACTGTTGACGTCGTCTTATACTACGAAACCTACTAAGAATTTCCGAGTGCTTTTTCGTCGGTTAAATACTCGTAGAATCTCTCGTTTCCCGAAGCAGGATTATTGTAATTCCCTAAAGCCATAATCAAGGCCTTAGTTTTTGAAACTCCCTCATGCAGATACGTTAGCCTGTGATTGTAAAGAAACCAGCCCATGAAGGCAGCCTCACGCCAATCATCGGGGTGCCTCTGCGGATAATTCTTCAAATTCTCAAGTCCCTTTGCCGCTTTATCAACATCTGCATTTGTCCAAATATTCACATCGCGCTGCCCTAAACCGTAGTAGGCAGACTTGCGATTATCAGTATTAGGATTTTCTCCCAGATTGGTTTCGTGATAAGCAATTATCAGCAACAGCAGGGGAGGGATGTCGTATTTAGCCCCTACCGCCTCAAAAATCGGATAGTAAATTCTAAATCCCCCTATAAAGTCTTGACTAAAAAGGTCCGGTCTTTTTTCCATTTTTGCCACCAGATTATCCAGCTTTACGTAATCAATTATTGGATCGGGAGTAAGGTCAGAGGTCTGTGTAATAGGGTCGTGAGAAGATGGCTCGGCAGCTGTGATAGTACGCACAGGTGGCGATTCATTGGGGGGAGATTCTTCGTGTATTGGCGGATGGAACAATACAATCTCTCCGAGTTCTGGAAACGCAGCTTTCGGAAAATAAACCTCCCCTCCTGGGGAAAGCGCTCTTTGCGGACCCGGAGGCGGCAGAATAATGTTTTGATTAGGCACAGCTCCTCCCGGCGACACAATGCTAAGGGCCAATAGCCCTTCTCTAGCATGTCCGGCAACACGTCTAATAATACTTGGTCGTTTTCTTTCCATATGATTTTAAAACTATAAAAATGAGGATAAATACGAAAATTTAGGTCTAATGATTATAAACTTTAATTTAGAAAAATACAACCCTTTAGTCGCTCACTTATTTCCGGAGTGGAAATTATGGTGGACTTCGTGCAATTGTCTGTTGGTAATGTGGGTATAAATTTGGGTGGTGGCGATATTTTTGTGTCCGAGCATTTCCTGGACCGAGCGGATATCGGCACCGTTAGTCAAAAGGTCGGTCGCAAAAGAATGCCGGAGTGTATGGACTGTTGCATCAACGGGAATCCTCGCTTTTCGAACATATTTTTTAACTATCCTTTCAACACTTCTAACAGTCAGTCGCATCTTCTCACCGCCGTTTTCTTCGACTGTTTTTCCCGAATAGCGGATAAATAACGGCTTAAAATCATCTTTTCGTTGGTCCATATACCGTTTAATCCAATCCGCCGCCCGGTCGGAAACAAAAACAATTCTCGCTCTGCCGCCTTTGCCGATTACTCCAAATTCACGCCTTTCCAAATTTACCTGGTCGTGGTTTAATTTTGCCAGTTCGGATACGCGCAACCCGGTAGAAAAGAGTAGCTCCAAAATCGCCCGGTCCCTGAGGCCTTCTTCGGTTGAAGTATCACATGACGTAACCAAACGGTCGACCTGCTCTTTTTCCAAGAATTTTAGACTGCGACTTTCGGTCTTGGGCAAATCGATTTTTGAAGGCTCCAGGGTCTGGTAATCATTTTTTATTAAGAAGCGAAGAAACGAACGAAGGGCAATGACGTAGTAGTTTTGCGTCACTCTTTTTAAAGTCATATTTTTTTCATCAACCCGGTTAGCCAGAAACACCCGGAATTTTCTGACCGTTTGCAAATCCAAATCTTTTAAGGATTTCCCCGGTAGGTTAGTGTCATACCATTCGTTAAAAACATCCAGATAGTGCCTATAATCGCGGATAGTGAGCTTACTGCAGTTTTTTTCAATCTCCAAATACTCGAGGAATTGATTAATAAGTTCGGAAAGATTCTGATTATTCATAGACTGTATCATTGTGTCGCACAATTTATGACTTGTCAAGGCTTATCCTGTTAAATTGTCTTACCGAGTCAGGCTCGGATTTGTACCGGCTTCGCCACGTCAGACGTTGCTTCGACGGATTTAACAGGATAAAGTTGACAACAAACACAATAAAATTCATACTAAATATATACGATGCGGGACAAGTATATAGAACTAATCATCGAATACATCAGAGCAAAGCCGGAATATAAAACCGTGCTTAATGAAATAAAAGCCGATGTTCTAACGGTTGGCGCTACAGAAGAGGAATTTGATGAAGCAATTAATCAAATCACTGACGCCGAAACCGCCAAATTAATCCTAGGGGGTGCACCATCGGTAGCTCAACCCATAACTCCTGAAGCCGCAGCCGAAATACCCGGACAAACCAAAACCCCTTCCGATTATCTAAAGAAAATGACTCCGCTTATTTTGTACGTCAAAGACCACGTTCTGGCTCACAAAAAATATTATGCGGCCGCATTGGCAGTAATGGTAATTCTTTGCCTACTGCTATTAAACTTAGGTCGAAAAGCACCAGCCAGACTGGCCCAAACCCCTCCTCCTCCCATAAAAGTGCCGATTGTAAGCGGGGGAGCCATTCCTGTGGTTTATGCAAACACCTTAGCCGTTGATCCCGACAAAATTTTCTCCGTAAAAAGCAATAACGTCCAGCTGACAGTAACCGGAAAACCCAAGAAAGAAGTTTTGGGATTTTTCCCATACTGGATGCTGCCAAAAGAAGACCAGGTAAACCTGGCAACTCTGACTTCGGTCAGCCTATTCGGCCTGGAAGTTGACGGCAGCGGCAATATTGTCACCAATGGTTCCGATGGTAATATTGACGGCGGTTGGGCAATGTGGAAAGACCCAAAATTAGACGACTTCCTTCGGCGCGCCAAAGCACAAGATATTAATGTTTACTTAACGATTAAATGTTTTGACAGCGGTAATATCGAAAGTCTTGCTCAGTCCGATGACGCCCAGAAAAATTTAATCGCCAACACCATGTATCTGGTTAATTCCAAAGACCTGGATGGCATCAATATAGATTTTGAATATGTCGGTGTACCAACAGACGCCGTTAGAAACGGTTTCACCAGACTAATTACCAATCTCAATGCCGAACTAAAAAGGCAGATCCCGAACGCCGTTTTGACAATCGACACATACCTTGTTTCGGGTTCGGAAAAAGATTTATTTGATATCCCGATGGTGGCGCAAAATTCCGACGCTTTTGTCATCATGGGCTACGATATGCATACACCTTTAAACGGACCTGGCCCGGTTTCAGCCATGGGCGGAGATACGAATATTGTCGGCTATGTCCAGAATTATTTGGAGCAGGTCGACCCTTCAAAATTAATCTTGGCCGTTCCTTATTATGGCTATGACTGGCCGGAAAACGTCGCCTCGCCCTCTGCAGACATGGTGAAAATTTTGCCTTACGCCGAAGTTGCCGACCAAAGCCAAAATTTACAGCTGAACTGGGATGATACCTCCGAAACCCCGTCTTTTACTTATACCGACGACACGGGACAAGCCAGAATTGTCCATTTTGACAACGTCCGCTCTTTAGGGATTAAATATGATTTTATCAATAAAAAGAACTTGCGGGGTGTCGGAATTTGGGCTTTGGGCTACGACGGGCAAAACCAGGATTTGGAAAAATTGTTAATCGATAAGTTTATAAACCAATAATTGCAAATTGACAAAGAATAGATTGCAATGATAAGCTGAAGATATGAGTGAGAACCCCTATCTACCATTAACACAGGGCAAATCGGATTTCATTCATTCGCCGGCAACCGGAACCGCGGGGGCGATGGCTGCTAAAGGTCACCGAGGTTTTGAGTCACAAGCCCATCAAAGGCTTGAGCCGGGTCCAAACGCTCTCAGCAGATTTGCGAGAAGAGTTTGGAATGGCATTACGGGAGTAAACCATGCAATAGAAAGTCGTGATAAAAGCGGCGAAAAACAAGTCGTCTTTGGCCAAATCACGGAAATAAATGTTGCCAAGGTGTTAGCCGGATTATCAAAGCCGGGTGGAAAGATGCAGACAGAACCATTCACCAGAGATGGTGCTTTTGCCAGATTAGGTTACCTCGGCGGCGAAATGAACCGTCCCAGGGAGTATGCCGCCATGCTTTATGCGCTTGGTGAGCTAATGCGTGAAGGAGTAATTGAAGAGCAACCCAATCCAAATTTCGAAGGGACTTATTGGTTTAGAGTAAATCCACAACGACAAATAGAACTTACTAACATCGCTAATAGACCATTGGACCAAGATAAGAGCTTATCCCACGAACTTGCCGTGCTGCCCGGCCGCCAGCCGGAACAAGACGCGTATATTAGGGATTTCTTAGGCAAAAATGGCGTACAGCTAGATTTAGCTGCATGAAACAAAACAAAAAATCTAAATGCGATTTCCCATGCCACGGAATGTTCGGCGCAGTGCTATTTGTCTTCGTCAAAAAAAATTCTTGAGCGTTTTTGACTTACTTTGCTTCACTCCGAGGCCGGAAAGCGTCAATAGTGATAAATTTTTACAAAATTTAGCTTCATTTAGCTTCAAAAAATAATTATTTATCAACCCCATAGTAGGGGAGAGCAGAAATTTTAGAAACCGGTTCAAAAATAGAGAATAATTGCCAAGAAGAGAACTGCCGTTGATAGACTCTGCAAAACATAACACGAAAAACAGCGGTTGAAGAAGCACTTCCCCCGGCTTTTGAGCCTGAGTGATGTCGTAAAAGTATTATTGTACGACGTAATCAGTTTCTCTCTTCCGGGGTATTTTGGTCACTATTTTTTTATCTACCTCTAACACGGAGAGAAATGAAGACCAAGTAATGGCATTGAGAACCGTAGCGCTACCCTCTATATCCTCCTGCAATCAATTATTTTTGCGGTAATGATACGTTATAAGCGCCTCTCTCCCCATGGTTCCGGCTTACATTTAATTTAGAGCCTTATATCAATCTAATCGTATACTTTTAGCTTCAAAAATCGTGAGTTTAGCCAATTATGTAATCCGGATCACCAAGAGCATAGTGCTCTGACCTGAAGTGGCATTCGTATTTTATTCGTATTGCCTCCGACTATTGTTCTCAGCCTCACCCTTGAGCAGAGCAAAGCCACTGCCTATCCGTGAAAAGTAAGGTGTAAATCTCGTGAAAACTAAAAAGTTATCCACATTAGCCGTGATTAGTATCCTATAATTTTAAAATAGTTTACTATATCAAACTATATCAGTCTTATAGTTTATTTATTTCCCGACCCTAATATAGTTCCCTCCACTTCCCTCTTCTCCAGTAAGCCGGAGGTAAAAAACATGCAGCTAAAACGGTAAATTTGAAGCTAAATTATCCAAAGTTTGTAAACAGCACCAAAAAAATAAAGGAAATTGCCGTCAACCAGAAATACTCCAGTATTACTCCCCTAAACAACCGCTTCTCAAACCACGCCTGACTTAAGCCAATTAAGACATAAAAGATTGCCGATAAGAATAGCGCCAAGACAGTTGGAGAGCTGGGCCGAAACCATAAAAAGACCGCAACCTCAACTAAACAAATGGTCAAAGACAAAGTCCAGAAAATTTGTGACAAGGGGTTACGGTCAAGTGTATAAACCCAAATTGACTGCATTATAAACAGGAACGAGTAAATAAAAATTAGTAGCAGGGTGATAAAAACATTAATGTGAAAAGAAAACACAACGTTAGAAAGAAAAAAATAGGAAAGCAGGGTTAAAACCAGTGAAACGGTTCTGGCACCCGATAAAAGAGCAATCGTTCTAATTGCGGAAACGGTAAAAATATTCTGGCTAAGATAAAGCGAATAAAGCCCTAACGCATAAAGGCTGGTTATGCCAACCCGGGTAATCAGTCTTGCCGGCACCAACAAGTAAAAAAGCCCCATGGAAAAGCTGTAAAGAAACGGGAGGATAAAAACCTGAATATTAAAATTATCTTTTAAATCTTTTCTCAGTGCCAGGAAGAGGAAAAACGATGTCAGAACCGACAGGATAAAAACAATTGAAATCGCCGACTTCCCCAACACGTATTCTGCGCTAAAAAGACCAAGTGACAAAACAATCACCGAGAAAATAAATTTCTGTCGTTTGCTGGTTAATACTTTCGAAATAGAACTAGATATTTTATTGACCCGCCCCCTACCGCTAGTGACTTTCTTAAAACTAAACATATTTACCCAAGATTGGTGTAAACCTTTTGGACATCATCCAATTCTTCCAAACTACTGATAAATTCCTCGATTTTAGAAAGCTTATCCTTCTCTTCAACTTGCATCGTCACCACCGGCTCGCGGATCAGCTCCGCTTCCAAAACTTCAATCCCCAAGGCAACCAGCGCATCTTTTATTTTTGCTAAATCCGCCAAAGAAGTATAAATAAAGACCTCATCACCAACTTCTTCGATATCCTCAGCGCCCTGGTCCAAGGCGACGGAAAATAAATCATCAAAAGATTTGTTTCCCTTTTTGGCAATAATTCTGCCGATATGTTTAAACTGGTAAGCTACTGAACCGGGTTGCCCAAAAGAAGCGTTCGCCTTATGGAAAATGCTTTTTACTTCCGCTGTTGTGCGCATCGAATTATCCGTGGCCGCTTCAACTATCACCGAAACACCGCCCGGAGCAAAACCCTCATAAATGACCTCCTCAACCTCTCCCGCATCTTTTCCCGAAGCCCTTTTAATTGCCCTATCGATGTTTTCTTTGGGCATATTTTCCGCCCTGGCGGCATCAATCGCCAATCTTAACCGAAAATTGGAGTTAGGGTCGCCTATTCCCCCACCGGCTTTGACGGCAATGGTAATTGCATTACCGAGTTTGGTGAAAGTTTTTCCCCGCTTTTGGTCATTTACTCCCTTTTGTCTTTTAATTTGTGCCCACTTTGAGTGTCCGGACATAAAAAGTAATTAGCCATTAACAATCAGCAACTAGTTTAAGAACTAAAAGCTAAACGCTAGAGGCTAGATGTTGATATTATACTGTTTCTGTATTGACTTTTGCAATAAAGATAGTGTAGAATTTGTCAATCTTTTACCCCATAATGACATTAAAAAATCAAGCCATTCAGACGGCACTCGAAGGAAACTGGCAAGAAGCAATTGCTATCAATAAATCCCTTGTGCAGGAAAATCCCGAAGACATGGATGCTTTAAACCGCTTAGCTCTCGCCTATACTATTATGGGCAAACTAAGAGAAGCCAAGTCGACTTATCAAAAAGTGCTGGACCTTGACCCGCTTAATCCGATTGCCTTACGTAATTTAAAAAAACTCAAAGACAAAGCCCTTAATCTTTCCGGAGGAACTCCCGGTAGTTGCATTAAAAATCAATTCCTGGAAGAACCCGGCAAAACCAAAGTAGTCGAGCTGGTAAACATTGCCCAACCGACTATCGTTGAGGCCCTTCGCACCGGACAATCTTTGGAGCTAAGCATAAAAAGGTTGAAAATTTTTGCTTTGGAAGGAAAACAATATATCGGGGTTTTACCCGATGACATTTCCAGAAGATTAATTAAGTTTATCAAAAACGGCTGTAAATATGACGCCTATGTTAAATCCGCCAACCAACATAAGGTCACTATTTTTATTAAGGAGCTAAAAAAGACCACCAGGTATAAAGACCAACCTTCATTTACCAGTATTACCGATTCGCCACTGGCTTTAGATAAAAACGGCAAAATAAGGGCCCAGGTTGAAAGCCAAAGAATAAAGGATGCCGAAAACGAAAGTGAGAGTGAAGACGAACAGGCAGAGTATTCCGAAGAAGAATAAGCCTGAATTAGAATTTAGAACTATTCTCTTTATCCGTACCGATTGTAATTATAATATCAGCCAGTCCCCTATTATCCGACTCAACTGCCGGAATACCCAAATATTCACTTAGTTTTTTGACCGTATAGCTTTTATCTTTAAAATAAGTTATTTTTGAATTTTGCATCACATTGTCTGCGGTTGACACCAAAACCACATTTCCTCCGATATTGGTAACTAAGGTCGCCAGCCTTGTCCCCAAACCGAAAGTGTCGGTCGCGTTAATAATTTCGATGCTTTTGTTTTCCTGGTAAACCGCCGGGTCGGTGAAAGATAGCGACAGTACCGTTGACTTTTGTGCATCACCTAAATTTTCCGAAAAATCCCTAACGCTGATATTGTTTTTGGGAACGGTTTTTGAAAAAATAAATAACCTGATGGCGTCCAGAATAGTTAAGCCGTTTACATATTTCTGCATTGAGAAGATGGAATGAAAAACAGTCGTAGGAACATCTTCTTGTCCTGAATTTACCGAAACGATTGACCCGTCGATTGGAATTTCCAGCGTTCTTGCAAAATTACCCTTGACGCTTTTATCTTCAATATTTAGCACCGACAGTGAATTATCCTGGGGAGAAAAAGCCACAATCCGACTGTTATTCCTCGCGCTAAAACTGACTATGAAGCTGTGGGTGCCGTCAAATTTACTCGTTTTGACAACCAGCAAAAATTTAAAAACTATCGAAATAATAATCAGTCCTAAAACAACAATTAAAAAAATGCCCGCCAGCCTTAAATTGGAATTTGTACTTTTTTTTCTTTTTATCATCTTCGACTAGTAATCTCTACTCGTCGCTAAAGCGCACCGCAAGACACGTCAGACGTGTTCGAACGGCAAGCTTAGACGGGTTTCTTTTTCTTGGTGATAATTTCCGGCATTGAAAAAACAGGAGCATTTCCGAAATTATTGCTTTTTACCTCTTTGTCTTTTTTTTGTTTCTTTTTATCCCCCTTATAATATCCGCCAAAGCTTCCCATAAAATCACCTCCTAATAATATATGAAATCAATTTTTGGCTACCAAGTCAACCCTCGTTAAATTGTTTCACACCGGCTCTGCCGAATTTAACAGGGTCAATGCTGGTCCAAATAATCCAAAAAATTTTGCAGTTCGGAAGGTAGCGGACTACTAAACTCTACTCTCTGCCCTCCTTTAGGGTGATAAAAGGAAATAGTTTTGGCATGCAGAAATACTCTCGCCAAAAATTTCCGGTCGTCCCTGGCAGTTTTTCTGCCCGCATAAAGAGCATCACCAAAAATCGGGTGACCATGGTATTTCAGATGGACTCGGATTTGGTGGGTTCTGCCGGTTTTCGGGTTTAACTCAAGAACAGTTAATGGTTCTTTCCCTTTTTTCGATACTTGATACTTTAAACTTAATACTTTATACTTCGTCACCGCTTCTTTGCCGCCGGCCAGAACGCCGAATCTTTTTCTGTTCCACGGCAGTCTTCCCACGGGAACAATAATTTCCCCTTCCGGTGCCTCGACAGATCCGTGTACTAAAGCGAGGTAGGTCTTCTCTACCCTTCTGTCTTTAAACTGGGCCTGCAAATTGTCAAAGCTAGTCGCGTTTTTGGCCACCAATAAAATTCCCGAAGTTTCTTTGTCAATGCGGTGGACAAACCCGGCACGCTTATAAAAATCCGCTTCCCTATTGGAGTCTAGCCATGGTTTGTGGTTAGCAAATTTTTTCTCCAACCAATCCTGCACGGTCAACTCATCCTTGGTGGTTTCAGCTTTGTTAACTGTTACTCCGGAGGGCTTATCCAAAACGAGAATATCTTCGTCTTCATACAAAACCTTAATATCATTCATTTCTTCAGTAAAAACTTATTCATTATCTCCTGGTTTACGAGAAGTATTAAAGATGAAAATAAAACTACCAGGATTAAAATATTTTCTACATTCAAAAAGGAAAAATGAGCGATGTCCAAAAACAATTTTGTCAAAAAATACAAAAAAGAAAAAACAGCGCTATAGATTAAGCCCAAAGTTCCGTCTCTGATTTCCCCCTTGCTTGAGAAAGGATAAATTAATTTTGCGAATAACAAAAGCACGATGATAGATAAAATAAAAATGATGTTGGAAAAAAGACTGACTTTACCAAAGCTGATTAAAAGATTCCCGATAAAACCTAGCGGCATTACCCCCATAAAAGACAACACAAACAAATCCAAGATTTTACCGGTAGGCATTTTTTTGTAGCGGGCATAAAAGAATATAAAGACCTCCGCTGCCGCTAAACCGCCGATTAAAGACAATCCCGGAAAATAAGGGAGAGCAAAAAAACCTAACGGGCTTAAAAGCTTGGGATCTTGACTGCCTAAAACAAAGAACAATCTCGAAAAAAACAATGCCACCAATGCTGTCAGAAAAGCCAGGCTAAATAATTTTTCCATTGCAATATCTTTTCTGACAATGACAAAATCATCTCGGGAGATATAGTAGAGAATGTACAAAAAAACAAAAAAACTGAGCAAAAGAACAATCAGCATATTAATTTCTGTCCGTTATAATCCTAATCGCGGCAATCAATAACACAACTATTCCTGTTCCGGTGATGACGGCTTTTACACCGATTAAATCAGCCAGCCCTCCGACTACGACCACCGGAATGATTGACATAATACCAATCAAGGTATTTAACACACCGTAAACTTTACCCCTTGACTCATCACTTGTCTCTTCCTGAAGAATGGTATTGGCAGGAACAAACACTAAGGAGGTTGCAAATCCCAAAATAAATGCCAAGACAACCATAATATGAATCATATTAATTCTTAAAAAATGTGGAAGATAAAAATTAATCAGGTGGACAATTTGTCTTGATTCAACTCTTGAACCGTAAGGCAAAATAAGAATGGAAAGTCCCATCAGGAATAACCCTATTTTGGTTAATGCTCCCCGCGATTTATGGTGCAGGAAACTGCCGATAATGATTGCGCCAATCGCCAGTCCGATAATGGCGGGTGTCACAAACAGTATCGGGAAGCTTTCAACTTTAATTCTTAGAACGTGCTCCGCGTAGCCCGGACCGATTGCGGCCAGGACGTAAATAAGGATTTGCACGACAGTTAACGAGAAAATGGCATGGGACAAATTTTTCGTTTTGGAGATTAAACTAAGAACAAATCTGATTTCATCTTTAAAACTTAAGGCAACTTGATTTTCCTCAAGCTTCTTTGGCTCAACTTTTGCTTTATTTATTCTAATTAATGCCGCAAAAATACCGGCGATTAAAAAAAGCGTTGTTAGTAATATAAAAATGTTTGTTTTCCCAAGCATTAGAAGTATTGGCCCGGACAATGCATAAGCCAAAAAAATTGAGGCGTATATTCCCATGCCAAATAAGGCATTTGCCGAGAGCAGCAAATCTTTTCTAACCAGAAGCGGGATAATCGGCGTTTCTGCCGGGATAAAAAACTGAGTCGCCATTGCCACACCAAAAGTTGCTAAATAAACCAATCCTAAACTCCTATAAAAAAAAGCTAATGGTAAAACAATTAAAGCTCTTAATAAATTAGTCACTATTAGAACGCTTTTCTTATTCCACCGGTCAACCAAAACTCCTGCCAAAATTCCGAAAATTAAAGCCGGCAGAGTAAAAGCAATTACTACTCCCGATACTGCCGTATTTGAATTGGCAACACTAAACACAACAATTAAAAGGGCGAAGTTAAACAGATTCATTGAAAACTGGGAGAAAAACTCTGCGGCAATCAAAAAAAGAAAAGGCCTGATACGAAGAGTCTTTAAAATAAGATTATCTTTCATACACAATGTTACTAGCTACTGAGCTTTTTCCGTATAAGCTCCGGTTCTAGTATCGACGCGGACTTTATCTCCTGTTTTAATAAATGGAGGCACTTTTACCGTCAATCCGTTTTCTAAAGTTGCGTCTTTAAAAACATTGGTGGCCGAATTCCCCTTAACCCCAGGGGGTGTTTCGGTAACTTCCAAAACTACTTTCGGTGGAAGCGCCACCGAAAGTGCTTCGTCGCCTAAAAAACTAATCGAATAAGTTTCGCCTTCTTTTAAAAACCGGTCGCCTTCAATTACCTTTAAGGGGACGCTGATTTGCTCAAAAGTTTGCGGGTTCATAAAATAGGCACTCTCCCCATCCTTATATAAATACTGGTGATCTTTTTTTAAGACGGTCACATCGTTTACTTTAGCAGTGTTGATAAAACTTTTTTCTGTAGTCGAACCGCTTCTTAAATTTTTGACTTTAACTTTAATATTGGCACTTCCCCGCCCCATCTTAATGTGCTCGTAAGATAAAACCTGTAAAAGGTTTCCGTTTTCTTCAAAAATTGTTCCGGCTCTCAGTTCTTGAACTCCAATCATGATAATAAGTTTAAAACGGTTCTCACACCGTGTCCCGTACCTCCTTTTGGCCCTAAACTGTTGGCTTTGGCGGCAAATGCCGGCCCGGCAATGTCTAAGTGCGCCCAGGGTGTATTGTCCACAAATTCTTCCAAGAAAAGCGCGGCGGTGATGGCACCGGCATATCGAGAGTTGGGAATATTGGCAATGTCGGCCACCTCACTTTTGTTCATTTCCTTATAGTCTCTTTCCAGCGGTAATTCCCAAACTTTCTCGCCCGCCTCAAAAGCGGCTTTTTTTATTTGCGCTGTTAATTCCTGATTGTTTGAGAAAAGCCCTGAAATATCATTGCCCAGTGCCACCATACAAGCACCGGTTAACGTGGCAAAATCGATAATCTTGGTGGCTTTCTCTTTGACTGCAAAAGATAAACTGTCCGCCATGGTCACCCTTCCTTCGGCATCCGTATCTAAAACTTCTATCGTCTTGCCGTTCATCGCTTTGACCACGTCTCCCGGCACCAGTGATGTTGCCGAAATTAAATTTGGCGTAGCGGCAATTAAACCGATTACCGGAAACTGGGGTTTAATTTCCGAAATTACCGAAAAGACGGAAAGAACAATGGCTGCTCCGGACATGTCCATTTTCATATCCTGCATATGGTCGCCGGTTTTAACGTTAATTCCGCCGCTATCAAAAGTAATCCCTTTTCCCACGAGTGCAAGTTTTTCAGATTTTGTAACTTTATCGGGTACGTATTGTAAAAAAATGAACTTCGGTTCTGTCGCGGCCGCTCTGGCTATTCCCAAGAAAGCTTCCATCCCTAATTTTCCGGCTTGTTCTTTATTGAATATCTGACATTTGATGTGTGCGGGGTCTTTCTTGGCAAGTTCTTGAGCAAGATCTGCTAAATATGTCGGGGTGGCAACAGCCGATTGTTCATTAACCAAGTCGCGGGCCAGAATTGTTGCCTCGCAGTAAAGCTTGGCTTTTTTAATTCCGTTTTGAACATCCACTGAAGTTTTACCGGAAACTATCACGGTTGATAATTTTTTTTCTGCTTTCTTTGTTTTGTATTTATTGAAGTCGTAACTGCCCAAAATCAAACCTTCGGCAATTACCTGCGCTGAAATATTTTGCCCAAGGTTCAATTCATTTTCCGCCGGTATTTCCAAAGTAATTGCCGCAATTTTCCCTTTCGTTTTTGCAGCAAAGCTACCCAAAGCCTCTCTTAAGTCATTGGCGATAAACTCTGCCTTTTTACCCAACCCCAATAAACTGACCGATTTTGCCAGGGAATTCTCCCCAAGATAAAAATTGAGGGTTTCCCCTCTTTTAGCCGTAAATTTGGCCGTTTCAATTGCCTTGGTAATATCTGTTTGCAGCTTAGTATCGAGCTTTTTGAAGCTTAAAAACAGTTTTGGCTCTTTTGCGGTCTGAAATGCCAGAACTAAAATGGCATCGGCGGAGATTTTATCCAAAGGATGAACAGAAAATTCAAATTGCATAAGCTCTATTGTAACATTCCGAGCTTAAAAAATAAAGCGATTTGAAGAATTTAACCACGGTAGTTTCCGTCTATTAATTGCCCGTTTTCTCCAATTGGGATAAATAATTTCTCATCAATTAAGTATTGTCCCACCCTTATTATACCCTCAAGAGGATAGTCTCCTACAATGCCTGTGTCTATCCAAACAACTGGACTACTAAAATCAGTCTGTGTGGCAATGCAACCTTCCATAATATCTTTCTTTATATGTGGCCTTGTCCCTTGCTCCTTTTATTGAATCCAAGATGTTTAACTCGCCGATCAATTGCGTAACTGCCTGCTGATGGCTTGCATACCGAGCAGTTGTTTCATAGGCCAGAGTTACGGAATCAATTGCAAAACCTCTAGCATGACTATCTCTTACTAAATCGGTTGTTAACTTTAGTCGTCCCATTTCATCTATGTTTCTTATCGCTTCAAGGTCTTGAGCGAATTGATCGTCGGAAACTGTTTCTAAAGGTTTTTGTTCTGGAATTGCTGCGTTGAATTCTTCGATACGAGCTTCTGCCGGATACATTCCATCCCATCTTAAAAATGCCAAGATTATTGCATCATTGTCATCTACTGGAGAATCCGGAAAATTCTGCCTATATGCGGCCAAAAGTACTTCTGTTTGAAGTGCTAAATTTCGCCTCTTCCAGTATGAAGTTTGAACATCACCTCTCAACCTGTTAAGTTTATCTAGAAATGCAGGAGAAGTTGGATTAACGCCAAATATGTTATTCCCTAGGTCTACCTCGTCACCGTGGTAACCAACGTCAAAAACATAAATAGGAGTATCTTCACCTATTATTTTTCTGGTCTCCTCCAATAATTCCGTATGGTGAAAACCTTCTCGAAAATTACCCGGTATAGCAAGCATTGTCAGGCAACCGTTTTGTTTTTGTTGTCTTAGAAAATCAGTTGGCTCTATCCAGGCGGCAGGATCAATCCTAATTACTCTAAAGCCTAAGTCTTGCTCGAAATAACGGGCAGCAGCTTGTTCCTCAACTTCAACATTTCCCCAGTCAAAATGGTTAAAAACAAACCCCATGCTTGGTTTTAATCCTAATTTTTCAGCTGTAGATGACATGATAAACTGGAGTATAACAGAGAAGGCTATTTTAAGCAACTATAAGATGTGGGCGAAGAGTGCCCCAAGAGCATTTGCCACTTCGTGGCGGCAGATTCCCACCCTTCGGGTTCGAAATCTATTTCCGCCTGAAAACATTTTCCAAAGCTAAAGCTTGAAAAATCTTTTCAGTGGGCGAAGAGGGATTCGAACCCTCAAGACCTTGCGATCAATAGTTTTTGAGACTATCGCGTATACCGTTCCGCCACTCGCCCTAACTTTTCTATTATACCAAACTCTTACAGTTTACAACCTAAGAAAGGACACTGAGCGTAACTTGAACGGAGTGAAATACTTTACGTATTGAGCGGAGCCCGAATCGAACGAGGTCCCGAGGATATCCGAGGGTGAAATGGTCAGACGTATGTCCAACCACACAAAAAATTATACTAATCCCTCGATTTCACTCAGGACTAGTATAATTCCTCATCAAACTTCTGCCTTGCGAAATTATAATGTTGGTGTTCCTACTGGTGCTCCCGGTTCCGGTGCTGGTGCTCCCGGCACTGGCGCTGGTTCTGGTGTTGTTGGCGTAACCGGTGGAACTGCTGGCTCTTCAACTGGCGGGACAACTGGCGTTACCGGCTCAGTTGGTGTCGTTGGTACTCCCGTTGGTTGCATTGGGTCAGCTACTGGTGTATTTACTGTTTGATCATCCATTAATTAAATTCACCCCCCTCCGATTTAAGAAAATTACTCTCTTAATTAATGATAAACAAAAAGACAAGAAGAAAGCAAGACCCTTTTACTGTTCTACCTCTCGCTTTTTCTCGACATTGTAGAAACGGATCCTGTCGCCGCGGAATAAGAGGTCGATTTCTCCCATCGGACCGTTTCTGTGTTTGGCAATTAATAACTTGGTCGGAATAACATTGGAAGTAACTTCGGCATCAAGCCGGTATAAAAACATTACCACGTCGGCATCCTGCTCGATTGCTCCGGATTCGCGAAGATCTGCCAGTTGCGGCTTCCTTTCTCCGCGGTGCTCGACCGCACGGGAAAGCTGCGAGACGGCCAGCACGGGAATTTTTAATTCTCTGGCCAAATTCTTTAACCCTTGGGAAACAATCGAAACTTCCTGAACCCGGTTGTCATATCTTCTTCCCGGATCCGCCAACTGCAAATAATCAACAACTAAAAGTTTTACACCCTGTTCGAGCTGTAGTCTTCTCGCTTTGGTTCGCATTTCCGAAATGGAAATTCCCGGTGTATCGTCGATAAAAATTGGCGCGTCTGCCAACTCTCCCATTGCTTGAGATAATTTGGTGAAATCGGATTCAACCAGTTTGCCGGTTTTTAATCTCCATGAATCAACATCCGCCTGCCCCACCAACAACCTGTCGACCAGTTCTTCCTGACTCATTTCCAACGAGAATATCCCGACCGGCGTTTTTTGTTCTACCGCCAGATTTTGGGCAATGTTCACAATCATCGCTGTTTTTCCCTGTCCCGGCCGTGCTGCCAAAACCAGCAGGTTTGAAGGCTGCATGCCGGAAAGAAGGTTATCCAAATCGGTAAAGCCTGTCTGCACTCCCCGAAAACCTCCGCCTTTTTTATGCAGTTCATCAATTCTGTCAAAACTTTCTGCCAAGCCTTCTTTAATCGCACTAAAGCCTCTGATATTGTGCCCCTGGGAAATGGCAAAAATGGAACTCTCCGCCTTATCCAAAAGCTCCGGCACTTCGCTATCTTCCTTATAGGCTTTCTCCGCTATTTGTGTTCCGATGGAGATTAAACTTCTTTTGGTCGACTCTTCTTTAATCAAATCCGCGTAGTGCTCAATGTTAGCCGCGGTCGGCACGGAATTGACGAGCTCCGAAAGGTATGAGGAATCGACTTTGTCGCCGCTTTTGCTTTTCTTTAATTTTTGGGTAAGAGTGATAACGTCGATTGGCTTTCTTTCTTCATATAACAAAAGCATCGCGTCATAGATTATTCCGTTGATATCATTATAAAAATCCTTAGGCGAGAGTATTTCGGAAACCAGTCCAATCGAATCTTTATCGATAAGCACTGCACCTAAAACGCTTTGTTCTGCTTCATCATTATGTGGAGGAGTTCTGACATCTGCCATATTATTAGTATTAAGAATTTAGTTGAAATTTATAAAATTTACAAGAAGCAAAATCAGGGTTCTCCTACCCTGTTGGTAAAGCATGTAGCGTGTTTTGCAAGTAATGGTAAGGAGATTTAAACATTTCCGGTCTGGAAAATCTGCAGTAAAATTCACAGACATATTCTTCAAGCTTTTCTTCACTGACATGGTGGTACATCCTCCGGATAAAAGTCCTTAAAACGCCAAACATTCCTTCAATTTCAGAGGTGTTGGTAAACTCAAATTTCTTGTGAATGTCTGTCATATGGAATAGAGGATAATACTTATCAATATTTTTGTAAATAGTAGAGCCATCTGTATTTAGTTGAGACTCTGGTTTAACGTAAGTTCTAACAAAATCAATTGCATCTTTCTTCGCTGGGGCATCAGAGGAGAGGATTTGATAAGCAAGCTTTCTGGTTCCTCTCTCCTTTCCCATGAGAAGTGCGGTATTACCAAATCTGCCAAAGTAGGCCTCATCAAGCTGGACAATATGCTCTAGAAGCCTCCGATCTCTTGGTAATTGTTCTCTGAACAAGTCAAAGTAATGTCTGACTCCCTTCTCAGACAAAGAAGTTAGATCTTCAGTCTGTTTAACCGGCATTTGTTTTGTCCAGCACCAGAGAATTAACCAAAATCTCTGCAAAGGAATCTTCACATTGCAAAGCCAGGTATGGGAAAACAGCGAGAACTTAATCTGACATTGTCTACATCTGTATCTTTTTTCAAAGCGAACAATATTCCAGGATTTGCACTTTGGACAGAAGATATTTCTACCAAAAACAGTTCTTCTGAGAAACTTTTTAATCTGGGCATCCGTAGGTACTTGTTTTAAATGGTACATAATCATATTCTAACGATTTTGTACCAACAGGGTGGGATTACCCCAAAATCAGGCCAGGAGCATAACGTCCATTTCTTCCGGAAGTTTATCTTCCGAAAGAGAGATTTTGGAAGAAGCTAGAGCGTTTTCTTTACCCAAAGTTTTTGCCCCTTCTTTCGCTTTAGTCCCATATAAAACTACGACATTTGGCTCCATCGCCGTGATAACACTTTGCTTTAATTCGCTATCTGCATTTAAAATTATTATCTTGTAATCTCCAAGTTTTTCCGCGGAAAATTTCTCCAAAGAGCTCGCTCTGGCAATTAAGGCCGAGACGTTCTCCGAGGACAACGCAAACACGGTATCTTCTTCCGAAACTATGCCGGAAATTTTAAGGCCACCTACCTCATACTCCCCCGCTTGTTCAATAATCACCCGGTAATTGTTAATTCTTTGCGGGTCAAAATTTTTACTAAAGGCGATAATGGCATCTGCATCAAATTTTTGTACCGAGGACTCGGGGTCTAAAGCCAGGGTTGTTTTTTTGGTCTTAATTTTTAACGTATTTTGCCCAAAAATTTGGATATCCATGGTAGAAAATATCCTAACACATCTTGATTACCTTGACAAGATAACACTTTTTTCGTATTATGGGTTACACTCATGAAACAGGAAAGAATAGTTTTGTCGTTTATTATGGTCTTGATAGGACTTCTGGTCGCCGGCGCGCTATTTTATTTTTATCAATCAACCAAAAAAGTCTCACCTTCAACCATCGGCATTGTCAACCAAGTTACCCCAACCTCAGCTCCCACTTCTAAACCAACCATTTATTTATCACTGAGTAGTCCGTTAGATGAAGAGGTAGTAACTGATAAAACAATTTCTGTGGGCGGAAAAACCAACCCGGATGCCACCATCATTGTCATTACCGCTTCCGACCAACAGGTTCTACAGCCCTCAAGCCAGGGCGATTTTTCAACCACAATTACGTTGAACGATGACCAAAATATTATTGAAATCAGGTCGATATTGCCAAGCGGAGAAACAACCACCGTGCAAAGGACGGTTACCTATTCAACTGAAAATTTTTAAACTATGAAAAAATGTAGTATCTATTTGACAATTCTGTTTATAGCCTTAACCTTTGTGGTGAGTGTTAAAGCCGCCACACCGACGCCCACACCCACACCATCCCTCTTGCAGCAAGTTGCTAACGAGATTGCTTCAAAAACCGCCCAGCTTAATCTGGTCGAGAAAAAAGGCATTGTCGGAACCGTCACGGATTCTTCCGGCACTCAGATTACCCTTTCGGACTTAAACGGCAATATCAGGTTTGTGGATGTTGACGAGCTGACAAACTTTTCGTCTCCTTCCTCAAGCTCTTATGGACTGTCCGATGTTACTAAGGGAACCATGCTTGGTGTCTTAGGCCTTTACAATAAACAATCGCGCAGAATTCTGGCCAGAGATATCACTGTAATGAGTTCGTTTCCGACTGTCATTTTTGGGGAAACAACAGATATTGATAAAATTAACTATGAATTAACAATTACTAAACAAGACCAACAAAAAGTGGTCATAGAAATTCAGGATATCACCAAAACCTATTCGTTTACAGCCGGAGCGCTGATTAAGTCCGGATTTTCAAAAACACAAAATGGGGAGGCTATTGTTGCCATCGGTTTTCCCGACAAACAAGACCCGAATAAAATCTTAGGCACAAGAATAATCCTCTTGTCCGATGTCCAGACAAATTTTACTGCAAACGTACTACCGTCGCTTAACCCGACTATTCCCCCGTCAACCGGCTCCGGCAGAAAATTGTACCCGATTACAAAATAGTTTATATGAACCGCCTGCAAAAAGTAAAAACAATGCTGGGAAAAGATTTCGAAGCGATACTGGTTTCCTCCATTCCCAACATCATTTATTTAACCGGCTTTTCCGGCTTTTCCAAAGAAGAGAGAGAAGCATACCTCCTTTTGACTAAGCAAAAAAACTACGTTTTTACCGATGGAAGATACGCTGAAGCGGCGAAGAAAATTGCCGGTTTTGAACTGGTGGAAATAGCACAAAATAGGGATTTTGCGCAAGGGCTTAAAGAAATTGTTGCCAAAGAGACAATAAAAATATTAGCGGTTGACGAAGATGATCTGAAAGTATCTGAAGTTTTGAAAATAAAAAGGGCAAGCAAAATTTGTTCCGATGAAAGCCTGATTGAGCGGATGCGTGCAGTAAAAGACGAAACTGAAATTGGAAACATTAAAAAAGCCTGCAGTTTAGGCGATGCAGTTTTTGAATTTATTCTGACTGAACTCAAATTAGGGGTATCGGAAATACAAATCGCCAAAAAAATCGAAATTTTTATCTTGCAAAATGCGGCAGAAATTTCTTTTAAGCCGATTGTCGCCTTCGGGGCAAACTCCTCTTCGCCACACCACGTCGCATCGAAGAGAAAATTGCAGCAGAACCAAATCGTACTTTTGGATTTTGGAGTTAAGCTCAACAATTACTGCTCGGACATGACCAGAACGGTTTTCTTTGGCTCTGCAACCACAGAATTTAAAAAAATTTACCAAACAGTTCTCAAAGCCCAACAGAAAGCAATCGATTTTCTTAAATCATCAATCATGAATAATCAATCAGTCACTGGTTTTGAAGTTGATAAAATCGCCAGAGAATATATTCAGGATGAGGGTTACCCCTCCATCCCCCACTCTTTGGGTCATGGCATCGGTCTGGAGGTGCATGAAAAACCGTCTCTTTCACCTCGTAGAGTAAAAGATGAGCTAAAAACCGGCACGGTATTTTCGCTTGAACCGGGAATCTATCTTCCAAACTTTGGCGGAGTAAGGATTGAAGACCTGGTTTTACTGACCGTAAACGGCCCGGAGATAATTACCCATGCAAACCGCAAAATAATTGAGCTATAATAAAATTATGCTCGATGAAATAAAAAAAGAATTCACCCTTTTTAAACTGCTGGTTATCCTTCTGACAGTCGCAGTCTCACTTTATCTGTTGGGAATTTTGTGGCAATTCTTAGGAAATTTTTCGGATGTGATTGTCATCCTGCTTATCGCTTGGCTTTTGAGTTTTATTCTTGAACCACTGGTTGACCTTATTTCCAAACTGACCAGACTGGCTAAAGTTTGGTCGGCTTTAATTGTCTATGCTTTTTTTGCACTGCTTTTTACCACCATTATCTTTTTATTTTTGCCAATCGTAATTGGCGAATTCCAATCTCTTTCCAAAATTGCGCCGATGTACCTCGCTTCTTTTCCCAAGTTTATTCAAACCTGGAATAGCACCATTACCAACTCCGTTAACGCTTTGATTTCCTTTATTCCCTCCCTGGCCAATATTTTTATCGACATTATTTTAATCCTGATTTTATCCTTTTATTTAATTGTCGATAAAGAAAAAATCAATACTGAACTCTACAAATTGGCCCCCAAAGGCTGGCACAGTAACCTTCGGTTTATCCAAGAGACAATTGATGAAACATTTGCCTCTTTTCTACGAATTCAGTTAATCTTTGGTGTCATTGCCGGAATTTTCACCTGGATAGTTTTACGGATTTTTTCAATTGATTTTGCCGCCTCAATAGCCCTTTTGGCGGGAATTTTGACCATTATTCCGATTGTCGGTCCGATTTTGGCGGTTATTCCACCGGCTTTTGTTGCCTTAGTAACTCATCCGGAAAATCCCGCTTTGGCAATAGTGCTTTTGGCACTTCTCTATTTAATCCACCAAATAACCTACAACGTTATCGGACCAAAACTGATGGAAAGAGCTTTTAAGCTGCACCCGATTATTGTTTTCTTGTCGATTATCATCGGCTTTAAAGTTGCCGGGCCCTTAGGCGCGGTGTTTGTGGTGCCGGTTTTGGGCATTTGCGTGATAGTAATTAAAAAGCTCGGCTACCACTTTATCAACCCCGAAAGCTCTTAATTTGAGCTGAAACTTCGATTCATGATACAATCGGAGTATGGCAATACGACGTCCCGAGCGTATCGAGGGATAATTATATGATTGAGCCAAGAACATTAAAGGGTTTTCGTGATTTCTTACCGAAAGAAGCGAAAAAGAGACAATATGTTTTAGAAATCCTGAAAAAGGTATTTGAGTCCTATGGTTTTGAGCCACTGGAAACTCCCGCTTTGGAATACGAAGAAATTCTGACGGGAAAATATGGTGATGAAGGCGACAAGTTAATGTACCGTTTTACCGATAACGGCAAGCGGAAAGTGGCCATGCGCTACGACCAGACTGTTCCTCTGGCCAGAGTTGTTGCCCAATATCAAAACGAATTACCAATACCTTTCAAACGCTACCAAATGCAAAATGTCTGGCGCGCCGAAAACACCCAAAAAGGCAGATATAGGGAATTTTTGCAAGTCGACGCCGACATCGTCGGCACCTACTCTCTTCTTTCCGACGCGGAAATAATTTCTGCTGCCATTACGTCTTTAGAAAAGTTGGGATTTAAAAAATTTAAAATTTTGATCAATGACCGGTCTGTTCTAAATATTTTCGTTGCAGAAGAAGTAAGGGCTATTGATAAAATTACCAAAATTGGAATCGACAATGTTGTAAACGAAATAGCCGAAAATGGACCGGAAAAAGATAAACAGAAAATAAGAGAAAAAATAGACAATTTAAATAAGATGAAGCCGCCGGCAAGGGTCAATGACATTATTGAATACCTTAAGAAAACCGCTACAGAGAGTTCAAAAATTGAGTTCTCTCCGACTTTGGCTCGCGGTTTAGATTATTATACCGGCATTATTTTTGAAGTTGAAGTTGAGGGCTACGACGCGGGTTCGGTGGCCGGCGGTGGAAGATACGACAATTTAATCGGTATGTTTACAAACAAGGATATTCCCGCGGTTGGTTTTTCTTTCGGTTTTGATAGACTGATTGAGGCAATGGAAGAATTGAATTTATTCCCGAATGATATTTACACTACTAAAGCTTTAGTCGCTTTTGCCAATTCCGACTTGCAAGAAAAGGCTTTAAAAATTACTGATCAATTGCGTAATAAAGAAATTAACTGCGAAGTTTATCCCGAAGATACAACTTTGGAAAAGCAGTTAAAGTATGCCGATAAAAAACAAATCCCCTTTGTGATAATTGTCGAACAAAACAAGTTGATTTTGAAGAATATGCTTGAGAGAACACAGGAAGAATTAACTTTAGAAAAAATCCTCAAGAAACTACAGTAATTTGAATAACAGACCTATTTACTTCTTGGGTTTTTCTTTTCAAGTACTGCTCTATTTCCGCGTGTAGTAAGAATTTCAACTTGCGCCTCTCCGCTATCATCTATTAATCTGGCTGTAGAAACATCATCAATACTCATATTAAATTCGCTAAGTTTATCGACAATCCACAATCCCCGTCTCTCTCTAGCGATTTTTACTGAACTATCAAGCAATTTCAAATATTCTCTAAAACTTGGTAAAGCTTCGAGGTTTATTGACGGATTGATGGCATTAGTAATTTTTTCTCGCTGTTTAAAAACTCTTCGAAGTTCGCTTCCAGTAAAAGAACCATTTAAATAAACCAGTCTTTCTGAAGGTACTTGAAACGTTATAAATTTTATCTCTACCGGCATATCCGAAGACTATATCAAAATACATCAGTAAAAGCAAGTTTTTGGCCAAGAGGAAATCAGACGCCGAGACTGGTTTTATGTTCGTGGATGATGGAACGTGAGGAAACAATAATAATAAATGCCAACACAATTAAAATAGCACCTACGGCATAAGGTAATCCCCGCCAAACCGCGTAAAAAACCGCTGCCATTAATGGTCCAATAACCCGGGTTAATGACTGTGTCCCCTGGTTGGCACCCTGCACTCTTCCCTGCATTGTCCTGTCCACCGAATTGGCAATTAGCGATGCGCTTGACGGCTCAAACAATCCGTCACCGGTAATTAAAATCGTCATCCCAATAACCAGGATTGGCACCGAAGGAAAAACCGCCATCAGACAATATATCATTAAACCTAAAAACATGAGTATTAAGCCGAATTCTGAAACCCTAACGTCACTGAACATTGTGAGAAGTTTTCTGACAATAAATCCCTGTGAAACGATATCCATCACCCCAACATAAAAAAGCGCAATTCCAATTTGTTCCGGCTGCCACTTAAACACGTCTTTATAAAATACGCTTTGGATGGATTGCATCATCATTAGTCCCAAGAAAAACAGGAAAACAAAAATAAAAATCCTTCTCAAAGCCTGAATATTAAAGATATGGTTAAACTGCGAAAACGGGTTTAAATGTTGAAGATTGATATGGGAAGTCCGGTGGTCTGAGTGTAAACTCTCCGGCAAAACGAAATAGCCCCAGATGACATTAACAAAGGTTATCCCTGCCGCCAGATATAAAGGTGCGACCAAATTAAAATGCGCGGCCAGTCCGCCGATGGCCGGCCCGACCATAAAACCAAATCCCCCGGCCGCTCCCAAAAGTCCGTAATATCTTCCCCTGTTTTTAGGCTCGGTGATATCTGCCACATAAGCATAAACCGTGGAAATATTTCCGCCGGTTAATCCGTCAATAATTCTTCCCAAAAATAAAATCCACAACGCGCCGCCCACCGCCATAATCAAATACCCAACAATTGAACCAATTAAGCTAATAAGGAGAATCGGGCGTCTGCCAAAGCGGTCCGACCATGTTCCCAGAACCGGCGCGGCAAAAAACTGGCATAGGGCGTAAGCGGACATTATAAAACCGACATTTAAAGCAATCGCTGCTTCCTGGTGAACAAACTTTGCAACTAAAAATGGCAAAATCGGAATGATGATGCTAAAGCCCAAGAAGTTCAAAAAAATTGTGACAATAATAAATGTCAACCGCTCATTTTCCAAGGAAAATATTCTGGTTAGAAAATTGCCCATTTGACAATGATACCAGAATCTGCAAAATGCCTCAATGGTCTATAAGGCCTTTTCTAAAACCAGGGAGTTATAACAGGTTTTATTCAGTCTGTGCTGGTTTGTATTTCTTCGAACTTCCACATATCCCAAACTTTTATACAGATGTAGTGCGGCGTCTTGTCCAAGGGCAACTTCAACGCCGGCGGTTTTGGTGCCATTTTTCCTGGCCTCTTTTTCGATTGCCAACATCAGCTGCTTGCCAATCCCCTGCCCGCGGTAATCCTTGTCGACAAACACCGACCAGATTTCGCCTTTTTCTTTTTGATTATCCTGCCAATAAACACCGATAATTCCCACAATTTTATCACCTGTTTTTGCCACCAGAATTAGCGAATTTTCTGCCACGGCTCTACTTTTCCACTCTACGTCTTTCCACGCTACTTCCCGCTCGTAAGTAGAACTAAAAGCCTTCGGCTCATCCTGCAAAGCTTTGAGCCTAATTGTTCGATAATCCTGCCAGTTATGAGCACCAATTTTCTCGATGACTAACTCCATGAAGTAATTATAGCACCCGGGAAATAGTTGACAAAAAGCCTATAGTTAGATATACTCTCCTCTATGGAAAAACTGCACTTGCCTAACCTGCATCCCTTGAATGCCGTTAAAAACCGGTGCTTTGAAATGAGGGCATATCATCAATGGCAATTAATTGAAAGAGAAGTAAAAGCCCGGAGAAGACGCGCTATTCAATTACGCGGAGATCGGATGGAAAACGGTTTATATAATGTTGAACAGGAACTGGTAATTCCAGATAGTGGCTACAAAGGAGAGTCACCGTTAGCATCAATATTGGTAACCATCACTCCCGATGAAACCTATAGCTCGCCAACCTGGCGTACCTGGCGCGCAGAAGCGCACTTATTAACCACCGAAGAAGAAAAACCCATGGCGGATACTTCCCAACCAACCATTGGAAGCATGGTATGTGCTGATTCTGAGATGACTTTAGCAGAAGCCAAGGGACGGGCAGATTTATGGGTCAGGGACAGCTATTGGTGGGTCCCCGAAAGTGTAGATTTTCCGCTTCCAGAAGGCACACAAGCCGCTGCTGTAATTAAATATTTAGTCCGCCGGCCGCCGGCTAGACTCTAAATTTGGAAGGAACCCCGGAGCTAATTATTGAGCCCGCGAAGCGTTTTGAAAAATTGTGCTGTATAAAAGTGCATCTTCGGCACTCTTTTCCGTTTTAATTCTTTCCATAGTTTGAAGAAATTTTAAAAGGTATGGCTTAATTTGTTGTTTGTCTAGTTCTTCCCTTCTCTTTAACGCTTCTTCAAAAAACCTGTCTGCCATACGGGTTGAACCACGAAAATAACCAAGGGCTACTCTTTTTAAGTCCAAAGACAGGGCACCTAAAATCTGTTTATTTCTCATATGACCTCACTAAAAAAATATTTTGTCAAATCCTCAAACTGTTTTCTTAAGTTTGGGTCTTGAATTTCATTGCTTGTATTTTTATCCGCCGGCCGGACATTGATAAACGAATTGCAATCAATAATGTTAGTTTCCAAGTCTATTCCCCCACCCCAAAGATCTGATTGTATTGATCCTTCCTTAAGTAAAATCTCTTCCGACTCAAAATGTCTGTCTGCACCAGCCGAGCAGATTTTGTTTTTAATATCTATCACGGTTTTAATATAAACAGCAAAACGTTCTTTTAATTTTGCTATTTCTTTTTTTGAAAATGGTTCGGACTTGGTAAGTATCATTAGCAATAATTATATCACGAAAAAATTGAGCACGAAGAAACCCGGAGTTGATTGTAACACGGGGGAATCATATAGTGGCTCGATTTTTATCCGCTGGTTATTACTTGCTTTAGATATCGTGCATCAGCCGCTGGTTGAAATCCTTTTCTAAGGGCTGCAAGATTGCGCGTTGTCGAAGCTTTTATTCGATCGTCTGCAGACGTTGTTGTATGTGTCAAAATCCTTACAAGCTGATCCGCTGTTTGTTCTGCAATATTTAATCTTGCCGGAGCTTGTCCAGGGATTGCTCCCGTAACGTCAGCCGGTAATGGTGCTTCTGCTCCTGGTTGTCTTGGCATAAGCCGATAATATAACTTAAACTCTTATTTGTCAATGGTATAAAGCCTTGTATTAGATACGATTTTAGGGTATAATTAATTGTCATGAAAGCAGCGGGACACCCACAATATTTTGACCAGGCGACTAGTAATTTGCGCCTGCGGAAACACTTTTAAAACCGGCTCAACGCAGGAAGTAATTCATGTGGAACTATGTGCAAAATGCCATCCATTCTACACCGGCGAACAAAGATTTGTTGACGCGGGTTCCAGAATCCAGAAATTCCAAGCTAAACAAACTGCTGCTGCTTTGCATGTCACCAAGAAAAAAGCCAAAGAGAAGCAAAAAGAAGACAGTGCCCCAAAGACTCTCCGCGAAATGTTAATGGAAGTCCAGTAATTCTCCCCTATGGAAGATTATCGACAAATTCAAATTGACGGAAATTGGATACAAAAATTGAAGAAACAAAACCTCTTCTTGACGACCCCGAACTGGCCGAATGGCCAAAGCCGAAATCGAAAGTTTAGAACAGCAAAAACAGGAAATCTTAAGAACCTACGAAGGCCAAAAAAATGTCGAAGGTGATAATGAGACTTTAGGAGAAAGAAACGTCATTGTCGAAGCGTCAGGCGCTGCCGGTGGGGATGAAGCGAGCAACTGGGGAAAGGAATTATTGAGGATGTATTCCCGCTTTGCGCAAATGAAAGGTTTTAAAGTCGAGAATTTAGACGAGGACGTCATTAAAATTGAAGGCAGAGGTGCTTTTGAATTATTTAAATATGAAGCAGGCGTCCACCGGGTACAAAGGATTCCCACAACTGAAAAAAGAGGCCGGGTGCATACTTCTACCGCCACTGTTTCGGTTTTGCCGGAACTGGAAGACATTGATTTACACATTAACCCCGAAGATATCGAATTTGAAGCGCACCGCACTGGTGGACACGGCGGGCAGAATGTGAATAAAGTTTCCACAGCCGTGAGGCTTAAACATATCCCAACCGGCATTGTTGTTAATTGCCAAACCCAGCGCTTTCAGGCGCAAAACCGCGAACTGGCCATGGAAATGCTTAGGGCTAAACTGTGGGAAATGGAAGTGGAAAAACAGCATGGCGAAATCGCCGGATTAAAGGCCACTCAAGTCGGACGCGGCATGCGGGCGGAAAAAATCAGGACTTATAACTTCCCTCAAGACAGGCTGACCGACCATCGGGTCGATAAATCCTGGAGAAATTTGCCCAGCCTTATGGACGGGAATCTGGACGACGTGGTCAACGAAATGAAAACTCTGGAAACCCCAACTTCTGCGGCTTGACACATCCTATAATAATCTCGTATAATTAATCCTTCACTATGGATATTGCACGGTCACCATTAAGACCAATCAAATATTACGGAAGCGGACTTTTGCGAAATCGAAAATTCGCGGAGGCTTTCTTGGGGAGAACGTTAACCACAACCGGATCATATATGGAGATACATCATTATCCCCACGGTTTTGTGGAAAGGTTTATTCCGAAAGACAAACTAAGCACTATTCCCGGAATCGATGAAAATGCTCAGAGGCCGCTTTGCGTCATCATTAGAACAGGCAAAGAAAGAAATTATATCAAAGTTTTGGGTCTGCATTTAACCGAAGACGAATACCGGATGGTGCAAGCCTTAAACGGAGAGCTTTTCCAGGATGTCCCCTACAAAAAAGGTGACCCAAGCCTCTTAATTTCTTTACTCAAAAAACCCTATCGTAGACTTGCCACCAGGATTAAACACCAAGACGGCCCACATGCCCATATCTACGAACTATTGGGTATGACGGAAGAGGAAATGATTGCGTTTGGAAAAAACGCGGAGACGAGATTGCCGCCAAACTGGGCATACTTCGCACGCATGTCGAAGGCACACCAGTTGCTTCTGAGGGCGCACAGCACCAAGGACATGGCAAAGAAAGAGGCTAACCCCCTAGCTTAAATACTTCTGGTCTTTTTGTTTTAAATTTTCAATATTATCCAAGTGGTTTTCCTGGATTATTTTGGCAATCTGTCTTCCGCCGGCCAGGTTTGGCAACACCACGTAGTCCGCACCTTCTTTGTATAAAGTTTTGGCGTCACCAACCTCAAGCGCCATTACCACGATTTTTGCCCTGCGGTTTTCGTGTTTTAATTCTTTCAAAAGTAATAAGTTATCTTCCAAATCGGGAATGGTGGAAATCAACACTTTGGCTTCGTCAAGTCTTGGCCCTTTCCTGAATATCCAAATCGGCAATGTCGCCGAAAAGTTTGTGGATTTTTTTATCCTTTAATTTTTCAACCACTCTGGGGTCAAAATCGACCACCACCACTTCCATTCCCGCGTCTTCCAAAGCTTCCATAATGCTCTCCCCCATTTGGTCGCCGCCGACAACCACCACATGATTTGACAAATTTTCCAAACCTTCCCCATCCTGGACAATTTCATCTTTTTTGACATTTTCTTTTTCCAAGAAATTAAGTTTGGGTGCCAAAATCCGGTACAGTTTTTTGGAATTAATAAGTGCGTAGGAAGAAACAAAGAAGCTGGTCAGACCAACCAAAGTAATTAGGGAAACGATTGATTTGTCAAAGGCGCCGACAGAATATCCCATGAAAACTAAAATCAAAGAGAACTCGGAAATTTGTGACAGAGAAATTCCGGTTAGAAAAGCCGTTCTCTTGCGGTAGCCCATGGCCGCCAGCACCACCATCACTAAAAATGGCTTGATTAAAATAACAAATACCGAAAATATGATGGCCGGAAGAATTATCGAGGCAATTGAGGCAAACGACATCTGGATTCCCAAAAGGACAAAGAAAATCACAATGAAAAAATCCCTTAAAATTTTAGCCTTGGCAATAATCTGGTAATTGGCTATTGAATTGGCCAGTGCCAGCCCGGCCAAAAATCCGCCGATTTCAATCGAAAAGCCCACATACGGCGAACTGACAATTGCTGCCAAACCGAATACCCAGGCCAAACTGGCCAAAAACAGCGTTTCGGGAGACTTGGCAATCGCTTCGATGATTTTCGGGAAAACGTTTTTACTTAAGTAAATCACCCCGCCGACCAAAATGGCGGCTTTAATAATTACCAACGCTAAATTGATGATGAATTCAAAAGTCGTGGCATTAGCCGAAAATCCGGACAGGAACATTAAAAGGCCGATGGCCACGATGTCCTGCGCCAAAAGGATACCGACGGAAAATTTGGCGTACAAAGAATGCAACTCGCGTTTGTCGGACAGGATTTTAACCACTATGATAGTCGAGGAAAATGTCAGGGCGGTAGCCAGATAGAAACTGGTTAAAAAATTAAAGCCGAAAACCACGGAAATGGTAAAAGCCGCCAAAAATGACAGCACAATCTGGCCAAGCGCAGCAATCAACAGCGCTTTGCCGATGGAAAAAAGTTCGGAAACACGGATTTCCAAGCCGACCATGAATAGAAGCAGCGTAACCCCAACCTGCGACATGGTCGAAAGCATGCTTTGACTCGAACTTTGGAAAAGGTGGAATGAGCCAATGATGATGCCGGTTAAAATGTAAGCTAAGATTTCCGGCTGTTTTAAAAAACGAAAGACTAAAGACAATCCCGCGGCCAGGCAGATAATTAAAGTTAAGTCGAGGAAAATATTCTCCACAATTATTTATACTATGGATTTAAGCTTTGCGTCAATTGACTTCCATTATTTCTTCTTCCAATTCAAGGCCGTATTTTTGTTTAACTTCGTTTTTGACGATTGCAATTAGGTCTTTAACATTGTCAGCAGTGGCGTTACCCAAATTGACAATAAAGTTGGTGTGCTTGTCCGAAACGGCTGCACCGCCCACCTTTCTGCCTTTCAGCCCGGCGAGGAAAATTAATTTCCCGGCCGGCACCACCGGAATCGGGTCCTTTTTGACATACTGCAAGAGCTCGTCCCGATATTCTGCCGGCACATTTTCCAAGGGCACGTTTTTAAAAACACTGCCGGCATTGGGGTTATCCAGCGGGTGCTTAGTCTGACGAAATTCGATTTTCTCCCGAATTTGTTTTGCTATTTCCTCTCTATCGCCTTTTTTGAGCACAAAGTCTGCGGAAATAATCACTTCGTTTAAAGCTTTGGTTTTAAAAATGCTGCTTCGGTAAGAAAAATCGCACTCTTCCCTGCTTTTTTGGTTAATCCCAAAATTGTCAAGGTTTAGACTTTCAACCCGTAGGAGATTATCATTGGTTTCTCCGCCAAAAGCTCCGGCATTACCCCGAATTGCGCCCCCGACGGTACCGGGCATTCCGCCTGCCCATTCAAACCCGGACAAGGCATGGGCAATACAGAAATCCGTTAAGGCTGAGATTAAAGTCCCGGCGCCAACGGAAAGCGTTTGGCCGGAAAAAGAAATTGCGTCTAAAAAAATTTTGATGACCAAACCCGGGAAGCCTTGGTCGGAAAATAAGATATTGGTCCCTCCGCCCAAAACAAAAACTTTTTTTTGCTCTGCTCTTAAGTCTTTGGAAACCACGCGCCATTCTTTTAACCCCTCCACCAATTCTTCCTTTGTTTTAGCTTCCAAAAAATAAGCTGCCGGCCCGCCGATTTTATAATTTGAAAAATCTTTCAGTGAAACGTTTTGCCTAAGCATAAATTGATTCTATCACAATATTAATTGAAAATTGAGAATTGAGAATTGAGAATTGAGAATTACCACTTGTGGATTTATTGGTTTGGGGCTACGTCCAGAGTGGCTGTCAAATCCACAGTTTTTCCGTCCCGCCAAACAGTAATTGGCACGCTGTCTCCGGCTTTCTTGCCGGCAATGAGTGTAGATAGCTCCGTGTTTGCATTAACAGTCTTCCCGTCAAACTTAATGATAATGTCCCCCTGTTTAATTCCCGCTTTATCTGCCGGAGAACCGGCAACAACATCCTGAACGTATGCCCCCTGGACAACGTTGTTAAAAAGCGCCACTTCTTGGGAAATCATGTTGTAAGCAACACCTAAGTATGGCCGGTTAAATTGTCCGGTTTGATTAAAGGTATCTATTGATTGTTTGAGAATACTGATTGGCAAAGCAAAGCCAATATTTTGCCCGTTCTGCGAAACTGCCGTATTGATGGCGATGACCTGCCCCGAGGAATTAACTAGCGGTCCGCCGGAATTTCCGGGATTAATAGCCGCATCCGTTTGGATTACATTGTCAAGGTTTTCGATATATCCCTGAAACTCGTCTCCGGCCGTAATCGAACGGCCCAAGCCCGAAATCACGCCGGTTGTAACGGTATTGTTAAACTGACCAAGCGCCGTACCAATGGCCACTACAAACTGTCCAACCTGCAAATGGGTGGAATCGCCAAGCGTTACCGGCTTTAAAGTATTGCCAAGATTTTGTGTCGGATCAATTTTAAGTAGCGCAATATCGTTTAGGGGGTCGCGGTAAATCCTTTGCACCGTGTAGGTTTTATTGTTGCTGGTCACTACCTGATAGGTGGCCGTATCCGAAACGACGTGTTTGTTGGTGGCGATAATTCCGTCGGCTGAAACTACAAATCCCGAACCGATTGCCTGGGCCTGTTGTTGGGGCTGACTTTGCTGGGGCAACCCGAAAATCTGGAACGGGCCAATATTAAAAGTCTGACTTTGGTTGGGGGCTGCCTGTTCAACCACGGTTACCACCGACGGCCCGACACTCTTTACCACATTGATGGTCACGGATTCTTCCGTAACCACCTGAACTTTTTCCTGCGGCTGTAATAAAGTCGAATTTGAGAGTTTAAACTTTGACGCAATTCCCGGAAAAAGCGCAAAAATTTCTACCCAAACAGCCAGAAAAACTATTAAAGCGGCTAAAACCAGTACTAATCTTCTCATGGCGTTATTATTTTAACAATTCGAATACTGCTTTTTCAAGTTGGGTATCAGTGCTTGGATCTTTCGGATCTAAGGAAACCACGACATCGGGCGTCAATCCTTTTCCATGCACCCAGGTCCCGTTTGGCGTTAACCATTTGGCGATTGTCACATGCAACCCTGCCCCGTCACCCATATCTTCTGCTTCCTGAACCGTTCCTTTCCCGAATGATTTTTCGCCAACCAAAATTGCCCGTTTATGATCCCTTAAAGCCCCCGAAACAATTTCGCTGGCCGAGGCACTTCCTCCGTTAATTAAAACGACCACTTTAATGTTGGGATTGGTTAATAAACCTTGCCTTTGCACATCCAATTCCGATTGGCTTGTACCGGTATCTTCGGAAACCACCTTCGTTCCCATTGGTAAAAATTCGGAAGCAATAAATTGCGCGTCGGTTAAATATCCGCCCGGATTATTTCTTAAATCAAGCACCACACCTTTAATGCTTTTGTCCGTGTTGATTTGCTGGCTGATACCTTTAATCATGCTTTCCCAATCCTGATTAGTGTTATCGCCAAACTCCGAAAGCCTAAGGTAGGCATATTTAACACAGTCGGAAGATGTACATGGGTCGCCTTTGGCAATAAGCGAACAGCTTGAACCCGTACACTTGGCGCTTAAAACATTCATCGCCACACTTTTGACGGTAATGACGTCTCTGGTAATCTTTAAGTCTGCCTGTTTTTTATTATCTTTATGAATAACCGTCAAAGTCACCGTTGTCCCTTTTGGTCCCCTAATCAAATTAACCGCTTTTGAAAATCCCAGCCAATCGTTGATTGTCCGTCGACTTTAATAATAACATCTCCGGCTTTGATGCCGGCTTTTTCTGCCGGACTGCCATCCAAAGGAGCAATCACAATAATATTGTTATTTTGCGTGGTCAGTTCCGCACCGATTCCGGTGAATTCTCCGGCCAGATTCTGCTTAAAATTGGTGTTTTGAACCGGCGGAAGATACATCGTAAATGGGTCGCCTAAAGCACTAACCATTCCCGTAATTGCCCCGTTTAACATTTGTTGCTGGTTTAGTTTGGTTTTATCATAGTAATCTGTGGCTAGCCTTTGCCAAACAGCCCAGAAAGGATTAAAGTCAATATTGATTAGGCCGGTCGGCGGTTCTTTATTGACAACGTTTAGAACCGGCTTATAGTTTTGCCAATCGAGCGTTACTTTGTTTACCCCGAAATAATATCCGCCCAAAAAGGCAACTACGATAACTATTAGTATCTGCAGAGTCCTGACTCTTATTTTCATAAAATGATTATACTCTTATCCTTTCCCCCTAAATAGACTTTTTTACCGTTGAGCTTTATTAGTTTTCCAAAATCTTCCTCAGCAACAATCATGATTGGTACCTTAACTTGTTTTTGTGAAAGGTCGACAAAATCAATATCCGCAAACTTTTTGGCGACAATTCCGTTTGCGTCCAAACCGATAGTCTTTAAACAGCGACACCCTGTCAACCTCTCCGCTTAAAATTATTTTACCGGCGATTTCCCTTCCTAAGCTTGACTCCTCAAGGACTGCAAAGTAACGGATTTCACCTTGGGCTCCCTCCCCCGAGCCGTCAAGGGCCAGAATTACATCCTTATCGGTTTTAATAACAATCTTCTCATTATTACAAAAATCTACCGTTCCGGCAACTGGTGAATTAATGGTCTTTAGGCTAACCGCTTTTTCACTCCCCCGGATAACAACTTCTCCGCTAGCCGTATTTATTTTGACTATTGTTCCTGAAAATTCGCTGATAATCTTTTTAGTCCCTTTGCCAAACGCGCCGCTTTTTTCCGCCAAAATTTCATCTTTGGCAATTGCATCACCTAAGTGTTTTTGGAGAAACTTACCGATTTGTGGCGCCTCAATGCCTAAAATTTGGGAAACTTGGACGGTTTTCTCCGAAAGGTCCTGTTTTTCGGCAATTGCGACAGCGTCCCCTGCCGTAATTTTATCGTTAACAGCAACTTTTGAAACAAAGCCTTCTGGAAGAAGAATAGGCAGTAAAGTCATTTTTATAATAACGTTAAACCTTAACTATAAATGGCAGGAGCGCCAAGTGCCTCGCTTGTTTTATCGAAAGTGTAATCCTTTTTTGATGTTTGGCGCAAAGCCCTGACCTTAAGCTTGGCACAATTTTGGCTCTTTCCGTAATAAAGCGGTTTAGTGTAGCCACATCGGAAAAGACCGGCTCTTTTTTCTCGGCACAAAAATAGCACTTCTTCGGTGCGTTGCTTTTTTGGACTTTTCGGATAATTCTCTTTTTTTTAGGCATTTCTAATAATTATTAATTGTCAATTTTCAATTCTAAATTAAAATGGGATATCATCCGGAGCTACTTCGTCCTCCTTCGGTGATTCTTGAACTTCTTCTTCGGGTTCCGTTTTTTTGGCTGCTTTTGTTTTGGCACCACCTGCGGCTGCTTTTGGCGCTTCGTGAACCTCCTCCATTGGCTCCTCTTCGGCTGCTACTACTTCCGACTCGCTGGTGCGTCTTGAATCAAGCAAAATCATGTCGTTGATAATCACTTCTGTGGTCTGCTTTTGCGTGCCGTCCTGCGCTTGCCAGGAGCGGGTTGTCAGTCTTCCCTCAACGTAGACTTTTCTGCCTTTGGTTAAAAACTGCGAGCAAAGTTCGGCCAGTTTATTCCAGGCGACAATGCGGTGGAAATCGGCTTCCTCTTTTTTCTCGCCGGTATCGGTCGTCCAACTCCTGTTAGTAGCAATACTAAACGAACAAACCGCGGTGCCGCTGGGAGTGTAGCGCAGCTCCGGGTCGCGGGTTAAATTGCCGATTAATTGCACTTTGTTTAAACTTCTTGCCATACCTTATTAATTTAAATTAAAAATTTGAAATTTGAAATTACTTTTGCCTTAGCAAAAGGTGTCTAAGCACATTATCGCTCGCGATAATCTTTTTTTCAAGCTCTTTGACCAAATCCTGTTTTGTTTCAAAAACGAAGTTTTGGAAAAAGCCTTTGTCTTCTCTTTTGATAGCATAAGCCAGGACTTTTTCACCCCATTCCTCTTCTTTGCTGAATTTGGCGTCTTTAAGCCAAGTTTTAACTGTTTCCAGGAATTTTTTTCGGTTCGCTTCGGACAAAGATGTTTTCAGAACTAAAACCAATTGATAACTTCTCATTAGGCTTTAATTTTACTATAGTAGCTTATTTTAAGCAAGCCCTGATCTACCTTTATGGTGCAATCTTGAAAAAGTGCTGTTATCTGTCTCCCAATGGCCAAGTTGTAATCTTGTGTCAATCGATTTGGGTCTACTATCAATCGAAATAGCTTCAGGAATACGGCTATCTCTATTAACCCTTCTTCCCAGCTTTTTCATTCTTTTCTTGCGTTTTACTGTTAGATATTGCCAGAGCTTAAATTGCTTGTTCTGTGGTTTGTAGATTGCCTGATAAATAGTTTCATGGACAATTGAAAGATCGGGATGATCTTTTGACAATCTTCCGGCAATTGTTTCAGGAGACCACTGTTTCTCTATTAGTTTCTTTTTAACATAAGAGTAGACCTCCGGTCCTTTCCAGGATGCTTGAGAGCGTTGAATAGCTGCTCTCTTATCAGCTTTTTGTTGTGCACGGCAGGGAATATATACGGCTGAAGTTTTCTCCAATCCCTTGGTATATGTTCTGTTTCTTTTGAGTTCACGAGACAGAGTGCCTTTGTTTCGTCCTAATTTATCTGCAATATCTCCCAGACTTAGTCCTGCATGCTTAAGCGCATAAAGCTCTTCCCGCTCTACAAGAGTTAAATGATTATACATAGCGCAACACCTCCTTTCGGTAATTGATTTTACCTCAAGTGTTGCACTTCGTTTTAGAACCTACCGAAGCTTACAAAACGGCGCGGGGAGTTAGCAAGATTTTCTTCTGAGCGGAAGGAGGTAACTCACTTGAAGATGAATCGAAAATCGTCAAAAGCAAACAATGTTTTAGGTAAAATTTGAAAAAAGATTTTCGTTTAGCAAGCGAAATAACCTTAAATATTGTAAAAATTAAGCGAGCGTCATCTGCAACGTGTGGTTACCGACTGAAGCAAATTTATGCCCCTATTTTGAACTCGATGACATCACCATCAATAACAATATAATCTTTTCCCTCCAAAAGCGCCTTGCCGTGTTCACGTGAACCTTTCCACCCACCATTCTGCATAAAATCTTGAAAGTGAACTACCTCCGCCTTAATAAATTTCAGCATAAAGTCCGTGTGGATTACGCCGGCCGCGTTAAGAGCATTCGTTCCTTTGGTAATGGTCCAGGCCCGCACTTCTTTCTCCCCACAGGTAAGATAAGAGACCAAATTGAGTATCTTATAGCCTTCTTTAATGACTTTTTCCAAGCCCGATTCTTCAACACCGAGCTCTTTGAGATAGTCTTTTTGTTCATCGGCAGTCAGTTCCGAAAGTTCACTTTCTGTCTTGGCGCACACGGCAATTGTGTCTGCCGGAAATTCTTTTTTGAGATCTGATTCGTCAACGTTAGCAATCGTAAACATTGGTTTCATTGTCAGGAGTTGCAAACTTTTGGCTTCCCTGGCTTCTTCTTCGGATAATTGAACCAAACTTGCGAGTTTGCCTTCGTTTAAGGCAACAATGAATTTTTGGATTGCCGACCATCTATAACCTTCTTCTTTACTCGAATTACGTTTTGGTTCTGATTGCTTATTGAGCGTTTCCAAATCCGCCAGAATTAATTCTGTATTGACTACTTCGTAGTCTGCCTGAGGTGTAGTTGAACTTTTCTCGCGGATGACGTTTGAGTCTTTAAAGTATCTCACGACTTGCGCGATTGCGTCGCATTCGCGGATATGAGACAAGAATTTATTTCCCAAACCTTCGCCCTGCGCCGCGCCTTTGACTAGTCCCGCAATGTCCACGAATGAGACAGTTGCAGGAATTATCGGAGGAACCTGCGGCATCTTGTGTTCAGTTTGAGTGATTTCGGCAAGCTTTTTTAAACGCTCATCGGGAACCGGAACCACGCCGATGTTTGGTTCAATAGTGGCAAAAGGATAATTTGCCACAAACGCCGTCTGCTTTTTCAAAAGCGCATTAAACAAGGTGCTTTTGCCAACATTAGGAAGTCCGACAATTCCGATTGATAATGACATAAGAGGATTATAGCAGAAGTGAATTTACAATTTATTGCGGTAGCACTTGCCCGGGCGAAACGCAAACCCTTCTAACCGGCTGGTTGGCAATCAGTGGCCCAATAACCATGCATTTTTCGCCTACTTTACAGTCGCTGTCGGATTTACAACCGGTTGGCAAAGGCACACCGGTTGGCGCAGCCGTTTGTAGCATCACCGGAGGATTTTGGTACGAAGACAAAGTTTTTTGATACCACACGCCAAGATAAAAGGCGATAATCGGAAATACAATAAACATACTTAGTGCCAAGGCCTTAGAAAAAGGTGTTACCGTAAATAAATATTTATGCACTGTCGAATTCTTGGCCACAACTAGATTATAGCAGAATTTTTCCTCTCCATTTATTGACATTTTTCTATGCCGCATATACCATATAAAAATGCTGAATTTCTTAACCCGCCAAACTCTCCGTAAAGTTCCGGAGCTGACAATTTTTTTCTGGATTATTAAACTCTTGTCCACTGCGCTTGGTGAATCCACTTCCGACTATCTGGTTTTTCACATTAATCCTTATATTGCAGTTGCCCTGGGCGCAATCGGACTGGTGATATCTCTCATCTTACAGCTTTTTGTCAAACGTTATGTCGCCTGGATTTATTGGTTGGCTGTCGTGATGGTGGCGATTTTTGGCACCATGGCCGCCGATGTTTTGCATGTCGGCTTTGGCATCCCCTACATTATTTCAAGCATTTTCTTTGCTGTTTCTTTGGCAATAATTTTTGCACTTTGGTACTTGGTGGAAAAAACTTTATCCATCCACAGTATTTTGACGCTTCGGCGTGAATTATTTTATTGGGCCACCGTGATGGCCACTTTTGCGCTTGGCACCGCACTTGGCGATTTAACCGCCGCCACTTTCGGCCTAGGATATTTGTTATCAGGAATTTTGTTCGCAGTGATATTTATTATCCCTGCATTAGGATTTAAATTTGCAAAGTGGAATGCAATTTTTTCCTTTTGGTTTGCTTATGTGATAACCCGGCCGTTTGGCGCGTCGTTTGCGGATTATTTTGGCAAGCCAATTTTGGGAGGAGTTGGATTTGGCGACGAAATCACTTCGGCAGTCTTAGCGGTATTAATTATAATTTTCGTAGTTTACCTCTCGCTCTCCCACAAAGACACCAAACAATAGAAAATTTTAGCAGAATTACAAACCGTGGAGTTGATTTATCTTCACCTGCGCACCTGCCTGCGTCGTCTTACACTAGTAGTATTATTTCTTTTATTAAAAACCGTTAACATATAGAATGACTTAAACATCGAGTCATAAAATCCTTCAAGATATTGACTGCTCATATAATTTGAGTAAAACAATAAACCAATTAATAATAGTATTATTGGACCGTTAATCCTAAACAGGAAAATAAAGTACATAATTTTTTTAGCAAAACATAATTTAATTGAAATTAGTAGAAAAAAAGCGAGAAGTGCAAAAAACGTATTTGACCAAAAGGCAAATCGTGACGAAAAATGATTTACTTGAAAAGCAGCCTTTTCCCCGCGCAACCAATTATCCATAAAATAAAATGTTGCAATTAATTTTTCTTCATCGTTTACGTTAGCACCGATATCCAGAGATTTCTTTACCTTTATAAATTTCTTTTCGTTTTCTTTTTTCTTTATAACATTACTCATTACGTTATAATTCCACATAAGGTATTTCCTTGCCAATTTTGTCATTCCTTGAAAAATAAAACCGGATGTAAGACCTAAAAATAAATACAAAAATATCAATACTAAAGAGTCTGGTTGTTTATTAAATGACAGTAACGATGAAACATCAAATATTTTGAAATAACTCATTAGAACAATGAACAAACTACCGGGAATTACATTATAAAAAAACTCTACTATCGAAGCATCTGTGTTCATTAAAAAACTGCCTCTCGGCAGCAATTAGAATTTACTCCCCTTTCCGTACTTTTGCAAGTACCTTAGTTGGTAAAGTATAATGAATATATGCACGCCTATTATATCTGGTATTTTTTAATCGGCGGATTCCTCGCAAATGGTATGCCCCATTTTATTTGGGGACTATCAAATACTATTGCCCGTAGTCCCTTTGGCCAACATACAAAACCGAAAATTAACTTTTTGTGGGGACTGACAAATTTTATTGCAGCAACTTTACTATCTATTTGGCAAATCTATGCAAAAACATTTTCAGGTATTGCGCTGGTGTTTTTGCTGATAGGCTTTTGGCTAATGACTGCCTCGTTTGGTTTGGGAATTAAAAGATTTTAAAGCAGTAGAAAACTATACTGCTCATCCCTTTCCGTACTTTGTCAAGGCTAAAATTATTTAGTGAAAATGGAGCCGAAGCGACCTTCGGAAATTAGTTTTATAACTTCTTCCCGAGCAAAAATCTTTCCGTTCATGCAGACATAAATTCCCGCTTTGAGCTCCTGCGATTTTGCTACTGCATAACCTAAGTTAAAACCGGCATCGGACGGTACAAAACCGGACAAAGGAATCATTGAGCCAACCAATATAATAACCTTGTCATTATTAGTAAGATTTTCTTTTAAGTATCTGGCTGTATCCGGCATTGTATATGTTCCATGTGTAACAATGATTCTTTTAGAGGAACTGTTATTAATGGCGTTGATAATTCTCTTTCTATCATCTTGTGTTATATCGCGGCTGTCTTTCATACAGATATCTGTAAACTCACACTCTTCATAAAGTTTTAAGAGCTTAACGTATTGAGGAACCGTTGAATGATCATTCGGGACAACAGTATCTTTGTTGCCATCATAAACAGAATCGATAGTTCCACCGGTAATAATAACATGCAAAGCATCGGCCATAGAATGATTATAGCAAAAATTTACTCCCCTTTCCGCCCGTTGTCAAGGCTGGTGGTTAATTATAAGCGCCCTGTCTATGCGTGATTTTATGAACTTCTATTCTGTCTGCTTTTTTATTTATTTCATAAATAATTCTGTACGGCCAGACACGGAGAGACCAAAAATCGGCCAGTTCTCCGCTAAGTTTTTTACCGGAATATGGATTTTTGCCTAGAACTTCAAGCTTTTTGTAGATTTTTATTTGAGCGGCTTTGGGGAGACGGCTACATTGTTTTTGAGCATCTTCGGATAAGGCAATCTTCATTTGGCAAAAAAATTATCTTAAGTCTTTTAAATCAGACAAAAGCGCAAATTTTCCTGCTTTAATCTGCCTGCGACTTTTTTCAAGGTCTTTCTTAATATTTGGTATTGCCAAAACTTCTGCAGTTTCTTCTAAAGACTCGAGCTCTTCAAAGCTCAAAACCACAGCTTTTGGCTTGCCATTTACAGTAATTGTTGCTCTATCCATATTCTTACTTATCTTATTAATAAGATTTGGAAGGATTGCTCTTGCGTCTGATATTGATATAAAATTACTCATGTAACTAATGTACACTAATATGTACAATTTGTCAACCTCCTTTTTGCCCTTTTGCAAGCCCCAAGGTCGCTACGTTCGGCCCGTTGTGAAATGCATGTTATAATTTATAAATGATAAATATTCCGGCATACCTTGTTGGAGGCTGTTGGATTATCTTTATAGCCTACTGGTTTATATCCGCAAGGTCAGTAAAACCAACTCAGCAAGTCCAATCAGGCTTATGGAAATTCAGAGGTATTGTTATTTTAGTTTTCGCCGTAATAATTACTCTCTACCGCCTTTTAGGTCTTAATGGCTGCAAAATTGATGCAAGCGGCTGCCATTATTACTTACTGACATTGCCTAATAAAGAACCAATCGCTATTCAATATCTGGCAACTCTTCTTTCAATCATTGGACTTATTATTGCAGTAATCGCCAGAAGACAACTGGCCGACAATTGGAGCGCCTCGGTAGAGCTAAAAAAAGGGCATGAGCTGATTACTACCGGCATCTACGGTTTAGTCAGACACCCAATTTACGCAGGGATGCTTTTGATGAGTTTAGGGGCTGCTACTTTTATAAATGCCGTTGTTTTTTGGGTAATTTTGATAGTTGTGGTTGTTCTTTTTGGCTACAGAGCCAAACAAGAAGAAGCCTTAATGACAAAAACTTTTCCCAAAGAATATCCGGAGTATAAGAAAAAAGTCAAAGCCCTCATTCCTTTTATTTTCTAGCTCTCCTTTTACTAAGGTCGATGCAGATTTACTTTAGGATGTTAAGCAAATGAGCCGGTTTTTACTTTGCCGGCGCGTTCATACGAAGCAATGATTATGCCTTTAGGGGATACGCTTGATTCTTTCAGAGTGAATGCCGCCGGGATTGTCCCTTCGGCAAACAAACGCTTACCAGACCCCAGAGTTACGGGAAAAATTTTAAGCCATAACTGATCAACGAGACCGTTTTTTAAAAGTGTTTGAATAAGATTTCCGCTTCCATGTACCTGCAAATCCGGCCCTTTACCTTTCTTTATTTTTTTAATTTGCCCCACGACATCTCTGTTAATGAGAACCGATTTCTCCCAATAGGGTTTGAAATTCCGGTGTGAAACTACATATTTTATGGCTTTATTAAAGGGTTTTCCCACTTCATCGTTATGCTCGGGCCAGTAGGACGCAAAAATATCGTAAGTTTTTCTGCCAAGCAATAAATCGAAAGGTCTGCCCATTTGCTTAGCCATTACTTTACCTGAGAATTTGTCGAAATAAGGAAAGGTCCACCCGCCGTAGGAAAAACCTCCCGAAGTATCTTCTTTCGGACCACCGGGAGCCTGCATTATCCCGTCTAGCGAGATAAAAGTAAGCACGATTATTTTTCTCATAATTTGAACATTAAGCAGCTTTTTTGAGGTCTTCGATAACAATTTTTTTCATCTTAAGCAGCGCTTCCATGGCCGGTTTTGAATTGACCAATTCCCCCACATTTTCCGGGACTATTTGCCATGACAAGCCAAATTTATCTTTTAGCCAACCACACTGCTCTGATTCGGGAACCGCAGAAAGTTTTTCCCAATAATAATCTATCTCTTCCTGGTCTTTACATTTAACAACGAAAGAAATGGCTTCATTGAATTTAAAAAAAGGTCCGCCGTTTATGGCAGTAAATTCTTGACCGTCGAGCAAAAAATTGACAGTCATCACCGAGCCCACCGGAAGCTTTGACGGAGTTTCCATTTCGTAGTGAGTTTTGGAAAGTATTTTTGAGTTTTTAAAAACAGATACGTAAAACTCCGCCGCTTCTTCGGCATTTTTGTCAAACCATAAAAAGGGCGATATTTTTTGCATACAAAGAACTTAACAAACAAACCGAATAAAATCTGTAAGTTATATTACATGCATTTTTTGCTAAATTACAGTAGAATGAAACTATGAAGACAGCCACTAAAACGGTCAAGGGATTTTCGGATGAGGAAAGAAAAGCAATGCAGGAACGGGCTAAAGAGCTGGCAGCCCAGGCGCGATCAAATAAGAATAAAGCTCAAGGGGAAAATGACGTTCTTCAAGCAATCACAAAAATGTCTGAGCCGGATCGCGGCCTTGCCAAACGGCTCCACGCTCTTATTAAAGAAAACGCGCCAGCCCTCTCGCCAAAAACTTGGTATGGGTTCCCCGCCTATGCAAAGGGTGACAAAGTCGTCTGCTTTTTCCAATATGCGGGAAAGTTTAAGACAAGGTACGCGACCTTGGGCTTTTCCGACGCGGCAAACTTAGATGAAGGCCAAATGTGGCCGGTTACTTTTGCCTTGACAAAACTGACTCCCACCGAAGAAGCAAAAATTATTGCGCTATTAAAAAAAGCAGTCAGCTAATAACTAATTTCAGAACTCTCCTTCCTTTTGCCCGTTGTCAAATGGATTATTATCTGGCAACTATTAACGGTCGGGATAAGCTATTTGCATGATCTTCAGCACTGTCATCGTTGTCCACTAAACCTATCCGACCATCATAATTATAAAAGACCATATGCTTCCCAAGGTAAACCCTTAATTCCCATACATTTCCACCATCCACAGGTTGCGATAGTTCCTGTGATCCAACCATTAATAAATGGTTACCTCTATCTCCTGGCTTATCATCTAAAACCTCCGGATGCAATAAGTAATAATAAATTCCCTCTAAAACCGTAGCTCCACGCTCATCAGGCCGAAGGTATTTTCTTATCACAGGAATAGATTCAGCAAATTCCGTGTCATGAACATTGGTTCTGATAAACTCTACAATTTCCGGGCTTAGCTCATCATGGCCTAAATTTTTCGTATAGTTATCGTAGTCATCTATAATTATTTTTCTTAATTGGTCGCGGTTTCTGGTTTCTGCATAAATAGCGTATGGCAGATCCGGAGACGTAAATCGGTTGCCGGGCCAATCTGTAATCGGCTGACCGACTAATGCCTGAGGAACACCAACTATTTCCAATAAACGCTGCCAGGAAATTCTTGGATCGATTAAGGTCGGAACGTCACCAAACTTATCTCGAAATTCGGGAAGCTTGGGTAAAAATCGCGGTAATGAATCTAGGTATGCTTGCGGGGATGGATATCCAAGTTCTTTGTCAAAACCAAACTCCAATAGCCTGTTTGCCTGCACTGTCCATAAACTATCTAACCTGCTCCTTTCCGCCGATGCTGTGGTGACAAGAGCTCCAACTTCATCTCTTTTTGCCCCGATTGGAAAACCAGTTTTTCTGTGATTTTCGTTTACTGCCATAAGAGTAATTATAACACTACTATAAGATAAAAGCTACCCCTTTCCATCAGTTGTCAAAACTAAGGAGTTGTTACTGAAGTTGGCCTAAATCGGCGAGGATTTGGGTAAAGTGCGTCAACGGATTAACGCTTTTGTATTCTTTGACTATTTCGCCTTCCGGATTAATTAAATACGAATTTCTTTGCGTTCCCGTAAATTCTCTGCCCATAAATTTCTTCGTTCCCCATGCCCCGTAACTTTCGATAATTTTATGATCCGAATCCGAAAGTAAAATAAAATTGAGTTTATATTTGTCGGCAAATTTTTTATGTGATACAACGCTGTCCTTGGAAATTCCGACTACTGTTACTCCCCTTTTTGTAAATTCGCTAAGACCGTCGCGGAAATTACACGCTTCTTTGGTGCAACCGGGGGTATCATCTTTTGGATAAAAATAAATAAGCAACCACTTTCCTTTGTACTCTAACAACTTGTGAAATTCCCCGTTTTGGTCAGGTAAACTAAAATCTTTTGCTTTCACGCGCGAAGCACATCCTCTTCTTTTTCACGCTTATTGTCTGTAAGCTTGCTTACAGCTGTTTGTTGTAATAAGCGCTAAAATGATATCAGTAAATGAAGGCAGCACAGGTTAAAAACTATGGCGGCAATGACGCTATAGAAGTGGTGGACGCTAGCGCGCTTACCCCACAAAAGGGGCAGGTTTTGGTTGAAGTGTATGCCGCGAGTTTAAACCGGATTGATTCTTTTTTTCTGGCCGGCGGATTACAAGCGTGGCTTAAAATTGAACTGCCCCAAACTTTAGGCGGAGATTTTGCCGGGGTCATAACCGAAATAGGAGAAGGAGTAACCGATTTTAAAGTCGGTGACGAAGTTTACGGGAATGCCGGAGTATACAGGGGCGGGTCGGGTTCGCTGGCAAACTTTGTAGTATCCAACGTTGATAATACCGCTCTTAAACCTAAATCCCTTGATTTTAGTCAGTCGGCCGCACTTCCCTTAGCCGGAGCCAGTGCCCTACAGGGAATTGAAGAAGAATTAAAACTCCAAAAAGGACAAAAAGTGCTAATTCAAGGAGGAGCAGGTGGAATCGGAGCTTTTGCAATTCAGATTGCCAAAACGCTCGGAGTGTATGTGGCAACCACAGTCGGAAGCGATGATGTTGAGTTTGCCAAAAGTCTTGGCGCCGATGAAGTGATTGACTACAAAACACAAGACGCATCACAAATTTTAAAAGATTACGACGCAGTTTTTAATACGGCTAATCCGCAAGAAGCAGGTAAATTGTTTGCAATCCTGAAAAAAGGCGGCAAATTTGTTTCGATGACCGGCCAACCGGACTTAGAGCTTGCCAAGAAATATGCAGTAACCGCTGTTGGTCAGGCAACCAAAACAAGTTCCGAACAATTAAAAAGAATTGCCGAGCTTGTTGACAACAAAAAACTAAAAGTATACGTCGAAAAGACTTTCCCGTTTGCCCAAACCAAAGAAGCATTTGCCTATTTCGAAACCCAACACCCCAGAGGAAAAGTAGTTGTGAATGTAAAGTAGAATCAAGAATTTTTTTCTCCCCTTTTCGTCCGTTTGCAAGTACCTCGCTGACGCTTCGGACCGTTATTAAATCAAAAAACTTTGGGATTTATAATTAATGATTTAAGCAAGTTTGTCTAGAAATTGTCGGAGCTGGCCGGTTCTATCCAGAAGGATTTTGTTGCCGTCGGTTAAAACCTTTTTTGTTCCTTCATCGGCCGGAATTTTTATCCAATCCGCAGTTGTAAAATTGTATTCGATCTCAAAACCGTTCTTGTAAAAGACCCTTTTTGTTTTAAGCAGTCCCCAATGTTCGTCCATTATTTTTTCGGCGTACCCGAATTTTCCTATCCATGAATCATCTTTTAGATATAAGTCCGGTTTTTGGGTAATGATTACTAAATCAACGTCCGAAGTTTCCTTAAAGGAATTTCTGGCATACGAGCCTACCAAAAACACCCCAATAATATCCTCCTGGAAAATTGCCCAATCAACAAGTTTTTTTAAAAATGCCTCAATGTCTTCCACTAAATTGATTATAGCATTCCCCTTCTTATCCGTTACTGCAAGTCCTGAATGAAGTGAAGGATCAAATTTATTTTTTGGGAAGATCAATTATTTTGGCCGGGCCTTTGACCGGCCCACGTCTTCTTGAGGGATGAAATTCATGAGGGTCCCGATGCGCATCTATATTGATAATGTGACCGTCTTTATTAACCAACCTAAGCTTTGGTTCCCCACCTTCTTCACCATTGTTTATCATATTTACTAGTATAGCACTACCGTTATTTTCTCAGCTAAAATTCAACCCCACACGTTACTATTAGTGCTATAATTTTGCCATGCAGTTTAAATTGGCTAAACCCACAAATTTCCCTAAATTACCTAAATTCCCTCATTTGCCCCATTTGCCCCGCTTGAAACAGGAGTCGGTTGGAAAAATAGCCGCTTTTCTGGCTAAACATAAAGTGGCGCTGACAATCCTAATTTCGTTTATTCTCTTTGTCACGGTAGCAATGTGGTACCGGGGATACCTCCTTTCCAAAATGAAGCAAACTTTAGGAAGTTCCAGTGATGAAATATTTTATTCCACCAAGTCTGAAAATCTGGGCCCGACTATTAGCCTTCCTACACCTTCCGACAATAACACCATTCTTCCGAATAATTCCGCTTCTTATGAAAATACAATACCAACACCTTTCCCCACACTTGCGCCTCTGCCGGCAATTACTCCGATACCGGTTTCCACAACAACTACAAACACCAGCACTTCTTCTACCAGTAACAGCTCGGGCAACCCCAACTGTACGACCGGTTCGGGTACGCCCAATTCCTGGTATTCCGATGTTTACCCCAATCCTTCAGCCGCATCAACCAATACCGGCTCCATCACCATGTATGTTTACATCCGCGACTGCAACGAAAATACTGCATCGGTTTCCGACAACTTGAACATTTCCTTAAGTTCGGGCGATTCGAATACGCAAATTAACGGCAATAGTCTTCCTGCTACTGTGACTACACAAAACGGAGTCGCCAGTTTTACCGTTGCCTCGCAGGTTAGCGGCACAGTTACTTTGGTTGTGCAAGATACTACCAGTAACTTTACTGTAACTAACGTTAACAATAATAATCCGAGCATTACGTTTAATAGTAGCGGCAGCTCTTCAGGGAATGCCCATTGCGCAACTGCCAACGGCGTACCGAATTTCTGGTATTCTGAGGTTTCTCCAAACTCCCCTATTTCCGCCGCTACCGGCTCTACCGTAACGCTGACGGTTAACATCCAAGACTGCGGCAAAAACAATGTCTCCTCCGACAACCTAACACTTACTCAAACTTCCAGCGATTCCAGCTTAACCGTGAACGGCTCTTCCGCGCCGGTGAGCGTTCAAGCGCAAAATGGCGTTGCCACTTTTAATCTAGTTTCGCAAAACGCCGGCACAGATACGTTCACGATACAAGACACTACCAGTAACTTTGCGGTAACCGATTCCAACAACAATTCTCCGAGCATCGTTTTTAGCGGCTCTTCAACCACTACCACACCAACTCCGACACCAACCGTGACAACGGCTCCAACGCCAAGCGTAACAGATACTCCAACTCCCACGCCAACACCATCCACTACTCCCACAACAACTGGTCCATAACCGTAGGCATCCCATCCCCTTTTCGCCTGTTGCCAAATATGAAAAAGTACTCAGCATTCTCTAAGAAATAACCTTTATGCTAAATTTATGATTACAAAGGAGGTGAATTTAGAATAACAATGAAGAAGCAAAAAATTGCGCTTTCTCTGGTAATACTAACAGTTTTAACCACCACACTATTGGTTGTTCCGTCTGCTTTTGCCCAAAGCACAACGGCAAATAATAAACCAAATTTTTTCCAAGGGTTAATTCAGTTTATCGAGCAGAAATTTGGGCTTAATAAGGACCAAGTTACGTCAGCGGTCAATCAATATAAAAACCAAGTGAAAGCGACCATTACACCACGTCCGACACTAACGCCGGAGCAAATCCAGGCACAGGAAAAAGCCGGGCTGGATAAACTTGTCACTGCCGGGAAAATAACCAGTGCTCAGGAAACATTAATCTTAAATGAGCTTTCGGCTTTGAACAGTCAATATCCCTTAACCGGATTGACGGGAACTCAAAGGAGAACTCAAATGCAGGCAATGCAAGCTGCGCTTAAAGCGTGGGCTACCAGCAACAACATTAATCTTGCCTACATACCGATGTTTGGAGGAATGGGTGGACCAGGTGGGCCAAGAGGAAAAATGGGTGGAAGAGGCGGTTTCCGTGGACCATGGGGAGCAAAACCAACTATTACACCAACGCCAACTCAATAAATCTTTTCCGTCTAAAAACAAACGCTTTACTTATAAACAGAAGGCGTTTGTTTTGTTTTTCAATACCGGTAATTTACATTACAGTTTTCTTCTATAAAAAGGATTATTCTTCTAAAAGAAAGGGGAAATTATGCCAAATAGAGTTGTGCATTTTGAAATTGAGGCCAAAGATATGGACAGAGCCAAAAAATTTTACGGCGAGGCTTTTGGTTGGGAAATGGATAAAATGGGAGACGAATACGGCGGTTATCTTGTGATAAAAACCGGGGAAAATACCGGCAAAATGGAAGATATGGGAATCAACGGCGGAATTTATAAAAGTATGAAGGACGATAAGGAAATTAATGCCTACCGCTGCGTTATCGGGGTTGAAGACGCTGAAAAAGCTGCAGAAGCCGTAACAAAAGCCGGTGGGAAAGTTTTAAGTAAGCCAAGCGATATTCCCAATGTGGGACTGTTTGTTAGTTGCAAAGACACTGAAGGAAATAATTTTACCATGCTCCAACCTTCTCCAAATATGACACCGCAGAAATAATAAATTTAACTTACTGTCCGGGGTTAATGCGCAGAGTTTGGGCGCTGACTGAACCGTTTGAGGAAGTTTGTCCGGTGATGGTGACGTTTTGACCGTTTTGCAGATTACTTTGACTGGCGGTACTAAGTTGTGAATACTGAGTTGAAGATGAAAGGTTGACTGCTCTGGTTGAACCGTCGGGAAGTTTAAGTGTTACCTGGTTGCCGGAAATACCGGTGATTGTCCCATTAAGCACTCCCCTCCTCATCTGCATTCCGTTAAAACCGATGTTTGGTCCAAAACCAAAATTTTGTGGTCTGACTCCATATTGGAAATTCATCATTGGTCTTCCATAATAAAATCCCCTTGCCAAACGGGCTCTCTGAAAAGCCATTCCTACGCCGAAAGCGATAAATCCGACGATAACGACAAGGATTAAGGCAATACCGATTATTTTAGATTCATTCTTCACGGGGGCAGTATAACACTATTTTCTGAGAAAAGGCTGAATAAAGTAAGCTTTCAACCCAATCCTGTCAAGTAGCTAGTAGACTGTTGACACAGGACCAAGAACAGCCTATAATTGGGCCGCCAAATGCGAGAAGCTAGCCGGAGAAAGACAACTTCCCTAACAATTGACACCTTCAAACAAGGAAATGCCACCCTATTTTTTACTTTTCTCAAAAGATTATTAAGAGATATTAATTTATTTTATCTAAGCTAAGCTATTATGAATGAACTACCAAGAAGTCCATATGCAAATGCTGCCCAAAGACCACTTGAATATTTTTTGCCAACGGCTGGATTCGTAGATAGAGATCTTGAATACGTTCGGCGACTAGTAGATTATCGAGAAGGGATTCATCGAAACAGACGAATTTTAAGGGACAGAAGGCTGTGTCGAGCGATTGTCGATAGCGCAGTTGCTGCTGTCACAATGATAGATGAAACTAGACCCGCAGGCGAAAAAGGCTATACGGTTCAGGCGATGAAAGTCCGTGACATTTATGAAGGCTTGCAAAGGTTGGGTACTGCTCAGGCACAATTGGCAGTGCTTGAAGGAGCATTAAACGATGCTAATCCTCTGATAAAAGCTGATGTTATCCGCCGTTTCATAAGAAGCTCTAATAAAATTAGTGCCGATGGAAAACTGGAAAAACAATATCCTTATATTTATCCGGTGGTATTCGATAAATTACTTGAACCAACAGGTAATTCTACCATCGACGACGAACAAAAAAAACTGGCCTTAAAGATTATTGTCGAAAATCCGACAGCGGGTTACGATAAGGCAGGACGGGTTTTTGAAAGCATTAACCGTTTATTCATTTATGTCATCGAAGACGACCTCCCCGAAGAAAAAAGAATGGAGTATGTTTATGCTGCCGCAAATTTGCATCAACGGGCAGTTTCGGGCCAACAGAGGTCAGAACGTTTCCCCATAGGAATAGCTGAACCGGTTAGAGATCGACTAAGCGGCATCTTACAAAGTGAGCTTGAAAAGGCATTGGAACGATTTAGACCTTCAACTAAAAGCGAGATGGAAGCCTTATTAAGAAAAATTGCCCGTAAAAATCTGAATCTCTTAAACGCAAGGGAAACGTCTGCCGCAAAAGATCGTGTGCAGTTTGACATGCAAAAAGAGATTAAAAAACTTGAAAATAATATGAGTCTACCTGAAGAGATGGATGCCAAAAATCAGGTGGATGCGCTTAAACATCTCTACGCTGGCGGGGACGTGCCTTTTGAAATTAATGATTTGATTCAGGAATACGAAGATTTACTGGCCATAGTCGGATTTAGAGCCAATTCTCTTATTAATATTCTAATCACGGAGGATGAAGCGGAAGAAAAAGCCCGAAGAGAGGCCGAAAGAATCCAAAAAGAAGCAGCTGCGCAGAAAGCCAAGAGTGAAGCTGAGGAACAAGCCAAACAAACTAAGATTAGACAAGAAGCAGCCAGAGCGCAAATGCTCGCAAGAATTAAAACTCAAGTTCCTCCTGAAGTTTTTGGACTTTTGGACGGAACGGCAGAAATTAAACTCAAAACAACAACTGTAAGTAATCCAGGAACTAAACCTGCGAAACCCACAGCCTCTAATAAGAGGGTCGTAGATAATAGCCCGGAAGCCAGAGAACAAAGGCTTAGAGAGCTGGCTCACCGCATGGAAACAGAAACTACTTAGAAGTACTAATAACAGATGAAAAATAGCGAAAACTGCTGCCTTGCGCTATAATACGCTTCAACTATGCACTCTAAATATTGGGACAAAAATACCATTGACAAAATCCGTCGGGGTTATTACTCTGCCAGTTATTTTAATAAAACCAAAACGATTCTTTTGCGGGAAAAGAACCTGAAAAATGTTACCATGCAAATTTTTCAGAAAAATGAAGGGGCGGTTTTATGCGGGGTTGAAATTGTAATTGAACTTTTGCAGGTTGGTGCAGGATATTTTCGGAACGGGCGATGGGTTTCTAAATTTAGCGATTTGAAAATTGTGGCTTTGAAAGATGGGACTGTCCTGAAGCCCTGGCAGTCGGTAATGCATATCAAGGGCCCATACGCTTATTTTGCCCAACTTGAGTCTTTATACTTGGGAATTTTGGCCAGAGCGACTACTGTTGCCACCAATGCCAGAAAGATTGTTGAGGCGGCACGCGGCAAACCGGTGCTATTTTTTGCCGACAGATTTGATTACTTTTTAAACCAGGAAATTGACGGCTATGCCGCTTCCTTCGGTGGCATAACCGCAGTTTGCAGCCAAGCACATGCAGAGTGGTTAGGCAAGGAACCGGTTGGTACCATCCCCCACTCCTTGATAGCGATAAGTAACGGAAACACTATTGAAGCAGTCGGTAAATTTAATCGGTATTTTCCCAAAGATAATTTAATCGCCCTGGTTGATTTTGAGAACGACTGCGTGAATGAAAGTTTGCAGGTCGCAAAAGCATTTGGTAAGAAATTATGGGGAGTCAGGCTGGATACGGCAGAAAATCTGGTTGACCAAAGTCTCAAGAGATTTACTGAACATAGTAATAAGCTACATGGTGTCAATCCGACGCTGGTGAAAAAGTTAAGAAAAACTTTGGATGAGAATAAATTCGAGCACATTAAGATTATTGTTTCCGGAGGATTTAATCAGCAAAAAATCGCCGGGTTTGAAAAGGAAAAAGCGCCGGTTGATATTTATGCCGTCGGCTCGGCCATGCTTGAGGGAAAAAATGACTTCACCGCGGATATAGTTGAGGTTGCGGGCAAACCAATTGCTAAGGTCGGCAGAAAGCTACAACCTATCGAAGGTCCAGTGTCTCGCCTTTAAAGACAAGGTTTTTGGGTTTGATGACCACTTGTTTTTCGCCAGTTTGAACTGTGCCCGCATCGATTGCCTGAAAATTGTTTTCTTGAACTATTTTCAAAGTTTTCTGCACAGCTTCTGCCGCTACAAAAATCGCATAATCCTGTCCCATGTTGTATGTTTGGTACATTTCATCATTATCAAGTCCCGCTTGTTGTTGAATGAAGTTGAAAACTTCCTGCGGCTCAAATATTTTTTCCAAAACATAGGTGAACTCCGGCCTTCCCCGCATCACTTTTCTCATTCCATGGCCGGTGATGTTGGAAATATAATGAATATCGACTCCTGCACTTAAAAGATTTTGCACCAGCTTGGCGTAAATGTTCGATTTTGTCAACAAAGCTTCTCCGTAAATCTGTCCGCTAGGTAGTTTGGTCGCGTAACTCGCAGACAGTTTTTGGGCGACCGCCCGAGCTAAGGAAATTCCGTTGGCGTTGACGCCGTTGCTTTTAACTAAAATTATTCTGTCCCCGGCTTTTAACTTTTTATCAGTGATGAGATTTTTTGCAGAGCTGATGATTCCCACCGCCGACCCGCCGAATTCGGCTGTATCTTTTACGACAATTTGTTTCATGGTGGCTGTTTCTCCCCCGCCCCACGAAGCGCCGGCTAAATCGCAGGCCGCTTTCCAACCGTTAATCAAATCCGTCATGCGGACCGTATCGTAAAGCCAATCGTTATCCTCGATCGCCCAATAAGCATGAATTACCAAAGGTGTTGCGCCCACAGTTACCAAATCGTTGATAATTGTCGCTACCGTGTCGTGGGCAACGCAATCATAATAAGTTTTACCGGTAATTTTTCTGGTTGCGTCGGCAATTAAATTTTTCGTTCCCAAACCCTCGATAACCGAAGCCATCAAAACATCTCCCTGCTGTTTATCCCGAGCGGGGCCGAGGGACCAAACATAAGCCGATTCTCCGCGGGTGTCGGAAATTTCTGAGAAACCATGTTTTTGAAGATTCAGTCCTGTTTCTCTGGCGGCCTTCTGAAACAGTTTTTTAATCGGGTCTTTAGTCGCGTAGTTATCCCCGACTTGAGAGTAGGTAATTTTTTTTGCCTTCATAAATTTCTGTTTTGATTATAATTTGAATTGAACCAAATAGCAATTATTTTGACGATTTGATATAATCCCATTCGCTAAATGTATATTGATCGCGAAAGTCGTCTTAGTCTGCCCCGTCCCGACTTAATAAGTAAACCCGACCAACAAGAAGGAATTCCCCAAAGTAATCTTGTGATAATTACCGACGTTGAAGGCCCTCTGGTTTTAGGCGATACCTATGCCGACTTAATGGCCGAATCCGTAAAACCGAACCCCCGAGAATTTAGGGGACTTGATTATCGATCGGAGATAAATTACGGAGTGGAACTTTTTGAAGCTACCTATCAATGGTTTACCAAGTACAGATACAACAAAGGTTTGGGACAGGACGGTTCGGATATTGTTTTACATTTGCCAACCTTATTATTCTTTGGCCAGAAAGACCAGGATGTAATTCAGCAGGCTCGAAGGTCTCGCAAATCTCCAGGCTCGGAAAAACTTTTAGACTTTTTGAGAAGTGAAAAGCGGGCTGTCATAGTCGGAGTAACCACTGCCTGGCACCGCCCCCACCAAATCGCTCTTGAGCCTTTGGGACTTGACGGAATCGTTGGCACCGAATTTTCTCTAGATGAGGCAAAGGAAACTCTGATGAATTCCGGAAAAGGCCAGGAAGAAATAAAACTGGTAAAGAGATTCCTTTCGAGGACTTTTAAAGTTATTTCCGATAGGCATTGGGCGTTTGGTGAAGAAAAGGAAATATTTACCAAATGGCTAGAAGAAGAAATCGAACGTTTTTTCACTGATGTTATCGGTGTCACCTGGGACGAGGAAGGTTACATGGTCACCTCAACCCCCGACCGAAAGTTCAAAACGGAACTTGGTACATTAATGGCTTCGCTGAGAATAATGGGTGATAAAGAAAAAGCTCGCGCCGCAAAGGTAATTGCCGAAAAATGTTCATTGCCCGGAGCAACCGTGGTGGCAATCGGCGACGGTTTAAATGATGCGGTAATGCTTAAGGAAACTTTCTGGTCCATAGGCATAAATGGTGCTGCCGCTGCTTCTGCTGCCGCAATCGGTGTGGCGACTGAAAATGTCGATGTCCTCCAAGTAGTTATTGACTTGATTACCAAATATCCCGAACAAACCGAAGAAAATATTAGAAAAGTTGTTGCGGAAGCACAAGAGATACTTGGCGACAGAGCAGTTGTTCACCTTGGAGGAAGAATTGAAAAAATGACACAGGACTTGATAGATTTGCAGGTAAAGGCAAAAAAGAAATATCGCGGGAAAGTTGCCTCAAAAACCGCCTAACTTAAGCAGCCAGGGATTCATAAGCGGTGCCCCTGACAACTTCCGGAGTAACCACAATTGTCGTTTTCTTACCAAGCAATTCTCTCATCCTGATAAATTGGCCAAGCGGAGAGCGTCTACCGATATACCTTAAACTGAATTCTCCCATTTTTTCATAAATTGGGTCACCCGCGCTTGCTTCAATCCTGTCTAAACCGGCATAGATTGCTTTATACAACAACCCGCATTTCTTCGGATGAAGTCTTCCAACAAACATCCTATTTATTCTGTCGACTGTTCCTTCCGGAATAATTTTCCCTTCCAAATCTTTTCCGTACGCCGCCAATTCATCCCAAATCCCTTCTCCTTCACCCGCATCTCTCTCTACGCCGCGGACTTCTTCTCCGTCTCGGGTTAACACTCCTTTTACCGAACCTTCCATCGCCAGTTCAAACGCTACTCTTTTTGAGGCATTATTAAACGCCAAAACTAGATGGTCTAAAGAAAGCATATCTCGAAGGCCCAAACCAACCACCACTTCTTGACTGGTCATGGCCACGTCTTTTTGCTCCAATGCTCTGCCGTATAATTCTCCTTCTGCCAAATTCCGTTTCCAGTAAACATTAGGCATTGCATCTTCTATCTGGAAGTGCCCTCTCTCAACACTGTAGTCTTCCTTTACCCGAACGAAAGCATCCCTTCTTGCCAACCCTGCCCTAAAACCCATACCTGTGATTGGTTCCTCGCCGATATGTCCGTCAGTTCCTATGCCGTAAACCCCCAAACTTTCTACATCTTCCCGGCCTAAAAGCGCTCTGACAATTTCCGTATATCTGCGGGCGGATTCGGCAGCCGCTCTCTCTTGCGCTTTTTGGAATTCGATTTCGCCGTTTTCTCCGTCTTTAAACTCGGCCCGCGATACGGACACGAAATGCATTGGTACAAAATTTCCCTCAATTGATTCGCTTTGAATTTGGGCTACTTCGGTAATTGGCCTGACTTCTTGGCCTAAATTTGTAAGTGTTGCTTTTCTTTGATAATCAAAATCGGTGTCACTGCCGGGTTCCGGTCCCCAGGCTTCTTCATGCCCCATGACAATTACGTTTGATAAATCGGCAGTTGCAGTGGCAGCCATTTCGCCAAGACTAAACCAAACCGCTTTTGGCGAACCACCGGTAGCTGCATCCAAAACCAATCTTTTATTCTGTCTACCGGCTTCTTCTGCTGTTTGGGCCACTATTCCGGCAATATACTGCCCAAAAGTCTCCAAGTCACTTGCCACTACCAATTCAATAGACTCCGCGTGAACAAATACCGGACCAAACTTTTCCCCCGCACTTTTACTCGACGTCACCATTCTCTTTGGGCTTGAAATTTCAATCTGATAATGAGAAATTCCTTCGTTCATATTTTTATTTCTTACATGTTAATAGCCATCCAAACAATTGCTTTTGCATTATTTACTAAGGCATTAATGTTTGTCTCCGGCACACCTTTATTAAAATGGGGCCAACGTTCTCCATAACCTATAGGAACGACTGTTTTTACTCTTTCAATCCAGGCTGGATCATTGCTGCGTGATACTGTAGCATGTACTGCTTCGCTTTGTTCAACTCGAACTCCCAAAGGAACTAACTCTCTTAGGAATGCCTCAAATTGCGCATAATAATGGGGCGCAACAATTGCTCCTTTTCCACCGGAAACATAAGCTGCCAAAAGAGCCGAATCGGGAATTGCATATCCTTCTTCTATACCTTGTCCATCAACCTCTACAATCTTTTTTGGTAAATCTCGGGGTGAAAGATTATTAATCATTTGCCTTGCACCTCTGGCAAAAGTTGCATTTTGCTCGGGCAAACCCTCTTCTGCACCAGGAAAAACAAAACCAACAGGAAGTTCGCGGAATTTTATTGAATTCCAATTTTTTCTGGCAATTTCAGCCAAAGCTTTAAGAGCCAATATATTTACCGTTATTCCTGCTGCGTTGTCAACATTTCCTTGCATTAAACCGGTTTCCATATCGACACTCATTGTAGGACTGAAAACAAAACGATCAAATCCGGGAACAAATCCACTTTGAGGCTTAGTATCCGCAATATAATAAGGTTTTAAATATTCCTTGCTTTCTGGGTTTTCTTGATGACACCCTATTCTTCCTTTGCTTATTACTTCATATCTTCTAGAACGCAAGTTAAAGCGCAGAACTGCCGCAGGAAATTCCCGTACTCCTTTTTCAGGACGATGAGCTGCCAAAGGCATGAGTTCGATTGCCGCTTCATTTGTGGGACGTGCTACCGTATAGCTGACCGTATCGCTGTGAGCGCTTATCCATAATGGTTTTCGTAATTGTAGCAAAACCGCCGGAGATCCGCTGCCGACAAAATTTGTTTGAAAAATTCCTCCACCTAGAGGCACATCTGCGTCAATCAACAATCTTTCTATAACAGGGGTTCGCGTGTAGTATTCTGTTCCCGATGGAGCCGGTTTTTGCAACAAGGACAAAACACCCCATGCTTGATCAAAAGTTATAATTTTGTTTATAGCCTCCGCTGCTCTTTCTCTGTCTCTAAATCTTAGTCCGGTAACCGGTCGTTCTACTGGCATATTATGGGATTATACTGCTGGAGGTAAATAATGTAAATAGCTTGTTATTGCTTGATCAATTTGATGATTTTATTTGCCCAAGTTCTCTAATGTTGCTATTGTTATTTCCGGCAAACTCTTGACGATTTTATCCGCTTTGGAAAAATCCTGATGCGCTGTCCATTTGTTGGGAACTGCAATCACTTTCATTCCGGCCGCTTTGGCCGAAGCCACTCCGTTTTCCGTATCTTCAATTGCTACGCATTCCGTCACTTTAACTTTAAGAAGACTTGCGGTTTTCAAAAAAATATCGGGTGCCGGTTTTCTTTTCATCTCATCGTTTACCCCGACAATAACATCGAATTCGTTATCGAATTCCAACTCTTGAATAACTACCCTGACCTGCCGCTCATTGCGGCTGGAAGCAAGGCCAATTCTAATTTTTGCCTTTTTAAGTTTTTGCATTAATGGCAAAATTCCTGGCATTGGGGATATTCCGGAGAGAATAATCTCCTCAAAGAATTTTCTTTTTTTTGTTTTGATAAAATCAGAATCTTGCTCAGCTAACCCATGTCTTTTAATTATTTCTTTGAGAACTACGTTTCCGGGGTTGTGAATTAAACCCCAATTCTGAAAAATCGGCTTTACACCATACTCCGCCAGGATTTTTTCCCATGCCAAAGATTCTATTGGCTCACTATCAACAATTACCCCGTCCATGTCAAAAATTACAGCTTTTATCATGCGCTTTTGACGAAGTTAACCATATTCTGAAAAAGTGACAAGCCCTGCGGTTGCTTAACCGTTCCCCTTCTCCAATTGGGGTTTTGTTCAATTCTGACAAAACATTCGGGATGTGGCATTAGTCCCAAAACTCTACCTGTCTCGTCGGAAATTCCGGCAATGGCCCTTAGAGCTCCGTTTGGATTATCCGGATATTTTTGCGTCTGTCTACCGTTTTCGTCGACATACCGAAATGCTACCAGATTATCTTTTTCAATTTTATCTAGAACCAAACTTCCGGCGAAAAATTTTCCTTCTCCGTGGGCCACCGGGTAGCAAATGATTTCGTCTTCCATCCCTGTCAAAAATAGAGATTTTGAGTTGCTTTCGGTTTTGAGTTTTATCCAACGGCACTCGAAATGTCCGGAATCATTGGTAGTCAAGGTGACGTCCATTTGACCAATGCGCCTGAAAGGTACGATGCCGGTTCTAACCAGGACTTGAAAACCGTTGCAAATTCCTAAAACCGCCGTGTCTTGCCTGTCAACAAACTTTTTCATCTCGTCGGAGAAAAATGAAATTAACTCCACCGCCAAAATTTTTCCCGAAACAACATCATCGCCGTATGCAAACCCTCCGGGAATACCTAAGATTTGGAAGTTATTTAATTTTTCTTTTCCGCTCCTCAGGTCGTTGACATGGACTATTTTTGCCTCAGCCCCCGCCAGCTCAAAGGCGAAAGCCAAATCTTCGTCTCTGTTTATTCCGTCTGTTTTTAAAATTAAGGCTTTTGGTTTTAGCATATTTTAAGGAAACATTTCCCGCATTGGTTTTTGCCAGACTTTCTTCAATACATCCAAATCCGCGCTGAACAAAAGTTTTTTGTTTTGAACGGTAATCATTTTTTCTGTTTGTGTTTTACCGATAATCGTAAAAGAAATGTTTTTGAAAAGCTTTTGAGCGACCTTTTCGTTTGCTACTTCTACCAAAAAATTGCCGGCGGTTTCGTTGAAAAGAATATTATCGCTTCTTTGATTTTTGCAGTTTGCTAAATCCAGAACCGCACCCATATTCCCACCGACACACATTTCAAAAACCGTGACTATTAAACCCCCTTCACTCACATCATGAACCGAAAGAATTTGCCCTTTTTGCGCTGCTCGATAAATTACATCGCCAATTTTTGCTAAAAGTTTAAGGTCAACTTTGGGAATATTTGTTCCCAAAAGTTTTTGACTATCAAAATAAACCGAGCCGCCCATTGCCTGCCAATCCATTTTGCCGACCAAACAAATTACGGAATTTTCCTTTTTAAAATCTGCCGTCAGGGTTTTGCCGGCGTCGGGAATTCTGCCAAACACCGACATGCACAAAACTTCCGGAATTTTAATAACCTTCCCGTCTTTCCCCCGGTAAGTCGAAGACAAACTGTCTTTTCCGGAAATAACCGGAATTCCGAAGGTCTTCATCGCCTCGACCACCGCATCAACCGACCTGTCCAGACTCCATAAAGATTCCTCATCGGGAAACGGCCAGATATAATTATTGATAAGTGAAGCTTGACGAATATCTCCACCGGCGGCAATGTAATTGGAGGCTGCTTCCGCAATCGCCCACAAACTTCCATAGTACGGGTCAAGCCTGTTTAGAATCGGGTTAAGCCCGTGCGCAATCAGCATGCCGTATTTTTTGTTTAAGAAAGGCCTAAGTACCACCGCGTCATTTGGTCCGTCCAACAGCTCCCCCGAATACGGTTGCAAATCGTTTGTCGCCTGCACCGAATGGTCATACATTCTGATAACCGGCTCTTTTGAGCAAATGTTTCCGTGTGATAAAACTTTGGATAAAACCTGCAACCATTCTTGCTGATTTTTGGGTGATTTGACTATTTTTGATTTTTGATTTTTGATTTTTGACTTTCGGGCAATCATGTTTCTCTGAGGAAGACCGTGGTGTAAAAATTCCATCTCCAATTCACAAACCAATTTTTTGCCGTAGTAAACTTTTAGTTTCTTATCCTTATCGAATTTTCCAAGCACTACCGCTTCAACGTTATACTTTTTACAAATATCTAAAAGCGTTTTTAATTTGTTTTTTGGCACTGCCAAAACCATTCTCTCCTGTGCTTCGGAAATCCAAATCTCCCAGGGCGACAAACCCTGATATTTTAAGGGTGCTTTGGACAAATCAACCGTCACTCCGGTCTCCTCCCCCATTTCGCCCACTGCCGAAGAAAATCCGCCGGCCCCGCAATCTTGTATTGCCCGAATCAAACCCGCGTCTCTGGCTTCGATAATGGCGTCGAACATGCGCTTTTCCTCAATAGCGTTACCTATCTGGACAGCCGAGGAGTTAACGTTGATGGTTCGCTCGGTCATTTCCGCACTTGAAAAAGTGGCGCCGTGGATGCCGTCCCGGCCGGTCCTTCCGCCAAGCGCGACTGCGATATCGCCGGTTTGCGCCTTACCTTTTGGAGCTAAGTTTGTCGGAATAATTCCGTAAGCCCCGACGATAATGGTCGGCTTGGCCCGGAAGTCATCATGGAAATGCACCGAACCGTTATTGGTCGGAATCCCCATCCGGTTGCCGTAATCCCTTACTCCGGTAACCACTCTTTTCAATAAATAATCCGGACGAAGACAGCCGGCAGGCAGCATTTTGTCCTGCATTGCAGGAGTTGCAAAACAGAAAATATCGGTCGAAGCAATCGTTTTGGCTCCTTGCCCCGTCCCCAAAACGTCGCGGAAAACTCCACCGGACCCCGTCATTGCGCCGCCGTAAGGCTCGATGGCACAGGGACTGTTGTGGGTTTCAACTTTCCCACAAATCGACATGCCATCATAAAATTGCATGACTCCCGAATTGTCGACAAAGGCCGAAACAATATTTTTGTTATGCTTTAGAGCTTCCTTTTTTAAACGGCTCATTAACGGCTCTTTCATTTTGCCGTCAACGTTAAGTTTGGCCTTGAATGTTTTATGCGCGCAGTGCTCACTCCAGGTTTGGGCCAGAGTTTCCAGTTCGCAATCGGTCGGGTCTCTTTTTATCTTATTGAAATAATTTTGGATGACCTTCATTTCCGCAAGGTTTAAAAATAGTTTATCTTTTGATAAAGACAACAATTCTTCGTCGTTCATTTTTCTTAAAGGAATCACCCTTGTCGGGCCGACTTTTCCGACAATCAAAAGAGTAGTTGGTTGTTTGTCGACGACATATTCGACGATTTGGTTGAAGAGGTTAAGCTTTGATACTAACTTTTGCACTTCCTCCGCTTTAATTTTACCGAAAAAATGGTATTCGGTTGAAGCATCGGCGGCTGTTAAATCGTCGATGCCTAAATCTTTTGCCGCCTTAATAATTGATGCCACCTCCGGGTTCATTACCCCGGGTTTGTAAGCAATTTCCACTTTTTGCGATTGTCCATCGATGAGCGGTTTATTCAACGAGTATTTTTGATTTATTTTTTCGCAAAATAGTTTTTCCGCCAGCACTTTTGCCTGACTTTTGTCTATCCCTTCAAGTCTGTACAAACGGTTGGTTAAAACTTTTGTCACCGCCGTATTTTTTAATTGCGCCAAAATTCCCGAACCTTTAAGGTCCTCTTTTTCGTTGATTGCCGAAACTCTGACAGTTTGAATCATGATTTTACCCTTTCCATATCTCTCCAACCAATGTCTTTTCTAAAATGTAAATTATTACCTTCGATGTCAACCATCGCCATTGCGTCATAGGCTTTTTTGCGGGCCTCTTGTAAAGTTTTTCCTTCACCGACAATATGAAAAACCCGTCCGCCGTGAGCAACAAAGTTTTTCCCTTGTTTAACAATTCCCGCACCGAAGACTTTGACATTGGGAAGTTTCATCACTTTTTCCAAACCGGTAATAACTTTACCTTTGACTCTGGAATAATCAACCGGATATCCTCGACTACAGCCCGCAACGCTAACTCGCGAAAGATTGTCGTGTTTAATTTTAATTTTGTTTAATTTATGGGCAAGTACGGCCTGAACAATTGTCAGATAGTCTGTTTTTAGCGAAGGGACTATTACTTCCGCTTCCGGGTCACCCCAGCGCGCATTAAACTCGACGACTTTCACTCCGGTGGCTTGCCCTGAGCTTGCCGAATGGGTTTTCATTGCCCCCAAGTATAAAATTCCGACATAAGCTCTGCCTTCTTTTTGCATACCTTCCATAAACGGTTTAAGAATTTTTCCTTCCGCTTCTTTTAACACTTCCGGCGTTACCACTTTTGGATTAGAAACACAACCCATTCCTCCGGTGTTTGGACCTTTATCATGTTCGTAAACCGTTTTATGGTCTTGAGCTGTTCCGACAATTTGGTAATTTTTGCCATCACAAATTGCAAATAAAGAGAATTCTTCACCAACTAAACATTGCTCGATTAAAAATGTATCTCCGGCCTTACCGAAATTTTTCATGGAGTTAATGGCGGCAATTGTCTCCTTTTTATTTTCGGCGCGGATTGCCCCTTTGCCAAGCGCCAGTCCGGAAGCTTTGACGTAAAGCACTTGCTCTTTTAAGTTTTGGACATAAGCAATCGCTTTTTTTGCATCCGTAAAAGTTTCATAATGCGGAATCGGCAACTTATATTTTTGCATAAAATGCCTCGCCCAATCCTTGTTCCATTCTATTTCCGCCGCTTTTTGCGTTGGGCCGAAAGCTTTAATGCCTAAAGCTTGCAGTTTATCGACAAACCCTTCGGCCAGTTGGTCGTCAGCCGCAACATCAACCAAATCAATTTTGTATTTTCTGGCGAGCTCGACAACTCCATCAAAGTCGGTTGCCGCAACTGTCGGTTCGGTTTTAATTTTTTGACTGGTTTGTGAAATTAAACCGTTACCCGGCGTAACAATTATTTTCTTGACTTTTTTGCTCAAGGCATAGCCAGCAGCCAAAGTGTGTTCCCTACCTCCGGAGCCAACAATTAAAATATTCATCTTAAGTTATGGTAATGGTTTTAAATTCAAATTTATTGCCGCTTTTACAAAGCTCCTGCAAAACTTGAACATACAACGCATTTTCTTTTTGTTTCAGCCTTCCGTAAAGGGAATCAATCGTATCCCCTTTCCTGATTTTTTCAAAACATCTGCCCAACACTTTACCAAAATCAAACTCATTACTCAAGAAGTGGTTTGAACAGCCGGCAAAGGTCGAGCGCAGCGAGAGAAAGTTTTGGATCGCCTTATCGGTCATTTTACCCCTGTTCCAAATTCCTTTTGTTCCATCGGGATTTGTCACTACTCCATCCAGCGTGTCGGGAATAAGGCCCGGGTGGGTATTTAATATTCTATACGAGAAAGCTCTAATCATGTCCTCCGGCACAATCTGTTTCCAGCCGGCCAGACAAATATATGTCGGGCCAAGTTTATCCAAAAGTGTCGCCAGTTCTTCTTTTTTGGGACAAATAAATGTTGGGAGATTGTGTCTTTTGGCTCTGACTAATCCATAAGCACTTTCTTTATCACTAATGACGCCAATGATTTTAGCATTTAATTTTTTACTCTCCACCGCATCAATAATCGCCTGTAAGTTAGTGCCGGTCCCCGCATCGGAAATTAATACCGCTAAAGTTTTTGGTTCTTTGGCATATTTGATATCCTTTTTATGCTCTCCGATATCAATCGGGTAATCGCCGGTAAAACATGACGTGCAAAAAACATCTTCGGACAATTCGGTGGCTTTTATCAAACCCCGGTAAGAAAGATAATATAAAGAGTCGGCTCCGGTAAATTCTTGGATTTCCTTGACGGTTTTATAGGCACCGATTAAGTCCTTTTGCACCGGCGTATCAATGCCGTAAAAATCCGGAAATTTTACCGGTGGCGAACTAATTACCAAATGTACTTTGGTAGCCCCGGCGTTTCGCACCAACCTAATTAATTTTTTGGTGGTATTCCCCCGCACAATTGAATCATCGACCAGAATTATTCTTTTCCCTTTTATTACCTCGGGGATAGGATTTAATTTCATCTTCACTCCCCTATCCCTCAGTCTTGGGTCAGGCATAATAAATGTCCGTCCGACATAACGGTTTTTAATTAACCCCAATTCTAGGGGAATTTTCGACTGAATGGAATAACCGGTAGCTGCCGGAACCGACGAATCCGGCACCGGCACAACCACGTCGGCATCTATCGGAAATTCTTTGGCCAGTTCTTTGCCCAAATTTTTTCTCACCTCATAAACTCTTTTACCTAAAATCTCGCTATCGGGACGAGAAAAATAAACAAATTCAAAAATATCCAGCTTTTGGTTTGGTTTGGCCAATTGATAAGATTTTAATCCGTTTTTCCCAACTACTACCATTTCGCCGGGTAAAACTTCCCGTAAATTCTTAGCGCCGACGGTATCGAAAGCGCAGGTTTCTGAGGCAAAAACATAACCGCCACCGTTAATTGTTCCCAGCGATAACGGTCTGATCCCGCATGCATCCCTAACCGCCGCTATTTTATCCTTGGTCATCACCAAAAGTGAAAATGCTCCGGTAAAAAGCGGAAAAGCCTTTTTGAGCGCCTCTTCCAAAGTTAAACCTTTTTCAAGCAAACATTCAATCGCCAGATGCATTAAGCGCGAATCCGTCAACCCGTCGGTTTCTTTAGCTAACCCGTTTTCATGCAAAAAGTTAATTAACTTTTTTACTTCCGGAAGATTGCCATTGTGCGCCAAGGCTACAATATTTTTTCTGCCGGTCGCCGGTTGGGTGTGTTCGAAGAATGAACCACCGTAGGTTGAATAGCGGTTATGCCCTATGCCGATTAAGCCGGTTAATCTTTTCAAATCGTGTTCGGTATAGACCTGCGTTACCAACCCCATGGCTTTATGGGTTTTAATTTCTTTTCCATCGGAAACCGAAATACCGGTACTCTCCTGGCCACGATGCTGCAGCGCATAAAGACCAAAAAAAATGAGGCGTGCCGCCTCAAGGTCTTTTCCGTATACGCCAAAAATAGCACACTTTTCATTAAGTTGGAAACTCATTTCTTCCACTGACTTAACCTTCTTATTCATTTTTATAAATAGGGACCACAAAGAAACGGAAAATTATTTTTTCTTCCTACCTAACTTTTCTTCTAACTGAATTTTTATTTTGTCTTTATCCGGAACAAATTTCTTCCCGGTAATTCTTTCATAAATCGTAATGTACCTTTTGCTGATTTTATTAATAAAGCTTTTCGGCATCACCGGTGGCTTGCCGTCTCCGGCATATCCCCGTTTTTTGAACCAAATTCGCATAAATTCTTTATCAAAGTTTTCCGGCTCCAGACCTTTTTTAAATCTTTCAAGGTAAGTTTTCTTGACCCAGAAGCGCGATGAATCCGGCGTATGAATTTCGTCAATTAAGATTAATTTTCCCTTGTCGTCCAAGCCAAACTCGTATTTTGTGTCAACCAGAATTATCCCCGCTTTGTTACAAATTTTTTGTCCTCTTTCAAATAGAGCCAAAGCGGCTTTTTCCAGTTGGCGCCAAATTGCAGGTGAAACAATTTTTTTCTTCACGATTTCCTCCGCTGTCAATCTCTGGTCGTGTCCGACTTCTGCTTTAGTGGTTGGAGTGATGATTGGTTTTGGTAATTTCTGGTTTTTCTTTAAACCGTTTGGAAATTTAATTCCGTAAATTACCCTATCCCCTTTTTCGTATGACCCCCAAATTGAGGTGCCGGTCACGCCGGTCATGTATCCTCTGACTACCATTTCAATCGGAATTGGTTTGGCGCTTTTGGCAATTGTGACGTTGCCGTGCGGAACCGACAACACGTGGTTTTGGACGATGTCTTTGGTTTTATCAAACCAGAAGGCGGAAATTTGGTTTAAGACTTGCCCTTTGTGTGGAATAATATCTAAAACTCGGTCAAAGGCGGAAATTCGGTCGGTGGTAATTAAGACGCGTTTATCGCCTACTATATAATAGTCGCGGACTTTGCCCGAATATTTTTTGCCCAGACCTTTAAGATTAACTGTTTTTAGTGCTTTCATCTTTAAGATAGTTCTGATATCCAATCTTCTCCAGTTTTTCGGCTTTTTCGACTACGCTATCGCTTAAAGTTTTTTTATATTGATCAACTTTTTTCTGAATTTCTTTGTCGTTTGTGCCGATAATTTGGGCAGCCAAAATTCCGGCGTTTTTGGCGGCGTTTATTCCCACGGTAGCAACCGGAATCCCCGGCGGCATTTGCACGATTGACAAAAGTGAATCAAGCCCTTCGAGCGACTTTGCTTTAACCGGAACTCCGATTACGGGAAGCGGCGTTAAAGCGGCTACCATCCCCGGCGCGTGGGCGGCTCCGCCGGCTCCCGCAATAACTACTTTTATTCCTTTTTCTGTTAGTGATTTTGCGTATTCGAAGAGGCGGTCGGGGGTGCGGTGGGCGGAGACGACTGTCAGCTCATATGGAATCTTAAAATCGTCTAAGACTTTAGCGGCATCCTGCATGATGCCCAAGTCCGAATCGGATCCCATGAGTATCGCAACTAATGGTTTGGTCATATCTGACAACGCCATTATCTTATGTTTTCAACCAAATTTCAATAGTGAAAAATTATCCACCGGAGCCACCGTGATCCTCGTGTCCTCCTCCATAATCAAAAGAATGGACTAGGGTTAAAGGCCTTTTATAAAGACCTTCTAAAACATCTTCTGCAAGGCCTGGATTTCGTACTATTTCGTCAGACGATCTTACGATTATTTTTCTCCATAGAGGTGCCATACTTCCGTATCCCACTACATCATGCTCGCGAAATTCAAGAAAAAACCCTCGCACGTGCTCCAAGGAATGTGTTGGACCATACTGAGGTTCTTGAGTCAATTTAGTCCAGGCCACCTTAACCACGTAACTTGTTTCAGGAAAACTGGGTATTGGATAATGAAACTCTTTACCGTCAGGACCATTAGAAATTCCGAACCACACACCATCTTTCATTCCCATTCTCATTCCCATTCTTTTCTCATATTCGTTATAGGATTTATAATCAAGCGTTATTCCAGCTCCTGTTATTCCCCTAAACCTTGCTAATAAATCCGGGAAGGGACCACTTTCATACTTAGCGCGTCCTAGATCATGTATTCTCTCTAGTTCATCCATTGGCAAAACATACGGAGTTACACCAGTTCCTTCTCGAGCTTTTGCCCGATCCTGAGCTGCTGCTATTTTACGAATCTCCGCCTGTCTTGCTTCAGCTAGTCTGTCTAGAAACCCCGGCATAATACTTGGATTATACTACAGGATAGAATAAAGTCAACTTTTGCCTATCTTATCCTTGACTTTAGGGAATGGTTATATTATAAAAAGAATTACCTTTATGCCAACTAAAACCACCGGAAAATACGCGCTTCTTAGCGTTTGGGACAAAAACGGAATTGTTGAATTCGCCAAAGAAATTTCTAATTTAGGTTTTCAGATTATTTCCTCCGGCGGAACGGCAAAGGTTCTGAATGATGCCGGAGTAAAAGTTGTTCCGATTCAACAAATCACCGGCAATCCGGAAAGTTTTGACGGCCGGATGAAAACCATCAGTTACCAGGTTGAAGGAGGAATATTATTTGATCGAACAAATCCCTCACATGTTAGACAAGCCAAAGAATTAAACGTTAAACAAATTGATTTGGTTGTCTGCAATCTTTATCCTTTTGAACAGACAGTAAAAGATCCAAAAGCCAAACTTGAACAAGTAATTGAAAGCATTGATGTCGGCGGGCCGACCATGGTCAGGGCAGCCGCCAAAAACTTCAAAAATGTTTTTGTTGTTGTAAATCCAAATGATTATGGAAAAGTAATTGAGGCTTTGAAAAAAAATGCTGACAATTTGGATTTAAGACAAGCCTTGGCAGCCAAAGCTTTTAACCACCTTTCTTTTTATGATGCCCAAATTGCTAAATATTTGGGTAACGAGCAGTTTCCGGAAGAGTTAACGTTACCGGGACGAAAACTAATTTCGCTTCGCTACGGCGAGAATCCCCACCAAAAAGCAGCTGCTTACTTTGAACCGAATAATAACTCGCCCTTAAAGCATTTGCAAAGACAGACGGGCCGGGAACTTTCTTACGTTAATTTCACCGATATTGCCGCCGGACTTGAATCGGTCAGAATGTTTAAAGAACCGGCCGCGGTGGTCATTAAACACAATAGCCCATCCGGTGTTGCTTTGGGTGAGAAAGCAGCCGAAGCTCTGTCGCGGGCAGTAGCCGCAGACCCGGAATCGGCCTTCGGCGGAATTGTGGTTTTGAATAAACCCTTGGACCTTACCGCTGCCAAGATTTTTGCCGATTTTAAAGAAGAAAACGGGGTTTTAATTGATATTGTGGCCGTCCCAAGCATCGACTCCAACGCCAAACAATTTATTACAACGATTAGAAAAAGCACCGGCATTTACACATTCGGAGAAATTCCACAAAAGCGCTCAAATCCTAACCACCTCAGATTTTTCGACGGCGGTTTTGTCATGCAGGACTGGGACGACACTCAAGATGTGAATTTTGCGAACTGGAAAGTTGTGACAAAGAAGAAACCGACTACCAAACAATTTGAGCAGATGCGCATTGCCTGGAAATTTATCTCCAGAATTAAATCCAATACCATCATTATTGTTGATAAAGATTTACCAATGACTAGAGGCATTGGTTGCGGACAAACCTCAAGAGTCAGGTCGACGAAAATCGCTTTGGAACAAGCCGGAAAATTTGCCAAAGGCGCTATTTTAGCCAGCGACGCTTTTTTCCCATTCGATGATTCGGTAAAACTGGCCGCTAAACATAAAATTGCCGCCATAATCCAACCGGGAGGTTCAATTAACGATAAACTTTCTATCGAGGCGGCAGACAAAGCGGGCATTGCAATGGTCTTAACCGGAGAACGCAAATTCTGGCACTAAACATCTTTTCCTTTTTTCCAATCCACCCTTGTTAATAATGAAGAAAAAACATCGTCGCCCATTGTAATTTTTAAATTATTAATTTCTTCTTCGGTTGGATTTCGTTTTTGAAATTCAACTGTTTTTTCCAAACCCTCAACAATTGCAAGCGGCTGCTGTTCATTCCCTTCACCCATTTCTAAAACTGCTGCAGTCGCTAATGAATCGGCTATATTAGTTTTTTCAACTTGCAATAATCTTCCAAAAATATCTGGTTTTCCGACGTAATCCCTTAATGCCTTAAATCCACTATGGGCAACGGAAACTCCTGTTACGCCCCATCTTAACGGAGACAATCTACTGTCGGTAATAATCACGCCTAAGTTCTCTACACCAAATTTCTTTATTAAATATTCACGGACTTCATTGGCGTTTTTTTGCGGATCTTTTGGCCATAAAATATAATCACCGTTACCGTTTGACTCATCTACTCCACCTGAAGCAACCATAATATTATTATTAATTGTGATCATAAATCCGTATTGATTAAATTCCCTGGGCAAATAAAGTTCCGCCTCTTGTTTTGCTAAATCGTTTTTTTGTTCGTCTGAAATTTTTTTGACGATTCGACCTTCGCAAATCGCAACAATCTTTGAGGCAATTGCGACAACTGATTTTTCTTTAAGACCTGAAATATATTTGTCCAAAACTTCAAACAAAGAAATTGAACCGGGCAAAATTTTTTCGGTTTTAATCGGAGTTACTTTCATTAATTTGAATTATAACACAGCCATTATTTTTCACTGTATCCGGGGAAGAAATCGGTTTTGATTTGGCTTCTTTTGAGGCCTGCTTGAGCTAAAGTTTTTTCAAAATTTTGCACCATTAGCTGCGGGCCGGAAAGGTAATAAATTCTGTTCTTGAAATCCGGGATTTTTTCCTGGATTGTTTGGGGTGTGATATAGCCGGTTGTTCCATTCCAATTTTGAGGGATATTCTGAACATCGGTCAAATTATAAATTGTTTTAACGCCATTTGCTCTCGCCTTTTCGAAGATATCCGAAAACAAAATATCGTCTACCGTCCTGTTGGTATAGAGAAGAACGATATTGACTGATAAATTTTTGTCGATAATGTATTGAATCATACTGCGAAACGGTGCAATTCCCACTCCTCCGGCAATAAACACCAATGGCTGTTTTAAATCTTTTGGTAAAACAAAATCTCCGGCAACTTGGGCAGCAATTATTTGTCTTCCATTTGGTAAACTCAACAATTCTTTTTTATAAGAACTGGGGGGGTCGTAAAATTTAATCGTCATTGATAAGATGTTCTCCGTGGGTGATGAGGAGATGCTAAAATACCGTCTATTTCCCCTGCTGTCGACCTTTTTATGGCTAAGTGTCCATTCCATATATTGTCCGGGGATAAAGCGCATATCTTTCTTTTTATCAAATACAAACTCGTAAGTATCCAGTGACAATTGCCGTTTATATTTAAGCGGAAGAGCTAACCTGTAATTTGGACTGATAAAATAGGAAAAAGCATTTCCTAAAACCAACGCTATCTCGGGAGTAAAGGAAATTCCTAAAATATTCAGGGTTGGGGTTGCATACAAGAAGGCAACAACGTAGGCATAAACTTCGCGTAATTTATCTGTTGCCGGCGAAGTTAAGGGTTCGGTCAGCATTACAAACATAAAGAAAAATAGGGCTGAATGAAAAATAGTTAGTTGCCAGTTATTTAATATCGAAACTAGCGAACCGCTGGCAATAAATGTACCTGCCGCTACAATTAAAAGGTAAGCGATAAAAAAACTGAAGACCATATTTTCTCTTTTAATTTTTCTAAGCAGTAGCAGTCCCCCGACTAAAACGAACGGCAGCATTAAAGGCGTTCCCACCCACCAAGTTGCGGCATGTTCCGGAGAAAGAAGCGAAATTGCCGCCACGGAAACTGCTGCCGGATTAAATAAATGCCGCTTCTCAACCGTTAACAGGTATTTTGCCGCCATTGCCAAAACCGACGCTCCGATAAAAAACGGAACGTTAAGCGGATATTTTACCGGAATTATTAAAACCAAAATTAAGGCTGTAATAAATACCGATTCGCTGTTGGTAACCGCACCGACTATTTTGGCAAAAATGTAATTTGCAACATAGCAAACAATTACCGCCAAAAAACTGTCAATCAAAATATCCAGCGGATTGTATTGCAAAAAGCCGAAAAAACTTAAAATTACCGCCGCTGCCAGCAAAAAAATTAGGTAGTACAAAGTTAATTTGTACATCGTGATTTTATTTAAGATTGAATCTATAAATTGCATATTTTAAAGATAATCGGTAAAACCGCTGGTTAGAACCGCTTGTTTATTTTTCTTAACCATATATCCCTCAAGCCCCTTTAATTTTTCGATAAAATCTATCCCCTTTTCTCCCATCGCAAAAGCCGCCGTTGCAAACCTGTCCGCTTCATAGACATTCGGGCCGATGACGATAAGACTGGCGATTTCTTCCGCTGCTTTGTTTTCTTTCGGATTATAAATGTGAGCACCTCTTTGATAAGTCCCTGAAGTCGCAATGCCTTTATTGGAAAGTTTTACCACTTTTATAATTTCATCCAAATTAAACGGATTTTGAATTCCGACTTTCCAATTTTCGCGCTTTTCGTTTTTACCAAAAACCTGCACATCACCGGCGATTTCAACATAGAAGTTAGCGAAATTTTTGTTTTTCAGAATTAATGAACCCTGATAAATGGCATATCCTTTGACAATTCCCGAAGGGTCCAAAACTCCGTTATTATTGATATCGAAATATCCGTCTGTTTCACTTTTAGTTTCTTCACAAAGCTTTAGTACAGTTTGCATCTCGCTACTATAATCCCAAGGTTTTAGCTCTCCCCGGTTGATTTGCGAAATTTCACTGTCCTCCTTGTAGGTACTAAATTTTTTGTCCATGTAATGGAAATAGGCAAACACTTCATTGATGTCTTCCTCTGTAACGCCAACATCAACGACATTAATCGTCGCCGGCATTCCCATCACAACTGTTTGTTTTTTCACCCTGCACTATCCTTTCTTATATTTCGATAAATTCCAAATTTTGATATTAAAGTGCAGGGTTTCATTTATCCTGCACTTTCTTTATTTTATGATAATAATTAATTCTTAGTTTGAACATAAAAGTGCAGGATTTACTTGGCTTTCGCTAAAGCATCTGTTAAAGACGCTTGAAAGGCCTGACTGGAGGCTGATGCTCCCGAAACAATATCCACTTGTGCGCTTTGCGCCGCAATTGCTTCCTGAGCCAATATCGGATCCGCTTGGCTGTTAACATATTGCGAGGTTCGGTTATCATTTGGATATTGCAAAAAAGTGACGTTGGTAATTTTTCCGCCTGAGATTGTGGCTTGAACCTGAATATTTCCGTAAAATGCGTCCTGGACACTACCGGTATAAGTTCCGTCTTTATAGGAACCAGATGATGGCGTGGACGGCTGTGTTGAGACTGAGCCAGAATTAGAATTTGATGGCTGTGGTTGTGATTGGACTTGGCCACTATTTTTTTGCATAACAACCGGTAGATTATTGCCGCTTATTTGTCTAACAAAAACCAATGCTCCAAAAACTGCTAATACCACCGAAATCTGTAAATATTTTTTCATGATAAACTAATTTTGAGCTTAATAACTTAAAATTACCTGAGAAATTTAGGAGCCGTTTAGAATCAGACTTAAAAGTGCCATCCGGACGTACATTCCGTTTCTAACCTGCGAAGCAAGGTAAACTGCTCTTTTGTCGCTGTCCACTGCCGGATCGATTTCGCCCACTCTTGGCAGAGGGTGCATGATGATTGTATTCTTGCCTGCCTTTTCTTCAACTAATTTTGGTGTAACGATAAATTTATTTTTCAGTTTTTCGTAAATTTCCAGTGAGGCAAATCTTTCTTTCTGCACTCTGGTCCAATACCAGAAGTCAAGATTTTTAGGGATGTCTCTATCGCCGTCTATTTCGATTAATTTTACTCCGAGCGAGAAAACTTTTTGGTAATCCTCTTTAGAAAGCCTCAACTCTTTCGGCGACAACAGATAAACGGTATTATTTTTATAAAGCGACAAGCCCTTGAGTAAAGAATGGACCGTTCTTCCATACAATAAATCACCGGCCATCACGCCTGTCAGATTATCCAGCTTTCCTTCTTTTTCTTGGATTGTACAAAGGTCCAAAAGAGTTTGCGTTGGGTGCTCACCGATGCCGTCGCCGGCGTTAATTATCGGCACAAACTTGGCTGCCTCCGCCGCTATTTTGGCTGTCCCGACGACCGGATGCCTAATCACTATTGCGTCGCAGTAAGCTTCAAAAACCCTAATAGTATCTTCCAGCGTTTCGCCTTTGGAAACCGAAGAAAAAACCTGTGGATTTAAAATATCCACCGTTTGCCCGCCCAGCTGTTTTACCGCCGCACCGAACGAACCAAAAGTACGGCTTGACGGTTCATAAAAAATCAGCGTCACGATTTTTCCGGCCAGCAAATGCGAAGGTTTGGCATTATAACCAATTTCCCTCATTTTTTTGGTTAACTTAAAAAGGATCGAGATATCTTTTGGGGAAAACTGATCAAGGGAAATTATGTCTTTTCCCTTAAATTTACCGTTTATCTTTTGCGGTTCAAAACTCATAAAACTTGGTTAACTATAATCCAAGAAAAATAATTTGTCAATAAATAAAAGTGGTTATTTTTCAACATCGAAGACGGCTTTGCGGTAATTGCAGTAATCGCAAGTCTCTGACGGTTGTGGAATAACATCGGAACTCAAGCATTTGTAAGCGTTCATAATGGTTTTTTCAATCCAGGAATCATCTCCTGCATAAGGAATTATTTTTATGTCGAACTCAAGTTTTGCGTCAAATTTTTCCCCGTCCGTTTTGCCATTACAGTAAACAAAATAGCCGGTCTTTGAAACTTTAAAATTGTTTTTTCTAAAAAGCCACTGATAAATTTCCATTTGCCGCTTGTAACCTATTTGCCACTCGGCATCCAAGCTGACCTCTTCTTCTTTTGAGGTAGACTTGTAGTCAACGATTATTAATTCTTTTTGCGGATTAATCCAGATGTCATCGACTCCGCCGGTAATAACAAAGTTGGTGGGCCGAAGGGCAAAAGTAATCCCTTTGAAAGGATCACGCCATTCATCTAGTTTTTCATGCTTAAAAGGAACAGCATTAATGCCAAACTTCTTCATTAGAGGATGGGGTTTACCCTTCTCCCGCAAAATATCAAACTCTTTTTTTAATAACTTATCAACTGCGGAATTTAAAGAAAACGGAAATCCCGGCGGCTGAGCCACTCCCAATTTTCGATCCAGATAAAAACAGCGCGGGCAATTGATAAATAAATCGAGCTTTGAGCGGCTAAGCCGGAATGGAAAAGAAGATTTAGGATCATACAGGTTCCCTTTTCTTTTTGGATTGTAATATGCAGACATTGTTCACCTATTTTCTCACACTTAATATAAAACTGCCAGAGGATATTCAACATCTTGTATTTTTTGCCAATTTAATTCATGCTATTAATTGTAATATGAGTAACCTTACCGAAGAAAAATTAAAGGAGCTGGAACTAAAAGCCAACCAGGCCCGCCAATTGGTAATCGAAATGCTTTTGACCGCCGGTTCGGGCCATAGCGCCGGCTCTTTGGGAATGGCGGACATTTTTAGCGCTTTTTACTTTCATATCTTGAACCATCAACCGGCTAACCCTGCTTGGCCGGACCGCGACCGGCTAATTCTTTCCAACGGCCATATTTGCCCAATCAGGTATGCCACCATGGCTCTAAGCGGTTATTTTCCGGTTGAAGAATTAAAAACCTTGCGAAAATTGGGTTCAAGGCTGCAAGGCCATCCCCACCGCACATCTTTACCCGGACTGGAAACCACTTCCGGCCCTTTGGGCGAAGGCATTTCCCAGGGAATCGGTATTACCCTGGCGGCAAACTTAGAAAAAAAAACTTATCGTATTTATGTGGTTACATCGGACGGCGAACACGAGGAAGGCAACACTTGGGAAGCGGTAATGTTTGCCGGAAAAAATAAGTTGAGCAATTTAACTGTCGTTGTCGACCGCAACAATATCCAAATCGACGGCTTTACCGAAGATGTCATGCCGCTTGAATCGCTAAAAGCTAAATACGAAGCGTTTAACTGGAACGCGATTGAAATTGACGGCAATGATATCAAGGCTTTTATTGCTGCGGTTGAGAAAGTCAAAACGGTTTCGGATAAACCAAGCGTCATTATCGCCGATACTATTCCCGGCAAAGGAGTTTCGTTTATGGAAAAGGATTTTTTGTGGCACGGCAAAGCACCAAACGCCGAAGAAGCCAAAAAAGCCCTTGAAGAATTAAGAACTTTGCAGGGAAGAATCAACCTTAATGATAAATGAGTAATGATTAATTAAAAAAAGGGGTGACATCGGAGGAAGGTTGAGCGAAGCGAAATGGTTAGGATGATTCTTAACCGCAAGACTTGGCAAGAGTTTCTGCTTCTCTTTGCGGAAAAGAGAGGAAAGAATTTATGTTGAACAAAGATTTAAATTTAAATAAAAATTTATTCGCAGAAACGGTTGAAAAAAGAGCCACCAGAGATGGTTTTGGTGAGGCGCTGGTTGAGCTTGGAAAGACTAATCCAAATGTAGTGGTCTTAACCGCCGATCTTTCGGAATCGACCAGAACCGAGGAGTTTGCCAAACAGTTTCCGGAGCGGTTTTTCGAAGTCGGGGTAGCCGAACAAAATATGGTGGCCATCGCTGCCGGCCTGGGTGTCAGCGGAAAAATTGCTTTTACAACCTCCTATGCTGTCTTTTCTCCCGGAAAAAATTTAGAAACTATTCGGACCACTATCGCCTACAATCAGGCAAACGTCAAAATTGCCGGACATCACGCCGGAGTTTTGACCGGTCCGGACGGCGCTACTCATCAGGCAACCGAAGACCTGGCGATTATGCGGACACTCCCGGGAATGACGGTTTTTTGTCCCTGCGATGCCATCGAAGCCAAAAAAATGACTTTAGAAGCGGCCAAAATTTTCGGTCCGGTTTATCTAAGATTCACCAGAGATAAAACCCCTCTTATCACTACCGGGCAAACACCGTTTGATAGCCATAAAATTCAAACTTTTTGGGTTAGTGAAGAACCTAAAGTGACTATTTTTGCCACCGGCTATCTGCTTTACTATGCTCTTCTGGCCGCCAAAAGCCTTGAGCAGCAGGGTATTCAAGTTCTAGTTGCCAATGTTGCGGCAATTAAGCCTTGCGATGAAGAAACAATCATTGAGTTGGCCGGAAAATCAGGCCGCGTGGTCACCGTTGAAGACCACCAAGTCGCCGGGGGCCTGGGCGGCATGATTGCCGAAATTTTGGCCAGGACCAAACCAACGCCGATTGAATTTGTTGGGCTTAAAGATACCTTTGGCGAATCCGGCCAACCCTTGGAACTAATTAAAAAATTTCTGCTGGGCGAAGTGGCCATCGCAGAAGCCGTTAAAAGAATAATCGCAAAAGCCTAGTCAAGTGAGGCGAAAACGCGGTAGAATTTCTGGAAATTTCTGCTGACCGTTTGAATCACTTCTGCCTTACCGATTTCGCCATGGTAAAACTTCTCCAAAGCGTCCCAAAAAACCGTTCTGCCGACTGCAAAACCGATTACCCCTTCAAGTTTTGGCCCGACTTCCAACCACTCCTCTTTTAAGCCCGTCTCTATCCATTCATCAACCGTTTTTTCATCCGCTCCTCTTCCCAAAACCACCAAATTAACGTTTTCTCTTCCGTCGGCTTTTATCGCCCTGACAATTTTTTCGTAATCTTCGACTTTCTCAAAACCCTCAAGCTTCCAAACATCCGGCTCAATCCCAAAATCGTGTAAATCTTTGATTACTTCCTTGGTTAAAAGTGGCCTAATCTCGCTATCGTAGCGTTTTTTGTTTTTTTGCACTTTTTCCAGTTGTTTTTCGGTCGGAATAACCAACAGCTCCAACAAGAATTTATAATTTTTTTCGTGGCAGAAATCACTGGCCGATTTTAATTTTTCCTTTTGCCGGCTTTTCAAATCATCTCCATCAACGGGGTTATATCTGATTAGAATTTTCACAAAAGTCGGATGGTATCTGGCGATGTGTTCCGCGAAATTCTCGTATTGAAACTGAAACTCATCTACCCCGCTTTTCTCAATCGTCAACATGGTAATAAATCCATTCAGTTGAGCATCCGCCAAGACCGCGCTGCCATAATCCTCATCGCAAAGAATGGCGGCGTAATCTTGAGGAATAACCTTTTCTACCGCATCTTTAAAACCTTTATAGATAAGCATTTTAAATTCTCTAATTAAATGTTTTTGCTCTTCGTTTAGCTCCGCTTCCGAAGGTAAATTAAACATTTTCTTGGCAAAAGTCGCCCGGTGGTCAAACGGCAGAATATACAAAGGCTTGGTATAACCCAAATCGGCAAACTCCATTACTTATTTAGTCTGACGGCATTTGCGGGTTTTGTCAACGCTTGGTAGTTTGAAGGTCTAAGAATACCTACGGGGAAAAATATCTAGAAAAACCTTATTCCGTGTTGTTGGGCAACCAACATCATTGCGGCGACCAAAACAAAAAGCACAAATATAAAGAACATCCAAGAATTAAATTTAATGTTGTCGCTCTTGTAGCCTCTTGCGCTTTTTTTTCTGACTGCTTTTCTCTTTGGCATATTTACCTCTTTATTCATTATAATCACAAAGTAGTGGTCAATGTCAAATTAACCCCTTGACAAGCCTCTATAGATTGCTTTACGCTGAATATAATGAGTATTAGAGGCCTTATCTCCCGAGAAAAACCCCGAGCAGCGATTTTGCCGCGAAAAGCTACTCCTGACGACAAAAGAAATAGAATGGTAGACGCAGCCAGAAGACAACTCGCGCAGGACAGAGTCAGAGTCGCGGCCTAATTTTTATCCTCTACTTTAAATCCCATCTCAATTATTTTCTTTCTGATTTTGTCTGCTTCCGTAAATTTTTTCTCTTTTCTTAAGCTTTCCCGCTCCCCAAGCATTTTCTTAACCTCCTCCGGCATTTGTTTCTCCTTTGCTACAACAATTGATTGTGAGTCTTTAAGCGAAAGCCCTAAAACTTCGTCAAATTTAGCAATCGTACCTGCTTTAAGCGAATCTGGATTCTCCGATCTCATTACTTCCCAAAGCACAGAAAGCGCTTTTGGCATATTCAAGTCATCATTTATAGCGTCCAAAAACTTTTCTTCGTATTCTTTTATTCCTTCCGAGAAAAATCTTTCAAAGACTGAAATTTCTCTTCTCAACCTCTCCAGCGCATTTTGTGCCGCAGACAGCGCCTCAAAAGTGAAATTCATTTCCTGCCGGTAATGCGTTTGCAAAAAAAGATATCGAAGAGAAAGTGGATCAAAACCTTTGTCAATAATATCTGAAAGCGTGTAAAAATTATGCAGGCTTTTACTCATTTTCTTGCCGTCAACCAGCATATGTGCCCCGTGCACCCAATATTTGACAAACGGAGACTTGCCGGTTCTGGCCTCAGACTGGGCAATTTCGTTTTCGTGATGTGGGAAAATCAAATCAACTCCGCCGGTGTGGATATCAATTTGTTCTCCCAAAATACTTTGGCTCATCACCGAACACTCGATATGCCAACCCGGTCTACCCTTTCCCCACGGGCAGTTATAACCAAATTCATCAGCTTGAACAGCTTTCCACAAGGCAAAATCCTGGACATCGTCTTTGCTATATTCGTCGGAAAGAATTCTGGTGCCGCTTTTTAGCTTTCTATTCTGTACACCGGAAAGCCTACCGTAATTAGGAAATTTTGAAATGTCAAAATAGATTGAGCCATCTTTTTCCTGATAGGCAAAACCTTTTTCAAGTAGAATTTTGATGAATTCAATCATCTTTGGAATATAAGCGGTGGCGTGTGGCTGCTCTTTTAACTGTTCGGGGTTAATATTCAATTTTTTGACATCTTCCAAGAAGTATTTTGTGTATTCTCTGGTTATCTCGCCGATTTCTTTTCCTTCATCTTTGGCTTTTTTAATAATCTTATCATCAATGTCGGTAATATTTTGCACCGCTTCAACGTTAAAATTATTATATTTAAGCGTTCTGAGTAAAATATCGGAAAAAACAAACGTTCTCAAATTTCCAATGTGCATATGGTTATAAACGGTCGGTCCGCAGGTATACATGGTTACTTTTGGCGTATTCTGAGGCTTAAATTCTTCAACTTGATGGGATAAAGTGTTATAAATCTTCAACATTTCTTTTTGAGCTTAACACAAGCGTGATTACCCTGCAACTCCCCTGTTGGCTTCCGTTTTGGTTTGGGCTCGGGTTTTGGCGATGTCCTCATCTCCCTGTTTCTTTTTCTCTTCCAACTCCATCTTTTTCTGCTCTTCTTCTTTTTCCTGCTTCTCGACCCTTTTGGCCGCACTTTCCTTTTCCTGCTCTTCTTCTTTTTTCGTTTCGTAAGCAATTAACGGTTCGTAATAAGTTCCCTTATGCAGCTCCTTGCGAAGATTTGCCAGTTTTTGTTGAGTTTCCAGTTTGTCTTTTTGTTGCATTTGCTGCTGCAAATCCGGCGTCAGATTTTCCGGGAGTTCTGATGATGGCGCATAAAATTCTTTAACAAATCGTTTGGTCTCCTCGGTACTGACGGCTTGAGGAACTGCTTCTGCTGCAGGTTGTTTTTGATTTTGGCCGGTCGCCTGCGCGCTTTGCGCCTGATTTTGCGTGCTTTGCGCCTGATTATCCGGACTGGCTTCACCTCTATCGAAACCTAATTGTCCGGAAACAGACTTTGCAACGCTTTTGACCGTATTTTGCGTTGTCTGTTGCCCTTGTTCCAACATTTCCCCAAAAAAACTATTCTTGTCCATAATTCAATGCTACTTTAAATTCTTTAGGAATTAATAATTAGAACTTAGAAATTTAATATTGGCTCCTTCCCTCCATTGCTCTTTGTAATGTCGTCTCGTCGGCGTATTCCAAATCCGCCCCGACCGGCAGCCCTCTGCCAATCCTGGTAATTTTTATTTGGAATTTGGGATTTGGGATTTGGGATTTAACTTGTTTGGCAATATACATCGCCGTGGCTTCTCCTTCCATGGTCGGATTAGTCGCTAAGATTATTTCCTTAATCTCTGATTTTTTGTCTTTAATCCTTAACATCAATTGATTGATGTATATTTCCTCCGGCCCAATATTATTTAAAGGGTCAATTTTACCGTGCAGCACATGATAAACTCCCTTATAGCTTCTGCCTTTTTCAATTGCCAAAACGTCCAACGGCTCCTCAACCACGCAGATAGTGGACTTGTCTCTTTGCAAATCGGAGCAGATACTGCAAGGATTCTGGTCATCAATCATAAAGCATATTGAACATAAAATTGTATCTTTTTTAAGACTTTGTAGCGAAATAGCAAACTTATCCAATTCACCTTGAGGAACGTGCAGTAGATAAAATGTTAACCGCTGGGCGGTTTTCGGCCCCACCCCCGGTAGTTTTTCGAAAGACTCAATTAGATTTTGGATCGCCTTTGGTATAGTCATAATTTCTTTATTTTACAACATTTGAGTAGTCTAAGCGCGGGGAGATACAAAATTTTCGCTGTTTACATTCGAACTCCCTAACTTCAGGTTTATTGTTGAGAGTCTTGAGCTGGAAACGAGAAAATTTTCGTATCGACCTAAAGCGCTTCACGGACAAACCCCTAACTTATTAGACTCTCTGCCGCAATTTTGGCAATGGACAAAATTTCCAGTTTTGGAAAACGATTATAAGCCGGAACCTCAATGGTATCGGAAACGACCATTCTTTCAATCCGCGATTTCTGCAAAATTTTATCCGCATACTTGGCAAAAACCGCGTGCGTGGCAAAAGCCAACACTCTTACTGCTCCGTTTTCGCTGAGCAAATTTGCCGCGTCAACCATGGTTATTCCGGTTGAAACCATATCGTCAACAATGATGGCTGTTTTTCCCCGAACATCACCCGTCAATCCCGTATCTTTAATCTCTCCGCTTGCCAAATCACGGTTTTTTTCAACCGTCGCAAACGGAATATTCCCTAACATTTCGGAAACTTCTTTAATTCTTCTTATCCCGCCCATGTCCGGTGAAACCAAGACAATTTCCTTTAGGCTAAAGTCTTTTTTTATTTTCTCCGAAAAAGTGGGCAAAGCGGATAAGTGATGGACGGGAACGGAAAAAATATCCGGAATTTTCGGCGAGTGCAGGTCAAAAGTAAACAACTCCGTCATTCCCACTCTGGTTAAAATCTCGGCGATTACTTCCAAAGACACTGCTTCACCGTCGCGAAAAATATGGTCCTGGCGTTGATATCCAAGATATGGAATAACGGTCTTGACCGTCTTTGCGCCGGAGCGTTTTAAAGCGTCTATCATGATGAATAGTTCCATGTAATTTTCGTCGGGCGGAATGCTGGCGGATTGGACAACTACACAGTCTTCGCCCAAGACCTTTTTTTGAATTCTGATTCTTTTTTCGCCGTCGGGAAAAACAAAAATTTCAACCGGAGAAAGATTTAGATCCAAATGCTTGGCTATTTTTTCGGCTAAGAACCGGTTGGAAGAACCACTGAAAATCAACATCTCGTAGATATTGTACTACACGCGTCTTTGTATTCAAATACGCAGTTAGGTAAGGATGAGACTGCTGATGGAGTCGCCGGTTTCGAGGCGTTTGATTGCTTCTGCCAAAAGAGGTGCCACCGAAACTATTTCTATTTTTGGGTGTCTTACAACTGCGCTTCGGTGTAAAACACTGTCTGTGACAATTACTTTTTCCAGAGCCGACTGGCTAATTTTTGCCAAAGCGTCTCCCGAGAAAAGCCCGTGTGTGGCACAGGCGAAAATTCTTTTGGCTCCATTTTTCTTTAGACAATCTGCCGCATGCGTAATGGTATCTCCGGCGTCAATCATATCGTCAATCAGCAAAACATTCTTACCTTTGACATCTCCTACCATTGCCAAAGCCTCAGATTTATTATTGGCACGGATATCTCTTTCTTTGTAAACAATCGCCAATTCGTCGACACCTAACAGCCCTTGATAGAAAGTGGCTCTTGGCACACCGCCTTTATCCGGCGATGCTACCACCAGATTTTCCAAATGTTTCTTTTTAATAGCCGGAATTAATGAATAACTGGCGTAAACATTGTCCCAGGGACGCTGGATAAAACCCTCTTCTTGTTCTGCGTGAATATCCAAAGTTAAAATTCTGTCAGCCCCGGTGTGTTCGATTAAGGAAGCAATAACTGCGGAACTGATTGGTACTCTGGCCATTTCTTTTCTATCCTGCCTCGAATAGCCGAAATATGGCATGACGACAATTACCTCGCTTGAGGAAGCCCTTTTGGCCGCATCAATCATTAACAAAAGCTCAACGATGTGGTCGTTAACCGGCGGACAAGTTGGTTGGATGATAAAGACGTGGCGTCTCCTCAGATTTGGGGCGATTTTAATTCTGATTTCTCCGTCGGCAAAAACGCTGACCGGATTGTTAATAGGTGATTTTAAAAGTTTAGCAATCTTTTTCGCCAAGGGTTCGTTTGCACGACCCGTCAGAAGCACAAAATCCGTAGGGACCGAATTGTTTATCTGTGTGTTTACCATCAGAGTAACGTTTTGATATTACCAGGAATTGTCTTGATAATCAAGTTTTATTTAAACACGATTACTGCCCGCCGCCGCCCAAAAGCCCGGAAAGACCGCCTTGCATTGAGGCCAATTTTTTGGCTGCAACTTCCTGAGATTTTTTAACCGCTTCATTGACCGCCTCTTTGACATCGTTGTCCGACCGACCGTTAACTTTAATTTCTTTGATTTTTTGGTCGCCGGTAATCACAATTTGGACCCCGTTTTTATCAACGCTGACTTCTTCGGCCTGTAATTCTCTTTGGATTTGCATTGCCTGGTCGCGCATTTTTTTTAGTTCTCCCAGTTGAGAAAATGGATTATTCATTCATTTATCACCTCCTAGTGACACAGTTACGCTGACTTCTTTTCCGAATACTTTTGTTGCCGCTTCCTCCAAGAGCTTCAGATTTTTTGCTTCTTCCAATTTTTCTTTGTGGAAGTTTGACTTGGCAATAATCTTCAATTTGTTTTTTTGAATTTCATCCGCCGAGCAGCTCCGTAGCACTCCGGCAACAAGATGATTTTGAAGTTTCACTTCATTGATCAATTTTGTAAAAAAATTATTTGTTAAAACTTGATGTGAAGCGCGGGGAGATACAAAATTTTCGTTGCTTTCATTATCTAAAATATGAGGGGTGACGCCGGAGGAAGAGCTCCCGGCAGCGCGGACTTCGTTCGCAGCGCCAGCAAGACTAGAAGGAGCACTGACGGGAAGGAAACCGGCGGCAGGACCCCGTCCTTGACCTTCTTTCTCTCCCCACTCCAGAATTGCCAACTCCAAAGGCATCTGTGGTAAAACCGCGGTTTTTGTTTCCTGGTAAGCCACTGTTAAGATTTCAAACAACTGTTGTATCTCCAAAAGACTGAATTGAAAACTTCCCTCTTTTTTCTCCACCCCAACCTCTTGCAAAAGCAACAGATGTAACCTTTCCACCAGCTGCTCGATAAAGAATTTAAAATCCATTCCCTGCTTGACTAATTCTTTGCAAATCGTGAGCCCTTTTTTGACGTCTTTTTGCACCAAAGCGTCAAGCATTGCCGCCAAATTTTCCGAAATGCCCAAAGTATTAAACTTTTCATTCACCAAATCTGCCGTAACGGTCTTTCTGCCGGCAAAAACCGCTACTTCTTCCAAGATTTTTGTCGCATCCCTAAAACTACCGTCGGCAATTTTGGCAATCTCCAAAAGCGCCTCTTTGTCGGCTTTTATTCCTTCCGCTTTCGTAATCCTTTGCATTGACCGAACTAATTCTTCGGCAGTGGCCCGGGTGAAATTTATCCTAAAGCAGCGAGAAGCAATCGTGGCCGGAACTTTATGTGGTTCGGTGGTACAAAGAATAAACAGCGCATGGCTGGGCGGCTCTTCCAAAGTTTTTAGAAGCGCATTGAACGCTTCGGTTGTCAACATGTGCACTTCATCAATAATGTAAACTTTTTTGCTGGCTTTGAACGGCGCCAGCTTAATTTTTTCTCGTAAATCCCTGATTTCATCAATGCCTCTGTTTGACGCTCCGTCAATTTCTAAAACATCCAAATTGTTTCCGTTGGCAATCGATAAACACTGTTCGCATTTATTGCACGGCTCAATCTCTTTTTCTGTCCGTTGCCCTTTTAAAGCTTTGTGTTTTTCGCAGTTTATAACCTTGGCGATAATTCTGGCGGTTGAGGTTTTTCCCAAACCTTTCGGTCCCGTGAATAAAAAGGCATGGGCAAAACCGCCCTTGGAAAAAATTGAATAAAGATTACTCCTTACTTCCTCATTGTCCAGTTCTTCTATTTTTTGGGGCCTATACTTTCTGTAAAAAACCATAATGTCACTTCGCTCCAATTTTCAATTCACAATTTTTAATTTTCAATACTCTAATTTTTAATAATTTAGATTTAGGATTTGATTAGAAATTAAGAATTAGAAATCAGAAATTTTTTATTATTCATGATGCAATCCCAGTAAGTGCATCAAACCGTGCTCGACCAGCTGGTCTACTTTATCGTCGACCAACATTTCGTCCCTTACCGCATCATTAATGACTTGCGGATAAGAAAGGACAATGTCACCAAGTCTTAAAAAATTATTCGGCATTTTGAGCGTCTCCCCTTCGGTTTGCGAAAACGATAAAATGTTTCTGGTTTTATCTTCGCCCTTATATTTTTTAGAGAGTTCGCGCATTTTCCGGTCTCCGACAATGGCCACCGAAACTTCAACTGCTCCGCCTATCTCATTTTTATCAAGCACGTTTTTGATAACTTGTTTGATGCGTTTCCGGCTGACTTTATACCTGCTTTCCACAAAAATTAAAACCGAAATTCTATCCATATGTTATTTTCTTTAAGCGTTAGACATCCTCTTGGCTCTTCTTGCATCCTCGGCTTTTTGCTTGCGGGCCAGTGATGGCTTCAAATAAAACTCCCGCCTTTTTGCCTCCTGAAGAATCCCTTCGGACATTACCTTTCGGGAAAACTTGCGGATAAGTGCATCGTCGCTATCTCCCGGCTGTTTTTTAACTACTACCATAAAATAAAAACACCTCCTTCGATTAATTATTCATTACAAATGATAAATGATTAATCTGTCTTAATTAATCACTAATCATTAATCCTTAATCATTCCGTCTGGGATATCGGTCCCATTAAATGGAAATGCACGTGTCTGACAATCTGCGCGCCCCCACCATTTACCGAAACCCGATAGCCTTTTCCGTCTTCCAGTTTCTTTTCCACAATCATTTCGTTAAGGATGAGTTTAACTTTAGCGGCCAAATCGGAATCGTTAAATTCCAAATAGTCTTCAATGTGTTTTTTGGGTACCACCAGAAGGTGAATCGGTTTAAATGGACGGATGTCCGGAAAAACCATCACTTCGTCATCTTCGTAAGTAAACTCTTTGGGAATTACTCTGTCTCTTATTTTGCAAAAAACACAATCCGGCATAATTTTGAATTATAAATTTTGAATTTTAAATTGTTTTAAGTACCTCTATTATAACACTCAACGGCAATTTGGTCGGCTTCATTTTGGGATTTTTTGGACTGCCGTTTAACAGCATCTTTCGTGAGACATGCAAAAACCAGGTGGCCTGCGGATCCATTTTGCTCAGTTTTTCCGAGACTAGGCTTAAATCAACACCTTTATCTTCATCGCTTCTATTTGGCCTGGCTTTAATGCGCAAGTAGCCTTTTCGCGGGTCACGTCTGACTACCACCACGTATCCCATCATCTGGGCCAGTTTGACGACCGAATCATTGATGCTTTCAATCCCCAAGCCTTTCCCCCATCTGGTCTTAAACTCAATTCCCTTTTCCTTAATTTCTTTTTCCGCCCAAATTTTATTTTCAAAATCGTGCAACAGCGCATCCAAACACTGGGAAATAAAATCTACATAATACTGGTCGCTGTTTGGCCTTTGCAATTTTAATCCATCCAAAATATTTACAACTGAGAAATCATGATAGTCTGCCAATGGTTCGCTTCTAAAGATTTCCTGAAAATGGTCAACTGCCAAAACGTAATTGACCATTCTTTGCAGGGCTTCCAGTCTTTCCGGATTAACCGAAGGCTGATGTGCCATCAGGTCTTTTTTAACAAAATCAAAAGTCAGGGTGGTTCCGCAAACTTTAATACTTTGGGTTTGATGATGGTCCAAGGGTCCCATTCCGGTATCAACTTGCATATATTCATCTTCCCCGTGTTTTTCAATAGCAAAATCTTCAGTCTGGCCTTTTGGTAACGGGCCGATGCGCTCTCCCGCAGGAACAAATTTAACTTCGGCATCTTCCCAGCCGGTTAAAAATTTTTTAATCAGCCAGACAGAGGTGATGGCGTCCATGTCCGGTGATGTATGTGTAACTACGTATCTCATGATTTACGATTTATGATTTAAGGTTTATGAAGTTTTCATTAATCACTAATCCTTAATCATTAATCCTTTCGCTATTGTACCTTTTCTGGGCTTCAAAAAAAAGTGCCTAAACCATACTCCAAGATAACTCAAAAACTGCTTTTTGCGCCGAAGACAGCGGTTCGCTTTGGATTATCACACCAATAATGTCTTTTTTATAATCGAGCATGGCGATTTTGTCGTCATAGATATAAGTCTCCGGACTAAAACTCCTATTTTTGGGCAGCAGCCTAGTCTCCCTTAGACTTCCCTTGTCCGTAGATTGCAAAAGTCTACCTTTCTTATTGTTCACTGCCAGAACCCGAATGAAAATTCCTTTTCTCTTTCTAATTTCGATGAACTGGTTATGAAACTGTTTGGAAAAAAAATTATTTTCCGTTTCCTGGTTTGTCCAAAGCAGTATTTCTTTTTTGGCGCTTAAGATATCTTTCTCAACTGCCGAAAGACCATTAATTCCCTCAAAAACCCGCACCTTCGGCCGCACATCCGAAGCGTTGTATACTGCCTGTAAATCGGCCAATTTTTCCTTTAATTCAAGCTCCTGCCGCCCGATTGCCCTTTGTTTGGCCGAAAGCATCCTTAAAAGTGTTTTTGGCTCGACTGTCACTATTTTCTTTTTATAATGATGTAAATCTTCTTCAATCAGTTGTTTTTGCAGTAAGGTTTCCGCTATTAAGTAAGCGGTGGAACGCCTGATCCTGGCTTTTCTGGCTATTTCGTTAATTGTGGCAGGCCCGATTTTAAAACAAATCAGAAAAAATTTGCTTTCTTTAGCCGATAATCCAAATTGGCTTAATGAATCTTGTATTAGTTTATCCATAGTAAGTAGACGTATTATAACCTTAATTTAAGCTCATGTCTAATAAAATTGGAATAATTGTTACTTGTAGCTGACTTAAGCCTGAACCACTCTTGCTTATTCTCAAGTTTTGACTAATCAAAAACAATCAGCTAAACTTTAACAGCAGATGAAAATTTTAGTTATCACCGGCGGCGATTCTTCGGAAAGAGAAATTTCTTTGCTTTCGGCAAATGAAGTCAAAAATGCACTGTTAAAAGATAAATATGAAGTTGAACTTTACGACCTACGACAAGGTTACGAACCGCTAAAGAAAATAGGCAAAGAATTTGATGTCCTCTTCCCTGTTCTGCACGGAGAGGAAGGCGAAGGTGGAATGCTGCATGAATTTTTGGCTAAGCTGAACAAGCCCGTTGTTGGCAGTAAAAATTATCAGGGTTTCAGAAATGCCTGGTATAAAATTCCGCTGAAAAAGTTTTGTGATGCAAATAATATTTTGACTCCGCCATGGCAGCTTATCGAAAAACCGGAAGATATAATTGGTTTCGGCTTTCCCTGTGTTGCCAAAACCTCCAGCGGCGGCTCATCAAGGGAGGTATTTATTTTAAAATCCAAAGCGGATTTAGACAAAAACAGTCAGGAAATTTTCCAATATCAAGATTTGTTTGTCGAAAAATATATTCCGGGTACGGAAGTAACGGTTGGAATTTTCAACGATAAAGCTTTACCGGTGATTGAGATTATTCCGCCAAACGGAGGCTGGTTTGATTATAAAAATAAGTATTCGGGAGAAACACAAGAAATTCTTAACGCTCCGTCTTTAAGCGAAGACGTCAGAAGAAAAATTCAGGAAATTGCCTTGCGGTTACACCGTCATTTCGAGCTTGGTTCATATTCCAGAATTGATTTTATGGTGGACGAAAACGGTAATCCGTATGTGATGGACATAAACACTATTCCCGGGCTAACCAGCACCAGCTTATTGCCAAAAGAAACCGGCATGCCTTTTGGGCAGTTCGTTAACCTCTTGGTTAAACTTTCCCTTGACAACAATCCTGATTAAAGGGATATAATAATTGTAGCTGCCCTATGAATCCTAAAAGCATTAACGATTTGGACCCAAAACTCAAAGAAACTTATGAAAGAGTCATGGGAACTTCTTTTAGTCCTCGTTCTGCTCCTCCCCAGCGTCCTCTACAAACAACCGTTGTCCAGCAGACCGAAACAATTTCTCCCCAACCGTTAACGCCTGCCCAAACAATTCCCCAACAACCGGTTGCCAGCGGTCCGGAGATGGTTGCTTCTCCACAAGGACCAAAAATGGGAGATCCGTTTACAGAGGTTGAGGCACCTCCGGCGACCATCTTAATCAAAGCCACTAAAACCCAAAAAAAACTGCCCTTGATGCCAATATTTGTGTTCGTTGGAGGCGTAATTTTCTTTATTGTTTATGCGCTAGTGTGGGCTAAGGTTTTCGGACTTTTTTAGGCTTTGAGCTTTTTTAAAACTGCATCAAAAGAAAGCATCTCTATCTTATCGCTTGCTCTTTCTTTCCATTCAATCTTATCCCCAGCTTCTTGCCCTGAACCTTGCTGAAGGGTTTTTGGACTAACCACCAAGCGAACCGGAATGCCGATTAAATCCGCATCGGCAAATTTTTGCCCGGGAGGAGCCTCTCTGTCGTCATACAAAACTTCAATACCGGCTTTTTCTAAATTTTGATAAATTTCATCCGCTTTTTGATTACTTTGAATTGAAATTAAATGAGCTGAATATGGCGCTACGCTTTTCGGCCAGATGATGCCCTTGTCGTCATGGAAAAGCTCAACCAGCGTTCCGATCATGCGCGTAATCCCGATGCCGTATGCGCCGAAATGGACCAATTTCCTAGCTCCGTCTTTATCGGTGTAATAAACGCCCATTTTCTGTGAATAAACTGTCCCGTACTTAAAGATGTTACCAACCTCAATCGCTTTCGCTTCCTTAACTATGCAATCCTTGCAATCAGGGCATTTATCGCCCGCTTTGACAGTGGCAATTTCTTTATTCTCGGCAAACTTACAGTCGCACGAGCTTTTGCAGTCGCAATAGAAAATTGTATCTTCACCCTGATCGCAAAGCACTTGGAATTCATGGGTATGCGAGTCTGTGAATACTCCGCCGGCTGCTTCAACTATTTTGACTGCAAAACCCAAGCGCCTAAAGATTTTGATATAAGCATCCGCCACTTCCCAATAATATTTATCTAAACCTTCGGCCGTGGTATGAGCGCTATATAAATCCTTCATTAAAAATTCCCGGCCCCTTAAAATTCCCGACTTAGCCCGTGGTTCGTCCCTGAATTTGGTGGAAAAATGGTAAACCCTTACCGGCAAATCCTTGTAGCCTGAAATTTTTCTGCGGATAATATCTAAAACAATTTCTTCATGCGTAAATGAGAGCGCGTATTCCTTATTATCTATTTTAAACTGGTACATAACACTGCGGGCGCTGTCCCAACGGCCGGTTTCGTTCCAGATTTCTTTGGGATGCAGCAAAGGCATTAACATTTCGTTGGCGCCGGTTGCATCCATTTCTTCCCTGATAATTTGTTCGATTTTTTCTTTGACCCTATATCCCAATGGCAAAAGCGTAAATGAACCGGCCATCAGTTTGTCGATGAAACCCGCCTTGATAAGAAGTTTGGCATTAGTGGAAACTTCCTCTTTTGGGAAATCGCGGACAGTTTTACCGAATAATTTCGAATATCTCATTTCCTAAAGTATAGCATTTTTAAAATACTATAACTAGGAGATAGCTTTGACAAATTTTTTAATCAGTTTTGCGTTTCCGGCAATTACCTGCTTTGAAGTAAAATCAACTTTTTCTCCGTTATGATTAGCAATCATTCCTCCGGCTTCCTCAACAATTAGAAATCCGGCGGCGTTATCCCACGGTTTTAGATTGCGATTTAGATATAAATCCGCTCTCCCTGCCGCAACGTCGCACAGCGCCAATACAGCACTCCCCATTAACATAAGCCAGGGAGTTTGCGGCAACTTCAGTATTGTTTCCAAATTAAGTCTCGTTCCTTTTGGATCGTAGTTATTGTCTGTATAAATAGTTGCTTTTGCAATCTCCGTCTGATTACTGACGTGAATTTTCTTGTCATCAACAAACGCTCCTTTTCCTTTTTCGGCATGAAAAAATTCATTTCTGAAGGGATTTAAAATCATGCCCACCTGTAATTCGCCTCTCTCAACATAAGCAAGCGAAATTCCGGAAAAATTTCTTTCATATCTAAAATTGACAGTTCCGTCAATCGGATCCATTACCCATAAGCGGTCAACCGATAGCAGGTCTTTAGTGCCCGACTTTGTCTCTTCCGACAAAATTGCGTGTCCCGGAAAATTTTCTTGAATTGTTTTTTTAAGTATTTTTTCGACTTCTAAATCTGTGGCGGTAACAAAATTTAATCTTCCCTCATGTTTAGCAACGATTCCTTTTGTCGGATCGGCATTTCTGACAACTTTTCCGGCTGCAAATATTGCGTCTTTTATCGGTTGCAAATTCATGTGTTTATTATAACACTCTCTACCCTTTAACCTCGTGGCCGCCGAAGACATTTCTTAAAGCGTTAAGCATTCTGGCGGTAAATGAATTTTGGATTTTCTGGTCTGTTTGCGATTTTGTTCTGTAATTAAGAGAACTTTCGATAACTTGAGTCTGAACACCTTCTTTTTTTGCTTCTTTCACCGTCCAGCGCGCTTCACCCGACTCGCTGATCGGACCCTCCATATTTTTCAATTTTGGGCTTTGCGTTAAAGCGTCCGCTACCCGATCGAGCATAAATCCGGAAACCAAACTCCCCTTTTGCCAAAGCGCTGCAACTTTTTGCAGATTAAACTTATACTGCGATTTTTCCAAGACTGCGAATCCTTCGCCCAAAGACTGCATTATTCCGTACTCAATGCCGTTATGCACCATTTTGACAAAATGCCCTGCTCCGCCTTCACCGAAAAATGCATGTCCGCCGTTTGGTTTGGCTAGTGAATCTAGAATTGGTGTGATGTATTGATAGGCTTTTTTTGAACCGCCAACCATTAAGGAATAACCGTTTTCAAAGGCAACCACTCCTCCACTGACGCCAATACCCAAGAATTCAATTCCCAAATCACGAAGGTACTGATATCGTTTTTCCGAGTCAGAGAAATGCGCATTTCCGCCGTCAACGACAATGTCGCCTTTTTGTAAGTATTTTCGAACTTCGTCTAGAACACTCTGCGTTGGCTCGCCCGCCGGAAGCATTAACCACAAGACCCGCGGTTTGGGAAACACTGAGATTAATTCCTGAATAGTTTTGAAAGCGCGGGGAGATACAAAATTTTCGCTGCTAGTTGCATTTTCTTTAAGGGGTGGCGCGGGTGGAAGGGCTCCCGACAGCGCGTAGTCAGTGAGTCGTGAACGAGCACTGGCGGGAGGGAAACCCGAGACAGGACCCCGCAGTGATTTAATGAAGTCCTGACTAACTTTGAAAGTCCGGTTCCAGACAACAATTTCGTGCCCTTCTTCGTACAGTTTTTGGGCGATGCGTGAACCCATTTTCCCAAGACCTAATATTCCAATCTTCATACAACCTCTGTTCCGGGAGAAACTTGGGCGGCAGGTTCTAAAAGAACCGTTTTGCCTTCAAAATCAATCGCCATTAACATTCCCTGACTCTCTTCGCCTTTAAACTTCCTATATTCTAAATTAACGATGAACGGTAGGTTTTTGCCGACCAATTCTTCGGGAGTAAAGGATTCCGCAATGCCCGAAACAATCTGCCGCTGAAACTCACCAAAATCAACCTGCAGTTTCAACAGCTTATCGGCGCCTACCACTTTCTCACAAGCAGTAATTTTCCCGATTCTTATTTCTACCTTTTTGAATTCCTCGAATGTAATCATAAATTAATTACTAATTATTCTAATTGATCTAATTACTCTAATCAAACCCCAAATCCCAATTATTTAGAAATTAGGAATTAGGAATTAGAAATTTTTACCCTATCCACTTTCTCCCGTCTTTTTCAATCAGCACGTTTGCTTCTTTTGGTCCCCAGGTGCCGGGCTCATAAACGGCTATTTCTTCCTGCTCACTTTCTCCGGCGGAGCTGGATCGCGCTTCGCTTGACCAACTGTTTAGAATTTCCGTAATTAACCTCCATGAACTTTCCAATTCATCGCTCCGGTTAAACAGCATTTGGTCGCCGGCAAAAATATCCAAAAGAATTCTTTGGTAGGCCTCAAGTCCTTGGGTACCGAAATCCTCTTTGTAATTAAATTTCATATCGACCGACCCAAGTCCCAGTTTTGCCCCCGGTTTTTTAGCAATAAATCTAAGCTTTATTCCCTCGTTTGGCTGAATCCTAAACGTAATCACATTACCGATCTCCGGACAACCGTATTCTTTAAATAGAATGTGACAGGTCTGAATAAAAACGACGGAGATTTCGACTATTTCCTTGGGCATTTTTTTGCCTGCCCTAACGTAAAACGGCACACCGGAAAACCTTGGAGTATCAATAAATAACTTCATTCCGACAAAGGTTTCCGTTTGCGACTTAGAAGCAACGTCTTTTTCCTGACGGTATCCCTTATATTGTCCTTTCACCACCGATTTGCCTTCGACACATTTGATTGAATCGATGACTTGAGCTCTGGCGTCACGCAGGTCTTCTTTGGTAAAGCTTCTTGGTTGTTCCATTGCCACTGCGGCCAAAAGCTGCATTAAATGATTTTGCGCAATGTCTCTTAGCTCTCCGATGCCATCAAAAAACTTCCCCCTGGCGCCAACTCCTTCTTCTTCGGCAAAAGTGATTTGCACATGGTCAATAAAATTTTTATTCCAGACCGGCTCAAAAATTCCGTTGGCAAAACGAAAAGCCAACATATTCTGCACCGTTTCTTTACCAAGGTAATGGTCCACCCGGAAAATTTGTTTTTCCTCAAAAATCTCGGCCAATTTTTTGTCCAAATTCCTGGCAGTCTCCAAATCTTTACCAAACGGCTTTTCGATTACTACTCTGGTCCACTTACTCTTTCCAAAGTCTTTAGAGTCATACCCACATCCTTCGGATAATTTTGTTTCAACTAATTTATTTAAAATAATTTGGTAATGATCCGGCGGAGTGGCCAGGTAGAAAAAACGGGTGATGCAGGCGCCCATTTTCGCATCAATTTCCTGCAGTTTATTAGACAATTCTCGATAACCTTTCTCTTCTTCGAAACTTCCCGATTGATAAAAAAGGTGCTTAGCAAAATTTTCCCATTTTGGATCATCTTTTTGATTTTGAAAGTAATTACGGAATTCTTCTTGACTAATGTCACGCCTGGAAAAACCGATAATAAAAAACTGTTCCGGTAATTGTCCTTCTTTGAAAAGACTAAATAGCGCCGGAATTAGCTTATTTTGCGCCAGATCGCCGGTGCCCCCAAAAATTATCATGATGAATGGTGTCATAGTTAAGAAATTATAGAACTTGAGATGCTAAATATAAAGGGCTATTCTTAAAATAAGCTTTGACTAAACTGACTGATCGGTAATCAGAGTAACTTTTCTCGCAATTTTTTCTTGACTTAAAAATCGCGCCGGAATTTCGGTGATTGAACCGGGTTTGAAGATTAACTTTAAGGCTTTCTTTTTATCATTGCCAAAAGCTATCACGATTATTTGGTCCAGTTTCGCCAGTCCCGAAAAAGTCAGCGTAATTCTTTCTTTACACTCTCCCGGAAAATCAGCGAAACAGGTTACTAAGTCAGTGTTATTTGACATTTGAAATTGGGCACTAGTCATTCCGACCGGTATGCCCGCTGTGTGTCCGTCCGTTCCGATCCCCAAAATCCCCACGCTTTTGGGAAAATGGTTAAACAAAAATCTGACGGTTTCATCATAGTCTTTCACTGTTTGCTCGAAATTTTTATTTTCTAAAATCGGATAAAATTTTGTGTTCGATTTTTGTAAATACGACAACAGTTGAGTATTTTTTATCATTTCCTCGTTCGTTTGGAATTTGTGATTTGTCATTTGTGATTTGGAGAAATATCTTTCGTCCACCATTGCCACCGCTCCGGGGTTGATTTTTTTCTCCTTTGCTAATTTTTGATACAAATCTTTCGGAGTGGAACCGCCTGACAAAAACAGCACCGTATTTTTCAACACTAATTTATAAAGCAGCTGTTTACAAACCTGAACGCTCTCCTCGGGATTTCTGACATTGATTATTTTCATTTTGGAATTAGGGGCTGGCCGGTAAAAATCCTGAAGAGATCGTGAAGCGTAATTAGGGCGATTAAACCAAGCAAAATTGCCATTCCGATCGCGTGTGCATATCCTTCAATTGTCTGATTAACTTTCTTGCGGAAAATTCCTTCGATTAAAATAAACAATAACCTTCCGCCGTCGAGTGCCGGAATCGGCAAAACATTAATGATTGCCAGATTTAAAGATAACAACGACACAAAAGACAGCACCGCAAACGGCCCGATACTAACAACTGTTCCGGTAAGCTCCGCTATCCCCACCGGTCCGGCCACATCGGAAGGGATGGAACCCTTGGTAAAAATTTGCACCACAATCATTACCAAACCGTTAATAATTAAATCTGTTTCGTGCAAAGCTTCTCCTGTTCCGACAAACGGCGCCTGGTACCAGGGATATTTTTTAATGGTCGAGTTTTGTGAAATTGCTACTCCCATCGGTCCCTCATTGGAAGGATATTTGACTCTCGGTGTTATTTCGACAGTTTTGAGCTTTGAGTTTTGGTTTTTGACCTCAAGTGTCAGCTTCTGACCAAGATGTTTTTTGGTAATGCTAATTAGCTGGTCTGTGCTGGTTATTGCAGCTCCGTTGATTGACAAAACCGTGTCCCCTACTTTTAGGCCCGCTTTTTCTGCCGGAGAATTTGGGGCTACTACATCAACACCAACCTTATTACCGGGAATTGGCACACCAACCAGCGAAAATAAAAAGGAAAGTATTACTACCGCCAGGGCGAAATTCATAAATACCCCGGCAAAAACCACTACCGCCCTTTGCCAAACCGGCCTTGAGAAGAACGCTCTATCCTCGTCTTTACTTTTTAACTTTAAACTTTCAACTTTTAAACTTGGTTTGCCCGCTCCTGCTTGGTCTTCCCCGTAAAGTTTGACAAATCCGCCAATCGGTAACCAGTTTATGGAATAAATTGTTTCGCCGATTTTTTTGCCAAAGGCGCGGGGCGGAATTCCAAAACCAAATTCTTCAACTTTTATGCCGAAGATTTTGGCGGTAATAAAATGGCCTGCTTCATGCACCAGTACCAAAACCGAAAGAATGAGGATAAAAACGATTATCGTAACTACTAACATTATTTAGAGAGTATAGCAGAATAAAGAAGATAATCTCAAGCCGTTTTGGGAAAAGGGATAATTTCTCTGTATTGCGCTACATTTTGATATCTCCCGCCAAATCTTACCCGGCTTAAAATCTTATCCCCACCATTAAAACCTCCTGACATTCCGTTCATTTCTCGCGCAATTATGTGTCTTGCAAGCGCTAGCGACAATTCGTCTCCATATACTCCTTCAAAGAAATCGCATGTATCCGGATCTTTAAAAGCTTTTGCATAAATTCCGTCTTCTCCGCGTGCCAGACTAAATATACCGTTCCCGTTGTCAAAGGCAAATATTCTTCCTTCTCCTTTAGAGATGCCAATTTGGGTTGGATAAATAATTCCCACTGTCATTAACGCTTCAGGATTGCCTAAGGGATCCGAAATTGTTACTACGGCACCCGGAGTTTGTCTGGCTACGCCCATAAATAAATCTACTATTCCTCCTGCCTGAAATTCAGCTAGAATTTCTTGTTGTGCCAGAAGAATTTCAGTCGACTTTGCTGACTTTTCATGTCTCATAGATCTTCTGACTGCCATTGCCGCTTCATTGGCTTCTCTGTCATCTATTCTGTGCGCCATCATGGGGTGTTTTTTGGTCAGCTTAACTCCATTTTCAATTAGAGGAACGGACCTCGCTCCTTTATGCGCCATTAAATGATGTCCGCGTTTGTGAGCCAACTCGTAGAACTTTTCTGCTTCTGTTGCTCTTGCCATATGTAGCCGGAATTATACACTAGAGGACGCTTTATGTAAAGCCAGGGGGGTTATATCGCCATCAGTTCTTCTTCTTTTTTCTTACCCATTGCTTCCAGTTCCGCAATGGTTTCGTCGGTTATTCTTTGGATTTCTTTTTCGGCGTGGAACATTTCGTCTTCGGAAATTGTTTTGTCGTTGAGCTGTTTTTTATAATCATTGATGGCTTCATGCCGCACTTGTCTGATTTGGATTTTCCCGCCTTCCAGTTTTTGGTTAACCAAACCCACTAATTGCTGTCTTCTTTCTTCGGTCAGGGGCGGAATCGAAATCCGGATAATTTGCCCGTCAATCACCGGCGTCAAACCGATATTCCCTTCCATTAATCCCTTGTGGATTTCACCGATAATTGATTGGTCATACGGGGTAATCACAATTGTCTGCGAATCCTGGGCCGCGATTTGCGCCAGCTCGACCACTTTTAATTTTTGCGTACCGCCGTAGGCGGCGATTACCACATTTTCGACCAGTGAAGGCGATGCCCTGCCGGTCCTAACCGTTCCCATGTCAATTTTTATGATATCGACCACCTTCTGCATATTCTGTTTAACCAAATCCAAATTCATAACAGATAAATAATAACAACTAATTAGTGAAAATACAATTGAAAAAATATCAAGGGGTGACGGAGGAAGACAATCTGCTTACAAATGAATCGAAAGCCGTCAGATCAAACACTGAATTTATCTAGAGTTTAAAAAAGGCTTTCGTTTAGCGAGCGAGATTTTATGAAATTAAAGCCTGGCGAGCGTCATTTGTGAAGCATGATTGCGACCGACGGCAGGACCCGAATTTTTAGATTTCGAACCTGGAGAAATCCTGAATGCGGATATTTTCACCCAACTTACCGATAGTTTGTTTGACTAATTCCTCGATGGTTACCGAGCCATCCCTAATATATTCCTGTTTTAAAAGCGCCTCAACGTTTTTTGGACTCATTGCCGCAATTTGCATCGCAATTTCGTGGACTAAATGTTTAAAATCATCGGTTCTGGCGACAAAATCGGTTTCACACAGCACTTTAACCAACACCCCGACTTTGCCGTTTTGATGGATGTAACTTTCCACCAGTCCCGACGCGGTTTCGCGGTTGGCTTTTTTCTCGGCTCTTTCCACGCCTTTTTTCTTAAGGATTGCAATCGCTTTTTCGTAATTGCCTTTGGCCTCTTCCAAAGCACTGCGGCAATCCGCGATTGAAACTTGCGTTTCTTCCCTTAACTTTTTAATTTGTCCAATGTCAATTTTCATAATTCTATTTTAACATTTATTTAATGTGAAGAGGATAAGATTTTCGCAATTCGCACCTTTATACCTTAATAAAAAACGGAATCGCAATAACATAAATTACGAATAAGAAAATTTTATCATCGAGCAAGTTAGCGACCTCAGCGCTAAGTCTATTCTTTCTTTTTGCTCCTTGTCCCAACTTTTGATTTTTGAACTTTGACTTTTGCCTTAGGTTCTTTTTTATCGACGGGTTTTTGAATTTTTGCTTTTACCTTCGCAGGTTTTTCACCTTCCGGAATTTCAGTCCCCTTCGGGGATTTCGTCTCCTTCGGAGCTTCGGCTTTCGCCTCAATTTTCGGCAGCTTTTGCTGCTTAACTCCTTCCACCCAGGCATCCATGATGGCCGAAACAATCAATTTAATTGAGCCAACCGCGTCATCATTGGAAGGAATCGGATGGTCGATTAAATACGGGTCGGCGTTGGTGTCAACCATCGCAACCGTCGGAACACCGACACTTGAAGCTTCTCTGACCGCCAAATTTTCCAAGTGCGAATCAACAATAAACAGACAATCGGGTTTTTGTTGCATGCCGACAATTCCTTGGTAGAACGAATCCAGCCTTTGTCTTTCTTTTTCCCATTGCCCGATTTCTTTTTTTGTATACTTGGCTTTTTCTTCCGGATTTCTAAGTTTTTCTTCCAGGTCCGTCAGTTTTTTAAAATTTTTGGAAACCTCGCCAAAATTGGTTAACACTCCGCCAATCCATCTTTGGGTAATATAAAATAGTTTGCTAACGCTGTTAAATTTATCATCTTTGAGTAATTCTTTTACTCTAGTGATTTCCTCATCAATAATTGGTTTTGCCTGTCTTTTTGTTCCCACCACCAGCAAACTCTCTCCTCTTTCGCCCAAACGCCTCACGAATTCAATCGCTTCGTCCAAGCCTTCCTTGGTTTTGGTCAGGTCAATAATCTGGATATTGTCGCGGTTTTCAAAAACAAAATCCCGCGATTTCGGATTTGAGCGTGTGACCTGATGGCCAAAATGGCAACCGGCCTCAAGAAGTTCTTCAAGTGTAATTTGTTTCATAAAGTTTTGTGTTCCTTATTCCCTCGGCTCCGCTCGGGACCTAAGGGACCGCCACCCGGACGAAGCTTTTAAACTCAGGAACATCTGTCCGGATGTGAGTGATTGCCCTATTATATCTAAAGCTGCGAACAGATGCAAGACTAAATTCCTAATTGCTCTAATTGACCTAATTATTCTAATCAAATCCCAAATCGTTAATCTTTAATCATTTGGCCATTGGTCATTGATTAGAAATTAAGAATTAGAAATTAGGAATTATCCTTCCTTCCACCCTTGACAATCTTTTCCCAATCTACTACCTTTAGTTCATAAGCTATTATTTTGATGAGAAAAACTCTTCTTAAATTTTTATTGTCTGCCCTCTTTTTACTGGTCGCCTTCTCATTCTTTTCGCAAAAAACAATTGGCAACGGTAGTGGTAGCTCCGCTAGTGATAACACTTGTACCGGGACTAATAATGTTTGCAAACAATACTCTGCTACCGGTTACACCGATTGCACTCTAGATGATAATAATGGCACCTCTAGTCAAGGCGCTTCTTGCGGTGCTTCCGACGAACAAAATGGCATTCGCTGTTACACCTGCACCGGCTGCGGTAAAGCGCCTGTCACCTGTGGCAACGGACAAACAAATGTTAACGGAAAATGTGTGCCAAACTGCCCGACAAGTGGCACAAGCCCCACTGCCTATTGTAGTTATGGCACTCCGACTGACCCCCAAGCAAAAGCCTTAACTCAATACACCTGCGATTATCAAGCCGGTGGCAGCAGCAGCATGATATGTTATGGCTGCAATACTGGATATAACCTGGTCAATAACGTCTGCACTAAACCGCCTGTAAATAATCCCACCCCCACTCCTACTTCTAAGCCCACTCCTACATCTACCCCCACTCCCACTTCTATGCCAACCCCTACTGCTAACCCTACTCCCACCCCAACCCTTACCCCTACTCCAACCGTCACTCCCACGCCGACTCTTACTCCTACCCCGACTCTTACTCCCACTCCCACCATCCCTCCTACACATACAATTTTAAATCTGACTGTCGGGCTGGACGGAATTGGCCATGTCGGCGACCGGGCCAACCCGGACTGGACTGCAAAATATAATGCCGCCGGCTCCAACCAAAATCCACTCACCAATCCGCGGACTTTTACGATTAACGTTAGTGGTACCAACTACACCACCTCACTAAGTTTTGACCAAACCAACGGCGTTTATACGGGCACCGCTGATTTAGGTACGGCTTTTACCACCGGCGATTATATTGTTAAGATTTCCACCGACGGGCATTTGGTAAAAGCAGTCACGGGCTCTGTCAGCGGCGGGCTAATGCATATTGTCTCCGGAGTTTCTACTAATACCGCTCCCCAAGTCAACTTGGTTACCGGAGATATTACGGGAGACAACAGTACAACCCCCGACAATAAACTTGATGTTTTAGATTATAATATTCTTATCAGTTGTATTAAGGACCCTGATATCAATGATTTTGATAATCAGGCAACTTGCGACGAAAATGCAAATTATATTAAACGATCTGATTTGGAAGACAACGGCGTAGTTGATAAATACGATTATAATTTATTTATCCGGGAATATTCGGAAGTACAAAATGGGGATTGAGCGAAGCCGAGTCTGACTCGGCGAAAGCAAAATTCTGAGCGAACGAAGTGAGTCGAAGAACTGATATAATGATAAAGGATTAATAATGAATGAATTCTTTAATCTGTAATCAAAAATCATTAATCAAAAAAGGACTGCCCTATGAAAGACGAAAAAAGTAATTTGAGCGAAGCGGAGTCCAGCTCAGCTGGACAAAAGCAAACCGCCTGGATGCCGCAAAAAACCCTGATTTTAATTATTGTGCTGGCAATAATCACCGCTGTACTGCTTGTTTTGGCTTTATACACAAAAATCCCTACCAAAAGCGCTCATATTGTCACTACCAAAACCCCGGTCGTTGTTGTCCATGCTTATACCACTTTGACTATTGCCCAAGCGGTTGCTTCCAATTCTGCCTATGGGCATACTTATGCAGCCGACATTAATATTTCCACCAAATCGAACAAAGTAACCGCAGTGCAACTGCAAATAGCTTATAACCCAAATAGTGTCACTATTACCGATATCACTGCCGGCTCCTTTTTTAACAATCCCGATATACTGTTTGAAAAAATCGACCCGGAAGCCGGAATCATTACCTATTCACTCGGTGTCGGTCTTGGCCAAAAACCGGTTAGCGGCAGCGGAACCGTTGCAACCATTAAGTTTATTCCCATATCCGGCCAAAAATCTGTTGTCCTCAGTGTTTTGCCAACCAGCGAAGTTGCCGCCCAAGGTGAAGTGAAATCCGTCTTAAAATCAGCTTCCAAAGCAACCCTACAACTGGTCTCCCCTACACAGTAGACTGGATTACTTGAAGTTAGAAACTCTTGATCTTTTTGATTTTGATTATTTGAAGATTTGAAACTTTGATTACTTGAAGTTTTGCCAGTTATTTTTAAGGTTCGAGAGCTTTTTGCCTAATCTATTATATCTTTCAATCAATTCGTCAACATATCCCGGCTTTTTGATATAACCTTTGTGTTTCGATAAGAGTAAATGATTAATCATTTCATTGGATTCTCCAATGCAATCTCTAATATATCTTTGAAAGTCTTTTATCGATTCTCTTCTTGCATAACCCTCTGCTATTTGTGCAGGTATAGACCTCGAGGCTCTTCTCATCTGATCAGACAAAAGGAATTTTTCAGAAGACGGATAGGTCTTAAGAAGTTCTTCTATTTCAAGCGATAATTGAAAAGATTCTTTATAGACTTCAAGATCTAAAAAACTTGTAATCACTATTTAATTCTAGCCCTCAAGTTATCAATTTATCAAGTATTCATGTTCAAGAATATCTAATTTCTAACGTCAAAATATCTAGCACAAGAATCTCACACTTCCAACTTCAAAAACTCCAAAGAAATATTGCATTAATTCAATATTTCTTCTATTATTACTTTATGCCCGAAATCGCTCAACAAGACATCGCTTATCAACCTGCAGCCAAGGGATATGCTTTTTCGAACAATTCCCGCACCCCCATCAGTGAACAACCGCCGAGGAAAAAATCCAATCCGTTTTTACTGCTATTTTTTGAAATCTTGGGGCTTCTGGCAATATTTGCCATATTTTTGGTGATTCTGAATTTCTTCGGCGTCATTTCCCTTTCCGCGATTTATCCAAAAAGCTTAGGTTTTCTCCCGCACGTAAACCAATCAACCAACACCAGCTCAAAAACGCAAAACAATCCGACTAACACCAGCAACCAGTATTTTAGTCCTGTTAATTTTATAAAACTGCAAAATCAAGCTACGGATAGCAAAATGCAGGCATATCTAGCCTACGCTGTCCGTTTTACCAAACCCAGTCAAAGTGTTACTTCCAACGACTACACATCTGCCGGAGTTTTTTCCGGCTACGATAGTAAAACTATCCAGGTTGTTACCAAAGATGGCGTTTTAAATTTAAATTTTGACCAAAATACCCTTTTCCAAAAATACTCTGCACCACCATCAAACGGCACCGGCGTTATCGCACCGTCTTCTTCTTCATCGACAGATTTCTTTAAAAACGTTGCTTTTGGCAGTGTCATCCAAGTCTTTTATTCCAAAGCTGATTTGAAAGCAACCCAGGTAAACTATAGTGAGTTAACAAAACCCGTCCTTTAGCTTGACTTTAAAAACTAAAGGGAATAGCATTAGCTTAAAGAAAGGGGCAAAATGATAGCAGAGAGATTAACGATGGAAAAGCCAATAGAAAAAACGACGGGACCAGCACCAAGACCTTTCGGCCCACCCGAGTTAAGAGTTATGCTTGGTAAAGTGCAAGATAAAGGCACGGTGCCGACGGTCCCGGAATTTGGACAAGAAGCATTACAGAAACCAAAATCGGATATGCCGGCGCAAACAATCGGAGAACGACCTTCCTGGGGAGGAAGCGCCATACCAACGGCACAAGAGGCAACAGAAGCATTAGATAGTGTTAAAGAAGGAACCCTCGCGCACAAGAAAGCAAAAGTCACTTTAGAAACTGCGCAGGCGATTAAGAACTCCGAGATTCCTCTGGATCAATTGAACATGGGAGTATCTACCCCAGTTAAAGAAACACCAACTAAAACAGACGATGGTCATGACAATACAGGCGGACGACGCGGACAACATCGAGGAAAATTTGCTATCGCTATGGGAGCATTAGCAGCAGTGACTGTTGCTGCCTGCAACCGCCTTGGCATTACCTGGCCGCTTGGTCAACCTTCTCCGGCTCCATCAGCAACTCCGGCTGCCGAAGTCAGCCCGGTTGCAACCGAAACGCCCGGGGCATCGGTTGTAGTAACCGAACCGCCTAGCGCTTCTGCATCAGCCTCAGTCGGACCTTCCCAAACCAAATCTCCAACTGCAGAGATAACCACCTCTCCCGAACAACAAAGCGCACTAAAGAAAGCTATTAACGAATGGAATAATAAAGGAACCTATGATAGCAAAGAACCACAATTATTTCATAACAGTCCTGCAGACAATTCTGTCCTACATTTAGATTGCTTAGCTTCTGAAGCACAAGTTAATACACAAACAGATCCTTTTTACTCAGGAGTATTTCTAGGTTATGCTATTGTTGATAATCACGCGATTGTTATCATGGGCGAGAAAGATATTAACCAGAATCCTTATGCCATCGCGCTCAATGGCGGCAATGTTAAAGATCCTGATGTTTATGTAAAGATTGCTAATAATATAGCCTACTTTAGCAATATTAATGGAAAACAAAAAATCAATTTTTACAATTTTCCTGAAGCCGCAAGTGAATTCGATAAATACATAGGTCAAACCGTTATCTTTAATCCTAATACTCCTTTAGTAGGACAACCACCAGACTCAAGCTGGGATAATTATGTAAACGAAATTAAAGCACAACAAGGTATCTCAAATAAGTTAAATCATTTAGCCGCCTTTGCGGGGCACAATGGTTCCTACACCGATGCTCCATATTATCAGGAATTATTGTCCGCCGGCGTAATTATATCTGATGCTTCTAAAATAGCGAGTCTTAAATTACCTCTTCCATATCTGGAAGATATCTATACCAAAACTGCCTCATGAAATTTAAAAAAATTATTATTGCGGCAATATTAATAGCTATTGGAGCACTTCTCGTAAACAAACCTGTTAACGTTAACGCTGAAGTCTATGGCGCGTATTACGGCTGTACTGGAACCACCACCAACACTTATAACGCTTGGGCTTGCCAAATATCTTATCCCTACGATCCAACTACGCCATACGCTATATGCTTAACTAATAATGTAAGCAACAAACTAACCTGTATTCCAGACCCTGATCATGGCACCGGTGATGCTGATACTGTTAATCTCTGTGGAGCATGCGGCACTATTGGTAAAACCTGTAGTCCTCAAACACTAAGTCCTGGATCAGATTGCAATATAGCAAACATAACCCAGTTAAACGAACCGCAATGCGGTGGACATATTAGCGCCGCACAAATCTGGCAAGGCACAGGTTGTGGAGTCACTTGCTCGGGGTACTATTGGTGCAACTCGGATGGACTCGCCTATGATACTCATTATACAGGTAGCGGAGGAAGTGGCTCATGCACCAATAATGGAGTACGCGACCCGGCCGGAGACTCTCTTTGTGGCGGTGGCGGTCCCGACACCTGCACGGTTAGTTTCAGCGGCTTGCCTGCGAATCCAACTGCAGGTCAGGCTTATACTATTTCCATATCCGACGCCGTATTTTCCGGCTATGATGCTCATACAATTCAGGTGGTTACATCCGATGGTGTTTTAAATTTAAGTTTTGACCAAACTACCCTTTTCCAAAAATACGCAGCGATCAAACAACCGATTACTAACGGACCTGTTGGCCCAACTCCTTACGCATCTTCGCAGGATTTTTTCAATAATGTTTCCTTTGGCAGCACTCTTTTAGTATTCTACTCAAAAACAAACCTTACGGTTAGTCAAGCAAGTTATATTGAATCCATAAAACCTATCCTTTAACTTGACTTTTGAAGCTCAGAGGAATAGCATAAGGCTTGGAAAGGGGCCAAAATGATAACAGAACGTATGGAGGGACAAGGAGATCAAGTCAAATTACCGACAATAGGAAAACGGCCATTAGAACGGGTAGTAAGGCCCGTAGGCCAAGCAGCCAAAAAAACAAGGGAAGATACAACGGCTGCCTGGGCACCTCCAGTTGCTGAAGCGACCGAAAATGTCGCAAATTATCAACCTGGAACTTTAGGGAGACAAAAAGCCGAAAGTACTCTTGAAATCAGTAGAATCCTTGAGACTACAGGTATTTCTGCAGGAAGACAACATCCAACGGAGAAAGCACCAACTTCTCAAGCAGTAGTCAAAACAGAAGACGCAGATGCGACGCGACCAAAGGATCGCCAGCGCGGTTTTAGAAGATTTACTAGAACTGCTGGCCTAGTAGCTACGTCTATAATTGTGGCTGGTTGTCAGTTTTTTGGTATTTCCCTACCAATAGGAAACTCTTCTGCTCCAAGCTCGGAACCATCCGGAGGAATAGTCGAACCAAGCCCAAGCGGCGGAATGCCCAGTGAATCAGCGGGAATTAGTGAGCCACCCAGCGCTTCTCCAAATGCCAGTGCTTCCCAACCAGCGTCGCAAAGTCCCGAAGCTTCAGCATCAGCTGAAACCCAAAAGCAATTGGAACAAGCAGTCAAAGATTGGTTAAACGGAACCACCAAAACCCCAGAACCCCTTACTATTGGAACCAACAAACTTCCCTTTCATATAGGACAAGCAGCTACATATATCGAGAATACAAAAAATGACCCCGATGGAATGTGCTCTTATACCGTGGACCTACTTGGAGAACAAACTATCAATAATCATTTAGAAATTTATGGAGGCATACAAAATGACGATAATGTAAGACATGTATTAATATTTAATCTGGGTAAAATGCAGGAAAAGTTGGAGCTTGAAACATTTGCTTCAAACAATCTAAAAGATAATAGTACTTGGGGCTTTTTTCAACTGCCGGATGCAATAACAGTACTTGCTAAATACAACGGAAAGGCTATACAAATATATGCATCGATAGGACTCTTTGATACAGCTACTTTGCAAAAGCTCGACTATGATGCCGAGATTAACTCCGGAGTGCCAACTACTGCTGCTATTGCTCAATGGCAAGCAAATACAGCTTGGAAGGGCTCTAAAGAGACCAAACCACCGGCTAATGTCGATATTGATAAGGTACTTACATCCTTTGACATAACAAAACTATCTCAGTCTAAAAATATAATGCTTCCAGCGTTACAATAAATATTTATTTTGCTATAATAATCTATATGCCCGATAAATTGTTACTTAGGGTTTTTTTAACAAGCCTCACTTTTATTTTATTCTCATTTCTAATTAGCTCTCCTGTAAGTGCTACATACCTCTGCACAGGAACAGCTACCAGCTATTGGAATAGTTACGGAGCCTGTAATGTAGTTAATGGAATTCCAGCATGTCCAGTTCCTCAACGAATAAACGTATCAAAGGCTTGTACTCAAGATTATACAACCGGAACTTGCGGAGCCTGCTTAGTCACTCCCATTTACCAAAGTTGCAGCGTTACAGACAATAATTGTGGGGTATTTGATACCCATCTTGCTAATGACCCTGAATGCGGTGCAGGCGCTGGCAATTTTTGGATTACCAATGGCTGTAGAGTAACTTGTAGCGGATTATATTGGTGCTCAGGAGGTCTTGCCTACACGACGCATCTTACCGGCAGTGGGGCAAGCGCAGCCTGTACCAGTACCGGAGTACGTGCTCCGGCTGCCGACCATCTTTGCGGCGGAGCTCCCACTCCTACTCCTATTCCAAGTTGCACAGTTACCTGGAGTAACTTTCCTTCCGGCAATCTTACTCCCAACGCTGTATATTCAGGAGTTAAAATAAATAAAGTGAACGCTAGTCCCACCTGGAGTCAAGTTAGTGTCTATAGAGACAATAGCACGGCCCGCGAAACAGGATTAGTAAACGGCTCTCCTTTTACATTTAGTTTTAATTCCGGAGCCGCCGGCTCTCACACTTTTAAATTTTACAACCTTGATGCTTCCGGATACAGCAGTGGAACAGGACCGGATGCAAATGCCGTTTTGTGCAACGGCAGCCAAAGCTTTGTAACGGGGCCTGTGAACGGAGCGTGCTCTTCGCCCGCGACTCACTATACTTGCGCTACGGGCACTTCGGTGAATAATAAAAAAAATGGTACCACTTCTTACACTTGGACATGTAACGGCTCGGGCGGCGGCACCAATGCAGCCTGCACCGAAGCGATTGTGAACGGCGTCTGCGGCGCAACCCATTATCTTTGCACTGCCGGCACAAGCGCTAATAATGTCAGCGGGGCCACTTCTTACACCTGGAATTGCAATAGTCCAAATGGCGGCACCAATGCAGCCTGTACCGAAACGAAAACATACAACGCAACTGTCAACGTTTACGTTGATTATAATGCTAATGGAGTTCAGGATGCAGGCGAACCGTTATATACCGGCAGCGCAACGATTAACTATAGCGGCGGTACATCGACCGGCAGTCCGCAAACTTTTGCCGGCGGCACAACCACCATTTCCAATATCCTTGGTGGGCAAGATGAAAGTATCACCTTAAGCGGCCTGCCCGCGGGATGGACAATAACTACCGCCAAAACCGCTACGGCTGCAGACCCGGGTGACAACAGCACTGTCACTGTCAATTTCGGCATCCAACCGCCGGCTCCAGATTGTGGTAACCCACCACAAGGAACACTTACCGCCACTTCCCCAATTTATTTAGGGGGAGGCTCACAGGGAACTTCCAACCTAAACATTACCTGTGCTATACCACCGGGGGCCAGCGGCAGTCTTAATTATTCTTGGTCGGTAGTTGAAGACCCGTTGGACCCAACTCCACCGTACCCTTTAAGCAATTTCGGAACTATTAATAACGTTAATGCTGCCGGCACAACCTATACCTCTCCGGCCATCGGCACAACCATGTATCCGTTTACCGTTGATGCGGCCGTCACCGTTTGTAACCCCGGCGCAAACCCGACTCAAAATCCGACTGAATGCACCAGCAGGACTGCGCCGATTATTGTCAATCCCCTATTCACGGTTTCCGGTTCCGTCTTTGTTGACACCAACAAAAATAAACTCAAAGACGCGGGGGAAAGTAATTATGACACCCCGACCTTTTCCATTTCACCCAGCCCCGACCCTCTGGCCGGAACAACTATCACTACTCCCGGCGATGGCACTTACACGATTAGTAATCTGCCGGCTTTACCTTCCGGTTCATTCTACACGCTCTCCTATACTAATCCTCCAACTGCGCCCAATGAATACACCGTCATTTATCCGGTCGGCACTCCCCCGTCTTTTGCAATTAACACAGGTGTAAACTGCAATGCCACCACTTTTAACGGTGGCGTTTGCTCCAGCGGAAATATCAGTAACCTTAATTTTGCAGTCACTAATTCGCACCCTTGGATCCAGACAATCGGCGGGGATATTTACGAAGCGGGTGGAATCAGTAATGCAATTATGCCCAGCGCTAATGTTCCCAGCCAAAGCGGTGGACCAAGCGGCAAGTTGTCTGTCCCCAGTTCGGCGGTTAATTATGTTCCTGCCGACAACACCATCCACTCTTCCGGAATAGTCTACCAGGGCAGTTCAACTACTAATTTCGGCGGAGGACAGGCAAATGCCAATAATTGGTTGGTTGGCGGAGTTTCCTATCCCGAACCGATTCAATTCTCGCCGCCAAACACGGTCCTAAGCTCTTATAGCCACATCAGCCAATTGGTTAGTGATGCCGGAATTACGCCGACAAATCTCACTCCTTATTGCAGTGGCGGTTTGAATAACTGCGATTTGCAAGCCGGAATGCCTGCCGGAGTTTATTCAGTTAACATTCCCGCCAATGGGACGTTAACCCTTAAGGCCACCAAAAATCCTTTCACTAATGGCGCTTACGTCATTTTGGTTTCCGGAGATGCAACCACCAAAGTGAATATCGACAGTAACATCAGTGTCACAAGCGGCAACACTTTACTCCTGACCAGCCAAACCGATATTCATGTTGACCCGTCGGTCGGAGTAAGTAGCCCCCTTGATTACACTTCAAATATTGAAGGATTTTATTCAAGCGACAAAAACTTCATTATTGATCATGACCTATCCAAAACCTGCACACACGAGGATGAAAAACTCAATATCCAGGGCGCCATTGTTGCCAACGCTGCTTTAAACGGTGGCAGTTTCCAAATTAACAGGGACATGTGCGCAGACGATACTTCCCCGGTGGTGACGGTTAAATCAAGGCCTGATTTTGTCTTGAATGCTCCGAAGTTTTATCTTCAGACCACGGTTGTCCAAAAAGAAGTAGCACCATAAATCAAAGAAGATTCCAATTGTTAATCAATTAACAATTCACAATTTTCAATTTAGATTGAATTTTACAATGATGCAATGAAACATTTATTGAAAATTGAGAACTGAAAATTGAAAATTAGGTTATGGTGTGGGGAATTTGGCGGTTAAGGCCCTGACCTCTTTGGCAATGGCGAGCAACTGCTTGTTTCTGACCACTTCGCTTCTGAATTTCTGCATGAAAGCGGACCGTTCTTCTTTAGTCGCCGGCAATTGGTAATGTTTGACTTCTTCAATAACTTCATTCATCCACTTGGCGATTTTGACCATTTCCTTTTCCTTCATGCCCCTGGTGGTGATGGCCGGTGTCCCCAGACGGATTCCCGACGGATAAAAGGGCGGATTAGTGTCGTTTGGCACACCGTTTTTATTCATGACGATACCTGCTACTTCCAGTGCAAGCGACGCCACTACGCCATTGACGTTTTTGTTTCTTAAATCGATGAGCAAAAGATGATTATCCGAGCCTCCGCTGACAAGATTAAAACCGTATTTGGTAAGTTCTTGGGCCAGTTTTTGTGAGTTTTTAATAATTTGGGCCGAATATTTTTTGAAAGCCGGTGTCGCTGCTTCTTTTAGAGCGACGGCGATCGCCGCGGTTTGGTTATCATGCGGTCCGCCTTGGATTCCGGGAATGATGGCACTATCGATTTTTTTGCCTAGCTCCGGGTCTTTTTTTAAACCCTTGTTTGTCACCATGATGAGCGCTCCCCTTGGGCCCCTGAGCGTCTTGTGCGTCGTAGTGGTAACGATGTCGGCGTATGGCACGGGCGAGGGATGGACGCCGGCGGCGATGAGCCCCGCAATATGGGAAACATCCGCTAAAAGATAACATGGTGAACCTTTAAGTTTTCCGACTCTGTCGGCAATTTCGGCAAATTTTTTAAAGTCGATAATGCGCGGATAGGCGGTATAACCGCAGACAATAATGTCCGGTTTTTCTTTGAGCGCCTGCTTTTCAATCGCCGCAAAGTCTAGTCTTCCGTCATCACCTAACGTATAAAGAGTCGACTGCCAGAATTTTCCGGTGGCCGATTGGGGTTGGCCGTGGGTCAAATGACCGCCGAAAGCCAGCGAAAGTCCCATGATTTTGCCTTTTAGAGGTTCTAACACTGCCACATAAACTGCCAAATTCATCGCCGAACCACTAAGCGCCTGGACGTTAACAAACGGCACACCGAATAACTTTTTCGCCCGCTCCTGGGCCAGAATTTCTACTTCGTCGGCCACCGCATTACCCTGATAATATCGCTTGTGCGGATAGCCTTCGGAATATTTGTTGTTCAGAACCGTTCCTAATGCTTCTAAGACTTCTTTGGAGGCATAATTTTCCGAGGCAATCATTTCCAGGACTTCTCTCTGACGCTTTTCTTCCTTTTTAATTAAATTGAAAACGGCAGGGTCCTTGGTCTTAAGCATTGCAAACCCATTTTAAAATGAAAATTGTCTTGACGCAAGGGGCAAAATGCGCGATAGAGCATGATATCCTTTAGGATAGACTTGAGTTTTTTACTTCTCGAGGTCGAGGAATTTGAATTTGTAACCTCCGGAGGAGTAGTCTTCTTCGGAAATCACTTTTTTGAAGTTTGAATAGTCCGGGAAAAAAGTGTCGGCGCCGTAGTCCCCTTCCACAATTGTCAAATACAGCCTGTCAACCAGATTTTTCTCCAGCGCTTCTTTAAAAATTTGCCCGCCGCCGAAAATAATGATGTTGTCCGAGCCGGGAGCTTTTTTGGCTTTTTCAATTCCCTCTTCCAAAGAATGGACAATGATACACTTGGCTCTTTGCTCTTCGGTTTTGACAAACTCGGAAAACTGGTAATCGCCGTGCGTGATAATAATGCTGGTATTGCTCGGAATCACGCGGCCGATTGATTCAAAAGTCCGCCTTCCCATTACCAAAGGATGTCCGGAAATAATCTGATGCATGCGTTTAAAATCCTCAGGGATGTGAAACAGCAAGTCATTATTCTTTCCGATTCCCCTCTTTGAGTCAAGCGCAACGATAATTGAAACTTTCATACCTAAATCATTATAGCATTAGTCATTAATTAAAAATTAAGAATTAGAAATTGAAAATTGAAAATTATTTTGAGTCCCGTTTGAGCCACCTAACGCCAACGTAGACTAATGGGGTTTCGATGACCGACATAAAACATTTGAGCAGCCAATATGGCAAAATTATGCCGGAAAGAAATGAAAAGTTGGCCGCAAATGACAAATTAAGAGCATAAAAAGCCAAAGTCATAAATAAAGTTGTGTCGAAGAATTCCGAAAGAAAATTAGAAGCATTGGTCCTTAGCCAAAGCTTACGCTTGCCAAGCCTTTGTCTGATTTTATAAAAAATGAACACGTCCGAAAGCTCACCAACGGCAAAGGCAATTAGACTGGCGGCGGAGATGCGCGCCGAAAAGGTAAAAATCGCTTCATATGACTTTTCCAAGGGCATAAATCTGGCCGTGGCCGGAAGCGAAACCGCCAACAGTGAGAACAGGAAAAGGAAAAAAATCATTACCAAGCCCGACCTGACCACGCTTTGCGCCTTATCTTTGCCGAAAACTTCGGTAATGACATCGTTAATCGCGTAAACCAACGGCACCAACAGTATTCCGACTCCGGTACTTAGCTGGAATGAGCCGATGGTTAAAAGAGGAATGGTTTTGCTACCCATTAGCTCCGACAACAGAATGCAGGCAACGTAGAAAGAAACTAGAAAGTCTAATTTTTGAATCTTAAACACCGTGTGAGTGTACAAAATGAACTTTCATTTTGTCAAGGATTAACTTTGGCACTTATCACCGCAAAACATGTACAAAGGCTAAGTCTTAAACTCATACTTGATATCAAGGGATAGGTGCGTTAACTTTAAAAGAATATAGAAACTAATCCCCCAACCACACAGCACTTAAGATTAAGTTATCTAGGTATCTAATGTTTAACGCTCAGCTTCCCCATATTATCATCCCCTGTTTCCATGTATCGATACATGGAAACACGATTATCTAAACCAACTCTTCACAAAAGTTGAGCCCTTCGCGGGTATTTTTGACTTTAGATATTTTTCTCTTTCTTTTTTCATTTGAGTCCTAACCCTCTCTATTGCTAATGCCAATCCCCCACGCTCTCCTTCCAAGATAGATTTAATCTTTGAAACAGTTTGCGTGCTTGTTTTAGAAGTTCTTGCAACATCACGAAGCTTCATTCCGTCATACAAAAGATTTGCAATGTGCCAACGTCTTTTTAGCATTCTTAGCTCTGAGGGCATTAAAATATCTTTTATAAAAAGTTTAATTTCATCTGTATTTTTAAGACTTCCGATTATTTCGTATAAGAAATGTATATCTCTAAAATATTCTTTTCCCTCGATTTCCCTTTTAGCTTTTGACATAATATCAATATATCAAATTTCTGGAATTTTGTCCTCCGTCTCAGCGTATCGATACATTAAGATAATTAAACTTAAGCTAAATTGACTACTTTGTGAAAGCTTATTGAAGAAATGTAAATTTATGCTATTTTTAACGCTGCTTGTATGGCATTAAACACGTTCGGCAATAATTTTCCGTCCTTTTGCAGTCGCGGCAGCTTCGAGATACTAACCCACATCGGCGTGACCTCATCGTTCCCTTTAAGTTTTCCCGAAAAATTGCTGATTCTAAAAATCCTCCACTCAAAGTTGACTGTTTCTCCGCCTTTCCGCGGAATATCGGCATGAAATAAATTACCCGGAAATTCGGAAAAATCTTCTTTTTTTGCGGATAAACCCGTTTCTTCACTAAACTCCCTGACAGCAGCATCCAGGCAGCTTTCTCCCTCTTCAACCCTGCCTGACGGAAGCCCAATCATTCCGGTTAAATGAGCCGAACCCTCTTCCTCTCTGACTAAAATGACTTTACTGTCTTTAGTAGCAACAATTCCCACTGAATTGGTAGATTTCATGTTTAGAAGCCTCCGACCACCGTCACTTCGGCCTTGATGGAGTCGTAAGGATTGTAATTGACCAGTTCAAAATCTTCAATCTTAAAGTCGTCGATATTTTTGACTTTAGGATTAATTTTCATCTGCGGGAACGGCCGCGGCTTTCTTTTGAGCTGTTCTTTAACCTGTTTCATGTGGTTTGAATAAATATGCACGTCGCCGAAAGTATGGACAAATTCCCCCGGCTTTAAACCGGTAACTTGCGCAATCATCATTGTAAACAGCGCGTATGAGGCGATGTTGAACGGAACTCCCAAAAAAACGTCGGCACTGCGGTGGTATAGTTGTAAAGACAGCCTGCCCTTATTGACATTGAATTGATAAAGCGTGTGGCAAGGAGGCAAAGCCATTGATTTTCCCGGTAGCGCCATTTCATAAATAAACTCCGGGTTCCAGGCCGAAACCACAATTGATTTACGAAACGGTGTGGTTTTTAACTCGTTAATCGCCCACGCCAACTGGTCAATGGTCCGGCCGTCGGAGGTCCTCCATTTTCGCCACTGCACTCCGTAAACGTTTCCCAAATCTCCCCATTTCTTGACAAACGGATCGTCGGCAGGCAAGCTTTTTATTTTTTCGATGAACTCGTCCTGAGAAAGTATTTTGTCTTTTAGAATTTCTTCGTCCGCTGAATTTTTAATTTTTAATTTTAAATTTTTAATTTGGGCTACTTTGTAGCCCTTATATGCCCACTCATTCCAGATGCGGACATTCCTGTCCACCAGATATTTAATGTTTGACTCTCCTCTAATAAACCACAACAGCTCTTCAATTATGCCCCTTAAGAAGACTTTTTTAGTAGTTAAAAGCGGAAAGCCTTTTGACAGATCAAAGCGCATCTGTCTGCCAAAAACGCTTTTAATCCTTACACCCGGATTATTAAACACCGGTTTATAGATTCCGTTTTTGAGGATATCTTCTAAAAGCTCCAGATATTGATATTCTTCACTTCTTATTTTCGCCATTTGTGCTTATCTAAGTTACTACTATTTTTTGAAAAATTCAAGAGAGATTTTTAAATATTTGCGCGGGGAGTCCTGTCTTCGCAGGACGACCTCAGCGCATTACACCTGTTTTTCTCTTTTGGTGGCTGAGACTCTCCCACCTTGCCATTGTCCCCGGTATTGAGAGCCCACCCCTTTTATTTCGTGGAAAATAATGTGGGCAAACCTGGCTCCCATTTCAATTTCCACCGTAATCGGCCCTTCGTTTTTGAGGCCAAATGTCAGCTCACCTTGATAGCCGGGCTGCACCGGGCCGGTTCTTAGGAAAAGTCCTGAACGGAAAGTGGTGGTCCGCGGTAAAATAATTGCCGATAGATTAACCGGCAGATTTATTTTTTCGATGGTTTTGACTAAGAAAAAATCGCCGGGTTTGATCTTGATAATTTTGTCTTTAGGATATTTTTTGAGCAAAGTGATATCGGCAGTCTGGCGGTGGGTTTCGCCAAGGAATGCCTTGCCGGAAATTTTATACACCTCACCCAGGCGCAGATCAAAGCCGGCCCCTTCCGGATTAGTCAGTTCCCTTTCCGACAATCCTTCAACCATTTTTTTGGTTTTAACCAGTTTTAATAAATATTTTGGACTTAAAATCATATTTTAATTAATGCGCGGGGAGATACAAAATTTTCGCAGTTTTCACTCGAACTCCCGAACGTCAGGCTTATCTATTAGGACCTTGAGCTGAAAACGAGAAAATTTTCGTATCGACCTCAGCGCACTTTACTAAAAATTTCTTTCTGCACTTTTTCTATCGTTTTTTCCGCGTCAATAACCGTGAACTCTTGGGGAAATTCCCCCAAAAGCCAGTCGTAGCCTTTTTTAACCATGGTCATCTTTTCCGTATTTTCGTAAAGCTCTTTTTCTTTAGTCGAGTCATGACGACGCGAAAGCCCGGTTGCAACCGAAACCTGAAGGTAAAAAGTGACATCCGGAACAATAAACTGGTTATACATTGACAAAACGCTTTGCGCCACTGCCTGAACCATCGCTTCGTTTTGATAATCAACGCTGTCTTTATCCGCAATTCCGTAAGCCACTGATGACCAAAAGTAGCGGTCGGATATAACCGTCTCGCCTTTTTCCAGATGATTGAGAATTTCCAGCTGCTGGATTTGCCTGTCCGCCGAAAATAAGTATTGAAAGGAAACCATTGGCACTTCCACTTTCCCCTGCAGCGCGTTTCTGATAAATTTACCGATTTCGCTGTCGGTCGGGTTTTTGGTTAAGAAAACTTTTCTACCCTGTTTGGTGAGGTTTTGAGCCAGAAGCTGTGACTGGACTGTTTTGCCGCTACCGTCAATCCCCTCCAAGACAATTAGCTTTCCGGGATAAGGGTTGCGCTTAAAATCAAGGTCAAAGCTGACGTGGTAGTTCATAATTTAATTTTTAATTGTAAATTGTCAATTTTTAATTAAGGTTAATATACCACACGCTTGTGTCTTTGGAAATTGGCAATATTTGTGCTAAAATAGCAAGATTGTAAAACTATGAGACCAGAAGTGAGACCATCAATACCGCAAAAATTAGCTAAGGGAATCGAAAACGCTAAATGTGCTGCTGTCGAAAACGTATTTATTCCAGCTGCTGCATGGATTATGAGAACCCCTGCCACCCGCTGGGCCGAAATGATCGGAGGCGAACAAACTGTTGAATTCGCTCCTGATTTTTGGGATAAGTTTATTCCTGCCGCTAAAGAGGGTTGCATACCTGTAATTGTATCCGGCCCGCATGCTTCGGATACGGAAATGTTACCAATGGCTTTTGCGATAAGAGATATTTTAAATGTTTATAACGAACACGCTCCTCAAGGTAAACGGCTAAAAGGCATTTTAATGATAACCGCAGCCTCTCTAGCTGAAGGCGGCCAACGCCCGGGAGAAGAAATAATTTTAAGCGCAATCCAGCCCACGTTTCTTAAAGACCGCTATGTTGAACCTTTGTTTACGGAGACAGATAACGACAAAAACAGGAGACGTATGGAAAAACATCCCCATAAATTCGCCGCTGATTTAGGCTCGCTTATAAGTAGCGGAGAATATGGCGTTTTCGTCTTCGCGGAAAGCACTACCGACTCGGGAAGATTAGATAACAAAGGGAAGCGCAAAGGAATGCGACAGTTTAGACAAGGCTCTGTCAGTACTCATATTATTACGATTGAAGAAACAACACAAAGAAATGCTGTAGTTTTACCGGTAGCCGCAATCGGTGGAGAGAAAGTTTATGACCACGCAAGGGCAAGACCTTCTTTAAGAATGGTTTTTGCAGGACTTTGGAGCCGTAATATTCCAAAAGTTATTCATTTAAAATTCTTAACGCCTAAAAAATCAAACGAAGAGCCCTTAAAATCTATGGTTGCAAATGAAAAAACTATTAAAGCTGGTACGCAAAAAGGAAGGGTAATTGAAAATCATTTCGCCTTAATTATTGCTGCTGAAACACCTGAAGAAATGCAAGGTATTTATAAAAAACAATTAGAAAATAAAGATTCGGAAACTACAGTCTGACTATTTTTCCTCGTCGATTTTGGATTCGCCGGGTCCTTTCTGGTTTAAATATTTGGCAGATTTTTTCTTGTAATACGGCACTTCTGCCGGAGAAGAAAGTTGTTCAAAAGATATCGAACAGATTCTCATATTAGGATAAAGTGCTACGGGTAATTTTCCCATATTTGCCAGCTCTAACGTGATATGGCCTTTAAAGCCGCATTCAATGTTGGCGGCTGTAGAATGGATGACAATCCCCAGTCTTCCGATACTTGAACGGCCCTCAAGCCTTCCGGTTAAGTCGTCCGGCACTTCAATTCTCTCAACCGTTGTTCCCAGCACAAAATCTCCGGGTTGCATAATAAACGGTTTCCCCTCCTCAACCGTTATTTCTTTGGTAAATTCGGCGGCCGAATTTTTGCGCGGGTCAATTACTCCGTGCACGCCCGCTTCGAAAACTCTGAACGTATTCCCTAAACGCAAGTCGATGGAACACGAACCCAACTGGACAGCCAAATCGGGAAAAGGCTGAATAATTATTTTTTTTGAGGCCAAGGCTGTTTTTAAATCCCTATCTGAAAGCAGCATAAACTATTCCCTAGTTTAACACTTGAGGCCAAACTTTGCAAAAAGCGCTCTCATTGAAGCGGAGGGACTTTGCCCTGGTAATTCAAAATAAAGCTGCCTTCCGCATCATCAAACTGTACTGCAAAAATAGGCTTTCCTGCTGCCAAAACACTGGATATTCTTTCCATCTGAGATCTGTACTGCTCGACTAAATCACTAAGCTCCAAACCTTCTATCCCCAAATGTTCATGTACCCTTCCCAAGAATGCGACATTTCTATCGTCATCGACCACAAAATTCATTTCGCCCGTTTCGGGGTCGAAAGAGTTTACCGACCACATTTGTCCACGGATAATCAATACTGCGTCTTCTTTGTGACTTCCTTGTAAAACAACTTCCTCATGCGGATTAGTCATCACTACTTCATGAATTGCTTTTACATCCTGTGCACTTAAATTTTTATGAAGGTTAGAGATTTTGTAGGCGTTATTTACATAACCGCAGCCGGAAATATCTCCTTCGTGTTTTTGATGGTTATCGTCGTGCACGCCAAACGGAGAATCCGATTCTCTTGAATTAATTACGGCAGATGCAATCTTAGGTACTAAATTGTCGTTAGAAATGTCTATGCCCTTTTTGTTAAGAGCCCCTTTTACTATCATTGCCACGCCTTCTTCTCCACCGAACATTCTAATATACCCTTTGTGCTGTTCGTCTTGGCTTTGCTCCGGGGTGAATCTTCCGTCACCACAAACTACTTTTTTGTTACTTGCCTTAACTTTATTTCTTTTTATAAATTTTTCCGCCCTTTCTTTGGCGGCAATAATATCCGGAGTCATAGTTTTTTCTGCCCTATGCTGGTGTCTTGAACGATGCCGTTTCTCCATAAAAAAGAATTATACAAAATCCGGATTAATTGAACAAGAGGCTGGTTAGTATAATTAGTGGGTAGCGATGGAGTCGAACCATCCGCCTCTTCTTTATCAGAGAAGCGTTCTACCGATGAACTAGCTACCCGAATGTTGTGTATTATCTCAAAAACCTTGAACTTTTAAAAGATTGGGTTAGTTGAGGCGCGAAGGGGACTCGAACCCCTGAATGACTGTTCTGCAAACAGCTGTGTTAGCCGCTTCACCACCGCGCCACGTAAAATTTCTTTAAAATTAACGTGGCTGAAACGTTTAAATTCTATTTATTACGTTTCGCCACAAGCTCAAGTATAGCAAATCGGAGATGGTTTTGAAAGATTATCTAATCGGTTTTTGGTTGGCGGGAGGTGGTTTTCGCAGCCAAATCGTCCAAAAATAACCTTTCGCATAGACCGAAAATGCTGCTCCCGGCGTCTCCTGCCAACGCCTGAATGAAGTTAAAGCCTTTAGTTTGGTAGAAAAAACAATCTTTCCTTTTTTGGCCAGGCGCAAACCTAAATCGACATCCGGACTCATGGTGAATTTTTCATCGATGCCGCCGATTTCGTCATAAACTTTTTTGCGGGCCATCATGTTAAAGCCGGTCATGTGCGGTTTGCCGACTAAGAAATTGAAGCCGATGAACACTTCGTAGAGCTTGCGGTAGAGAAAGTCCAAGAACCGGTTTCCGCTTTTAACGTAAGCCGTCCCGGTGGCCGCCATCACCTTTTCGTCTTTGAAAATTTCCTTGATGGTTGCCAGCCAGTCCGGGAAAACCACCGTATCGGCATCGGTATTGGCGATTATTTCGTAAGTTGCGCTGTCCATGCCCTTTTTGACGGCAAACGTATTCCCCTGCTTGATCTCTTGAACCACCCGCGCGCCGAAACTCTTCGCAATTTCCGCGGTTTTGTCGGTGGAATTATTATCGACCACAATAATTTCGTAATCATCTTTGGGAAAATCCTGAGTAGTGATAGCGGTTAAACAATGCGGTAAATCTTTTTCTTCGTTATAAGCGGCAATAACCACTGAAATTAATTTCATCTTATCTGTTTATACAGGTTTTCAAATTTTTTCGCAATCTCATCAAGCGAAAATTGTTCAGCTTTAACCCTTGCGTTTCTACCCATTTTCGCTCCTAAATTTTCATCCCGCAGAAGCATATCTAAATGAGCGTTGAATATCTGTTCGTCTTTTTCGACCAAAAATCCGTCTTTGCCCGACTCGATAAACTGCTCAAACACCCTGTCTCTAACCGCCAACACCGGCAGTCCTGAGGCCATGGCCTCAGGAACAATCATTCCTTCGGTTTCGGTTTGCGAAGCGAAAACAAAGACGTCGGCTCCGTTATAAATTTGCGGAATTTCATTATACGGAATCATTCCCAGCAAGAAAATTTTATTTCCGATTTTTAAACTGTTTATTAATTTTTGGATGTTCTCTTTTTCCGGCCCGTCACCCGCGATTGCAAAATAGACATTGGGGTGGTCTTTTGCGAATTTGGCAAAGGCTTTAATCAAAAAATCCAGTGATTTCTCTTTAGCCAGTCTGGCAACACATAAAACAATTTTGTCATTCTCAGAAAGTTTCAATTTCTCCCGAAGGTCATTATTCTTAACCGGTTTGAATTTGGCAATATTGACGCCGTTGGGAATAACCGTAATCGGCTTTCTGACTCCGAAACTAATTAACTCATCTTTAACATACTGGGCCGGCGCAATAATGTGAGTACAAACATTGCAATATAATTTGACCATTTGCTCCATGGCTTTGGGCTTAATCACTCTGCCATTGAGAATATAGTGCGTGTATTTATTCCACCTGGTATTGTAAGTAAAAACATAAGGCTTGCGTTTGAGCTTAGCCAAGGTGAGGCCTAAAGACGGTGTTGCCCCGCCGGAAAAGCCATGAATAATATCAACGTCCAACTGTAAAACTTTTTGCAGAATTTTGTCCGGAAACATATAGGAAACCCGCAGTTCCGGATTTTTCCACAAACGCACCGAGCGTAGCCTTAAAACGTTGGAACAGGTGTCTTTAAATTTTGGGTAGGCCGGAGCAACAATATAAACTTGATGATCTCTGCTAACTAAAGAGCTTCTTAGTTCCTCAACCGTGGTGGCAACACCGTTAATTTGCGGCGGATAAGCATCGGTAAAAAAAGCTATGCGCATATTGGATAATTTCTAGAGCCTATTATAGCAGGAATTGGTTTTGAAGACGACTTTGCCACCAAAAATACGTTCGGCTACGCTCAGTATTTTTGTGGTGAGCGGAGTCGAATCCACCAAAAAACCACCCTTCGGCTTCGCTCAGGACCTCGCTTGCGCTCGACCCCGTGTGCCTTGAGATGGTTTAAAAATGAAAAGTAACTAGAGGGTGCTGAATAGCGCCCTCCAACCAAAAAGTGGTAGGAAACCCCTCCTCCGCTAAAGCTTCGGAAGGGCAAGTGAATAAGTGAGATTTACAAGAGTTATTCTCTCTTGGTGTTACGAGTTAATTGGTATTGAAAACTAAAAGTGTGAACCTTTAATCTTTTGCCAACTTCGCCGTTCATCCCCTATTCCTACTCTGTAAATTGGGACGCGCCCAATTTAATTTTAGAAAGGAGGTGATCCATCCCCACCTTCGGGTAGGGATACCTTGTTACGACTTAAGCCTTATCGCCGATTTTTATCTCTATCGCAAAAAGCAATATTCGATAACTACCGACTTTACTGCCTTGACGGGCGGTGTGTACAAGACCCGAGAACGTATTCACCGCAGCATGCTGATCTGCGATTACTACCGATTCCGACTTCATGAGGTCAGGTTGCAGACCTCAATCTGAACTGAGGCGAAATTTAAGGGATTGGCTTGCCGTTGCCGGCTTGCAACCCGTTGTTTTTCGCCATTGTAGTGTGTGTGTAGCCCAGGGTATAAGGGCCGTGCTGACTTGACGTCTTCCGCTCCTTCCTTCCCAATAAAATTGGGACCGTCTCCAATGAATATTCAACATTGGACGCGGGTTGCGCTCGTTTCCCCACTTAAGGGAACACCTCACGGCACGAGCTGACGACCATATTCTTCCATGTATTTCTACAGGTATGGACTATACCTTCTTCCTTTCTTTAAGGAAGCCAACCGTCTGAATATCTAATTAGACATTCTCACCTTACCTTAATAAGGATCAGTCTCTACGGGGCAAGTTTTACAGAATAAAGCTTTACTCTTGGTAAAACCTCATCTCTAAAATGCTTTTTCAGATAAAGAACATAAGTTCTTGCAACGGTATATTGGTACAAACTCATATTGGCTTTGCCAAACATTAATTGATCTCTTAAAGCATCTTCTTTGCTTGAATAAGCAATTCTAATGCCTGATCTATGCTTGGTATCTATATGTCCATCTCCATCAATTCTACCTGCTAAATAAGCAAGTTGATATTTTAAGGGAATGGACAATTCTCCAGTTTTTGTAGACATAAATAAACGTGTCAAAATCCTATTATTAATATAAATTTGAACGGCTGTTTGTTTACGCTTACTTTTTCCATCTGGCTGATAAATCCTTTTCTTTATTGGATAGTCTAATTTTACTCTTAAAAGAAATTTGTTGAATTTATCAATCAGTTTTAGATTAACTGAAGTAAGTCCAATTGAACTTGATCGCCAATAACCATCTGCTAACCAAAGACCTAAAATGTAAAAGTCTTCGGCTGATTTAAAAGCAAACTTGCTTCCCACGGTATTACCCATTAATAATATAATACTACATTATTAGCTAGGGCTTCACCGTTTTGGGTTGGTTATTTCTCCCAGATATTACTACCTGAGCGGCCATCTTCCCGATTAATTCGGGACTAGCCATGCAGCACCTGTGCAATCATCCTTACGGATTTGCTAATCTTTCAAAAAGCATAAACGATTGCATGTCAAACCCTGGTGAGGTTCTTCGTTTTGTCTCGAATTGAACCACACGCTCCACCGGTTGTGCGGGTCCCCGTCAATTCCTTTGAGTTTTAGCCTTGCGGCCGTACTCCCCAGGCGGCCTGCTTAACGTGTTAACTTGCGCCTCATCCTCCGAGGGAGGAGAAAGCTAGCAGGCATTGTTTACGGCTAGGACTACACAGGTATCTAATCTGTTTCGCTACCCTAGCTTTCGTGCCTCAGCGTCAGGAATATTCCAGATGCTTGCCTTCGCCTTTGGTGTTCCAGTTAATATCAACGCATTTCACTGCTACACTAACTGTTCCAGCATCCCTAACAATCCTCAATCCCGATAGTTTCTTTCCCAGTTCCGAAGGTAAGCTTCGGTATTTAAGAAAAGACATATCGGGACGCCTACGCACACTTTACGCCCAATGAATCCGGATAACGCTTGCCTCCTACGTATTACCGAGACTTCTGGCACGTAGTTAGTAGAGGCTTATTCTATAGTCCGTGAAGGGACTATCAAAAGGAGTTTACAACCCTAAGGCTGTCTTCCTCCACGCGGCGTCGCTGGGTCAGGCTTTCGCCCATTGCCCAATATTCCTAGTTGCTGCCATCCGTAGATGTACTGCCCGTGTCTCAGTGCAGTTGTGGCTGATCGACCTCTCAGTCCAGCTACCCGTCATCGCCTTGGTGGGCTTTTACCCCGCCAACAAGCTGATAGGACGCAGGCTCATCTCTTGGCGCAAAGTTAATTGCTTTACAATAAATTGATTATGGACTATTACCCACTCTTTCGAGAGGCTATGGTCCACCTAGAGGTAGATTCCTACGCGTTACTCACCCGTCTGCCAGTTACTTGTCTTGCGACAAATCCCTTTGACTTGCATGCTTAAGGCACGCCGCCAGCGTTCATCCTGAGCCAGGATCAAACTCTCAAAAAAAATTGATGTTAGATTTTCTTTTAGGAATTAATCTAACAAAAAATTCCTACCACTTTTTGGTTGAGAAACTTGTTTCGAAACCAACCCTCCAGCAATCGCTCCGTGAGCCGCAGTAGAAATCTACTAAGGCGAACGGTAAGATGCGGACGGGTTGATTAAAACAGCTTCTAATTACAAAAAGCTCCTTCTCATTCTGTGCTGTATGTGATAACGAATTTTTAAAGTGCGATTGGCTATTAAAACGAAAAATCCCGCCAAAGGCGGGCCGCTAGGTCCAAAATCTTTGGTGCATTCGTTTACATAGCTTTAATCATTATAGCTATTCTGAGGCTTTTGTCAAGGATTAGAATGGGGATTTTAGAAAGCTAACTTATCTTCCAGGAACGCTCGGAGCAGCTGTTGCCGGTGTGTTATCAATGGCCGAAAAATTATCAACAGTGAATGTTCCTGAAACGGGATTTTTCGGAGGAATTCCAATACTGGCTTTACCACCTTCACCACCATAATCAACACAGGTGGCATAAAAAATCGTAACTTGTTCTTTTAAAGAGGGTGTTTGAGTTACTATTGGAGAATCTTTTACATAACAAGTTGCACCTTTCTCCTGGTTTCCGTCACCAACGGCTAATGTTGCCTGATAATTTGCTTCACTTGCTAAAATCGGCCGAGGAAGAGCTGCTCCACTAAGCCCACTAAAAGCTATTGCTGCGCAAGATATTAATCTACTAAATTCTCCTCCAATTTTCATAGAGGCCTATATTACTAGCAAGACCCGCATTTGTCAAGGATGTAAATAAGAATTTTCTGATATATGCTAAACTAAATTTATGGCGGGTTTATCCCAAGATTATCAACGGATTGAAGTTGAAAGCGCCCCGAACACCAAAGCTTATTGTTGGACAGTTGGCAATGAACAAAACCCTCCCCTTCTTTTGATGCCTGGATTTACCGGTACACATGTTGATTTAATGAAACTGGCCGGACTTTTGACATCGAGATATTTTGTGATTGTTCCCGACATGCCAGGCTGGGGCGAATCGCCAAAGTTTAACAAAGAACTGACGATTGAAAACTACACTCTTTACATAAAGTCACTTCTTGAACAATTGAAGATTTCTAAAATCACCTATGTTGGCCACTGCATGGGCGCAACTTTAGGCATTGAACTGGGAATAAAAATTCCTGAGAAATTAGAACAGATTTTTTTAATCAGTACTCCAAATTTAGGCAACACTCTTTACCACAAACTGCTGCTGTTCGCCGCCGACACTGCAGTGAAATTTCCAAAATCGGTCAGGCCTTTATTTTATCTTTGGCGAAACCGCTTTTCTGCTGCACTGGTCAACATTTTCGTGATTAGAATTCGCGGTAAAATGCACAAACTGAAGCTAATCTGGCATTACGTTGTCGTCCAGGGTGAGCCGGATGAAAACTCCATTGAAGAAGCCTGGCGCGATATGATTCATTTTGACTACGCAAAAATAAAAAACGTGAAAATTCCCGTACATTTAGTCCATGGCAATGAAGACTTGCTGATTCCCAGAAGCAGGGTTCGCGAAGTTCTTGAATTTCAGCCAAAAGCGACAATTGATTATGTCAAGGATTGTGGCCATATGCCGCCTGTCGAAAACCCCGAAGGTGTCGCCGAGGCTATTTTGAGGTATTGAAAATTTCCAAGAATAAATTTAAATGGCTTTTCTTCCCTCGGAGCGTCCATTAAGATGAGGCATGGCAATTCTACCATCCAAATCAGGCACTATAACTATTGTCCCATCAACCGCACAAATGACTCCGATGGCATGATTATCATAAGATGAACCTATCAAGCGTGAGGAGTGGAAATTTGAATCAAAAGTTTTTCCTGTTAATAATTTGCTAAAAAGCGAGCCAATAATATACGTAGCCAGTCTCTGGCCGGTTCTTCCTTGTTCGTCAAACAGTCTTTTTAACTCTGTTTCTGTTAAATTGGGATTAGGATTGTCCCCCATTTCAACATCAATTGTTCCTCCCCGATTGTCGTAATTTATAATTTCTCTGATTGCTGATTCTCTCCAAAGTATTCCGCTCGGAGCAGACTTATGGGGAATAAGCTTGCCCAGCAAAACTAATCCTTCCGGAGTCATAACCTTATCCGGAACTAAGAGAACATGTTTTCCTTGCTGTTTTAGTTCTTCTAATCCCAAAGCGCTTCGGTCACAAGAAGGAACTTCAAACCGATGCCCTCCCAAATTATTTCCCCAGGAATTCCATATTGTTTGCCAAGTCGCGTCAACAAGTTCGGGAGTTAATAATCCGGTTGTATATTCACTAATTGCCCTGACTAAGGGATCTTGAGGTAAAACTCCTTCTGTCATGCGGGAATTATATAGGCCTTTTCGCCCGTTGTCAAATTAATGAGTTTATTTCCTTACTTTTCCAAAAGGAGCATGGTCCAGGCGAAGGGAAATCTTTTGGCCAAGATGCGAACTTTCGCGTTTTTTTTGACTAATTTTGGAAAACCAAACATTGTCCAGTGGTTAATATGTTCAATGTCATTGCCAAACCGCGACCAGTTTTTACCTCGCAGAAGCTGTGCCAGCATAAAAAACGGCTCGTTCGGCACGGAAATCACCAGATATTTATTCGACACTCTAACTAATTCCTTTAAAGCATTTTGAGGCTTTTCCAAATGTTCCAAAACTTCGGTACACAACACTAAATCGAATGCGTTGTCTTTGTACGGCAACTCATAAATACTGCCCTGGATTATTTTGATGTCGGGATAAGTTGTTTTACCAAGCACAATCGCCTCTTTTGCATACTCAACTCCCTCCAGTTTTTTACCGATCCCCTTTTCTTTTAAACGGTTAAGCGTAAAACCTTCTCCACAGCCGACATCCAAAATCGAATCGACTTTTTTGGCGGCAGTGAGACTAGTGAGATGCCGGAAGAAATTCCACAGCAGCAATCTCTGAATCGGATTGCGATGGGTATGCTTTTTGTAATTGTCCGTTTGTTTCATTATTTTAGGTTTTGAACGGCGTGATAAGAGACTATACCAAGTGAAATGATAACATTCAAGCTTTTGTTGACCCCCCACATCGGAATTTCGGCGATAGCATCACAAGCTTTGAGAGTTTCTTTTGAACAGCCTTCTGTTTCGTTACCCACCACAAAAGCAATCGGTAGTCTATAGTCGATTTCCGTATACGGAACGCTTTTTTTGTCCTGTTCTACAGCGATAACTTGAATATCCTTAATCTTTAATCTTAAATCTTTAATCGCATGTTTCGCCGAAGGCGAATACTGCCATTTGACCCATTCGGTGGTGTTTATCGAAGCTTTTTTAATCCGCGTATTCGGCGGTGTTTCCGTCACTCCACACAGAAATATTTTTTTGACGCCCAAAGCGTCTGCTAACCGAAAAATTCCGCCGGTATTATAAGTGTCCAGAATATTATCCAGAATAAAATAAATTTCCCTTCTTTTGATTTTTTTTAAATCCTCTTTCGTCGGCTCTGAATTTCGAAGTTCCGCCGCCTTTAACTTAACTTGTGCTGAGCTTATCGAATGTATCATGCTTGCTATTATACTAAAACAAGAGTAGAATTCCCAATTTCTAATTACTAATATCAAATCAAGTCTCAATTCTTAAATTTCAAAAATAAAACATTGAAGCATTTATTAAAAATTAAAAATTAGAAATTTGAGCTTGGAACATGTATAATACCAGTTATGCCGCCAGATTTAACCAATAATTCTCTTTCTCCTATGGCCGATGCCCTGGTCAAGGCTTTTGAAATCAGGCCGACTGTCAATTCCGAGAAGAAAATTACCGTCAATATCCTCGTCTCCAAAGTCGCCGCCTGGTACGAAAAATTCAGAACCGCCATGGATTACGGCAACGAGGAAACCATACTAAGGCGCGCCATCGAAAGAATTTTAAAAAGAATGCTCTTTTTGGACGAGGAACCCAAATCCTTGGCCCAAGACTTGGTGCGGGAATTGGTTTGGGCCGGATACTTTGAAGATGCCACTGTGCCGGAATCAATTGTTTCAGAGGTTGCCTCATCAATTAAGCTCTATTTAAAGCTGAAAGAAACTATTCTTAGCAAAAAGACTGTCCCCAACGAAAACGTTACCGAATGCATAATTCAGCTTCTCTCCTGTGAAATCCACTATATCTTAAAACCGAACAAAGAAAAGGAAGCAATGTCCAATTTTATGTTCCGCATTTTCCGAAACAGCGTTGATATCACCGATGATTCAAAGCAAACCCGCGATGTCCAGGTTTTTATTGCCGTCAGGAAAAATTTCGCCCGGGACGATATTGCCTTTTTAAGGTATCAGCTGTTTTCGCAAATTTTCGGAAAACTGACCGAGCAAAACTTTAATCACGTGATCGCAAACTTTGCCAGCGCCTACAAAGAAGTCAAATATCAGCTCAATTACCCCCGGAAAGACCGTATTTTTAACCATGTCAAGAAAAAAACTCCGGCCTTTTTGGTGCTTTACGATATCTTAATGCAAAACAGAGGGCAAATCAGGGCCTTAGTCAAAAACAATGAGGAATTTAAGGATAACGTCTTTGCCGACTGTGAAAAAAGATATCGAAGTATCAGAAGCAAAATCACCACCGCCATTATCCGCAGCTTCGTCTTTATTCTGGTAACCAAAGCGGTTATTGCCCTGGCGTTTGAAGGCACTTTTGAAAACCTGTTTTACGGAAAAATCCAATGGGGCTCGATGGGCTTAAACATTATTGTTCCTCCCTTGTTGATGGTTTTTGCGGGAGTTTTAATTAGAACTCCAAATTCCAAAAATTCGGAAAAGATATTTGCCGACATGCAACGAATTTTGTTTGAGGAAAACCCCCAGCTTATCCCAACGCTATCTTTAAAGCTTAAACCCGATAAAACCGGCAGCGCCAAGGATTTTATCTTTTCGGTGCTGTGGATTTTAATTACCGTTTTGCTTTTTGGTCTGGTTGTCACTATTCTTAACAAACTCCAATTTAATCCTTTAAGCCAAGTAGTTTTCCTTTTCTTTATTGCCATTATTTCTTTTTTGACCTACCGCATTTACCAAACAGCCAATATCTATACGGTTATTTCCAGGCAAGGAGTGGTTGGCACAATCGTTGATTTTTTCTTTGTCCCGGTAATTAGGGTCGGCCGAAAACTGACCGAAGGAATTGCCCAGATTAATTTTATTTTGATTATTGTCGATTTTATAATTGAAGCTCCCTTCAAGGGTCTGGTCGGATTTTTTGAACAATGGTTCCTGTTTGTGGCTAATAAAAGAGAAGAACTGGAGTAAATTTCTAATTTCTAATTCTTAATTTCTAATCAAATCCAAATATTTAAATTTAAAAGCGCGGGAAGATACAAAATTTTCGAATTCGCGTTTTATACTTTAGTAAAAAACGGGCTAGCGATAATATAAATTGCGGATGAGAAAATTTTCGTATCGATCTTAAGCGCACCGCTGGCCTCTCTTGACAACTCTTGAGCATTGTGAACTATAATTAACTATGACCGCCACCGGACACGCCATAATTGGAACCGTCATCGCCGCCAAAATTGGCAATCCCGCTCTGGCCATCCCGATTGCCCTGGCTTCGCATTTTTTAGCCGATGCCCTACCCCACTGGGACACCGGCACAAACAGAGAAAAGAAAAGTAAAACAAGATTTGTTGCCGAAACTTTCATTGATATCGCTGCCGGTTTTATTTTATCCTGGATTTTGATTGTTTGGCTCTTCCCGTCAACCAACCTCTTGTATGTATTTATCGTCATTATTGTTTCACAATTGCCCGACTGGTTAACCGCCCCGTATTTATTCTTAAACTGGAATTTTCCCCCATTTACCTGGATTTATGAATTACAAAAAAAATTCGACACCGAAAAACAGCTTCCCTGGGGACTAATAAATCAGGTGGTAGTATTAATTGCCATTATTTTCCTCGCCAAAATGTTGTAAAATAGACTAGTGGAAAATCAACCTGCCGATCAATTCCGAGTACCGGTCCAATCACAGAATTTTGTGGCCGCGAATACCAACCCTAATCCGGCCCAACCCGCAAATCGGCCAAAACCAAAACCTAATCTGAAATTATTTCTGATTGTCATTGTGGTTTTACTCTTAATTACTCTTTCGACCGAAGCTTATTTGCTTGGGAAACAAAGCGCGCCAGCCTCTCGAAATGCCACCGTTGCCCAAACCATGAACTCTTTCGGCGCCGTCAATTCCAACTTGACCCCTACTCCGACGTTGATACCGACTCCGATCGCCTCACCAACCTCTGAATTAGTCGGAGAAGTTGTTTGGAATATTCAAAAAACAAATCTGACCCCCACAGAAATGGCAATAGAGAATGCTTTTGTTACTTATAAGGCTACCCCTACCGCCGAATTCGATAGCAACCGCCGACTGGCGGTAACAAGTGTTGAGGTCTCAACCATTTCCGCTAATTTCGCCATCACAGACATGGAACTCGTTGATGCCAATAATAAAGTTATCCCTACCGACGGATTTGCATATTATCTTTATAAGGCAAATAGTTTGTGGAATATTATGACCGGAAGCGAAGGAGATTTTTGTCAAACAATCAAAACTTTTCCCAGCGACCTTCTTACCGATAATCTAAAGGCATATTTGGGTGGCTGTTTCCCCAAATAAATATTAGGTTCGTTGACATGCTGACAATTTCCTGAAAGAATAAACTAATGGAACAAAATATTGTCCTGAGTCCTGAACCGTTAGCGCCCGTCCAGCCGGCTCCTCAATCAACGCAAACTCTTGAATCAAAAAATCCCCTTTCCAGGTGGTTACTTATTTTTACCGGCCTTGTTCTCTTGGCTATTCTTTTTTCAGGAGTTTACTTCTTAGGCATTTATCAGGGAATGAACCAAAAACCAACCTCAAAAACCCCGATTGCTCAAGCCGTAGCTAAAACCACACCAACCCCAACTTTGATACCACTAGCAACAACTTCGGAAACACTGACCGCTACCGACACCGCCGGTTGGAAAACGTATACATCAAGTTCCGAGGGCTTGAGCTTTAAATACCCTCAAGAGTGGACGCTGGATGACGTTCCTTGCGTAAATGCAGCTACTCAACAGAAAGCCGAATGCGTTCAGCTACACTCACCTAAGGATAAAAACGGTGTGCCGATGACGGTATATTATCAATACAATGATCCGGGTCAAGATTATGCCGGAGGACTTAAAGTCGAAGAAATTCAATCATTAAATGTTACAAACAGTAAAAAACCTTTATTTCTAATTATTGCTTCGGATCAAGGTGATCAAACAAGTCAAATTATTTTATATGATAAACAAGTTTCCTTAGGCGATACAATTTCTAATTTAGCAATTACCAGCCAAACAAATAATTCCGTGTTAATTAAAATGATTGCGTATCTTCAGACAGGAGTCCAAAATTCTTTGCCATACACCCTAACGGAACTGAAAAGTCATCCCTATTATAATGACGCAATAGCTATTTTTAAAAGTCTCTCGTATTGACTGAAACTTTAAATTTATACCGTATGGAAAACCAAACGCAACCAACAATTCAACCGCTTACGCCGGTTCAACCCCCGGCTCCTCAGCCGTCTGAACCGCCGATGAAACTCAAAAAACCGCTGCCGAGATTACCGTTGATAATTACCGCTGTTATGCTGGTTTTGGCCATTTCTCTGCCGTTTGGCGGCTATTTATTGTTGGGAAGACTAGGTATTCATCCAAAACCGTCAACCGTAACTATCAAAATAACCGCTCCAAGCCCAACTCCTACCTCAATTAAAAATCTAGGGAAAATTTCAGTTATTTCATTGAATCCTAAGTCGACTTCATCAGGTTCATGGAAAACATATACCAATACCGAATTTGGCTTCGCAATAAAATATCCCGCGCAAGGAGATATCGTACTAAATATACCCGATAGTGCGTATAATCCCGATAAAACTTACATTGGTGATTGTGGGGACACTATAAAAGAAACCACAGATCCAATCCTTACTCATGTAAGTATTGACAGCCTTTTTACTATAGCAATTTACAATTCAACAAAATCGATAGCTGACTGGATTAAAGATCAACCTGTGGATTTTAGGCCAGATTTATCTTATTACATACCCTTTTCCGGCGTTAATGCCGATGAGGCCTACCGTGAAAAAACAGGTCTCAGTTTAATGAATTTCGCGTTTTATAGAAAAAACAACCACATTATTATCCTATCTAATGTTCAAAATCTGGCAGATGGATGCATAAACTACGACACAAAAATATATAACTGGGATATCCCAACTAGTTTTAAATTCGTCCAGTAGTTTTCGCGGGGGCTTATTCCTCCGAAGCGGTAGGTTGTGCGGAAGCTCCTGCTGTTTTTTCTTTTAATTTATCCTGACTTTTTCCCTCGACTGCGCTCGGGATTTCGCTTCGCTCAACTTTTGGATTCTTAATATCTTCTAACTTCCAGGCGGCGAAGGTACATTTTGGGTAATTAGAACAACCATAAAATCGGCGGCCTTTTTTAGTCTTTTTGAGTATAATTTTTGCACCATCTTTGGGGCAGATTAAGTTAGTTTCTACCACAAAAGGCTTGGTAAATTTGCAGGCCGGAAAGTTTTCGCAAGCCAGGAATTTCCCAAATCGACCGATTCTAATTATCAAATGTCCTTGGTCTTGCGGACAAATTTCGTCAGTCTTCTCCACCTCAATCTTAACCCGAGCCGCATCTTTAACGTTTTCCAAAGTTTGGGCAAACGGCGTATAAAATTCTTTAATTACCGGCACCCATTTTTTTTCGCCGCTAGCAATTTGGTCCAAACCGTCTTCCATTGCGGCAGTAAACGGAATATCATCAACGGTTGAAAAATTGGCTACCAGAAAATCATTAACCGCAATTCCTACCGTTGTCGGTTGGAACCTTCCTTCAACTCTTTCGATATATTGCCTGCCCTCAATCGTTGAAATAATCGTGGCGTAAGTTGAGGGCCGGCCAATTCCCTCTTCCTCCAAAGCGGCGATTAAAGACGCATCGTTATACCTTGGCGGCGGTAGAGTTTCATGCTCTTTTTCTTCGATTTTTGAGGCTGATAAAACATCTGCAACTGCAAATTCAGGCAAGATGTTATCATTTAAAGCCTGAACATTTACTTTGAGGAATCCGTCGAAAATCAGCACCGAACCGTTGGCTTTTAGTCTGTAAACTTTATTTTCGCTGTCAACCATTACCGTTGTCGACTCCACCACGGCATCGCTCATTTGCGACGCTACCGCCCTTCTCCAAATTAGCTCGTAAATTTTAGCGTAATCCCTGCCAATTTGAGTAGCCACTTCTTCGGTTAAAACCTGCACTTTTGTTGGCCTAATTGCTTCGTGTGCTTCCTGCGCTAATTTTTGTTTGGCCTTGTAAAATCTTGAGCTTTCGGGAATATATTTGCCGCCGTAAGTTTTGGCAACATAATTTCTAATTGACGTAACCGCCGATTGAGCCATCGAAACCGAATCGGTTCTATGGTAAGTAATGTAACCTTCTTCGTACAGTTTTTGCGCCAAACTCATGGTGCGCTTGCCGGAAAAACCGAATCTTCGCGAAGCATCTTGTTGTAAGGTTGAGGTCGTAAACGGCGCCAAAGGTGCTCGTTTGCTTTCTTTCTTGAGGACATCGGCCACAATCAGTTTTTGAGTAGACAGATCCGCAACAATCTGCTTGGCTTTTTCTAAATTGTCAATTGTGGTTTTGCTAAAAGTATATTCGCCGTCATAAAGTTTGAGCTTTTCGGAAATTTCAATTTTACTCTGATTGATTTCGATTAGCTCAAACTCCGTTCCTTCAGATTTGAGATTTGGGATTTGGGATTTGGGATTTACCATCAGCGTACTGATAGTGTAGTATTTTTCCTTTTTAAACTTTTCGATTTCCCTTTCCCTTTCGACAATCAATCTTAAAGCCACCGACTGGACTCGGCCGGCAGACAGCCCACGTCTGACTTTTTGCCACAAAATTGGCGACAGTTTGTAACCAACCAATCTATCCAAAACTCTGCGGGCGGTTTGGGCGTCAACCAAATTTACATCCACTTCCCGCGGGGTTTTTAGTGCTTCGTCAATTGCTTCTTTAGTGATTTCGTGGAAAACAATTCTTTGGAACTTTTTGCTCTTGTCTGCTTTTTGCAAAACGTCCTGAACATGCGCCGCAATCGCTTCTCCTTCTCTGTCAGGGTCGGTGGCCAGGATGATATTTTCGGCACTCTTTCCGGCGGCTTTTAATTCGGCTAAAACTTTTTTCTTATCCTCCATCATGACATATTCCGGCGTAAAATCATGCTCGACATCAATCCCCAGGGTTGACTTTGGCAAATCCATAATATGCCCCATCGAAGCTTTAATTTGGTAATCCTCGCCTAAGAAACGCGAAATAGTTTTGGCTTTTGTTGGAGATTCGACTATTACCAAGTTTTTCATAATATGTTCTCTATGAACAAAATTGTAGTCTAAATTATACAGTAGTTGTCAAGAGGCAAACGCCACGCGATGCTGGGCGCGGAGCGCGGCACGCATCAAGGGTCAAAAAATTTTGACCCGCAGATCCTGAGCGTTAGCGAATGGATTGAAAAAGGCCGTCGGAGTTTTTGATGATTCCTTTTATTTCCATCATCGAAAGCAAACTGCCAATTTGAGATGGATCGAGATTTGAGCGCCTGACGATTTCGTCAAAACCGAGTCCTTCGTTTTCCAATAGTTGCATTATTCTGAGTTCATTTTTTGATAGATTCTGAAACTTCGGGTTTGTTTTTTCCATTCTTAATTCATAATTCTTAATTCCTAATTCTTTTTGAATGTCCTGCGCGGACGTCACCAACTTTGCTCCCTTCTCTATTAATTTAAGTGGTGCGACTGATAATGAAGAAGTCACCGGCCCCGGCACCGCAAACACCGGACGGTGAATTTTGAACGCCTCATCGGCCGTAATTAATGCTCCGCTGTCAATTGCTCCTTCGGTTACCAAAACTCCGTCCGAGATGCCGGCCACAATCCTATTTCGGGCCGGAAACGAACCCATTGAAGGCGGCTCTCCCGGCTTATATTCCGAAACCACTGCCCCACCGCAATCCAAAATTTCTTCGTAAAGTTTTTGGTTTTCTCGGGGGTATGCCATATCTACACCGTTTCCTAAAACAGCAATCGTTTTCCCGTGTGCGTTGATGGCTGACTGATGTGCCACACCATCTACGCCATAAGCCATTCCCGAAACAATCGTTAAACCGGCTCTGGCTAAATCTCCTGCGAACATTTCGGTAATTTCTCTACCGTAGTTGGTAATACGCCTTGTCCCGACGATTGCAATGAAAAGAGAATTTTTATTGGCGCGGGAAGATACAAAATTTTCGCTGCTTTCATTCGAACCTTCAGACTTCAGGTTTAACTTTTTAGAACCTTGAGCTGAAAGCGAGAAAATTTTCGTATCGACCTCAGCGCCACGAAAAATATTAATGTTCCCTTTTGCGTATAAGCCAATTGGCGGATTGGGAATTTGTTTAAGAAGCGGCGGGTATTCTGCGTCGAGAAGGCAGATGAATTTGATTTTTTGTTTTTGAAGCCTTAACTGATATTCTGCAAAATTAAACTGTTCTCGAAACTGGGTAAATTTTGCTGTAAGAGCCGGTTTTAGAATATCGATTAGTTTTGACTCGTCTGCCTTCCAGGCATTTCCCAATGAACCGAAATTCTTAAGCAACAAATCCAGTTTTTTCGGCCCAATCCCCGGCGCTTGAGAAAATCCTAAATAATATTCTTGTTCGCTCATTAGACTTATGATATACGATTTAAGATTTATGAACAAATATAGTCTGGTAGGTTCTAAAACGAAGTGCAACACTTGAGGTAAAATCAATTACCGAAAGGAGGTGTTGCGCTATGTATAATCATTTAACTCTTGTAGAGCGGGAAGAGCTTTATGCGCTTAAGCATGCAGGACTAAGTCTGGGAGATATTGCAGATAAATTAGGACGAAACAAAGGCACTCTGTCTCGTGAACTCAAAAGAAACAGAACATATACCAAGGGATTGGAGAAAACTTCAGCCGTATATATTCCCTGCCGTGCACAACAAAAAGCTGATAAGAGAGCAGCTATTCAACGCTCTCAAGCATCCTGGAAAGGACCGGAGGTCTACTCTTATGTTAAAAAGAAACTAATAGAGAAACAGTGGTCTCCTGAAACAATTGCCGGAAGATTGTCAAAAGATCATCCCGATCTTTCAATTGTCCATGAAACTATTTATCAGGCAATCTACAAACCACAGAACAAGCAATTTAAGCTCTGGCAATATCTAACAGTAAAACGCAAGAAAAGAATGAAAAAGCTGGGAAGAAGGGTTAATAGAGATAGCCGTATTCCTGAAGCTATTTCGATTGATAGTAGACCCAAATCGATTGACACAAGATTACAACTTGGCCATTGGGAGACAGATAATGTGATAGGCCGCCAAACTGACAAGACTGCCCTGTCAGTAACGGTTGAAAGAAAACTAAGGCTTACTGTTATGTCAAAGCTAGCTGCTAAAACAGCAGATGAAAAAACTAAGAAACTGTTTGCTAGAATGAGTCGTTTTCCTGACAAAATCAGAAAAACTCTGACTGCTGACAATGGAGCTGAAAATACCAAACATAAACAAATTACGGAGAGCTTAGACATGTCTGTATATTTCTGTCATGCATATCACTCCTGGGAAAAAGGAACGGTTGAAAATATGAATGGAAGAATCAGGCGTTTTATTCCTAAAGGCATAAGCATGGATCTAATTACCGAAAGAGACGTTGCTTTAATTGAATGGGAACTGAATAATACGCCCAGAAAATGTTTGGATTGGAAAACACCACTTGAAGTTTTAGGAGAAATCATGCAGAATACAAAAACCTCAAATCGTTGCACTTCGAGCTAGAATGTACCTCTGCTTGACAGCTAAAATTGTTAACCCTATAATATTGGAATGGAAGAAGGCCAACCTTATCCAAGTGCTTATGATCGGGGCAAAACACATAGTATACAAGCAAGGACAATTGAACATAACAATATGGCAGTTGGCAGTCTCCCCAACATCATCCGCTATGTTTCAAGAAGAGATGAAATCAGGGTTCTCCCACCAAAAATTTTGTCAGAATTTATAAGTGTAGGCGGAGCCCCTCTTTTTGAAGTAACTTTAAAACACGGATATTTTCAAAGAGAAACGTCTCTATGCTTAACTTCTACGGAAATTGTAAGATTGGTAGGTTGGGTTGACCAAGGCCGTAGTTGGCGAACAAACAAGGGCTTTTTAAGAGTACAACGAGTTTCCGATGCTATTGTAGAAAGAATCAGGCGTACTCCTGGTATTGTAAATTTCGATGAACATGCCCCTCTCGGCAATCCTTAACCGTAGTGCAGAAAACCAACATCGTCATCAATCACTATGCATAAACCTTTACTTCATTGACAGAACCCCCCTTCACCACCGCAAACCCCAAATAATAATCCCGTTCTTCCATTAAATTAATAATATATGATTTGCAATTCATGAACAATGCAACTGTATAAGTTACGAAACATATTCGACATTTCGTAACTATGGATCATTACGCCAGAGCATACCCAATCTTTAGTAGAATACGAGGACTTGAGGAGGTGAAAAAAGTGGTAGCAAGTCTTAAAAGGTTCTCTAAAGATGAAATAGCTAAAGAAAGACTTAGAATCATTGAGTTCTACGATCTACATGGCGAGAAAACAACACGTGAAGCATTTAAGGTTGGCAGAGATACTATTTGGATATGGAAGAAACGGTTAAAAGAGAGTCACAATAGTATTTCCTCATTAATCCCAACACTAACAACGCCTAAAACCAGAAGAACTATGATAACTAACCCAAAGGTAATCTTGTATGTTAAATCCTTGCGGGAAAAACACCCAAGACTTGGAAAAGAGAAGATTAAACCTCTTTTAGATAAGTATTGTCTTAAAGAAGGACTTCCGGCTATAGAAGTATCAACCATCGGTAAGGTAATCAAGAGAAATAACTTCTTTTTTCAACAGTCAGGCAAGATTTACCATAATCCCGGTAGCGGCTTTGCTAAAAGAAAGAGAACAAGGCGAATAAGAGTAAGATATGCTCCTAAACCTACCAAGATAGGATATGTTGAAATGGACACTGTTTTAAGGTTTGTGGATGGTATTCGATACTACTTCTACCAGGCAGTTGATGTTAAAGGTAAATTTGCCTTCTCCTTAATGTACAAACACTTAAATAGCCAGAATACGGTAGATTTCTTCAAGAAACTTGAGGTAGTGTATCCTTACAGGATTAAGACTGTCCAAACAGATAATGGTCTTGAATTCCTGGGAGACTTTGAGGATTATCTTAAAAAGCATCAAATCTCCCAAGTATTTATCTATCCCCGCTGCTGTAGAATCAACGGGGTTGTGGAAAGATTCAATAGAACCATTCAGGAAGAGTTTATTGACAATAATCTGGAATACATCCATAACCCCGTACTTTTTACTGGAAAACTGATTGATTATCTGATATTCTACAATACAGAAAGAGTGCATAAGTCTTTGGGGTTAATTTCTCCAATGGACCACCTCATTCTAAAAGAAGGATTGTCGAATAACTCCGTAACCTATACAGCAACTTGACAATTACATTCATCTCTGATATTATAGGCCGCAATATGACAGACGGCCCATTTAAACCCTCTCCACAAGATGTCGCCAACGCGGCAATATCTATTGATTTACAAAGAAGAATGGATACACACGATCAAATGGCAGGCCAATATCTTGGTGATACCATTTACACTCTCCAAGAAGGAATTATCGCTGTTGGGAAACCAAGCTTATTACCAACGAATTTATCATTTGGCGGCTTACCGTTATTCAATGTGACTTTAACCAGAACTAGAGAGAATCCTCAAGGCGGAGCACCCTTAATCGACTCTATTGAATTAACAGCTCCTAAAGTTTTACGACTGGCAGACTGGGTTGCTTATGGACTTGGTTGGCGAAGCGATGAACGATTTTTAAAAACCCTAACTGTCACCATGGGAATCTTAGCATCGGTGCGTCAAGCCGTTGGAGGAGATTCATCTGATTCAGCAGCCCCGCAGAATTAACAATCCTTCCTCGAGCTCATCGTTTTGTTCACAGGCTAGTTCATTCCCTATGTTCTATGGCTAAATTTTCTCCATGGAATTTACCCCCAATCCCGTCTTTACTTCATTGACAACAATCCCCCAAAAATGAAATACTAAGATTAACAAAAGCTCTGCCTTTTGATCCATTATGCTGCTCAATGATGATCAATTAAAAAAATTGCTCTTGGAACATCGCGTTGTCGATGAAGCAAAACTGGCCGTAATCGAAAATTATGCCCGGAACACCAACTCCACCCTCTCTGACGCTTTAGTCGAAAATAACGTTATTGCCGATGAAGACCTAGGCTTAATGATTGCCAACTATCTACGGCTCCCATTTGTTAATTTAGCCAAAATCCAAATCCCGGAAGACGCTTTTCATATTGTTCCGGAAAGAATTGCCAGACGCCAAAAAGTAGTGGCTTATGCCAAAGACGGAAACGGCGTCAAACTGGCTATGGCAGACCCGCATAACATCCTGGTTCAGGAAATGATTGCCAAAAAAATCGGCCTATCCGTGACCGCTACGATGGCCACCGAAAGGGACATCTACGGGGTGATCAGAATTTACCGCCGCGATTTGCAAAAAACACTTGACCGACTGATTAAGGAAAGTTTTTTAATTACCGGCAGCCAAGACAGCGCGCCGGTCGGAAAAATTGTGGACCTAATTATAGATTATGCCTACCAAGATAAAGCCTCTGATGTTCATATCGAACCCGAAGAACAAGAATCGTTAATTAGGTTTAGAATTGACGGAATTTTACACGATTTTGCCACTGTCCCTAAGAATTTGCATGAGCAGATAATCACCAGAATTAAGGTCCTCTCAAGGCTTCGAACCGATGAGCATTTGGCGCCGCAGGACGGAAAAATGCAGATGAAGCTGGAGGAAGAAAATCTTGACATCCGTGTTTCCCTGGTGCCGATTGTCGAAGGAGAAAAGGCGGTCTTAAGGCTTTTGGCTTCAAAATTCAGGCAGTTTTCGCTAATGGACCTTGGCATGTCGGAAAAAGATTTACAAAAAATGATTAAGGCTTACGGTAAGTCTTTCGGCATGATTTTATCCACCGGGCCAACCGGCTCCGGAAAGACTACTTCAATTTATGCCATTTTGAAGATTTTGAACACCCGGGAGAAAAATATCACTACCATTGAAGACCCGGTCGAATACAAAATTAAAGGCGTTAACCAAATCCAAACCAATACCAAAGCCGATTTGACTTTTGCCTCCGGTTTAAGGTCGATTTTAAGACAGGACCCCAATATTATCTTTGTCGGAGAAATCAGAGATAACGAAACTGCCAATATCGCCGTTAACGCTGCCTTAACCGGCCATTTGGTCGTCTCGACCCTGCATACCAATGACGCCGCCACTGCCCTACCAAGACTGACGGATATGAAAGTCGAACCGTTTTTGGTGGCTTCTACCGTCAATATAATAGTAGCCCAAAGGTTGGTCCGTAAGATTTGTGATAACTGCAAAACGCCGGTTAAAATCCCCTACCGCGATTTAGCCGCACATTTATCTCCGGCGACAATCAGCGCGCATTTTGGCGAGGAAGCCAGAGAACTTCAAGTTTACCAGGGACAAGGCTGTAAAGTCTGCCACATGTCAGGCTTTCAGGGACGAGTCGGTGTATTCGAAGTATTGGAAGTCAGCGAAAAAATCCGCAAACTGATTGTCGAAAAAAACGATTCGGACGTTATCTTAAAAAAAGCCATCGAAGAAGGCATGACCACGATGCTTGACGATGGACTGGATAAAGTTGCCAAAGGCGTCACCACTCTTAGTGAAGTCTTAAGAGTGACTAAAACCGAAACAGCATGAAAACCGAAAATATTAGTCTTTCTACCAATGACAAACTGGCGATAATCAGCAATTTGGCCACCATGCTTAAGGCCGGAATTCCAATTTTAGAAGCGGTCCAATCGCTGCAAGAAGATTCAAAAGGCAACCAGAAGAAGGTCCTCGATACCTTAGCCGAAGATTTAATCCAGGGGAAAGGGGTTAATTTTACCTTTGCCCGTTTTCCCAGAGTTTTTGACCAAGTAACGGTCAATGTTATTAAAGCCTCCGAGAACGCCGGTACGCTCGATACCACCTTAAATGATTTAAAAGCCAGCATTAAAAGAGACATTGAGTTTAACGACAAAATAAGGGAAGCCATGGTCTACCCGGTTTTAATTTTTATCGTTTTTATCGGCATTTCTTTAATGATTTTGACTTTCGTCATCCCGAAAATCGCGGTTGTTTTTAAAAACTTAAACGTAAACATGCCGTTTGTCACTAAAGTAATGATTTTTATGTCAAACCTAATCTTGCAGCAAACGATTCCGGTCATCATTGCCCTGGTGGCGATTATTTCCGGTTTGGTCTTTTTCTACAAAAAACAAAAAAAGAATATTTTTAACCTAATTTCAAAACTGCCGTATATTTCCGACTTAACCAAAAAAATTGATGTTACCCGGTTTGCCAGAACTCTTTACCTTTTATTAAGCTCCGGCATTCCCATCACCTCCGCTTTACAACTCAGCGAAGAGGTAGTTCTGCGAAAAGACGTCATTAAAGCGATTAAGCATTTGTATGAAGTTGTCCTTTCCGGTAAGAAAATTTCCGGCGGCTTAAAAGACTACAGAAATATCTTTCCGACAATTTTAATTAAAATCACCGAAGCCGGAGAAAAAACCGGCACTTTGGATAAATCGATGCAGGAAGCCTCCGAATACATGGATTACGAAGTTGAGGGCTCACTCAAAACCGTTGTCACCTTAATTGAACCTGTAATGTTAATTCTCGTCGGTATTGCTGTCGGCGGAATGATCATGTCGATTATTTCTCCAATTTACGGCATGGTGGGACAACTCGGAGGCGCAGGTGGATAAAATGCAATCTCTAGACCAAAAAGGGCTTATCCGGCATTATTGTAAATTCAAACAGTTGCTACTAAACAGGAAGCTGATGAATAATGCTGGGTTCACTATTCTGGAAGTAGTTTTGGCAATGGCGGTACTGGCAATTCTGATGGGGATAGCCGCCATGAACTTATTGGGATTGGCCAACCGAACCTACCAAAATACTACTGCCCAAACTTTATATGCCGATTTAAAGTCACAGCAAGTCAAAGCGATGAACGGCGACACTCAAGGCTCGGGAACAACCGGAGCTTACGGTGTTTATTTTCAAGCAAATCAATATATCCTTTTTCAGGGAAACACTTATTTATCCTCTAACCCGACAAACTTTACGGTAAAAATTCCCGATGATGTCACCTTTACCAACATTACTTTTCCTAACTCGCAAATAATTTTTGCTTCCGGATCCGGGGCGTTTGCCAATTTTGCTACCAACCACAATTCAGTAACCATTTCCGCCATTAACGGCACTACTCAAAAAACTGTGACTTTGAACCGTTTCGGAGTAGTAACGTCGAACTGAGGCTCGAGCGAGCAGAGCGAAGCGAGATCCCGAGCGTAGCCGAGGGAGAAATACTTGAATAAAATGAAAGCAAAACTAAAACTAAACTTAAAAATCTTAAAACTGCACAGTAATTTAGGACAATCTTTAATTGAGCTTTTAATGGTCATCGGCCTGGCTTCGGTCATTCTGCCGACAGTATTTATGGCAGTAATGTCTGCGCAGGAAGGAAGAGTTCAACAAAGAAGCCGCATGCAGGCACTATCTTTACTGCGCGAGGCTGAAGACGCCACCAGGTCCTACCGTGACAACGACTGGAAGACTTTCGCAGTTGACGGTACATATCATCCGACTGCTTCCGGTAATGCCTGGATATTAGCCCCAAACGCGGAAGTAATTAACGGTTTTACCAGACAAGTGGTAATTACCGATGCTTACAGAGACGCCAACGGAAATGCTTCTTCTAGCGGAACGCTTGACAATTCAACCAAACTGGTAACAATCACGGTTTCATGGAGCACTATATTTCCTTCTTCTGTCCAATCGCAAATGTATTTAACCCGCCATGACAATTTGGCTTATACGCAAACCACTGTGGCTGATTTTAACGCAGGAGTTTTGTTTCAATCGCAGACGACGAGAATCAACAATGATGATGGTGATGTAATATTAGGCAATAACAATAAAGCCAAGTGGTGTTCACCGGCTTTTTCCTCGGCCACCATCAACCTGCCCGACGGGCCGCCGGTGGCGGTGGCCGCCACTGCCAGCGCCGTTTCAAATGATATTCCCAACGATGTTTTTACCGCTACCGCACCTTATGCCACCAGTTCGGTAAAACTGGCCTATTTGAATGTCAGCGCCGACACCGATCCGCCAATTGCCACACTTGAGGGAACTTTTACGCTGGATTCCACTAAGTATAGCAGCCCGTCATATTTTCCGACAAACATCGGCGGTCTTGATAATAATTTTCGCACTAACGACGTCAAATACTATAAATCTTCCGGGGGGAAACTTTATGCGCTTCTGGCAACCGATAATCCAAACAAAGAAGTAGTCGTTGTCCAAATCAATGACGGAACTTCACCAACTTTTCAGGATCCTGTCAACAAAATTTACAAATACTGGACTTACTTCAATACAAAAATCTATGCCCCGCCTCCACCAACTCTAGTCAATGCGGATTTTGAAACCAATAATATTTCGCCCTACACAACGGTAATCAATAGCGGTTCGGGATCTACGGTAAGCTCACCCGTACACTCCGGCACTTATGCCGCTAAGGTCACGACTACCAAAAACAGCGTCAGCGGCGTTGGTGGAGGCGGCGGTTGTTCGGGAGGCAAAAGAGTTTCGGTCAATGCTAATACCACCTACACCTGGTCCGGTTATGTCAATGTGCCAACTAGCGGCAATTCAAAATTTAAAGATGCCAGAATTAGAGTAGTTTACTATTCTGCTTGCACCGGAGGCTCAACGGTCAGCACCAACGACAGTAATACCATTACCACTACCGGTTCCGCTTGGACACAAGTAACCGGCGCTGCCAATTCCGGTACCGCCACTTATGCCGAAATTCAGTTATTGCTGGAATCATCATCCAACGGAACGACTTCTACCGCTTATTTTGACGATATTGCGATGAGCGCTGCCACCAGCTTTAACGACCAGTCCCCTTTTGGTTATGGAGCATCGGCAATTACCATTCTTGGCAACACCGGCTACGTTGATTCGGGAGGATATTTGTATGCTTTCGATTTAAGTAATATTGACGCTAAATCACCCACTGTTGAGTTGGACCAGGTTGGCTGCCGGATTTTACTTGACGGTTATGATTGTCAACCGGGAAACGGAACCGATAAGAAGTACAGCTCCGGAGAAACCGGAACCAACTGGAGCACTACAACCTCCCCTGCTCATAATAATTGCTCTGACGGTGGAAATATTGAGATCAACGCAGACCATCAACTTTCCGGCGTACAAACCAGCGACGGCAAAAAATATATTTATGTCGCGGTTGGTGCCGGAACCAATCCTGAATTAGATATTGCTGAAGTCACCACTCCTCCAGGCAATTTGAGCGCCACCACTTGCGGAAGAGGCAACGATACCGGCTGGAAAGTCACTGGCACCTTAGACTTTGACAACTATTCTGATCCTCAGGGAAGATTTTCGACTGAAGAAGCAGCCAATTCGGTTTACGCTAAACAGGATGCAACCGGCTCAAGGGCTTATATGTCATCGAATGGCGGAATTATTTCCGGCAACGGCATCCCTGACAGCGACCAATTCTATATTATAGATACAACCAATAAATCAGCGCCACAATTTTTGTATACTTGGCCTTCAACACAATTGAACCCTCCCGCTCCAACTCCGCCGCATTACGCCAACACGGCGGGAACTGGTTATTACAACGGTAACTCAACCAATATTGAACTTTATCCCAGGCGCGCCCTAACAGTTTTGAATGGCGGACGCGCGGTTTTAATCGGACAGGACGGTATTCCCAATGACGGCATTGAACCGGACGAATATCAAGTGCTAAACCTGGATAATGAACAGTCCCCCATATTTTGCAACGGCTTGAATTTTCTGCCGGGATTCAACGATATGACTTCCGTCACCGAGGCTAATAACGACAGTTATGTTTATTTGGTCGCCAACACGATGGACCACCAACTGAAAATTATCCAGGGTGGTCCGGACAGCGGAATATATATCAATGCCGGACAAATTACCTCAAGTAACTTTGATGCCGGAAAAGCAACAGCCTTTAATGGTTTTAATGCCACAGTTGTGCAAAATCCGCCGACCACCAGTGTGCAATTTCAAGTGGCAGTGGGCGGAGACGACAATGCCAACTGCGCGACCGTCAATTATCAATACGTCGGCCCCGATGGAACCGCTAACACCCAATTTGCCACCACCAGTGCTGCAATTCCCCTTTCCGGTCCTTCGGGCTACCAAAATCCGGGCAGGTGCTTTAGCTATAAAGCGTTTTTAACCACCACCGACAACAATCAAACGCCAATTTTAGATGACTTTACGGTCAATTATTCACCATGAAAATAATTCATAATTCAAAATTCATAATTCATAATTCCCGTAAGGGCTTTACGCTGATTGAACTCGCCATTTATATGGGGATTTTAGCCATTTTGCTTTTGGTTCTTTCAAGTTTTTTCAATAGCGCCATGGATACCTTGCTTTCGTCCCAGGCAACTTCCCCCACCGAACAGGACTCTAAATTTATTTTGAACCGGCTTTTTTATGATATTACCAACGCGGACAGCCTGACAATGCCCGTCAACCCCGGCGATTCGGGCCAAACCATGCAGCTTGTCCACAACGGCATCACCTATACCTATACCCTAACCGGCAATAATTTAACTTTGGCGGACAATGTCGGTACCGATGTTTTAAACAGCCCGCAGACAACAATTTCCAATTTGAGTTTTAAACGCATCGGCTATGCGGGAGAAATTCCAACCGTGCAAATCCAGTTTACAATCACCAGCGTCACCACAGCCAAATCGGGCAAGGATTCGCAAAATTTTGAAACAACCGTTAGTTTAAGATGATATCAAAAATTAAAAATTTAAATTTAAAAATTAATAATTCAGGCGGGCAGGCCCTAATCAGTTTGATATTTTTCTCTTTGGCCGCGATGGCGATTGCCACCGCCGCCATTATCGCCACACTTTCATCGACTATTGCCTCGAGTAAGTTACAAAGCGGCACTTTGACTTTTTCCGAAGCCGAATCCGGCGCCGAAAATGCCTATCTTCGGCTCCTGCGAAACCCTAATTATAAAGGCGAAACCATGACTATCAACGGCGCCACCGTTGTTGCCACTGTTTCCGGCTCAACCAACATTACTATCAACTCTCAAGCTAGTTCCGGAACATTTATCAGAACCGTGCAAGTAATATTGCAATACACTAATGGTAAATATGTTATACAATCATGGAAGGAGGTATTTTAAGAGTGGCAGCTAAAAAATTACCAACCGGCATACTTTTTATCGACGCGAATCGGATTGATATTTATAGCGCAACCAAAAATGCGGTTTTTTCCTTGGATATTCCCCAAGAAATTATTAAATATTGCGAAGTCCTGGACAGAGAAAAACTGCATCTTTTAGTAAAATCTTTTATTGAAACCAACAAACTTCCCCCTTCTTCCTTGATTGTAATTTTGGCAAAACCGATTTTATTCCAAAAAGATTTTGTGAAAGCTCAGGAAGGTGAAGCCGAAGACCAGCAGAAACTGCAAGCGCAGGAATTTGTCGATAACGTACCGTTTGAATCTGTCGGCAGCAAAATCGTGCCATTGGAAAAAGGCATTCGGGTAATTGCTGCCAACGCCGACCTTTACGAATCAATCATTAGTACTTTCCAACAGGTAGGCTTTTCGATCCAGTCGCTCTCTCCGGTTACGCTTTACGGCGACGACATCCAGATTGAAAGACTAACCAGCGAGTCGGAAAAAATATTTTCCGGAAAAAATGACTCTTTAAGAAAATACAGCCTGGTGAGTGACACCGGTAATTTTGTCGCGGCAAAAGAAGAAGAAGTAGTCAAGCAAAAAAATAACATGATGATTATTGCCTCGGTTATAATGTTTGTCATTGCGGGGTTTTTGCTGGTTTTCGCCTTATTTTTCCTCAAATAAAATTAAACCTTTAGTAATTTTAGCTTCATTTTGGGGTAATCCCACCCTGTTGGTACAAAATCGTTAGAATATGATTATGTACCATTTAAAACAAGTACCTACGGATGCCCAGATTAAAAAGTTTCTCAGAAGAACTGTTTTTGGTAGAAATATCTTCTGTCCAAAGTGCAAATCCTGGAATATTGTTCGCTTTGAAAAAAGATACAGATGTAGACAATGTCAGATTAAGTTCTCGCTGTTTTCCCATACCTGGCTTTGCAATGTGAAGATTCCTTTGCAGAGATTTATAATGGACCCCATAATCTGCACAGTCACCTTAGACTAAGATAGAATAGTTCTATGGATCAAAAAATACGCAGAATTCATCCACCGGCATTTAAAGCCAGAGTTGCTCTGGAGGCAATTAAGGAACAAAAAACAATTGCGGAGCTGTCAAGTATGTACGGTGTACATTCAACCCAAATAACGAAATGGAAACGCCGGGCGTTGGAGATTCTCTCGCAAGGGTTTTCAGAACATCTTATTCAACGGAAACGGGATGACCGTGAGCTGGTACAGGAATTGTATCGGCAAATAGGAAGATTAAAAGTCGAAGTAGACTTTCTTAAAAAAAAGATGGGCATCTTCGACGAGTAGGGATATCCTTACTCCCGGAGAAATTGCTCTGCACATTAACAAAACAGAAAGCGTATTACCAAAGAGTATACGGGCTGATCTTCTGGATATTTCCAGATCAAGTTTGTACTATCAGCCAAGACCGGTTAAACCCGAGGCACTCATTTTAATGAACAGAATTGATGAGGTATATACTGCCCACCCTTTTTATGGTTCAAGACGTATGGCAAAAGAGGTTGGTGTTAACAGAAAACAGGCACAACGCCTGATGCGTGAAATGGGCTATGAGGCATTGTATCCGAAGCCTAATTTGAGTAAACCCGATAAACAACACATGTTCTATCCGTATTTACTCAAAGGAGTAGTTGCAGGATATCCAAATCATATCTGGGGCACAGATATTACGTATATTCGGATGAAACATGGGTTTGTATATTTAACTGCCTTTCTTGATTGGTTTACCAGATTTGTTGTTTCCTGGAAGCTCTCAATTACCCTTGAAACAGACTTTTGTTTTGATGCTGCAACTGAAGCAATTGAGAAATTCGGAAGACCAACCATTATTAATGAAGATCAGGGATCACAAAATACCGATCATCTGATGACAGATCTCTGGGAAAATCACAATGTCAAAATCAGCATGGACTCACGGGGACGGGCACTGGACAATATCTTCACCGAGAGGTTATGGAGGAGTGTTAAATATGAAGAGGTATACTTAAAAGAATACGCTACTGTTTTGGAAGCAAAAGAAAACATTGAAAACTATTTTTACTTTTACAATTATGAAAGAAAACACCAATCGCTTAATTACAGAACACCGGCTGAAATATATTTTGGAAAGGAGGAAAACTTAGTCTAAGTTTAGCCGTTTTACTGTGTTGACAATGGGGTCCACCTTAATTTTGGTTAATTCTCTGGTGCTGGACAAAACAAATGCCGGTTAAACAGACTGAAGATCTAACTTCTTTGTCTGAGAAGGGAGTCAGACATTACTTTGACTTGTTCAGAGAACAATTACCAAGAGATCAGAGGCTTCTAGAGCATATTGTCCAGCTTGATGAGGCCTACTTTGGCAGATTTGGTAATACCGCACTTCTCATGGGAAAGGAGAGAGGAACCAGAAAGCTTGCTTATCAAATCCTCTCCTCTGATGCCCCAGCGAAGAAAGATGCAATTGATTTTGTTAGAACTTACGTTAAACCAGAGTCTCAACTAAATACAGATGGCTCTACTATTTACAAAAATATTGATAAGTATTATCCTCTATTCCATATGACAGACATTCACAAGAAATTTGAGTTTACCAACACCTCTGAAATTGAAGGAATGTTTGGCGTTTTAAGGACTTTTATCCGGAGGATGTACCACCATGTCAGTGAAGAAAAGCTTGAAGAATATGTCTGTGAATTTTACTGCAGATTTTCCAGACCGGAAATGTTTAAATCTCCTTACCATTACTTGCAAAACACGCTACATGCTTTACCAACAGGGTAGGAGAACCCTCATTTTGCTTCTTGACAAGGCATATCTATTATGTCAATAATTAATTAATACATGAAATCTGCTGCCCAACAAAAAGGTTTTACATTAATCGAACTCCTCGTCGTCATCGGAATCCTTGCAATCCTCTTTTCAATTGTTTTAATTGCTATCAATCCAGCCAGGCAATTTAACCAAGCTAATGACACAAAAAGAAGAAGCGATACGCTGCAGATTTTGAACTCAATTCATCAGTATGCAGCTGAGCACTCCGGAAATCTTCCGGCACCGTTAGCAACACCATATACAGCCGCCGATGTGGCTAATACAGGCGCCGACCTCTGCGCACTGATAATGCCAACTTATATTTCGGCTCTTCCGCAAGATCCGGCTAATAACAATGGTGTACCAATCACATCCTGCACAACCTACGACACAGGCTATCAAGTAGCAGTTGATGCTCAAGGAAGAGTTACAGTTAGCGCACCGGATGCTAAACTAGGCACAGTGTCGGTAACCAGATAATATGAAAAGTCAAAAAGGTTTTACATTAATCGAACTCCTCGTCGTCATCGGAATACTTGCAATCCTCTTTTCAATTGTTTTAATTGCTATCAATCCAGCCAGGCAATTTAACCAAGCTAATGACACAAAAAGAAGAAGCGATACGCTGCAGATTTTGAACTCAATTCATCAGTATGCGGCTGAGCATTCCGGAAATCTACCAACAGGTTTAACAGCCGGGATGGCCGCAGTCGATGTTTCTGATACAACCGGAGATGCTAATATCTGTGCGCAGATAATGCCAACTTACATTTCGGCTCTTCCGCAAGATCCGCAAAACAACAGTGGAGCACCAATCACAACCTGCACCGGCTATGACACCGGCTATCAGGTTTCAGTAGATACACAGGGAAGAGTTACAGTTAGCGCACCGGATGCTAAACTAGGCACAGTGTCGGTAACCAGATAAATTCACGATAAATATTGAATGAACCCCTGCAAAGGGGTTTTTTATTGCCTACGTGTATTAGCTTGACATCTAATCTTCCCATTACTTATAATCCGCTTTATTATGCCATCGATAGCAAGACGAGGACACAGAGTAGGGCCTGAACGAGGCGGAACAACAGATGTTGGTGGAGCACCCGCAACTGCTACGAAAGAAGCGGGTGGAACTATGGTTGTTCCGGACATTGAACATTCTATTTTTGGATCCACCCCGCAACAGTTTGCGGCAATGTTTGAGCAAGAATACAGCGAAATCTATTTTGAAGATATACCATTAACGCTTCGTTCTAAGGACGGCAGTAAAATAAAGCTTAAACCCGGAGTTTTTGTTACAACTACAGATTCTAAAGGAGAACCAATCCAACAATGTTTAATCGACCGGGGAATTATCATAAATATTCTTTTAATGGACGCTGTTCAACCAGACGGCACACAGATTGAAAGGAGTTTTCCTAATGTCGAGGGACGTAAAACATTATTAACACTTGCAGGGTTTTGTAGCGAAAAAGATCATATGCCTACTATTACTATCGGCAGTGCTGCTCATAACAGGCTGAAACAAGCTATACAGCAGTATCGCCAAGAAAGATCTGGTCAGCATCCATAACATTTAAACATTAATTACCTTCCAAACCAAGCATCTAGAATCTTTTTGGCGATCGGCGCGGCCACGTTACTGCCTTCTCCGCTGTTTTCCGAAAGGACCGTGATAACAATTTGCGGATTGTAAGCCGGCGCAAACAGCGTCACCCAGGCATGGGCTAAGGTATTTTCTCCACCGTTTTCCGCCGTGCCGGTTTTGCAGGCTAAAACCACCTGGCGCATATCGGCCGAGCCCGAAGAAGGGTCAACCCCTAGAATATTTTTCCCGTCGATGGGAAGCTTTGGATTCTTAACCATGTAATTAAACAAGGGCCAAGCCACACCCCCGGGACTGCAGGCTTCAACCATCCCCTCCTTAATTAAATCCGCCGAATGGTTGTCTAAAAGATTGACGCTGAGAAGTTGGGAACCAAAATCCTTCATTAAGTGCGGCTTATACAAATTGCCGTTATTGGCAATCGCCTGCGTCCAGGAATTAACCTGTAAAGGCGTGGTTAAGAGGTAACCCTGGCCAATTCCGTAGTGATAGGTATCCCCCAAGTACCATTGTTCGCCGATATTTTTGAGTTTCCATTCCGGCGTCGGCACTAATCCCGGTGCTTCTCCCGGCAAATCAATCCCCAAGTCTTCCCCCAACCCGAATTTCTTGGCCATTGCCGAAACTTTATCAACCCCCACTTTTTCCGCCAGTTGATAAAAGAAAATATCGTTGGAACGCTTGATGCCTTTGACAATGTTGACCATGCCGTCGGTTCCACCGTAACCGGTGTAATACCAGTTGGAAAAAGAAAATGCACCGACCGTCAAAACGCCGGTATCTTCGATTTGCCAGTTTTCGTCAATGATTTTATCAGCCAGGCCCGCCGAAGCGACTATTAATTTAAAGGTTGAACCCGGTGGATAGACTCCTGAAATTGCCCGATTTAAAAGCGGCTGGTTTTGCGAATCGGAAAGAATATCCGATAAGCTTAAATATGAACTGGCAGTCGAGATTTTATAATCCTGTCGCATCGTAAACAGGTTAGGGTCAAACGAAGGCTTGGAAACCATAGCCAGTATTTCACCGTTAGGAGTTGAAACTATGGCCGCGCCCTTTTTGACGTCTTTCATGGCTGTAAAGACCGCCTCCTGAAGCTTTGCATCTAAAGTCAAAACGATATCTTGTCCGGCAACCGGGTCATTCTGGCCAAGCACCCTGACCAAATTGCCCCTCGCATCAACTTCGAAAAGCTCCTTCCCGTCGGTCCCTTTTAATAAAGACTCGTATTCCTGCTCGATTCCGGATTGTCCGACTAAATCTGATGGCGAGTATCCGGCGTATTGAGGATCCGACAGTTGCTCTTTGGAAATCTGGCCGATATAGCCCAAAACGTGGGCGAAGGCTTCTTTGTACGGATAGCTTCTTAAAGAATCCACTTCCAAATTATTTTTGCCCGCAGCAATTGCCTGCAAAGCTTCATCCTGATTTAAAATTACCGTTTTACCGTTAACAATTTCCCTTACTCCGGGCGCGTTAAAAACTAAAGGCGTACCGTTTCGGTCAAAAATTATTCCTCTTGGCGCATGGATGGTAACGGTTTTGGTGCGGTTACTGTCCGAAAGGTAGCGGTAATAATAACCTTCCAAGACCTGCAGAAAAAATAAGCGGAAAAAAAGAATTGAAAATAACACCAGCAAAGCCAAAGGCAGCAAATAATTCCTGTTGGAATGCCCACCACCCTCGTAATCCCATTTTCTTCTTTTGTGGTCGCCCTTAGTAATATAATCGCCAAAAGCGATACCCGGTTTATTCATAAATGTTGTTGTACTCCAATTTCTAATTTAAAATTTCTAATTTTTAATCAAGTCTAAATGTCTTAATTTTGAGCATTTTGGGCATTCATTGGAAATTAAGAATTAAAAATTGAAAATTATCCTTTTATATTCGCTCTCTGAACCACCTTAAACATTATTAATCCGATTATTGAACTTACAACCGCTTGAACAATAATTAAGTCTGTATCCCCCACTAGGAAAAGATAAATAAAACTTCCTGCAAGTATAGTAAGGAAAACAAAAGTATTGGTTTCGATCTCAAATTTACTTTGGTAAAGCAGAACCAAGAATAAAGATAGCACAAAAAAGGCGCTGGATAAGCCAAGTGTCCGAAAGCCGACCAAGTCTAAAAGAATCCCGAAGATAAAGCCGAAACCAAACAGCCAATTTTCTTTTGACAGCACCAGCAAAACGAGTAACGCCAAAAAAACCAAGGGAAGAGTGGTCAGGCTTGCTTCTAGAATTAGGGCGATTGATAGTAAAATTAGCGCCAAAATCTTCATTAGTAATTAACAATCACAAACACTTTGCTAAGCTTACTAAAATTAATTTTACTGTTCAGTTTTGCTTCCTGGAAAAGGTCGCTGGGGAACTTACTGACCGATTCTATTTGTCCGACCACCAGATCCGGAGGAACACCAACCATAGTTTGACTGTCAAAATCACCTTTAGTTAAGACTAAGTCGCCTTTTTGTAAAGAATCTGACAAGACAACGTTATCTAAAAATAAACCGCCACCACCCTGGCCTTTTACCACTCCCAAAGCATCTGTTGAGGCCGTTTTAGCCGTAAAAGATGAGGAAAAATTGCTAATTAACATTACACTTGCTAGGGAGGAGGAGGTTTTAATAATCCTCCCAACCAAATTGTCCTGGTAAACAACCGCTTGTCCAACTTTGATTCCGTCATTTTCTCCTCTGTCCAGAACTAAAAATTCCGGAGCAGAAATTCCGGGGATGAATCCGGGAGCGCCGATGACGTTTGCTTCAATTAAAGTTGGACTTTTCGGATTTTCCGTTTGAAATTGGTCCCTTAAAGCCTTGTTATCTTCAATAAGCTTAGTCTGATTGACAATTTTTTCAGTTAAGGCAAAATTTTGGGCCTGCAAACTTTTTACTTCCGAGTTCGTAGCAAAACCGGTCAATTTTGCATAAGCACTATAGCTTAGAGCCTGAAACGGCGCTAAAACTTCCTTGGTCAACGAGTCAACCGGCTTTAAAAGACCCATTTTTGAGATGAAAATAATCACTAACGACAAAAACAGGAAGAGCAAAAAATAGGAAAGAAGATTGTTTTTTTGGTGCATGAAACCATTTTAGCCTTTTTGAAAAAAGAAGACAAGCTTTTGCATACTAGGTTGACTAGAATTATGCGAATAATTTTGATATCTATTTATGTTCATAATATGAGTAATACTTTATTTTTGATGGCTATGTTTATTTACATTAATTGTCAAAATATGGGCTTTGACTCGCCTGCTATAATAGCGCTATGGCAAAAAAATCTGTTACGGAGGTTTTAAAATATTTTCAGTTTTCCGATAAAAATAAAGTTCTAAAAAAACTGCAGACAATTATTGCCGGCGGAAAAAATAATTTGCATTTACTTTTTGATTTTGACCGGACCTTAACTGTTGGTAAAAACAACACCGGTGAAGACTTTACTTCGTGGAATATCTTAACAAAACTTTTGCCTCCTAAGGCTTTTGCCAAACAGTACAAACTTTATCAAAAATATCGACCAATAGAGGCATCGGGCAAATTAAGTGCCAAAGATGCAACAAGTTGGGCCAATCAGGTGTTGAAAATTATTGTTGAAAACCAGGTCAATTTGTTGGAAATGGAAAAAGACTTTTTGCAAAACACCAGCATTAGATCTCATGCTAAAAACATTTTTGATGCTTGTAATATTCTCGGAATTCCCATTGTAATTGTCTCGGCCGGAATAAAAAATGTTATTGATATTTGGTCAAAAATATTTCAGGTATCCCCTGCTTTAGTTTTAGCTGTCAAGCTAATCGCTGACACAAACGGAAAAATTATCGACTGGGACAAAAATATTATCCATGTAGGAAATAAAGGAGAACAAGGAAACGAGGAGTTGGATAAAATCAAAAATCAAAGACCGAACATTATTGCCGTTGGGGACGCCATTGAAGACGCGGATATGGTTAAGGACGATGAAAATGTCCTGCGGATAAGAATTAACGACCCAAGGATAGATGAGAAATTAAGTGAAGCAGAACGTCTGAAGAAAACTTTTGCCAAGTTTGATTTAATGATTGACTCCGGCACTCTGGAGCCGGTTTTGAAGATTTTGGAATTATTGGAATAAACTATTTGAACCAAAAATCTCTTTTATAATTTCTGCCTTTAATTTTGATGTAAGTCTTCTCCTCCTTGTTGGTTTACTCTTTGGATTTCCAAGCTCAGATATTGCCTTACGTTTCATTTCTAGTCTTTTTTTCATCGGCATCCCCTGCAACCTAATTATTTGCTTAATAATTGAGTCACGGAGAATTGATGCCATCATGTTGGGATCATCCGACTCGGGTAAAACTTCATTTACAATTCCTATATCTAATCCATGTTGTTCTGCTGCGGTAGACTTCATCGAAGGCATTAGTTCTTTAACTTGTTCTGCTGTAGGATTGGAAACCCTTTTTATTATTGCAGTCTGATTTCTAGGCTCAGCTACAAATATTTTGCTTTTTTTAGGCGCCCCTATAAATTCTCCGAAAGGCAATATTCCAATCATTCCGCCGCTACCGCCAACACCCCAAATATATCCTATTCCTACCCATTTATGACTATTGACTGCTTCGGTTGATTCGGCAATACTTCTTGGTTGTCCTTTTCTTTCCGCTTCTATTGTCGGATTGGCTCCTAAAGTATCAATTAACGATACCAACGGCCATTTAAATCTGTCGGCAACTTTTAACAACCGAATTATCCGTTGGTAATCTTCCGGCTGTGGACTGGCAGGAATTTTTACTATTTCAAAGCCTCCAGGTTTTTCCGGATTGGGGATTCTTTGGTAAGAAGGCATGTTGCCGATCATTAACACTGGCTGCGGGCCAATCTTAACAATTGAGGCCACAATTGCCGGATAACGTAAGATTGTGGTTTCATAAGAAGCACCACCGTCTTCCGGATAAATTTCGGTGTGCTCAATGTGCCCCTGGTAAAGATTGACAACGTCATTCGGATTGGGAAACATTCTGGTAATCAGTGTTTGCATATCCGGTCTTTGTGAGTTTCTGACTAGCTCGTCGTATTCCCGAAGCAACCTATCCGCCTCCGGCTCATCTGCAGGAATTTCCGGTTTTGCATCTCTAGGTTGTTCATAGAACACCCTATCAGGAGAGATAAATCCTTCCAGTTTGAAAGCATCGGCTTTGGTCTCCTCTCCTTCAGTTGGACGAAAATCAGGTTTATTTTCGTAGGTCAATCTTTGGTGGCTCGGTTTAGTTATTCTGACAAACCTTTGCAAAAAATTTAAAAGCTCTTCTTTGGTTTTGAAAACCAAATCAATTTCCCGGGGGGTTAAAGCTTGCGCTTCAACACTCTGCTCCCAACCTTCAACAGGTACTTTTGTATAAAATTCCGTTAAGTGTTTACCCGAAAAACCAAAATCATTACCTTCCAAAGCAACAATAATATCTCCAAGCGGTCCAATACTTGCCGATTCTCCGCCAAATTCCGGACCGATTAGAGCGGTTATATAAGCCCTATCTTTGGCTTGCTCTTTAAAATCGTGTACCTCCATCACTTGTTTTGGTAATTGAACTAAAGCCACGGTACCTTCATCTTGTCTTGCTCCCGCGGAGGCTAAAAAGCAAACCAATGGACGTTCGTGTCTGCCAAGAAGTCTATCCCTAAGATTTCTGCGGCGTGCCAATTCACTAGCTCTTTTGAATTTTTCTCCCGCAACCTGTCCGTTAGAGCCCCTTTGGAAATCATAATATTTTACATACGCAACTACTTCTACCCCACCCAAATTAGCGTGTCCATAGCATGCTGATTCAGGTTTACCGGTTTTTTTCTCTTCTTCTCTAAGTCGATCAAAATATCCACGGACCCTTGAAGGAAGATGCGGCTCCACGCCGGCCGGAATATTAGCTTCAACTCTTGTCTCAGCAGAACGCTTTAGTCCCATAATGTCCTTTTTTACTCTCATCCAACGGTCAAGTTCATCAAGATGGATATTTCTTACAAGCCAATCTGTGATTTCGACTACTCTATCGACAACTTCCTGGCCGTTAAGTTTTGGCCTTGACTCTAACATTGTCTTTGGAAAAGTTACGTTTGGTCTCGCTGGAGTTTCCAGGGGAACATTTCCGGGCATAATTGATATTTCCGGCCCGGCTTCGGTTCGAGTAAGGCGTACTGTAGTCAATGTCCCATCCGGATTCCGAAGAAGTGCCCTGACTCGGGTAATTTTGTTAGGGTCAAAATCGGGATGTTCGGCCCTTAGCGTTGACAATATCCATTTACTTGGTTTATTTGGGCCTTGTTCTCTCGCCATAAGGCAGAATTATAGTCGCGAAATCCTGTAGTGTCAAATGAGCTTACTTGAGGCCGCCGATGACTTTGACGCGCTGCAAGAGCGAGTCGTCTTCCAATACTTTGCCGGTACCACGGACAACCGAAGTTAAAGGGTCTTCACTGCGGACAACCGGAATGTGAGTTCTTTCCACAATCAAATGGTCAAGCCCGGAAAGAAGCGAACCTCCGCCGGTTAAAAGAATTCCGTGTTCCAGAATATCGCTGGTTAGTTCCGGCGGCGCATCTTCCAGAACAGAGGCCACCGCATCAATAATCTGACTTAAAACCGGCGACAACGCTTCCCTGATTTCCACTTCCGTCACTCTTAGGCTCTTTGGTAGTCCGGTTTCAATATCCCTGCCCCTGATAATGGCCACCTTTTCTTCTCTTTTCTCTTTTTCCCCGTCTTTGCTGTTTGTAGTTTGGGATTTGTGATTTGGGATTTGTTGATATGCGCTGCCAATTTTTATTTTCATTTCCTCGGCGGTTTTTTCACCAATCAACAATCCATGTCGAAGTCTGATGTAGTGAGAAATTGCCATGTCCATATCGTCTCCGGCAACTCTTAAAGATTTGGAAACCACAATTCCGCCCAGGGAAATTATCGCAATTTCGGTGGTTCCCCCCCCAACGTCAATCACCATTACACCGCTAGGTGAAAAAACCGAAATATTTTCGCCGATGGCCGCTGCCATTGGTTCTTCGATTAAAAAGGCTTCCCTTGCCCCTGAAGATAGTGTCGCTTCCCAAACGGCTCTCCTTTCGACTTCTGTCACCGATGAAGGAATGCCGATTACTACTCTGGGCCTGGAAAAAGCCAAAGGGATCGACTTACCGACTTCGTAAACCTGCTGAATATAATAAGAAATCATCGCCATGGTGGCATCAAAATCGGAAATCACTCCGCCTTTTAAAGGCCTTATTGTCATAATTGCCGCCGGAGTTTTTCCAACCATTTTTTTGGCTTCCATTCCTACCGCAATCACTTTTTTGCTTTTTTTATGGATGGCCACCACCGAAGGTTCCCTGATCACAATCCCCTTCCCTTTTACAAAAACCAAAGTATTAGCAGTGCCCAAGTCGATACCAATGTCATGGGAGAAAAGAGAGAATAGTTTATTGAACATAGATAAGAACTTCTAATTTAAAATTTCTAATTTCTAATCAAGTCCAAATGACTTAATTTTAAAATTGAAGCATTTAAACATTCATTGAAAATTAAAAATTGAGAATTGAAAATTTCTATACCATAATAGCATCTTGCGGTACTTTTTCCAATATGCTAGGATTACTCTAATTCCTATAGATGAGATTATTAAATTTTTGTAACAAGGTCATTGAATATTCCTTTTACCTGCTTTTCTTCCTGGTGCCGCTGGCTTTTACCAACGACACCTCCGAACTTTTCGAGTTTAATAAGCTCTGGGTAACCTTTATTATTACCCTTGTCATTGCCGCCGCCTGGACTACCAAAATAGTTATCAAAAGGCAATTACGGATCCAGAAAACCCCTTTGGATATCCCCATCGTCCTATTTTTAGCCTCGGAAATTATCTCCACCTTCCTTTCTTTAGACCCGCACACTTCAATCTGGGGCTATTATTCAAGGTTTAACGGCGGACTACTCTCAATTATCTCCTACATCTTCCTGTATTATGCTTTTGTTTCCAACCTGAAAGAGGAAGAAACGGAAGAAAAAGTAAAATTAGGACTGAAAAAGGTTTATATTTTTATTATTGGCGTTGTCGCCTTCTTTATCGGCGCCCTGGTTTCTTCGCAAATCAAAAGCTCACAAAGTGCGGATATTCCCTACCAATTGCTGATGAATTTGCTAACCGTTTTTGTTTCCTTCGCCATTTTGATGAAAGCCGCACCGCAAGGAATTATCAAACGCTCAATTTTTGCCATTCTTTCTTCCTGTTTACTGGTTGTATTATGGGGCCTTCCTTCTCATTTCGGTTATGATCCAACCTGCCTCTTGTTTAGGGGCACCTTTGACGTTTCCTGCTGGACAAACGAATTCCAACCCAAAGTGCGCATTTTCTCAACTCTTGGGCAACCCGACTGGATGGCAGCATATCTGGCTGCTTTAATTCCTTTAATCGGAGCTTTATTTATTAATTCTGTTTCCGAAAGTAAGATTATTTTTAGTAAAAGCTTATCTTTCTTTAAAGATAAAAACTTTATCATCTCGGCCTCTCTTTTTATCTTTTTTGTTATCACGTACCTCGCATTACTGTATACCGTCTCCCGTTCAGCAGTGCTGGCTATTTGGTTGTCAATTCTCCTTTTCTTAGTCTGGTTTTTCTGGTTTTATATTAAACCGCGCTTTGATCTAAAAAAACTAAACCTTGATTTTAAAACCGCCATACTGCTGTTTGTGAGCGTTGGGGTTATCACTTTTTTTGCGGGACAACCCTTTGGCCAACTGAATAAATTCTCGTTTAGTTATCTGACTTCGCTTTTTGCCAGGCCGCCGACTTCAACTAAAACTGTCGCTAAGCCGGCCGCAGTTGCGCCGGTGACTTTACCCCCCGGCTCAAGCGGAGAACTTGGTGGAACCGATTCGGGCAAAATCAGACTGTTGGTTTGGGATGGGGCAATCGACATCTGGAAACACAATTTACTCTTCGGCAGCGGTTTGGAAACTTACGCCTACGCCTATTATCAATACCGGCCTGCCGCCCACAACCTGACGTCAGAATGGAAGTATCTTTATAACAAAGCACATAACGAATATTTGAATTACTTGGCAACGACCGGAACTGTCGGCATTGTCACCTACCTACTGATGATTGGCAGCTTTTTGTTTCTGTCACTTCACTACTTGCTTAAAAAAAGAAGCCGACTTTCACGCAAAGACTTGATTATTGTTTCCCTGCTGGCTGGCTATTGTACGATTTTGGTCACCAACTTCTTAGGCTTCTCTGTAGTGATGATTAATATTTTGTTCTATCTTTTCCCCGCGTTTATTTTTATCTTGGCCGGCAAAATAAATTATAACAAAGCTTATTCTCTTCCCTCTTTTGCAAAAGATGTCTATGTTTTAAGCAAACTGCAAAAGGCCTTAATTGTAATTGCAGTCGTAGTTTCATTGTACTTGATTTACGTTTTAGTAAACTTCTGGAACGCTGACAGAAATTATTACTACGGCATGAATTATGACCAGGCCGGAGATTATCAACAAGCCTATCCGTATCTGCGCCAAGCGGTAACATTAAGGCCAAGCGAACCCACTTTTAAGGACGAGTCTTCTTATAATAACGCCGTGCTCGGAGCCAGCCTCTTAGTTCAGGCACAGAAACAACCGCAAGACCAGCAACAGCAAGCCCAGACCGTGGCCAAACAATTAATCGATACCGCCATCGGTTACTCTAATGAAGTCACTAGCACTCATCCAAATGACATTGTTTTTTGGAAAACCAGAGTCAGGGTATTTTATACGCTCGGGCAATTAGACCCAAGCTATCTTCCGCTGGCTTTAGAGGCAATTAAAAAAGCGGCAGAGTTAGCTCCAACCGATGCGGATGTTTCCTATAATTTAGGCGTTTTATATGGCCAGAATGGAGACATCAAAGATGCCGTAAACACTTTGGAAAATACAATCAGATTAAAATCGGATTACTCAAACGCCTATTATGCCTTAGGAATTTTCTACCATCAACTGGCACTTAACTCCAGCGGAAAAGTGGTTGACCAAAGTTACAACCAAAAAGGCATCGCCGAAATGAAGTTGCTTATAAAATATTTTGGGCCGAATAAGAATGCGTCGGACGCCATCGCTGCCTGGGGCGGAGGTAAATAAGATTTTTCCCAAAGCCCATTACACTGAAAGTTAAATAACAATGTTAGACATCATCAAAGCCCCCAATCCGATACTCTCTTTACAGGCAAAACCGGTTGCCAAAGTTGATAAGGCGGTTTTGAACCTGATTGAGCAGATGGAACAGGCTCTTAATGCGGCTTTTGATCCGGTCGGAGTGGGACTGGCGGCGCCGCAAGTCGGTAAAAGTTTGCAGCTATTTATTGTCAAACCAACCAGTAAATCCCCTATCTCTGTTTTTATCAACCCTAAAATCACGGCCAAAAAGCCTTTGCTTTCCGAAAACGAAGAAAATAAAAAACCCTATAAACTTGAAGGCTGTCTATCGCTTAAGGATATTTGGGGCGAAGTACAAAGGTCACCGGAAATTGTACTTGAATATCTGGACCAAACGGGAAAACTCCATAAACGAAAGCTCAGCGGTTTTATGGCCATCATTATCCAACACGAATATGACCATTTGGAAGGAATTCTTTTCCCCAAACGGGTGCTCGAACAAGGCGGAACACTCTATGAATCTCACAAAAACTCCAAGGGTGAGGACGAATTTGAAGAGCTTAAAATCTAGAGGAAGTTGAATTCTAATTTTGTTGTCTTTGAGTTGGCAACTTGCTGTTTGGAATTTCGGATGTATTTGCGGTAGTGTTTTTGGACAATCACTTTATTGTAATCGCTGACTTTCTGAATGAACTCGATTCCCTGCAGGTGGTCGTATTCATGTTGGATGACCCGCGCCATAATTCCGTTGCAAAGAAGAGTGAACTTTCGGCCATTCTCGTCAAACGCTTCAATCTGAACTTCTTTTGGACGCAGCACCGGTCCGAAAATTCCGCCGTCGTCCAAACTGCCGCAGCCTTCATAAATTACACTTTTAGCTTTCGATTGGAAAGTAATTTTCGGGTTAATAAAAACTCTTAGTTTATCAGCTTTGAAGGTTTTTCTCGCGCCGGTGTCTCTTGGATGAGTAACAAAAATTTGGTAATTTTCCGCAATTTGAGGACAGGCAATGCCGATTAAATCCACTTTGTACATTGTATCGCAAAGGTCTTTGACTAACTTTCGTACTTTAGCTAATTTGAAATTTGATATTTGCTTATTTGCTGATTTTAATCTCGGATCCCCCGCTTCAATCACTTTTCTTATCATAAACAATAAAATTATCTTGGTCTTGAACTAATTTTAATCCTGCGTAATGTCCCGTCGGGCATTAATCGTGCTAAAAATCTTCTCTTATTAAAACCCCACGCTTCTCCAACTAGTCTTCCTTGGGCTTCCCAGTTATGTCTAATCATCCCTTCTCTTTCTAATCTTTTGTCTTCAAGATAGCTCTCCCACGATTTGGCTAATTCTAGATTACTCGCCAACACCACGAAACCTTGTCTACTACCCGCAGTGCCGGTCACAGTGGTAATATCTGTAAACTTGTGAACAGCGTCAAGTACTCCCCGTATGAACGCTGCTTCTGGCGTTTGACCGCTACGATCAGGTGCCGGATCAATCTCAGAAGCTAGTCCTTCGAGCTCAACAATGGCGGGAAACACTTCTGACTCACTTCTGACCACAATACTTCCTGAAGAAAGTCCTTCGAGGAATTGTGCAACATTAGCTTCGTGAAGTATCCCTCCCGTCCCGACTTGAGCATCTTGCCCGCCAGCTTCTCTGGCATCTGACACTGCACCATGATTTACTTGTCTACCTAATTCTCCGTTATTCATTGGAGCATAAACTTTACCACTATAAGATGATTAAGTCAAGCGAAATCCTTACGGTACATTCTAGCTCGAAGTGCAACGATTTGAGGTTTTTGTATTCTGCATGATTTCTCCTAAAACTTCAAGTGGTATTTTCCAATCCAAACATTTTCTGGGCGTATTATTCAGTTCCCATTCAATTAAAGCAACGTCTCTTTCGGTAATTAGATCCATGCTTATGCCTTTAGGAATAAAACGCCTGATTCTTCCATTCATATTTTCAACCGTTCCTTTTTCCCAGGAGTGATATGCATGACAGAAATATACAGACATGTCTAAGCTCTCCGTAATTTGTTTATGTTTGGTATTTTCAGCTCCATTGTCAGCAGTCAGAGTTTTTCTGATTTTGTCAGGAAAACGACTCATTCTAGCAAACAGTTTCTTAGTTTTTTCATCTGCTGTTTTAGCAGCTAGCTTTGACATAACAGTAAGCCTTAGTTTTCTTTCAACCGTTACTGACAGGGCAGTCTTGTCAGTTTGGCGGCCTATCACATTATCTGTCTCCCAATGGCCAAGTTGTAATCTTGTGTCAATCGATTTGGGTCTACTATCAATCGAAATAGCTTCAGGAATACGGCTATCTCTATTAACCCTTCTTCCCAGCTTTTTCATTCTTTTCTTGCGTTTTACTGTTAGATATTGCCAGAGCTTAAATTGCTTGTTCTGTGGTTTGTAGATTGCCTGATAAATAGTTTCATGGACAATTGAAAGATCGGGATGATCTTTTGACAATCTTCCGGCAATTGTTTCAGGAGACCACTGTTTCTCTATTAGTTTCTTTTTAACATAAGAGTAGACCTCCGGTCCTTTCCAGGATGCTTGAGAGCGTTGAATAGCTGCTCTCTTATCAGCTTTTTGTTGTGCACGGCAGGGAATATATACGGCTGAAGTTTTCTCCAATCCCTTGGTATATGTTCTGTTTCTTTTGAGTTCACGAGACAGAGTGCCTTTGTTTCGTCCTAATTTATCTGCAATATCTCCCAGACTTAGTCCTGCATGCTTAAGCGCATAAAGCTCTTCCCGCTCTACAAGAGTTAAATGATTATACATAGCGCAACACCTCCTTTCGGTAATTGATTTTACCTCAAGTGTTGCACTTCGTTTTAGAACCTACCTACCTCTTTATACTAAATTCTAAATCCACTATACTAAATACGGTATGAAAGCAGTCTTTTTTGGCTCATCAAGATATATCGTCCCCGTTTTGGAAATGATTTATAATAATTTTGACCTGCCTTTGGTTGTTACTACCGAACAAAACCGCGTGGACCCCATTCCCTTCTATTGCGCGTCCAAAAAGATTAACTTTCTTAAAGTTAGAAAATCTGCCGACATGATTTCCAATTATGAAATCGGGCAAACCATGGCCAACATTGGCATCGTTGCCGACTTCGGCGTTTTGGTTCCCGATTCCCTGTTGAATGTTTTTCCCTATGGAATTGTGAATATTCACCCATCCCTACTGCCAAAATACCGGGGTCCAACACCTGTGCAAAGCGCCATTTTAAACGGAGACACGGAAACCGGCGTTACCATCATTAAGCTTGACAAATATCTCGACCACGGACCGGTCGTCGCCCAAGTCAAGGAAGAAATAAAAGAAAATGATACTGCCAAATCTTTGTATGAAAGGCTTTTTAAAATCGGCGGGGAGCTTTTAATAAGGACTCTTAGCCGCTTTGAAAATGCCGAGTCTCTGATGATACCGCAAAACCATGAAAACGCCACTTTTACCAAACCGCTGACTAAAGACGACGGTTTTGTCGAACTGACAAGCGTCGTCGGCGGAAAAAGTTTTTTCGAAAGAATGGTTCGGGCTTATTATCCCTGGCCGGGAGTTTGGACTAAAGCGCTGATTAATGGCCAAATGCTGTTGATTAAATTCTTGCCGGAGAAAAAAATACAGGTTGAGGGCGGAAATGAAATGGGCTATAAAGACTTTTTGAATGGCTACGCGGATAAAGCGGAGAAAAATTTGTTGGAGTTTTTGAAGAGAGAACTTTAAGCTGCTTTTCTTCTAATTCCTACGTTTCTCGCAACTATTGTTAACAAACCTCTTTCACGCTTGCGATTATATGAGCCATCTATCCTAAGCTCCACAGTATCAGCTAAACCCAATCTGCCCCGTGCCAAAGGGTGAACCGGAGAACCTTCAGCCTCTCTCCAATGCACACGACGACTATTGTCTTTGTCTTTCATAATTTCTGACCTTAAGCTGCGACAACCGGAGGAACTTCAACTTTTACTGCTGCCTGGGGTTTGGCTGCAGCTCTGATTGTTCTTTGGCATTTGGTGCAAAGCCTGACTCTTTTGGCCACACCACCAACGATAATCCGAGCGCTATGAAGGTTCGGTTTAAAAATTCTTCTGGTGCGGTTTTTGGCGTGGGAAACATTGTGTCCGTACATTACTCCCTTGCCGCAATTAAAACAAACTAAGGCCATAATCTTTGTATTATAACTAAAATGTGCGGAATTTTCAATTCGAAATTTTAAATTTAAAATTATATTCTTAAAAATTGATTGAAAATTAGAAATTAAAAACTTATAATTGCCTAATGGACTTAATCGGTATCATCATTATTCTTCCAATATTAATATACAGCGCAATTTTACATGAGATTATGCATGGCTTAGTTGCCGAACGCTTAGGCGATCCAACAGCCCGACTTATGGGTAGAATTACCCTTAATCCAATACCACATATCGACCCTTTTATGAGCATACTTCTCCCTTTAATCCTATCTCTATCTCCAACTCATGTAATTATTGGTGGCGCGAAGCCTGTTCCTGTTGATCCATTTAACTTCCGCGAACCAAAGAAGGATATGGCCATAGTCTCTTTAGCCGGACCAGGAACAAACTTTTTGATTGCAATTGTTTTCGGAATTATTTGCCGAGTGGTCTTCCCAGGATTGACTTTAGACGGGGTATTAAACAGCGGAATATTAGGCGCTATTTTAGGAACAATTGTTTATATAAATATTATCTTGGCCATTTTTAACCTAATTCCCATTCCCCTGCTTGACGGTTCCAAAATCTTCGCGCTGGTGTTGCCGGACAGAGAAGCGGCAATGTATATGTCCATCGGCAGTTTTGGAATTTTGATAATTTTCTTCCTGCTACTTTTCCCTATCGGCGGATTTTCCCTGGGGAGTTTAATGTTTAACCTCCTGACCTTTGCGCAACATTTACTGGGGCTTTAAATATCTGCTACTTTGTCTTGTCCTTGCTCTAACCTGATCTAAAACCTCTGGCTCAACGGCAACTTTTTCAAGAACTCCCATTGCTCTCATCCCATCTTCTTCGTTAAGGGCTATTTCCAGCGGTGACTGCTTAAAAAGTAAAGCCAGTAAAGCAATCCTCGCTAAAGAAGTTGTTCTGGTTGCTCCACTTTCTATTGCCCGATAACCTCCAACTCCTTTTCTAAATCCCAAGAATTTTCCAACTGTGCCTTTGGATAGATTCATCGCCTGTCGTAAAGCCCTGATATTTCCTTTTCTAACAGGCAACATCTCCATTAATTCACGATCAAATTCAGCACCTTCGTAAAAATGAACACCGGGAATATGGTCTAAATCAAGAGGACTATTACTAAAAACGCTGTGATCTATTTGTTTGTGCGAATAATCACTTCTGCTACTTTGTCTTGTCCTTGCTCTAACCTGATCTAAAACCTCTGGCTCAACGGCAATTTTACCAAGAACATCCATTGCTCTCATCCCATCTTCTTCGTTAAGGGCTATTTCCAGCGGTGACTGCTTAAAAAGTAAAGCCAGTAAAGCAATCCTCGCTAAAGAAGTTGTTCTGGTTGCTCCACTTTCTATTTTTTGGTAACCTTTTTGCCCAAGCCCCAAAAATTCTCCTACTTTTTCTTCAGATAAATTTACGGCTAGACGTAAAGCCCTGATATTTCCTTCTCTAACAGGCAACATCTCCATTAATTCACGATCAAATTCAGCACCGTCGTAAAAATGAACACCGGGAATATGGTCTAAATCAAGAGGACTATGATAAGCATAGGTGTGACCTCTTTCTCTGCGTGTGGGCTCTGGTTGAGCAAGTACTCTTCTTGACGCTATGGAATAATCTGCTCCAAATATTGTTGCAAGAGCATTTGTTCTTGGCGGCAAATCTGGTCCAAGAATATGTGATCCTAAGTGTTCACCACCTGATTTTACCATCATATAAAAAATATTATATCACAAAAATAAGCTTAAAGTCAACACTATAGGATTAGACTTGGGGCAATTTTAAAGCGTTATTTCTAAATCGTCGACCGCGGCGGTGGTGTTGGGAAAAATTGTTTTGGCTTTCTCTTCGGCTTTTTTCCGCTCTTCTAAAGTTAAATAAACAGGGGCGCTGAAGTGCGTCAACAGCAGCTTTTTGACATTCTCTTCTTTGGCAACAGTTGCCGCCTGGACCGGGTCAAGATGACCTGTGTCGCCCTCTTTAGTCTGAATATTTGAGCATTCACTAATTAGAACGTCGGCAGCGTGAGTCAGCTTTCTTAAGCCTTCTGTAAGCCCGCAGTCGCCCGTGTAGGCAATTGTTTTACCTTCAAGTGTAATTCTATAACCGTGGTCTTTGAATAAATGAGCTTGCTCAACTACCGATACGGGAAATCCGACATTTTGTTCTCCTGAGGGAAGCTCATGCAGCCTGATTTCGGTTTTTGGGCTTTGCGTATTTTTCGGCTGAGAAAGGTACCCTGTCATATAGGGCGGATTATAAAAAGTGTCAAAATCTTTCTTTCTGCCCTTTGCCACATAAACATCAATCCCCTGTCTAAGGAAGAAGCTCGACAAAATTCCTAACCCAGAAACATGGTCTTGATGAAAGTGGGAAATAAAAAGTGAAATCGGTTTGTCTTCGGTAATATATTTGTTGAGCTTATAAATGCCGTTGCCAGCGTCAAATACTACGTAACGCTCTTTGCTGTCGATAAGAACGCAAGCTGTATTGCCGGTTGGAGTTGTATACCACCCGTTAGTGCCTAAAAATATAATTTTCATGGTGTGCAAATTTGTTGTCGGTCTTTGAACATTATCACACGAAATCAATTCTTGGGAAAGGGGATGCTCCGTATAATCTGATTTCGCCATTTGGATCAGGGAATACCGGTTTTTCACCTTTTGCAAAAGCATAAAACGGGGCTTCACTCATGATCCTAACATTGGTTTCTCCACGGAATTGATGGTCACAATCAGGAATAGTAAAAAGTTCTCTTCGAACCGCGCCTGTTGCTAAATCGTAGAATATTTTACCAGCCCCTGGTCCAACCATCTCATCTTGTTCTCCAATTACAATACATACTTCACCGCTAAATTTACTTAATCCTTCTCTTACCATTCCTTCCGGCATGTCACCAGATGGCGCATAGAGAAGAATCCTTGAGACTTCTGGATATTCGTGAGCCACTGCAGCGATTGCGCTTGCCCCTCCTGAAAATCCCATTAATAAAATCTCCGGTGCTGGCTCCCCGCATGTCACCCAAGCGTTGCTTCTTGCATACTGAAGTGCTGCTCTTAGGTTAATATCAGGAAGATACCCAACCCTGATATTGTTGCCTGTTCTAACAACAGCTCCCAATTCCTCTGTCTGCATGTGGTGAGCTAAACGCTTATATTCATGTAGGCGTCCATCTATGCTGCCATCAATGCTGGGAACATTAATAATTATTCTTCTTGAAACATTTGGATGAATCGCTAATTGAACTTTAAGGTGGACCCCATTGTCAACACAGTAAAACGGCTAAACTTAGACTAAGTTTTCCTCCTTTCCAAAATATATTTCAGCCGGTGTTCTGTAATTAAGCGATTGGTGTTTTCTTTCATAATTGTAAAAGTAAAAATAGTTTTCAATGTTTTCTTTTGCTTCCAAAACAGTAGCGTATTCTTTTAAGTATACCTCTTCATATTTAACACTCCTCCATAACCTCTCGGTGAAGATATTGTCCAGTGCCCGTCCCCGTGAGTCCATGCTGATTTTGACATTGTGATTTTCCCAGAGATCTGTCATCAGATGATCGGTATTTTGTGATCCCTGATCTTCATTAATAATGGTTGGTCTTCCGAATTTCTCAATTGCTTCAGTTGCAGCATCAAAACAAAAGTCTGTTTCAAGGGTAATTGAGAGCTTCCAGGAAACAACAAATCTGGTAAACCAATCAAGAAAGGCAGTTAAATATACAAACCCATGTTTCATCCGAATATACGTAATATCTGTGCCCCAGATATGATTTGGATATCCTGCAACTACTCCTTTGAGTAAATACGGATAGAACATGTGTTGTTTATCGGGTTTACTCAAATTAGGCTTCGGATACAATGCCTCATAGCCCATTTCACGCATCAGGCGTTGTGCCTGTTTTCTGTTAACACCAACCTCTTTTGCCATACGTCTTGAACCATAAAAAGGGTGGGCAGTATATACCTCATCAATTCTGTTCATTAAAATGAGTGCCTCGGGTTTAACCGGTCTTGGCTGATAGTACAAACTTGATCTGGAAATATCCAGAAGATCAGCCCGTATACTCTTTGGTAATACGCTTTCTGTTTTGTTAATGTGCAGAGCAATTTCTCCGGGAGTAAGGATATCCCTACTCGTCGAAGATGCCCATCTTTTTTTTAAGAAAGTCTACTTCGACTTTTAATCTTCCTATTTGCCGATACAATTCCTGTACCAGCTCACGGTCATCCCGTTTCCGTTGAATAAGATGTTCTGAAAACCCTTGCGAGAGAATCTCCAACGCCCGGCGTTTCCATTTCGTTATTTGGGTTGAATGTACACCGTACATACTTGACAGCTCCGCAATTGTTTTTTGTTCCTTAATTGCCTCCAGAGCAACTCTGGCTTTAAATGCCGGTGGATGAATTCTGCGTATTTTTTGATCCATAGAACTATTCTATCTTAGTCTAAGGTGACTGTGCAGATTATGGGGTCCATTATACTTTTGTAAGAAATTCTCTCCCCAAAAATTCTCCCCCTCTAAAATCAGGGTCATTGCTAGGATAAGCATATCTACCCTTAAACGTCCTTAAAGGTTCTCCGATGTACATTGCTGCTTCACTATTTTTTCCAACCAGTTCTGCCATGGGCAGATTGTATCACGACGTAAATAATATATCAAACAACATCAAGAGACATACTTGAGGACTTGCTTTTTTGAAAAGGGGTTTTGTGCCAAAAATTTTGGCAGGGTTGCTTAGACTCGAGATTAAAAGTGAGCGTTTTTAGATTTGTCCTTTTCGAATTTCATTCCCCCTTTGGAAAGCCAGACGACTAGGATCTCTTCCTCCATGGGATAGAATGTTGGAATGTATGTCTGATGTGCTCGGCGTTGTTCCTCCGTTTGCACCATACCTTACTTGAGCAGGGGGAATACCTTTGCGTCTATTCCACGCTCCGCTTTCAACAAAATTTATTAAAGTGTTTTTTAACACATGCAATCCTTCTCTAACTCTCGCCTCCATTACTGCTTTTGCATCACCGTCAAGTTGACCATCTATGGTGGAACGGCACAAAACAGCAAGTGCTTCTACTTTTTCTATTATGGTTTTCGGGTCAACCATTTTCCCCGGTCTTAAAAAATTTGGAAGCTCAACTAGATATTTACTCATTGCAGCCACCAGGTAAGGAAGATATCTTACATCATAGCTATCCCTTCCTTCCGCTTTTAATTCTTGGGGGAAAGGAAAAAATAGAGAATTGAATATTGCAGACCGTTCTTCTTCCAAAGACACTCGAAGGTTCCAAACGGCAACCGATTGTAAAAAACTGTCAACACCATCTTTGGGTACATATCCACTCGCAACCAATTTTTGAATACTGCCTATCGTAGGTAATCTTTGTATCACCAACGGTAAACTATTAACGGAGACAGGCAAATTCCGTTCTTTATTTGGCTGCATGAGGGTTGTTATATTTGTAAAGGGCCTGCCTGTTGTCTCATCTAACAACCGTCCTTGAACAAGAGCAACCGCCAAGTAGTCTATTATTGTACCTTTTGTATGCGGCTCGTGTCTAGCAACTTCAAAATATGGCAACTGTTGCTCTCCCAATAAATCCTTTAAATAAGCTGGCTCCTGCTCTGAATCAGGCATGTCTGATTCAGCCACATCCGGAGATTTTCCCAGCAAACTCGCCAAATAAACGGATTGGCTATGGCTTGCTCGCCTTTCTCTATGCCAGTTATCAAACACAATTTCTCCAAGGGCAATAAAGCGCCTGGAAGGGCAAAACATCTTATCGCCAAGATGCATAATCAGTTGCTTGATGGTTAAACCCTCCGTCGGAAATGGCAACGGTTGATTTTCAAAAACTACAGTTGCTATATACGCCGGCAGACGTAGCTCCGGATGCCTGAGTAAAAGTTCAGGGAAGTAGCGTGGATCCACAACACTTGGTGTTGGTTTTACCCATTTTATCGAACCTGAAGATTCTTCCATTCCGTTACCAGGAAGCGCCTCAATTAGTTGTCTTTGCATGAAGAAAATTATAGCAGAAATATTACATAATGCAACTATAGGGTATCTGGCAGGCCAGGAGGGAATCGAACCCCCAACAGAGGTTTTGTCCCAGAAGTATCTCGCAAATTTTTATTGCAGGGTTGCTCAGATTCGAACTGAGAAAAGCAGTTTTGGAGACTGCTGTGATAACCATTTCACCACAACCCTTTGAAAAATTTGCTTAGAACTTCGGGATCCCGTAGATGTAAGCTTTTTCTCCGAAAAAGCAACATACTACTGGGAGAGACCTCAGTTATACCATTTAACTACTGGCCTATGACGTTATTATACTGGGAATGGACAAATCTAGCAATTGAGGAAGAAACAGGGGTTATTTCAGTTTTTCGTTTTCTTTGTGGTCGGTAACTTTTCTACAATGCCGGCAATATTTTTTGAGCAGCAATTTTGCCTCTGTATTCAGCTTATTTCTGGTCGTGACGTAATTTCTGTTTTTACAAACAGTGCAAACGAGCCCCAAAACTACCCTATGTTCTCCCTTTTTTGCCATAAACGGTATTTTAGCAGACTTTCTTCGTAATTTGAAGAGCGAGTATTTTGAGCCGAGAGCGGGAATCGGACCCGCGACCTAGTCATTACCAATGACTTGCTCTGCCACTGAGCCATCTCGGCGTGCTATAACAATGAGCCTGTCAAATGTGCTGGGTGAGGGACTCGAACCCCCGCAGACCTTACGGTCATCTGGTCTACAGCCAGAGGCGATTGCCGCTACGCGAACCCAGCGTGTTATTATTTTAGCAGATTTGAGCCGAAGGCGAGATTCGGACTCGCGACTTGCTGTTTACAAAACAGCTACTCTACCACTGAGTTACTTCGGCTTAAGCTTAATTGATTTTAGCAAAAACTATACCAAGAAGGAAGCCCCAGGGGCCAAAGGAATAATACTTGATAAATTCGTCCCTCGGTATTGAGTAGAGCTGATGTTTCCCCGAACTTCAAATTAGGTGGGCTAAACTCATTGCACTTAGCAATGAAGTAATTCGCCCTGTCTCACGCCAATCTGGCGGATACCTCAAGTCCAGTGAAATTGTAGAGGAAAATCTTACCAACTCCCTCTAATACCAAAGAACAGTAAAAGTATAGAACAGACTTTTCACGACTGTCAAGACCTTGACAAGGGGTGTATAATGTGAAAATTTTTAAAATTATGCTGCTCTTTCTAACTGTCTGAAGATGGTTATCCCTTTATAGGCAGGAACAAAAGCGGTTATTCCCAAAGGGATTGTCGTTGTCTTAATAAAGCTTGTCGTTCCCCGGGGCTCCCCATCCTGTTCGAACGCAACTGGCTCTGCTAAATTAATCACTGTTTGCCGTATTCGGCCCGACATTGCTACTAAAGGATTCTTCCTGCCTCTTAAAGCAAACGTGAGTAGTCCTCGGGGAAATATTTCCCAACCTTCATCCCCTTCAATTAAAGTCATGTTTTGCCAACCGTCATTGACTTTGGCTCTGGGATGGAGTCTTCCACAAACATGCCATTGAGAATTACTGTATATTACTTCCAGAAAGCGGATTGGTTTTGGCTTACCCCTCCTGCCAATAATTATTTCTCCCGACACTTCTCGATATGAACCTAAATCACGAAGACCGGCTTTAAAAAACGGCCATTTGCCGTCGCTCGTCTTTTCCTCTCCGTAAGCATGTACCATACTCATGGCGTGGGCTAAATAACCGGCATCTGCCACACCCAGATGTATATCCTTGTTTCCCGATGAATCTTCTATCTCTCCAAAATCCATACCTTTTCTGACGCCGTTTTGCATGGCGAGGACTATTTCAGCGGCGCGTTTTGAGGCATGAAGGTCATGGTCGTAGTTATTGACGGTTCCGATTTGTACCGTGGCAATGGCTATTCTTTTTTCGGGACCGTTATCGAGAGCAGTAACCAAAGCCTCTCCTTTTTCTCTCTTTCTTTTCTCGGCATTAAGTACGCCTTTTGCTCCTTTATTAAGTCCTCCATCTCCGGTGGCCATCGCAATAATCGTGGCGCCTTTTTCAATGGACTTTTCCGTAAGTACTGTTTCGTCTCCCGCATGCTCCGTGTAACAAATGTCAATCAACCATCCGCCGGCCTGCAACCCTTTGGCGACATCATTCACCAGTTTTAATCTTTCCTTCCTGCCCGCCTTTTCTCCACCATTAGGATTAACAATAAACGTAACGCGTTCGGGATTATCTCGTTCTAACATTAGGGCTGCATCATAGCAAGACTATTTGAGACTGTCAATTGCGAGGCTTTCTTTAATTGAAATAAGGTAGATGTAAGAATACAATATAAATATGGAAAACCAGACAATCGATGCTTCTTTAGATCAACAGTTTTGGAAATTAACCTATGAAGACGTCTTAACCAAGCTACAAACAAGATTATCCGGCCTGACAGAAGCGGAAGTTTTAGAAAGACAAAAGTTATACGGCTTAAACACAATCCATAAAAGAAAAGTAAATCTTATTTCCATCATCCTTCGCCAATTTAAAAGCAATCCGTTAATTATTATTCTGGCGCTGGCCACATTTATCTCTTTTTCCCTTGGCCAACAAATTAGCTCCTATTATATTTTCGGGATGATTCTGGTAAGCATACTTTTGGGGGTTTGGAACGAGTATGGAGCGGAAAAAACCGTAGATGCGCTCTTAAAAAAAATCTCTCCTACCGCCCTGGTTATTCGTAATGACCAAAAACTGGAAATCCCGATTGCTCAATTAACAATCGGCGATGTTGTTTTACTCTCCGAAGGAAGCATTATTCCGGCAGATTTGCGCCTGATTACCACCAATGATTTGGAAGTAAACCAATCCTCGCTCACCGGAGAGTCGAAAACATCCTTTAAGGTAGCAGAAAATTTGTCTGTTGCGCCTGAAGGACTAAGTAAAATGGCCAATATTGCTTTTATGGGAACCTCTGTTGACAGCGGCTCCGGAAAGGGAGTCGTGATTAAAATCGGCAAGGATACGGAATTTGGAAAAATTGCCAAAAGCACGCTGTATATTAAACCGGAAACTGATTTTGAAAAAGGGCTGGCAAGCTTTGGAAGACTCTTAGTGAAAGTTATTTTCATTCTAACCGCTGTTATTTTTGCCGTTAATGCATTGCTCGGCCACCACCTGCTTGATTCCCTGCTTTTCTCCTTAGCGATTGCTGTTGGGCTTACACCGGAGCTTCTTCCGGTAATTGTCACCGTCAGTCTTTCTCACGGAGCAGGCAAACTGGCCAAGAAAAAAGTGGTGGCAAAACAGTTAATTGCCATAGAAAACCTTGGTAACATGGATACGCTTTGTACGGACAAAACAGGCACGCTCACCGAAGGCAATATTGAACTGATTGACTTTCTTGATACCAAGGGTGAGAAAAATATCAATGTTTTAACCTCCGCTTTGCTTTGCAACAGCGCAATTATCCATCATAAGGTCATTGGTAATGGTATTGATGCGGCAATTTGGAAATATGCCATGAAAAATAATCATAAGCCCGACCCTTCCATTATTAAGCTTGAGGATGAGCCGTTTGATTACAACCGAAAAGCAATGTACTCGGTTGTGGCTGAAAAAGAAAGCCATACCCTAATCGTTAAAGGCGCACCTCAGGCCATTCTCTCGTACTGCAAGAAGGAAAAGCTGACCGAGGAATGGGAGAAAAAATTTGCAGGCTTAAACAACGACGGTTTAAGAGTTGTCGTCATTGCAACTAAAAAAGTGCAAAAGAAGGATGCTTATTCATGGGAGGATGCCGAAGAAGGCCTGACCCTTTTAGGCTACATGACCTTCTTAGATATCCCAAAACTGTCCGTAAAAGAGGCGCTGGTAAAACTAAAAAATTTAAATGTGGCGGTCAAGGTAATTACCGGCGATAATGAAATCGTCACCCAAAAAGTCTGCCGGGAAGTTGGGATGGAAGTAACAAAGGTGCTGCTTGGCGCTGAGATTGACAAGCTGGACGATGCAAAACTTAAAGAACAGGTAATAACGGCCAATGTTTTTGCACGCGTTACTCCCGAGCAAAAAATGCGGATTATCCAGGCAATCCGCGATAATGGACATACTGTCGGATATCTTGGAGACGGCATTAACGACATTCCTCCGCTTCGCAATAGCGATGTGGGTATTTCCGTCAACACTGCCGTAGATGTAGCTAAAGATGCTGCGGCAATAGTGCTTCTGCGGAAAAGTCTTGACGTGATTGCGGATGGGATTATGGAAGGAAGAAAAACCTTTAATAATACTATCAAGTATATCCTGATGGGAACCAGCTCTAATTTTGGCAATATGTTTTCGGCTGCCGGAGCCTCTTTTTTCCTTCCTTTTTTGCCGATGACTCCCGTGCAAATCCTGCTTACCAACGGCTTGTATGATATGTCGCAACTGACCATACCAACGGATAACGTCGACCAAGAAAGTCTTATAAAACCACGGCATTGGAATATTAATTTCATCCGAGACTATATGGTCTTTTTTGGACCAATCAGCTCTTTGTATGATTTTCTTACTTTTGGTGTGATGTATTTCCTTTTTAAAGCCAGAGGCCCGCTTTTCCAAACCGGTTGGTTTATTGAATCGATGGCGACTGAAATCTTGGTGATTTTTGTCATCCGCACCTCGCGAACACCTTTCTTTCTAAGCAAGCCCAGCAAGTGGCTGCTTGGAGCGTGTGTCATCATCGTTGGACTATCATTGCTGATTCCTTTTTCTCCTCTAGCGGCCGACTTGGGATTTGTTACTCCTCCCCCGCTTTACTTTATAATTCTGATCCTCCTGGTCTCAACTTATCTTCTGCTGGTGGAAACATTAAAACGCATATTTCTTAAGAATTACAGTCTGTAGGAATAATCTTGGGAATGGTTTCGCATTCGATTGAAGGAAAAGAACTGTTAAAACTTTTGGAAGAAATCAGAAAACTTTTCGAGACAAATTCGGGTTCTCCTACCCTGTTGGTAAAGCATGTAGCGTGTTTTGCAAGTAATGGTAAGGAGATTTAAACATTTCCGGTCTGGAAAATCTGCAGTAAAATTCACAGACATATTCTTCAAGCTTTTCTTCACTGACATGGTGGTACATCCTCCGGATAAAAGTCCTTAAAACGCCAAACATTCCTTCAATTTCAGAGGTGTTGGTAAACTCAAATTTCTTGTGAATGTCTGTCATATGGAATAGAGGATAATACTTATCAATATTTTTGTAAATAGTAGAGCCATCTGTATTTAGTTGAGACTCTGGTTTAACGTAAGTTCTAACAAAATCAATTGCATCTTTCTTCGCTGGGGCATCAGAGGAGAGGATTTGATAAGCAAGCTTTCTGGTTCCTCTCTCCTTTCCCATGAGAAGTGCGGTATTACCAAATCTGCCAAAGTAGGCCTCATCAAGCTGGACAATATGCTCTAGAAGCCTCTGATCTCTTGGTAATTGTTCTCTGAACAAGTCAAAGTAATGTCTGACTCCCTTCTCAGACAAAGAAGTTAGATCTTCAGTCTGTTTAACCGGCATTTGTTTTGTCCAGCACCAGAGAATTAACCAAAATCTCTGCAAAGGAATCTTCACATTGCAAAGCCAGGTATGGGAAAACAGCGAGAACTTAATCTGACATTGTCTACATCTGTATCTTTTTTCAAAGCGAACAATATTCCAGGATTTGCACTTTGGACAGAAGATATTTCTACCAAAAACAGTTCTTCTGAGAAACTTTTTAATCTGGGCATCCGTAGGTACTTGTTTTAAATGGTACATAATCATATTCTAACGATTTTGTACCAACAGGGTGGGATTACCCACAAATTCCTTATTGAAAGGCTAAATTTGGGCTGATATAATTTAAATTTATGAATAGACGTGAAAGACAAAGAATAAGACAAAAACAAATGCCAGTAACATCCCCATCAGTTTTGTGCCCGCCGGAGAAAGCGGTTCTTTGTGGCGCACTTAAAGGTAAATGTGACTTGGTAAGAGTAGGCCAAACTGCTGCAGTTTATGAAAGAGATGGCGGAAATTCAGCTGATTTACTTGGAAGAACTACAGCAGTTATAAGTGCCAGGAGATGCACCGAGGACGCAATAAGGACATATCTTCCACCTGCCGCCAGACCAGCATATAGGCCAGCTCCCGACAAGCTTCCATCCATATTTAGATCATAATCTAACAGTAATTCTAAAGAAAACACTGGATAAGAAAACTAAAGAAAAAGAAGCGAGAAGATGCCCATTGATGCACCAAGCATTGAGCCGCCGATGACGTCGGACAACCAGTGCTCCCCCAGATAAATTCTGGAAATGAACATTAAAGCCGCAAAAATAATGATCGAACAATACAGCAATCGTTTTTGAACTTTTGAAAGCCGTTTCAGATGATAGATAATAAATATCAAAATCGTCGAAATGAACAATGTCCTGGCCAAATGACCGGAGGGATATGATGAGCCGGGTTGGACATAAGAAGTGGGAAACTGGAAAGGAATATCATAGCGAAAGAAAAGGTATGGTGGTCCCGGATGAGCAACAAAAGCTTTCCCGAAAAGTTCTAAAAGATGGAAGAAGCCAAAAATACACAGAACAAAAATAAACCTCAATTTCCGAATAAAGAACCATAAAATAAGCAGTAATACACTCACAATTTCAAAGCTTCCGACCAGGCTTAAAAGCGAAAAAAAGAAGTCAAAGCGTCTGGGAATTTTGTTTTGCAACCTGACCGTCGTATCAAAATCCAAGTGAACAAAAAGGTTTTTGTGGACTAGGTAAGAGAACAAGATAAAAACAATGAACAATGAAATGCCAAAAATTGCCGGGAGCAGTTTGGGCGAAGTCCTGAGGGGTTGATCCGAAGGATTTTTCTTCATTAGTCTAATTTGAGTTCCTTTAGGAATTTTTTAAATTCTCCGTTGATATCGGGATGCTTTAGCCCCCACTCAACTACTGTTTTCATATATTCCAATTTATTGCCGGTGTCATAATACTTGGCATCTTTTATCTCCACCGCGTACAAAGGCACACCTTGTTCTTTTAACTTATTAATGGCGTCTACCAACCACACTTCCCCGCCCTGTCCCGGCGCTAAATTCCTCAAGGCAGCAAAAATTTGCGGCGGCAAAATGTATCCGCCGTGGGTTGCCAGATTGGACGGGGCTTTGTCCGGTTCGGGTTTTTCGACAATTTCGTTGATCTTGTAAACATTGCCTTCAACCTGGGTGACGTCGGCAATTCCGTATCTTTTTAAGTCTTCCTTTTTGTCTATCCTCACTCCGGAAATAACAATCCCCCCGTATTTTTCGTAAACGCCAATCATTTGCGAAAGGCGCGGAGGTGTGGCATAAATAAATTCATCTCCCCACAAAACCGCAAACGGTTCGTCTTCGATGGCCGGCTCCGCCGACAAAATCGGCGTACCGTTGCCATACGGGCCCTTTTGCCTGATGTAAATAAAGTTGGCCATTTCGGCCAGTTTATTAATCTGCTCAACGAATTCGGTCTTACCGCCATCCTTGAGATTTTTAAGCAGCTCCGAATTCGGCACATCAAAATGGTCTTCGATAGCCCGCTTGGCCGAGCCGGTGACAATAATCACATCCCGTATTCCCGACCCCACCGCCTCCTCAACCACATATTGGATAACCGGTTTATCAACAATCGGCAGCATTTCTTTAGGCATGGCTTTAGTCTGGGGCAAAAAGCGGGTGCCAAACCCGGCGGCGGGGATAACAACCTTGCGAATCTTCTTCATATGCTTTCTGCATTGTAATGCTTTACGCGATTTCCTGTCAACCCTGTTAAATACCAGCGAAGCTGGTGCTTTTAGCATTTAATAGGGTCAACATTTGACTTTCAAAACTTATCCTGCTTTACTTAAATTAAGCTGAATTTATGCCCGACCAGAAAATACTAGATTATATTAAGACCGAAGAACAAAAAGGTTTTGCTAAAGCTACTATCACAACTGCTCTCTTAAAAATCGGCTGGCCACAAACACAAATCGACGAAGCTTTTGCAAGCCTTAATAATCAAACTCCGGCTGCGCCCGTAAGTCAAACTCCAAAACAAACTCCTCCCCAAATCTCTAACTACCTCCCGGGGGTAAAACAGCTTTTTGGCCAGGCTTGGCAAATTGAAAAAGACAGATTCAAAACAATCGGGGCCATCATGCTATTTCCGTTTGCTTTTCTAATTATCGGCCTCATCGTTGGCCTTATCGGTATTTTTGCAAAACAAAATTTAATTGCAATTGCCGTGATTGGCATTGCTGCCCTTTTCACGATTGTTTTTAACATTTGCGCTCCAATTGCGCTGATACTGGCAATTAAATACAGGCATGAAAAAATTGGCTTTAGGCAAGCTTATACAAAAAGCATCGGCAAGGCAATCCCGTTAATTATTCTTTCTATTTTATCCGGACTTATAGCCCTTACCGGCCTTATTCTTTTTATAGTTCCAGCGTTTATTTTTGGCATCTGGTTTAGCATGGCAATTTATGCATTGGTAAGCGATGATGCCGGAATAATTGCATCATTAAAATTAAGCAAACAATACGTAAACGGTAAGTTTTTTGCCGTACTTTATCGGTTTATCGGCTTTAGTATTATCATCTTTTTGCTTTCTCTATTGATTGGTCTGATTCCTATTGTTAATTTATTTTTGGGGATTATAAATTTGCTGGTACTTAGTCCCCTTTCCACAATTTATAGTTATTTGCTCTATGAAAACCTGAAAAATTTGAACGGAAAACCGATTTCGAATCAGCCAAGCAAACTGTTTGTCTCGCTTATTCTATTTTTATTAGCCTTGATTGCATTTCTGCTTTTGCTGGTTTTAGCCTATGTGATACCAAATTTAATTAAAAACTACAGCAAGCCACCAACAGCTTATCAATACAAACAAACTCTGCCAAATAAGAATTTGAATTCTCTTCCTGCTCAGACTCCTATGCCGACTCAAAGTGTGAATCCATCGCAAATTCCTGCTCCGATTGAGGCTACTGGTTCGGCCGAAACTCCTACCTGCACTATTGACTGGAGTAATTTCCCGCCCTTGATAATCACTGGGCAACCATATACGTTTTCGGTTATGTTTAATTCCAATTTCGGCACAGCCATGCCCTCTGTCTATATCTATCCTGGCGGACAGGCTCTCTACCGAGACAGCAATTCTTCCGGCTCTAATTTAAATTCGGTAACTGTAACCGTTGGCCTTACAGGCCCGACAAACGGGACCTACACTCTTAAACCATATCTTGATAATTCTTCCGCACAAGGTGTTGAGTGCAACGAAAAAACATTTACTGTCGGGGAACAAAATCAACCTTCCCCAACTCCTTAAACTCTTTCTTTACATGCCCCTAAATTTCTGTTAAAATGTTGACAAATCCCATTATCCTAGTGTATTGGGATTTTAATTTATGGCAACCACCCCGGCAAATTTTTTACGCGAAGTTCGGGATGAACTGAAAAAAGTTGTCTGGCCGACCCGGGACGAAATAATCAGGCTTACGGGCGTTGTCATATTGGTCAGTTTACTGGTTGGAGTTTTCCTGGGTGGAACCGACTTTATTTTGACTAAATTAGTTGCAATATTAGTAACCAGATAATAAATTATGACCGACAATAAAAAGACAAAAATTGAAGAAACACCTGAAGATACAACTCTGGTCGAAAAAGCTGTTGAAGAAGAAAAAACCGAACAAAAAGTCGAAGAAGTTGTCGACGAGGTGATTGAAGAGAAAACCGAGCAAACGGAGAACAGCGAAATCCCGAGCGCAGCCGAGGGAGAAACCCCTGAAGGAAACGAAGTTTCCGAAGGGACCGAAGAGACTAAGGAAGAACCCGCAGTTGAAGAAACGCCCGCACCCGCTTCCTTGTCCGATGACGCCAAATGGTACATTGTCCACACTTATTCCGGACATGAAAACAAAGTTTCCAAATCCCTAAGGCAGCGCATTGAATCGATGGGTTTTGAAGACCGCATTTTTGACATTATTGTTCCGACCCGCGAAACCTTTAAAGTTTCCGGCGGTAAAAAAGAAACAGTTAAAGAAAAGATTTTCCCCGGCTATGTCTTGGTCAAAATGATTTTGGACGACGAAAGTTGGCTTCTGGTTAGAACCACCCAGGGCGTCACCGCTTTTATCGGCGCCGGCAACAAACCGACCCCGATTTCCGACAAAGAAGTGGCGGCCATCCAAAAGTTTATGGCCACCGAAGAACCATTATACAAAGCCTCTTTTGTGGTTGGCGAAGCGGTCAAGATTACGGACGGGCCGTTTACCGATTTCCTCGGCACCATTGACAATATTGACGAATCCAAGGGAAAACTGAAGGTTTTGGTAAGCATTTTCGGACGAGAAACTCCTGTTGAGCTAGATTTTCTCCAAGTATCAAAATTATAATAATGAAAATCTAGCGAAATCCTGAGCGTTAGCGAAGGATTGAATACGGCTTCTTGCAAGTGAGTAAGCTTTAGCTTACGAAATCCTGAGCGAAAGCGAAGGATCAGTAGACATTTTAAGATAGAATAAGTATAATAGAAAAACTTATTACGAGTCTGGGAGACCGTAAGGTCGTTTGAACCAGTAGATAAGAACCTCTTTTTGAGACTTTTCTACTTTCAAATTTTCAGTTTTAATAATAATTTTTGCGGGGAGCTTGCAAAATTTTTGAAGGACGACAAGCGAATTACGGGTCCGAAAAAATTTTCGTAAGCGACCCAAGCAAATCTTTAGAAAGTAAATATGGCTAAAAAGATTAAGACAATCATTAAAATTAACATTCCGGCCGGAGCAGCCCGCCTGCCATCGCTGGTAGCTCAGGCATGGAACGCTATTATGAAAGGACGAAATTAAAGTGGCGAAGAAAATCAAGACAATAATTAAGATAAATATACCTGCCGGGCAGGCCACGCCTGCGCCACCGGTGGGAACGGCTTTGGGACCACACGGATTACCGATTATGGAGTTCGTCAAGGCCTTTAACGACAGGACTGCCGAGCAAAAAGGCACCATTGTTCCGGCTGTAATTACCGTTTACGAAGACCGCACTTTTTCGTTCATTGTCAAAAAATCTCCGATTGCGGAAATGATTAAAAAAGCGATGAACCTGGAGAAAGGTTCCGGCAAACCGGGGACAGAATCGGCAGGAACATTGACTAAAACTCAGGCCGAGCAAATTGCCAAAGACAAGCTGGAAGATTTGAATACCGACGACGTGACTCAAGCTGTCAAAATTGTGGAAGGAGTCGCCCGCTCAATGGGCATCAAAGTACAATAATATGGGAAAAATTAGAGTCAGAACTCTTGGCGACGAAAGCCAGGAAGAACAACAAAAAAACGAGGTCAAGAAAAAACACGAGGCTAAATTGAACGCAGCGAAATCCTCGACGAGAGGAAAGACGACCAAGGCTCCCGGCATGAAAGGCGGCGAAAGAGTGGTTTCGGTTGGCCCGAGCGAAGAAGAATTAGCCGCTTTGGATAATAAAGGGGTGGCAGAAGAGGGAGGGCTCCCGACAGCGCGCAGTGAAGAGAGCACTGGCGGGAAGGAAACCTCTGACAGGACCCCGACAAAAAAGCCTAAAAAGGAACAAAAAAACTTCCATTCGCAAAAATACGAGAAACTGTTAGCCGAAGTTGACCGCAGCAAGACTTATCCTTTAAACGAAGCGCTGGCGCTTTTGCAGAAACTGCAGCGGAAATCTTTTGACGAAACCGTTGAATTGCATGTTAATACCTTAACCAGTGGTATTTCCGGCCAAATTACTCTTCCCCACGGCACCGGTAAAACCACCCGCGTCGCCATTGCCGACGACAAAATAATTGCCGAAGTCGAAAAAGGAGTGATTAATTTTGACGTTTTGGTGGCAGAACCAAGTATGATGCCAAAACTGGCCAAGGTGGCTAAAGTACTAGGACCAAGAGGCTTAATGCCAAACCCCAAAAACGGCACGATTTCGCCAAAGCCGGAAGAAGTGGCCAAAAAATATGCCGGCGGACAAATGAACTTTAAAACCGAGACCAAAGCACCGATTATTCACTTAACTGTCGGCAAAATTTCCTTTGGTCCGGAAAAATTAACCGAGAACATTGAAGCATTAATTGCCGCCATCAAAAAAACTAATATCGTAAACGTTACCTTGAAATCTACAATGAGCCCGGGGCTGAAGATAAAGATCTAAGCCTCAATTTGACAATTTTTTACCTCAGTAGTATTATCCGCAAGTATGCCATGCCTACATGAATTGGGTTTAGTACGAAGAATTAAAAATACAGGCACACATATCGCACGATCGATTGACAGATTTGAACTGAAGGTTGAAGGGCTTAGTTCAAGGCAAAAAAGACAAATTTATTTTGTTATAGTAGCATTTATGTTAGCTACTGTAGGTTCCATTGGCGCAGTTGCAGGTAATGACTTAGGCGCTGCGATGCCTTTCTCCGGAGCTGCCGCATCGATATTTGGTGCAGCCATGAACTCCTAACTCGGCCTATTGACAACCAACCACCTCAGCATTAAAATCCGCTCAATATGATAAGAGAATTTGGAACATTTCGACCTCTGTCTCCCAGCCTAATAGGTGATCCACAATCACCGGGACAAGCTAGTCCTACTAAAGATTCTGATGGCCGCTTAGCTCCGCAGGAGCGCCGTATTAAACTGCTTGCTGCTCTTTGCGAAAAAGGACTGTTTAAAGCGGTCGCTGCCTTGGAAAAAGAACAACCGACGAATGATCTTAAATATCGTTCCTGGGAATTAGTCAGGCACGGTAGAGCGGCAGAAGTGGTTGGAACAGTTTTAGGCCCGGACGGAAAACCAATACGTTACAACGGTTTTGAACCGTATTTTCTCGGTCTTCCGGCAGAGAAAATTGTCAAGCGGGAAATCGAATTAGGCCATCATCTTGCAGCTGAACTTAAGTTGGAACATCCAAAGGGCAGAACAATAGAACTAAATCAACAGGAACGGGAAGTTATAAAAGCTTTACGCGGTGAGGAAATATCCCATTCCCACATTATTCAGGTATTAAAAGACCTTGATTGCGTTTTTCAAGTTGTTCATAATAGGGCAAAAGGCGGTTTAATTTGGGAAGGCATCCGGTTCCGGGACCACACGCATGACATTGTTGAATCAAGCCAACCTTACGAACCAGTCGTTAAAAATACGGTTGTTCATGTAGAAAACGCGGAAGACAGAAACGCTCTTATCTTACTGGGTGAAATCGGCATTATAGGCCATCCAGCACTTAGAGAAATCGTTGAGGGTATTCCTTTTAGATTTGAAGAAGAACCAAAACCTGTTATAGTCGTAGACGAGGCAACACATCGAAGGCTTAACGCCGCGGTGCATACTGGTGAAAAAGGACCGCCTGATGAACTTGCCTAGAATCCCTTTCCGTTCGGTTTGACAATAAACCGCCAACACAGTAAAATCCCCACATTACTAAATTATGAGCGTAGAGCAGCACAGACGCACCAACAGAGAGACTCTTGCCGAGGCTTTTTCGCTTGAAAAACAAGCCGCGGGCGCAATAGCGGGGAGATTACATTTAATACCGCTACATGAAAGACAAGAAACGGAAACTGTTAAGCTGACTTTTGCATCATTCGGAGTAGTAGGCGCATGCGGCCAAACCGGCCGGCTTTATATCGAGAGGACTGCTCTTGGCTCCCCCACTCTTCCCATTACTGCAGTTGATTTGGTAGAGCCTACGAAAAGAGGAATAGAATTCCCCGACAGCGTTAAATTTTCTAGCGATTTAGCTTCAATTTTGCAAAGAAAAGACAGACCCGAAGCTTTTATTCTTGCGACCACTAATCCCATTGATAAACTACTTGAAACTTTTAGAGATAACCTTGACGACAGACATATCACTTTGATTCTTCCTCAAAATGGAGTTGACGTTGTACCAAAAGCTCAAGAAATATTAAAAGGTAAAAACGTAACTTTAATAAGAGCAAGCTTATTTACACCGGTTGATACTGAGCCGGATGGAAAAATTAAATATCCGGAGGACAAATTAAGAATAGGGCTTTCTTTAGTCAGGCCGGAAGGAGATATTGCCGATCCCGAAAAAGAGAAAGAACTTCAAAAGGCGGTAGAAACGTTTAGACGAGGAGGTTTTGACGCTAAAATTTTTGAGAACTATGTCAGCATGGAATGGACAAAGTTAGTTTTGAATGCGGTTGGCATAACAGGAGGTATTGTCGGCATTTCACCAAAAGAAGTTTACAATGACCACGCCCTGTATCTACTGGAAACGCAGGCGCTGCACGATAGATTAAGAATTTTGGAAGCAGCCGGAATTAAATTAGAACATATTCCCTGGGGCGGAGCCGCACTTTTACCTACATATGATTCTCTCCCTGGACTAATAAGAAAAAGTCATTTGGCGCAATTCCTTTATGGCCAGAAAGTGATTGCCGGCAGAGGGAATAAGCCTTCATCGGTTGGAATCAATATTCAAAAAGGAACCCCAACTGAGGGAATTACTTATCTTGAACCATTTGTCAAACTTGGAGAAACGGTTGGACTGCGATCAATTGTCGATGAAGCGATGATTGAAATCATTCAAGGAAATTATACATTTATAACTCGTCGCAAAAACGACGTTGATACTCAAGAAAGAAAAATTGATTTGGCAGATTTTAGCCTCGAAGAGAGAAGAACGCTTTTGTTTGAAACTATTAGAAAACTAAGCCAAAAACCGCCAACCCGCCTGGACCGACTTGAAGGCAGAATATTTGCCGAAGGAGCGAAAAGATTTCTTCGTTACAGGATTATTGATCCACGCAACTACAGAGAGCGAACAGCTGAAGTTTTGCATCCAAAAAATGCTGAAGAAAAACCAGGTGAGGTGGTTGAAGGATTAAATCATGGAGACATGTCTGACTCTATTCACGGAATGGAATTAAATTTCACGATAGATGATATTGCCCATGCCTATGGCATGGATACTTTTTGGCATTACGATCGAACAAGAGGAAAAAAATATACCAGACTTTATGCTTGGGTAGAAGCTAAAGTGACAGCGGCAACCGGTATGCGAACCTACCACATCTTAAGGGAAAAAGATTTTGAATATTACCGAACCCACCGCGGAGCTATAGAAGGAAAAGCTCCTGAAGAATATAGCGGCCCATCCTACAGAAAAATCAGGGAAAGACTTAAAAAAGAAGGCGGAATTTTTCTAATTGCTCCAGAGGCAACCAGAACTTTAACCGGCGAGCTAAATAGAGCTCAACCTGCAGGACTATTTTTAGAAACAAAGGACTTCAAGGAACGGGGCGTTTATCTTCCGGTAGGACTTGTCCCGACTTCTATCAAAGTCCCTTATCCCGAGAGAAGAAGTCTCGCCCAAAAAGCTAAACGCTTTTTGGCTAAAACAGAAATTAGAGTAGGAAAGCCTGTAACCTACGCTGAAATTATCCAAGATATGACAATTGTCAATGAAGGCATAAAAGCTGTAAATAACCAAAGAGGAGAAAATGAGCAACTCGAATTAATGACCATAAGCGACATGATGATGCTTTATATCGCTAGGGTTCTTCCTCCACAGTATTGGGGATACTATAAAGAATACGTTCAATTCATGCCAAAAAATAATGGCAACGCTCCCCTAGCCACCTAACCCTTGACGGAAAAATAAATATGAATTAATATCCACATCATGTCAATTGAAAGAAAACATTTAAACAGACTTGAAGCTTGGAAAAAAGGCGAACCATATCGTAGAGCTGTTGATCTAACGCGTAGCGATGGCTACAATCCATCCATTCCCCATCCCCACAGCTAAAAGGAGACCGTTTTATCGAATCTTCAGAATGGGCCATGAATAGAGGGCTTATTGCGGCTGCATTTTCTTTCTTAAGCTATCTTTCTGGGAATGAGCGGGCAGGTACAGCGGCAGCGGCGACAGCGGCTGTTTTTATCTTAAGCTCCATTATTCTTTATAATCTATCCAATTATTCAAACCCAAACTAAGGCACCTATACCTTGAAGACAAGTAAGACATGCTCATGTTAAATTTCTGTCTCGAAATAGATTAAGTCTTAAGGTTGACTTCTTTGAGGTAAAGTTGGCAATGAATCTTTCGTTGCTTCCCATTCTTTAAGAATCTGAATAACTCTTTGGTTCTCACCTGCTGTGGGATCTAATATAGCCTCTTCCAAGTTAAGCATAGCCACGTTATACAGTTTGCCAAACTCTCTAACAAAATTTGCATCATGTCCCTTGCTCAGAGACCGTTCATGTGAGATTTCATGAAGATAAGTTTCAAGTGCAGTTGAAAACGCTTGATGGATTCGTTCTTGTGCTTCCCACAAGAATTCAGGCGTATAATGCCCATGGAAAATACTTTTTTCCTTAGCAGCGCTAAACATCCAGATTTGAGGAGTTTCCTTAATTCCCATTATTTCTCCGGCAAATTCCCTTAGCAATCCCGTTCTTGTGTTTTCAGCTTCTGAAGGCTCAATTCTAAAATGACTCATTAGATTTTTAACAGCTTCTGCCGTTGTAGTCATTCCCAAATCTGCCATTGCAGGATGACAAAGAACATAACCTGCTCCTTCTAGAGCTAGGTCATAGTCACCAAACGCCTCGTTGCTTATGGCGACATATTGAGAAGGAAATTCTAGCGGTTGTCCGTGATATTTTTCGACATAAGCATCCACCATCGCTCCCAATAATTGCCCTGGTATTGAAATATCGTAAATTGAATTCATGAAGTCTTCCCCCATAGCCAATGCGTTTGCCATGCCCTTTTTTGTCCGATCGGGATCGTCTACGCTTTCTATGTCTACCGATTTAGGACCTCCTGGAACCAATGGTTTTTTTCTTCCATACCAAAAATCGGGATTATTGACTATAGTGCTTCGTATTTCTTCCTCTGTCATTCCAGCTACAATTTTCGGAATAACGTCTTCTTCTATTTGTCCTTTTGTTACAGCTCCTCGGTCTCGATCCGCACTTAAAAACTTTTCCCTTAGTCCATAGTGTTATGTCTTCAATTGCATTGTAACCTCCGCCACTCTTATCACCCAGAAATAGAAGATCTTGACGAAAATGACGTCTTTGTCCAGCTTCGTAAATATTACCTTTTTTGCCTTTGTGGAGCTTAAAGCCTCCAACTTCGGGATTGCTATATGTGGGATTTCTAAAGTCAGGATTTTCGCTTGAATAGAAAAGATTTCTTGTTTCAAGAAATGTTTTTGCCATTCCTGGTGTTGGAAACTTAACACTAAACCTACTTCCGGCTTGATAATGAACTCTTTCTACTCTTGCATAGAGGCCTTTCGTGGGTTCATCGCCAATTCTATAATCAGGAACATCATTTAGATAGTAGGTTAAACGCCAGTCTCCCGATTCGTGCACTACTTGATTAGCTCCCATTCTTGTCAACATGATTAGCGCGGCGACTTTTGCTCCTTCCCGATATCCTCCCGCAGATGAATCATCCATAGATTTTGTTCCTCCGCCCATATGCATTAAATGTGAATAGTCGTATTCACCTGAACCGCCTATTAAAACTTGGACTCCGTGTTCGGTTTTGGTTTGAGAATGGATAACTCCGTCTAGTGTGCCACCTTGCCCATCAAAGAAGTTTTGCCATACATCTCGAGCGGTTTTTTCATCATCCCAAGGAACGTTGTATGTTGTAAGTAAGCCAAGATATCTATTTTCAATTACCGAAGACCTTATTTCGCCTGATGGTATTGGATCTGGCATAGCAATCTAATTGTTGTATATTACGAATGTAATTGCAAGCATATCTCGAGCATAATCCATGCTTGAGTTTTATTCTTTCTATGTTCCCGTCCAAATCCCAGCAATCATTCCCTTGCTTTGTAATAGATCAATTGTGGTTACTGCAAAATTTAGATGGTGTTCAAAAAGCGTTTCTTCAACTTTTTGTTTAATAAATTTTAAGAGAAACTTTTCCATTTGCTTATCTGGAAGTACAAAAAGAATAATTGTATTAGCTGCTGTTGCTCCTTTGTAGTCTGAATATTCAATATATTGTTGTACTCTGTATCTTAAATAGTACCTTGGAGTCTTTTCTCCAATTAATTCAAGGTAATATAAATAGTCTTCTTTATCCTTAACTTGTTTTTTAAGCTTATTAATAGCTGTTGTTAATTTAATCTTTTTCTTTATATAGTCGTCAATGATTGCAGGAGATGTTTTTAAAGATATTGCACAATCAGGATATGGTTCTATTATTACATCGTCTTCGTAGAGCTCCTGTTTTGTTTTAAAGAAGTTTAACGCATTAAGATCTTCAGTTTTACGTAGAGTGTCTAGGTAAAGATTGGCAATTACTGAACATCTACTTCTAAACTCTTCACTTCTTTCTTTTTCTCTGTAGAATTTATGAGCTGTATCATAGTCGATGTTATATCTAACAAACCTGACACCGGTTGGCGCTAAGAAATACACTGCCGGTTGAAGATTGAAAGGTGTTTTTCTGTCATAGATACGGTATAGATAGTCATTTTCTACTAAGTTTTTAAGCCATACGTTAATTCTTTTATAGTCCTTATGTTTCATTATGGTTTGTATTTGAATTCTGTTTAGGAATCTGAATTTATGAATTAGTTTTAGTATTTCTTTTTGTTTTTCTGAGATGTAGGGTAGTTCGTAAGACCATTTTTTCATATGTTTTTTGTTTTTAAGAGGCAGTTATTGTTTTTAGTTTAGTTTTGAGGGCAGAGGTTTTATTGTTTAGTATTATATCATTTTAGCGGATTTTAGAGTTATATCTTTATTTATATTTATATAAATAGAAAAGAGGGAATAACCCAGGATGTGATTTTAGACATTATTCGGCTAATTTAATGGAAAAATAGACACCACCCCCGCCCTAGCCGAATAGGGCAAAAAGAGTACTTACGTAGGTACTATTTGAAAGCTATGATATACTTTAATTTAATGAAAAAGAAACTGTTGGAGAAAGATAAAAAATTATTAGAGTTTGTAAAGATGGGTGGACGTGAGGGAGCAAAAAAAGATTTCCTATCTTTACTTAAAAAAGCAGCTAAACCTTTAAAGTCTTAACCTCTGCAACTTGTCTTAGTAGCATTTCAAACATTTTTCCCTGATTGTTTCTCTGATTATATCGCCAAGCATATTCGTTGACATAACTTTGGAGATATTTCTTTGAAACAACTCTATAAACTCCCGTAATTCCTCTTTTTAACTGAGACCATACCCCCTCAATAGTATTATTGTGAATAAATCCTCTTACATATTCTCCGCTTGAATGATTAACTTTGTCATGGTCGTAGTATCCAAAGTCATACAGGTTTTTATACGAAGCAAGTTCATCTGTCATGACATGGGCTTTAGGACTGACATTTTGTTTTATCTGGTTTATCAGCGTCCATTTTCCAGTATTGGGAATATGTTTTAAGTATGCCTTGCCACCCCTTTCAACTGCTCCCCAAACTACTTCCTTAGGTATTTCGTTGAAGTTTGGTTTTGTAGCTCTATTCTTACCCTTACCACCGATATATGTTTCGTCTATTTCAACAATCCCGCTTAAAAGTCCACCTTCCGTTTCTGCCATTAACATTCTGATTTGTTTAAACATTCTCCACGCCGTCTTATATGTTACCCCTAACATTCTCTCCAATTGTTTGGCCGATGTTCCGGATCTAGTTGTAACCATTAAATACATTGCAAAAAACCAAAGATCAAGTGGAGTACTGGTTTTTTCAAAGATAGTACCGGCCAGTGGATAGATCTGAAACCCACAATACTTACAAGCATATGAGGTTCTATTGGTTACGGGATAGAAGACTGAAAGACTTTTACATTTAGAACATTCCATCTCATCTGGGAATCTTAAGCGTTTAATAGCTTCCAGGCACTGTAAATGTGTACCGTATTTTCGCTTAAATTGTCTGAGGCTAAACTTCTTATTCATAGCCTCATTATACAGTATTATTTACTTGTTGTCAAGGGATAAGTACCCAAACTAACTCTTGACGCTATAAAACTCTTCTGCTAAACTGTTAAAACCTAAGACAGCGAGTCGAGCGGAGCGAGATCCTGAGCGCTAGCGAAGGACGAACTTCAATCCATAAATCTCGCCGAGGAGAAACTAAGTTCATTTTGAACTTAAAGTAACTCGCTTAGGCGAGTTTTTTTATGGATACAAATACCAAAATCAGCACCAACCGGCCCACCAACACTAAAGTTACGGCGGGCAGGCAGAAGAAAATTGAAGTCGTTGCCAAGCTTAATGAAAAGTTAGCCAAATCCAAGGCAATTATCTTCACCAACTACACAGGGGTCACCCACAAGCAGCTGGAAGCCCTGAAAAGAGCGATTAAGCCAATGCAGGCGGAATATGTCGTCGCCAAAAATTCTTTGATTCTCAGGGCTTTGGACGAAAACAAAATCAAGCTTGAGGGCGAAAATCCGCTGCAAGGCCCAACCGGAACGCTTTTGATTTATGCCGACTATATTGAACCGCTCAAGCAGCTGGCCAAAACCATGAAGGAACTGGGGCTTTTAAACATTAAGCTTGGTATTATGGAAAATCAGTTTTTAAGCGGCGAGCAAATCTTAAAAATTTCCGCTCTTCCGCCGAGAGAAACCTTACTCGCTCAAGTTGCCGCCGGCTTAAAGTCCCCTATTTCCGGTTTACATCGGGCTTTGAACTGGAATTTACAGAAATTAGTGATGACACTTAAGGCTGTTGCCGATAAAAAACCCGCAGTCGCTGCAGTTCCGGTTCAAACTGTTCTGACCGCGAATCCGACAGAACCCGAATCAGTCATGGCGGAAACCGTAGCCGAAAAAACTGCTGAAACAGCACCCGCGGAACCTAATCAGCCGGCGGCCGAACCAAATATTACCGAGCCTGAAACAATCGGGGCAGAAACCGAAGCAGAAGTAGTCGCCGAACAACCAGAGAAGGATAATCCTACAATTGAAGCAGAGAAAAGTGTCGCGTCAAACGCGATTGGCGAAGGGGGTGAGAATTGATGGCAAAATTAAAACAGGAAGAGTTATTAAAAGCAGTTGAAGAAATGTCAGTTCTCGAACTCTCTGAATTCGTCAAAGCTCTGGAAGAAAAATTCGGAGTTTCGGCAGCCGCTATGGCAGTAGCCGCACCGGCAGCCGCAGCCGCTCCGGCAGAAGCTGGAGAAGCAGCGGAAGAACAGACAGTCTTTAACGTCGTTATTGCCAACGGCGGAGCAACCAAAATCGCAGTCATTAAAGCTTTAAGAGAATTAGTCCCAACCCTGGGACTCTCGGAAGCCAAAGGACTGGTCGATACCGCTCCGAAGGAAGTAATGACAGCCGTTAATAAGAAAACAGCAGAAGAAGCTAAAACAAAATTAACAGCAGCCGGAGCTACAGTAGAACTTAAATAAATTAAGTTGAGCGTAGCGAGATCCTTAGCGCAAGCTAAGGACTAGGGTTGAGTTGAAGTAAAATTTCTTTGAAGTTTTCGCAATTTTTCCCTTACATTCTCGAATGTGAGGGAATTTTTGTTGGCTATAAATTAAAAGTTAGCTGCTTTGAAGTCCGGGTTACAAAAACATCGTTTTGATCCCATTGTGTATCAGAATCAATATAACGGGTTGTCAGCCATACTCCGCCACGGTCGCGAATGAGTTCAAAAACTGCCGGTAAATGAGGTGGATTAGGTAAGTTACGAGGGTTTGGTAATGGATACGGATCATCGATTGGCTCCATAACTATTACATACCGCTTTCCGATTTCTAACTGTTGCATATTCCCTTTTGCGGCTTCTATTGCCAAAAAAATGCCTGCTTCGGGAGAAAGTCTATTTTCTGGTTTTCCCCAAATTTGCTCCGCTTTTGAAGCGTCACTAATCATAAAACTTAACCCTGTAGGCATTTCAAAAGGCGGCATTAGTTCAATCATTGTTCTTGCCGCCCCGGCAACATTGAGCCCTCGAGTAGAATCTAATAAGTTCCCTACAGCTGTATTTCTTTCCGGCAACATGTTCTTGGAATATACAGTTGGATATCCTTTTTGTCAACAACGATTTAGACTGTTCACATTTTACCCTAGGCGCTACGTGGGGGTGATTCTTGTTGGCTAAAGAGGGTTTTGCAGTTAATTTGAGAATATCTGTTTAAGCTGTTTATCTATTTCCGGAATTGCTGCTAGTCCTTCGATTAATGTTTCAGTAGGCTCTTCGTACTGAATTGCTGCAACTGGTTGCCAGTGACTATCTCCATCATGCTGTAAGCCAAAATAAAAGAAGCCAACTTGATTTTCTAATGGCATCATAATTGATGCTGTCCAAAATTCCGGGTCTTCTACAGAACCTCTATCTACTTGCAGTTCTTGCCCTGTTTTCAGATTAATGTCCGCACTCTCAACGTAAGCATGCGGATTAAGAATATTTATTCTACCCCGTAATCTACTAATTGCGGATAGCAAAGGAGCATGTCCTTCTGCCCTTGTCTTATTTTCTTCTGCCTCCCTGTCTGTAACAGCTTCGAAAGCGTCAATTCCATATAACTTTAAAAAGCTTACTTCAAAACTTTCAACACCAAAGTCAGTTACTCTTGTTTCATCACCGTTTCTCTCCATATAAAAAGTGTGAACGTCGCCGCGGGTGGGAGGAACGTAAGGCGGCAGTGGAGCAAGTAATCTATTAAAATCTCTGCCGATTGCATATGCTGCCCCTTGAGCTCTCAGCCCGATTGAAACTTCGGCGTTAATCGGCAAGTGCCTATGTGCAAAAGGCTCCAATTGACCTGACTGTTCATTGATTTGAAAACCAAAAGTAGCATCAATAATCTGCTCTCCTTCGCTAAAAGTCAACGCCATTGACCAAGAATCGGGAGCTATTTTGGTACCACCTTGGTATTTTAACGTTGCCCCATCTCTTAAACTGAACTCCCCGCTTGCTACATTATTTGTGTCAGCAAATATTCTGCTTCTTAAAGCAACAATTTGCCCGGAAAACTCTGCCTCTCTACCTTTTGCTTCTGAGTCTTGAACCGGTACTTGTCTTACTCCCGTGTCTGGCGACATATTCCCGAAAATATACACCATTATGGTTTACCTGTCAAATTTGCCTCTTGATACATGCTGCGCTTTCCTTCGATTTCACTCAGGACTATAGTGCGCCCAGTCCTAAAGGATTTCGTTTCACTCAATATCGCGAACTATCTATAGACTATAGATATTTTGGGTCTTGATGCATGTTGCTTCGCTCAATACTTTCGCTCGGCCCAGTATCGCGTGGTAATTCTAAAATTGCCACTTGACAATTATGTTACACTTTGTTACTTTATCGTTGATTAATTATCATATTGATGACTATATGTATAGTCACAAGGTTATGAATAATCAAACCCTATCAATCAATAACCTACCCGATCTCCTGACAGTTAGGGAAGTGGCCCAAATCCTGAGAGTCTCCCCTCTCACCATCAAACGCTGGGGCAAAAGAGGAAAGCTCCCGGCCATAAGGATTAATTCCCGAGGAGATCGAAGGTACAAAAAGGAAGCCGTCCTCTGGCTTCTCGGTATTCAGGCAAAAGAAGAGTAAAAGTTGCTCGCTAACGCTTGCGCCAATTTCTAATTTCTAATTCTTGATTTCTAAAGAAAACTCAATGCCTAATTACTAATTAGCTCTGAAGTATAATTCTGAAGACAGACATCACCCTCTATTATTTACTTCCCTGTGGGAACAACCGGAGCATTGAATGTCGGAGCAGCAGTCGGAACGGATGTAGGAGCCGGCGCACTGGCGCCAAGATTCACCGGCGCCACTTCAATAATTTTATTAATACTTTCCCGGTAGAGAATGGCCTTTTTCGCTTGGGTATAAATTAAAACCTTATCACCATTTTGCGCATTGGCAAAAAACGGCTGGTCGCTCAATTTGGTAATATCCGAAACCGTGGCAATAGTCGGCTGCTCATTGGTCGGCAAAAGCATCAATTTTCCAACTTCGGCCACCACCTGTTTTGCTTCGGCGTTTGTCGAAGCAGCCGGATTTTGCAATAAATTTTCCGCTTGCTTATATTGGTGATAAAAATAGTAAGACGGCAAAATCGCAATTACCAACAAAATTACAAGCACAATAATCCATAGCGATTTATTGCCTCTGAGGTTACTCAGTATTTTTTCTTGATATTCGCGAAGCTTCTGGACAGAAATTTTCACTACAGTTATTATCATAAAGAAAATTCCGGAAGTTTGTCAATCCCCGTCTTAAAAACATTGAACCAAATTTGAATTTGTTGTAAAGTAAAGATGGATGAAGAAAAAAATAACCTTTGGCCTGCTCTTATTTTTTTTGTCTGTCAGTTTATTTTGGAATTTACCCGAGGTTAAAGCAGCCGGTTTTACCAGCGCCTATCTAAGGCTGAATAACCAAACTCCAAGCTCGGCTCTTGCGGGCACTGTTTGTGCCCAACCTTCTTCACCGGGTGCCGGCAGCGAAAGTAAAATCAGCCTTTCTTTTCCCGATGATTTTACAGTTTCGGGAAACACCAGCAACTGGACTACTAATGTTACCAATCTTCCTTCCGGTTCCACACCCTGGCCATCAATCGGCAACCCCGCCGTCAGTATTTCTGGCCAGTCTGTCACATTCTCAAGCGGCGATTTAACCGCCGGCACTATTTACTGCTTTAATTTTAACGGCGCTTCCTCGACCACCGGCGCTGTCGGCAATGATAAGACCGGTGCTCTAACAAGCAAAAATTCTTCGGATGTTATTATTGACCAGTCTGCTTATGCTGTCTCTATCGTTTCCAGTAACCAAATTGGAATTTCGGCCACTGTCTCGCCCGCGGCCTCCGACCTGCCGATCTCGATTGAATCAACTACTGTCGGCAACAATTTTCCGCAAAACACCATTTTGGACTATAAAATTACCTACGGTTCATTAACGGTCGGACCTTTCCCCTTAACTATTCAGGCCGAGTGGTCGCAAGGAACAATTGATGGTAGCCCTACGCCCTCAGTTGACCTTTTAAATTACGTCATCGGCAGTGCTTCGAATGCTTATGACGCAGCTCCGGCCGTAGTTGATACTACCAACCGAACTATCACCTGGACCATTAATTCTTTTCCCGGCAATACTGTTGGCCAGACGGTTACTTTTGAGCTGGAAACCAATGATTCTTATACCGGCAGCGAAGTTGTCAGTTTTAATGTGGCGGCCAGAAGCATGTCGGAGACAACGATTACTCCCGACCAGACAGTTAGCCAAACCTATCTTTACAGCACAGGGATTGAGCCAACCCCCACTCCCGCCCCCCCAACGGCCACGCCTACTCCCGGTACAAGTAGCAGCACCAGCACTATTACGCCAACCACCACTCCCACTGTCGCTTCCTCGCCCAGCCTGGCTTTTTCGGCGATTTCAATTCAGTCTCTATCGCAGTCCCAGGCCCAAATCGACGTTTCCACCACCAACAATGCAACTATCACCGTCCAATATGGCACTGGCATCAATGCCCTTTCACAAAGTATTACTACTTCTTTGCCGACCAGCGAAGCTTTGCTAACCCTCCCAAACCTCACAGCCGATACCAATTATTATTACCGCGTCACTGCCAAGGATGCTTTTGGCAACGTTATTAAGTCCGACATCTTTACTTTTAAAACTGCCGTTATCTCCCAAGCTACGCTGGCTGACCTGCAATCACTGATTGTCACCAGCAACAACAACATTTTACTTAACCCACAGACCGAAAAAATCACCACCGGTAATACCGTTTACTCGGTGGTTATTCCGCAGTTAAGCATTTTTGAAATTCATTTTTCGCTGACAAAATACGTGCCGATAAAAAATATCCAGGTAATCATCGAGAACAAACACGTTTTAGGCGCCAACACCTTTACTCCGCAGACGGCTGCTTCTAATTTTGTCGATTTGGTAGAAACCCAACCGGGGGTTTTCACCGGAAGGCTGTTAAGTCAACAAACTCCGGGAGTCTACGAGCTGTATGCCAAAATAGTCGACTACAACGGCAATATTACACTACAAAAAATAACGGACATCGTGGTTGTGCCGGAATTTAAGGTGCTTGAAAAAGGCACCAATAACCCCATCGAAGCTGCCAGAATACTGCTTTATCTGTATAACCCGACGACCAGAATTTACGAGGTTATTTCTCCGCAAATCCTGCCTATTAATAACCCTTTGTTTTCCCAGCCTAACGGAGTCGTCCCCATTGTTTTGCCCAAAGGGCAATACAAGGCGGATATTTCAGCCATTAATTACCAGTCCCAAACTGTGACGTTTGCAGTCGGGGCCACTTCTGGAAACTATCCGACTGTCTACCTGCAAAATCAACCATTCAGTCTGACTAATTATGTCAATTTCTTTCTTACCACGCTTTCCGATTACGTAATATCAAGCCAACAAACTTTAAGCCAGTTTTCTGCTTCAAGCCGCCTATTTGCCTTTTTGGAAGGCTTAACTTTACTCGGCTTTGTCTTTTTAGCTTTTCTCTCCTTTTCGGCCAGGACGCACATTTCCCTACCCTATATTCCTTACTTTTTCTTCCATAAACTCAAGCAGCTATTGTTTAAAGAAAATTCGCTGACCATTGGCAAAGTTTACGACGAGGTCACTCAAGCTCCGGTTTCAAAAGCACTGGTGTATATTATTGATGCGAAAAAGAACAGCCTGATAGCGCATCTTCGAACCAACCGGCTGGGCGAATTTTACTGCCGAAAATTCGCAGCTGTCGACAAAATAAAGATTACCGTCGTCAAAAAAGGTTTTATCGCTAAGGCCCCGCTTGAATATAGCCAAAAAAGCTTGAGTGTTATGCCGATTAGCATCGCTTTGGAGAAAGATCTTACTTATCGAAAATCGGTGATTGAGCTTTTGCTTTTGGCTATTGAGAACATTTTTGGTGCTTTTATGGAATTTACTCTGGTTCTGACAATTATTCTGGAGCTGTATTTTATCCCACCCTTAGGAATTCTCAAAGTGTCTCCTTTCCTGGCATTATCGATTTTTAACGTTGTTCTTTTAATTCTTTACCTCTACAAACCACGCAGTTTGATGTTCAAAAATCCTCTGATAGAACAAGATCTTGCTGCTTAGAAATAACCTAAACACTCGCCGCTTCAACCAGTGGCTATTTTACTCCCTTGCTTCCGGCTTAACTCAATTTTTAAACAACCGCCTTAGGCCTTTATTGAGTCGGTGTTATGGTTGGAGTTGAAGATTCAACCTGATTTAGAATTGATTGGAACGCCGCCGACTGGGTCGCTTGCGGTTCGGGTGTGGGCACTACCGGCTCCAGTCCCGCAGTTTTGGCATCCTGGACTGAAAGCGCCACCCAGGAAAAGTTAATATCTTCGGGTGCGGGTTTATTCAGCCGAATTGTAAATCCCTGGGTAGTTCTATCGGTAATCACATAAGAAAGATTACCGTTAAGGATGGCATCTTCCAAAGCTTTCTGGGCCACCTGGTCATTTATTTTGTCAAGGGCAATACTGGCAGTGACAACCGGTGTGTCGGCATACTCGTTGTCAAAAGTCACCGAAACAGTATCCTCTCCCTGCTTAATCACCGCAAATCCGGCCGTATCGCTGTTGAAAGTCGGAGTTGAATTAAATCTGACGTTACCCTTAAACACCACGTCGTTCATAAAGTAACTAAAGCCGGAAACGAGGAAATTATTGGTCGTCAGACTATCAAGAACATTCAAAGCGCCCTGGATAAGGCCGTTACCCGCAACATTTAAGTCGGCCGAAATAGTGGCCAAACCGTTAACGTTCAAATCGGAAAGGTTGAGGGTTGAGGGAAGGGTTGTTGTCGCCGATGGCGTGGCTGTTGCCAATTCTCCGCTTTGAGTGGCATCGGAAAGAACCGCTACGCTATTAGATAGTGCTGAAATTTGGTTGGTCAGTATTTCCAAACCCTCAATATGGTCGGCCCTGATGGTTTTGGCAGTAATTAAGTCGGCGACAATTTCCGGGCTGATTACCTCGCCGGCCGCCACTGTTCCGGTGAAAACTTCCGAAGAATTAAACGCTGCCGAACCGGCGTCCTTAAGGCTTTGCAGGTATACCAAAGTATTTTGGTCACCGCTGGAAATTTGGTTCATGTAGGAATCAAGGCCGGTATCCCCATAGATATCGGCAAACCCCGCACTGGTCGAAGCCACAAAGTTTTCGTCCGCCATTGCCAGCTCGACACTTTCGCCGTTATAGCTGGTTAAGTTAACAAAGACCGTGATAGTTCCGCATTGGGTGGTTGACAAACTGCCTGCCCCTTGGGCCGGACAATCGGAAACTTCGGTTGGGTCGGTCGGGTCAAAATCCTCAATAGCAGTTCCCAACACTCTGCCGGCCACCGTGGCTTTCATCGCGTAACCGGGAATTGAAGACGATGTCAGGTAATCACCGGAATGGATTGGCCCGTTTTCGGTGGAAACCAGCACGGGCACGCGTCCCACAAGGGCGATGGGATAAGAATCCGGTGTGTAAGCACCCGCTACGAATCCCGGGTCTGTTGAAACCACTCCCATGATGTTACTTTGGTATTGCATAGTTGACTGAATCACATTTTGTGCATTAAATTGGTCGCCGACCACCACTTCTCCCGGATTTAAAGTTTGGGTGGAGGTGTAATTTTCCGCTAAATCCGCCCCGCCCGAGTTCCACGCCCCGCCTGCGGCTGTGTAAGCCTGTCCGTCGGCGGCAAACCTAAAGGCATTCATTCCTTCACTGGTTAAAGTCAAAATATTCGGGTCTGTGGTATTTGCCAGTCTCCAGTACTGCAAAGTTGGCGTCTGTATCTGCCTATAATAATCAACTGAACCTCCGCTATCTATTCCTGACCAAACTCTCTCTTTCTCATAAGGCATATTTGGCATTGTTCCAGTAAGGGTAAACTTAAACTGCGCCCAGGTGTCGCCGGCATTTGGATTAATCAATCCACCGGCTTTTTCGACATCATTCCAGTTGGTGGCCGTCATGGCGGCCAAACTTGAACCGGTTCTTGATTGGACTCCGATTGCCCCCTGCCCGACATTTTTCCAGTCGAGCGAAGTATTGGCAGTAAGGTTATTGGAATTTATTGGTTCAGTCACATACGTCCCCTGTAAATTCCAGCCGGCATCAATGATCATTGTATTGGAACTGCCTCCTACAATGACTACAAATTTTCCATCCGGTCTTTGAAAAACATTTGTGCCCGCAGCTAAATTGCTAGGCGAAGGTAACGTCGGGCCTGCCCAAGTTCCTCCTACAACCTGTACAGAAGGGTCCACAATTGTTGTCGAGGTTGCCCCGCCGTTTGCCCACAGTATTTTTCCATCCGGCAAAGGAATTGTAAATGCGCCCGCTCCGGCATTGGCAGACAAAACTTCACCGAGCGCGGCGGTAAACGTACCAAGTCTTGCATCATAAAGATAAATCGTAGTCGCGGCTGTTCCTCTGGTTTGCAGCCAGTTGCCGTTGGAAATTTGCACAGTGGTTGCGTTTGCCCCGTATGCAGCAGTGGTAGCAGGGCCAACAACAAAAGAGTTGCTTGATTCTTCATAGATATCGGTTACCGCACTGGTCCCTAAAAAGACAAGGTATTTTCCGTCAGGCCTTTTAATGCTGTAGGCTCCAGCGGTGACCGTTGATGTAGTGGCCGGACCGGCTGTAAATGAATTTAAGAACGGGTCGTAAATGTTGGTATTGGCTGTTGCACCTCCCAAAATTATCAGAAATCTTCCATCAGAGCGCAAAATAGCATGAGCGCCTGCGCCAATTGCGGCTGTTACGCTAGGTCCGGCGAAAAAAATATTTCTGACCGGATCATAAATATCTGTAAGCTGAGAGGCGCCTATAAACAACATAAACTGCCCGTTGGGTAAAGGTATCGAGAATGAACCGGTATTCGGATTGCTCGCCCCAACCGTTGTCGGACCGACAGTGAACAAACCGGTAGTCGAATCATACATTCTGGTTGCGTTTGAATTACCAGCTAAGATAATCAAAAACTTACCGTTTGGCAACTGTAGAGTGTGGGACCCTGTTCCAGCAGTGCCGCCCAAGTCCGCCGAGGCAGATGCAACAATAATATCGGCATTAGAACTTGGCACGCTGCCATTTTCAAACGTTGCCAAAGTAACGGAATCGGAATCGCCAGTAACTGTTCCGTTAAAAACCGCGCTTTGGGTGGCGGCGTTTCTATCTTCGGTTGAATCACTGGCCAGTACTCCACCGTAGCCGGCAATTGGATTCTGGATTTTGAAATCATAAAGCGTCGGTTGGGTAATTTGGCGCACGTACTCGGTTGAACCCTCTGACGCCCACATGTTGCTTGGCACTGCCGTTCCTACCACTTGGTTATAAGGCGGGGCAATCGGCGAGTTGAATTGAATTTGAACCTTGACTTGAGTCGCACCCGGCATAGTTTGAATCAAATCGCCGTTGTTTTGAATTAAGTTGTAACTCACACTGCCAAGATTCCCGTTAACAGCCGTTTTGACATAAACCTCGACTCCGGCCGAAGGCGACGCCGAAACCGCAGGCGTCGAATCCCAAAAAATCGCCGAATAGGTGGAAATTTTTGTGCTGGTAATATCTTCCGATGTCCAAACACCACCAGTCCTCCAACCTACGTCATAAACCGTCGAGTTTGTACCAAGTGCACCGTTAAGAATTAAATAACTTCCGTTATCTCTCTGGAATACGCCGCCCCCTACCCCAACCGAATTAGGTAAATTATTGGTAACCTGCGTCAGACTGCCGGTTGTACCGGAGGTCGGGTCGTAAAGATATGTCGCTTTTGAACCGTTGCCAACCGTAATTATCCATTTGTTGTTGGCCATTTGAAAAGCGGTTGAACCGGTGCCGACTTTATCACTAAATTGCGGTCCGGCTGTAAATGTGTTAGTGGCAAAATTATAAATATCCGTATTGATATTATTGTTGGCATCAATCACCATAAACCTGCCATCAGGCAGTTGCAAAACATTGGCGCCGGTACCCGCAGCCGACTGGAGCGTCGGTCCGGCCGAAAAAGTACTGGTTACAGGATCATAAATATTGGTGGTAGTGGTGTTACCGCCCAGGATTACTATCCACTTTCCGTCCTGACGCTGGAAAACCGCCGAACCGGAAGCGACAATATTACCTGCTCCCGATAAAGCCGGCCCCTGGGCCATAGTGTTGGCAACCGGGTCATACAATGCGCTATATTGTGAACCGCCGAGTAAAACCAGGAACTTGCCGTCGGAATGCGGAATAACGCGGGAACCACCGCCGGCGATATACTGGACGCCGCCAATTACTGGCAGATTCGGGCCAACCGCGATTGAACCAAAATTATTACTTCCGGCCGGGTCATAAATATCGCTTCTGTTGGCATAAGTGATTACGAATTTCCCATCCTGTCTTTGGAAAACCGCCGAGCCGGAACCAATGGTTGCAGTTAAGTTAGGTCCGACGGTAAAAGTATTGGTCGGCACGCTATACGTGTAAATTCTGGCGCTGGCAGCCGATACTCCGCCTAAAAATGCTACTACTCCGTTTTGCTGCCGCATAATTGCCGAACCCGAAGAAATTGGGATTACCGTTGAAGGTGCGCCGGTGGAAGTTGGATTGATAGTGCTTGCAGTTAAAGAATTATCAACCTGCATTGAAATATCATTATTTGCAATTGAAACGTTAGTTGAACAGTATCCACTGCCGCTGCAGAAAGTTCCTTGGGTAAAGTCTGAAGTGGTGTTTTTAGTGATATCATCGTTGGTTGAATTTCCGGCAATTCTAGCAGAACCGACAACGTCAAGATTGTAACCGGAATTAGCTAAAGAACCGCCAATCCCGACACTGCCGTTTTGGTTAACGACAAATCTGGTTGCCCCGGAAGCAGAAGCGGCAATCAAAGCGCCGGTTCCCGAATTGTCGACGACCAGACCAGCAAAAGAAGTTGCCCCGGAAATGGAGGCGATAGCAATTGTGCCATTATTAAGTCTGACATCAAAGTTTGCCAGAGGAGTAGTTCCGTCAGTGTTAATCCCCACCAAACCTGAGCCGCCCGGATTAATCGCAAAGTTTTGGTTAGTTGCGGTGCTGATTGTATCAATACCGGTTCCGGTAAAGCTAATTCCCGAACCATTGCCGGCCATCACTAAATTCCCGTTTTGCTGAACGGTGAATAAAGGCACGCCGGAGGCTGAAGCCGTAAAAATATCTCCTGTTCCCAACTGGTTTATTGTTAATCCCGCAAAAGAACTATTTCCGGAGAAAGAAGCTACTCCCAAAGTTCCGCTGGAACCCCGAACATCCAAAGTGGCAAGCGGCGCGGTGGTGCCAATACCAATCATGGCGCTGGCGGTAGCGTTGTTGACACCTAAAATACTACCTAAGATTAAACTGTTGTTTTGTGTTACATAAGCATTGGCTCCAATGGCTGTGGCGTTAATCAGATTGCCTAAACCAACATCGGCACCATACCCCAAAAGCGTATTTAAGCCTCCAACGTCAATTGTCTGTCCTGCCTGATCACCCACGGCAGTATTGTTGGTACCAAGAGTCGTACTTTGACCCGCCTGATAGCCGAGGAAGGAGTTTTGAAAACCGGCGGTGTTGGAAAAACCTGCTCTGCCACCGAGGAAGGAATTGTTATATCCGGCGTTATTGTTATAACCTGCATAAAACCCGAGGAAGGAATTGTTATACCCGCTGGTATTGAGCCAACCTGCCATATAGCCGAGGAAGGAGTTGTCGTATCCGGTCAGGTTGGATAAGCCCGCCGTTTCGCCAAAGAAGGAGTTTTGGTATCCGGTGGTGTTATTTTGACCTGCGTAAGATCCGAGGAAGGAATTTTGGTATCCGGTCAGGTTGGATAAGCCTGCATAAAATCCAACGAAGGAATTGTTATTCCCGGCGGTATTAGCACCACCTGCAGAATCTCCAACGAAGGAATTATTGTATCCGGTGGTATTAGAATTACCTGCATAAGCTCCGAGGAAGGAATTGTAGGATCCGCTGGTATTAACACTACCTGCATTCATACCAAGGAAGGAGTTATTAGATCCGGTAGTATTATATTCACCTGCGCCATTTCCAAAGAAGGAGTTTAGAGATCCGGTGGTGTTGCTTTGGCCTGCCTGATAGCCGATGAACGAGTTAGAGCCACCAGTGGTGTTGGATTGACCTGCGTTTAGGCCGATAAAGGTATTGGATTTGCCCGATCCTCCGTTTCTAAAATCTATTGCGGTTGTGCCGTTAGAGTTTAAAATTGTGGCAATCGGACTAACTGTATTTACTTGCCTGAGGATAACGTTATCAATTGTTCCGTACCAATTCATCGTTGGGGTAAAAGTAAGGTCTCCCGCGCCGAAAGAAGTAATCAGTTGGGTGTCGGTTTTACTCATGTTGACGTCTTGACCGACGGCTGTACCGTTTGTTCCTCCAACACCCGGAGTTAAGGAACCGGAAGAAGTACCGGTAGTTGTAAAAGTGTAAGTCAGCTCATAAGTACCGGCAGCAATAAGCGTATCAAAATCAGTCGTGTTATTAGTTAAAGTAAATACCCCTGTTCCCGGAGCATCTTTAGCCGCAACACCACTTGAATTAACATTAACATTCCACGGGGGCTGTCCGCCTGATGTTGTCCAGTGGCCGGTGCCCGAAAATTGACTATCGTTAGCAACGTTCTTAATCTTATTCGCTTGTACATAACTAGCGACGTCTCCGCCAACAACTCCCTCAATCGCCAGTTTTGCTGTTGGCGTATTTGTTCCAATCCCGACATTGCCGTTATTTTGTATTACAAACTTCGTCCAACCACTGGCGGAGGCGGTAAATAAATCCCCAACGCCGTCATTGTTGGCCACCAAAGAAGCAAAGGATGTTGCTCCGGAAATTGAAGCAATGGCGATTGTCCCAACGTTAGGCCTAACATCAAAATTGGCCAGAGGAGTAGTTCCGTCGGTGTTGATGCCAAAAAGACCGGTGCCGCCCGGATTAATCGCGAAGTTTTGGTTACTGGCAGTGGTAATAGTATTTAATCCTGAAGTTCCCGAGAAGTTAAGGTCTGCTCCGTTCCCCGACAATGTGATTCCGGTTGTTCCTGCCAAAGTCAAGTTGCCGGACGAATCAATGTAATTTGTGGCGCCAAAAAACTGCAGGTTGCCGGTTGAACCGGAATTAAGAGTTAGAGTGTTTCCACCGGTGTTTGTAATTGACGGGCTAGAACCGGTAAAAGCCAGATTTCCGCCATTACTTAAGGAGGCAAAAGTGCCAGCCCCAAGGCCCGTTACAGACCACTGAGCATCATTAAGTGCCAGATCACCGCTTGAAGCATTGCCGATGGTGATAGTTCCGGCATTTGAACCCGTACCAATGTTGGTGGTATTACTGCCCGAAGTATTAATACTGGTTGCACCCAAAACGGTTAAACCACCCAGAGTTCCCACCGAAGTTAAGGAAGAGCCGGTCACTCCCGAGCCTAAAGTAGTGGTAGACAAAACGGAAGTGCCTCCGATTTGGTATGCTCCCGAAGCGTTAACATTACCGGCATTGGAAATTGTGAACCTCGGCCAACCGGAAGCGGAGGCAGTAAATAAGTCCCCGACGCCATTGTTATTGGCCACTAAAGTTGCGAATGAAGTTGTTCCGGAGATGGAGGCCACCGCTAAAGTGCCGGAACTGCCCCGAACATCCAGGGTTACGAAGGGAGCAGTTGTGCCGATACCAATATAGCCGGTATTATCCCGGATAGTCATGGCAGTTGCCCAGGTGTTCAGTCCTGACTTGTAGCCAAAGTTTAAAGTGCCGTTCCCCGGCTCAATGGTAGAGCTGTTTGTTCCTCCCAACACTAAAGTGGCAGAGATGGAAGCGCTACCGGTCGGAGCACCGATATTGACTACTGTGGCAGCTCCGGCAAGATTAAGTGTGCCGGTTAATCCGGTATTAAATACAGCCAGAGATCCGGAAGTTTGGTTAGTAGCAATGGTTGTACCATTAAGCGTGATTGTTCCCGAAGCACCGCCCATAGTTAGAGTTGTCGTTGCGCCACCATAGGTGATTGATGTCGGCGTCGCCAATTCCGTAACCGTAGCCAGACTGGAATTAATGTTTGAGGCGTTAAGATTGATGACGCTTCCTGCCGCCGAGTTTAATGGAGCAAGAGTAATATTGCCGCTGGTATTCCCGCCAATGGTTAAGAGCTGGTTATTGGTCGTTTGAATAGCCCCTGTTCCATAGATACTAAAAGTTAAATTACCGGAGATAGAAGCATTACCACCCAACTCATTAGTGCCACTGGTATAAGGCATCACAACCAGGTTGCCGCCGACTGTGGCAACCGGCGTCCCGCCAGCGAGGTTTAAAACCGCAAAGGCAGCCGAACTGGTTGCTTGTGAACCGATTAGAAAATCCGCAGTTGAGTTAATCGGCGTAATATATCCTCCTCCAACACCGCTAACCAAATTCCAGTAATTCGCTCCACCGCAACCGCTACAAGACATAACCGTTAAGGCTCCGCCCTTGGTAATATGCCAGGAGTTACCTGTTCCCTCAATATCGTAAGAATAGCCGGAGGTTGTGCCTGATAAATTAAGCTGCAGACCTACCTGGTTAAACGAGCCGTTCGCTCCCGAAAGGTTTAAGGCCAAACCAACTACCCCCCCGGTTTGCGAAGTTGAGTTGGTAAGATTGGCCAAAGTACCGGTTGAACCCGTATCGGCATAGATTAAACCCGTGCCTGAATTTGGTAGTTTAACCGTAACACCATTTGCTACCTGCAAGGTGCCGGAGGTCGAGGCGTTTCCGGAGGTGTCCTGAACGGTTAGGCCGGCCACCTGTTGGGCATTAAAGGCAAACGGGACTGCGGCCATCTGAATTCTGGGAGTCATTTCGGAATCACTCCCTACTTTGACTCCCAGATAGAGTCCATCCCAATTGAAATTAAAATTGGCAGGAAATGCAACATTAGAGCCCAAAGCCACTCGGAAAATTCCGTCAACCGTGGTTACCGAATCTGTTTCTTGCCAGAGGTAACCCGAAGCCGGACTACCCGCGGTTGGGTGGTTATAGAAAGAGAAAGTCACCGAGTAGGTGCTATTGGTGACATTCGTTCCGGCGGCGTTAACCAGTTTTCCCTGAAAATTGATGGTGCGGTTAATGCCCGGCGCAGCCCACACCGGCTTTGTGAAAAATAGCGAAAAATTGGCAAGAAAAAAGACTATTGCCAAAACGGTCAAAAAGTGTCTAAAATTAGAGTGTGGTTTAAACATTAATTAATACTACCTACGGTAGTATTAATTACAGCAATTATAAGGCTGGAGGTCAAATCCTAGAAAGACTTGCATATTATTATTTATAATTGTATACTATTGCATAGCTAATTTTTCACGATAATTATGGAAAACCTAATGAATGTTAAGCAAGTTGCGTTTATTCTTAAAGTCCATCCCCTAACGGTTCGCCGTTACATAAAAAGCGGAAAATTAAAAGCAGTCAGGGCCGGCGGCAATGTCCGGATTAAGGAATCAAGTCTGACGGAATTTAACAAAGACTTTACCACTGCTTCCTCACAAAGACAAATTATTAAAAGCAGACTCCGCCCGGCAAAGATTTTTACGCTTGACGACCCGTTATTTAGGCTCAGAGGCCGTGGAGCAAGCCTGAACTTAAGCCCCTGAGATTTAGAATTATGAAGCTAGAATTATGAATCAAGGAAAAATACAATCATTTACAGATTTACATGAATGGCAAGAAGCTCAAGAATTAACCATGATCTTTCAGAAAATGACTAATTCTTTGAGAAATGCTAATTAAATCATTCACTGAAAATTGTAAATTGAAAAATGAAAATTGAATTATGACCAGTAAAAAAGTTTATATCGCACCCAGCGCTTTTTACGCTCTAATTGACCGTGCCCATCCAAAACACGATCAGTCAGCGGCTTTCTTCCGGTTTTGCGCCGAGCAAAAATACATGCTATTTACCGATACAAACACCTTAATCGAGGCTTATAATCATGTCTATATGGAAATTAGTCCTTCCCTGGCTAAAGACTTTTTGCGCACGATTTTTTTAGGCAACATTAACATTATTTACCCCGAAGAAAGCGACATTAAAGCCGCTTTGAAAACCTTAATCAATTACCAATCAACCGAGTTAACTTTTTCCCAAGCGCTGCGGGCAGTTTTGGCAAATAGGCGCGGCGTTACGCAAGTGTTTACTTTTGATTACTTGCATCCGTTATTTGGTTTAAGCGTTTTCTATCTGCCGATATGAGAATAAATCAAAAAATTAAATTAACAAGCATGCTGCTCGGTTTAGCTCTTATTCTTTTAGCTTTCTTAATGGCTTTTTCCCAAAATTCAGCCTCATTACCAAGCTTTTCCGCTCCAAACTTTATCACTAACGCTTCGGGAAATTATGTGGCTAAAAATAGTATTTTTGAAGCTATTTTCCCTGGCCAAAGCCGTGAACCGATAACCATAACTAAAGATAAAAGCCTTTCGTTTACTCTGGCTAACGCCCAAGCCACGCAGGCCAAAGTTGATGGCAATAAAATCCTTTACGCAAATGCTTATTCATCCTCAAACATTGTATATCAAACTATAAATAATGGTATCAAAGAATCAATCATTCTACTGTCTAATACTAACATTCCCGATGAATTTTCCTATAATTTTAATGCCCAGGATTTAAAGGCAGAACTTGCCAACGACAACAGCATTGAGTTTACGCAAATTTCCAATGAGCCGGCCAAAGATATTCCCGTTTCCGACGGAACAGTTATAAAAGCAAACCAGGCAGTAAATTATTTGCCGGAACATCCGGTCCGTTTTAAAATTGCCCCCCCGATTATGATTGATGCTAAAGGCCAAAAATCACAAGTCTCGGACGTAAAAGTAATCTTGGGCAAAAACTCTTTAACCCTTATCCCTAACAAGGACTGGCTGAAGAAAGCGACTTTCCCGGTTACCCTGGACCCAACAGTCGAAACGACTCCTCAGATTGTCAAAGAATTGGCAAACAAAAGAACCGAAACTTCCAAAGAATTCCTCAATGACGACGGCTCATATACCTCCGTCATTTATCAAAACCCTATCCAATATAAAGACGGTAATACTTACAAAGACATTGACAGAACTTTTCGACTGTCCGATGACCCGAGCTACAAGTACCAGGTTAAAACCGGGATTTATATTGCCAGACTAAAAAAGACTCTCAGTGGTCAAAGCGATATTGAACTGGATTTTGGCGGCAGCAGCCTTGGCCTTTCTCCCCTTTCGATCGGCTGGGATAACGGCGACAACCTGGGAACAGTAAAAGCGGTTGAGGGCAAGATTTCCGGCGACGGGTCATCTGTCACCTACTCAAGTTTGTTTGGCATCCAAGGTGTTGATCTACAAGCCACTTATGACAATGAGAAATTTTTGAAAGAAACCGTTATCAATGACCCACAAGCTATTCAGGCGCAAAATCATACTAATGATAATTTGGAAATAAACTTTGCCCTGACTATTCCATCCGACGTTGACTTAAGGGTGAACGGTAAAACTTGGGATAAAACTTCCACCGTTGAAACCCAGGATACAATTGGCGTTTTTAAAAACGGTGTCGAAATTTCCGACCTTCGCAAAGCCATTGTCTATGGCGCAAGCAAAGACCCGACAAATTTAAATAACATTCAAATCATTACCATTAGGCTAGCCAAAGTCGGCAATCAGTTAATCTTAACCAAAATCATTTCCGGAAACTGGCTTTCAAACGCAATATATCCTGTCCGCACCGACACCACCGACACCATCTACGCTGATACAACCGACGGAGAAGTAGATAGTTACAGCGCTAGCGGTAGCTTTGAGAATGCGCGTAATGGTATAGGGGATGCCACATTTTTCGGTTCGTCGACAGTTACGACCGCTACGATAGGTCAATTTTGGGAAGTTACTATTTCTAACGTCTATGACGTATATCAATACTTTGTACAATTTAATACCTCCGGCATAGGAACAGATACGATTAGTTCGGCCACCTTTTCTTTATATGGGGATGGAGCTAATACTGCTCGAGACTGGACTATTGAAGTAAGAGTCGATGACTGGGGACCGTCCTTAGACATCGGTATGCCCGATTTTGTAGCCGGCACAAGTCTTGGCGGACTGACACTTGTCGCCCACTGGGATCCTTACACCTCCGGTTGGCCTACGAATGCCTATACTGATTTTACCGACGACGCAATGGCCGCTAATATCAATAAGAACGGACAGACCCGATTAATGCTTGACAGTAGTCGGGTGCGCCTCGACCAACCTTATGTTTATCCTTCGGGCGAGACAGCAGATTTTTATACCGCCGATCAAGCCGGCACTTCACAGGATCCGAAACTGACCATTGTACATTCGTCCAGCAACCCAATTCCACCTTCCAGTCCTTCCAGTAGTACTTATACCTTGATCGACTATGGTTTTGGCTCGGGCGGAACCGCCAATTCCAGCGACGGAACATACCAACTTTACGCGATTTCCGGGGAAATCGAATCTGCTAGTCCAAGCTCGCTAAATTACGGCTTGTTGCCGGGATTAACCTATACTCTCCAACCCAATACTCCGCCCGCCCCAATTATTACCAATCCGGCAAGCTATTATAATAAACTGTCAATTTCAATCAACAATGCCAATAATCCCAGCGATACCACTTTTGCCATCCAGATTGCCTCAGGTTCCGCAGACTTTTCACAGAATGTTTATTATGTGCAAAGCGGCAGTGATACGCTAGGGACAGCCATCGATTGGGAGACTTATGCTACTTGGAACAGCGGATCTGCTTTTACTTTAGTTGGACTTTTGCCCAACACTACCTATTATGCTAGAGTAGCGGCCAACCGGGGACTTTTCCAGCAAGGACCGTTTGGCCCACCTGCCTCTGCCGCCACTGTTAATCCCTCTTTTACTTTTAACTTGCAGACTTCAAGCCAAACTGTTCCCCCATTTACGGTTTCGATGGGAACAATGACCCCGGGCGGAGGAATTATTACAGCTCCCGACAGCGTCACTACCACTATTACTACCAACGCCAACTCCGGGGGTCTCATTTATTTATATGGGCAAAACGCCGGACTTAAAAGTACGTCTGCCAGCAACTACACCATTAGTACTGTTCCCGGAAAAACCGACCTTGGTACGCTTACCGAAGGCTATGGTGCCCAAGGCACGAGCGTTGGCGGAACGGGAGGACCGATGGAACTTGACAGTCCCTACAACGGCACAACTACTACCGTTGGCGTTATTGACACAAACGAAAGATTATTTGCCGATTCGTCCAACGCTCCGGTCAGCGCCGGAACAGCCACATTCGCGCTGATGGCCAGAGCCAAATCGACTACGCCGCCGGCCGGCGACTATACCGATATTATTACAGTTATAGCTACCGGCTCGTTTTGATTAGATTAATTAAAGATTAATCAGGCAAAAAGCGGAATTTCCTATTGACAAAATCCGCAAAAAATGTTTTGCTATTATAGTAGTAATATTTATATGGGATTACCCAAAATAAGAATAAGAGTCGGCAACTTAAAAAATCCAAAAACTCTGCTCAGTCTTTTATTGCAGCTGTCGATTATTCTTTTAAGCGTTGCCTATCCGCTAATGTATCCAAAACAAGCCAATGCAACCGTTACGGAGGGTTTTGTCAGATTTGACAGGCTCTCAACCGGTACAACCCCTATCACCGGCACTGCTTGTCTTAAATCGACTTTAACGACGCAAACCAATGTCGTAATCGTTTTTCCTCAGGGCTGGACAATTTCGGGAACCGCCGCCAACTGGACAGTTACTACTACCAATTTACCATACGATCCAACTTCTCCAACAACGCAAGCCACAGCCTGGCCCGGCATCGGAACTGCTACCTCGGTAAACGGCTTATCTGTGGTCTTCCCCGGAACCGCTTTTGTCGCAGCCACTTTCTATTGCTTTAACTTTAGCGGCGCAGGTTCTACAGTAGGCGCTGCAGGCACCAACCAAACCGGAGCACTCAAAACACAAGGCGGAAGCCCATATACCGATTATCTTGATTATTCAACCGATGTTGTGACCTCAAACGCAGAATTAATTACCGTTACCGCCTCTGTTTCGGCCACCATGACTTTTAGCCTGGACGGAAATTCCATCGCCTTAGGAACTTTATCCACCAGCGCCGTCGCCCAAGGCTCACCGACAGTTACCGAATCTATTTCAACCAATGCCAGAAACGGTTGGACCACTTGGGTCAAAAGCCAATACGGCTATCTTAACTCCGCGGGTTCGGGTGGCACTATTACCAGCCCGGGAAGTTATGGCACATCACCGCAAGATCTTACTGGTCAAGCAGGATATGTACTGGCGGCAGCAGTCGGTTCGGGGTCGCCGACTGTTTATGGAAACTGGCTTGATGGAGCAAATGCCAATAAGGGTGGCCATTTAGATACGGTTTTTGATCAAGTCGCCACCAAAACAACACCCGGATCAGCCGATACGGTTGTCTATACTGCCAGAGCCAAAGCCGCAGCCACCACCAAACCGGCCGGCGATTATACCGATACCTTAACAATAACTGCAGCCGGTTCATTCTAGCATGAAGTATGGAAAAAAGTTTCTCTTACTGCCACTTTTATTTGTAGGCATAGTTCTACTATTTTTAGCCTTTGGCTATGCGTCTTTTGCCCAAACCCCTCCTACGGCTTATGATGTGACAGTTTCTCCGGTCTTCTTTGATTTAACGCTTAAGCCGGGAGATACCATTAGCAACAAAGTAAGGATTAGAAATAACACCAACTCTCCCCTGCCGATTAAACTGAGTGTGCAGAAGATGACCGGAGATGCCAATGGAAACTTAACCTTAAGAGATGATCCCAGTGATCCTGCCTTATCTTGGATTAAATTCACCAACCAAAGCTTTGTGGCTGCTCCTTTGGAATGGAGCGATGTTCCCTTTACCATCACTGTTCCCTCCGATGCGGCTTATGGTTATTACTTTGCCATTAACTTTACCCAGGATAATAACTCACCCCTCAAAAGAAGCGGTGCTGCCATTACCGGAGCGGCAGCAGTCCCTGTGCTGTTGGATGTAACAAAAGCAGGGGCAAAATTGGATGGCAAACTGCTCAGTCTTACTACCGATAACAGCTTTTATGAATACCCTCCGGTTAAATTCTTCACTGTTTTTGAAAACAGCGGCAATGTCCATATTAGACCGACCGGCAATATCTTTATTAAAGATGTCTTCGGAAATCAGGTAGCAGTCCTGACCGTCAATGACACTCAGTCAGCAATCATTCCGGGCCTTAAAAAGACCTTTACTTCCGTTTGGGATGATGGCTTCATCACTGTTGAACCAAAACTGCAAGTTGACGGAACACCCATCCTGGATAAAAACGGCAAAGCGGAGACCCAGCTTAATTTCAAATTTGACAAAATTCTTGATTTGAGGATCGGCCGCTACACCGCTTCCGAATTAATGGTTATCAGTACTGCCGACCGAGATATTCCTTTTACCGCCGAAACCAGCTTTTTTGTATTTCCGTGGAAAGTTGTCGGCGGAGTAATTCTGTTTATTATCTTTGCCGGAATTGGTTTCTATAGCACAATTAAAAATGCCCTAAAAAGAATCCTCAAAATATTTGGGTTCGGAGAGAAAAAAGAAAGTGAAACTTAAACTATCTACGACGCTATGTCTAAGCCTGCTTTTATTTTCTGGGGTTTTGACTTTAAGTAAAGCCTTTGCCCAAACCCCTCCTACGGCTTATGATGTGACAGTTTCTCCGGTCTTCTTTGATTTAACGCTTAAGCCGGGAGATACCATTAGCAACAAAGTAAGGATTAGAAATAACACCAACTCTCCCCTGCCGATTAAACTGAGTGTGCAGAAGATGACCGGAGATGCCAATGGAAACTTAACCTTAAGAGATGATCCCAGTGATCCTGCCTTATCTTGGATTAAATTCACCAACCAAAGCTTTGTGGCTGCTCCTTTGGAATGGAGCGATGTTCCCTTTACCATCACTGTTCCCTCCGATGCGGCTTATGGTTATTACTTTGCCATTAACTTTACCCAGGATAATAACTCACCCCTCAAAAGAAGCGGTGCTGCCATTACCGGAGCGGCAGCAGTCCCTGTGCTGTTGGATGTAAGAAGAGAGGGAGCAAAAGCCGAGGCTAAAATTCTTAATTTCAACGTTAACAATTATATCAACGAATATTTACCGGTAGACTTTTCGGTTAAAGTCCAGAGCCAGGGCAATATCCACGTTGCTCCATACGGAAACATTTTCATCGGTGCAGATAATCATCAATTGGCTTCATTAGAGGTTAACCCCGGGCAAGGTAATATCATCCCGGGAACCAATAAAACCTTTACCGCCAGTTGGGACGACGGATTTTTGGTCAAAGAAGGAGTTTTGGAAAACGGTCAGCCAAAATTGGATAAAAACGGCAAACCGGTCGAGAAAGTTACGATTAATTGGAATGCAGTCACCAGTTTCCGCATCGGCAAATACACCGCTAACCTCTTACTTGTTTACGATAATGGCACCCGGGATATTCCCATGGAAGCAAAAATTGACTTTTGGGTAATCCCGTATAAGCTCATCGGCTTTACTTTAGGAGCTTTAGTGGTAATTATCCTATTAGTGAGATTTTTGCTGAAATTCTACATTAACCGCGAAGTCCGAAAAAGGCTGCAGAAATAACTACTCTTTAAACTGCAGTGTGGAGATTATATTGTCAAACAAATTTGCCACTTCTTTAGAATCATTGCCGGTCACTGCAATGGTGTAAGTCTTGCCGTTAACGATAAAAAAGCCGGTTTTCTCAGCCGATTGAACGTCAATCCTGACAAAAGCTAACCCCTTTTGCCCATCGGCCAGTATGTCCGATTGCTCATATCCGCGCGTTTTATCTTCTCTTAGTCTGACTGAGGGTATATCCTCCAAGGTCAGCAGGTTGGGCGGATTTTGAACGACACTATAATTAAAAATCAGGCGCGGAGCGGCTATGTCAAAAGAGAAACTTTCAACTTCAGCTTTATTCGCAAGCTCAGCAGGATCTTTATAGGTATAGATTTTGGCCATCGCCGGATACAGAAAGCTGGTATATTTACCCTGGTACAAAACATTGCCTGTCGGAGGATTTTTGACGTCCAAATTGGGCTTGCGCCCCAGAATTTGCGCTAAAGCCGCCTGTTCCTCTGCCTTCGACAGTGGTTTTGAAGTCCTGTTTAAGATTAAAAACGCCGAAAGCAAAGCAAGCAATACAACTAGCGCAACTAAGAGATAAATAACTTTTCGCATAACTTTATGATAGCAGATTTACCCTGTTAAATCCGCAAAGCGGTGTGCAGCCCAGTCTGACTCGGCGCAGCAATTTAACAGGGTTAACAACTAACGAATCATCTGGTATGATTAACATGGAATTTAAAATACTACAAATGTCAAATACTACAAATAACAAAATATGGAAATATTGGTACCTATTGGTAGTATTGGTAATATTGGTAGTATTTCCGGCGCGCGCCCATGCCCAAACCCAACCCGGCATCACCGTTATTCCTTCAATTATGCATCTTGATCTTGCCACCGACCCAGCGGAATACACGCTCACCTACATTAACAACACCAGCGCCGATATTAATCTGTCGCTAAGCGTTCAGGATTTTACCGAACTCGAAGACAGCTATAAAATCTCTTTTTTGAGCGGGCAAGACGCCGCCAACTATAAATATTCTCTATCTTCATGGATTTCGTTTGAAACTAAAAGCCTCGAGCTTAATCCGGGCGAAAAAAAGGGCATCAAAGTATTTATTGACAAAAACCGCATCACCAAAGGCGGGCATTACGCCAGCATCTTAGCTGAAATCGAACAACCGACAGTTAAAGGCCAAGTCGCTGTTAAGGCTATCCTTTCGAGCCTGTTGTTTGTCAGGGCGTCTACCGGACAAGAGATTGAAGATGGTAAAATTGACAGTTTTGGGCCTTTAAGAGACGGCATCGATTACCCGGATACATATTTAGCCAGATTTGAAAATGACGGCAACGTCTTCGTTGCTCCGCACGGGCAAATTCGGGTTTTTGATCCGTTGGGAAATTTGGTCGCCAGAGGTGCTTTTAATGTCGACTCGCTTGATGCTCTTCCCGAAAGCATCAGGAACTATCAAACTACAGTGGTCACTTACCAAAAGATTCTCCTGCCGGGCATTTATACCGCTAAAATTGACTTAACTTTTGGCAAGACTCAGCAGAAGGCAACAGTTACCGTGAAGTTTTTCTCCCAAGGAATGTTTAATTTCGGCAAAATCGCAATTACTCTGGTTATAATTCTACTTGTTGGGCTCTATTTGCGCAAAAGACTGAAAACAAAAGCCTCCTAGCGCGCGAAAAGCTGTCGACTGACAAAATTCAAGATTTATCATCAGAAAGCATCTAACTATATCAGCTGTTTGTTAGTTTTGCGGGTTCTTGCCCTTCAGAAAAATTTTCTTTATCACTCGCTGGGAATGACTGATAAATATCAGTGCTTGAAAGCGGAATTTCTATACAGATTTTCCGTAAGCTGCCCGGTGGACGGTGCGGATTTTCTCCTCATCCGGACTGTCGAAGTGTTCTTTGATAAAAGCGATTGTTTCTTTGGGGTCTTGGGTATTGACCGAAATCCCCGTTCCGATTTCAAACCCGCCCAAATTTTTAACCCTCGGCACAATTCTTAAATACCAGTTCTTGAAGGGTGAAATATAAAAGTTAAATGGAAACTCATGACCGTGGCGAAGGTCGAAAATTTGGATTAAACGGTATAAAGCTTTTGCCAAATCCTTTATCTCTTCATCGCTAATTTCGGAATATAACAAACCATCTCTTTTTGGCACAATCCATACTTCATCCGGCCATTCACTGGTTAACGGAGAAAAAATTAATAAGCTGGCCGTTTCCTTAAATTCTTCCTTTTTCTTTGAGAAATCAAGCGGCACAATGCCTAATTTGACAAACTCGGGCACAACCGCCAGTTGGCTATGCGGGTGCGGCAGACTTTCTCCCCCCGCTTCCCCGTGGTTTTGGAAAATAAAAACTTGACCTTTATCCTGATGGGTTTGGAAGCGCTGTCGGTAGGCCTGAAGGATTAATTCCGACTGGGAAAGCGGCAGCTCGTCAAAATTCTTGTGGTGGTCCGGCGAGTGGACAATCACCTCGTGAATTGGCGCAAACGGAAACTTGTTATTAATTACCCTCACCAGCCAATTCTGGTCATTGGCTTTTCCGCCAATCCGGTAAACCTCTTTTTCTTTTAATTCATTGCCAACACAAAAAGGACAGGTCGGCTCTTGGCCCTTGGCAATGTCTGGACGCTTTGCGCGCCTTGGAGCAGAAATAACCCATTTTTTAGAAAGCAAGTTTTGGACAAATTTAAAATCCATAAGCCTATTTATATTTAACAACAATTGTGGCATCGGATGCAAGTGCGTACGGATCATGGCTATAGTAAAAATTAAATTTTCACTATAGCCGCCGAAGAAACTGAGGTGGTCATAACAAATGTTTTTTGTTATGACCATTACCATGATTAAGGAAAATGAAAACCCGTGCTTGTGAAAAATTGATTAAATTGATTATCGAAAATAAGTAGAATATTCAGCTTTAGCCTTAAACGCGAGCTGAAAGACTAAATAGTGATTTTTATAGGATTTTAGCATGGCTAATTTAGCAATTAAATTAATTAAGTGCTATCTTCCAAAAAATGAAGTTTAGATTGCTTTGGAAGGCCTTTGTAAATTGAGGAACCGACCGATACAAATTTTGAATGATATTTCGAACCTATTCCTATCGGACCTTATTTACCTCATCTTTCTGCCTGAAAAAATAAAAAACTGTCCGTATTTTTGTTTCGGTAATTACTCGGTAATAATTAAATTTAGCCTCGAATTTCTACTATCTAGAATATTACTCGAACCTCTAACCTGCCAGACAGGCGTAATTACTTTAGGTCTTTTTTGAGTTTTCCAAGACTTGTTTATACACATTTTCATACCCTCCAACCATTTTTTCAACAGTGAAATTTTCTTCAACATGTCTTCGGCAATTTTTTCGAATTTGCAAATATTCTGCCGGCGGCATGGCATAAATTTTTTCAACCGCTTCGCATAATCCCTCTATACCGGTTTTTTTAATAATCCACTCCCCTCTTTTGTCTTCATCACTTGAATTCACTATGAATCCCGTTATTCCATCCCTAATAATTTCCGGCACCGCTCCTCGGGCAAAAGCGATTACCGGCGTCCCACAAGCCATCGCTTCAATCAGAACCAACCCAAACGGCTCCTCCCATTGAATCGGGAAGAGAAAAGCTTTCGCATTCTGGCAGTAATTAATTACCTCATCCATACTCAGATGGCCGTGATATTTAATGAGTGAGTTGTCAATCTGGGGTTTAATTCTTTCTTTCCAAAACTCGCTAGCTTCATCGGCGCTTCCAAGTAGATCAATTCCCAGATTAAGCTTTTGAGCAACGGCAATGCTTTCCTCAATCCCTTTCTCAGGTACAATTCTTCCGATAAATAAGATGTCATTGTTCTTTGGATTTTCGCTTAAGCTAATAGTTGAAGTATCTATACCATGGTAAATTGTCTGAACATATTGCAAGTCGGGAAGAGGCTTTCTCTGCGCATCGCTAATAGAAACAAAATATTGTGAATGCTTAAAATGGGAGAGTATATCTGTTCTAATTTGATTCAATGGACTATGCAATGTCGATACCATAGGAGTAGATACTAATGGTGCATAATATGCACTTCTTGTATCAAAAATCGAATGGATAATATCAAAACGATTTTCTTTTGCCATTGCAAAACATTTAGAAATTAACAAATGTTCGTATTCGATATGTTTGCCTTTCTCAATATTGGGGTTCAGTCCGGTGGCGTGCTCGGTCACCGCAACAAGGGAAGCGGTGGTTTGTGAATCGCCCGAGGCAAACAAGGTAACCTCATGCCCTCTTCTGACCATTTCTTCGGTTATAACAGACATTATCTTTTCCGGAGCGCCTGAATCACCCTGTGGAACATCCTCGGGAAGAGGCGGAAGCTTAATATAGTTAGATGCAAGAATTGCGATGCGTAATTTCATTTTGTTAGTATTTTTTCATAAACCTTTTCATATTCTTCTACCATTTTTACGCTGGTAAAGTGTTTTTCTACATGTTCGCGGCAGTTCTTGCGCATTTCCCTATACTGTTCTTCTGGCATAGCATAAATCCGTTCCACAGCCTCACATAAGCCTTCGACTCCGGTCTTTTTGATAAGCCAGTCACCGCGAATATATTCATCAGATTGGTTTACCAAAAATCCGGTTTCACCATCTTTAATGATTTCCGGTGACGACCCCCGGGAAAATGTAATAACAGGCGCGCCGCAGGCCATCGCTTCAACAAACATTAATCCGAATGGTTCTTCCCACATAACCGGCACTAATAACGCCCGTGCGTGTTGGTATTGCTTGTCTTTTTCGGCTTGCGTAACTTCACCTATAAAAGTAATTAATTTGTCATCTATATATGGCTTGGCCTGATTGAAATAATTTTGATCAACCAGATCAACTTTGGCTGCGATTCTTAACGGTTTCCGGGTCTTATTCGCAACCTGAATTGCCTCTAGGCCGCCTTTTTCATGGCTGAATCGGGCGAAAAAGAGCAAATAATCATCTTCTGTAGTTACATCACCGTAAAATGGAAAACGGCTCATGTCAATACCGTTGTAAATGGTTGTAATAAAGTTTAATTCGGGCAAGTCGTTACGTTGATTATTTGAAATAGAAACATAAGGGTAATTCTTATATTGCTTAAAAATAAATGCCTGGGAAGGAATAGACAACGGCATATGCTGCGTTGTCAGAATTGGGTCTGTAAGCAGTGGCGAGGCTGTTAAAAACCGCCAACCGCAGTGATTGTGAATAATGTCATATTTCTTGCTGTGTAATTGCTGGGCGGTTTTCCCTAAGTAGTAAAGCTTCGCGGCCTCCCTCATGTTGTTTTCAGAGCCTAAAACAAGATCTTTCCGTAAACTCTCAGGAGCGGTGGGAAGAAGATTATACTCTGTTTGCTGTAAAGAATCCCCCGTAGCATAAAGGTCAACACTATGTCCTTTTTTCCCTAATCCATGAGCCAATTCGTAGATAATCCATTCAATTCCGCCATACAGAATTGGCGGTATTGATTCTTCAAATGGAGCCACGAGGGCAATCTTCATACAAGACCAGTATAGAGCTTTATGAACTTTTCTACAATCTTATCCCAACTGTAGTGCTCTTTAATCGTAAAGGCGGCGTTTTCCGACACTTTCTTCCTTAACTTTTGATCTTTTAAAAGTTGCAATATTTTTTGCCCCAATAGCTTTCGGTCGTGAGTATCTATAACAAACCCATTCAAACCATCAATTATTACCTCTCTACTTCCGGCAATTGACGAAACAATCGGCACTGTCCCGCAGGCCATTGCTTCCAGCGTCGTTAAGCCAAACGGTTCGTACCGGCCGGCCAGCACAAAAATATCCGATTGCCTGTAATAGGCCGACAAAACTGTTTCGTGTGGGACATAACCTATCGTCGTGACCATTCTCTCCATTCTGTGTTTTTTAATCAGCTCTTTAATCTGAATTTCTGTCTCTATTTCCTCTTTAGAGCGTGTTTCCGGCGATTCAACCGTTTCTCCGGCAATGTAGAGGTGAAAATCTACGCTGTTTTTAATCGTAGCCAGGGCGTCGATAATTCTGTCCAGGCCCTTGGCCGGAACCATCCGTGAAACAGTCAAAATAACGTTCTTCCCCAAATTCAGCTTTGCATCTTCCTCTGTTTCTTTGGTATTAAAGATTTCTGTTTCGGTCCCCGGATAAATTACCACTAATTTCTCAAAGTCAACCAGGTAATGCTGCAAAATCTGGATTCTGGTGGTTTCGCAAATGCCGACAATCGCATCCGCACTGTTCATGATTTTTTGCTCAATCGCAATTCGGACATGATAACGGTAAACGGGTTTTAACTGTTTGAGAGGCATTTCTTCAATCTGCTCCTGCATTTCAATTTTCTTGAGTTTTCCCAACGAATGAGGCGTATAAACATGCGGAATATCGAGCATTTTTGCGAGCAAATGGCCGGCATATCCTCCATCCCAGTAATGGGAATGGATAACGTCATATTCTTTCTTGCTTTTCCCAATATAGTGCATGATGTTTTCCACAAACTCAGGCATGACTTCATACATTTTTTCCTTTTGCAAAAACCCGTCCGGCCCACAGGGAATTCTAATGATTTTTACGTTCGGGAAGATTTGCTCTTCAGATGGCAGATCGTTGAATTTACGGGTAAAAATGTCTACCTTGATGTTTTTCTTGCCTAGTGCTTTAGCCAACTGTAAAACGTAAATTGTTTGGCCTCCGGTATCGGTTTTTCCAAGCGGAGCCGGATACTCAAAGTAGCCTTGCGGATTAACCATGCAGACCCTTCTGATTTTCTTGTTCGTCTGTTTATTATTTAAAGCCATAAAGCATATTCTACATCTTTAATAAAGGTTTGTAAAACCTAAGACGTAGATTTTCGAAGTCCGGTTTTTTCCATAATAACCAAGTAGATAAATTGAAGGAGTCTTAGTTGCCTTTTTATTCTCCACGGTTGGACGATCAGTCGGAACAACCATTCGAGTCCTAATTGACGAACAATGACTGGCGCGCGGCGCACTTTTCCGGAAATAAAATCAAATGCTCCGCCAACGCCGATAACTACTTTTGCAGGTAAATTATTGAGGTTTTCCGCAATCCAAATCTCCTGTTTTGGCGAGCCAAAAGCGACAAAAAGGATGTCCACTTTTTTCTTGCCCAAATCCTTTGCCCATTCCTCTGCAATCAGTCCAACTTTTAGCCCGGGATACTTTTTTTGTAAGCACTCAGCGGTTTTGACTGCTACGTTAGGTCCGGCACCAAGAAAGCCCGCCGTTATAGGCCGTTTTGCTATATCCTTACACAGCTTTTCTACTAAGTCCACGCCCTGTATTCTCTCCTTTAGGGGTTTTGAGAGTAGTTTACTCGCTAACACTACTCCGATGCCATCCGGCAAGGCCAATTTGGCTCCATTGAGAACATCTTTATATTTTTTATCATGGTGGGCAATCACTAAAAGTTCGGGGTTAGGGGTAACAATGTAGTATTTTTTCGGTAAAGTTTGTAGTCCTGTAACTATAAACTCTAGGATTTCTTTATTATTAGCATTACTAAACCCAACACCTAGTAAAAATATTTTTTCAAAAGTCATAATTTTACTATAAGGTAAGTCTTGAAAAATTGTATTTGGCTAAAAAGTGCTTTTTTGAACATTTTTATTATTCAACAATCTTACTCTTCTATTATGCTTCGTCGTTTACAAATATTTTAATTTGTAGCCTATTGCCAATCTAACTACTATAAACTTAATTCCTGTGAAAAATCTTACAAATATTGTGTAAATTTTCTCACACGTTTTTGCTCTTTGTTAATTATAGGATAAAACACTATTTATCATTTATTAATTGCCAATAATTTATTTGATTTCTAAACAGTCACTAATAAATTGTAAATAGCGTATTTATTTTCTGGCAATACTTCTTTTGTAAAGTTCGATATTTTCCAGTGCAACCCCCGTCCCCCTGACAACACACAACAGGGCGTCTTCCACTAAATGACATGGCACTCCGGTAACCTTTGTCATTAACTTATCAAAGTTTGTCAGCAAAGACGTACCTCCCGACATGACAACTCCTTTATCAATAATGTCACTGGCCAACTCCGGCGGGGTTTGTTCCATTACTCCCTTAACCGCCGAAATAATATCCAGAAGGACCGGATAAATCGCTTCGTTAACTTGGGCTTCGTTTAACTCTATCGTCCGCGGTAGTCCGGTTATCGAATCCCGTCCTCTGATTTCGGTTTTTTTCTGGTCCGACACTTTTTTTTCGTCTAAAAAGGCGTTGCCCATTCCGATTTTGATTTCTTCGGCTGTCCTTTCGCCAATTAATAAATTAAACTTCCTTTTGATATAATTGGCGATCGCTTCGTCAATCTTGTTGCCGCCGACCCGGACCGAGTTATGCACTACTACTCCGCCTAAAGAAATAACCGCCGCTTCGGTGGAGCCTCCGCCGATATCCACTACCATGTGCCCGGCCGGCTGGGCAATCGGTACTTTGGCACCAATAGCCGCTGCCAACGGCTCTTCGATAAGATAAGCTACTTTGGCGCCGGCAGCCATGGTGGCGTCTAAAACCGCCCGCCTTTCCACTTGGGTGACGCCGGACGGAATACAAACCATTACTTCGGGCTTAAAAAAACGCGATTTTCCCGCCGCTTTATCAATAAAGTAGGAAAGCATGGCTTCGGTAATGGTGTAATCGGCAATGACGCCATCTCTGAGCGGCCGCATGGCCACAATATTACCCGGGGTGCGGCCCAACATGTCTTTAGCTTCTTTACCAACCGCCACCACCCGATTATCCTCGGCGGTAACAGCCACTACTGTCGGCTCGTTAAGTACAATCCCTTCTCCGGCAACATAAACCAGGGTATTTGCAGTGCCTAAATCAATGCCAATTCTTTTTGAAAACGCCATAAAATTAATTTCTAATTCTTAATTACTAATTTCTAATCAAATCTCAATGCCTAAGTTTTAAAATTAAACATTGAATCATTCATTGAAAATTGAGAATTAATAATTGAAAATTTTAGTCTGACTATATCAAAAGATATACTAAAGATATCAATTTTGCTAATAGCTTCGACTTTTTTGATTATAGAACTTATTTAGTCTATCTTGCAAGAGCTATTGTTAGCTTGTATAATGCGGGTATATTCAATATACCCGGATGAAAAAGCAATTAATTATTCCTGCCTTAATTATTTTATTCTTATTACTCGGAACCATGTTAGTCGTTTTGTTGGGCAGAGGCTATCAGCTGAACCTAAACGGCAACGGCCCGATGATTTCCGGAACCGGCCTGTTGGTTGCCACCAGTTCGCCCGACGGCGCCCAAGTCTTAATTAATGGCCATTTAACCACCGCTACCGACAACACTATTAACCTCGCTCCCGGCGACTATGACATCAAAATTTTTAAAGAGGGCTATTTTCCCTGGGAGAAAAAAATTACTATCAAAAAAGAGGTGGTCAGCAAAGCCGATGCGCTACTCTTCCCAACTGCCCCCCAGCTGGCCAGCATTACCAACGTTGGAATCCAAAATCCGGTTTTAGACCCAACCGAAACCAAAATTGCTTACACCATTGCCTCCCAATCGGCCACCGAAAATGGTATTTATGTTTTGGACATGAGTTTAAGGCCGATTTTAACCCTGCAAGACAGCTCTACCCAATTAATTGATGACACTCTTACCAGCTTTTCGGAAGCGAATTTACAATGGTCACCTGACAGCACTCAGCTCCTTGCAACCATTCCCAATCTTTCTTCCACCACTACTTACCTTCTGCAAACCAGCGGTATGAACCAAGCTCCCCAGGACGTCACCGAAACACTGGCTTCAGTTGATGCTTCCTGGCAAACAATACAAACCGAAAAAGATACGGCCCAGATGAATGTTTTACCCAAGAATTTAAGAACTATTGTGGTGGCTAACTTCAACATTTTGCAGTGGTCGGCTGACGATACCAAAATTCTTTATACGGCCTCGCAGTCTGCCAGCTTACCGCTGATCATTAATCCGCCGCTAATTGGCACCGACTCGACTCCGCAGGTCCGCGATATCCGAAAAGGTGAAGTATATGTTTATGACATTAAGGAAGACCGCAATTATCTGATTTTAAGCGCTCTGCCGGCTGGGAAGCCCGCTGAGCAACAACTGCCGATTATGTGGTATCCGGATTCAAAACATTTAGTTTATGTCCATGACGGCAAGATTGACATGATGGAATACGACGCCCAAAACCAAACCACTGTTTATGCCGGGCCGTTTGTCGATGATTTTGTTTTCCCCTGGCCGGACGCGACCAAACTGGTAATTTTGACCAACCTCGGAAATCCTTCGATTGCCCCGAATTTATATACGCTTGGGTTGAAGTAAATCCAAAGGAATGAAGGACAATTTACTTGGAGCCTTTAACAGGACCTTGCGTAAGTTCACTAACTATTTTGCGAATCGCTCTAACGGGCCACAATAAAACAGGTTTGGTTAAATTATTAAATGCTTCCTTTGCGCCATCAAACATAAACCTCGGAATATCTCTAAATCCAACTGCTCCCCCATTCTTATATGTTAAAGGCTCTAATCCTAATCTGTTTCTAAGTTCGGCTGCTCGTTGGTCATCGCTACGACTAACCCCCGGAATAATCCCTGACAATTCGTCTCTCATCTTAGCAATCGCCTCTTCTGGTAAGGCTGCTGGGCCTGCTGGACTTTGGCTTCCCTGTTGTTCTGATGCTTGAGCGCCACCGGCTTGCGCCAATCTCGCCGGAGCTTCTGGAGAACCACTATTTGTTGATATTGGAACTTCACCTTCTCCACTTATACTTTCAGTAAATCATAATCATTTAGAGTTTGCAAACACTAATAAACGTTGGGCAAATCAACATAATTTTAGTTATCACAATAGAGAAATCAGTATCGGAAGGTATCAATTCCTGGATTTTCGGGCCAGCCAAAAAAATTACCGATTGTTCGAAGGAGAAAACGAACCGCGTCCTTTTTTGGCATTTGAAATTTGAAATTTCGCATGTATCCCCGGCGGGAATCGAACCTGCATCAATCGCTTAGGACGCGACTACTCTATCCATTGAGCTACGGGGACACTATTCGTAAGTTTACTTTAAATTAGCTTTACTTTCAACCAGACTTGAAAAAACTGCATTTATCGCCTTCAATTGTTTTAATAGATCTCCTCCTTTAGACACCCTAACCCGACACATTCCAAATTCAAGTTTTCCTTTTTTCTTTCCTGTTAGAACACTAATCCGCTGAAATTGTTCTTTTGGCAGATTAACCACCTTAGACCAAAAATCTAAACATTTGTCCTTATTCATATCTTCATAAATTCTAATACTTACCTTTAATCTTTCGTCTCTAATATTAAAAATCTCTCTTAATCCGCTGACAAACACCTTTATTAGATTTGAATCCGTGTTGGTTAGCATAAAGTCTTTTTTATTGCCTTCTGCCCAATAAAGCGCTGAGATAAAAAGGATTTTTTCTTTTGTCGAAATATCTTTTAAGAGTATTTCAGCTTCCCTAAGGGCTTTCTCCTCTTTTAAATTCTTTATTCTTTTGCTTCCTCCTCTTTTAACACGCCAACTATCCATAAACTCCGGTAAGATTGTAACTTTCCTAGCGTAATAAAACACCGTTGTTTTAGCTATTTTAAGTTTTGAGCAAATTTCCGGAATTGTGTAACCCCTTTCTCTTAAATAGGAAATCTCTTTTATCTTTGCCTTACTTAATCTTTGACCCATAAACTAATCGTAATTAATTCGAATTCCGTTGTCAATCAAGATTAATTTTGCTTTATCTAATTAGACAGGTTGTATTTTAGCATAAAAAACCTTAAAATGAATTCCGTAGTCCTTAATTTTGAATTCTAAATTTTGAATTTCGTTTTACGGAGTGTAGTGAATCGGCATCACGCTGCGTTCGGGACGCAGAAATAGAGGGTTCAATTCCCTCCACTCCGACAAAAAAATTAAGAATTAACCTTGCGGTCTTACTGAAGGATTAACTACTACGACATCTGCCTCGTCTGAAAATTGACTTGAGTGAATTCTTAATGCCTTTACGCTTCCTCTAATAGCTTCCTGAAATCTTCTATCCAACTCTGCCACATCTTCTGCCGCTATCGTTGAGCCAGAAGGCTCTGCAGCAAATCCGTGCAAAGGATCTCTAACGGCGGCATCAGGACCTTTGGTCGACAGCGACGGCCGTAATCCATGATTATCCAAAGAAACACTTCCGCCCGGAACTAAGTCTACGTGAGAGGGTCCTAATTGATCAGCACTCATAATTCAGCTATTATACTTTTGCTTTTTGTTTTCGTCAATTAGTAAAAATTTGCAAAAAACCCTCTAATATGCTTTAATATGTGACCAGAAATTATGGTTGAAGCAAATAAAAAGGGTGCTGACCCACGTGACGTCGCTGAGAGAATTTGGCGAGGCTCGGAGTCATTTGCAAATGTCAGTGGTAGACGAGAACCGTGGTGGCGAAGATCAAGGAGAACTAAGCAACCATCGCTTGTCCCAACAGAACCAACGGTACCACCGCTATTTTGGGACTCGGACGCCGACGAAGAAGCTCGCAAACATGTTAAGAAAACAGAGGCCGGCAACGCGCGGTTAACATATCTGAGACGCTAAAAAACTCTCGCTCACTATCGCTCGGCACTGCCTCGCGACTTGCATTCTGAAATAAGTTATGTCATCATATTTTTCTATGGATGAGGGCCATAAGTTGACCAAAGACGAGAAAAAAGCTTTAAGAAAACTGGAGTGGCAACAAGAAGCCAAGACCGAAGCCCGCAATGCCAAGCTTAAGAAATTGACAATTTGGGGAGGAGTAATTCTGGTAGTCCTGGTGGTTGTTTTTGTTCTTTTCCAATCCGTAACTTCAACTTCCTCTCCTACTCTAACCCAGACTCTTAAAATCGCCCCGGTTTCCGGGAGAGATATCAAGGAAGGCAACCCCAAAGCCAAAGTGACTTTAATTGAATACGCCGATTTCCAATGCTCTGCCTGCGCCGAATACCACCCGATAGTGAACCAAATCTTAAGCAATTATAAAAATAAAATCGATTACGTTTTTCGCATGTTCCCGCTGGAAAACACCCACCAAAACGCTTTGGCGTCTGCCGAAGCCGCTTATGCTGCCTACCAACAGGGCGCTTTTTTCCAATATGGCGATCTGCTGTTTAATAAGCAGGACGAATGGGCTAATTTGCAGGACCCGACCACCGCCTTTGCCGACTACGCAACGCTATTAAAACTTGACGTTACTAAATTTAAAGCAGATATGAACTCGACCGTCACCAAAAAGTACGTTCAGGACTCGGAAAACGAGGCTTTAAATGAAGGGCTTGATTCCACCCCAAGCTTTTTTATTAACGGTAACTTAATCCAAAATCCGAATGACTATGCCGGTTTCAAGCAATTAATTGATGACGCTCTTTCGAAATAATAAACTCATATTATACTCTCTGATTTTGGCCTTTTTTGGTTTTTTAGATTCTGCGTATTTGACACTTGAACACTATAAAAATGCCATCCCTCCCTGCACCTTGCATGGCTGCGAAACGGTTTTGACCAGCAGCTTTTCGATGCTTGGCCCAATCCCCCTCGCTCTCTTGGGCGCACTTTTTTATCTGGCAGTGATGGTTTTGTGCCTTTTGATTTTGATTGAAGGCCTGGATAAGCTGTTGAAGTTTTTTCATTTGACTGTGACGATTGGCTTTGCCTTTTCGGTCTACCTCTTTTTGCTGCAACTTTTGATTATCAAATCCTTCTGTCAGTATTGCCTCTTGTCGGAAGTAATTTCCACCGGCCTATTAGCCTTATCGCTTCTGAAAATCAGAGAAGATAAGCAACAGGCAAAATCCTAATTGACCTAAATATCTAATTTCCAATCAAATCCCAAATCCCAAGTACCAATTTTAAAATTTAAACATTCGAATTTGTCTAGAAATTAGGAATTAAAAATTAGAAATTCTTTAGATAAACTCTTCCATCCTTTTGTAATTTTGGATTTCTTCCGGGGTGAACCAGAGGGCTTTTTCAATGTTGGCTTCTTCGAGCGAAGCTGAAATATGCACAACGTTCATTACTCCCCGCTTTTCGGCATTCGCGTAAGCGGCCGAGTCGGTTGAATAATCACCGCGGATGGTTCCGGCGGGCGCATTCACCGGCATGGTTGGCCCGGCCAGGTTAACCACGTTTTCGACCGCATGCTTGCCTTCCAAAATCATTGCCACCATCGGGCCGGATTTAACGTAGTCGAACAGCCAACCACGCACCATTTTACCAAGCTCCAGCGGATCGTCGGTTCCTAAGTCTTTTTTGGCATCTTTGCCGTACTGGGTGTAAGTCTTAAGAGTCTTTTCGCCCCATCTTTGCAGAGTTTTGGGGTCGTTGGCGTTGTAGTGTTTGACCAGGATTTCGTCTTTGGCGGAAATCATCCTGAGGGCGACAATTTTGAGGCCCATTCTTTCAAAGCGGCGGATTATTTCGCCTACCAGGCCTCGTTTGACTCCATCGGGTTTAACCATTACAAATGTCTGTTCCATTGTTTATATTTTAATTGGTAAAAGCCATATTGTAAATAGATGAAATGAGAAAAACCTATTTAAACCCTTTTAGGTAAGACTTTAAATCTGGGAGCTTTTGGAGCCTGAAATAACGTAAAATCTGTAATTAGTGAATCCGGATTAGAAGACAAAACACTATCTCCCGGTGGTATTTGTTCATATCCAAACTGTCTTAGAGAATCAACTCCCGCAAGTAAGTTTGGAACATACTTATAACCACCAGGCAATGGCATTCTGCCTAACGCCAATGTTCCTATTTCCGGATCAAGCACAGTCCCAATAGTTCTTAACAATGCGTCATTTAAAGGAGCCGTAAATCCGGTCATTCTGGCCATAATAATTAATTGTGCTTTTTCATCGCCTAAATAATCTTTTAACTCCACCGCATCAAACGCGTGAAAATCAACTAATTTTTTTCTGACAGCGTATTCAAGATATTCTCCATTTTTAATGCTTAAGGACGGAGGGTCACCAAAACTTCCATAAAACTGATCGGCGCTTGGCACAGAATTTAAATTTGTGGCAATAAGCTTTGCCTTACGCTCGCTTATTAAGCGATACATGACTCCGGCAACGCTTAATTTACAAAGTGTCACGGCGGCACAGGCGCCAAAATCAACAATAGTTACTTTTTCTCTACCCTGATCAAGCACGAATCTTGCATAACGCTCTATCATATCGCCAAAACTAATTTGCGTATGTTCCTCTCCCCATAAAACAGGCATCCGATATTCTCCTACAACTCCAAGCGAGCTATTAACTGTGTCTCTGAAATCGGCAGACCCATAATTAAGCTCCATATCTCTTTTTAAAGCAGTATCTTGCTGAATTCTTGTTCTATCATTTTCTAACATAGCGGTTAATGATAATGTAAAAAGGAGGTAAAGTCAAACTATAAGTCAAAATTTGAGAAGTTTCTCGAACTTTTGTCTATTGTCAAAATTGCCAATCACTGCTAAATTGAGACCGTTTTCTTTGAAATATTTTTGGGCGACGTTTTGCACATCTTCAACCGTGATTTTATCAACCTTGGCAATAATTTCCTCCGGAGTTTCGATTTTCTTCTCCAAAATCTCCGCTTGGGCAAAATAGCCGGCGACCGAACGGCTGTCTTCCAACTCCAGCACGAAATGTCCTTTTAAATATTCCTTGGCCTTGTTAAGTTCGGCAGTAGTGATGCCGGACTTTGCACCGGCAATTTTGGCATATTCGCTAACGATAACCGCAATCCCCTCTTCTGCCCTTTTTGGGTCCAAACCGGCGGTGGAAACTAAGTTCCCCACGTCTTGATAGTGTTCCGAGCTGGTTCTGACGTAATAAGCCAGTCCCCGCTTCTCCCTAACCTCCGAAAATAAACGCGAACTCATGCCGCCGCCCAAAATCGCCGAAAGTACCGAAAGAGCGTGTTTTTCCTCGTTGTTGATTGGAACCGTCCTGAATCCAATGGCAATATGCACTTGTTCTGTTTTTTTCTGTTGTATAAAAAGAGCCGGTTTGAGCTGGTTTTCTGGTTGTTTCTCATAATTTAACGTATCGAAACGCTTCATTTGGCCGAAATAATTTTCGACTTTCTGTTCTATTTCGGCTGAGTCTATACCACCGGCGACAACGACGGTTAAATTGCTGGCGCTGTAAAGGCTTTGCAAGTAATCGACAAAATTTTGTCGGTTGACGCTCTCGATGACCTCTTTGCTGCCGATAATTTCCCAACCAAGCGGTGTATCACCGTACAACAGAATTTCGTAAATGTCACCGATATGCCTACTCGGTGTATCTTCATAAAGGTTTTTTTCTTCCAAAATGACGCCTTTTTCTTTGTCGATTTCGGATGAATCAAGTTTTGAGTTTTGCAGCATATCGGAAAGGACATCCAGGCACAAATCCACGTTGTTAGCAGCGGCTTTGACGTAAAATCCGGTCACTTCTTTGCTGGTAAAGGCATTGCACTCTCCACCAACGCCGTCGATTAAAGAAGCGATTTCCATGGCCGTCGGGCGCTTGTTGGTCCCCTTAAACGCCATGTGTTCCAAAAAATGGGAAATACCGTTATTCTTACGGGTTTCATATCTTGAGCCGGCACCAACCATCACCATGGCTGTGGCGCTTTCAAACGACGGCATCGGAACAGTAATTACTCTTAAACCGTTAGCGAGAACTTTTCTTTGATAATTCATTGAGAACTATTATAACAAGTTGCAGAGGCTTTTGAAATAGATCACATGTGCTCAGGCGCACTAACTCCTAAGAGACTGAGGGTGTTTTTGAGCGTGATTTGGGTGGCTTTAAGAAGCGCAAGTCTTGATTGAGTCAATTTTTCGTCTTTATTGATAACCTGACGCACTTCGTAGAATTTATGGAACAAAGTCGCAATTTCTAAGGCGTAGGTGGTGAGTGGATTGACTTCCAAAGTCTTCACCGCTTCTTCGACCAAATACGGCAATTTAAGCAAATGCCTGATTAATTCGATTTCTTCTTGAGCGGTAAGTAGCGACAAATCAGCCTTATTCTTAATTCTTAATTCTTCATTCTTAATTCTCGCGAATATGGAGCATATTCGCGAGTGCGCATACTGGACATAAAATACCGGGTTATCCGCCGCTCTCTTTTTCGCCAGTTCCAGATCAAAATCCATGTGCGTTTGACTGCGTGGCGTGAGTAAGAAAAACCTGAAGGCGTCCTTGCCGACTTCGTCCAAGACTTCCCGCGCGGTGACAAAATCTCCGGCGCGTTTACTCATTTTTACTACTTCTTCTCCTCTTTTTAAGCGTACCCACTGATACAAAACAACTCGCAACATATCAGGATTATAGCCCAACGCTTTGACCACCGCTTTCATTCGCGGCACGTGCCCGGAGTGATTTGCGCCCCAAATATTTATAACCAAACCATCTTGACCAACCCGCTCAAATTTTTCGTCGTGGAGGGCAATATCGGTTGAGAAATAGGTAAATTCTCCGTCTGATTTTCTGACAACTGTTTCGCGGTCTTTTAAGAATTCGTCGGCAGGAGCAAACCACTCTGCCCCATCCTTGCTTTTGATAAATTTTTGAATTTTTGAAAGCACTCCAGGAACTTTTTTCCGAAAATCCGATTCTTTGCTGATAATGTCGTATTTGATACCCATTGTCTCGCAGTCTTTGAGGATTTCCGCAAGCATGATTTCGACCGCCACCTTGCCCGCTTCTTCCATAAATTTTTCAGGCGATAAGTCCTGGTCTTTGTCCTGCAGCGTTTCTTCGACATCCTGAGCTAGTTCTCTAATATATTCACCAAGATATTGCATTTCGTAGCCTTCCTGCTTCTGGTCCGGGTGCAAAGTAAAGTAAATTGCCTCACCCAAGCGCTCCACCTGACCACCGACATCGTTATGCCAATATTCGCGGATTACTTCATAACCGGCTTTTTTGAAGATGTTGGCTAAGCTGTCGCCAAGCGGGCCACCGCGGGCATTGCCGATGTGCAATGGGCCGGTCGGGTTAGCGGAAACAAACTCGACACTGACTTTTTTGCCTTTTCCGATTGCCAGCGAGCCATAATCGTCGCCTTGCTCGATAATGTTTTGAACTTGACTCTGCAGATATTTTTTAGAAAAGTAGAAATTGATAAAGCCCGGTTTTGCTGGTTCAATTTTTTCAAAAATATCCAAGTTTTCACGTCTAAGTACCTCAACAGCGTACCCTGCAAACTCAAAAGGATTTTTACCCCAAATTCTATCTTTATCTTTTACTACATTGAATTCCCCTACATGCGCGTCTGTTGTTGCTGCCACTAAACGGTAATAGACCATTGCGAAGTTTGACGAAAAATCCCCATTAATTGAATCCTTCGGTTTTTCAATCTTGAAATCAAGGACTGAAACTTCAAGATCATCAGCGATTTTCTGTAAGGCTTTTTGAATTTTTTCTTTCGCTTCTTCCATTTCATTCTCATTTTAGCATATTCGATTGAACATATTCCCTGCACTTGCAAAAAAGCTCCCAATATTCTAAGATACAACCTAACTAAATTTGCTATAATCATAGCTTAACCTGAATTAATCACTATGCTATCCGTTCTTGCGTACAATATTCACTTTGGCAAAAAATTGAAGCTGATTGAAAAATGGCTGTTAAAGCGGCCGACTAAGTTTGACATCATTTGCCTGCAAGAATTTCCTTTTAGTAAAGACTCTTCTTTTTTGCAGACTTTTCAAAAACAGGGTTACGGCTTTAAATTTGCCCCTTCGTCTTTTTTAACCAAACCGTTTTTGGGCAACAGCGACTTGTATGGCGAACTAACCCTCTACAACAGCAAAAAAGTAAAATTAATAAACCACAAGGTGGCTAAGCTGGGCGCAAATTTTTTGGAGAAAAGATTTCGGGTGCAGGGCGAAAAAACTTCCCTGATGACACTTTTTAAGTACAAAAACAAAAAGATTGTCATGGCCAACTCCCAACTGGTTTGTTATACCCTTAACTCAAGGCGCATCAACCAAATTTCCAAAATAATCAAAAACGTCAAGGCGATGGGTAACCACCATTCCGGCTCCTCAACCGTAATTCTAGGCGATTTTAACTATACTTCCAGAATCAGGCAGAAAAAATTGATTGAATTTATGACTAAAAACGACCTATTAAATGCTTATACCACTAACACCCACAAATTTTTCTTTGTCACGCAGCAGCTGGATTACGTTTTCTATAACGGTTGCGTAGTTAAAAATGCCACCGTCGGAAAAGTCAAATATTCCGACCATTTCCCCGTCTGGTTTGATATCGATTTTACGAAATAAGCCCTTGCAATTTATGATTATTGCTGCTAGGGTTAATAGTAGGTATGAAAGTACTTTTTATTGACGACGACGAGGATTTAATAGAAATTTTCTCTACCGCTTTAGTGAAGGAGGGTTTTGAAGTTGACTCCACCCTTACCGGACAGGACGGATTAAACAAAGCCAAAAGCGATAAGCCGGACATTGTTATTTTAGATCAGGTCATGCCTGACATGGCCGGGAATGATGTCTTACGCTTACTAAAAGAGGACGAAACAACCAAAAATATCCCCGTTATTCTTCTCTCCAATTTCAGCCAGGAGGAGTTGGTCAGAGGAGCGATTGAGCACGGCGCAGTTGATTATCTGTTTAAATACCAGGTTGAGCCCAAGGACGTAGTTTTAAAAGTAAAAGAGGCTCTAAAAATTCAATAACCATGCAACCGGCTGCCAACACAGATTATAAAAAACTCTTGACCGAGGTTATCCAAAAACAAATGGTTATCTTGGGCCCAAGTATTACTCTCGCCAAAGCCAGAAATGTCAAAGGCTTGACGGTTGCCGATGACGGAACAGTGGTCAATATTGAAGGGCAACCACAGGCCTTAATCCAGGGGCTAATCGACCAGTTCGTGCAACTGTCCGGCTTAATTGTCAAAAAAACCATGGAACCGCTGTTGTCAATGTATCCAACCGGAGTAGCAGAAACAATTGTCAACCCAACCACCCAAACTCCGGCAGCCACTGAAGCTCCCGCCCAAGCGCCAACCGCAGATAGCGTCAGCGAAAGGACAGCGCCATGATTGACCTACAAAAATTATTAACGATTGTGATTGAAGCAGCCTCATTTATTGCCGCGCTGGCTTCGGTGGCGGCCGGAGTGATTATGGCCAGCGTCACCAAAAAGTTCGGAACGGGAATTTTGGCCAACGGCTTCAAAGTCATTTCCATCGGGGTGCTGTTTATAGCTGCAGCCATTGTAATCGATGCCATTGAGTCGTATATTTTGGTTTCTTCCTCAACCCTCACCTCAATCATTCTAATTTTGCTTTTGATTAAAGCTCCTTTTTTCCTTATCGGCACATATTTGATAGTTATCGGCAGCAAAAAAACCGGCGACAAATTGGAATCCCTCACGAAATAGCTTCGCTAAAATTTACAATTCCCATTTACCAATTTTCATTGAATAACCAATTGGTTATTGAAAATTCATTGTAAATTGAAAATTGTTGCTTGAAAATTGATTCCACATTTGACATTTGCGGTTTGACATCTAATACTTAAAGTATGACCATAGCCCTCTTTAACTACGCCGGAATTGGGGTAACCGCAATTTTAGCAATTACTTTAATTGTTTTGTCGGTTAAACAAAGACAGGCGCGAACAGAGCTTGTGCAAAAAGAGGCCGTTGAAAAGCAAAGGCTTTACCAAATTTTGATTTTAAAGGAAATTCAGGACCGCATTGGTTATTCTTTGGATGCGGAGAAAATCATTGACGTTATCACCAGTAGCCTTAAATACCTTTTCCCCTACTCTTCGGCTTCAAGCATTATCCTCAAAAGCGAAAAGCTGGTTTTTAAAATTTATATGGAAGAAAATATCAATTCAAATTTCGTTATCCAGGTCAAAAAAACCATGCTGGCCTCGCTTACGGCATTAGTTGGAAACCTCCCCCAGCAGCTGGAAGAAACCATGTTTGGTATCCCTCTGGATGAAACAAAACAAAAAACCGTCGCCTCTTTTTTTAACATTCCGGTGATTGTTGGCAACCGGGTTGTCGGCTTAATCAATGTTTCCTCGACCAAAAAAAATGCCTACAAAGAGGAAATTACCATTATTTATCAAATCGTCGCCCAGGCAACCAATGCCTTATCAAAGCTGGAATATGTGCTTGAAACGGAGAAAGGTAAGCTGACAGCGATGATTTCCAGCTTAGTTGACGGGGTTTTCATGGTCGATACCAACAAAAATCTGTTGATTATCAACGACGCGGCCAAAACTTTTCTAAACCTGACTTCTGCCGCTCCCGGTTTTGCCGATATCCTTACGGCCGTTGGCCAACAGTACAAGCTCTTGGACAAAATCAACCAGTCTTTAACCACCAACTCGGCGCTTGAGGATAAAGAAATTACCATCGGCGAGAAAATTTTTGACATCTTCATTACGCCTGTACCGAATGCGTTGGACGAAAAAAATGCTCAACCGATTGGCGCCTCAATCCTTTTCCACGATATTACGATTGAAAAATCGATTGCCACCATTAAGGAGGACTTTACGCACATGATTGTTCACGAACTGAGAGCGCCGTTGACTGCTATTAAAGATTCCGCCGAGCTGATGATTGAGACTTTTGAAGACAAAGGCGCTTTGGAAAAAGAGCAACAGAAAAGACTACTGCAAATTATGGATATGCAATCGAAAGCGCTGTTGGAGCAAATCAATCAAGTGCTCGATGCCGCCAAAATAGAGGCCGGCAAATTTAGTATTAATAAGATATCTTCTGATATAGGAAGTATTATTCAGAATGCGATTGAGCCCTTTATGCCTCAGGCTAACAGAAAACAAATTTTAATTTCCACCGATATTTATTATCCCTTACCAAAAGTGGCAGTTGATCCGGTCCGCATCACCCAGGTGTTAAATAATCTTGTCTCCAATAGCCTCAAATTTACCCCTGCCGGAGGCAAAATACTTGTTTCAGCCAAACCCGGCGACGGGTTTATCACTATCGGTGTGTCTGATAACGGTATCGGCATTCCGAAAAGCGACCAAAAAGATTTGTTTTCCAAATACTACCAGATTCGGACTACCCCCCACCAATTGGCCAAAAAAGGCACCGGTTTGGGATTGTATATTATTAAAGGGATAGTTGAAGCACACAATGGCACCGTTGGCTTGATTTCGGAAGGAACTAACAAGGGAACCACCATTTATTTTAATTTGCCGATTGAAGGCGGCGGACCAAGAATTATCCAAAGACACGTCGTGAACAGTCCGGGACAAACCCCGTCGCAACTAATTAATTAATAACGCTAAAAGTCTTCCCGTCGGTCACCACTTCTCCCGCCCACTGCGGGATCCCGCTGCGGCGGGACACTTCCCTAATCTATTCATGTCTGACAATAAAACTGTTGCCATCAGAAATTATTTCAATATTTCCATCTTCATCTGTACGCAAAGTTTTGATGTTATGAGAGTTAAGAAGATCCAACGCGGATTTTGCCGGATGTCCGTAACGGTTGTTGGCACCGACGGAAATTATTGCCAATGCGGGACTAATTTCCGACAAGAAATAATCACTCATTCCGGTTGCGGAACCATGGTGTGGAACTTTTAAAACATCCACTTTTCCGACCACTTGAGCGACCTTATCTTCGGCAACAGACCCGGCATCGCCGGTCAAAAGGGCCCGAAAATTGCCGTAAGAAAGTAGTTGAATTAGACAATAACCATTAACATCCAGGCTAGATCCTTCTTGAGCCAAATTTTTGATATCTTGTAGTTTTAAGTTTTCCATCCATTCATTGGTTGGCCAAACTGTGAAAAGTTGCGTTTTATCCGCAAAATCAATCCGGTCTCCGGAAAAAATATATTTGGCAGTCAGGTGTTGGACTGCTAAAGCGGCTTGTAGTCTTTTAAAAGCGGCTGTTTCATTTTTTACGTTTTCTGTAACATAATGCATCACTTTATATCGACTTAACACCGAAATCAACCCGGTTAAGTGATCCGCATGGGGGTGGGTTAAGACCATTAACTCAATGTCGTGGTCCCAAAACGGCATGTGATTTGACAAACAGTTAAGGATTGAATCATCCGGTCCACCGTCAACTAAAATGTCTGCACCGCCCGCGGTCCTTATGAAAATTCCATCCCCCTGCCCGACATTACAAACCACCAGATGTAATTTGCCGTCATTGAATTTGGCGTTTTGATAAAAGAAAAAACCGCTCAAAAAAAGTAGGCTTATCAAGGTTAAATAAAGATATTTAGTCATCTTGCTTTTTGAAAAGAGCTGCCAACAGCGAAATTAACAGTAAATAATAGCCGGCCGACAGTTGCCAAGGGACATTTTGGAAAATAAACGAACCTTTAAGATTGGCAAAAAAGTTGGTCATAAGCTCAAAATAGATTAAAAACGGCAGGCAAAGATATAAGAAAAGTTTGGCCAAAGGCGTGAAAACAAATGCGGCCATCGCGGCAAAGCCACCGAGAATCATCAGAATCGGCACCGTCCACAGCACCAGGGCGTTAACCACTATTGACCAGAGTGAATAGTTGCCGAAAGTGGAAACTAGAATCGGCAGGCTGGCGGCTTGGGCCGAAAGCGTGGTGATTAAATCCGCCGACCAGCCGTTTTCGAAGCGCTTGAGAAGTCTTGGAATAATCAGAATTCCTAAAGTTGAGGCAAAAGACAGCTGAAAACCAACGTCAGTCAAGAAATTTGGCTGCCAAAACAACATTATAAATCCGGTTAAGAAGAGAATGTAAATTGCATCTTTTTGCCTACCCAGTATTTGGGCGGAAAAAGCCAAAATTCCCATAATCGAAGCTCTGATAATCGATGACTGAAAGCCGGCCAAAAAATCGTAGAAAATCAATCCGAAAATGCTAAAGAAAATCGCCATCTGCCGTTTAAATAACAGCCCAAACAGGTAAAAAAGAAACCCTGCTACCATGGTGACGTTCATTCCCGACGCGGCAATGACGTGCATTACGCCAACTGTTTTGAAATTTGCCAAAAACTGTTTTGAGAAGTCCTGCTTAATGCCAAAAACAATGCCTAAGAGAAGGGCTGACGAATCTTTAGGCAGGCTGTTCTGAAAAGAACCGATTATTTTTTGGCGGATTGCATAAATAACTGCTAACCCACCACCGCTTGGATTTTCAAGATTAATTTTTGGGAAACTGATTGAAATGATTGACGATTTATTATTTAGCAGTTTAAATTTTAAAGTGCCAGTAATCGCCAACTTGTCGCCGTAAGCGTACTCCGGATAGCCGGCTGTTTGGACAAAGGCTAACTCCCCGTTTGGTAAATTCAGCGAAAAATTCTGGTAGTTACCGGAAAACTTCGGATCGGAAGAAACAGTTGTTTCAAAGCTAATACTTTGCCCGTCTTTGTATTCGCTTTTCTGAGAATAGAACAAACACAGCCTTAACAAAAGAACAATAATCAATAAAACAGTAAACAAGGATAATCGTTTGGTCATAAAAACCAACTGGCCACTAGTGTTTAGTTAACTAGTTGCTAATGTCTAGTAGCTAATAAACTGAAATTTTATCTTTAATTTCGGAAAAGACTTTGCTGGAAACCACCTTTTTGTCCAGTAACTGATTGATGTCTGAGTATGGCCGGCCGTTGACTATTTTGGTAATCGTAGCCGGACCAACTCCCGGCAAGGAATCCAAATCTTGGGAACTTGCCGTGTTAATGTTAATTAATGCTGAAGCTTCGTCATTGTTGTTTAGGATTTGCGTATTTGAATTTGTAGTTTCGTCTACTCTGGGGATATACACTTTTGCTCCGTCGGACAGTTTCGCCGCCAGGTTTATATTTTTGGCTACCCAGTCCCGGTCGGCGTCTGAGGATAGCCCTTGGGCGGAAACTAAAGCGTCTTGAATAATAGAATTAGCAGTCAGTTTATAAACACCCGGCACCACCACCGCACCTTCAACATCCACCAGAATTAAATTCGAATTGTCCGCTTTTGACTCGGAAACCGAAGTTGAATCCGCCTTTTGGAAAGTAATATCCTGGCTTTTTGAAGCTGAACCGAAGAACGCTATCAAACCATATATAAAGAACATCAACCCGAGGCAAAACAAGGCTAGTGGCAGCCAATATTTTCGAAAAAACGGCGAGAATTGGGCAATTAAACTCTCTAAGTCCATAGGGCAATATTAGACGACGAAATTTATTAACTTTCCCTCTATATAAATCACTTTCTTAATTTCTTTTTCCGCCAGATATTTTGCAACTTTTTCACTACTTTTCACCTGCTCTTCTACCTTATTCTGAATTTTTAATTCTGAACTTTGAATTGTTACCGTGTCTCTTAACTTCCCGTTAATCTGAACAACGATTTGGATTTCGTCTTCAACTAAATATTTTGGGTCATATTTTGGCCATTCTTCCAAATGAACTGACTTAAAAGGGGTGGCACGGGAGGAAGGGCTCACCACAGCACGTATCTCTGAGCTTTGCGAATGAGGAGTACTGGCAAGCGGACTGAAGGGAGCTCGCTTGCTTGACAAGGGTGAAGGAAAACCCGGGACAGGACCCCGCATTGAAACATTGTTAGCATTCGGATTAAGTAACTGCCAGAGTTCCTCGGTGATAAACGGGGCAAATGGCGCCAGTAGTTTTAGGAAGGTTGCGTACTCTTCCCTGGCGATTTTCTCTTTGGCAGAGAGATAGTTAAGCCAAGTCATGAGGCTTGCCACCGCGGTATTGAACTGAAAAGTGTTGAGGTCATCCCCCACTTTTTTGATGGTTTTATGCATTTGCAGTAAATCTTCCTGACTTAACTTACTTGGGATTTGGGATTTGGGATTTGGGATTTTATCTTGCAGCTCCCAAACTCTTTTTAGGAACCGGTAAATGCCGGAAATCGCACCGCTTGACCAGGGAGCGGTGGCTTCATACGGCATCATAAAGCACAGATACAGCCTGACCGTGTCCGCGCCGAATTCCTTGACCACGTCATCGGGGTTAACCACGTTACCTTTAGACTTACTCATGCGGTTGCCGTCGGGACCCAAAATTACACCGTGCTGCACCCTTTTTTTGGCAAATTCACTAAACTCAACCAAACCGATGTCCTTAAAGAACTTGGTAAAAAACCTGGCGTATAAAGTGTGGCCGAGTGTATGTTCGGAACCGCCGAAATAGACGTCAATCGGCATCAGTGTTTTGACTTTTTGGCTGTCAAACGGCCCATCCGAGTAGTCGGGTGACACATAGCGGTAGTAATACCAGGCGCTGTCAAAGAAAGTATCCAGGGTTTCGGCGTCTCTTTTGGCTTTGCCACCACATTTGGGACAGGTAGTGTTAAGCCACTCTTCATCTGTTGCCAACGGTGGCTTGCCTTTGGGCGTGTAATCAACGTTATAGGGAAGTTCCACCGGCAAGTCTTCGTAGGGAACTTGAATCATGGCGTATTCCTCATCATCGATTATTAAGATCTTGTGAGGGGTGGTAGAAGAGGAAGGGCTCCCGACAGCGCGCATCTCTGAGCTTTGCGAATGAGGAGCACTGGCAAGCGGACCGAAGGGAGCTCGCTTGCTTGACAAGGGTGAAGGGAAACTTCTGACAGGACCCCGAGCGCAGTGCTTGCAGTAAATGATGGGAATTGGTGTTCCCCAGTAGCGCTGACGGGAAACCGACCAGTCGCGCAGATGGTAATTAACCATCTTCTTGCCCACCGGCTTGGCTTTGAAGGTAGTTTCGACAATCGGTAGCTTGAATTTTTCGGCAAATTCCCTGTCCCGTTCGTCGGCAAAAGGTACCGCCATGATGGCACCGGTGCCATAGCCCGCCAAAACATAATCCGCCACCCATACCGGAATTTCCTTACCGGTGACCGGGTTTTTCACAAACTTTCCCGTGAAAACTCCGGATTTGCTTCTGTCCTCTTTTCTCTCCATTTCGGTTTTCTTTTGAGCCGCCTTGATGTAGTCTTGAACTTCTTTTGTTTTGATGTTTTGCGCAAACGGATGCTCGGGGGCAACCACCATAAACGTTGCTCCGTCGGTGGTATCCGGCCGGGTAGTAAAAACCTCAATAAAGTCGGGGGTGGCGAGCGCGGGGGACCCCCGGCGAGTGCCCGCAGGGAGTTTATCGACCGAGGACATCGGACGGGGGTAAAATGAGACAGGACCCCCGACAATTGGAAATTGAAGCAGCATTCCCTCCGACCTGCCAATCCAGTTATTCTGACCTTCTTTAACCATTTTCGGCCAGTCCGCATCGCTTTGCGAAGCATTGCTGGCGGGCCAGTCAACGTCTGAAGGGGTGACGCCTGAGGAAGGGCTCCCGGCAGCGCGCATCTCTGAGCTTTGCGAATGAGAAGCACTGGCGGGAAGGAAACCGGCGGCAGGACCCCGTGAGTCTTCAGGCCAAATAAGCTCGTCTGCATATTGTGTGATTTTAAGGAACCACTGCTCAACTTCTTTCTGGACAACTTCCGCACCGCAGCGCCAACATTTTCCGCCTTCGATGTGCTCGTTAGCCAAAACAGTTTGGTCAACCGGACACCAGTTGGACAAAGCCTTTCCGCGATAAGCAATCCCCTTTTCGAACATTTTGAGAAAAATCCACTGGTTCCAACGGTAATATTCCGGTAAACAAGTGATCACTTCGTGCGACCAGTCAATCATTGTTCCCATTGTGCCAAACTGCTTCTGCATGGTGGCGATATTTTTCATCGTCCAATCTTGTGGGTGGACTCCTCTTTTAATCGCGGCGTTTTCCGCCGGCAGACCAAAGGCATCAAAACCGTTCGGGAAGAAAACGTTAAAACCGTTCATTCTTTTATACCGGGCGTGGGTATCCGGTGGCGTGAAGGCAAACCAGTGCCCCAAATGCAGGTCGCCGGAAGGATACGGCAATTCAACCAGGTTGTAATACTTGGGAGATTTTGCAGCCTCGTCGAATTTGTAAAGCCCGTTCTCTTGCCAAACTTTCCGCCAATACGGTTCTATCTCCTGGGGAAAATATCTCTCCCGCTTGCCCCGTGAGAGCGCCCCTTGCGAGCGCGAGGCTGGAAGCCTTCGGCGCAAGGCAAGCTTCTTATGGGGCCATTTCGCCTCAATTTCACTCGGAAAATACCGTGGGCCAATTTTTAATTTAGAATTTTTAATTTTTAATGATTTAGGCATTTGAATTTGTTTAGAAATTAGAAATTAAGAATTAGAAATTTCTGTTCGCCAAAAGTATATCAAGTTTCAGGATTCTATACAAATTAAGTAATCGACTTGAATTTATCCCTCAGATTGCCTACCATAGAAGTATGAAGTCTTTACTGCAAGTCTCTCTTCTTGTTTTATCTTTTGTTTTAGTTTTCTTCTGGCGTTTTCTGCAGTTGAGTGACCTGACAGTCCCGGTGATTGGCGTTTTGGTTGCAGCATATTTGGTTTTGTCGTTAAGAAAACGGGGTAAAGGTTTTCTGACCATGGGCGGCGAAGGCCCGTGGGGCATTTTTATTTTGAATACTCTGATATTCCTGCTAATTTTTTCCACCGGCGGTTTTAATTCCCTACTTTACTTCCTGCTGTACTTTTTGGCCTTCGGCATCGCCTTTGTCTTTGCCCCTAGTATGGTTTTTGTCTTTGTTCTGGGCACGATTGTAATTTTTCTGCCCGATGCCCTGAAAACTGATCTTCTAAACAGCGGTTTAAAGCTTGGCTCACTACTGCTTTTATCTCCCTTAGCTTACTTTTTTGGCGCGCAGTACCGCAAAACCGACCAGGAAGAGGAAAAAGTCGAAGCTTTGGAAGAAAGAACCAAGGAAGCCGCCGACACTATTGCCGAGGATATTGAGGAAGTTGTCAAAGACGAGAAAGCCAACTTGAAAGGCCCAGATTTGGAAAAACTCAACGAGATTTTGGAAGAAACCGAAGACCTCCGCGCCGAGAGCGCCAATAAAGATTTATGATTTATGATTTATGATTTAAGATTTAAGAAAAAAGAGTTACTCACCCTCACAAAAACGAGAATTACCTATTTCTTACTTCTTCTTTCTTACTTCTTCTTTGTTACTTCCGCGCCAACGGCGCTTGCCCAAACCATGAGTAATTCGCAGTACATTATCCAAATGGGTAATTTGAACTCAATTGCCGGACACCCAACCGGCCCCAGCTACCAACTGTTGTATACCGTCGGCCAGACCAGCCCGGGGCTCTATTCCGGCCCCAATTATAAAGTTAAAGCCGGCTTTGAATACGTCCTTTCTAACATTCCTTTCCGATTTACGATTAGCAATATCTTTATTGATTTTGGCATTATCAGCCCAACCATTCCGGTATTAAGAACCAATACCCTAACTATTTCCAATGGCTCTGCTTATGGTTACCAGGTGACTGTTTCCGAAAACCGGAATTTGACCTCCGACGCTTACGGAACACAAATTCCGGCCACTACTTGTGACAGCGGAGATTGCACTCCGACAACCGCCGCGCTGTGGACCAGTTCCCTCACTTACGGCTTTGGTTACAGATGCGACAACATATCGGCAACTGATTGTGACAGTCAATTTTCAACCGCTAATTATTACAAACCGTTTATTGCTTCACCGTCGGCCATAGTAATTATGAGCAGTCTGCAGGTTGGCCGAAATAAAGTCGGACAGGTCACTTACAAGGTTAACGTCTCGGGACTGCAACGCGCCGGCCTATATACCAATTTAATTAATTACATAGCAACACCGACTTTTTAACTTATGAAAACAATCATCAAAATTTTATTAATTTTCACAGTATGCAATTTATATCAATTGTTAGTTAACGTAAACATCGCTCAGGCCCAAACTGTGGATTTAGGTATTTATCCGCCGGTTTTCCAAATTCAGGCCACTCCGCCTGCCATCATTAAGGCGCCTTTTTTTATCCAAAATTATTCTGACTCGAGTATCAATTTGCTTATTTCCCTGATGCCATTTACCGCCGCAGGCACGGAAAACGGCACTGTTTCATTTTCCACCGACTTTAGCTCTTTTCCCGACCCGTCGCTGTTGCAGAAAATTTCCGTCGCAGATAACAACAATGCTCAAATCCAAACTCTCACTTTGGCTCCAAAACAAAAAAAGAACCTCAACTTAGACATTCAAATTCCCAATAACCAAAGCAAGGGCGATTATTACGTTTCACTTATTTTTACTTCAAGTAACCAAAATACCGTTAATAATAGTAACTTTTCCGCAGCCACCGCCAGCATTGCCAGCAATATTCTTTTATCGGTCGGCCCGGTTGGGCAAACCAAAGGCTATATTGAGAATTTCTCCGCTCCGCCGCTTATGACTAGTGGCCCTGTTCCCTTTACGGTGAGCATTAAAAATACCAGCGACCATTATATTACCCCCCAGGGAGACATTGTGATTACCAATATGTTTGGCCAAAACATCGGCAAAGTCAACCTTCTTCCCGTAAATATCCTTTCCAATACGGTAAGAAGAATGCCCGACTCTATCCAGTCGGATCTCAATTCTAAAGATTACCAAACAGTGAAGGCTGTAGCGGACAGCAACCGGTATCCGGTGGCGGTCTGGCCGGAAAAACTGTTAGTCGGCCCTTATACGGCCACCCTAACCCTGGCTTTATCGACAAGTGGACCGCTTTTTCGGAAAACCGTCTTTTTCTTTGCCTTCCCGAGTGAATATTTACTCGGGATTTTGGCAATAATTATTATCATTACTTTTATAATTTTAAGGATCAAAAAGAAGTTTAGGCAATTTTGAGGCCAAAATCCAAATTGTTCGATAGCGTACCAAATTTCGTCTGCTTTTCAGTTACAAATTTAGGTAATCAATTCCCCTAATGTTTACTCCCGCTAATTCCAGTGGCGCTTTCCCATTCTTTAATCTGTTCATATCACCTCTGCAATCGGTAAACTTGGTAAATCTTCTAGCCAATGCCCAGGTTTTTAAGTAATGCTCTGCATTTTCTTTGTTTCTGAACATATTCCAGCTTTTTAACCTCAAGCTTAGTTGCTTAAACAGGTTCTCAGCGTCATTGTTGTAGCTGGGAACAAAGTATTGATCGTGAAAGCGAAAATGGGTGGTCAGTAAAAACAGATGTTGATTTAAGCTTTGCATGATTAGTCTTTGGCAGCGGGTCTTCGCTAGTGTCTGAAGTACCTTTAATTGCTCTAAACACTCTTCCTCTTTTCTCATTGCCAGCGCTAACCAGACGTAACCAACCAGGTTTTCGGTTATCTTCCTCTCCTCCCGCTTTTCTTCCCTGGCGATTGTTTTAAGTGTTTCAATGAAATGCCTGACACAGAGCTGAACACCGATACTTGGACCGTAGATTCTCTGTGCTCCTGTCATTGTCTCCGGATTTCCGTCACAGACTAACACTTTTAAATCATAGCCAATATCATTTTTCAATGTTTTGAAGTACTCATACAGATCGATTTTGGTTTCTCCCTCAGCCATTTGGTAATGGGGTAAATCTTTGGTCATCACATCCACACCCGCTAACCAGGTCTTTTTCAGAAGATATGATTTCTCATGACCGCTTCCTTGAAACCGCTCGGCTATTGGATCAAAGACACGAATGATTTTCCCATCCACCGAGAGTACATGTCCCCACTTAGGCTGAAAATGTTTGGCTATCCAGATACTGCCTTTTGTTTGTTTGGCAACCTCCAGAACGGCTAATGAAACTGTGGTTTTGGAGAGCCTCTTTCGTCTGGCAATGGTGCGAATGCTGCTTCTGCCTTCCAAACTGTCACGGAAGACCTTCTTCTGAAGTGCTTGACCGATTATTCCTTTCCTGTGTTTAAAACTGAAGTATTTGTGGCAATTAAGACAAACGAAACGCTGCTTCTGATACCGTTTTTCTTTTCCTACCCATCTGTTTCCAGCCCGTCTTGTTGAAAGTGATTGACAGATCGGACATCGTATTTTTTTTCCTTATATTTCACCTCCTAGCTTCTGTTACCAGAGGATACTCAATCGATTATCTCAATATGATAATCCGAATACAACGATTTACCCCACTAATATTGGTACGCTATCAATTGTTCCCTATTGACAATGTGTGAAAAGTTATTCATATAATAGTATATAGATGGAAGTTAACAAAAGAATTATCCTGTCCATGATTGTCCTTCTATGGGGAGGATTATTTTTTGTCAAAGCCGCCCAGGCGGCTACCCTTACGGCAGTATCCGATTCTGTCTCCACTTCTCGACCTTCTGCCTCCGCTCCGCTGGCCGCAGACCAAGCAGCAGGAGCAGCTGGAACTTCGGTAGCAATTGTCGATAACGGCTCAACTTTCCTGGCTTCAGATTCGGCTGTGGTCATGCCGGATCCAAACGGAGCTGAAACAATAGGCAATACTGTCTTAATTGCTTCAATGTCAGCCAGCGGAATTCCGTCGGCCGGCCAAAAAACTGTTTATTTCGGCGGACCTTGTGGAGGAAGCGGTTGTTTGTCACTTGCTCACCATAAGGGAGATGCCATAGTCACCCCTATTACTGCCGTACACATTATTAAATTTACCACACTAACCCCAATTCCAACTAACGGATATATCACAATTACTTTTCCGGGTGCGGGAAACAATTCTGCTTCGCCATCCGCTACAACCTTTGCTTTTAATAATTTGGCAGCAGCCGGAGTAACCTTTAGCGCCAGCACCCAGTGTCCAACCGGTCAAATCACAATCAATGCGCCAGTCATCCAGTGTAAAGTCACTTCTGGTCCACTAGCCGCTGGCACAATCACGGTGACAGTTGGTACTGTTCCGACAGTGATTAACCCGACTAAAACTTTAGCCGCCGGCAGCAGTGACCAATGGAAAATCGCCATCCAGACTACAGATGCCGGTGGCGCTCCGCTTGATTCCGGTGCTACGGCCATTGCTACGAACGAATCTGTCCAGGTCCAGGGCACGGTCCAACCGTACATTACTTTTACCATCGCCGGCGTGCCAAACGGAACACTTGCCTGCACTTACGATACCACCAATCCGGGGGCAGGTAACGATTCAACCGCCACTTTTGTCAATCTCGGATATTTATCAAACACACAATATAACGTTTCTGCCCAAAACTTATTTGTTAGCACCAATGCCGGGTCTTACGTCATTACTGCCACCTCTTCCGGGAAGTTCTGGAATCCTAGCTCAGGCTATGTTATCCCCGATAATATTGTTAATGCCGGCCAAAATGGTTTGCAAGGCAACGACAGTCCGGTTCCTGCGCGTTTTAACGCTTATGGAGCGAATTACTCATACTTTGGCATTCATCCGTGTGCAGCCGGTACCTCATATCAACCAACAGTTGCTACCGGAACTTGGGGCACCGGTGGAGTGATTGGGTCGGCAAATGCCCTTTACTCAAATCCCTGGAACGCAGGCACGAATAGCTATTATGCAACCATTTCTAATTATTCTTTAGGTTCATCTTCATTGAGTCAAACAACCATTGAATATGCTGCTACAGCAGGAGCAATTGTACCGGCAGGAACCTATTCAACAGTTTTTACTTACGTCGCAACACCGACATTTTAAAATATGCATAAGCAACTGCCCAACCAAATAAATAAATACTACAAATGGCAAATTCTACAAATATCTAAATATCGAGTTATTGGTTTATTGATAGTATTGGTATGTATTGGTAGTATTCTGGCCCAAGGGGCCAGAGCCCAAGAGCTACAAAGGTCATACACTGTCATTAATCCGCAAATTGAGGTTAAATTAAACCCCGGAGCAAGATCCGAGGGAACAACCGAACTAATCAACGACACCGACGTGCCTTTAACCTTTAATTTGACTGTCAGGGATTATATTGTTACTGACACTATTGGAACACCCAGCTTTCTCCCTGCAGGCACCTTAAACAATAAATATTCTGCTGCTGCCTGGATAGCCATTTACCCCGACACCTTTACTTTAAACCCGCATCAGGTACAAAAAGTCAATTATTACGTCCAGGTTCCGGCCAACGCCAGTCCCGGCGGCCATTATGCCGGAATTGTCTATGCTCCGGTCACTACTCCCCAGAAAAAAACCGGTGGCGTAGTCAATACTCAAGTCGGCTCTTTGTTTTACATCACGGTTAACGGTCCGGTTACCGAGAACAGCCTTGTCTCCAAGTTTTTTGCCTCTCCATTCCAAGAGTACGGCCCGGTGAAAATCTTAACTGAAATTAAAAACCTGGGCGACCTCCATATTAATCCTAAAGCCACTATCACTGTTTCCGGATTTTTCTTCAATCAAAACCAAAATTTAGCCAGATATAATATTTTCCCCGAAACCGCCAGGGATTTTGAGAACAGTTTTGGCCAAACACTGATGATTGGCAGATATCGAGCAGTTTTGATGGGCACCTACGGCCTCAACAACAACTTGCCTTTAGTTGCCACCGTTTATTTCTGGGTCTTCCCTTGGAAGATAGCCTTAGTAATTATACTCGTCATCGTCGCCCTGATATTGACTGCTCTCTACCTCAGGAAGAGAAAGAAAGCTAAGGCTGCTAAAGAGCCTCAGAAACCAGAAGCTACACCAACTGCTCCACTGATTAAAGAAGAAACAAAATAGCTTCCATTTCTCGCAACGATATCGTTTTTCCTAAAGTCAAATCTCTGTGACTATTGACTTGGTCTTGGTTGAGTGGGGACTTTCCGTCTTTGCATTCTATCTTTACTTTAATGAACGCTACGGAGAATTGAGAATTGAGAATTGAGAATTGAGAATTGAGAATTGAGAATTGAGAATTGAGAATTGAGAATTGAGAATTGAGAATTCTTTTAGTATCCCATCCACCATTTGTGATGCAAGGGGCGTTTTTTCTCGAACGGATGGAAACCAATCAGCTTTATTAACAGTATAATAATGAGGATAATCAGCGGTATTAAAAGCCAAAGCGGCCCGAGCGCCAAATTGGTTAGGAATTTGAGTAATTTGTCCCAGAGGTTTTTAAGAAAAGCCAGAAACTGATCCCACCAGGAAAGTGACTTCAGCTTAAGCTTCTTTGTTGGCTCCAGCGATTGCTTATGATTAAGCTCTGCTCTGGTATATAAGCTGTAATTGCCTGCTTTCAAATCTTTAATCGTAAACTCATAGTAACCAGTGGGGTCTGCCGTGGTTGTAAGCACAGTTCCGTTACTTAAGTAAAGGCTAACCAGTGCCCCAGGCATGGAATAACCAAACGCTTTGGCGCTTGAGCCCTCGTTGATTTCGGTTCGTGAAAGGCCCAGCGTTGGCGGAAGAAAGATATCCTTCATGGTTACCGAAGCCTGGGCCGGCGGAATGTTAAAACAGGTATAGGACTCCCCCAGTCTTTCAAAATCAATGGCATCCAGACAAAAACTGGAAAAGCCTCTTTTAATTAAGACGTCTGTAATATAAAAGTCTCCATTTCCGTCGGCAACCGTCGCCCGGGCAAAAATTCCATCAATGGTTAAAACAATTGAGGCATTAGGAGCAATGTATCCGGAAAGATTAAGGTAAAACTCCCCAACCGAGGCCTCAACCTGAGTAGGCAGAGCAGCCGTTGGCAAACGGGTAATTTGCGAAAAAACAGGACCAGATAAACTAAAAACCAGTATGAGTGTTGATAATAAAAATATGGGCAGTATCTTCTTCATTGGTTAAATAATAGCACTTCTATTGTATATTGTGAGGAAAAATACGGCAATAATCAAGCTGTATTCTAGCAAAAGCAGTGTTTTGAGGACAGCTGATGATTTTTAGCAATTTTTCAGAAAACTAATGAACGATTTTACCGATATAACAGTCTAAACTCCATTATTAAAGACGCTATCACTTTGATAATCGAACTGCTAAATTATGATCTGGATAGGCAAAACCCTCCTTGTAAAAACAGACGTGAAAAACAAACACGCCTATGTGAAAGATTGTCGTTACAAAACCGAAGCTAAAAATAAAAACGGCAAGTTGATATAAATCGATATATTATGAATGAGATAAATTTGCACGTCAAAAAAACCTTACTATGCGTAAAAACAAGAATAATTGGTTAAATTTTCACGGTTTTACCTGGTGATTAGCATATATAACAATGTGCTACAAAATGTATCATCAACATTTACTCTGGGCTCTTGACATTGTTTTCATAGACTCCTTATTCTAATAGTGTGGTTAATTTTTTTTTATTAATCGAATATAAACCGTATAATCCGTATAATCTCGAAGCTAGATGGTCTTTTTTTGAGAACTTCTCTCGGCAATAAGCATGAATTTATTAAGCCAATTTAAAGATTATTTATTTTCACAGGATAATAAGGCAGCAAATGTCACTGTGAAAAATTATTTATCTGATATTAACCACTTCATCCGCTGGTTTGAGACAACTTACCATAAAACTTTTCCTTCCAGGGAGATAACCGCACAAACAATTAATGCCTATAAGTCTAATTTATCCGAGACTTTCTCTGCCAGTTCTTTAAATAGGCACCTTTCTTCATTACGCAAGTTCTTTGGTTTTTTGAAACTTGAAGGCATAATTGCACACTCGCCTTTTGAACAACTGACTGCAAATAACCAAAAAACTGAAGCTGACCCATGGCATCTTCGAGATTTTAAAAACCACCTTTACGTTTACAACGCCTCGCACTTAACCATTAAGAATTATTTAATTGATATTAGGCAGTTTCTCTCTTGGGCCGAAGAAGTAACCGGAGCAAAAAACGCTTTCGCCACTCAAAATGCAAATGTATTAAACAACATTAACTCACAGCTAATTGAAGAGTACAAACGAAGACTCTTAACCCAAAGTAATTTTTCTCCGGCAACTATTAACCGAAAACTGTCATCGCTTCGCAGGTATCTTGCCTGGGCGCTCGCAGAGAGCCTGATCCCTAGCTTTAGTCTTACCACCAACAACGTCGAAGAACAAAAAGCCGCGCTGAATATCCCCCAGTCTGTGAAAACACCATCCATTGAGGCTAAGCAAACAGCGTATGTGTATTCACACTTTCCGCCGATTCGACTATTTCAAAAGGTATCAAACTCTACTCTGTTTATGCTTGACCAGGCCTTAGTTAACCCACTGGCCAGTCTACTTCAAAAAACCGACTATGCGTTTTGGAAAATTAAAGGCCAACCTGTTTTTAAAAAAGTAAAAGCGCTTAGGATCCCAAGAGCGATTAGTGCGGAAGATATTTTAGGGATTAAAAACCTTCCGAAAGAACTTTACGCTCCACTGGAAGTTTCAACCAAATACTTTCCCTGGTACAAAAAAGCCTGGTTTACTCTTCGCTATAATCGACCAAAATGGTACAAAACATATCATTCATATCCAATCACCCATTACTTTCATTTTGCTATCCTTATTATCTTCTTAACGGCGCTCAGTTTTGGCTTCTATAATGCCTTTTTCGAAAAAGGCAATCAGGCTCCAACTCTAGCGGCTGGTGGAACTCCCACCGCTCCGCCCAGAATATTATCTTTTCAGGGAAGACTAACCGACAATAACGATAACCCAATCACTACACCCACGGCTTTACGTTTTAGCATTTACGACGCTCAGGCGCCAGCGTCAAGCTCTGCAGATCTTCTCTGGCAGGAAGAGGACCTGGTCAGTCCGGATCAAGACGGAATCTTCTCAATTTTATTGGGTAATACCTTAACTCCCTGCGCAAACGCCCTAGTTCCGGCAACCGGGGCTTGTCAAATTCCCCAGGCTTTATTTGCCACCGAGTCTGCCCTGTTTCTAGGCGTTAGCGTCGGCAACACCGCCGAGTTAACCCCAAGGCAACAGGTAGCCACCGTGGCTTACGCCACCAATTCGGAGCTATTGCAGGGAATGGCACCGACCACCCAAGCCGGACTAACCGCTTATACCAATACTGTTTTGGCGCTTGATTCAACCGCCAGCTCACCCACTTTGACCATCGGCGGCAGCGTGGGTACGACTTTTCAGGCCACCGGCGGACAATTTCAACTGTTAGGAAAAAGCATGTTGATTGGTACAACCACCGGTTCAGGCGGAAACGTTGTTCTTGCTCCTGACGGTTTAGGCCAGATCGACTTGCAAAAACCATTAATAAATAGCACAAACAATAACAATATCTCGACAGCCGTGGGCGCCGTTGAAGTTGATGACTTACTGGCTGTCCTTGCTACCTCAAGTGGACAATCAGCCTTAACTATCAATCAAAACAGCACAGGTCCGCTCATTAGCGCTTCCACCAGTGGAATTGCTAAATTTACGGTTGACAGTGCCGGAAACTTAACCGCTGCCGGAACCGGTTTATTCTCCGGAAATTTAACAACCGGTGGCAATCTTATCCTCTCCAATAGCGCCAGCACAATTACTTTGGGCGGAATAGCCTACGCATGGCCAGTCAGCGGACAATCAAGCGGATACGTATTATCAACCAATGGTTCGGGAACTTTAAATTGGGTAGCGCAAACCGGCGGCGGATTTAACTTCTGGACAGAACAAACCGGAGCACTCTCACCTATTCATACAAGTGACGACCTGTTGCTTGGTACAGACTCAACCTACTCTACCGCTTCCGCCGCATTTGCCTTTACCGGTCTAATGAACAATATTGCCTCGGGAAACCATCAGACCCAGGCCTCCTTTAGTGGACAATTTG
>CAVRKE010000002.1:0-679204 GCA_963722305.1 Candidatus Levyibacteriota bacterium
ATCGTTCTTTAATCAATTCGAGGCAAATGATATAATTAAACCGCGCCGCCATCGTCTAGTGGCCTAGGACGCCGGGTTCTCATCCCGAAAATCGTGGGTTCGACTCCCACTGGCGGTACCATATATAATTTTTAACGTAATTTTCGAGATTAGCTTGTTCCGACAAGCTAATTGTAGGTACGAGCCGAGCGATTTCCTGCTTTGTTTTTTCTATGCCCTCTTTATACTTTAAAAACAGAAATCGAGGCTGAAATTGTAATTTTTGATACAGTAAGATCAGGTTCGAGCCGACAGTCTTAATAATCAATTTTTTATCATCAGTATCCCCATTTTTGAATTTTTCTAGAGCTTCTAGGGCGAAGTTAAACCCGTTTCTCCCAATCCTTCCCCACTCAGGATTAGATAAATCAGTTTGATCTAACTCCTTAATTATTTTATTTTTTTCTGTAAGTAACACTCTTTTCTTTTCTTTAAATTCGTCATCAGATAATAAACTACCGTCTGAATTATCCGGAGATATTTTTAAAGCCAATAAGTTATTTATTCTTTTATTAACTCCGTCTGAGGCGCTCTGCAATGCCTCAACGCTATCTTTAGAAGCAATTTGGTCATTACTCTTAACTTCTTCTAACGCCTCAAAAGCCCAATCCGCAAATTCAGGGTCTAACTCAAATTTGCCTAATTCCCTCTCAATCTGTTCTTCAAGTTTATCCGAAGAAACATATGGTTGTTGGCATTTTACAATCTTGTTTTTCTTAGAACAGCGGTAGTATGTAAAAACTTGAGAAGTTCCGTTTACGTATTTTTTAGTATGAGTTTCAACGGTAACGCAAAAGCTACATTCCCCGCATTTAATTATTCCGGCAAATGGAAAATCGTGTTTATGTTGTTTCCCTTTTGATTTATTGGATAAAATTTTCTGGAGCAATTCAAATTCATCATCAGTTATTAAAGCCGGATGATTTCCTTTATATAGTTTTCCCTTATAGATAAATTTACCTGCGTAAAAGGGATCGCGCAAATACCTATGCATAGATGTTTTACCAATAACATTTCCTTCAGGAGTTCTAATGCCTAACTTTTCTACTTCTTGAGTTAATCTTTCAACGCTATAATTACCGGTAAGCGCCATCCTAAACACTTTTTTCATCAGTGAAAAGTAAACAGGATGTGCGGAAATATCCCTTAATCCTTGATTTTTTTCGTGATTGTTTATATATCCGGCTCTAGCTTTCCCAGGAAAGTCTCCTCTTTCCGCTTTAAGTCTTAAAGAATCTTTGACAGTAACACTCTTATTATCGTTTTCCAGTTTTGCTTGGGTGCATAGAAGATTAAGCATAAATTTGTCATAAGGATTATTTATAAACGTCTGATAAGGAGTAACTACTTCTAGCAGCTTTCCCTGATCCATTAAGTAAATAATTCTTCCTGTATCAACCGTGTTTCTGGATAAACGTGAGGGATTTAAAAGAATTATTCCGTTAGCTAATCCTTGCTCAATTAGATCAACCATCTCGTCAAAAACCGGTCTTCCGGGGCATTTGGCGGATTTTGATTCTTGCAAAGGCTCCCCTGTAATCTGCAATCCCCTCTGCTCAACAAAAGGCAGAAGAGTATCCATTTGGTCAGTTAAAGACTGGACTTGTCTCTCGTCGGATTCGCTGCTTTTACGGCAATAAATAACATAACTATTTATAGTTAAATTTGGTTCAAGTATGTTATTCATAAGTTAAATTTATATTCTTAGTCGGTTTTATTAAAATTCTCATTAAATTAAGAAAACTTTCTGCCTGTTCAGTAACTTCTTTTTCACTTAGTTGTATTCCATATTTTTTAAAATAGATTGTCTTAAATTTATCCAATAATTGTTTCTCTAAAGTAGACATTTTAATTTCATGCTATCTTATGCTTATGTTCATATGTGTACATTGTATGTACAAATATGTCTAGTGTCAAGGGGTTATAGTATTCTTCTTAGTCACCTTTAGAAATGAGGCTATGCTAAATTTTTCTTTATAAAAGTAGTTCTTACCGTTTAATTTACATTAGTAATGTACTCTGATAAACTAAGTTTAAGATGCAACCAGTAACCCAATATATATTTTTTGATGAATCAGGTAAGCCCGAGATTTATTCCTCAAATGGAACCAATTTAGTCACAGCTGGAACTGCTACAAAATTTTTGATTCTTGCAGCTATTCGCTCTAACGACCAATTATTATTACAACAACAAATCACTGAGTTTAGGTTAAGCTTGCTCAAAGACCCGTCTCTTACAAGTATATTCTCTCCCTCATATGGATTAGATTCATTCCATGCGCAAACGGATTATCCTCAAGTAAAAGAAAGATTTTTAACTTTTATTACAACTTTGGATATCAAGATAGATGTTTTAGTTGCTGAGAAATTAAAGTGTCACGCCTCACTACAACAAAATCCAGGTAAGTTGTATGGCGTAATGTCAGGACAATTATTACGAAACCTTATGCATCAAGTTCCTAACACTGAAATAATTTTTTCAAGAAAAGATAGTAAATTAAAATTAAGGAACGAATTGGTAACAGAGGTTGAAAGTAGTAGGTTAGAATATATACAAGCTCATCCTAAATTACAATCAAACGTTACGCTTAATTATCAACATAATCCGCACTATACACATGGCGGGTTACAAATTGCAGATTATATTGCTCATGCCGTTTTTCAAGTCTTTGAGAACGACAAAAGAGACTATTATGAAATCGTGAAAGATAAAATAGGAGCTATCCATGATATTTGTAATAAAAAGTTTTTTACTAAAAACAGTAATCCCCGATACCTATAAAAAAATACTTCACTCGGAGCAATCCGCTTTAACTATCCATTGAAGGAAGTGCGAACTTCGCACGTTTCATTAAGCTGACTGCTCTAAATGAAGTATCTAATTGCATTATACCTCACGACAGCTTGTCTTTGTCAATATGTAGAATTTATGACTCAATTTCCCTATAAAAAATGGGGCCCAGGAAAGCCCTAGTCCCCAAATCTAACTTATTTATACCAAGCGGTTAATTAGTCGTCAATAGTAAAATCAGCCTCAGCTTGAATCTATTTTTTACTAAATATTGCTATGAACGTATTTTTAGTTGACTTCCCCTAGCTTCAGTGATATAGTCTGAGCAACTTAGTAAACTCCTGCCCTTTACAAAGAGGGCTATGAATAATTGGCAACAATGGCGGGCTGACTACTTATTGAATAGCTTAACTGCCAAATTTCCCCATTCTAAAGATGGGTTTTTAAAGATTGTTGCGCATAATCCGTTTTTATCCTTACCATTCCTTGTATTGATAGTCATTCTTATTCTCCTTGTGTTTCTTCTTCGCTTGTTCTTGCGAATTAAGAAATCCGTTAAGGAAGTACCTGTTCTTTTGGAAATTACGCCACCATCAAGAACGGAAAAAACTGCATACACGACCACTCAACTTTTCTCTACCTTCCACGGGCTCATTAATGCGCAAACTATGCTCGATAAGTTATTGGGTAAAAAGCAGCGTCTTTCTTTTGAGATTGTTTCTACTAAAAATGAGGGAATCCGTTATCTTCTACGTACTACTCCCGATCAGGTTAATAACGTCAAGAAAAACTTAACTACGTATCTTTCCGATGTCAGTATTAAGACCGTTGATGACTACTTATCAAAAGACTTTGGGAAAACTAAGGATTATCAAACCCAGATTGTCGAATATCGTTTAGGGAAAAGCTTTGCCTTTCCTTTACAAAAACAAAATCAATTGGACGAACATGATCCGGTTGGATATATCACCGGCATGATGACTAAACTATCTCCTAATGAACTGATTTCTTTTCAGATCGTTCTTTCTACTACTATAACTTCCGAAGTTGACAGAATCAAAAACATAATTAGAAATAATGGGGATGTACTGAAGTATCTAAACAGCCCTTCATATCATTTTGTATTAAGGCTTATCTTTGGGCTAGTAACTTTACTGACCACTGTTATTAAAGGCGTAGGCGGGGCTCTGATCAGCGTTGTCAATGAAGCACAAAGTAGTCCCGATCAAATCAGAAGAATGCGGGCTTATGATTTAGAATCAAAGATGCGGGAAAAAACCTTTAAATCTACCGTCAAAGTGTTTGATCCCCATGAACAGGAAGTAATTCAATCAATTCAAGGAAAAATTGCTCAACCATTATTTCAAAGTTCAATCAAACTCTTAGTTATTGCCAAAGACAAACAGGAACTAAAAGAGAGAATTAGCGGCTTTAACTCATCCCTATCTACCTTTTCTGTTATAAACTATCAATCACTACGGGCTAAAAAAAGTATTTTCAATCTAAAAAAGATCAAGACATGGATGTTTGAAAAAAGACTGATCTCAATCTTTACTCCCCGAAATGACAAATATGCCCAACTTTTATCCTCATCGGAGATGTCGGACCTCTTTCATTTTCCCTTCACCAAAGTTACCCGGACTGAAGGACTGGTTAAAAATAGGAGCAGAGAGTTACCGGCCCCACTTTCTTTGAAAAAAAGTGACACCAACTTTGATGTGATTATTGGGGAAAACCAATATGGAGGAGAAATAATTCCTATCGGAATAACGCTGGAACAACGCTTAAAACATATGTATATCATTGGGAAAACCGGCATGGGAAAGACAACCCTAATCACTTCCGCTATTTATCAGGATATGCTAAACGGCAAGGGACTGGTTGTTTTTGATCCTCATGGAGATATGATCCAGGAGTTACTTAAAGTTATCCCGGAAAATAGAAGAAAAGATGTCATCTTCTTTGACCCCTCAGACAGGGAATGGCCGATTGGGTTAAATCTGCTTTCCCCGGGAATTAAGTTTAGTAACATCGAAGACGAGCATGATTGGATCACAAGTTCAGTCCTGGCAGTCTTTAAAAAACTGGCGGATGAAAAGCATTGGGGACCAAGGATGGAACATATCTTACGTAACGCTTGTCTTACGGCGCTTCTTACTCCAAATCCAAATATATATACCATCCAACGACTATTAACTGACAAGTCTTACCAAAGAAAGATCGCTTTAACCCTACAAGATCCCGTTCTAAAACAGTTCTGGCAAAAAGAGTTTGCATTGATGGGCAACATGCAGTTGTCCTCAGTTACTGCTCCTTTGACCCAAAGACTTGGGAATTTTATCTCCAGTAAAATGTCCAGGCATATTTTACTGCAGGATAGAAGCGGCATTAGCATTAGTCAGATTATGGATGAAGGGAAGATTCTGCTTATCAATCTTTCCAAAGGAGATTTGGGGGAAGACCAAAGCTTTTTCTTTGGCACAATCTTGACTTCCTTTATTTGGATGGCTGCCTATCAAAGGACTAAAATACCGGAAAGTGAAAGAAAAGATTTTTTTATCTATGTTGATGAGTTTCAGAACTTTGCGACCCCTCAATTTTCAGAAATCAGCAGTGAAGGCAGAAAATTTCACATCTCTTTAATTGCTTCGCATCAAAACATTTCCCAGATAAAAGACAAGGATATTTTAAAAGGAGTTGCCGGAAATGCCAATACCATAGTCTGCTTCAAAGACTCTCCCGATGATGAAGCCTTTATTCTTCCCTTCATGGATCCTGAGGTTGCGAAAGGAGATATTGTTAATTTAGCGCCTTTCCATTTCTTTATGAAAGTAACGACCGATGAAAGCGAAGAGGCATTCTCAGGAAAGACTGTGCCAATTGATGTTACAAGCAGTAAAAAAACTAGAGATGAAATCATCAGTTATACCAGAAACCACTACGCCACCCCAAGAGCTAAGATTGAGCAATATTTAGAAAAGTTATTTGAGGAAGATAAACCAAAATCTGTAAAAGCGAAAAAAGCAAACCCTAAAAGAGATAATAAAAAGAGTATTAAAACCGAAACTACAATGGTAAAAAAGCCTGCCAGGAGAAAGTAAATCAGGAGAGATAACTGTATCAGCGGGCTGATACAATTATCTACATCTTTTAAGGCTAAATAGTCAAATATTTTGTCACCTACCCTTACAAATAAGGGAGTGAGCTGGGGTAGGCAATAAAAGTAATATTAAAAATAAATAAAACTAAAACAATACACACCAAAAACCTAAACTAAGAAATAAAAAACTTAAAAACTAAATATATGACAATACCCTACATCACATCAAAACAACAAGAAATACCTAAACTAATATATAAATTCAGAGTCCTAAATAGAATACAAATACAAAAATTACTAAATCATAATTACCACAAAAGAATAATCGATTGGTTAAATGATTTAGTAGAAAAAGAATATCTTGAAAAACTACCCAAAGATAATACCTTTGAACAAAGGACTAAGCCTACTGTCTATCGCATTGGGATCAATGGAATTAGATTTTTGGGTATACAAGATGATTGCTCCGAAGAGATTATTAAAAACTTGTATAAAGATAAAAACAGATCAGATGATTTTATTGATCAATGCATCTTCCTCTGCGATATTTATCTGTCTTTAATTAAAATTAATGTTAATAATGACAAAACGATTTATGAGATAACTATGAATAGCGACTTAGTTAATTCAAATTCATATTTCCATTTTTTAAAAGAGCTGAGTCCGGATCTTGTTTACATAGAAACAAAAAGTAGATCAAACCATACATACAATTTATTAACAGTATTTGAAACAACGCTGCCCCGTTACTCAATTAGAAAAATACTTCGTAACTACTTTGTTTTTTATCAAAGTTCAGAGTGGGAAAATATGACCGGAAAAACCTTTCCAATTCTTAAATTTATCTGCCCAACGAAATCAGATCTAATCTATGCTAAGCGTTATACCAAAAAACTTTTGGAAGATTACCAAAGCCCTACAAATCTGCATATTAAGTTTTTAACAGTTGACGAAGTCAAGAAATTTGGAATAACCGGGGAAATTGGGGAAGAAGTGAAGTAAAACCTACCGCTCCATTTATAAAAGCGGCAGGTTTTACCGAGGATACAAAACTATATTTTTTCTCTTGTTGTTCCTTGATTGCTGATTATTTTGAAACCCTCATTCATAATCTTATTAACAAGTACGGTAACTATTCCCTGTAAATCACTTCTTGTAAATTCATCTTGATTATCAATAAGATTTAGAATTTCATCTTCATACTCATTTGTGAGCATTGGATTTATCATAATTTTCACCTCCTTTCTATATTTTTAAAGCCTGCCGCTTAAGGCAAAACGGCAGGCTCTCTTGTCTAGCGATAGTTGTAGCTTTCGTGTTCTGCCCTTATCGTAGACAATCTGACGGGCTCAAAATACCTATCTCTCTCAACTCCTATCCCATACAAACCTTCTAGGTTTTCAAGCTCAGACAAGGAAAAATATCCAAGCTCCGGATATTCTCCCGACACAAAGCCGAAAAAGGTATCTTTTCCGTCAAACTCGGTTGCGTACCAAGTCCATTTGGTCATCGGTAAAAAGAATTTGCAAACAACCATCGGATCTTTTTCGTTCTCCTGAGAATATAGTGCCGGCAATGCTTTTTTTAGTTCTTCTGTTATTAGTTTCATATTTCACCCCCTCTCTTTTTAGAATTTGTTTTTAGGAAGCAAACCTGCTTCCTATACCAGAAATGAAATATGCGGGGTGAGGATTACAAGGGCGAAGCAACGACTTCGTTTATCTTGACCCTTGTAATCTGAGGGGTGCAACCCTTAGAAACACTAAATGTAAAACTTGAAACTAAATTTATTGTTAAACTATAATGAGTAAATGAATAAACCAATATTATATATTTTAAGCGGTATGTCTTTTGCTGGAAAATCAGTATTAGCGAGAGAAATTGCTAAAACAAAATCTATTCCATATATTGATCCCGATGAGGTTTCTCGAGAAAGAGGACTTGGACTAAATGGTGAATTTATTCCAGAAGAGATTTGGAAAGACATACATAAGGAAGCGGAACAGAGAGCCATAGAAATTTTAAAACAAGGAAAAAGTTTGGTTTATGATACAACTGCATTAATTAAAAAGGATCGTGATTATTTAAGAAATTTAGCTAATGAAAATGGAGCTGAACCATTAGTTATAATTGTAAACATTTCTAGAGAAGACGCTTTTAAGAGATGGCAGGAAAATAATACAACCAATGAAAGATATGCAGTTCATATTAATGATTTTAATATGTGCGCTGATGGTTTTCAATTTCCCAAAGATGACGAGAAATTCATAGTCTATCAAGCTGGTCAAAATATTACTGAATGGCTAAGGAAAATAAATTAAATCTACGAAGCGGAAACCCTGCACCCTTCCGAAGAAGTAGTACTTGATCAATAGTGAAAGTATCAAAAGAGGGGCAAGGCCCCTTTAGAAACTTATAGTTGACAAAATATTTGAAAAGATTTAAACTCTGCCCATGAGTTTTACAGGAGAGAGAGATTTTGCCAGGCCACATCATAAAAAAGTAGGTCCTTCGGATTTATCGCATGATCGTCTTGGGGGTGCTTTACCAACTGATTCAGGAGGTCTTTCTTTGGCGGAACCATTAATAGCGACAATCAGTACGGGAAAAGCTTCAGAGCAAACAGGTCAGCAAGTGCCTTGGATTAAAGAAGCAAGGGACCAAGGACGACTGCAAGCTGATTTTAGAGCAATGCGCAGAATAAACGATGCAGAACGAAGAGGTCGTTTTTATGCAGAACGGGTAACACCTGCAACGCTGACTGAATTCATGACACCATATGAAGTACCTATTCAGGGAATTGTACATGATTTGGCAGAGGCAGGCCTTACGGTAAAAGCATCAGGTCCAGACTATGTTTACGATTCCGAAACTACTAAGCCCGGCGTAGGCGATGAAGCTCTGAAGCGATTTGCATTAGCTAAAAAAAGCCCAGTTGCAACTAGCAAGGGCGGCACAGTAGACAATTGGGGTTTATTCGCTTTTGGACAAAGTTGGGAAATTTCCTCTGAAGAAGAAGGTCTTTTAGGAGAAATTCAACTTTTACCCGTAGTTGATGAAACTACGCATTTTGGAGGAGTAAGATTTAAGGCAGTTCCATATATTGGCCCACATCCTGAACTTGCAGGCTTAGACTATTCAAGAGATGAGTCCGCAGCATCATGGAGCGTTTTTGAGCCAGCGAATAAAGTAAGAAAAAATCTTCAGGACACTCTGACATCTTGGATTACCCACGTAACCGAAACAAAATTAGCTCCAGAATCTATAAGAGCCGAGTTGTTTGAGAAACTTTCTTCTTCGGGAGTACTTAAACAAGCAAAAGAAGTAGTCGGAGATATTCGTATCGTAGGACCTAATTCACATATTGCCTATACTGAGGGTAATGGTAGATGGAGCTTTCTAGTGTCGTTGCTAAATGCATTTGATAATAATGACCCCAGAAAGCTGTCTGTATTTATACAATGCGGGCATGCAGTTGAGCAGATTATTTACGCAGAAGATGGAACTATAAAGGTATCTAAGAATTACGACGCGTCGGGCAAAGACAGATTTCATGGTCCGCTTATAGCACGTGGAAGATTAAATCCTAAAGCATTAAACGCAGTTAATCAAGCAGTTGCTGGCATAAGCGAATTCTAAATCATTTTTACACCCCATAGCTCAAGTGGTCTCGATCCTTTTTAAAAAACAACTCTCCTTTGGTTGCTCCCGCAGAAGAGTCGTTAAATAAATAAGTTCTTTAGACTGATTTGCCACCGAACTCCTATTTAACCACACTTCCGTCTGGATAGTACTTTTCAGTGGAAAAACTCCCGCTAAATTGAATTGCCCACACTCTACCTTCATTATCAGCGCAAATGATTTTTTTTTGCTCCTCAATACATGGGGAGCTTATATTTGCATAACCCCCATTTGGCCAATAAATCCTTGTGATTGTCGCAAAGCATTTATCTCCGCAAAAATTTTCCGAATCAACTGGCACCTCATAGCACTTGGAGGTAAGAACATCTTGAGAGCAAACATAAGCAATAGGCTTGGATTTTGGTTGAGATTTTTGATAATTCTCCCACTTATTAAATAGAAAGAAGCCTATCCCCGCTAAGAAAATGAGGCCAATTAATACAGTCAGTTGTTTTAGCTTCTCTCCCATATCTGGATTATATCACTGGTAATTATTCTAAAACGAGTTTGACGTGGTATTTATATCTATTTTCATGTTTTTTATAACAATCTAAACATATTTTACTTTGAAGTTTTATTCCAAAACGACCGGAATTTTTTTTCTTATAATAACCTCCAAAATATTCCTGGCCTGGGTCTATGATTTTTTCACAAATATCACAAGTGTGTTCAATCTTAGCTCTTTTCAGCTTATTATTCCCTCTATAAGATTTCTGATATTGTTCGATCTTAACGGTCTTATAAAGCGCTTTATGTCCTGGTTGCTTTGTGTGACAATCTGTACATAATAATTGAAGATTGATTAATTCATGTCCACCACCATCCTTAATTCTTTTTATGTGGTGAACATGGGCGTCGTAACATAAATAACCGGCCCTATTATTATGAATCGTTTGATCACTATCATCATAAAATGCCTCTTTCCAATCGTAGCTGTATACAAACCTATATCCAAGTATTTTTTGACATACGCTGCAAGCGAAGTTATCTCTTAACAGCACTGCCTGTCTGCGAACTTTCCAATCAATGGGATATCCCTGGTCTTTATTGTGAATAGGCTCTTCATTTACGGCCCATTCTTCTAGGAAATTTTCAAGTGTTTGTTTTTGATAATTTTGTTCTTCAATTTTTCGTTGTACCTCTTGAGTTTTTTGTTTTTCTTGATACTGTACCACTAGATAACCCAATCCAAGCAATATTCCTAATATTATTATCAATGCCATCTATTATTTTATTTCAAATTATTAATGCCTGCCTAAATAATTTAAATGCAATTATCTATGTCCGTTTACCGTCCAGTCACTGGTAGGTAACTGATCAAGTAGTTTTAAACCAGTTCCATCATATTCAAACCTTACTGTTGCAGCTCCGCCCATTGGGGAGGATAAGGAATCGTCTTTATTATAAAGAATATAATTCAGAGCAATAATTTTATCCGTGCTCCATTTAAATCCAATTCCGTTACTTGGATTAGGAGAATCTGTACCGACAAATTTTCCATTGTAAAAGAAAAAAGCTCTTTGGCAATAACCATCCGCAGACCCAGTACATGTTCCCATTAAAACAATAAAAGGATTTGTTTGATAAATAAGATCATTAGGATTGTAGATTGAATATCCAGCTTTTTGCACATATTCTATATCGGCATCAAGAGTATTAGGAGTAGCTGGTCCATTATCCTTAACAAATTCTCCGTTTTTATATCTATACCTTTGTTCCTTCATCGTGTCTTCATGATTGACTTGATCAAAGTATGTTAGAACAAATCCGTTTCCGTCTCCCGTTGACCTGACTCCTATTCCCATCAATTCCGGAGATTCAAAAATTATTTTTCCTTTTTTGATTATCATCAGTTTTCCTACTCCTTGAGTCATGGCTGTTGGAACTACTACTTCACTTTCATCAGCATGTGAATCCCTATCTACTGTAAAACTGTAATATACGGGACATCGATAATCAAAACACTGTGGAATTTCTGAAACTACAGTTTTTTGCTGGGGAGAAAATTTAAACCAGAAAATTAAAGAAATAAGGGTTAACAGTAAAACCAATAATATTATAAATTTAATATTTTTCAACTTTGTTCCTTTTGTTTATTATACGACTAGGGTAATAATAATCAAATATTCAAAACGTAACTACTTTAACATTAATTAATAATCCTGAATGGTGTAAGGGAAATTACTTATTTCGTTAGCAAGGCTATATTCATAAGAATTTTCTGGTACATCTAAATGATTATGCGATTCTAATTCCATTTGTCCGGGTAATTCCCTATCGGAAGTTTTAATTATGTAAAAGCTTCTACTTTTTACATCAGATTTCATTTTCTCAGTTCGAGTTTCTGGATAAAATTGTTCTAGATATAAAGACGTAGAAAGTATTACTAGTACTATTGCAATAAATCTAGCTTTAGAAAAATTATCAATTACGTTTCCTAATGAATATTCGTTTAAGCTCATAATAATATTATATCAATAAATTATTAAGAAAGTTTAGAGTGAGGCTAAATTTATTACGTGCTTAGACTACGTATAAGCGTCAAAATTATTTTTAGCTTCGGTTTGTGGCTAAGAAGTCAAGTTATTTATTTTTTACCGAAAACCACGAACTCTGTTATATCTGCACCGCAATTATTTAGTTTCCCCTTGTTAACTGTGACTCCGATTGAGGTATATGTCTTACTTAATATATCCTCCTTAAGATTGTTGTTGTTCATAAAATAATCAACAAGCCTATCTGCTCTTAAATGTACACCGATTAGATTAGCCTCGCTGTATGTTCCATATTCATTGAAATTTACATCATTTAATGCATTTGTCATTGTATATCCACTTCTAGTTGCGGCATACGAAGTATCATCATATTGAAACATAACATTTGCTCTTTTAGCTGTTGCTTGGTCTAATTGATTTGATTCTACCAATTCCGGCGCATTTATTTCTGTTCTTTTCTGATTAATCAATCTTATAAATTCCTTAAGGTCTAACGTTGTCGAATTGTTATTTGCTGCCCAAATTATTTTGTAATTATCTTGTTTTGCAAAAGGGAGATAGGAGACAATATCATTATCGGAGAATAAACCGATCGTCCTTGAATCAGAGCTATACACCCTGTTATCACCCATTAAGAATACATCGCCCTTTGGTATATTATATTCTCCACAAAATGTATTTGGAATCCATGTCGAATTAGCATTTAATACATAAGGTTCGTTCAACAATTTCCCATTTAGATAAACATTTCCATCATCCATTCTTAGGGTATCTCCTCCAATAGCGATAACCCTTTTTACATAATCAGCTTCTTTGCCATCATGAGTTGTTTTTGCATTCATAGCTATAACAATATCTCCCCTTTGTGGAGTATAAGTTTTAAATAATGTTTTACTGGGATAAGTAGATAAAATCGTGCCGTTTGCTAAAGTTGGAAGCATAGAATCTCCGGTAATTGCAAAGCGATTAAGAGGTAAACCGCATTCCAGCAGTAACACATAAACGATAATAATAAATACTATTCCCCATATCGGGAGTGCTATGAATATAGAAAGAACGGAATGAAAAAGTTTATATATCTTACCCCTTCTTGACCTGAGAACATTTATCAAGTGGACTAATGGAAAAAATATTATCGTAAGTAGTGTTTTTAACAATCTTTTCATTATTAATTTTTTATACTCTTTTTTCCAATTGAAGTCAAAAGAGGGGGTAAGACCCCTATTAACTTTCAAAGAGATATTCGTAGGGCATTTGTAATTTCCAAGTTTCCTGTTTTTGAGTAACGTTAAGATACATTTGATTAACACTTACCTTAAGATCTTTCGCAATAGAATTAATTAAAGTTTCCTTCTTTTCTAATACATCTTCATAGCTATCTTTAAAAAAGAATAAGTAACAGTTTATAATCGGCGGGCTGCTGGGTAATTCAACCGCGAACATCGGTTGTTTAAATTTTAACTTCAGTAAATTATTGCGAAGTATATCTTCAAATTCTTTTGCACGCCTGTTTTTGTAATGATAAATGCTGTCGTGATATGTTAGAGAAAACGGATAGAAACGGGTAAAAAAGAAAATGCCCTTTCGAAGCGCTAGGGCATACAGAAAATTAAACACCATTCTATTTGTTACTTCAGGTTTATTTTTCTTCATACGCTTATTATAACTTCAATTGCAACTTTAAGTGATAAAATATAGTTATGTACGGTATCTCAATAAAAAAAGGGGTTAAAACATTTCGAAACGATATTTATTTTGATAAGAAAAAAAGGAAAAGAATAAAAACAAATTTACTAAAAATACAAAAGAACATTCTTGAAGGACCGGACTTCTCCGAAAAGCCGGTACTTAGTAAAGAGTTTGAAGAAAGAGAATTTAAAACGTCCATGCTTAACTTAAGCGTTCAAGGACTAGGTATTGTTAAAGACGCTGAGGAATTTGAGAAAGATAAAAAGTTCACAAATTGTAAATTTGAACTTTATAGAAAATCTCAATCATATGTATTTAAAACAACATTTTTTAAGCCTTTAAAAAACGAAAACAATACTTCATATTTAGTTTTCGAAAACGGTCTCCCGGACAGCTCAAGGAAGAAGGGATATATTCAAAAAAATAGTCTCGTTGATCTTAAGGGATTTGAGATTATCGATAATGGTTCATTTAGACAAAAGATTATTAATTTCAATGAACTAGAACTAGCTTTCAAGGGAAGCAGAAACAAATATATGTTTTTACTTAAGCTTATAAATAAGGAAAAGTGGTCGTATTGGGTAAGTTTATCTGTAAATAACAATCTCTTGCATTGACTGATGCTCAAATTCTTTTACTATTGCAACCGTTATATCCGTTAATTCTTTTTCATTTAATAAATCTTTCCTTTTTGTTTCAAAAACACCGGCAAGTATTTTATCCATAAATTCTTTTTTAGCAACTTTCGCCCGAAGTGTCGGGATAGCTAACCTTTTTATGTCATATAAATTTGCCAGCGTAAAAGCAGACCTTAATGCATGGTGGAATAAGACATAATTTATTCTATTGTCCGGATTTTCATTATCTATGTAGGGAACAAAGATAAAATGTTTTACATCTAAGCCATACGCTTTCGTAATGACAGCATTTCCTATCTCGCAAGACCCGATTGCGGACAACTCCTTAAGTAAGGCATCCTCCTGCCCCTTATTCTGTTCGTAAGACTGATTAATTACCATTTTTTGAGAACTGTTAGCTCTTGTCTTGGCGGAAAAGAATTGAAGTATCGGATTATTTTTTTTAAACGTCAGATCCGAATCACAAAAACAAATTAAAGCGTCTCCTTTGAAAGATAATATGCTTCCGGATTCCAAAACAATCTTAGCCATATGTTTATGATATCACTTTAAATAAAAACAACTCTCCTTTGATTGCCCCCGCAGAAGAGTCGTTAAATAAATAATTGCATATCTGTGGCTGGGATGTCAAATTAATCGTCAATGACTTGGTTTTGTAGTACTTCGAGTAGTCTTACCATTGCCAGCGTATCTAACTTACAATACTCAATTAATGCATTCATAATTTCATCTCTTTTCTCCGTATTTTTTCCTTCTAGAACAGTTTCCATCCACACTCTTTGTGCAGCATTTCCTTCATGAATTAATAATTCTTTGTAAGACAGATCTGTAACAAGTGCCGGCATTACATCTTTTATTGATGCACTACCAAAAAAATTCTTATCAATAAACCAATCTTTTGAAAATGGTGTTTTAAGATCAATAATCCGATCGTTTACTGACACCATAAAATCCGCGTATTCAGGAAATAATTCTCCAAGCTCCGTATTACGGCTCTTTTCAAAACTTTCATGCCAGACGAAGATTGTTCCTTCGGTTCCAATATCTTCTTTCAATCTTTTTAACATAGGCAAGCATGGAAAGGTATTTTCTCTGTGCAAATACTCCAGATGCTTTGCTTCTTCTCCCGGACTGTCTATAACATAAAGGGAATATTGAAAGGGTAGTTGTTGATAGGGCTTAGTGCCATCAAACGTGGGGATTACCCCACTCATGGTTTCATAGTCTAGGAAATATAAGGGATATTTAATTTGAGCTATGAATTCTTTAATTCTTTTTTTATCGATAATTTGCCCGTCTAATTTAGTAGCCTCTACCTGTCCTTGTTGTTTTGTTGCCAATTTAATATTTGAGGGTATATCTTGGATTAATTTAACATCTATATCTTCCAACTCTCCAATCAATGACGGACTAAGCCGACATAGATTGTAAATGCTAAATTTATTAAGGTCTTGGTGTATGAATTTATAAACGTCCATCCAATCACTAAGTCTTCCCGTTGTATAACGAGGCGATAAATCAGGCTGAGTTTTCGATTCAAGGACTTTGAAAAGATCTAAAAGATTAGCTCTTGTTTGAGTAATTTTATCTTTTACATCCTCCGTTACATCGGTTACAACACTTATTCCCTTAATATCTATTTCCCCTTTACGCATGTATTCATTGTTGACGTAGATAACTGCTGTATGTCTAATTTTTAATCCTGCTCTTTCTAAAACTAAAAGTTGAAAAGCTAAATCATCAATATGCTCCGGTTTTACTGAAGTGCTGGATTTAATCTCATATAAATCAAACTGCCCATCATCTACTTTTTCTAAAGCATCAACAATGCAGGTAAGATTTTCAAATTCAAATCTTCCCTGAAGAATAGTTTTTGCTCCATTATTTAAAGTTTCGCTAGTTCTTTTAGGTAAAGTTAAATATTCATCGTAATTGTTAAAACCGAGATTTGTACTTTCAGAAAATAACCTCTCTGCGTATTTTTCAAATAAATGACCCTCGTCAAATATTACTTGAAGAGATGGACTTGTTGGAGGAAGTTTATTTTTATCATGTTTTTTTAACCATAGCCAAGCGGGGTGCTTGAGGAATAACATGTAGTCGGATTTGGATATTTGCATTAATTTAAAATAAATAATTTATTCTTCGTCCTCAATGATGCTTTATTAATCAAATCTTTACCGCTACTATTTAAAGGTTCCATAAGTTCAACGGTTAAATCACCTTTTGTCCACCCCATAATTTCTGCTAACTTTGAAATCAAAATCCGCTTGTAATTTGTATTTGTCCCACTTTCAACGAAATATTCTGAATCATTAATTTGCATAGGATTGATTAGCGCTGAGCTATCGGTACGAATATATCGTGCAATAAATTCATCTTGGATAATTTTGTCGTATACCTCCTCATCTAGTTCAAAGGCACGCTCTACGATTAAGTCCAATGCTTGAGCCCAAGTTAACACTGGTATTGCATCTCCAAGCAAATGTAAAACCCTAACTTTAGTTCCAATAAGATCAGTATCTTCTAGCAGTGATATTGTTGTATCAATTTCTACTGGTTTAAAACTAGTTATAGGCAGAGGCCAAACTTTATCTAAACTCTTAATCCACCATTTCTGTCGTTTTTTTAAAGCTTCTTCATTCCATGCGTCAGCAGATTTGATTTCCCGGTTAATTGCCAACGGGCTATCAGAGAATCCATTTTCCATTGTTTTCTTATCCAAAAAATTTCTATTAGAATATTCTGAGTTATATCCAGTTAAAGTAAGATTAGCGAGAGTATGTAAATATTTTTCTTGAATTTCTTCAGCATTTGGACCAAGTTCTTTTCTCCAGTGCGAACTTAACGTTTGAGGCATAATGTGCTCTATCGTTAATTTTATTTCTTGGTCTGCAATCTGCTTAAGCAGTGCAGCTTCTTTAGATTGATCGTCCACACTGGTTAAGATAAAATTTACATGTGCCTTACGTTGGTTGTATGTTTGATTATTTTGAACAGCAGCAGCAATTTCATTGTCTTGTGGAAAATGTGTTATTCCAGTACGAGTTAATAAAATGTAAGACATAATATCTGAATATTGTACCTTTGGTGTAGCTGTCTGATATTCAACTATATCTTTATGTAATGAGGCCAGCATTTTATCTACGCTAGTTGTGGGAATATTGCAGACTATTCGGCGTGCAAAATAAATTTCGATAATCCTGAAAACTTTAAGCAATTCGTCTTTATCTATATGACCCTCATCAAAATGTTTTAAAACAGTTAACGCAAAGGGAATATATAATTCAATCTGAATATACCTCATTTTAAAAATGATACCCTTAAGCTCATTAAATCTGTTCTTACTATCTTCCCCAAATTTAACTAGCCGATAATATTCAAGTGTTTTGACAATATCACCATAAAAGTTTTCTAAATCTTCACGGCGTTGTTCTTGTGTGATGGCACGGGCAAAAAGCTTTTTGAATTCCGGGTAAACGCTCCCAAGTGGAATAACAGCCTGCCTTTTTGAAATGATATAACTTCTAAAAAAATCCGTTATATAATCCTTGCTTGCATCGGTAAGGGGCGATTCAATATTTTTCCAATAATTTTGGATAATATAATCTCTATCTTCAATACTATTAAGCATTAGTGCAAAATTACGTATTTTGTCACCATCCGTTAGGGGTTTACCAGTCGAATTAATACTCTCAAACACCCTCTGGGGATTATCATCCTTGGCATCGAGTGAAATTGTGACAATTTCAAATCGTACCAATGCGTTAATGTATCTTTCTAGGCGTGTCTTTAACTTAAAATAATCATAAAACTGTGTGTAAGCCTGGTAGACACGGCTTTGTTTCTCTTTGGCATCTAGATCTCCTTTTTCATAAAGTTTTCTAAATATTACGTCATCTGCCGTAACCGCTTTTAATTTAATACGATTTTTTTGATTACTAAACTTTGAACTATTGAATAGATACTTCTCTTCTATCTCGTCTGGTTCAATCTGATTCCTATCGGGGTTTTCTTGAGTTATATGGAGGATAGACATTAGCATTAGCAATGCTGTCGTTACTCTTTGCTGACCATCGATGATTACACTTGCATTTAAATCATTAGCGTCATTAATATACACAACGCTACCAAAATAGTGCTTTTTATCTGAATCTAGTATTGATTCTAAATCATCTAAATAAGAACTGACATTCTCTGCTTCCCATGAATAAGGTCGTTGAAATTCAGGTATTAAGAAATATTTACCAGGTGTATATAAAAATCCCTGAATATTATTTGGTGCAAAGATCATAATTTAATACTTCATTGCGAGTTTTATATTATAAATGATTTTACTCCTTTCAAGGTCAAATTGCTAACTATCATGAGGATCATAGTACAAAGAAATCAAAAATACACTCCCGAGGTTATAAAAAGCAATTTAGTATTTCGAATTTTCTCGACATTTTTATGAAAACACTCTTTTGTGGCTAAGAAGTCAAATTAAAATGGGACATCATCGGAAGCAATTTCTTCTGTTTTTACCTCTTGTTCTTGGGGAGCATTTTCTTCTTCTTTTATTCCTAAAATTCTTTTAGCCCGACTTAGCACATGATCGTAAGTCATTATTGTTAAATTATGATAACTAGAATTTAAAATTCGATATGCTTCTCTCTGGTCATTATTCCAACCGTTCGATCTACCATAAATTAAAACGCATCGGGGTTTTATAGTCCTAACATTATCGACTCGTTCCAGAAATTTAACGCTATTTGCTTCCCGTTCAACTTCATATATGTATTTGGTAGCTTGAGTTATTGCTTTTGTTAAATCACTCGATGGTATATAATTTCCATGATCTAGCTCATCAGCCCAAAACTGCAAACTTCCCTTCGGTCTTTTAATCTCAATAATATCAAGGAATCCATCATAAGCCTGCATTAAATAATCTGTAATATTTGCAGTATCTATTTCTCTTTCATCTAAAATTCTTACAAACTCACTACCGAGCACCCAATCGTTTTTCTCAAACCATGCTTGCCATTTTTGCTCAACTAAATCCTGTTCGAGCATAGCTTCAAAACCTTTGATAGCTTTTATCTTTATTTGATTTTGTATTCCTGCAATTAAATCATCTGGTAAAATATCATTCATTGCTATAAAATCCAAAATCTCTTGTTTGTCGGGATTGCTAAAAATTGCCTTTAAATGCTCAACGCTTTTTTGATCGAACTTCTCGTCTATAGGAATATATTGCTTAACACCTTTTTTAAATGGTTCGTAATTTTCCGATAAAAATTCTATTAATCTTAAAAATTCGTCGTGATCTAAGGTTAACTCACTTTTGGGTTGCCTTGTCACTGGATCCTCAAATCCATCCCGATTATATCTACCAATTTTTAGACGAATATCTTCTTGTGGGGTATTATGCGGAATTTTCCAAAACAATACTCTTGTAATGGTTTGTGGTTTTTCCTTAAGTACTTCAACTAAGTATTCAATTCCTCCTTTGCTTTTTCCTACAGTGGCCATATTTGCTAGCAAAATTGTACGCTCATCCGAGGTTAGAGTCAAGGTTATAAGACTAAAAAATAATTACTCTTTTGTGGCTAGAAAGTCAAATTGGTTCAGTTAATATATTGCCATGTGCAATCTACTCTGCCGTGTTCTCTCCAATGCTCACAAGGTGCAAATCTAGTTCCTTGTTTGACATGATCTATGGTTCCTGAGAACTGCGTACATTTTACTGTACCGTCTCTTGGAACAATTTCTCCTGGTTTGTATGTTCTCATAATATCACCTCCCCTCGAAAAAGAATAATTATTTACCGTGCCCAGCTTGATTATGCGCACGTCTTGAAATGGTGTAAATCTGTCCAGGTTCTGGCGTCGGAGGAAATCTTTCGCCTCTATCTACGGTAACTTCACGACCAGTATCTCCTCCGCGTGAGCCAGTGTAGCTCAGCTTCCCCTGAAAAAGGAGAGATCATCCCCGGTTTAAATATTTGTTTGTTTGCCATATTTTATTCACCTCCAGACCATAAAAAAGGGAATTATGATTAACCCTTTTTCCATCTTGACATTATTTTAGTACATGTAGTAGAATTGTCAATAGTAGAAATATATATACCATGAACGCAAAACTTAATGAAACGTGGCAATTCATATATAATTATCAGAAGCTGAAAGGCTATTCCCCATCCCTAGATGAAATTAGAGAATCAATTCACTTAAAGTCTCTTAGGGGTACTTCCCTGCAACTAGAAAAGCTAGAAAAATTTGGATACATTCAACGCAAAGTTGGATCTCGTAGGGCAATAGCAGTGTTAATAGTGCCGCAAATAGGCAATTCTAAAGATCTTATTGAAGTTCCTCTTGTGGGAGAAATTAGAGCAGGTATGCCTGCTCTAGCAGAAGAAAATATAGAAGAATATAAAAAAGTGCCAAAATATCTATTACATGGGAGAAGTAAGGTCTTTCTTTTAAAAATCAAGGGGGATAGTATGAATAAAGCGGGTTTTAAACCAGGTGACATCGTAATCATTGGGCAACAAAACTCAGCTGACAATGGAGATATTGTAGTTGCCTTTCTACCCGATGAGGAAACAGCAACTTTAAAAAGGTTTAAAAGAATGCAAGAATACGTAATTCTTATGCCGGAAAGTTATAATCCGGAATATAAACCTATTATAGAAAAAAATATTCTAATCGAGGGTAAAGTTATAGAGAAGTTACCTGAAGATTTATATTGAGTCCTTCACAAAGGGAAATAATAATGTTAGAATTTTAATATGCAAAAGAACTTAACATACATTAGCCTTTTTAGTAGCGCAGGGGTAGGATGCCACGGTTTCTCCATGGAGGGCTTTGATTGTATTGCTACAGTGGAAATAATTGAGCGCCGGCTGAAAATACAAAAATATAATAATAAATGTCTTTATGAAAGTGGTTATATTGCTGACGATATAACCAGAGAACAAACTAAAGTAAGAATTTTTGACGAGATTGATTTATGGAAAACAAAGCACAACTTAAAAGAAGTTGATGTAATATTGTCAACTCCTCCATGTCAAGGAATGTCTGTTGCTAATCACAAAAAAAACGATGAGATGGCAAGAAATTCTTTAATCGTTGAGTCAATTAAATTAGTTAATCAAATTCGCCCCAAAATTTTTATATTCGAGAATGTAAGAGCATTTCTAACCACAACGTGTACTGATATTGACGGTAAAGATAAAGCTATTCGGGAAGCGATAGAATTAAACCTCGGAGGAAAATACAATATTCATTATCAAGTACTAAATTTTAAAGATTATGGCAATCCATCAAGTAGAACAAGAACAATCGTGATAGGCGTAAAAAAAGATATACAAGAAATTACCCCATTAGATTTACTACCTAAGCTTAAAAACGGTGGAACTGTCAGAGATGCAATTGGCAATTTAACTCTATTGAGAAATATGGGAGAAATATCTCCTACCGATATCTACCATAATTTCAGAGCTTATCCGGAACACATGCAAGCTTGGATAGAAAATATTAAAGAGGGACAGTCTGCTTTTGACAATATTGATCCAAAAAGAAGACCTCATAAGATTGTAGCGGGAAAAATGCTTAACAACATTAATAAAAATGGAGATAAATATTCTAGATGCTATTGGGATAGAATTGCTCCTTGCATTCATACTCGCAATGATATTCTCGCAAGTCAATCTACTATTCACCCATCAGAAAATCGAGTATTTAGTATTCGTGAGCTAATGCGGTTAATGTCTATTCCAGATAATTTTAAATGGTCCGAAATTCCGGATGAAAAATTAAATAAATTGTCTCTTGTTGAGAAGAAATGGTTCTTAAAAAAAGAAGAAGTAAATATCAGGCAATCTATAGGGGAAGCTGTCCCAACAATAATATTTAATCAGATAGCTAAAAACATAAAACAATTATTGAATACACCTAAGCTTGATGAATCAAAGATTAAGAAGTTAATTATTGCTAAAAACCTCGCAGATAAAACAAGCTTAAGAGATTTTATAAAAGACAATTTAGAAAACTACCAGTATTGGGAGTTAGCCAAGATTATTGAGCTTTCAAATGCGCAGAGATTAGAACATGCAGCTTATTATACGCGTCAAGATATTTGCTTCACGATAATTAAAGATTTGCCAGATGCCTCAAGATATGAAAAATTAAAAATTCTAGAACCTTCTGTGGGGGCAGGAAATTTTCTCCCCCTTCTGATAAACAAGTATAAAACTGTGAACGAAGTAGAAATTGATGTTATAGATATAGATCCAGAAGCTATAAATACTTTGAAGATATTAACTAAAAAACTATTACTACCACATAATATAAAAATTAATTTTATAAATGAGGACTTTCTACTTTTTGGAGAAACAAATTTGTTTAATCAAAATACAAGATATGACTTAATCATAGGTAATCCTCCTTTTGGCAATATTACGGAAAATCCAAAATTATTGGCCGCATACAAAAAAGATAAATACAATAATCAAACTAATAATCTCTTTTCATTTTTTCTTGAAAAGTGTATTCAATTAGGAGATACCGTTGGTTTAATTATTCCAAAGAGCTTTTTATCTGCACCAGAATTTAATAAAACAAGAGAGTTAATTTCTAACTTTGCTGTAAAAAAAATTACAGATTACGGAGAAAAAGCATTTAAAGGAGTCAAGATAGAAACTATCAGTCTTATTATTGATAGCACGAAAAAAGGCAATCAAATTCTTGTTGAGTCTTATATCAAGAATGAGCTGGGTTTTAAAGACCAAGGATACATTTGTTCAAAAGATTTTCCCTACTGGTTAGTATATAGGAATGAATTCTTTGACAATGTTGCCAAAAAATTGCATTTTAATATTTTTTCTACGTTTAGAGATAGGCAGATTACAAAAAGAATAACAATGTCTAAAGGGAAAATTCGAGTATTAAAATCAAGAAATATTAAAAACAACGATATACTTGATATTCCAGGATATGATTCTTATGTAGATGGCGTAAACGATTTAGCAGTAGCAAAATTTCTTAACAGTAAGCAAAGCGTACTAGTACCAAATCTAACCTATTACCCAAGAGCTTGCTTTTTACCCGAAAACACAATAGTAGATGGTTCTGTTGCAATTCTAACCGCCAAGGATTTTTCAAAAAATATTACTCCTAAAGATCTTGATTATTATGCTTCTGAGGAATTCTCGGAATTTTATAAAGTAGCAAGAAACTTTGGTACTCGTTCTTTGAACATTGACAGGAATTCTGTTTTCTTTTTTGGGGTTAAACGCTAACTATTATCTACTCTTAATAATTTCCTTAAGTTCTGCGAAATTGGTACTTGTTGGAAGATTTAATCCATATCCTACGTTTATAACATGAATTAATCTTTCCCTAACGTATAGACTTTCCCCTCTATCTATAGAGGCTGTAATTGAATCTATTTTAGATAATAAACACTCTTTTTGGTAATCTAGATCTACTGTGTTGGTTTTATTCTCTGGGTGTGCTCTTGTATTGTGTTGTTGCGCAGTTAGCAATATTAAATTCTCAAGATAATCTGAAATTTCGGGGAATTTACTTTCAGGGAAAATATGATGAACCTGAGTTGCGTCTCCTACAGCAAGACTGTCTTTTACTTCACTGCTGTGATGGTAGCGTTTGATAATTGACTTTGCTTTTTGAACTCTGTAGGAAATAAGCTCCGGTTGTTGTGATAATTCATCAATTGCTTCTTGTCGGGTTAAACCTTTATCTTTTCCTATGTCTCTAAAATTTTGTCGGTTATACATAAGATCAGGATAAATGAAACGCCCCGATGTTAAATGTCCCTTTTCAGTACCAGGTATTGAATAATATGCTGCGTAAGGATTTAATATTTTTGGGAAAATTCGATTTATCTCTACGTCCGTATTGATTTCTGTATACCCTCGCATAAAAGCCTGGAAATCTGTTTTGAGAGAATCAAAATCTACAGGTGATAAATTTCTTGCAAGTGCCTTTTCTTTGAATACCTCAAATTTACCAATAAATCCACTATCTGATAGCACTTTTTCTATATAAAAAACTAAGAAAAGCATTGAATGCCTTTCGTTCCGAGATATATATTCGAGGATATTTGAATTTGAAACAGTATAAGTATTTCTTCTACCGTCTTTTTTCTCAATTAAAATACCTGAAAAAGCGAGGGTCTTTAATGGTTGGGCGATGAATTTGTCATATTCTGCATTGGCTTTCTCATTTTCGGGAGAAGGTTTGCCAAATACGGCGATTGAATTTTTAATAAAATATTGAAAATCCCAAATATCCTTAATAGTAAAAGTTGTTTGCGGATCTTTTCCGCCGATGAAGTTAATAATACAATCTGCAATAAAAGTGAGCACGTCTGGAGTTACTTTCTGATCCATAAATCGAGAGTAACCCTGATGTTGTTTCCTTATATCTAAATTAAGACCCTCGAAATGTTGTCTTATAATCTTCTCGAAATCATCTTGCATCATCTTGGATTTTAGCACTTTAGAAAATTATTTAAAAGCCGTCTATAAAACAGCCTCTATTTGCCCCCTTGACATGTTCTACTTATTTTCGTATATTGTTCGTAATTAATTGGATCTTGTAGACAACTGCCTTCCGGGCAGTTTTTTTGTACGAAAGGAGGTGTGAGTATGAAAAAAGTAATCACGTTGTCGATAGTTCTTTTAACCTCGCTTCTAGCGGTGTCACCCGCTTTTGCCCAAACACAACAACCGGCGGAGTTTCCCAAATACAATCTTTTATTCAAAGCGTTATTCAGAGTAATGATAACTTTAGCGGGAGCTAGTGTCTGTTGGATTTTTCATCTGGGGAGGATTTGGATATATCACAAGTTCGGTAATCCTGAAAAATTGGACCAGTCGAAAAAAACAGTTCTTTATTCAGCTATCGGTTTGGCAATAGTCTTAGGAGCGTTTGTTTTAAGTAGCATTGTAACGCAGCTGGCAACAGCGGCTTTCGGAGCGGGTCACTAACCCGCTTTTTTTATATGAAAAAGTTACTGAAACTATTTTGGCTTAATACTGCCTATATTTCTGATATCGGCAACACCTGCCTTTGCCGTTTCATCGGATGTCGTGCAGTTTACAAACAATACCTTAGGTATGATTACCTTAATTTCGACCGCTGCGGCGGTCTTTTTTTTAGTCAAGGGAGGATATCAATACATAACCTCAACCGGAAAGCCGGACAACTTAGAGAGTGCCAAAAAACAATCAGAAACGCAATAATCGGACTGGTCATAGTATTAGGAGCCAGTCTATTTGTCTCTGTTCTTTCTAACTCTTTTAATCAGGTTTCTCAATCAACCAATAGCGGGGTAATTAACATTTCCCAGATTGAAACGGTCAAACCAACTGACGGGTTAACGCAGGTTTTAATAGATGCGGTTTCCGGCTTTATGCAAAACATCGTCCAGTCGGCTACTAAACCAATCGTTGACGGGATTATCGGATACTTAACTTCTACTCCTGACTTATTAAGTAATTCCGTCATACTCAAATTCTGGACTGTCATTTTAGGCATAACAGATTCGTTATTTGTTCTCGTAGTGGCCCTTTTAGGTCTGCATTTTATGAGCGCCGGCGCTTTAGGCTTTGAGGAGATAGAGCTAAGACATATGTTGCCAAGAATTGGCTGGCTTTCCTTGGAGCCAATGTTTCGCTGTTCTTAGCAAACTACGTGATAATAACCGCCAATACTCTAACTAAAGCTGTTTTGACTCAACAGGCGGGCTTACCAATGCCTGGGTAGTCAATGCTATCAATCCTGCAACTCTTGCTTCAGGCAATACTCCGCTCATAACCTTAGTCTTCTTAGTCATTTTCTTGATAGTCTCAATTGTTTTGCTACTTCTATATATCTCACGCCTAATCATGATTTGCTTAGGAGCGGTGCTTATCTCCTTTCATATTTTTACTTTGGGCAATCCCGAAGACTTCAGATTTTGCGGAGATTTCCGTTAAAACATATACAGTAACGGTATTTATCGCTTTCATCCACGTGGTTATTATTCAGCTTGCCTCGGCTTTTTTAGCACTTCCCGAAAACGCCGGTAATTCCTTAATTTCAATCGGTGTTGCCATCGGACTATTCTTCACTCTCTTAAAAACACCCTCTTTAATGATGCAACTGGTGATGTATACCTCAGGCAACGGAACGGTTAAGAAACTGGGCGGACAGATCATAAATGTTATTACATCTGATAAAGGTGCTGCTTCAGGCGGAGTAGCTTCTGAGGGCGTTAAATTGGCCAGAAGGAGGGTTGCGGCATGAGAACAAGCATTATTCCCGCTCAAATTACAACGGTTGAGGATAAGATTGCCGGAAACTTAAACATGACTCAAATTGGTATTTTAATGGTGCCTGTTTTCTTAGGAACGGCTATTTACTGTTTCTTCCCGCCTTTCATGCACTTTGCGATATATAAAGTAGTTGTGGTTGCCTTTATAGTCATCATTGCCTTGCTACTTGCCTTAAGAATTAAAGGCAAAGTGGTTGCTAACTGGCTAGGCGTGCTTTTTACATATAACCAAAGGGCAAGATATTACATCTTTAACAAAAATGATCTTTACCAAAGAGAGCTTTATCTACCAACTGTTAAGAAAGCAAGTCAAAAAGCAGTTTTACAAAAAGAAGCCAAAGCAACATCCGACTATTGTTTCAAAAGATCTTGCTGAAACTGAAAAGATACATTAAAAATCCGAAATACGCTTTAAGTTTAAAACCTAATAAGAAAGGAGGAATATATGTTGCTCTTAACGAAATCGAACTCTAAAGTCTCATCGAGAAGACAGATTGAAATTAAAGAAGTTAAAGACGGAGTACTGGTATTACCAAACAATGAATACCGGATGGTGATTGAAACATCATCCGTCAATTTGGAATTAAAAGTCAGAAGACGAACAGGACGTTTTAATTGACAGTTTCCAAAACTTTTTAAATTCTTTATCAATTCCTTTGCAAATATTAATTAGAGTTAGAGAAGTTGACATCGATTCCTACCTTGAGAAAATTCAAAAAGAAAAAACTCATGAAAAAGAAAAAGTTTACAAATTACAAATCGATAACTACACCGAATTTGTCCAGAAACTAATTTCCGGAAACAAAATATTACAAAGAAGATTTTATGTAGTAATCCCATACAAAAATCTTGACAGGACAAAAGATTTTAGCGTTATAAAAGAACACATTCATTTACAAAGAGACATTGTCGTAAGAGCTTTGGAGAAACTCGGCATGAAAACAAAAGTCTTAGATTCTTTAGAAATCTTAGATCTTTTCTACGGATTTTATAACCCGTCTCAAGTAAAAACACAGGAGTTAAAAAACCAGATTTTAACAAAAGACATTTATGATTAATTTACTAAATCACAAAAACGGAAAGAAGAAAAACCTTAAGAAAGAATACTTTGAGTTTGCCTACGGGGAGCAGGACCAAGTGGACTTAATTTCTTACTCAGGACTGGAAGAATCGGTCAATTATCTGCAACTGGGAGATAAGTTTGTGCGAACACTATTTATATCCGGTTATCCATATGTAGCTTCTACAGGCTGGCTAAACATGCTCGTCAACTTTAACCATAACATTGATATTTCCTACCATATCGAACAGATTGATCCGATGACGGCACTTCCTAAATTAAACCGCAAAATAACGGAATTGGAGTCAACCAAAAGAAACATGTTAAAACAGGGAAAAGTTTTAGGAAGTGAAATTACCGACCCGTTGGAAAGCGCCATTACCTTAAAAGATAAAATCCAAAGAGGACAGGAAAAACTATTCCAGTTATCAATTTATATGACAATAACGGAAGACTCTTTAGCAGAACTTAAACAAGACAACTTCGCTTTTAGAAACGCTGATGTCTACCCGCCTCTTCTATATTAAGTCCGCCAGTTTTCAACAACTGGAAGGATTACAATAGTGTTCTTCCAAGAGGACAAAATGTCTTGCAACAAAAAAGAAATTTAGACAGTTCATCAACTGCTTTAACTTTTCCTTTTATTTCATCGGAACTTGTTCAAGAATCAGGAATTCTTTACGGCATAAACAGATCGAATAACTCTCTAGTAATTGTTGACAGGTTCTTTCTTAAATAACGCTAACTCAATTGTCTTTGCGCAATCGGGAGCGGGTAAAAGTTACACTGAAAAAGTGGAGATATTAAGACAACTGATGCAAGGAACAAAAGTAATAGTCATTGATCCGGAGCGGGAATATAAACAACTGGCAAGTTCCGTTAACGGAACATACATTAGACTTACGTGCAAAGTCTAAAGAAAAGATTAACCCGTTTGATTTTTCGATAAATAAGGAAAGCGAACTCTCCGAACACATTCAGGATTTAATCGAAATAATTTCACTAATGGCCGGAGGATTAAACGCTGAAGAAAGAGCGGCAGCAGATAAAGCAATTTTACAAACATACAAGGACTTTGGCTGGTTGATGACTCCTAAGCCTAAAAAGAAGAAGAATAAAAAAGAAACACGGGGCAGAAAACCAAAAGAAAAAACTTATCCGATTCTTAAAGATTTTTATAAAACCCTAAAGCATATGAAGCAGAAAAAACTTTCCAGTAAACTTGAGAAATTTGTTAAAGGCTCATTGTCTTTTGTTTTTGATTCCCAGACCAACATTAAGCTTGATAACCGCTTGGTTATTTTTGACATTAAAGATTTAGATGAATCACTTAGACAAATAATGATGTTAGTTGTTGCTAACTTTGTCGAATCCCAAGTTAAAACCGATCCGCAAAAAAGAATTTTGGTAGTTGATGAGGGCTGGATACTTCTTCAACATGAAGAAAGCGCCAGATTTATAGCGGGACTGACAAGAAGAGCCAGAAAATATTATTTAGGAGTTACGATAATTTCCCAACAGGCTAATGATTTTCTTAACTCAGGACTACGGCAGAGCGATTGCTTCTCAATCATCCCTTAGAATTTTAATGAAACAGGATACAACGACAATTAAAAAAGTAGCTTCGGAATTTAACTTAAGCGAATACGAACAGCATTTCCTACTTAACCTGCGATAAGGGAGAAGCTTTGATTATTGCCGACCAAAACCATGTGGCGGTCAAAGTAGTAGCCTCCGAAAAAGAACATCCGTTAATTACCACCGACCCTAAGGAGATTTATCTTTAGATGAGTCTAGCACTGCTTTACAACCTTTGGAATTTCAGAAGAGAAATTAAAGTTGGTTGCCTTTTCAATCATTATCCTTATTATGCTTCCGATTGTGGCCGTAATTATCTTAACCAATGCCGGAATTGATGTTGTCTCCGATCACTTAGTAGGCGTTAACACCCAAACACAGAAAATTGAGATAAAAGACCCTTTAAACGGGAAGGTTATTGCAGAAGTTTCCCCTCTTATGGAATGGCCGGTTGCCGGAGTTGTTACTTTAGAGTTCGGAGAGTCAGACTGGCCATACCAGCCTTTCCATACAGGAATTGATATTGCCAATCCCAAGGTAAGATCGGCGACCCGATTATTCCCTTTATGGCAGGAACAGTTACTTATGCCGGAGAAATATTCTGGGGATATGGAAAGTATATTCAGATTGATAATGGGAATAACATTTCATCTATTTACGCACATTTAAGTAAAATCTATGTTTATACAGGAGAAAAAGTAGTTTTGGGACAAGTAATAGGCGAAGAGGGAGAAACAGGCTGGGCAACCGGACCGCATTTACATTTTCAGATTAATATTTTTGGAATACCGGTAAATCCGAGGACGTTTCTGGGGGACGGGAATCCGAATTAAGATAATAATTTAGTTTCGAGTCTTATTCGCGGAACTGCGTAGCCTCAAAAATGACAGCAAATTGGATTCTTAATATAAGATGTGGTATAATAGGAATTAATGAAAAAGAATACTATGTTTATAGTTCGCAGAAACACACGCTTTAATGGCGGTGTGCTTTTTGTTGTTTAAGATATAGATTTGAGATAAGCAGGCCGCCGAAAAGGCGGTTTTTTTGTGGTTTGAAAGGAGGTGGAAACATGAGTAAAGAATTATTACCGATAGGAGAAGAAGTAGTTGTATATCATCCATGGGAAAACCAAAGCCACTACGGAAAAATAGTTGGCCATCAGTTAGTGCCCTTAGCACGAGTACAATATTACAATTACTTACTTGAATTAGAAACTGGATCGAAGGAATTTGCTCCTTTCCCATTTGTTTATGGGAAGGGAAATCTTACGCACGACGAGATTAGCGTATCTAGTCTAACCAGTGGTAGGGGTTTGTTTATAAAACCGGAAGACCCAGAAGCAGCAGTTGAGCAAATCAGAGCTAAACTACAAGCGCTAATTCAACCTAAGGGATAGACAAACTAAAACCCCTGCAACAAGGGGTTTTAGTTTGTAATTATCCCTCATAAAAAGTCCTACATAGTCCGATAGAGCCAGCAGGACTATACTCGAACGGAAGCACAACATGAAACTGCTTAAAGCGAGATTATTAACTTTATAATTAAAATGAACATTGTATAAATTATTTACTATACTGCGAATGTGAAATATATAAAGCTACAACGGCTTAACCATGGAGACAATTTTAATAAGATTGTCCGAATAGCCATCGATGAGAACTTTTTTTACCACAATGCACACATTTACCTGTCTCTTCTTTAGAATCTAAAGGCAAACATCTGGTAGTTGCTTTAGTATCCGCTTTTATCTGATCTTCACATTTAGAATCTCCACACCAGAAAGCTTTAATAAAACCCTTTGAGGTTTCCATGATTTTCTTGAATTCTTTATAGGTGTCAACGCTAAAGGTATAATCTTCAGTAAATTTTTTATGTTTGTTAAACATATCTGTCTGAATTACATTAAGAATATTTGATAATTCTTCAACGATTTTATCTGATTTTATTTTTTGTTTTTCGCCAGTATCTCTTCTGCAAATTGTTACTTCATCATTTTCAACCTCCTTATTACCTATCTCAATACGCAGGGGTATGCCTTTGAGCTCCCACTTATTAAATTTAAACCCGATTGATTCCTCTTTAGACAAATCTATTTCAACTCTGAATTTAGATTTTAATTTCTCAAATAGAAGGTCTGCGAATGAACTTGCTTTTTCATGTTCTGGTATTGGAATAATTACGATTTGAATAGGAGCAATATTTGGAGGCAAAACCAAACCCTTTTGGTCACCATGACTCATTATTAAAGCTCCAATTGAACGAGTTGATAAACCCCAAGAGTTTTGCCATGGGTAAACTTTTTCACTATTTTTACCTTGCACAGTCCACTCAAAAGATTTAGAAAAGTTTTGACCAAGATCATGAGACGTACCGGTTTGGAGAGATTTGCCATTTGGCATTAAACTTTCTAAAGTGTATGTTGTTTCTGCACCTGCAAATCTTTCTGTTTCACTTTTTGTTCCAATAATTCCATAGATAGCCATTAACTCATTGTAGGTTTTTTGATATGTTTTTATTGCCCAAAGCACAGTATCCATACTTTCTTTGTGAGTTAAATGGGCACAATGACCCTCTTGCCACAAAAACTCAGAAGTACGTAGGAACATATATGTCCTTTTTTCCCAACGAACCACATTGCACCATTGATTAATTAATAAGGGTAAATCTCGCCATGAGCTAGTCCATTTGCGGTACATCTCATACATAATTGTTTCACTCGTAGGCCTAACTGCTAATTCCTCCGCTAATTCTTCGCCGCCGCCGATAGTAACTACTGCAAGCTCTGGGGCAAAACCTTTAACATGCTCCTTCTCCTTTTTGAGAAAATGCATAGGTATAAAGAGTGGAAAATAAGCGTTTTTAACCCCCCTATCTTTAATTAACTTATCTAAGAAAGATTGGATACTTTCCCACAATGCATAACCATATGGACGAATAACCATACATCCCTTAACTGGCGCATAGTCAGCTAATTCAGATTTTAATACTACATCGTTATACCATCCAGCAAAATCAGTAGTATAATCTTTCAGTTGATTTTTTTTCTTTACATCTTGATTCATATATTTATGACTAATTATATCAATATTAATTTGAATATGCTATTACAAAAATCCTAATAATTTATTATTTGAGCATTTGATCCTCTTGTATTGTTTTTTGTCTTCTAATCTTTAACAAAAGTGCAAAAGAACTATTAGAAATAAGCCAAAATACTGGATAGATAATGTTTATTAGTGAATACTCATGAATAGAAGCTAATGTAAAAATTAAGCGTAAAGTATTTATCATATAAAAATATACATTCTCTGAATATGGTTTATGCCAAGATTTACGAATTGTTGGCATAAAGCCAACTAATTGGCAACCGGGGACAACGTTGTATATCCGTAATTTCTATGGAAACAGGTCAATTCCTAACGGTATCGATACTGTTTATTTACCTGGCCCGAATAAAGATATTTTTGCTCAGTTTTGGAAACTATGAAAAAGAAATTAATTGTAATCGGCATTTTGCTGGCAGTATTTGTTATAGAGTTAGCAACTCTTTTACATTGGTTTGGGCGTTGTATTAATTTCAAAGACGAAATGTTCCATGTCAATTTAAACGCTTTATCATTACAAATTCAAGGGGAAAGCGCCATTGATAAAGGCTCTTTGTTAATTACCCGGTTTTTCCATAATAAAATTACGGATTTTATCTTAATGGTAATTAGTTTGTACTTAAGGTTTTGGGATGTTCAGTTCTTGGGAAAACTTTTTTCTTTTGCCGGGTTTTTTGGAATTTTTGCCGCCGGTTGGTACTTTTTTGCCAGCAAAACAAAACGTTTGTGGCAATGGGCAGTTTTGGTAACTCTATTACTTTTACCATTTGTTGAGTTATTCCTATTTGGAGTAATTCCTTTCCAAGTACGTTTAGGCCTATATGCCATCATTTATGGAATAGTTTCTTTACTGGGTATTGGAAAGTTTGTTCTTTCTCAAAAATGGGCAGCGGTAATTATTGCAATTTTAATAATTATTTCTATTTGGTGGCTTTTAAACGGGGATTTTAATTTTGTTAACTTTTGTATTCAATATCCGGTAAGGTAGTAGCTAATTTTATGTCACAAATTAAATTTGTTTATTTTGATATTGGTGATGTTTTATTGGAATAACATCATAAGGCTTTACGTTGAATCTTTTGCCGTCAACCATAAATTTGGCGGTGCCTTCCAAAATAAAGTAAATTCTTGGCTTATCGCCAATCGTTCGCTCACCGTGTTCTCCGGTTAACTTAGCATATAAAACAGTTGTCCCTCCGTCAATATCTGGTAGTGCGTAATTATAGCCAGTAAGACCTTCTCTTCCGTACTTAATTGCCTTAGTTTTAGGAATTTTTAGCATAGATTATTTAATCCAAAAAAAGATAAATAAGATAACTATAAAAACAACAATAACTACAGCCCATTTATAATAACCTCGAGGAGATTTTCTCATTTCGATTGAGGGATAGGCATAGGGCTTCTTTTCGTCTTGCTTGAAAAACCTGCTCATCAATTTGATTGTATCAAACCTTTTGTAAATTCACCACGGGGGGTCTTGCAGAATTTGTAAAAAGGCGATATGCTATACACATATGGCCAGTAAAAAGGGCGACAAAATTAGACTAGAATTAAAAAACAAATTAAGTGAGGCGAGAGTAAAAGCAAATTTGACTCAAGCTGAAGTGGCAAAGAGAACGGGTATGGACGTTAGCTACTACGCCAGAATTGAAAGAGGAGAAATAAACACATCTTATGAAAAACTACATAAAATTGCCGAAGTTCTAAAAGCAAATATTCTCTGATTCTAAATAAATCTTCCGAGCCTTAAAAAATCAAACATCTGTTGCATTAGAAACCTGATTAATCAAAATATTGTTTTAATTTTGCTATTTCTTGTTTGTAAACTTCTTGGACTACATCATATTCCCAAGGACTATGGTCATGTCCTTTAAGCACCATGAATGGTTCGCCTTTTCTTTTTACTATTTCAATAACTTTGTCTCGTAATGCTTTGTTTATATAGCGATCTTTCTCCCCATATACTAAATGAATGCCTCCTTTGTATTCATCCAGACATTTAAAGAAGTTTGCGTTGCGAGCTTCAAGCCAAAACCTTCCCTTATACTTTTGGCCTGCCTCTTCAAATACTTCGTTTGTGTCTCCATTAAAATCACCAGCATTGACACCTGGAACCCAAAGTAAAATACAAGGAATTTTATCTCTTAACTCTTCCTTAGATGTAGCAATTACAGTTACCGCTCCTCCCATACTTTGACCCATAAGTCCTACTCTATATCCTGAGTCTAAATACTTTTTGGAAAAATAGGCAAGTGTACTTACCCATTCATCATAAGACATTTAAATAGTCGCCATCAGAGTTGCCACTGTTTGGAAAATCAGCTCTAAGAACAGAAAAACCCTCTTTGTTTAGCAATCTTTGAAAATCAACGAATTGTCTTGCGGGCCCAGTAGATTGTCCTCTAAAACCATGGCTCATGATTATTAACTTTTTCTGGTTAGGCTCTCCTTCTGCAAAATAACAAAAAATCTTTTTATTGTTTATAACTTCAAAAAATACTCTTTCCATAAACTAATTATACCAGAAGATTTTGAAGCTACGCAGTTCCGTTTTCTTTTTCATAAATAGTTATAATAGGGGGTTTCCGAGGGTCAATTTGTTCCGCGACTAGGACTCAAACTTTATTTCGATTGCTACGTTATAAACCTACTTAGTTTCAAGAATTCAAACATTTCCAGGGCCAACTCTTTATTTCCTATTCTTCTCATTATTTCTCGACTTTTTGTTTGGGATAAAATATTAAGACTCCCCTCCCAAAGCACTTCCCTATCTAAAATCGCCAGTTTTCGGTGATGATTTCCAATGCAAAGTAAAACCTGTATTCCCATTCGTTCACATTGTGAAATTGCTTCTTCGGATTGTATCTCCATATTTTCATTATGTTCCTTAGGGTCCCTGGTTATAATATATATTTTGACTTTTCTTTCAAGTAAGTCTTTAAAAACGGGTATAAACATATCCATTCTTCCGGTAGTTATGTAGGGACTTTCAATAATTACTTCCTTGGTACAATTCTTTAAATCCAGCATAAATCTCTGGTAAAAGGTTGTTTCATCGTAAAGAGTGGAATTCATTATTTTTCTTCCTCCTTTTTGAACTTAGAGAATGCTATAATAAGGGCAGTTCTCTCTACCGGATTGATCGAGGCTAAGTAGGTACTAACTTCGGTCCAGATGGGGTCCAATAAAACAACCACACAAGTATATTATATTCCGTCATATAAACTCTGAGCCCTGATTTAATAATTTGACAAACTATATAAGTTGCTGTAAATTATAGGATATATGGCACACCAAGAAAGACATGTTCCACCCGGAGCGGGAGGCGAACAACCACCAATAATACCAGGTACATCAACAACGCCTGAAGGCTTGACGCGAATTGAGCCCCGACCTCTTGGCGTAGTTCAAGATTCACACGCAGAGGTTATCGACCATCCTCTGGTGCAACGCAGGGCTTTAGGCGGAGTTAGGGGTACGATAGTCAGGGGGGGCTTAGCTTTGGTTACTCTCATTGGACTTGGAGGCGTCGGAACAGGAGTCTATAATGTTATTAACGGCGGTAAAAAGCCTGACATTACTCCTTCCCCAATACCAACTAGAATTCCGTCTGGCTCACCTATTCCGACTCCCTTCGAAAGCGAAAATCCAACCATAGTCATACCGACTGCTTCTCCACCTCCCGAACCATCTCCAACACTGGACATGACCAAGTGGTATAATCAAATCCCAGAAAATCCCTACAAAAACCTTAATGAGGTTCCTCTGTCAAAAGACAATTTTGGAAATACTACTTATGGTAATCTACAAATGGAGTCAGATAAAGATAGTCCATACTTTTTTATAGCAGCAAGTGATTTAACCCTACTCTCCGCAACGCCAGATATCCAAAATAGCGAGATTATAGTTGAAGCAACAACCGGAACAGATAAAGTTACTAAAAAAGGTACTTCCTTAGGCACCTTTACCACTCTTTATGACCTAACCGGCGGTAGCCTTAAGTTAATCGTTGAACCAGGGATATATGTATACAATGGAAATACCTATGTTGGGAATAGTTTAAGCGATGTGGCAAAGTTACTTGTACCAGGATCAATGATCACGGTTGGAATACCCGTCAACGAAACTCCACTCGGCAAAGTTACCGGCATCACCAAAAAAAAGTGGACTTCAAATCTAATTAATTGGCGAAATTATTTTAGTAAGCAGGGTTCAGAAATTACGCCTACAAGTTCTGATTTACCTACTTATTACCCCGACAAAATAATCATTTACCAGCCAAACCAAGTTACTCCTAGCCCGGCTCCGTCCTCTTCCTCTATCAGTTAGGCCTTGCCCTTACAATTGACAAAATTCTTGCTAAAGTATTTAATTAAATTAGGTCCTTATGCCAAGAATTAAACTGCTTCTGAATTTAGCATTGGTCGTATTTTTTTTGTTGGGTGGACTTCTTTTTCTAGCTCCGCCTCGTCTTCATCTAAACCGGGCGTTAATTCTAAAATATTTATACCGATCGGGTACTTTAAGTCAATTGGATTGATATATACAAAATCGTTTAAGCGACTTTTAGGAATAATAGAAAGAAGATCATCTGCAGCATCTCCATGAGGATCTAAGAATGCCATGCCCCGTCCCTGTTCGATATCATGCTTTGCCATTGAAAACATCATGGTGGTCTTGCCGGAGCCGGTCCTACCGATAATATACATATGGGTTTCCCTTTCTTCCTCCGTTAAGCCGATATCGGTAGTTGTTCCTCTTGTAAATGCACAACTCGATGCAGGAACAGTACGAGTTCTCTTAATTAAGCGTAGTGTTTGTGTAATATGATGAATATCTGCAAGTAGTTCATCTGGGATAGGAGTTTGATCTTCCGGAACATCGTATTCATAATAAATTGCATATGTACAAACTCCCAAATCTTTTTTGTCATACTCAGAAAAGGAATCTTTAAAGAAATCTAACGTTGGGGTAAGCAAATTATGGTCTAGTTTCTTTATTTTATATCCTCCTTCAAGATCTATAACTTGAGGAAAGGAATCATCCCTTACATTCACATAAAAATGATATAAAGGAGCCACAATAAGTCTATTCATATTGCTGTTATTATACTAAATTTCTAGACTCCGTTTTACTGCAAATAAAAATTCTAATTTGTCGAAGTAGATGAACTTTTAAGGAAACTTGAAATTATATGATATACTAACGATATATGGATAGCCCTAAATTCAGGCAAGAAGTCGGAAAAAGAATCAAAGCGTTAAGATTAAAAGCCAAGCTTACTCAAGCTGAGGTAGCCAAAAAAGCTAAGTTAAATATAAATTATTTTGCCGTTATTGAACGCGGAGAAGTTACTACTTCAAGTGAAAAGCTTAAAAAAATAAGTGATGCGTTGGGAGTAGACGTTTCCAAGATAACGGGCTAAATAAATCTTCCGAGTCTTAAAAATTCAAACATCTGTATAGCCAATTCTTTATTTTCCATTCTTCTCATAATTTCTCGACTTTTGGTTTGGGATAAAATATTAAGACTCCCCTCCCAAAGCACTTCCCTGTCTAAAATCGCCAGTTTCCTATGGTGATTTCCTGAACATAGTAATACTTGTATTCCCATAACCTCACATTTATGTATTGCGGATTCGGACTGTATTTCCATACTCTCACTATGTTCTTTGGGATCTCTAGTCATAATGTATATCTTTACTCTTTTTTCAATTAATCTTTTAAAAATGGGCATAAACAATTTCATTCTTCCGGTAGTTATATACGGACTTTCAATAATTACTTCTTTAGTACAGTTTTCTAAATCCCGGATGAAACTTTGATAAAAGGTGGTTTCATCGAAAAGCGTGGACTCCATCATTTTTCTTCCTCCTTTTTAAATTTAGAGAAAGCAATAATCAAAGTTGTCTTTTCTACTGATTCAATTGAGGCTAGATAGGTTCGAACATCGTCCCAGATGGGGTACTCAACGGGATAGCATTCAAAATAGTCATTATTCAGCCTCAAAACTATGGTTTAATGTCAAAATTGTCATAATAATTTTCTGAGGCTAATTTTATATAGACGCTAACGGGAATTGAATCGTATCAGTATTTTCATACTATATATGATTTACAATTACTCTAATACTGTAAACTATAGTAACCATACAATTACTTGACTTACCTTATATAACCTTATATAATCTTATATATGAAGCTGACTATGCCAAATTTTGAGTATAGATTGACTAATCTACCTAACGATATTTGGTCAAAAATAACGCAGATTGAGGAGTTAAAAGGAAGGTGGATCGCCGGTTCTATGCTTAGCCCACAAACCTTGGGACGTTTAAAGCGTTCCGTTCTTATTACATCATCAGGGGCTTCTACTCGCATTGAAGGGGCAAAATTGTCTGATGAAGATATTGAGAAGATGTTAAGAGGAATTTCAATTCAAAAATTTAGCAATCGTGACGAACAAGAGGTACAAGGCTATTACGAGCTACTTCAAAACGTTTTTAATAGCTTTGGAGATTCGCAATTTAATGAAAATCTTATTAAACATTTCCATAAAGAATTATTGAAGTATGTTGAAAAAGATCAACTTCATAGAGGAAATTACAAAACTGAGGAAAATAAAGTGGAAATGATAAATGAAGTCGGCCAATCAATTGGAGTTTTGTTTGATACAACTCCTGCATACCTTACTCCCAAGAAAATGAACGAACTTGTCGAATGGACAAAACAAGCTTTGGAAGAAAAAAAATATCATCCCTTATTGATAATCGGTAATTTTATTGTTGAATTTCTTAACATTCATCCGTTCAAAGATGGAAACGGAAGAATATCTCGTATTCTCGTAAACCTACTTCTTTTACAACAAGGGTATTTATATGTACCATACGTTTCCCATGAAAAACTTATCGAAGATAATAAGCCCGACTATTATCTCGCACTGAGACAAAGTCAAAAAACGTTCAAAACAAATAAAGAAAATATTGTCCCCTGGCTTGATTTCTTTTTAACGATCTTCTTAGAGCAATCTAAAATGGCTATTGAATTACTAACATCTGAGAATATCGATGCACTCCTCTCTCCCAAACAACTAGCCGTATGGCATTTTCTGCAAACTGTTAACGAAGCGACGCCAAATGAAATAGCAAAAAAAACAAATGTAGCTCGTCCAACGATAAACCAGGTGTTAAATAAACTTTTGCAGCTTAAAAAAATTGAACGCATTGGTGAAGGTGCGGCAATTCGCTACAAACAAAATAAAACAAATTTGACAGATAAAAGTTCCTAATTCCCTACACATTAGGGACTCTTTAATTTTATTCATTTTTAAGCTGAATATACCTCTATAAGCTTGCCAAAATCGGCTAGAAGTGGTTCAAAGTAAGAATCGCTGGCGGTACTCAATGCAAAATCGTCTTCTCAAACATCAAGAATAGCTTGATATTGCGGGCTAAGTTAGCCGTACCTCAGGTTCAATCCAAAATTTAATCTTCTAAAAAATCAAAGCTAATTTCATTTGATACCAACGGGAGTTGAACCAGAGGTAACTCTATTATTTATTTTTTGATTTATCAGTTCAAATCCAAATTACCTAAGTATGATCGGGAAGAAGAAAATTCAGTTAAATTACCCCCATCATATTTTTTGCTATTTATTGTACTTTTTATACATTTCGTATGGCGATTTACCATTTAATGATTTATGCGGAAAGAAATTCCATGTATCATTAAAAACGTCTGCCTTAGAGAAAACAACTTTTTCAGGAATACCAAGCTTCATAAGATCGGAAAAGAAATCGGCAAAATTTGTTTCATAGCGCTCGTTATAAACAAAAGAAATTATCTCTTTAAAGGAAACAGATAAAAAGTTTTCTTGCTGTATTTTTTCGAAGCGTTTTTGAATTGATTTCCTTTTCTTTTCCAATTCGCGTGGACTCATTTGCTCTTTTTCAATCACAGATGGTTTTGATTTTTGTGGCAATACTAACGGCAAAACATCTTTCGGAGAAAATTGACCTAGCTTATTATCTAGATAAAATTGTTTTAATCGAGGCGTAGCTGTGACTGGAAAATACATAGGATTACTACCAACGAGTACATATTTATCATAGACTTTTGCGATTCTACCCCAAAACGTTCCTTCTTCCGGAGCAGCAAGCGAACCACTATGTTCATAAACTATATATGTTTTCCCCGAATACAACCCATAAACCTTTAACCACTCTCCTCTTTTGACAGATTGCAACTCAAACATTTCGAAATGCTGTGTTTCTATAATCTGCTCCAATTCTTCAAGTAATTCTTTGGCAAGTGAATCAGGATTTTTGAAATAATAGTTAACAATAAACGTTGTTCCTGAAGGCACTTTAAAATCAAAAATCAACCATTCATTGAAAAGACCTGATACTGCTTCGATATTGTCCACATGCGGATCTATTTGCGTTTTCCCGAAAAACTCCTCCACAGCTTTTCGCATAATGGATTCATCTTGACTTGCATACTCAATAATTTTACTCAAACGAACTTGCAACATATGTATCTATTGTACTTGTAATATTTTTATCTAATCATTTTTTGTATCATTTTTCAATAAGATCCTATTACGTTTAATTTCATTTGACCCCAACGGGAGTTGAGCCATCGATCGAACCTAAACTCTCTGAGTATATACTTCAGCGTTTAAACTGTACCTTAACGATGTCCAATTTAGTATTAAAATGGTCATCGACAATTTTTAACTCTTGACATAGTTTATAGTTTACTATAAACTATAAACTATGAAAACCAATACTAGAAAACTGATCGTAGAATATATAAGGGAAAATAATCAACTTAGACCACATGACTTAGCTCGCCTACTTAAAATTAGTGGTACAGCAATCCATAAACAACTAAAAAAACTTATAGACGATGGTGAACTGGAAAAAATCGGCAAGCCACCTAAAGTGTATTACGTTTTAGCATTTAAAAAAGTAACTAGGCCGGAGCTGATTAATCCGGCTTTACTTCGTACTATTAATGCAAGATATCTTTATATCTCTCCAACTGGAGAATCAAAAGAAGGATGGGAAGGGTTTCAGGCGTGGTGCGAGAAAACAAAACAAGATCCAATAAAAACAGCGAATGAATACATCTCTACACTCAAGAAATTTGACAAGTTTAAAGAGAACGATCTCATTGACGGCATGCCAAAAATGAAAAGTACTTTTAATAAAGTTTATCTAGATAAACTTTATTATCTGGATTTTTATAGTATCGAAAGATTTGGGAAAACTAAACTTGGACAAATGCTTTTATATGCCAAACAAAGTCAAAATACAAATTTAATTAGCCAACTCATAGATCAAATCCGACCTAAAATAATAAAAATTATAAAAGAAAACTCAATTGACGGAATACTTTTTGTACCCCCAACTGTGAAACGAGAAATCCAGTTTATGAAAGAGTTGGAAAAACAACTAGCACTACCGTCAAGAATTTTATCGGTGACAAAAATAAAAACGGAAATAATTGTACCACAAAAGACTCTTTCAAAACTTGAGGATCGAATTGAAAATGCAAGAAAAACAATTATAGTTGACGACAAAAAAGAATATAAAAATGTGCTTCTTATTGACGACGCAGTTGGATCCGGCGCCACAATGAATGAAACGGCAAGACAAATTAAAAAAATGAGTTTGGCAAGTGGCGAAATTATCGGATTGGCTATTACTGGGAGCTTTAAAGGATTTGACGTAATTAGCGAAGTGTAATTTAGTCTTCTTATCTCTTCTTATAAACCTCCATTAGATTCTTGAAATGAGCTAACAATGGTTCAAAATAAGGATTGCTGGCGGTACTCGTGCTATTCTCGAACCATATATTTGACTAATTCCATTCCCGTTTTGACTTTTTCAAAACCAAATTTTTCGTAAAAAGAAATATTGGGAGGGTTTTCTTCCCAAGCGAATAATCCGATTGAAACATATCCCTTATCTTTTACTTTATCTATTAACATTTCCATAATTCTTGTTCCAATCCCCTTCCCCTGAAATTCAGGATGAACACAAATATCATAAAACATACACATTACGCCATCTTCCATGATTCTTCCAAATCCCACCAGTGTATTTTGACTATAAGCGGTAACAATGTAGGTCGACTTTTCAAATATCTTTTGCCACTTTGCTTTATCTCTTTTCCAGCCTATCGCCTTAAATAATTCGTTAAGTTTCTCGATAGATACGCTTTCCGAATCGGAAAAAACTATATCATTTACTGCCGCCATACTAATTCCATTATAGCAGTTTTTAACTAAACCTTGACAAAAAACGCTTAAGAAGCTATCCTAAGAACGTTCTTTCGGGGTAATTGTGTAAGTCAAAATCGGCGGTATACTCCGCGAGCCCAAAAGGCATGAGCTTTTGAAATTAAAGCAGCGACCGTCCTTCAATAAACTCAGGATGCTGAGCGAAGTCGAAGCATATAGTCGGGACCGAGTCAAACTCGGCTGCGTGAAAGCAGAATAGAAAGAATTTTGAACGTTTTTAAGGCGTTCTTATTGCAATACCCCGAAGGGGGTATTTTTTTATGAAAAAATTGACCACCCGCGAAATCGCTTTAGCTGCCGGCCTGGCTGCCATTTCGGCAGTTGTCCAATTAATTCACATCGGCTATCAATCACCGCAATTTGGGATGTGGATTGATTTTGTGGCAGTCACCTGGATTATCGGCATTTTCCTTTTTGGATCCCGCATGGCTTTTATCGTTTCTGTCGTCGGGACAATTTTTATTGCTCTTTTTGCACCCGATACCTGGCTAGGCGCATCAATGAAATGGCTGGCAAGCTTCCCTGTTTGGTTTTTACTTGGAGTCTGGATTTTTAAAAAAGGCCAGGCTTTTGAGTATTATAAAAAATGGCAAAGGCTGCTTATTCCGCTTTTTATTGCCATTGTTATCCGCTGTTTGATTATTATTCCCCTGAACTATTTCTACGCCATCCCGATTTGGACCGGCTTAAGTCCCACAAAAGCGATGGCGGTAATCCCCTGGCAAATAATCGCAGTCTTTAACATTATCCAAAGCTTCGTTGACGTCGGAGTAGCTTGGCTTTTGGTCTACAAATTTGGGCTAAACCGTTTTGCTCCTTTTAATCAGACAAAAAAAGACTGAATATGAAAAACGGAATAATATTGCAGGATATTTCGGTAAGTTATCGGTCAGGGATTTCACAGCTTAAAAATATCTCCGTGCAAATTCCAAAAGGGACTTTTTTGGGCATTACGGGCGTAAACGGATCCGGAAAAACCACTTTCGCTCTACTTTTAAACGGACTTATCCCTCACGAAATACCGACGAAATTAAACGGAAATGTTTTTGTCGACGGTGTGAATACTAAGAAAAAACCGGTCGCTTATTTTGCCGATAAGGTTGGCATGCTTTTTCAGAACCCGGATTTTATGTTGTTTAACCTGACCGTTTTTGCTGAAATCGCTTTCGGACTTAGTAAGCAAACTGATATTGACAATAAAGTCTTCGAAGCTTTGGGAATGGTGGGTCTTAAGGGCTTTGAGAAACGCGATCCGCAAACCTTGTCTTTAGGCGAAAAGCAGAAGGTCTGCCTGGCAAGCGTCTTAGCCAGGGACTCTGAATATATCGTCCTTGATGAACCGGTGGCAATGCTTGACTACAAAGGCGCAGTCAGTCTTTATGAACTGCTGATGAAACTGAATCGACACGGAAAAACGATTATTGTGATTGAGCATGATACGGATTTCTTACTTAAATATGCCAAACGGGTTGTAATTTTAGAACAGGGCGAAATAGTTTCTGCCGGAAAACCAACTTCCATTTTTTCACACAGAGAGCAATTGAAAAAATTAGGAATCAAGATCCCCCAACCGATATTATGAAAAAATCCGTTACTGTTTTAAAAATTATTTTGCTTTTGGCAGTTAATTTTTTTGTGTTTTTGACAAAAAATATTTTTTTACTGTCCGGAATTTTTTTACTTATCACAATCATGCTCCTACCAACAAAGTACTCACTAATCAGTAGGCTAAAAGTAATTCTGCCAATTTGTTTGATAATTTTGCTCTCGCAAATGATTTTTAATTCTGCCTTTTCTTTGGAACAACGTTTTATCTTTGGCTATCTTAGCTCAATACGTATTATTATTGTCAGCCTTTCGGTATTTGTGTTTTTGGCAACGACTGCGCTTTCCGAAATTGTCGCTGTCTTTAATTTTTTACCAAAAGATTGGCTATTGCTACTCACTATTACCTGCTATCTAATTCCGGCGACATTAAGCGAAGTAGAACATATCCGCGTCGTCCAAAAATCGCGGACTGCTTATAAAAACCGCTGGAATGTTATCAAAAATATTGCTTCTTTGTTTGTACCTCTACTGCACCGAATTTTTAATCGGGCCGAGGTAATCTCCCTTACTATTGTTTCCAGAACTATTGAATAACCCACTTACGGATACTGGTAGCAAAAGATGGCAAAGCGAAAGTCAGCAAACAGCAACCACCAAGCGGATACTATTATCAAAAGTGTCAGGATAACCCATCCCCATTTTTGCGCGTTCATGAATTTTCCAATCCCCAGCAGTGAAATCAAGCCAAAGACAATATAGAACAAGCTGATTCTTAGCAGAAAAGGAATTCGGGAGTAAAAGAAAAGCTCTGTGAACGGCAATACCAAGAACAATCCGCACAACACCCATTGCCACATTTTCTTAACCTTAGAGGCGAAAAAGTAATAGCCGGCGGCTAAGATTCCAAAACCGCCGATAAACGGAAACAGTTCGCCCTGAAAAACAAAATCCCAAAAACGGAAATAGGTTTTAATAATTAACAGCAAGCCATCAACCAACTTGTTGTGGAAAAAACGGATTAGCAGAAATGGTAAGCCTGAATCTTGGCTCATTTCTCCCTGCAGTTGCAAAACCAGCGGCCCGAAATTGACATGCAAAAGCTCCTGGAAATTCTTGCAATGGATAAGCCAGAAAATTAAATTTGCCAGTTCAACTGCAGCCGCCATTAATAAAAATAATAGCGTGATTTTTTTCTTCATAGTTTCCAAAATTGGGCAAAAATATCTTTATTTTGTCCCGGTAAATAAACAGTATCGATAATGTTCGGAGCTGATTTTATTCCATAATACGCACGGATATACAAGGTTGAACCGGTTGTCCAATTTTTTGGTTTTTGCCAGGAAGGAGAAACGACCAACGGTTTAAATTTATCACCGGTATAAAATCCAAAATAAAGCGGTATTGTCGAAGCCCCCAAATTACTGTCAACCACAATATGCTGGAATTCTGGCTGGTATTTTACCGCTTTTGTGACCATTTGTTCATTCCCCGCTCCCCAATCAAGACTGTTGATAATCGGATAATGCTGGTAATAAAAGTGCAGATAAAAAATAAATTCATAAACAATAAACAACATTATTACGCAGGCTACTAAAATGCGTTTGCCTTTTAAAAGTTTTCCCATTGCCCAGAGAAAACCATAGGCAACCATTATCGTTAAAGGAACCACCATTAAAAGTGACCTTAACGTGTGGGGACTGGGTACTGTTGCGGCGGCAGAAAATGGAACAGCAAAGAGCAGGGCAAAAACTGTCAGACTGAAAGGACTTTTCCAGTTTTTGATAAAGAAATACAAACCGATAAGCAGAAATGGAAATTCCCAATATGGCATCGGCCCAAAACCGGCTATTTGGTGTCTGCCGATTCCGTCGCCAACGTTAAACAGGAAATTTAAGGAAAAATAGGAAAGGTAGTTACTTAAAAACATTAGCGGGTAATGAATTATTTTTTCTATTAGCGAAAGATTTGCGTATTGGCTAAAAGCCGAAGTTTCCGCAAAGCGTGTCATGCCTGCTCCGGTCAGAGTAAACATAATCATTGGGGTAATTAAAATTACGAAAAATATTGAACTTAAGATAATTCCTTTGAGCATTTGTCTTTGTTTAACAATAAAAATAACGGCAATAACTAAAAAAGTAGCCGGAACCAAAAGCCTGTAAGCATTATAGGAATAAGTCGTTAAAGCCAGAGATAAAAAGCTTAAAATGAGTAAGAATAACTGCTTTCTTTTATACGCCAAGATTGCACAAAGTAGTCCGAAAAGATAGAAAGGTAAAGCAATAGTGGCATCAAAACCGGCTCGGGAAAATTGGAGGTGCCAGGGGGAAATCGCTAAAAAAAGAGTCGCCGTTAAAGCCAGAATCGGCGGAGCATGTGGCAAATATTTTTTACCAAGCTTGGCCAACTCTTCAACCAGCCAATAAAAAATTAAGAGTGTTAAAATTCCGCTAACCAGTGCCGGAAAACGGACGGCTAAGTCCGTTCTGCCAAAAATGGCAGTGCCTAAGGCTGAACCATAAACAAACGCCGGCATTTTATATTCGCCAAAAGCCTTAAACCACAACGGATATCTGACACCATGTTCATCTACGCCTTTAGTTAAAATTGTATAGCCGTTATAAGCATCCGATATTTCATCGATGTATAAACCGGGGGGAACAGCCGGCACTTTATAAAGTCTTAAAAAAACACCCAGGGCAAAGATGAGAAAGAGAAACCAGTACTTATGTTTTTCCACAAAACCAACTGTCATCTCTCTCATTAAAGCCGAAGACCATTCAGAAGTCAATATTCGAAGTTAAACTCCGGGGGCCGGATTAGAAGGCGGCGGTGTCGGCGATGTTTCCGCGGGAGCCGCTGTCGCTTCAGCCGGAGCTTCAGTTGCTTCCGGTTGAGCTTCTGCAGCAGTAGGTGAAGCGGCAGAAGGTTCACCACGAGTTATTGGTATCTCTGTACGAATCCCAATACGTGCCCTATCTTCATAACCTTTGATTATCCTTGCTAGAGTTTCCAAGGCTGCTCTCGCTTCAGGTGATTCTGGCATTCCATTGGCCTCTGTATCTGTGGTTTTATCAAGTACTTCTCCTGCCTCTGATTGACCTGCTTCTGTAGCTGACGTTGCTGCTGAAGCATCTGTGGCAATTGCTTGATTCATTCCATGCAAAAGATCAGCTGCTTCTTGAGTCTGATTCGCATCCGCGGTAACTGATGCATTCATGTCGTGTAAAAGGGCAGTCGCTTCAGCTACTGGACCTCCGGAAGGTGTAGCCAACACTTGACCTGCTTCTCCAGGTTGTCCTAAGATTACAGGATTAACTCCGGGTTCTCCAGCCGCTGGTTGAAAAACCGACGTATCCGGTTGCCTTGCTCCTGATGCTGATTGTACTCCCTCTACTGGCGCAGGCGTAGCAGCAATTGGACTCACATCTGGTTGTTGCCCTACTCCTGTTGGTACTTCTGATGTTCCTCCTGGTCCTCCCATATAATATAGTATGAACACACTGAGAAAGCTTTGTCAATATGAAAAAATTGGGTAATCCCACCCTGTTGGTACAAAATCGTTAGAATATGATTATGTACCATTTAAAACAAGTACCTACGGATGCCCAGATTAAAAAGTTTCTCAGAAGAACTGTTTTTGGTAGAAATATCTTCTGTCCAAAGTGCAAATCCTGGAATATTGTTCGCTTTGAAAAAAGATACAGATGTAGACAATGTCAGATTAAGTTCTCGCTGTTTTCCCATACCTGGCTTTGCAATGTGAAGATTCCTTTGCAGAGATTTTGGTTAATTCTCTGGTGCTGGACAAAACAAATGCCGGTTAAACAGACTGAAGATCTAACTTCTTTGTCTGAGAAGGGAGTCAGACATTACTTTGACTTGTTCAGAGAACAATTACCAAGAGATCAGAGGCTTCTAGAGCATATTGTCCAGCTTGATGAGGCCTACTTTGGCAGATTTGGTAATACCGCACTTCTCATGGGAAAGGAGAGAGGAACCAGAAAGCTTGCTTATCAAATCCTCTCCTCTGATGCCCCAGCGAAGAAAGATGCAATTGATTTTGTTAGAACTTACGTTAAACCAGAGTCTCAACTAAATACAGATGGCTCTACTATTTACAAAAATATTGATAAGTATTATCCTCTATTCCATATGACAGACATTCACAAGAAATTTGAGTTTACCAACACCTCTGAAATTGAAGGAATGTTTGGCGTTTTAAGGACTTTTATCCGGAGGATGTACCACCATGTCAGTGAAGAAAAGCTTGAAGAATATGTCTGTGAATTTTACTGCAGATTTTCCAGACCGGAAATGTTTAAATCTCCTTACCATTACTTGCAAAACACGCTACATGCTTTACCAACAGGGTAGGAGAACCCAAAAAATTCTTAATGGTTTGAACTAAATGTCTTCCGTGGTAAAGATATTCAATGGTTTGATTTCGTTTCACTCAATCAAACCACTTCGCTACACTTCGTTTGCTCAGTCCACCGGTTCGGGAGGTGTGGCGTGAAGGACCGGATGCGGACTGATTCTTGGCTCGGGTTTTGGCTGAAGCGCTCTGGTTAAAGCCACATCCAAAACTTCATCCATGTGTTCGACAAATACAAATTTAAGTTCTTTAAGCACTTCTTTTGGCACATCTTCCAAATCTTTTTTATTATCTTTTGGCAAAATAATGGTTTTCAGCCCCGCCCGGTGCGCGGCAATCATTTTTTCTTTCACTCCGCCGATTTCCAAAACCCTGCCTCTAAGCGTTATTTCCCCGGTCATGCCGACAGTTCGGTTGACCGGAATTTTGGTTAAAGCCGAAGTAATGGCGGTCGTGATGGCGATACCGGCCGACGGCCCGTCTTTTGGCACTGCCCCTTCGGGCACATGCACATGAACGTCTAATTTTTGGTAGAATTTTTCATCCAACCCCAGTGCTTTAGCCCTGGCCCGAATATAACTTAGTGCTGCCTGGCAAGATTCTTTCATGACGTCGCCCAGTTGTCCGGTCAAAAGCAAGTTGCCTTTTCCGGGCATTAAAGCCACCTCTATAAATAGTATGTCTCCGCCGGCTTCGGTCCAGGCTAGTCCTGTTGACATGCCGATTTCATCCTTTTTTTCAACACTGGTGGAGCTGAACTTAACCGGCCCCAAAAACTTGGTGACATTATTTTTAGTCACCACTACTTTTTCCTTTTTGCCTTCGGCAACCTGTTTGGCCACTTTTCTAAGGATTGACGCCAGCTGTCGTTCTAAGGCTCTGACTCCCGCTTCTCTGGTGTAATGGTCGGCAACAAACCTGATGGCTTCGTCTTCAAATTCAACGTTGGTCGATTTAAGCCCGTGATTTTCCATTTGTTTTTTCAAAAGAAAATCTTTAGCAATCCGGAATTTTTCCTCCTGGGTGTAACCGGCAAAATTAATTATCTCCAAGCGGTCTCTTAAAGCCGGAGGAATGGTATCTAAAACATTGGCGGTAGTAATAAACATTACATCCGATAAATCAAACGGCACTTCCAGATAATGATCCGAGAAACCGAAATTTTGCTCCGGATCCAAGGCTTCCAATAGCGCCGAAGAAGGATCGCCCCGAAAATCTGCTCCGACCTTGTCGATTTCATCCAACATGAAAACCGGATTTCTTGTTCCTGCATCTTTAATGCCTTGAATGATACGGCCGGGCAGTGCGCCCACATAGGTGCGTCGGTGTCCCCTAATCTCCGCCTCATCCCTAATTCCGCCAAGCGATACTTTGACAAATTTTCTGTCTAATGCTCTGGCGATTGATTTACCAATTGAGGTTTTGCCCACCCCCGGCGGCCCGACAAAACAGAGAATCGGTCCCTTCATTTTTCCGGACAGCTTATGCACCGCCAGGTACTCAACAATCCTTTCTTTGATTTTTTCCAAACCGTAATGGTCTTCGTCCAGAATTTTTTCTGCCTGCTTGATGTCTACCTTACTTTTACTCAACACACTCCAGGGAAGATCCAACAGCCAATCAAGATAGTTACGGATATAACCCGCCTCCGGATTAAACTGGTTCATCTGGGAAAGTTTGGTAATCTCTTTTTTCGCTTTTTCCTCGATGTCTTTGGGCATTTTTGCCTTTTTTAGCTTATCCGATAATTCCCTGGTTTCACTGTCCTCATCGGATTCACCTAACTCTTTTTCGATGGTCTTTAAGCGTTCCCGAAGCATCACTTCGCGGGCTCCCTTTTCAAATCTCTCCTGGGTTTTGGAAGCAATTTTTTTCTCCAGTTCCAGCACTTTTATTTCGCGGCTTAAAAGTTCGACTACTTTCTCCAAACGTTTCTTGACATCAATTTCTTCCAGCAGCTCCTGTCTTTCCGCGGGCCGAAGGTCTAAAACCGAAGCTACCAAATCCGCCAGCTGCGAAGGGGTATTTTCCGACATCACATTCATAAACACCAGGAAATCAACAAACTTACCTAAATTAATTGCCCGTTTAAATTCCGTCACCAAATGGTTTGTCAAGGCTTTGATTTCCGGCGTGTCGATAGCTTCTTCCAAAACCTCCTCAACTCTGGCCATTAGATACGGAGAATCTTCCATAAATTCCAAAATCTTGATTCTGGATAAGCCTTTAATCTGGGCGTTTATTTCGCCTTCCGATTTAATCATGCGCTCAATGTGCGATAATGTACCAACCGCATAGAGGTCGGAAGGTGATGGATCGTTTAATTTGGCATTCCTTTGCAACACGAAACCGACAATTCTTTCCTGGGAAAAAGACGACTCGAGAGCCGCCAAGCTCTTTGGCCTGCCGAAAGTCAGGACCGAATCGGTATTGGGGAAAATTATGCCATCTCTAATTGGGATGATTGGGACTATTTTTTCCATATTCACTTTGAACGTATTAGCACTCTATCATATCAGTTGCTAGCTGTCAAGACTTGTTTTAAGCCTTAGCAAACTGCCGTCACTGATATTACAACATGGAAAACTTAGGTAAAGCTGAAAAATAATGTTGGGGTTAACCCTGTTAAATGGTTGAACCAAAGCTCTGCTTTATTTAATGGGGTTGACACACTACAGGTAACGAAACTACAATTAAGATAATGATTTATCAGGGGTTTTTATATGATTTATTTAAGTGATTTATTAAATAAAAAAGTTTATTTTAATCAAAAAGTGTTTGGAGAAATGGTCGATTTTGCCGTCTTACAAAGCTCGCCTAACCCCTCTGTTTCTAAAGTAGTCATCAAAAGACTTGGTAAGAAACTAACAATTTCTCCCTCTTTTCTCGCGATGAGAAAAAACGGTGCGCTTTTAACCGACGAAAAAGCACCACTCCTCCCCTTCGACGAAGGGGATTTTTATTTAAATGAGGACCTTTTGGATAAACAGGTTATCGATACTAATGATAAACGCTTGGTCAGGGTTAACGACATTGTTTTCGAAAGCAACGGCGAACTTAAGGTTATCGGCATTGATATCGGGGCAGCGGGACTGCTTAGAAGATTGGGCCTGGAGAAAATTATCAAGATTCCCCATAAAATTCTTCCCTGGCAAATGATTGAAGCTTTTGACTATCAAACCGGAAATATAAAAATCAGCTTAACTCAAGATAAACTAAACAATATGCACCCAAGTGAACTGGCGGATATTCTGGAAGACTTAGGGACCAAAGAAAGGCAGGGAGTGGTGGAAAGCCTGGAGGCGAAAAGAGCCGCCAGGGCCATCGAAAAAACCGAAGAGAAAACCCAGGAAGCAATTTTAGAAGAATTGCCAAAAACTAACCTTAAAGATATTGTCGGCAAAATGCATGTTGCCAATTTAGCTAACATTTTTTATAAACTTAATCCCTTAAGAACCAGAGAGATGGTGGACCTCATGGACAAAGACAAGGCGGGCAAAGTGGAAAAATTGCTTGATTTTGGAGCTTACACTGCCGGCGGAGCAATGCGCACCGGATTTGTATCTTTAGATGGGAACACTACAGTCAAGGAAACCATTAACACTCTTTATAAGTTAGTCCCAAAGCCCGAAGCAATTGTGGTTACCAATGGCAACGGCAGGTTGGTTGGGACTATTTATACTAAAGATATTTTGGACAGCGATTCGCTAGCCGTTTTAAAAGATCTTGTTTCGGAGCGAAAATTTGTTTTTCCGGAAGCCGATTTTAACCAGGTAATCAGCCTTTTTGGCAGATATAACTTAAGAGCTCTACCGGTAGTGGATAAAGACAGAAAGCCGCTGGGCATTGTCACTGCCGGCATTGTCTTATCGAAGATTGAGGAAAGAACGCAGACTGATGAAATTATTTAAATTAATTAAGAAAAGATTAATTTTCCTCCTTCCTATTATGGCTGTTATTGGACCCGGAATTATTGCCGGGAACGCCGATAATGACGCCGGAGGAATTACAACTTATTCGGTCGCGGGAGCCAACTTCGGACTGTCGCTTTTATGGGTACTGCTTTTGACCACTTTTGCCTTAGCCATCACTCAGGAAATCGGGGCGCGCATGGGACTGGTCACAGGGAAAGGCTTGGCTTCAATTATCAGGGAAAAATTTGGCATTCGCTGGACCACTTTTGTGATGGCCTGTCTGTTTATCTCAAACATTGGCACTATTTCTGCCGAATTTGCCGGGGTTGCTACAGCCCTGAGCATTTTTCATATCTCGAAATTTATCTCCGTTCCAATCGCTATCGCTGCGATATTTTTGCTGGTCACAAGAGGCAATTTTAAAAAACTGGAAAGGCTTTTTTTACTAATGTCCGTTTTTTATATTTGCTACATCGTTTCGGCACTCCTTGCCCATCCTAATTTCGGATTGGCGTTAAAAAGCCTGGCAATGCCTGTCGGAATCAAATTGAATGGTGTCTACATTTTAACTTTAATGGCGGTGATCGGAACCACCATCACCCCCTGGGGACAGTTTTTTATCCAAGATTATGTCGTTGATAAAAAACTGACAAAGAACGATTTAAAAATCGAAAGAGGCGACGTATTTGTAGGCAGTTTTTTTACCAATTTCATTTCCTTTTTCATTATCGTCGCCTGCGCCGCCACACTGTTTGCTAAAGGAATAAGAATTACCGATGCCAGTCAGGCAGCTTTAGCTTTGGTACCTTTAGCCGGGCAGTTTGCGGCGGCTTTGTTTGCTTTCGGATTTTTAAATGCATCCCTGTTTGGTGCCGCCATCGTCCCGGTTACCACCTCTTATGTTATAACCGAAGCTTTTGGTTTAGAGTCCGGTTTGAATTTTAAATTCAGAGAAGCTCCGGAGTTTTACGGACTATTCTTACTGCTGTTAATCCTTGGAGGGACAGTTGTATTACTGCCGTTTATTCCTCTAATTACAATCCTGGTTGTTACCCAGGCCATTAACGCCGCGCTTTTAATTCCGATCTTTATTTTCCTTTATATTGTGTCTAATGATAAAAAACTACTCGGGGAATACGTCAACGGCAAAATCGTCAATATTGTTTTGATTATTACTTTAATTCTAATTGCAGCTGCTTCCACTCTTTATGCAATTTCTTTCTTCGCCCCCAGCCTCTTCAATTTTTTCCACTAATGACAACATAAACTTACAAGCTATATCTATTTTAGGACTTGACAACTACTTATTTTTAGATATACGATATATTTGAATTTATCATTTCATTAATGAATATTAAAACCGGACTACATCACATTAGGCATACACGACCTCAGTGGTATAAACAATATCACGAATGGGAACCGCACGTCTTTTTGCACTGGACTGCCTTTATTATTTCTTCCATCATTATCCTTTTGGGTTTAACCAATGCAGTTTCCCAATTGCAGGTAAAAAAAGCCGGCGCCACCTCGTCGTCAACCACCTTAAGCCAAGACTTAACTTCAGGTACACTGACAATTAGTAATACCGGTGGCCAAACTTTAACTGCAGGAGCTGTTTCCACCAGCAGTCAACTAACCACCGGCAGCTTGGGAACAATTACTTTGGTTGACAACCGAGGAACCGGTGTTGGCTGGAGTGCAACCGCCACCTCAACAAATTTTATAAAATATAATAATCCGGTGACAACCGGAGGAACAAATGATACTCTCAGCGTAGACAGTACCTCAACCTACGATAGTACCACCGGAGGAACTTATACGGTTACCATTACCACCGGCGGATCGGTTGGAACGGCCAAGTTTGATGTCAGTGGATTGGAAACTGCAACCGGCGTCTCTACCGGTGCAAGTGTATCTGTGGGAACACGCGGATTGGTGCTTGATTTTGCCGCCGCCACTTATACTACCAGTGATTCATGGACTATCAGAGTTGATGTTATACCGGTTACCGGTTTACAAATCACTCCGGGTACGTTAACCACTATTGCCGGTTCGTCTTCAAACGTTACTGCCGGATCTGTACATACCTTTACCGATACAGCCGATGCCACCGATTTAATTACTGCCTCATCCGGTTATGGAATGGGATCGTACTCAGTCGCCCCTGCTTTACAATTAACCATTCCCGCCAGCAGCTACGCAAATACCTATACGGCAACTGTGGTTGAAACCGTTCTCTAAAGATATTCATTATGACTAACCTGCCTTCCATATTTAAAAAGTTTGTTTTTGGTCGAAACGTTCTTTTACCCCTCCTTTTTTTTGTTTTGACTTTTTTTTTGTTCGTTGTGCCGGTCTTAGCTGTAAGCTCACAAACTATTAGCGCCAACCCCACCAATCCATCGCCGTCGGACCCCAGATCAAAATCCTGGTTTATTTATTCTCTGCCGGCCGGCGTCACGAAAAAAGACACTGTTACTGTTGAAAATAACAGCAATCAACCGATTACCTTAAAAGTCTATGCGGCCGACTCATTAAAAACCAGCCAAGGTGGTTTTGCCCTCGCCAACGAAGACGCAGCAAAGAAAGGGTTAGGTTCATGGGTAAAATTAAGCGTTGCGGAAGTAACCCTCGGTCCGAATGAAGAAAGAAACATTCCTTTTACTATTTCTATCCCCGCGCAAACTCCAACGGGTGAATATTCCGGCGGAATAATTTTTCAAGAAACGCAGCCACAAAAATTTACTGGCGGCAACGGCGTTGGAATCAACGTTATTTCCCGAGTCGGAGTACGAATTTATGAAACAGTACCGGGAGTTAATCAACTAAGCTTGGCCGTTAAGGATTTTCGCTATTCGGTGGCGGACAACAATCTGATTTTTAGCTTTACGGTTGAAAATAAAGGCACAGTCTTTATTTCACCAACGGGGACGCTGGAAGTGAAAGATATGATTGGACAAGTGATAAGCGATATACCGCTAGATAACATATTGGGTGTAGTCATACCCGGAGTACCCAGAACAATAGTCGTCCCCACACAAATTGCCTCACCGATATTTGGTTGGAATACGGCCAGTGTCGCCCTATATTACTCTCCAACCAAAACCGCCATGGCCAGCATTGTCTTTATGCCAAATCTATGGCCACTGTACATCATAGTTTTTCTAATTGTCTTATTTGTCCTCTACTTATTGCTGAGAAAAAAATTAGTCGGTGCTAAGGGTAAGCTTTTAACCAACAAGCCGTCAGCGAAAGTCCTACTCGGTGTCGGTGCTATTTTATTGGGGACGGTTATATTTAGTTATCTGATTGTTTACCTCTTTGGTTTATTACTGACAAAATAATATCTGCCTTGCTTCTTTGGATGAGCGCTTCATATTCTCATATTTTTATACTACAATTAGATTGAAGCCTCTTTAATGGGGTTTTAACAAAATGAAGTTTTGGACAAAATTTTGGCAGAAAAATAAAATCAGTTTTAAAAAACGCTTTGTTTATACCATCCTTCTAACCATCATTTTCTTATTTTTAACTACGTCCAAGGCTTTTGCTACTACCTACAATTGCACCACCACTACCAGCGGCACTTGGAACTGGAATGTTGCCGCTGATTGGACATCGGGCACTTGCAACGGTACCTATCCCGGAGGGACCGGGGCACCGGATGTTTACAATGTCGCCATTAATTCTACCACTGCCACCACCATTAATCTGAATGTTAATCCGGCAACCATCGGCACTATTACCATTATTGGCAACGGAGTTAGCCACACCATCAACTTTAACGGCCATACCATGACTACCAGCAGCACCACCACCATCAATGCCCCAACAGCTGTCATGACCAATTCAATCTCGGTTGATAGCGGTACTTTTAATGCCGGCGGAAACGTGACAATTACCTCCGGCTCAGCCGCCACCAGGGTTTCCCAGCTCACTGTCTCGACCGGCAATATCAATATTAGCGGCAGCGTGACCTATGGCGGAACAGCAGCAGGAGCTAAATTAATAGTTTCAAGTGTTGGCAATATCAGTGCCACCAGTGTTGGCGCCAGCGGATATTTTAGCGCCACATCGTCAGGCACTTTAAAACTTACGGGAGCAGCGCCGGTTATTCAGGTCGGAGCAAATTATACTTATGCCAATTTAAATATGGCCGGATCCGGAACTGCTACTTTTTCCGCCAGCGGTGGGGCACTAAGCGGAACTCTGACTATAAATTCCGGAACTTTAGATTTTGGCGCTAATGCCGTCACTGTTTCCGGCGCAACGGAAGTAACGGGTAGCGGAACAATTACTTTTTCATCAGCCACTAATACCAAGATTTTCGTCGGTCTTGTCACGTTAGACTCGGGCAGCATTTGGAATAATTCCGGCAATAGCGCGGTCACTTTTGAAGGAGGACTGACGAACAACGGCGCGGCCACACTGACGATGGGAACAGGCACGCAAACTTTTAGCACCAATGCCCAAGCCATCGGCGGGACTAGCGGAATCTCTATTCCGAGCATGACTGTGACAGGCATTGTGGTCACCAATAATTTTACTAGTAGCGCCGTCTCCTTAACCGTTACTACTACTCTTGCGGGAACAGGGACTTTAAGGCAAGCTGCCAACGGCTATTTAACTATTTCCGGCAATACCACTATTACCACCTTGGATTGCACGACCAATACTCCCAATACGGTTGAGTATAACGGCTCAGGCGCACAAACCGTCAAGGGCACTACCTATTATTATTTGCTGCATTCAGGCGCCGGCAACGGCACGATTGGCGCAAATACGACCGTGAATAATAATCTAGACGTCACCGGAGGGACCTTTACTATCGGAGCATACACAACCTCCGTCAGCGGCACTACTACTATTAGTAGCGGTGCTACCCTAGCTATTACCTCAACTACCGGCACGAAAACCTTTACCAATCTGACTATTTCCGATGGCGGTACATTCAGTTTTAGCGCCGCAGAGGCAATTACTATGAGCGGAAATTTAACCATCAATGGCGCCGGAGCAATTAGCGGTACCACCGGTCTTTGGACCTTTCAGGCTGCTTCCGGCGGAACAATCGGCGGCACCACCACCGGAACCACCACCCTGGGCTCTGCCACCTTTACCACCGCCTATTCGGTCGGAATTCCAATCACCTCAACCGGCACTTTAACTGTCACCGGAGTGACTTTAACCAATAATTCTACTCTGACGGCCTCAGCTGCTTTATCCGGAACATCAGGCACGCTTTTGCAGGGTGCTAATTCAACCTTAATTTTAGGCACAACCAGTGGAATCACCACCCTCACTGCCAACGCCAGTCCAAACTTAGTGAAATATATCGGCACGTCCACACAAACGATTAAAGTTCCCTCATCAAGCTACAATAATTTGGAATATGCCGGATCAAGTACGGGCACTTTGGGAGGCAGTTTTACGGTCGACGGAAATTTTACCATTGACAGTGGCGGCACGGTTGCCGCATCCACTTATAATCTAAGCATTGGCGGAAATTTTTCCAATAGCGGGACGTTTACGGCCAACACCGGCACGGTGACCTTTGTGAATGCGGCCTTAACCTCTACTATTTCAAATCCTTCCTCCGGTACAACTTTTAATAATTTTACCGTCAATACTGCCGGTAAAGCTTTAGTTTTTGACCACACTGACCAGACAACTATCGGCGGAACTTTGACGTTAAACGGGCAGGCCTGCGGCACCATGATTACTCTGTCGTCCGATCTTGGCGGCTCTCAGTTTAGCATTAATGCTACCGGCACAAAAAGCGTCACTTATGTCAACGTCACGGATTCCAAGGCCATCACCGCAATTTCGGTTACCAATAGTAAAGGTTCTAACTATACCAATTGGACTTTTGGTTCGACGACCTGCGGCAGTTTAACTTTAGCCAATCAATCTACTACCACTTTAACTGCGGTGACACTTAGCTATCCGGCGCCAAATAGTACCGGCAGTTTAGGACTGGTTACGGCCACCGATACCAGAGGCACCAATGTCGGCTGGAGCCTAACAGCCACCTCCAGTAATTTTACCGTCAGCTCACATACCATCAATGTCACCAATTTTACCATTAACCCCAACAACTCAACCTTAACTGTAGTTTCCGGTTCGGGTACCGGGGTTACTGCCGGCACTGCGCATACTTTTACCGGCACCTCCGACCCGGCCACCGTAATTACTACTTCAGGCGAAAACGGTACCGGACAATATACGATTAACCCCGATTTAAGCCTGACTATTCCGGCCGGCTCTTATACGGGCAGCTATACTGCTACCATTACTCTGACTTTACAGTAAACAAAACTCTACAATCTACCCAGTTTCCAAAGGACTTTTTTTCACAAAGTGATTGCATTTACAACTTGTTTATGAAAAAATATATATAAGCTGTTATGCATACTAATCTAAATAGAAAAGCACTTATTCGTTACAATACCGATGAATAGTCCGAAACCAAGCCTTCACAAGCTTATCTATCACCACTTAAGATATACCAGACCACAATGGTATAGGGATTACCACAAGTGGAAACACGTTGATACCCTGCATTGGCTGACGCTTATTTTTTCCTCCTTTGCAATTGTGGTCGGATTTATGAACGCCTTATTGTTAATACAACAGTCTCCCTTGAATTCTACTTATGCCGCTTCCGGAACAACCACTATCAGTCAGCAAGTTAACGCCGGAACGCTCAATATCAGTACCAATACCAGTTCTACCTTAACGGCCGTGACTGTCAACGCCACCTCCAGCCAATCTTCTACCGGTAACCTTGGCACATTAACTGTTACCGATAACCGGGGTTCGGGTGTCGGCTGGTCTTCAACCGCCACCAGTAGCGACTTCACCTTTATTAACGCGGCGGTAAAAGTGTCCGGCTCAAATAGTACGGTCACTTCCGGAGGAACCTATACTAATTCAACCGCCGGCACTTATACGATTACCATTACTACCGGCGGAGCGGTTGGGGTGGCCAAATTTAGCGTAGCGGGCTTAGAATCCGCCTCCAACCAGACTACCGGCACAGGAGTAGCTATTGGCACCAGAGGCGTAACCGCGACTTTTGGTACCGCCACCTACGCACTTAGCGATTCCTGGACGATTCGGGTGGATACAATACCGGTAACTAATTTAATGCTTACTCCCAATACTTTTACCACCGTCGCCGGTTCCTCAACCGGTGTTAGTAACGGAACCGCGCATACTTTTACCACCACTTCAGACCCGGCAACTATCATTACCGCCTCCTCGGGCAACGGAATGGGCTCTTATTCGGATAATCCGGCCCTACAGCTGACTGTTCCGGCTGCATCTTATGCAAATTCTTATACGGCAACCATTACCGAAACCGTCAATTAAAAATATGCTTAAATTACTTTCCAGATTTAAGAAACAATTCGTAATCGGCTTGTTTTTGTTTTCTGCCTTAGTTTTTTTCTTCAGTGTCAGTCGTACTTTTGCCGCCGAGGGAAACCTGGGGGCATATCCGACCAATTTTGACGAAAGCAATCCGAAAACCAAATCCTGGTTTATTTACCAATTAAAACCGGGCGAGTCAAAAGACGACAGCATCACAGTTGTTAATAATTCCGATAAAGAATTGAGCGTTAGAGTATATGCTGTTGATGCCACCACCACCAGTGACGGGGCCTTTGCCCTTCTCAATGAAAACCAAAGGCAGAATGATGTCGGCAGCTGGGTCAGTATCTCCAAGGATGTCATTACCATTGCACCGAGAAGCCGCATCGATGTGCCCTTTACTATTTCTATTCCCAAATACGTTACTGTCGGAGATCACGCCGGCGGGATTATTGTTCAAGAAGCAACCGCTCCTACAGCCGCTAATGCAGGGATGGCCTTGAATATTGTCTCCAGAGTCGGCACCAGGATTTACGAAACAGTACCGGGAGACAAAGTGATTAAGCTGGACCTGACCGGTTTTGCTTACAAAATTATCGACACGCATCTGGTTTTTACTTTTAATTTGGTGAATCAAGGCAACGTGATTTTAAATCCAACCGGAGACTTGGAAGTTAAAGACTATACCGGTAAAACGATTGATAAGATTACCCTCGGCAATTTGGGTTCGGTTTTTCCCGGAAAACCGACCGCTATCACCGTCGCATCCACCCAGACCGCTCCTATATTTGGGCAATATACGGCAGTGGCAACTGTCAATTATTCTCCGATCGAGTCTATTTCTAAGAGCTTAACGTTCTTTATTTACGTCAACGACTGGCGCTACGCCTCAATAATTCCACTGGCGCTATTGGCACTCTTGATTTTATTTAGAGTGCGTAAAATTATTCCTTCCTGGTTTAGAAACCGCCGCAGATTTACCGACACCGTAATTCCCGCGCCCCAACCGGCTCCGGCCATTGCGAAAAGCGTGGGAAAGAAACACCAGAAAGAACCGCTTATTTTAGCCGAGGAGCAAGCTATACCGGAAAATTACGTCGACAGTTTATTTGTGGCGCACCACCTTAAACTACTGGTTATTCTAAACGCAATTGTTATCGTAGTCCTTAGTATTTTGTTCGGATTTATCTTGCAATCTTCGGTAATTACGAAAATAACTTCGGCTGCAAACGGTAATAATCCTTCCCTACCCGCTTCTAATGTTAATCCCCAGCCGACGGCTGTTCCGCCTCCGGCTGCACCCCCAGCCTCTGCCCCGGTGCCGACCGTAGCAAAAGCGGATATGCAAATTCAAATCTTAAACGGAGGCGGTGTGATTGGCGCTGCCAAAGCTTTAGCCGACAAACTAACCGCGGCCGGTTTTAACATCACCCAAATCGGCAATGCCGCTACCGAATCGGCCCAAACAATTGTTGAATATCCTGATCTGCAAAGTTCGGGAACAAACCTGTTAATCAATGCCTTGGAACCCGATTATTCAAATGTGGTAGAACAGTCCACCGATTCCTCTTATTTTGTAATCATTATCGGGAGATAATAAAAATTGCTGATTAGAAAGTTTTTCTTTTACCCGAAGCCTCTTAAACTTTATAAAATAACGGCTTATATTTGCGGTGTGGCAACGGCAACAAACCTCTTGCTATCCAAAAACCCGGTGCAGGTATAAATGGTGATTCTACTGTCTTTTGTTTGCGCTAAAATATGCGTCTCATTGGGGTCGACTACCGAAGTAAACTGAATCACAAACGTTCTTGTTTGCCCGTTATTTAGAACAATTTGAATCGTTTGCCCCGGTTTCATATTAGTCAATTTACCCAGCAGACTTATCCAATTATGTCCGTATAAAATGCTGTTGCCTCTGGCGCCCGGAACCGGAGAGGATAAAAGATAAGAAATACCCTTATCGGTTGTTTCCCATTGCCCGTTGGTAATTTTTGCACCATAGATTCCTTCGTCTATTTTTTGTGACGGGATAATTATCCTCACGGGAATTAAATTTGAACTCGAAGCACTAACTACTTTTAGATTGTTGAATTCAATTGTTTTTGGACTGTAACGCTGAAAAACCAAGTAGGCACCAAAAAGTAGTAATAATAGGCCTGAGAAAATTAGAAATTTAGAAGAGAGGCTCATTTTTTCCTTCCTTTTATTGCTTTTTCTTTAAAGCCGAAAGAACTCCGCCGCCAAGCAAAGCCAGCCCCAAGGTGAATACGCTTAAGATAAAGACGATGTTACCGGTTGAAGCCAGTCCAAGCACTGCTTGTGTTGAAGCAGCTAAAACCTGCGGTGCCTGGGTGCATGACGGACAACTGGATAATCCATCACTTCTTCCGTCTCCACCGCCGCCTCCGCCACCGCCGCCACCCGAATTTGAAGAAGGAGCGCTGCAGCTATAGCTTAAGTTTTGGGCCAAATAAGGAGCTGCTTCTAATCCCCAGGCCGAACCGTCGGGGATATAAATCCAACCCTGATTAACTAAAACGTCTTTTTGGTCCTCTGTTAAACTGGATATTTTCCACCAGTTGGTTTGTATTCCACCACCGTTAACGGTACATAAACACTGCGTGACGGTTGCCTCATCCAAAGTATAAACCGTATCGCTTCCTGTATAAGTGGTGCTGTCTCCCGGTACGCCATGGACTCCGTCCGCGTAGCTTACCGTTACATCTCCTTGGGGATTAAGACAAGCGGGAAAAGTGGGAGAAACTACGGCGTATGCCGGTCTAACAAAAGCCGATAATAAAATTGCTATTGACAATACCTGTAAAAATAAATACTTGCCTGACATAAAATATATTAAAGCTGTTTTTTTCTATTCAGCAAAATGTTATAGGATTATAGCACTCTTTTTGGAAATGTCAACAGTCAATCCTATAATACTAGCTTGAGCGTAAGCAACCATTAAACTAAAAGTAATTCCTTTGTTTTAAAACCGCAGCCAATAAAACCCTTTCTGCTTTTTTGAATAATAATTTAAAATTTATGCTGTAAATTAGATTACAAAATCCAAGTAATTATGTTTACTGAAAGGCTAATTCTTCATCACATATAGTTGATTTAGTAGAACTACACACTATATATATTAAGACTATGGCACAAACACATCTTGTAAACGCTAAAGGGAATATTCATTCAACCAAAACGGTTTCGGATCACTTGATGCAAGAGCTGATTAGCGCCATGAAAGACGTGGACGCTTTTGGTAGCGTGGAGATTATGATTCAAGATTATGCGGTGACGCAAATAACGCACCGTTGCATTAGAAAAACAAATGGCTTCCATGAGGAAGAAACCATAAAGAAAATGAGTTACAAAATGCACCCGGAAGAATAATCTAAAGAAAAGCAGAGGTTATGCCGACCGCAACCGGAGGCACCCGTCGAAGAGGGTGCCTTTTTTTTTATTTAAAAATTAAACAAAAATATGTAGATTGATATACAAACAATATGGGATATAAATAAACATAAGTAAAAATAGACATATATCATTTTATCATTGACAAACTTAGCAGAATATGATATATATAAACACTCTGTCTTAACTATGAGATATAATAGTGGCAATAACGGTACTAATAAATTCCTGACTGTACAGGAAGTCTCTTCTCTTCTGCGTCTGAGCATGCTGACGATTTATAAGTATATTAAAGAAGGAAAAATCTCCGTCGTCGAATTTGGCGGCCACTACCGAATCAGCACTGCCTCACTAAATACTTTCATTCAAGAACATACTTTCGAAGAGAAAAAGGAGGAAAAGTAAGATGAAAACCCGAGAAATAAGCGTGGTTATACCTATCTATAATGAGGCGAAAAACTTGCCGGAACTAATTACGCGTCTTGAACAAGCGCTTGATAAAACCGGGAAAAAATATGAATTGCTGTTTATTGACGACCATTCGACTGATGATACGGACAAAGTTTTTCAGGCACGAAAAGACGACCAAAATTTAGTCTTGCTTAAAAAGAAAGGCCAAAAAGGCAAAGCTTATTCGCTTACGGAAGGTTTTGCTGCTGCCACAGGGGACGCGGTCGTCATGATTGATGCGGATTTACAGTATCCGCCGGAAGCAATCCCCGGAATGGTAGAAGCTTTGGAAAATGCGGATATCGTAGTCGCCAACAGGAAAAACTATCAAGATTCCCTGCTTAGAAAAGCGCTGAGCAGGACTTTCAGGTTTGGCTTTGGCAGACTGCTTTTCGGGCTTAACCACGATATTCAATCGGGCCTGAAAGTTTTTTCCCGCGACGTTATTCAAACGATTAATTTTGCGCCTGCATCCGCGTGGACTTTTGATTTGGAAATGCTGCATATCGCCCGACATGCGGGATACTCCATAAAAAACTTTGACATTGATTTTGAAAGAAGAAAAAACGGGCATTCAAATGTTAATGTGCTTAAAACTGCTTTTGAAATTGGCTTTAATTCCCTAAAGCTGCGGACAAAACGGCTTAGTCCCATAACCGTTAAACCGCAAAACGCCGGAAATATGCTTGGAGCAGGTGTTAGGTATAAAAAAAGAGTTTACGTCACACATACGACGCTGTCCCATCATGTGTCCGCACTAAGGACATTTACCTTTTTACAAAAAGGCATTATCACGCTTTTCCTGATTACTATAATAGTAGGGCTTGCCTTAAAGCCCCTGTTTACCCTTCAAGCTTTAGTGGCTCTTTTAAGCCTGATCTATTTTATTGATGTTTTCTTTAATCTTTTTCTGATATTAAAAAGTCTTTCTTTCCCTCAGGAAATTGTTTCTACAGATAAAGAATTGGCCCAAATTAACGATAAAGACTTACCGGTTTACACAATTCTTTGTCCTTTATACCGGGAGGCCCATGTTATTCCGCAGTTTATGAATGCGATTAGAAAGCTTTCTTATCCTCGGGAGAAACTGGATGTAATTCTGCTTTTGGAAGAAGACGACGAAGAATCGATTGCGTCTGTGAAAAAAATGAGATTGCCTGCCTTTGTACGTACCGTTATTGTTCCTCATTCTATTCCAAAAACCAAGCCGAAAGCCTGCAATTACGGGTTAGCTTTTGCCCGGGGAGAATATTTGGTTATTTTTGATGCCGAAGATATTCCCGAGCCGATGCAGCTTAAAAAAGCCGTCTTAGGCTTTCAGAAAGTGCCGGCCAATACAATTTGCCTTCAGGCAAAACTTAACTATTATAATCCGCACCAAAATCTTTTAACGCGCTTTTTTACCGCCGAGTATTCTTTATGGTTTGACGTAACCCTAACCGGACTGCAATCCATTAACACCACTATTCCTTTGGGAGGAACTTCAAACCATTTTAAGATTGAAAGCCTGCGGAAAGTAGAAGGCTGGGATCCGTTTAACGTCACCGAAGACGCGGACCTGGGCATGCGGCTTTTTAAGCGGGGCTACAAAACCGCCATTATTGACTCCATAACACTTGAGGAAGCAAACAGCAAATACGGCAACTGGCTAAGACAGCGCTCCCGATGGATAAAAGGCTACATGCAGACCTACCTGGTGCATGTTCGGGAAACTCTTTCTTTTACTAAAGAGCAGGGCATTCATTCGCTTATTTTTCAGCTTATTATCGGCGGGAAAATCGCCTTTGTTCTCATTAATCCCCTTTTGTGGCTGGCGACCATTGCCTATTTTACGCTTTACGCTTTTGTCGGTCCGCAGATAGAAGCTTTATACCCGTCGGGCGTGTTTTACATGGCCGTCGTCTCTTTAGTTTTTGGGAATTTCTTGTTCCTTTACTACTACATGATTGGCGTTGCCAAAAAAGAGCAATGGACGCTGATGAAGTTTGTTCTTTTAATCCCGATTTACTGGCTGATGATAAGCGTTGCCGCGTTTATCGCTTTATACCAACTGATTTTTAAACCGCATTATTGGGAAAAAACAGTGCACGGATTCCATCTTGCGCCAAGTAAAAAAGTTCCGGCCGTTTTCGCTACTGCCATTGCTACGGAAGAAGTCATTTATCTAGCTCCTTTCAGATGGAGGGCTTTACCAGAAAAAATCGCAACCAGGATAGTGTTTGTTCAAAGCAAAATAATAGAATCGGGGCTAAAGCTCTCCTTACTGATAACAACAGCGATAACTACGCTCTTGGATAAAAAGAATTTATACCTTAGTGGAGTCTTATTAATAAGCGCTACGATGACGTCTAACATTCTGAACTTAATCTTTAATATTTATTTAGGCAGAGCGCTGAGCCTTGAGGAGTTTGGTGAAATAAGTTTATTTACTAGCCTTTTGTACTTAGTTTCTATTCCTTTGGGATCTTTTTCGTCTACGATTTCGCACAACATTGCCTACCTGTATGGCAAACAATCTAAAGAACATGCACAGGGATACCTTAAATATATTTTTAGAAAATCTCTTGTTTTTGGAATTATTCTTAGCACGTTATGGTTTTTGCTAACTCCATTTTTGTCAAAGTTTTTCCAGACCGAGTCTCTGGTTCCGATCATCCTTTTTTCACCAATTTGGTTTATAAACGTAGCCAGTTCTAATTTCTCAGGATTTTTTGCGGGAACATTATCTTTCGGGAAAAAAGGGTTGATACTTCTGACAGAGTCGGTCGCCAGGCTAATACTGGCAATTTTATTGGTTTCTGCCGGCTTTTCAAATATTGTATTCTTGGCGATTGTTTCATCTTTAAGCATATCGGTTATAGTCGGTTGGTTATTAGCAAAAGGGGATCAGGCAAAAGAAGTATCCGTAGCGGACAGAAAGTTTAATTTTACCTTTCTTTCTAACTTCCAATCTTAACGGAATTTCCCTTATTACCTTTCTTACTTTGGATGTTATTCTGGTAAAACACTTTTTAACTCCAACGGCAGCGGGCCAATATGGGCTTCTGTCTTTAATTGGGAAAATGACTTACTTTCTCGGCTCGTTATTCGTACCTTTTGTAATCCCGATAATCTCTCACCATGAGGGAGCAAAGAAGAACAGCGAGCAGGTTTTTCTATTCCTCTTTGCTACAACATTTGCCTTTTGCGCCGCTTCATTTGTGGGACTGGGTTTATTGGGACAATACATTGTTCCGCTAATTTTTGGGGCAAAAACCCAAGCAATCATTCCCCTTCTGGCGCCATACGTTTTAGCCATGGCAATTTTTACAATATCGCAGCCTATTGTTTCCTATTTCCAGGCTAAAGAGAATTACTCTTTTACAATAGTCGGATTTTTAGTTGCACTTATCCAAATCGGTCTAACCTGTTTATTCCATGAAAACCTTGAGCAAATAGTTTTAGTCATGCTTACCACAAGCATTATTAATCTCACTTTAATGGCCCCGCTTTACGCTTTTCAGAAAGAAGTTAAAATAATAACTTCAAATCTTAAGGACTTTTACGGTCTCTTTAACTCTGTAAGGTGGAGAAAAAACCTGAATACAATCCTTTAGACAAACTCAGAATTCTTGATTCTTAACTGGAGGGATACAAAGCATAAATGGGCAGGCGGAGCGGAGGTTTACGTCCATGAGCTGGCTAAACTTTGGGTCAAAGACGGAAATAGCGTCACGCTTTTTTGCGGAAACGATGGCCATGAGGTAAGAAACGAAGTCATTGACGGCATCCAAATCTACAGACGCGGAGGGTTTTACACTGTTTATGTTTGGGCGCTTTTGTATTACCTGTTTCGCTTCAGGGGAAAATATGATGTGATTATTGATTCGGAAAACGGCATTCCCTTCTTTAGCCCGCTCTATGCAAATATTCATAAGTTTTTGCTTATTCATCATGTTCATCAGGAGGTGTTTAGAAAAAGCTTAAGGTGGCCGCTTTCAACCATCGCCTTGTTCTTGGAGGCAAAGCTGATGCCTCTGGTTTACAGAAATGTACAGGTGGTCACTGTTTCACCTTCTTCCAAAGAGGAAATATTAAGGCATGGGCTTACCAAAAAGGAACCACTCACTATTTATAACGGGGTTGACACTCTCAAGTTTAAACCCGGCCAAAAAAGCGAAAAACCGTTAGTCTTATACCTGGGAAGACTGCAGCGCTACAAGAGTTTGGATATTTTTATCAAAGCGGCTAAAGGAATTTTAGCACAAATTCCGGAGACTGAATTTGTCATTGCCGGAGAAGGAGGAGAAAAGATGCATCTAATTAAATTAGCCAAAAAAATGGGAATTTTAGACAAAATTAAATTCACCGGAAAAGTAACCGAGGAGGAAAAAATTGCACTTTTCCAAAAAGCCTGGGTTTTCATGAATCCCTCACTAATGGAAGGCTGGGGCATTACCACTATCGAGGCAAATGCCTGCGGTACACCAACCATCGCTTCCAATGTTCCCGGGCTTAGGGACTCGGTCAGCAATTTAAAAACCGGAATTCTTGCCGATTATGGAAATAATGAAGCTTTTGCCCAAGACGCGATTATTCTTCTTCAAGACAAAATTTTAAGGAAAGAAATGTCTTTAAACGCTATTGAATGGGCCAAAAATATAGCTGGGAACAAAGCGCAATGGTCTTCTATGAGACATTATCAAATCACTTAGAAAGAAATCCAATCGTAAGAAGCAATGGATTAGCTTACGTACTGAACAGGTTTATGTCTTTATTGTAAAAATATGAAAAAATTAAAAATCGCAATTATGGATATGGACAATCTTAAAAATCCTTTTTGGGGAGCCGGCCAAGCTAGGGTAACTAGAGAAGTGGGTAAAAGACTAGCAAAGAAGCATGATGTAATTGTTTACAGCTCTAAATATCCCGGATATAAAGATTATGTTGAAGACGGAATAGTCTATAAACATATCGGAATAGTCAGTAAGAGCTCTAAGCTAACAAACATTGCCTACTTATTAAGCGTTCCTTTGCAGGTCAGAAAAATAAAAGATGCCGATATTATTATTGAAGAATTTAACGCGCCAATTTCGGTAAGTTTTTCTCCGCTTTTTACAAAAATACCGATAATTGCGATTCCGACTATTTTTGCGGCAGAAAAATTTGCTAAGAAATATCATCTGCCTTTTGATTGGGTGGAGGCTATAGGCGTAAAATTGTATAAATATTTCCTGCCCTATTCTGCTACTGACAGCGGCAAAATAAAAAGACTGCATCCGAAAGCAATATATAAGATTGTACCGGTAGGAGTCGGAGAAGAATATTTTGCCATAAAACATCTTAAGCCGGAATATATTCTGTTTTTAAGCAGATTTGATATCCACCAAAAGGGACTTGACTTGCTTTTGGACGCTTATGCAAAAATTTCCGATAAAATCGGCTATCCGCTTGTGCTGGCTGGGCACGGCTCAGACGAGCAAAAAGTCAGAGCCTTAATAAAGGAATTAAAACTTGAGAAAAAAATTAGCATAGTTGGTCCGGCATATGGGAAAAAGAAATTTGATTTAATCTCAAAAGCCATCTTTGTGGCGTTTCCTTCTAGATTTGACGAGTTATCTCTCTGGGCTCTTGAAGCATTGGCGTCGGGAATGCCTTTAGTGGCCTTTGATATACCTGAAGCAAACTGGTCGGACAAAAAGCGTCGCCTTAAAAGCAAAACCATTCGATACGGACGAATACGCAAAACTAATGCTAAAAGCAACGGATAAAAATCTCAATCAAACAATGCGCATAGCCGCACGTAATTTGGCGAGAAAATATAACTGGGACGAGGTAACAAAAGATTTCGAAGACTTTTTCAAAGAAGTATTCAAAAGGGAGGGTAAATATGTACAAAGATAAAGTTTTTGTAACAAAAACATTTTTACCTCCGCTTGAGGAATATGTCAAATACTTAGAAAAAGTTTGGGATTCACGCTGGCTGACAAACAATGGGCAATTGGCCGTAGAGCTGGAAAATAAGCTGAGCGAATATCTTGGAGTCAAGCATGTAATTTTTGTCTCAAACGGAACAATCGCGATTCAGATGGCAATTAAAGCTCTGGATATTAAAAAAAGTATTATTACTACCCCACTCACTTTTATTGCTACCACTTCTTCTATTCTTTGGGAGAAATGCAAACCTGTTTTCGTTGACGTTGATCCGAATACCTTTTGTATTGACCATACAAAAATAGAAGCAGCTATAACCGAAGACACAGAGGCAATCCTTGCCGTACACGTTTATGGATATCCCTGTAACGTTAAAGAGATTGAAAAAATAGCCAGAAAACATAATCTAAAAGTTATTTATGATGCGGCACATGCCTTTGGAGTGAAAATTGATGGAGAATCCATATTTAAATTCGGCGATATCTCAACCCTTAGCCTGCATGCCACTAAACTTTTTCATACCGCTGAGGGGGGACTCGTCCTGACAAACAATGACGCATTGGCAAAAAAAATTGAACTGCTTAAGGATTTTGGCCTGGAAGGAGAAAACCCAATAGAAATAGGTATTAACGGAAAAAATTCCGAACTGCATGCGGCCCTGGGTTTAGCAAATTTTAAGCACCTAGACGAAATTAGAGAGTGCAGAAAAAAATTGTCGAAAAATACAAGGAACTGCTTTCGGGAACTAATCTTCATAATGTAAGCTACTTTAATAACGTTGAATATAATTACGCTTATTTCCCGATTGTCTTTACTACGGAAAGCGATTTATTAAAAGCTGAAAAAGCACTTCGAGAACAAAATATCTTTGCCAGAAGATATTTTTATCCTTCCTTAAATACACTACCGTTTGTGGAATATATGCCATGCCCGAATTCCGAATCTATCGCAAAAAGAATTCTGTGTCTTCCTTTATATCACGATCTTCCGCTTGAAAAAGTCGAAGAAATAGCCGGCATTATTAAGGAAACTTTAGAAAAAAATAAACCGACTTTAACTGTCGGCATTCCTGCCCATAACGAGGAAGAAAATATCGTTAATTTAATTCAAGCAATATTAAACCAAAAAGACGGAAATTACGCTCTTCAAGAAATAGTTATTGCTTCCGATGCCTCTACCGATAAAACAGTTTCTTTGGTAAATGAACTTCGGAAAAAAGACCCGAGAATAAAAGTTATTGGGAGTGAGACAAGAAGAGGCAAAACCTATCGCTTAAATGAATTATACACCATGCATAATAGTGATTTTATTCTGACTTTGGATGGTGACGTTTTATTAAAAGATTCCGACTCTATTGAGAAAATGGTCAATATCTTTTTGGAGGATAAAGATGCCTGCGTAGTCGCTGGTCATTTAAGACCGATTAAACCTGAGTCGTTTATTGGTAAGGTAATTTATACAAGCGACGTTTTGTGGGATACGGTAATAACGCAGATTAATAATGGAGACCATATTGCAAATCTTTATGGAGCCGCCCACATGTTAAGGAAAGATTTTTCAAAATCTTTTGTGTATCCGACAAATATTAGCTGCGATGAGGAATATCTATATATAAAGGCTAAAGAGAAGAATGGATTCCGCTACGCCAGAAATGTGTATATTCTATTTATGGCGCCGGCAACCATCAAAGAAGTTATTTTGCAAGGCAGGAGGGCCTTAAAAGAGCGAAAAGCTTTAGTTGAAATATTTGGCAATGCTGTCCTTAAACTTCATCACGTTCCCATAAAATATAAACTTCAGGGGATCTTAAAAATGTTAGGTTCTAGCCCATTGTATACGATTTTATCCTTGTTACTAATGCTCGTTATAAAAGTTTTTCCATATGAAGATTCCCTTAATAAACAGGGGATGTGGCAAATTGCTTCTTCGACAAAGACTGTCACTGAAGCGTAAATAAACTATGAACAAAAAGAGTATCGCAAAAAAAATAAGCATAACCATAGGAATTCCGGCTTACAACGAAGAAGCAAATATTGCTATGTTACTGGATAAAATCCTTCTGCAAAAAGGCAATAGTTTTGTCGTAAAAAAAATAATCGTCGTCTCGGATTCGGACTTGGACAACACTAATAAGATTGTGTCGGAATATAAAAATACAAAAATTCATTTGGTCGCTAACGCCAGCCGAAAAGGTCAAGTTTATGCACAAAATTTGATTTTTAAACTGGCCGATACCGATTTGGTAGTTTTGTTTGAAGCCGACACTTATCCTGAAAATGAAGACTATCTATCGAACTTGATAAAACCTTTATTCAAAAATAAAAATGTCGGCCTAATTCAAGGATCAATGCAACCGTTAAAACCTAAAACGATGATAGCAAAATGTTTAGCGATGCAATTTAAGATTTTTTCAAAAATTATGTTGACCTATCATTCCCAGAAGAATCCAATCCCTTCCGGAAGAGGTGGCCGGGCTTTTACAAAAACTGTCTACAAAAATCTTATTTGGCCAACTTCAGTTCCTGAAGATGAATATGCATATCTTTGGTGTGCTGCAAAAGGAATTGAAACTATGCTTCAGAAATCTGCAATTTGTTATTTCCGATTACCTCAAACAGTTTCTGAATATATAAAATCTATGCAAAAAAATAAATCTGCGTCTATAACCATTCATAAGTATTTTTCTTCGGAAATAATTTCTTCTACCATGTCTACTTCTTCTAGGGAAAAGGCGCTTATCTTCTTTTATTTTCTACTTGCAGATCCCGCACTTTGCCTCAGATACATTTTTTTAAGAGTGGCCGTATGCTTTGGAACAAAAAATTTGGAGTTTACTGATTTTTGGACAACATAAGAATATGAAAAAAAATAAATTATATAAACTAAGTATTGGCATACCTGCTTATAACGAAGAAGAAGGCATCGAAAACTTGCTGAATTCTATACATCTCCAGAAACAAAAGTCTTATGTTATAGAAAAAATTATCGTTGCTTCCGACGGAAGTACGGACAATACAGAAAGCATTGTCTCGAAGATATCTAAGAAGAAAAATAATGTCATGCTGGTGCCATACAAAAAAAGAGAAGGCAAGGCAGAGCGTCTTAATAATTTGTTAAAATTAAATAAGAGCGAAATTCTGCTAATTTTAGATGCAGATACCATATTGTCGGAAATATATATCTTAGAAAAGCTATTTAAGTATTTTAAAAAGGCAGAGGTAGGCATTGTCGGGTTAAATATGAAACCGGTTAATTCCGAAAAACTTATCGGAAAACTAATTAATACCTGGTATCAGTTGTGGTACGAGGTAAGAAAAAATGTCAATGGTGGCGATTCTATTCATAATATAAGAGGGGGAGCATTTGCGATTCGGAAATCATTAGCCCAAGAAATTCAAATCCATAAAAATATTCAACAAGTGGGAAGACTTGCCTATCTTACATCGCATAAAAAGGGATTTACTTTTGCTTTTGCTAAAGATGCAATAATTTTATATCGGGCTCCCGATAATTTATCTGACTATATTTCAACCCTAACTAGAGGAGATAATATTGAAACAAATTATTTTGAAAAGGCTTTTGGTAAGGAAATTAATAAACAATATTCTGTACCGAGAGAAAATAAAATTAAAGCTTTACTTAAGATGATTATAAAAAATCCTGCTATGCTTATCTTATCTTTCTTGTTTATAAATGCGGCAAATATTTTAGCCAGGAATAAAAAAAGCTTAGATAATCATGGGTTTTGGCAAATAGCTTCTTCAACCAAAAGAAGCATTAATATTAATTTTTAAGAGATGAAAAGAATTTATTTAATATTTACTGTAATTATAATCATTCTGACAATTGCTTTTTTGACAGTGGCTATACGTGGTAAAGCAGGTAATCCTATTGCTTATCAATCGGATTACAATACACAGCTCGGAGGACCATTTGAAGCTTCAAATAGCACTTCCAGATATGCTTTGACTGAGGCAATAGTTAAAACCGGAACTTTTTTTCTCAATCCTACCCTTGCCCAATTTGGTTCTCCGGATGTAATTGTAAATAAAAAAGGGCAATATATTTCTATATTTACTCCGGGAGTATCCTTTATTGCAGTTCCATTTTATATTTTAGGTGAAAATTTTGGAATGCCGCAATTATTCACTTATTTATCTGTTTTCTTAATTTCGGTTTTGAATGCTTTTTTAATCGCCAGATTGGCCTACAAGCTTGGGGCGAAATATTATACAAGTCTTTTAAGCGGTCTCATTTTTTTGTTTGCGACAAATGCCCTACCGTATTCACAAACCCTCGCCCAGCATCAAGCCAGCGTTCTCGTAATTTTATTAAGCTTATTAAGCATATTTAGTCCCCCAACTTTACTCAAGAACATCATTCTAGGAATGCTATTTGGAATAGGAGCTTTAATTGACGTACCTAATGCTTTCTTTTTAATGCCCATCTTAATCTACGTTTTATTTCAGGATTTTAATCTCGAATCCAACGGTAAAAAGTTGGTTATGTTTTTCAAATTAAATATTTTAGGTCTTATTATAGGAGTAATTCCGTTTCTTGTGTTATTTGGTGTTTACAATAATATTACCACCGGGTCCTATTTTAAACTGGCACAAACAGGTGGACAACGCTTCTCGGTTACATCCGTAAACGGAAAAGCACCCGTAAGCACCTCAAATACATCTAATGGAACATTCTTTCTGCCATTTAACACTAGATATCAACTGAACGGCTTGTACACTTTGTTAATAAGTAATGAAAGAGCTTGGATATATTATAGCCCCATTCTCTTCTTAGGACTTTTGGGAATTTTTGTTCTTTATAAAAATAGGAAGAATGATAAAGTTGCCATCATAATGGCATCCGTTATCTTGACGAATATTATTGTCTATTCAATGTTTTCTGATCCATGGGGCGGATGGGCTTTCGGACCAAGATACCTAATACCAAGCGCTGCAATATTAAGCATCTTTATTGGTATCGCCATAGAAAGGTACAAGCAAAATATTTTTTTCGCGGTAATCCTATTTGTTTTAACGGCATATAGTATTTTTGTAAGTTCTCTAGGAGCATTCACTACCACTGCTATTCCTCCAAAGCAGGAAGCGGAACATTTAATTACCCCTATTCCTTATACCTATCAGTATAATTTGGATTTACTCAACAAAAATTTTTCAAGTTCTTTAATCTATAATTTGTACGTACCAAAAATAATAACTCCGCGAAACTTTTTATACATTTATACCGCGCTATTACTCCTCTTCTTTAGCGGAATTTACACTGCAGCCATAGTTGATAAGAACGAACAAGGAGAAGAAAATGAATAAAATTAAAAAATATCAAACAACAATAAAGAGTTTTTTTCAAACTTTTGCTGTTCCATGGATCAGCAAAAACGAGATGGAAATAGATATCCCCCTCAATGAAGAGGCTAATAGTAAGGTTTTAAATATTTTAAAAACACATACGGTTTTGTTTTTACTTATCATCTTATCGGTGGTATCAATTACCAGTTTTATCGTCTTCTACTTTAACCACTTGGGCTTGGCTTATAATGACGCCCGCTCACATCTTGACATCGGACGGCGTGTGGTGGAAGGATTAAAACCCGGTTTTGCACAACTCGGAAGCGTTTGGCTTCCCCTACCCCATCTTTTAATGGTTTTAACTATCTGGAATGATTTCATGTGGCATTCTGGTCTTGCCGGTGCTTTACAGTCAATGATTTCCTTTGTGGCAACCGGCTATTTAATTTATCTGTTTCTTAAAAAATTAGGCGTTGGACTGGTTGGCCGGTTGGTCGGTGTTTTTATTTTTGCGGCCAACCTGAATATTTTGTATTTACAATCCACCGCTATGACAGAACTCTTACTGATCGCCACCATGATGGCCGGGGTTTATGAGCTCTTAAACTGGTTTAATAACGATAAAATTTTAAGTTTGATAAAAGCGGCTTTTTGGATTATGCTTTCAACCTTAATCCGCTACGACGGCTGGTTCTTGCTGGTCCTGGCAACCTTGCTTATCGGAATTCAGGTGCTGCGTAAAAAAGGCTATAAGGCCTCCGAAGGCACTGTGATTTTGTTTGCAACCCTGGCCGGCTTTGGAATAGTGTTATGGGTTTTCTGGAATTGGTTAATTTTTAAAGACCCTTTGTATTTTATTTTCGGCCCTTATGCCGCTGCTACACAGCAACAGCAACTGGCAGCGGCCGGAGTGCTTGCAACCAAGGGGAATTTATTATTCTCCATAAAAGTATATCTTTACGCTTTACTCTATAACTCCAACGCCTTCGTGACAATTCTTGGCACAATCGGAGCAATTGTCTTCTGGTTTGATAAAAGAATAAATCTTTCGGTAAAAATTGGCTCGCTGACGCTTTTGGCGCCGCTGATTTTTAATATTCTCGCTCTCTATCTTGGCCAGTCCGTACTTTTTATCCAGGGCCTATCCGGAAACACCTGGTTTAACGTCCGCTACGGAATAATGGTTATGCCGTCCATTGCCATATTCATCGGCTATCTTGTCAACAGATTTAAAGACCTGCGTGCAGTAATGATTGGACTGCTATTGTTTGTGCTTTTCTTTTCGTTTGCCAATGCCGATGCGGTAACAATTGACGATGCCAGAGTCGGTTCCAGCCAGAAAAATGTCTCGGAAGTTTCCGGCTGGCTTAATAAAAATGCCAAGGATAAGCCGGGGTTTGTTTTAATCTCTGCCGCCAGCCATGACGCGGTTATTTTTTCCTCCGGCCTGCCGATGAGCAAATTTATTCATGAAGGAACGGGTGAGTATTGGCTTGATGCCACCACCTCACCTGACAGATGGGCACGCTGGATTGTGATGCGCACAAATGATGTAAATGACTCAACGTTTAAACTGGTGAGTAAATCGACTGCCTACAGAAATGGCGACTATACTTTAGTTAACCACTATCCTTTTGCCGATATCTATCAGTTGAAACCGCAATTTATTAAGTATTTGCACACCACGCCTATTTTGGGCAAACAAAGATGAAAAAAAATACACTTTTTAAAATAATTATTTTTGTCATCATGGTTGGCATTATTTGTGCTGCTGCATATTTGGGACAACAATCTTTCACTCCCGGTAGCACAACCATCTGGAGTTTCCAGTCTATTGATACGATGAAGTATTCACGGGATTTAAGCAGACAAGAACTGGATAATACTTCCTTTGACGCAGTGATAGATACGCAGATCAAAAATATCGCCGCTACCGGAGCGACCTACGTGGCAATCGACACTCCGTACGACGAAGAATTTTTTCCCATGCTGCAAAGATGGGTAGCAGCTGCCAGAAAATATAATCTTAAGGTTTGGTTTAGAGGCAATTGGTCCGGCTGGGAAGGCTGGTTTGGCTATTCAAAAATTGACAGACAAACTCACATTGCAAAAACTAAACAGTTTATTCTAGAACACAGCGCTATATTTCAAGACGGCGATGTCTTTACCGCTTGTCCGGAATGCGAGAACGGCGGACCGGGCGACCCCAGAGTAACCGGAGACATTGCGGGATACAGACAATTTCTTATCGACGAATATCAAGTTACCAAAGCGGCTTTTAAGCAAATCGGTAAAAATGTCGCTTCAAATTATGACTCGATGAATGGTGATGTTGCAACTGTGGTAATGAATAAATCAACCACAAAAGCACTTGACGGAATTGTGACCATTGACCATTATATCGCCACTCCCGAACAACTGGCGGCTAAAGTTGCGGCGCTTACAAAGCAGTCCGGCGGAAAGATCGTCCTTGGGGAATTTGGGGTGCCTATCCCAAACGTTAATGGAGATATGACCGAGGACCAACAGGCTGCCTGGATTTCGCGCGCCTTGCAACTACTGGAAAACACGCCTAATGTTGTCGGCATGAATTATTGGACCAATGTCGGCAGCAGCACGGCCCTTTGGAATGACGACGGAAGCGAAAGAAAAGCGGTGTCGGCAATTAAGAGTTTTTATAACGTAAGGCTCGTTCAAGGTATTACCCGCTGAAAAATCTTATCTTCTTAAGATAAAATTTGACAAAGAGTTTTTAAAGGAGTACAAAAAGCTTATGAAAAAGGCAGGGTTTTTGGTTATTCCTCTGCTGCTTTTAATCTTTTCTGCTCATTCTTCTTTTGCCGATAATGTACAAACCGGCAATGTCGTAGACGCCCAAAGTACGGTTGAAAATAATGTCCAGGGAAGCGGTTCTGTTACCACCCATATCGAAACCTCGGCCAACGGACAAACCAATGTGATAGACACCAACGGCAACGGCACGGTAAACGTCACTAACAACAACGGTAATGTGAGCATCACTAAAACTCCCGACGTAAACATTACCCAAACCCAAGTTGAGACACAAATTTCCACCCCAACACCAAAAATCACGCCGCCAATTATTCATAAACCTTCCTTGATGTCAAATATTTTTACCAACATTACCGATTTCATCAAACGCGTATTTCGCGATCTCTAAAAGGAAGGAGGTGAAATAATGAATTTTAAAAAATCTATAATCGTGGCCGCTGCGGGAACGCTATTATTTGGAGCTCTTGCAACCGGCGTCTTCGCGACCTCGGGAAATTTCAGAGACTGGAATTGGTTCCAGCATAATAATCACTATAACGGTAATAATAAAAATTTCAATGCCGATATCCAGCTGCAGAAATCACAGTGTGGACAAAATTTAGGCAAACCAATTATTGATGTAACGTTAAAGACTCAAAATGATGTTGATGACGGATACAACACTAACGCCGACAACGTTGAGAGTAATTGGGCTTTTGATTATTACAATAAACATATCCAGGTCTGGCCAACCGGGACATGGAACGTAACAGGAACATATACGTTCGATACTATATACTTAGGCAACCCTTATAACTATTCCGTAACTTTGTCTCAAAGCGTAAATATAATTACGGGTAGTTTGGACGATAGCTATGGACCGGGCGTATTGCCTATAATTAATGGTTCCTTATCCGGTAATACGATTACGTTTTCGGTGAACTATGGTTCCAGTTCTTCGCAAGGTACAAGAACCTTTACGGGCACCATTGATTCGTCCGGACACATGACGGGTAAATGGACCGAAACCGGACCGGAAAAAGGTTCTGACACCTGGTCAGCCACAGTCGGAGTAGCGACAATCAGTAATAGTTACTGTGCTGTTGTTACTTATGACGGGCAATTCTATGCCATCCCGGGACAACTTAGTCCTGGTTACGGATACAATGCCCAAATTGGTTCGCCTGTAAATGGCGATATGGACGGAGGATATAGAGCGACTTTCAATGCTACTTTTGCGCCAAGCGATTTACCGAACTGGCCAACAAACGGAAAAGTTGCATCAACTATTAATAACGCCTGCGTAGTTTATCTTAGCAAGGATAACGGAAATAACTGTAAGGGCGCTGTTGATTGGTTAAGTAAATACTTTACTTCCACAGAAGTTCCGGCTTTTAATTCTTTTAACGAAGTATGGTGGGGCTGGAAATATGATGGCGGAAGTCATGGAACTTGGATTGACGCAAGCGATCTTACAAACGGAAGCTTGGGGAATATCCAATAGTATATTAACCTACTCTAAAACAGACGGATTAAACCCCGTCTGTTTTTTATTTAAAAATTGATAATTAGGTTTAAAAAAACTCTTTTAGTAAAGAATCCTTTTATTTAAATATCTCTGATTCCCCATTATTGTAAATCAAGTTTTTGTTATCATCTAAAAAATCTTCCGGCGCTTTGGTTTCGGAGAATACTGCCGGTATATTTGACTCTCTAGCTATTTCTGCTAGAATGGCCGAGCATGAAAGACGGAGAAAGGAGGCTGGGGCTTTTTGCCACGTTGGCATACGCAGCAGCAGTCGCTGTTTCTTGTCGCGGAGGTGGCATGGCTCCAAGAACTCCAAGCGTGCCATCGCCAGTCGGTCCTGGTCCGACAGAAATGTTACGCTCACCAACAATAGCACCAACGACAGCACCGATTTTAGAACTGACTCCAACGCCTGACAGTAGTAATCCCTCCGGTGTGGCAATGCCGGTTGGTGATATTCCCGGCTGGCACATGATATTTAGCGATGATTTCAACGCGAATGTACCGGTCGGAGAATTTAGTGGCTGCAGACCTTCTCCTCCTCTAGTTTGTAGGGGACTTCCTGCTAGCGTACGGGCAAAATGGTGGGCTTATCCGGACGGATGGCCCGACACCAGCGGAAACGGTGAGTATTATCCTTCAACGGTGTTAAGCGAGGAAGGTAGTATATTAAATATGCATCTTCATACGGCGGATGGAATTCATATGGTAGCAGCTCCGGTGCCTTTATTGCCAAAGCAAGACACTGTTGGCAGTGAAGGCGGATTGGAATATGGCCGTTATGTGATTCGTTTCCGTGCTGATGCAATCTCCGGTTACAAAACTGCCTGGTTACTCTGGCCGGAAAGCGAAAACGGGCTTAAAGATGGGGAAATCGATTTTCCCGAAGGGAACCTAACCGGCAACATTGACGCCTTTATGCATTGGCAGAACGGAACATCAGGAAAATCTCATGACGCCTATATGACCGACATAACCTATACGGTCTGGCATACGGCAGAAATTGACTGGACGCCGACATCGGTAACTTTTTTACTTGATGGGGTAAAAGTTGGAGAATCAACCGCCAAAATACCCGATACGCCAATGCACTGGGTGCTGCAGACCGAAACATCAACCGTCGGCCCAGTCCCAACTAATACAGCTTCGGGAAATGTTCAAGTTGATTGGGTTGCCGTATATGTACCCAGTAACAACCCGCAGCCGCAAGCTGCTTTCTGATCCTTTTTTGTCTGTCCATTACTTTTACCTCTAAATCATAATTCCTACGGCTTTTGTAAATTAAGCCTATTCCCCCGGGTAATTTATGGGTTGTGACCCGCGTCGCATGATCTACGATTTAGGACGTACACTTGTGGTTCGAGTCTTGAGCCGGAGGAAAATTCAGTATCGCTGGACTAATCACGGAGTATAATTCCTAGTAGCTGGAAACCCTTTGCTGATAGAGAAGATTTATCGTCTTCTCTGCAAGTTTATCCAGCAAACTATTGTAAACTGCTAAAAATTTAGCAGATATCTTTAATAAAATGTTAACCCGTATGCTGTTTCTTTTCATATCTTCAATCTATAACCCTTACCTTAAATTTTGCTTAAAACTTGTAGCTTGTCTTTTTCCAATTGCCAATAGCCTACTACAGTTTACGTCAAATATTGCTCCACCGTTTTTTCTGCTTGACAAAGCAATCTAAAAGAGATAAAGTTTACCTACACTAAGTCTGCCTCATTGTTAGGAACTGTCCACGAATCATCTGCCAACTGCCAAAAAAATCTACTGCCTGGTTAATTAAAAATTAATTTAGGAACAGAAAAATTTAAAAAAATCTTTAGACTTATGGATTCGACAAATAACGGAAACTTATTTGTTAAGAGGCTAAGTGCAAACCGATGTTTATATAGCGGAGATAAAGCATCGGTTTTTTTGTGGAAAATACATAAATTTAATTAATTAAACTTATGACGAAGGGAGGTGAAATATAAATGAAAAAACTTTTAATAACAGGAGCAGCCGCAGGACTTTTATTAGTTTCTGCAGCAGCAGCTTTTGCTAAACCACCTATGCCAGGAACATCCAACATGGCATTTGTTACCAGCAACGTTAGCGCATCTTCCGTAACAGGAGGAAATAGTACCAGCGCAACTTGGGGTAGCAATAGAGTTACAACGGGAAATGCCTACTCAACAGCAGGAGCAGGTACTCTTGCTAATACAAACGTCGGAGGCGGAAACGCATCCAATACTGCGTTTGTTCTCAGCAATGTTGGTGCAGGTTCCTCAACAGGAGGAAACTCGACAGTCGCATCTGGGTTTGGTAGCAATACCGTTACAACGGGAAATGCCCACTCAACAGCAGGAGCGCTGACCGTGGTTAACACCAACCTGTCATTCGGTAGATAAACCGAAATTCTTTTTTGTCCCTGGGGAAGAGGTATGCCTTAGGCACTCTTCCCCGGGACGAAAGAATTTACCCTGTTAAATGCTATAGCGCTGCACCAGCTTTGCCGGTATTTAACAGGGTGAACCCGCAGGGCGGGAAGATTTAAGAAATAAGATTTAGGATTTAAGAATTAAAAATGAAAAGACAATTTAGAAAATCAATCGCACTGCTCTTAACAGTATTCTTACTGTTTTTCTACGTGGCTTATCCGGTGCTGTCTTACGCCCAGGACGTTCCGACCGATACGCCAACGCCAACAGTTGATCCTTCGTCAAGCTCAGGACCTTCGGCGCCGACTGATACTCCGACACCAACCGTTGACCCTTCGGTAACGGACACGCCAACACCAACAGTTGATCCGACAGCTACCGACACTCCAACACCAACCATTGATCCATCGGCAGATCCTACTGATACGCCAACGGTAACTCCGACCGATACGCCAACACCTACCACCGACATTTCTAACAATGCTGACGTTAACGACAATAGTCAATCGGATGCCAATAGCGGCGACAATACCATCATTAGTACCGGCAGTGCAACCGATGATGCCACCCCTTCGGCCGATGACAATTCCCAAAATCCAACCGATGACTCAACGGGAGCAGGTCAAAACGGTTCTTCAGCTGGCTCATCAATTAACACCGGCGACGCCACTTCGTCAACCTCGATTGTTAATGATGTCAACACTAACTCTATAAATTCCAGCGTTGTCAACCAAACGCTGAACATTTTTGTCGCCCAAAACGGCGACCTGAATTTGTCCGACCCTTTCACGATTGCGGCCGACGCCATTTCCGCTCATCCGCTGGACAGCGTCATTAACGTTTCCGTCACCAATGTCAATAACTATGCCTATATTACCAACGACGTTGCCTCACAAGCTTTAACCGGACAAAACTTGATCAGTACCGCCGACCAAAGCGCTTCGCTGACTACCGGAAGCGCCGACAGCGCAGTTTCGCTTTTAAACAAAGTCAATTTTACGGTGGTTAATTCGCAAATCCATTTGGTGACAATAAACATTTTTGGCAACTTAAACGGCAACATCATTTTGCCCGACCCAACCGCTTCGACCAATTGTTCTGGTTGCGGTGTAAGTACCACTATTAATAATACCGCTACGGTTAACAATAATCTTAGCTCAACTGCCGATACCGGTAATAATTCAATTGTGGCCTCAGGCAGCGCCACCATTGTAACCGGAAATGCCCAAAGCGCTGTTAATACTTTAAACATTGTTAATACCAATCTCTTAGGCGCTAATGCCGAAGTTTTATATATTAACGATTTAGGGACTTGGAATGGCAATTTTATCGGCTGGGGTAATTTTGCGGCGACCAGTGGCGGAGGAAGCCTGGTCCTTTACAGTCTTACTCCCGGCGCAGGCGGCTCTCCAACCGACCTGACTCAAGCCGGCATTACTAATACTGCTTTTGTCACTAACAACGTTTCCTCTTTGGCTTTAAGCGGCGGCAATTCGATTAACGGCGGGAATTCTTCGATTACCACCGGCAATGCTTTCAGCGCCATTTCTTTAATGAATTTTATTAACACTAATTTTATCAACTCGTTTGGTTTTTTTGGCTTTATTAATATTTTCGGTAACTGGACCGGCAATATTGGCGGAGCCAGTCAGTTTGCCGCTTTGAATGCAGCCAATTCCGATACTTCCCCATCCAGCGACTCGGGGACCGGTAACGCAAATACGACTCAGGACCAAGGCGGACAGCTAAGTATTGATAATACCAATAATGTCGGCTTATATGCTTTACCCGGCGATACGGTCACATTCTTCATGACAATTAAAAATAGCGGAACCGGTAAAGTTTATGGGACAAAACTAAACTTGACGCTTATGCATAACGGTCAAGCCTTAGGAACAGCCAGCTTTGCTTTGGGTGATATTGCCGGAGGGCAAAGTGGAAAAGTCACCACCGGCATTGTTCTTCCCAAAAATACTCTTCCGGGCTATTACATTGCGGTCGCAGATGTTAGCGGCAATGTCGGACCGGACAACAGTTCTGTTTCGGCCAACTCCAATAGTGACTTTACGGTTTTTGGTAGGACCATTGTCGCCGCTGCCAGCTATAACGGTGGCAACCATCCAAAAACGGCTGTTTTAGGCTCGACAAATAAAAAAGGTCTGGCTATTAAAAGCGCTGCTGAAAACTTGCTCTATCTTTCCTTAATTTTCCTACTGCTTTTTGTCTATTTCTCTTTAAGATTAATCAGAGGCAGAAAATATCTGCTTGAAGTAATCTCCAGCCCCAGTTTTAAAGAAAAACTGGTCTCGATACGGATGCTGCTTTTATAAAGACTATTGTTTGATGTATAAGAGGTAGGGAATAATCCCCAAAATATTAATCAAAGCCGCAAGCAAGAATAAAGGCCCAAAACCGTACAGGCTGGCAATAAATCCCCCCAGGGCTGTTGCCAAAGCAATTCCGAGCAGGGTCACCGCATCATAAAGTCCCCACTCCGTTGGTTCCTTATTGTGGTCTAAATGAGCAGAAAACAAAGAGTTTTTGGCCGGAGTGGCAATGCCGATGGCTATTCCGGTAATCACATAGTAAAAAAATAATTGGACCAATGAGTGGGAGAAGGAAAATCCAACGTAAGCGCCGCTTAGTAAAATCATACCGATAATCGTCATCCACAGTTTATGGAAATCGCTTTTGCCGGTTGAATATCTCCCTGCAATCACTTCGACAATGACTCTGGTAATCAGATAAAAACTGAAGGCCGAGGCGGCAATTTGGATATTCCCGCCTTTAATATCGTTAATGACAAAAATGGCAAATATCGGAGTGACAAAATTCCAGGCAGCCCAGAAAAAAGTTTCGGATACAATAAACGCTTCAACAATCCGGTTAAGATTAAAATGAGAAGGAACTCTCCCAATAAAGGTTTCCCTAAGCATAATTTATTGTAACCACAATTGTTTGTAAAACACAATCGGAGGCTTTTAGTTTACATCCTTACCCACTGCTTCGGAAATGTTGATGAAACCGTCTTTTTTCAGCAGCTCGACCAGCTCAATATTGATTTGAGCCACCAGTTGCGGCCCGACAAAAATTAAACCCGTAATTAACTGTATTAGAGATGCCCCGAGTTTGATTTTCCGGTACGCGTCTTTGGCGCTGAACACTCCTCCACAACCGACAATCACCAACTGATGAGCGTATTTCCGATACGCCAGTTCGATTAATTCGTTAGAACGCTGCTCGGTCGGTTTTCCGCTAAAATTCCCCAGCGGAAATTTTTTAATTTCTGCGGCGTTGAAGGTTTTGTCTTTTCGGTTTTTTTGCAAGTTTCCAAAGACAACTCCGGCTACGGGAAAATTTGTAATGACATCTAACATTTTTTCCGTTTCTTCATTGCTTGTCTCAATCGGCATCTTTACCAGTAACGGCTTTTTCAACTTAAGATTCGTGACGGCAGTTAAAAGTTCCTTAAGATGTTGGGGAGAATAAAAATCTACATCGCCAAAAAGATTAGGGCAACTGATATTCAATTCGTAATAACTGAAATTTACTCTTGAGCACTCGGCTATTTTGAAGGCGGAGACAATGTCCTCAACCGCTTCTTTTTGAGTCATTTCTTTAACGCTATTTGTTTTGCCGATGCTTATTCCGACCGGAATTTTGAATCTGGTTTTTTGCAACTTTTTTACAATTTCTTTTATCCCGGGATTTTTAAAACCTTTATTCACCATTAAAGCTTTTGATTTAGTCAGTCTGCCAAGTCTTGGTTTCGGATTGCCGCCATAGGCATGATTAGTGATAGTACCAACCGTATCAAAGCCAAAACCAAGCGAAGGCAAAATTTTAGTTAGCTTTGCCTGATAATCAAATCCGGCGGCCAGTCCGATTGGGTTTTCAAATTCAATTCCGGCAACGGTTTGTGATAATTTTCTGTTTTTAAAATAAAAAATTCTTTTAAGCAAACTTCTGGAGAATCCTAAATCACCTAAGATTTTTCCGTAACTGGTGATAAATTCGTGAACAAATTCCGGCTCGAATAAAAACAAAACTCTTTTTATTAAACTGCCGTAAAGCAACGAATAACCCCTCAGGAAAAATTTCTGCATTATTGAATTATACAACGGACGTCAGCTTAATTGAAGAGGAATTACAACTCTGCTAGAATCTGTCTATGGGCAAAGAAAAACAGAATCTATACAATCCTGTCATCGACATCTTAAGGACAATTTCCATCTTTGCGGTAATATTGGTCCACACTACCACCAGAACACTTGAAGTTACTAAGTACAATCTATTAAAAACTCCCTGGACGCTGTTTTTGAATCAGGCCGCCCGCTTTGCCGTTCCCCTCTTTTTTATGATCTCCGGTTTTGTGCTGGAGTTAAATTATCATTTGCACGAAAGCTATCTTACCTATCTTAAAAAAAGATTCAGCCGGATCTTTGTCCCTTATGTTTTTTGGAGTATAATTTATTATTTTTTTGTTTACTATAAAAACCGTGACCCTAATTTTTTACGCTCTTTGATTTTCGGAGACGCATCTTATCAGCTCTATTTTATCCCGTCACTGCTAATTTTCTATTTGCTTTTTCCGTTTTTGCATAAATATTTCAAACTTGTTGGTAATAAATGGATGATGATTGCACTTGGCTTATTCCAACTCTTTTTTCTTTACTTTGATTACAACATCAAAGCTCTGCCGTTTTATTATCCACTGAATATTGCTTTGTTAAATTACTTTGTTTTTATCTTAGGCATGTCTTTAGCCCGCAATCAGAAAATATTCTTGAACTTTATTAAACAATGGAAAATGGTATTATTTGTTGGAACAGTACTTTTTGCTTGCCTGGTTTTTTTTGAAGGCTTAACCGGTTACCTGGCAACTAAAAATTACGGCCTGTTTTACTCCTCATGGCGCCCGAGCATCCTGGTTTACACTCTCTTTTTTGCCGGCTTTATGTACTGGGTTTTTGACCGCAAGTTAAAATTTATTTCAATTATAAAAATTTTTGCCAAACTATCCTTTTTTGTATTTTTTATTCATGTAATTATTCTTGAAGCACTCTGGTACTTAATCGGAGTCAAAATCTTCCAGCTAAGACTTGCACAGCAAGTTTGGTACGACCCTTTGTATTTTTTGGCAGTGACTGGCATCTCGTTTTCAATTGCCTACCTCGTCCACAAAATTCCGTATCTGTCCAAACTGACAGGGTAAACTTATTTACTCCCTTAACTGGCATTGGGGCTCTTAATGATATGTTTCTTGCGCTCAGCGATTATTCCCAAACCAAGTCTTAAGATTGTTTCTTCCAAAACTTTTCTGATATCCGAACCTTTTTGGTAATTTCCCGTATATGGCCCAAGCGTAATTCTGTTTCCTCTGGCCAGTTCATAGCCTTTTTCGAAACTGCCAAAGGGAGCTGAGACGCCAATGCCCGTCCCGCCGTTTCCGGTAATGGCCGAAAGGCAGGGAATGTCACTTGGCCCGTCACCTAAATAAATCATCTGGGGAAAGGGAATCCTTTGCATATTTCCTGGGATTGAATCGTTAATTGTGTAGGGATTGTCTCTTAAATCTTTAACGCTAATGCCTTTTCGGATTCCGTGAACATATCTGGTTTTTTCGGTAAAAGTAATCGTTGACTTTACGCCAAATGGTTGTTGAGAATTTTTATTGTAGGCGAAATTACAACCGAAAATGCCGTCAACCAGCGGAGCAATCTTGGTACTTCTGATTATCTCTTCCAAACCACCGCTGATGATGTAAAACTCAAGCGAAATTTTGGCATTTTTGAGCTCTTTATTAGCTCTGACATAATCCTTGAGCTCTTGCAAAGCCTTCGGCAGTCCCGGAAACAAAGAAAGCTTCCGACCTGTATCTATTAGTGCTTTTTTTGAAATATCGAGCTTTTGTGCTTGAGTAAGCTCAAGCATCTTTTGCATGTAGGCAAGCGGAGGATCCCAGGCCTGTCTGACCATGTCATTGACCTCTGCCCAAAACTGCTTAACATCAATTCCTTGCTTTTCTAGAAAAAACGAAATCGTATCCGGCCCTAAGGTCTCGTCAAAATCAAAAATAATTCCAATCACTGCTTCAACCATGCAACAATTATAGCACTCCTTATTATGTAAAAGGCTTATCACTTAAGTGTTTGCCGAAAAGGTGTTCGGTTTCGCCAAACCAGGCGTTTTCGTGGGTGCCGATATACTTGAAACCTTTACTTTGGTAGAAACCCTTATTCTTTTCCGTTTCCGTATAAAGATAAATATAATGGAATTTATTTTCCAAAGCCCATTTTTCCATTTGTTCCAAAAGTGCGCTGCCAACTCCCTTACCCCGGTATTGTTTGACCACAATAAACCATTCGACAAAAACTACTCCTCCATATTCCGGTTTTAAGGCGATAAATCCGACTAAATTGTTATTTACGTAAACTCCGAAGATAACATTTTGTTTAATCTTTAAAAAATCCCTGAAAAACTTTTTGCCATAGATTTTTTTATAGGAAGTTTTTGTTTTTGTTTGATAAGGAAAATCTTCACCAAGAGAAACTCCAATTATTTCCGCAACTTTATCCGCGTCTTTTATAGAAATAATTTTACTAATTTTATAATTCATGTTGCCTTGCCACCATTATAGACATGTTTGCCTTCGCTTTCAAATTAAATGAACAAAAGCATTTTTGCTCCTTTGACAGAAATTTAAAATTAAGCTAAGCTAAGTATATGCTGCCTAGGAATTTAGATACGCTACTTTCTCCAAAATCAATTGCCGTGGTTGGTGCCTCCAGTGCGCCGGAAAAAGTCGGGGCAATTGTTTTAAGCAACATTGTTGCTTCAAAATTTACCGGCCACCTTTATCCTGTTAACCCAAACGAGCAAAAAATAAATAATCTACAGTGTTATCCAAATGTCAAAAGCCTTCCCGAAATAGTCGATTTGGCAGTAATTGCCATTCCCTCGAATTTGGTTAACCAGGTTCTGATTGAAATCGGGGAAAAGGGCATTAAAAATGTGGTGGTTTTTAGCGCCGGCTATAAAGAAATCGGTCCGGACGGAAAAGCTTTGGAAGATGCTCTTATCCAAATTGCCCAAAAATATAATTTGAACATTTTGGGGCCGAATTGTTTGGGGTTTGTCAACAATCTTTGTCCGGTTAATGTTACTTTCGGCCAACCGGTGCATCAGGAAGGAAACTTACGTTTTGTTTCCCAATCGGGCGCTTTGGCTGCCAGCCTTTTTGACTACTGTAATGCTACCGGTTTAGGTTTTAGAGAATTTATCACTTTAGGTAATAAAGCGGTGGTTAACGAAAATGACGTTTTAGCGCATTTTTTGGACCAAGATAAAAAAATGCCCGATGACGGTAAACAATATCCAATCGGCATGTATTTGGAATCAATTTCCGACGGTAAAGAACTCCTAGAAATTACCCGACAGCTGTCTTTGAAAAATCCGGTTTTTATTATTAAACCCGGCAAGACTCAGGCTGCCGCCAAAGCAATGCAGTCCCACACCGGCGCAATTGCCGGAGCCGACAACGTTTTGCAGGAAGCGCTATTAGAAACAGGGGTCACCCGCTGTGAAACCTTGGAAGATTATTTTGATTTATCCCGCGCGATGTCTTGGGAAAAAGCACCAATGGGACCAAAAGTGGCCATCGTTTCCAATGCCGGCGGCCCGGCAGTGATTAGCGCCGACGCGGTGGCAATGGAAGGCTTAGAGTTAGCCGAGTTTGATGATGAAACTAAACAGAAATTGCACGAAGTACTGCCCCGCTATGCCAGCGTTTTGGATCCGGTTGACGTCTTGGGAGATGCTTTAGCCGACAGAATTGGCAAAGCCTGCGAGATCATTTTGCAAACCAATAAAGCACAAAGTTTAGTGGTAATCTTAACTCCCCAAGTGATGACCCAAATTGAAAAAACCGCAGAAAGGATCGGAGAACTTGGTAAAAAATATAGTATCCCGATTTTTTGTTCTTTTATCGGCGGCTCACTAATTGCCGAAGGCGAGAAGAAACTAAATGAATTTAAAATTCCCTCGTTCAGATTTCCGGAAAGAGCAATTTCCGCCATTAAACAGATGTGGAAATGGAAAGAATGGCAGCAAAAAAATGTCAATTTGACCCTTCCGCAACCGAGCTGTCTTCTCTCCGATGACAACAAAAACAAAGTCCGTGCTATCTTAACCAAAGCTTTAACCGCCCACCAAACTTCCTTAGACAATTTAGATGCTAACGAAATCCTAAAGTTATCCGGCATTCCTACTCCACCAACCCAAGTCGTTACGACTATCGATGAGGCCAAAAAATTTGCGGCGGAAAATGTTTGGCCGGTGGTTTTAAAACTTTCTTCGCCCGGGCTTTTACACAAAGCCGACGTCGGCGCGATTATCACCAAAATCGGAAATGACGGTGAACTGGAAACCGCCATGGTTAATCTTGACCACAAAATTACCGAGCTACCTGCCAATATCCAAGCTCACGTCGTTAAGCAAATCCAAAAAGGCATTGTCTACGGCATTGAAGTCATTGTTGGCATCAAACGCGACCCAAATTTCGGCCCGGTACTGTTATTCGGCGCCGGCGGAAAATTGGCGGAGCTGATTATGGACAGGAATTTACACCTTCTGCCAACGAATTTGGATCAGGTTAAAGAACTGGTGACTCAATCAAAAATCTACATCATGCTTAAAGGTTATCGTGGAGAACCACCGTTTGCCTTAGATAAGCTATACGACACTATTATGAAGTTAACCAGTTTAATCGATTGCCTACCGCAAGTTTCGCAAATCGAGATAAACCCTTTAATCGTTACTCAAAACGATGTCTGGGCGGTTGACGGAAAAGTGGTATTTGAAGAACAGGCAAAACCGGCGGTAAATCCTCCTCAATTTAAAGTTGCCGAAACAATTGAATGTGAAACCTTAGCCGGCAACTTCCACAGCTTTGTTTTTAAGATTGAAGCACCGCTTAAGTTTATACCGGGCCAATACATCAGCGTTAAAGTTGCCACTACCCGCATTAACAGTTATTCGATTGCCGACCATGACGGTGAAAATAAATTTGGGCTCTTAATTGACACTTCGCCCGGAGGACCCGGCTCCAAATATTTTGAGAACTTAAAAGTCGGCGACAAGATAACTTACCTTGGACCATTCGGGATATTCACTTATAAACCCGACCCCGTTAAAAATATTTTATTTCTGGCAACCGGTTCGGGTTTGGCTCCTCTTAGGTGCATTATTGATGACCTTTTGAAAGTCCGGAACGTTCAGACACCGATTACTCTTTATCTGGGGCTAAGATTCCCGGCCGACGTTTTCTGGCAGGATTATTTTGCCGACTTAGCTAAACAATATCCAAATTTCCACTTTATCTTGGCAATTTCCAAACCCGACCAAACCTGGAAAGGCAAAACCGGACATATTACCGACCTGGTTGCGAAGGATTTTCCCGATGCCTCACAATGCTGCGCTTACCTTTGCGGTAATAAATTAATGGTGGAGGAAACAACTCAGATTTTAATTTCCCATGGTTGTAAAAAAGAGCGTGTGTACACCGAAAAATTCTGATAAGATATTTAAATGGAAGAAAAAATTTTTAGCGTTACAATTGGCGGAGCGGCAGGACAAGGCATTAAGGCGGCCGGCCTGATGTTGGCAAAAGTCGCAACGAGACTTGGTAAAAACGTTTACACCTATTCCGAGTTTCCTTCGCTTATCAAAGGCGGACATAATTTAACCCAGGTTTCCATTTCCCAAGAATCAGTCACTGCCCCAAGAAAAACTAATCAATTCTGGGTTGCGCTTGACCAGAATACTTTGAATGTTCATCTGAACGAGTTTACTGACGGATGCGAAATTCTTTTTGATGAGGAACGAAAATATGATCTGTCAAAAATCAATAAAAATTCTATTCTTTTACCACTTCCCTTGGGAAAATTGGCCAAAGACGCCGGCGGCTCGGAGATAATGAGTAATACTGTCGCGGTTGGTGCGGTTGTCGCAATGCTAAGCGGAGATTTACAAGTTGTTAAAGACTTATTACAGGATGAGTTCGGGCACAAGGGTGAAGAAGTTGTAAGACTAAATCATCTGGCGGCAGAAAACGGTTATAATTACGCTTTGGAACATTTTGGAGATAGGAAAAAGGTGATCTTGACCAAGGAAGACACAGTTGAACCGAAAATGGTGACTAATGCCAACGACGCGGTGGCCCTTGGCGCAATTGCCGCCGGCCTGCAGTTTGCCGCCATTTATCCGATGTCTCCGATTTCCGAAATTCTGACTGTTTTGGCAGCTAATCAGGAACAATTCGGCTACATTTACAAACAACCCGAAGATGAAATTGCCGCCATAAATATGGCTATCGGCGCCTCTGTCGCCGGGGCAAGAGCAATGACTGCCACTTCGGGCGGCGGATTTAGCCTCATGGTTGAAGGGTATGGGTTGGCCGCAATGATTGAAACGCCCTTAGTCATTATTGACGGGATGCGCCCCGGGCCTGCCACCGGACTGCCAACCTGGAGTGCTCAGGGAGATTTGCGGTTCGTACTCCATGCACATCAGGGAGATTTTCCCAAAATTGTTTTGGCTGCCGGAGACGCCGAAGAAGCTTTTTACTTAACCATGCAGGCCTTTAATTTGGCCGACAAGTACCAAACTCCGGTAGTGCTTTTGATTGATAAAAATATTTGCGAGCATGACCAAAGTATGCCGATTTTTGACTATGCAAACTATAATATCGATAGAGGGAAGTTCACAAGCGAAAATAAAGACGGGTATGAAAGATATGCTTTGACTGATGATGGCATTTCCGAAAGAACTGTCCCCGGCTCCGGCAATTTTTTTATTGCCAATTCTTACGAACACACCCCACTTGGCCATGATTCCGAGGAAATTATCGATATTGAAGCCCAGATGCGCAAAAGGATGAAAAAACTGGTTACCTGCGCCGCTAACGAAGACATCTCGCCAAAACTGTACGGTCCGGCCGAAGGTGCCAACGCCACCATCGTTTCTTGGGGCAGTAACAAAGGTAGCATTCTTGAAGCTTTGAAAAACTTTCCGAATGTTAACTTTCTAGACATTACTTGGATGAGCCCATTTCCCGTTGAACAAGTTAAAAAAGTGTTGCTAAACGCCAAACATGTTGTCAATATTGAATGCAATTATACCGCGGCCTTGGGCGGATTAATTAAAGAGCAGACCGGAATCGAAATTAGTGATAATTTTTTGAAATACGACGGCCGGCCGTTTTTTCCAGAAGAAATTATTAAGAAATTAGAAACTGTTTTGCAAAAATAATACCAAAGGTACTTTACGTATGACACAAATTGCCGATTTAACCACACAATGTTCACCAACCTGGTGCCCGGGTTGTGGAGATTTTGCCATTTGGGCGGCGTTTAAAAACGCCGCTGTTGCCCAAGGTTGGGATGATACCAATACGGTTTTGGTTGCCGGTATCGGCTGCCACGGACATATTTTGAATTATGTCAAACTGACTTCGGTTGAAGGCTTGCACGGCCGGGCCATACCGGTGGCAACCGGCCTTAAAATGGCCAATCATAACCTGAATACTTTTGTTTTTACCGGCGACGGAGATTGTTTGGCAGAGGGTGGAAACCATTTTATCAATGCCTGCCGCAGAAACCATGACCTTACCGTCCTTCTTCACGACAATGCCATTTATGGATTAACAACCGGTCAGACTTCGCCCCGTTCACCCCACGGATTTAAATCAAAATCTACTCCTTTTGGTAACTTGGACGAACCGATTTCTCCAGTCAGTCTGGCGATTGCTTCCGGCGCAACTTTTGTCGCCAGAGAGTACGCAGCTCATATTCCCCAACTGGCAGAGCTAATCGCTAAAGCCAACCAGCATAAAGGCTTTGCCCTGATTGATGTTTTACAGCCTTGTGTCACCTGGAACGAAGAATATAATCACGCTTTTTACCAAGCAAATACTTATTATCTCGGCGATGATCATGATAAAACCAGCGAGGTCAAAGCTTTTGAAAAATCGCTGGAGTGGGAAGAGAAGAAAATCCCCTTGGGAATTTTCTATGAGGCCGCAGGAAGGGCGTCTTATGAAATGCAAATTCCGCAAATTAAAGATAAAACTTTAGTGGCAACGCCTCCCACCAAAAAAGACTTAACAGAGATTTTCAAAAAATACACCTAAAACCTAATAACCGGTAAATATCTCCATGGCGATATTTTTTGCTTCAATTTGAAGTTCTCTCAAAATCTTGAAAGCCGGAATGACGAAACTTTGTTCTCCCGTTACAACATAAGTGCTATTTTGAAAATTTGGAATTTGATTTTTAATCAATTCTGAATTTAGAGCATTGGCTTCCGAAATAATTGGAATGAACGTGAATGATGAGTTTTCTTTTGCGTAATCTGTAAGTTCTTGAAGAAACACCGCTTCCTCCTGATTTTTGCAAACGTAAATTAAGCCGACTTTATTCTGCAAAGACTTCGCCTTTACTTCCCTGATGATGCTCATAAATGGCGCCACGCCGATTGCGTCCGCGATCCACACGAACTGCTGATTAATATCGGCCGGAAGATGATTATGTCCGTCAACGCCGTCAATTTCTACTTCGGCTCCAACCGGAAGCTCTAATAACGATTTTTTAAAAGCACTGGCGCCAATCTTAGTTAGTATTGAAATTGAGCCGGCTTCCGTCGGGCTGTTAATGAATCCGAATTTGCGGCTGTTGCCTCGTTCGTCGGCGTAAGGAGGATTTATCAATGTCAGTGAAAAAAATTGTCCGGCCACAAACGGAAACGGCTGACCCGATAAGTCTAATTGAACTTCGAATAATTCTTTAGACAGCTGCTGCTTGTTTTTTATTTTTACTTTCATTCCTATCTTAAATAATAGCACATCGCCGGATTTTGCTGCTTGAAAAGTTTTTTAAAAATGTTTATGATAATTTAAGCATGGATAATCAAACGCCCGCAACCGGTGACCAAGAATTTCAAATCGGCAAATACAAGATTAAAGTCATCAGAGACCTTTGCATTGGCGCCGCTTCGTGTGTTGCTGTTTCCCCCAGTACTTTCCAGCTGGACTCAGAGAATAAAGCCGTGGTCGAACCGGGCTCAAATGACACGCCGGAAAACATTCTCATGGCCGCCCAGTCTTGTCCAACTAAAGCCATCATTATTATCGACACCGAAACCAATACCCAGGTCTGGCCTGCATAAATATGTCTTCAACTCTCAAAAAAGGCATTTACTTTGCGTTTTTGACTGCTCTTATTTCGGGGGTTTCAAACTTTGTGAATAAAATTGCGGTTGACGTGATTAAACCGCCTCTGGTTTTTACCGCCGAGAAAAATGCTTTTGTTGGACTACTGATTATCGGTGCGCTCATTGCCACCTGGAAATGGCAGAAAATTAAAAAGCTGAACAGGAAACAGATTATTTATCTTTTGGCAATCGGTATTATTGGTGGCTCACTGCCTTTTTACCTCTTTTTTACCGGCCTGTCACAAATTCCGGCTATCAACGGCGCCATCATTAATAAAACCTTAATTATTTGGGTAGCAATCTTAGCCATTCCGCTACTGAAAGAGCGAATGTCGCCGCTACTCGTTACTGCCGTGGCACTTTTATTTTATGCCAATTTACTTATCGGCGGTTTTGCTAAATTTCAGTTTTCCCAGGGCGAATTATTTGTATTGCTAGCCACTCTGCTTTGGGCGGTGGAGTATGTTTTAGCTAAAAAAATTCTGCCGGAAGTTGATCCGGATATTGTTACTGCTGCCAGAATGGGTTTTGGTTCCTTAATCTTATTGGCCGCCGCCGCAGTGGTGGCGCCGGCCGCCTTGGTCAGGGGTTTTATCCCGACACCCACACAGTTTTTCTGGATGGCAACAACCGTTATCCTTTTGTTAGGATATGTGACTACCTGGTATCGGGCTTTGAAATTTGCGCCCGTGACGCTGGTTGCCTCGGTTTTAGTCAGTGCAACACTGATAACTAACGTTCTTTCGGCCATTTTTGTCACCCACGCTTTAGACTTAGGATTAGTCATTCAAGCCTTCTTTACGGTTTTAGGGGTTGTCTTCTTGTGGCTGGCTTCGGAAAAGCTTAGTTTTAAAAAAACTGCTGCAGTTTAATATTCGATATTATTTGGCCACTTTAGACCTTTCATCTGAAACTTGTTTAAGATAAGGAAAAACCTCAATAATAACCTCAGGTTCTACCCGATGACCAACCTTACCTTCATAAAATCCGTATCTGTTAATCATTTCTCCCAATAATAAATTAAAATGCATCGATTTTCCATTGGTTAAGTTGTGCACCTCGACATCTGTCCGACCACCCGTATCGTCATGAAAAGGAGAAAGAACTGCTGATACATAATTGCCCAACACGTCTACTTTATATTCACTCCCACGAAAAGCAAACTCTTCACCAAATCCAAAATTTACTATCATTGCAACGTATCTAAGAGGTAGTGCCAAATCCTGATGAGTTAACCCAAGGCTTTGGACAAATTCGTTATCTACGGCAAGAACATCAATTAATGAATCGTCCTTTGAAATAAAACCGCCAAATGAAGCAGCTCCGCCTAGTTTTCCCGGCCGCATTTCATCCTCCAACTCTGCTAAAGATTGGCCATTGAGGCCGTTTAAATTCCTAATTACCTCGGTACTATTAGTTCCACAGATCATAAATGATGGTGAAGATTTATCTGGATAAGGAGTCTGATCTTCTAAGCCCAACTCCTTTGCAGTAAGTTCTCTAGATTGCTGTATTTCTCCTAGGCTGGCTATACCAAGAGAATAAAATAATTCCCCGGTTAATAAGTTGCTCCTTAAACTAAGACTTATTGTTGGCGACAATGCTTTTGGATATTTATTGACAGCAAGTATTTCCGTTGTTTCATCAAGTTGATAATATTGAAATATTCTTTGATCAATTGGTGTTAAAAGCTGTAAGAGGACGTCATCTTTAATGATAGCAATTACATCTTGTTGTCCTCCGTCTTTGATTTTTATTTTCCAAACCCCCGAATCGTCTGGATCTTCTGTAAAATCGGCTGCTGCCAGCTGAGCAGTTATTGGCAATAATGATAATTGTTGTAATTTAGCTGTTAACTCATCTTCCGGTTTAGCCAAATAAGAATTCATCGATCCGTCTGTATAACTTCCTGTTGCTAAAACTCCATCTTTATTCGTTTGCAACACTTGAATTGCGGGTGTATTGCTAAACTCGTCGAATCTACCAACAGAAATTGCCTTTACCTGTCGGGGGTCGATAAAATGTTCGTAATCAATAAAAAAATTGTACCTTCCGCTAACAGGATCTATAGTTAAAACAAACCCTTCTTTATCTTGATGGGCTAAATAAGCACTACCTCCGACAGACTTAAAACCTAATTCTGTTAGATGTTGCCTTCTTTGTTCTGCTAATTGACTTGGCATTGGTCTTTCTCCCATATTGGTCGTAAAATTATACCCCGGCACGTTCATTTTGTCAACTATAGGCTTAAGGTTAGAGGTTTTTGAGTACCTTCTTCGTCCAGTATTCAAGATTATTTATTTCTTCTTCCTCGAGAATTTTGACTACCATTTGCCAATGCACTGCTACCGTATCGCCCTTTTTCAGATTTGGAGCTAAAGCTGGATTAAACGGAATTTGAGTTTTGATTTTACTAAGTGAATATTTATTGCTTGATTTTTTCAATGAATTAAGATTAATAGTTGTCTTGTTTTTCGCAATTGACCGAACCTCTCCCCATCTAATCATGCAATTGTTGATCGAATTAAGATTAAACGGTACTGCACCACTGGCTTTACCGACACCGACGTGTAAAACGTGAAATAAATGACTGGGGATAAATTGTTTAGGCTTTTTGAGTTTTAATTCTTCGATAAAAAAATCCGGTACTCCCTGTTTCTTAAAATAATCTAACAAAACCGAATAATCTTTGGCTTTGAATTTTTTGAGAAGCTTATTTCCCAACCAATAACTTTCAATTACTGGATAGGAAAACTTTGGACGTTTGGTAATTTTAGCAATTGTCTGAAGATAAGGATGCAAAACAATAAACTTCGTTACTTCTTCCTCAACGCCTACACATGTACCCTTGCTGATGCAATTTTTGAACTTGAAAGTGGCTGTTTTTTTGCCACAATAACCCAACGCATTGGGTGGCAAGGAAAAGCGTGATTCCAATTGTAAAGCGGTGTCTTTCACCGAATAATGATAATGCTTATGCTAAAATAAGTCCAGCACCTTTCTTGAAACGTTAATCCCAGTGTGATAGGCGGAATTTTGAAAAGGTGCTGGATAAATCAATGAATATTTATGTTTTTGGTAATGTTGATGTGCCCGAGGATAACCTGGCTTTTATAGTTGCCGATAAACTCAGGGGTGCAATTCCTCAGATTAAATTTGTGAAAGTAAAACCAAATGAGGACCTGCCGTTTATTGGCAAGAAGCGGGTTGTAATCTTGGATGCAATTGAAGGCATTGAAAAGATAACTGAATTGAAAAACGCGGATTTAGACAAGTTGGTTTTATCTAAAAGCCTAACGGTCCATGATTTCGATTTAGGCTTCCAACTAATGTACTTACAAAAAATCGGCAAGCTCGGAGATGTCATGATTATCGGTTTACCGCTGAGAAAAAAAATCAACTATTCGCGGGTCCAGTCTATCTTGAGAAAATTAGTGGCGCAGGACATGCAGGGGTCGTAAGCCCGGACGATTTTCTCCGCCGCCAAATGAAGAAAGGCTTCATCTTTGTCTAAATTTTCGTTAAAATATTTTTTTAAGTCGTTTTCAATTGTAATTTGGTTTTGTGAAGTCGGAACGATCACATCGTAATCCTCAATCAGCCCTTTGTCGTTAATTTTTGCCATGTGGTATAAAGTGCCGCGGGGCGCTTCGACTACCCCGACTCCCGTACCGGCCTGAGGCGCTTTTCTGACCGGTTGTTCGGCTGTAATTTTAATTGTTTTTAAAATATCTAGGGCATCATCAACGCACTGCAAAACTTCGAGCGCCTGCGCCAGATTATTGTGGTACAAATTATTTGACGGAAAGACTTTAAGATATTCTTCCACGTCCGCTTTCGTCTGTGGGTTGAGTAAATCTTTATTAAAGTTTACACGCGCCAATGCGCCAACCAGATAATCCTCCTTGCCTGCGGAAAAAACGTAGCCGTTTGACTCCGAATACGGAATAACCACTTCTTCTAAGAAACTTAAGAAATCTTTAGCTTGAATCCTTTTGCCGCCGGAACTAACCAAATCGCCCTCCAAAAAATCAAACTGTTTATCGTTTCTTAGATATAAATAATCGGAATTTCTAACTAATGACTCTTTCCAGTCATAAAAAGTTTTTATCCCCCGCAAAACCTGCGGTCTGATTGCTTGGAGTTTGGCAATTAAATCGGGAAATTTGGACGGGTCAGCTGTTCTTAAAAATCCGCCGACTGTCGGAAACGGCGCGTGAATGGCCGCCCCGATTACGACATTAGTTATTTCCGTCCCGACTTTTTTAATATCAAACGAGTCATGTAGCAGCACATGCCCGGGACTATCGTGGTCATCCGGAATATCCAAAATCGAATCAACGCCCAAAACATCCGGCAGAGTGAAAAAATACAAATGCAAAGCGTGGTCTCTAATCATTAACCCGTCGTAGGCTAAACGACGCAGTAGTTTTGTCTGTTCGGAAACTACAATCCCCTCTGCCATTTCAATCGCTTTAATCGAGGCAAAAAGATGGGCAACAGAACAGGTCCCGCAAATTCTGGATAGAAATGAAGGCACCGCAATAATCGGCTTTCCTTTGACAGCCTGTGTATAAAAACGCCTGTAGTCCTGGATAATGAATTTTAAGTCGCTGACCTTATCGTTAGCAACGGTGACTTTAAGTCCGGCCGAGCCTTCAATTTTGGTAATGTTATCAATGGTAATTTCGCCTGAGTGCATTTAGATAATTCCGAAAAGCTTTAAGTATTTTTGTAAAATTGTCTGAAAGGTAGTGACGTTCATCGGACAACCCGGCACTACGTCGTCAACCTTAATTACCTCGTCCAGCTTTTTGACTTTCTGATTGTAATTAAAATCCTTTAAGTACCTTTGGATTTTCTCGTTTAAATCTTTGTCTACAAACTGGTTTCTGGTGGCCGAGGGCAGCCCGGTAACGGCGCAGGCGCCGATTGCCACGACGTATTTGGCATTGGCGCGGATTTTTTGCATTTCTTCCTCCTGTTTTTGCGAAGACGCGGCCCCCTCGATAAACGCCACGTCCAAATTGGTCATGTCGTTTTTCGTCTTTAGAGCCCGCATGTATCTAAATTCTACCACCTTTTTCCATTCATCCAAATTGTCGTTTAGAAGCTCCGTCAAAAGAATGGTCGAATCCTCACAACAGGTAAAACTAAACCAACCAACCACTAATTTCTTTTTTTGAGAAGTTTGAACAGAATCCATGCCGTAAATCTATAATACCAGAAATTAGCAGAGAAAAAAATGGTAGAATAGAAGTTGATATGTGTATTGCCGCTCCCGGAAAAGTAATTGCCATTGAAGACAAAAAAGCCCTGATTGATTATCAGGGTGAAACAAGATACGCCATGCTGGCCGATGAAAAGGTTAAAATTGGTTCCTATGTTTTAGTGCAAATGGGAATTATTATTGAGGTTTTAACTCAGAAAGAAGCTCGGTCCGCCGCCAAAGCCTGGAAAAGTAATTAAATTGGTTAATTTTTATCATCCATTTCATCCCAAGGACTTCCGAGCTGAAAAAAGTTTCCGTCGGGGTCGGCAAGAGTAGCAATCAACATTTTATCGTCCTTGTCTTCGGACATTGAATAAGGCTCGGCGATTACTTTTGCGCCTAAATCCTTAATCCTCTCAAACTCTTCTTCGACGGCATCGGTTTCAAAATTAAACATGATGCGTTCGGGATTTTTACTTTTGCCGTTGACTTTATCATGCGGACCGATTGTTATCATTCCCTGCCCGACCGCAAAACTATAATATTCCTGGTCTGACCAGTCGGGATCTTTCTTGAACACTTTTTGATAAAAGTCGGCTAACTCTTTAGGCTTTTCGGAAAAAATGAGAATTGATTTGAAATCCAACATTATTTACTCCTTTCCAGAGGATTTTAGTTCAATTCTGAATACAACGCTGTTAGTTTTCTTACAAAATCTGAATTATTATTTTAGCCCTTTTTGCAAGGCACGAAAACATAACAGGGCGCAGTTGTGGCGGGCCGGAGTTATGGAAACCGGCAAAGTTTTGAGAACATCTTCATCTTTGATTTTACGAAGTTTTGAAAGCGTTTGATTTTTGATTTTTTCGGTGAAAAGCGAAGCCGAGGCTTTGGAAATTGCACAACCTTCGGCTGTAAATTGAACCGCAACCAGTTTGTTATTTTCAATTTTTCCCGTCAATCTTATTCTATCTCCGCAAGTCGTGTTTATTTCCGATACGTCGAAATCCGAATTTTTGACCGTTCCATAATTTTGCGGGTTTTGCCAATGCTCTAAAATAATCTCCCTGTATAGTTGATCTTCCATAAATCTTTTTCTTATATCTTAAATCTTACGTCTTAAATCCTGAATATTCTTTTTACTTCCTCTATCCCTTTAAATAATTTGTCTGCGTCTTTTTTAGTGTTATAGATGGCAAAAGAGGCACGGACCGTACTCGAAACTCCCAAGACCTGATGGAGAATTTGGGCGCAGTGATGGCCAGTCCTGACACAAATTTGTTGCCTATTCAGGATTTCGCCGACATCATGCGGATGAATATTGCCGATGTTGAAGGCAAAAACGGGCAACCTGTCTTTTGCGTTTTTGCTTCCGTACAAAGTTACATTTTTGGTTTTTTGGAAAAGCCGAAGGCAGTACCTGGTTAATTCTGCTTCGTAAGCAATGATTTTTCTGATGCCGATTAAATTCATGTAATCAATCGCCGCTCCTAAGCCCGCCACTGCTTCCAGCCGACCTGTCCCCGCTTCAAACTTCTGTGGAGGAGGAGAAAAAGTGGCTTTTTCTTTAGTCACATTTTCAATCATGTGACCGCCGCTAAAAATCGGCTCAAGAATATCCAGCAATTCATTTTTTGCCCATAATACCCCGACTCCCGACGGTCCATACATTTTATGGCCGGAAAAAGCCAAGAAATCACAACCCATCTTTTGGACGTCGACCCGAAGGTGCGGTATTGACTGGGCCGCGTCAATGATAATTTTTGCGTTTGGACATTTTCTCCGCAAAATTGGAACAATTTCGGCAAGTGGATTAATTGTTCCTAAAACATTTGAAGCCTGGGTTAAAGAAATTATTTTTACCTTTTTAAAATTGAGTGATGAACGAAACAACGCTTTATAATCCAATCTAAAATCTTTATCTAGCGGAAGAAAAAATATTTTAAATCCTAGTTCTTCTTTTAATCTTTGCCAGGGAACGATATTGGAATGGTGTTCCATTTCCGACAAAACGACGATGTCTCCCCGCTGCAAGCGCTTTCGCGCGTAGCCGATTGCTACGAGATTTAGGCTTTCGGTGGTGTTGCTGGTAAAAATAACTTCTGAAGCATTTTTTGCGTGAATAAAATCGGCCACTTTTTGCCTTGTTCCTTCGTAAATTTCGGTTGCCTCAACACTTAAATCATAAATGCCCCGGTGGACATTACTGTTGTATTTTGTGTAGAAATTCTGCACCGCAGCGATAACTGGTTTTGGCTTTTGCGCTGTCGCAGCGCTATCCAGATATACTAGATTTTTATGCGTCGTAAAAATCGGGAAGTCGTTTTTCATAGTTTTAATCTCCTTGCCTGTTGCTTGATTGGCCCTTCGGGAAATTGCTCTATAAAACTTTCAAGAAATCCCTGAACAATTAATTTTTCCGCTTGGTTTTGCGAAAGTCCCCGCGACATTAAATAAAATATTTCCGTATCGTTGACCCTTCCGACAGTAGTCGCATGCCCAGCCTTAACATCGTTTTCCAAAATTTCTAAACCCGGTACCGCTCGCCCCTTTGCCTGGTTTGATAATAACAGTAAATTGGCAGATAGCCAAGCACCTGCCCCCTTACTGCCTTTGGCAATTTTGACCAGACCGTTAAAATCAACGCTCGCGCTATCGTTGATTACACCCTTCACAATCACTTTGCTTTTGGTTGCCTGAGCCTGATGGTTAACGTAGATTTGAATTTTAACCTTATCCTCTTTTTTCCCCAAAAGCAACATTAGAAAAGTCAGGCTTACCCCAACACCGGTAAGTTGAATGCTGTAATTAATCTCTGACTCTTCTCCAACCCACACCACGGGAAGAATCACTTCCTCGTTCTCTTTCTTAATTCTTAATTCATGATTCATAATACTTCGCTCGATTCTTTCGGATTTCGCTCAGCCCACCGCCCCTTCCATCGAAAGATTGATAAGACGATTTAACTCCACCGCATATTCCAAGGGTAATTCCTTAACAATCGGTTCGATGAAACCATTAACTATTAGTGAAGTCGCCTGCGCTTCATTTAGTCCCCTCGACATTAAATAAAATAGCTGCTGTTCGCCGATTTTGGAAACCGATGCCTCATGCCCCAAGGTGACATCCTGCTCCTCGACAATATTGGTAGGATAAGTGTCCGACCTTGACTTTTCATCCAACAAAAGCGCATCACAACGGACAAACGATTTGCTGCCTTTTGCGCCATGGGCAATCTTAACCATTCCGCGGTAACTCGCCCTGCCGCCGTTAACGCTGACCGATTTTGAGGTAATGGTACTGGTCGTAAACGGCGCTAAATGAATGGCTTTCCCGCCCGCATCCTGGTACTGTCCTTTTCCGGCATAAGCCAGTGATAACAACTCCCCATGTGCTCCCTTTCCCGCCAAAATTAACGACGGGTATTTCATGTTAATTTTAGAACCCAAATTTCCGTCTATCCATTCGCCGACCCCGTCTTCTTCGATTCTCATCCTTTTTGTCACCAAGTTATAGACGTTTCCGCTCCAATTTTGGATAGTGGTGTAACGCACTCTGGCGCCTTTTTTAACAATCACTTCGACGACTGCCGCATGTAAGGAATCGCTAGTGTAAATCGGCGCCGAACAACCCTCGACGTAATGGACGTAACTGCCTTCTTCGGCAATAATCAGGGTCCTTTCAAACTGTCCGACCGCCTTGGCATTAATCCGAAAATAAGCCTGCAGCGGAATTTCCACTTTGACATTTTTGGGAACATATAAAAAACTTCCTCCGCTCCAAACCGCTGTGTTTAAGGCACTGAATTTATTATCGTCTGCCGGAACCAAACTGCCAAAATATTTCTTGATAATTTCCGGATATTTTTGGACCGCCGTATCCGTGTCGATAAAAATTACACCTTTTTTCTCCCACTGCGCTTTTAAATTATGATAAATAACTTCCGAATCGTATTGGGCGCCTACCCCTGCCAAAAAGTTTCTTTCCGCTTCGGGAACGCCGATCTTGTCATAAGTATCCCGAAGGTCTTTTGGCATCTCCAGCCAGGTTTTAAATTTTTTTCCGGTCGGGCTGTTGTAGTAATAAATGTTCTTGAAGTTTAATTTGGAAAGATCCGGCCCCCAGCTTGGTAGTTTTTTCTTTTCAAAAACTGCATAGGCATTGGTTCTTATTTTTGTCATCCAGTCCGGTTCGTTTTTGTAATGGGAAATTTGTTCGACGATTTTTTTACTGATGCCTTTGGGGGTTTTGAAAACCGAATTTTCCTTCTTGTGGAAACCGTAGGCATAAGAACGACTGACAATTTTTGCTTTATTCATAACCTTCGTATCCGTCTTTTTCAATTTGTTCCGCCAGCTTTGAATTACCGGATTTAACTATTTTCCCCCCAACTAACACGTGGACAAAATCGGGCCGTAGGTAGTGAAGAATTCTTTGATAATGAGTGATAAGAACGATCCCGACCGGAAAATCAAGATTGACAATAGTCTTGGCAATATATTTTAAAGCATCGACATCTAGCCCGGAGTCCGGCTCATCCAAGATGGCAAACTTTGGTTTTAAAAGTGAGAGCTGCAGGATTTCCGCCTTTTTCTTTTCTCCACCGGAAAAACCCTCGTTTAAAAATCTTCTGGTGATGTCTTCGGACAAAGCCAGTTGCTTGGCTTTGTCGGCAACTAGATTCCTGAACGCAATCGGCGAGATTTTTTCTTTCGGTTTTTTGTCCTCATTTAACGCCATTCTTAAAAACTTTGAAAAATTTACTCCCGGTACTTCTACCGGATACTGGAAGCCCAAAAATAAACCCAATTTTGCCCGCTTATCTGGAGAAAGTTTGATGATATTTTTACCGTTGACCAAGATTTCTCCCTTGGTAACTATGAAGCCCGGATGGCCCATGATTGCCAACGCCAACGTTGATTTTCCCCCACCGTTTGGTCCCATGATGACGTGAATTTCCTTTTGCTTAATTGTTAACGATACGCCTTTAAGAATTTCTTTTCCGTCAACTGTCCTGGCAAATAGATTTTTGATTACCAATATATGTTTCATAAATCTTATATCTTAGCTCTTACGTCTTTTTTCAGTTGTGAATTAATTTCCGCAATCATTTTATCAATTTGTTCATCGCTCATGTGATGAATTTTTGCGCCCGTTTCCACGGTATCAAACCTGTTTAAAAAACAGTTCACACAAAATAAGCCATACTCGGCAAGTAATTCCAGAGCTTCTGGACGATCTTCTACAATATCGGCAATATTGGTAGTTCTGGTGAGTATTTTTAGTTTATTTTTAGCCATAAAACCAACTTAATTAAGGTAAAAGTAAGCTTACTAGCTTAAGCAAACTTTGTCAATCTTTGTGAGTGTGCTTTAGTTCGAGCAAATCGTATTTCTTAAATTTGTAAATTACAATTGAGACTATCCAACTAACTATAAATAATCCGACAATAATGTAGCCTAAATTTCCAAAGCTTAACTTAGTAATAACATCAAAAATGCCCCCACTTAGTTTTAATTGTAAAAAAATAACTTGCATAATTTCTATGCTTCCGATAAGCAAGGCAATGACAACCGAAATAAAAGTTATATTAAGATTGTAATATAATTTACGGATTGGCTTTAAGTATGCCCAACCGTAAGCGCCAAGCATCAGTATTCCATCCATCGTGTCAATAATAGACATGCCCGCAGTAAACGCCAAGGGAATAAGCATAACATTTCCAAGCGGCATGCCGGATACTCCGGTTGCGGCGGAAACGCTCAAAAGGCCTACTTCACTTGCTGTATCAAAACCCAAACCAAATAAAAATCCAACAAAGTACATATTCCAACTACTAGAAACCGTCTTTAAAAGCGGTTTGAGTATTCGAGTGATTACACCTTTATTGCTTAAATTTTCTTCCAAAGAAAAATCACTCCGTTTACCCTGTTTTGTTGTTATTCTTCTCCATGTTCGGAAAACTCCAACCAGAATAACAAGATTAATAAAACCAACTAACAAAAGAAAAAATCCTGATAAAGAAGTACCAATGATAGCACCGGCAGCTTTTAATGCCGGGAAATTATTTTTTAAAAATGCGGCAGAAACGGCTACCAGCATGGATAAAATGACGACAACTGTTGAATGTCCCATTGAAAAGAAAAAACCGACCGCAACAGGACGTTTTCCGTCTTGCATTAGTTTTCTGGTTGTATTATCTATTGCCGCAATATGGTCGGCGTCAACCGCATGACGAAGGCCTAATCCGTAAGCAAGAGTGATTAACCCAAGAAGCACCGGATACTGATACGACAATAATAAGGCGGATAACCAGACTAAGCCGTTAAAAACTGCCAGGAAAACAAAAATACCAAGCAACCTTTTTCGTAAATCCGCCGAAGAAACGCCTAAAATTTTTTGAATTATAATCAGTAATTTCATGTTTATGGAAGTAGAATCATTTTTGGCCAAGTAGCGCACTTATCAGTTAGTAATTCCTAAACTGTTTTTTACCATAAAAGCATCTAAATTAGAGTGAATTTAAGCTTACTAGCTTAAGCTAATTTTGTCAACCGATTCCTTACATAATGGCAATATCCTTATTGATTATTTTGGTATAAAATACTATCAGTGAAGAAAACGCTGAAAAAATTTTCAATTATTTTTTTGGTTGTTTTTCTTGCCGGGTTTTTACTCCGCTGTCTACTTATCAATTGGACCCTGCCATACGGCAATAATGGAGACCTAACAAGATATGAAAGTTGGGCAAGAATCGTCCACACAAAAAGTTTTGCAGCAACCTATACCACAATTTCTCACGATTCATCTTACACTTCTCCCTCAAACGATCAAACGCCAGGGCTTCTCTATGCAGTGTCCGGAGCTTATGAAACTTGGATTATTGCGGGAAAAATTATTTCTCGTCTTACCCACACTCAACCCGGAACTATTCTTTGGGTAAATACCTACTTACAACATATTTTTATGAAAATCCCGGCAATGCTTACGGATTTAGGAATGGCGTTATTGGCATTTTTGATTGTTAAAAGAAATACCGGAAAGAAAAAGGGCTTATTGGCCGCCTCATTAATTCTTTTTAACCCGGTGATTTTTTACAACAGTGCCGTCTGGGGGCAACTGGATTCCTTAAATAATTTCTTCTTTATACTTTCCCTATTTTTTGCTTTCCGGAAAAACATTATTCTTTCAATTATTTCTTATACAGTTTCTCTTTACATTAAACTTTCTTTACTCCCGCTATTGCCTTTTTATCTTGTTTTCCTTTTCTTCTTGTCGGGAAAAAATATTAAAACCATTTTCTTGGGAATTTTTTTCAGTATTGCCGGAGTTATTATTGCCACCTTTCCAATTTCCAGTAACCCAATACAATGGCTTATAACGCAATTGCCGATTATTGCAAGGGGGGAATTACAAAATATTACGGTTGCGGCCTTTAATTTCTGGATGGTCGTCGCTTGTTTCCCAACCGTTTGTAATAACAACGTGCCCTTGGCCAGCCAACCGTTTCTGGCACTTCCGCTTGGGACCTGGGCATATTTACTTTTTACGCTCTCCTGCCTGCCCCTGCTTTATCTACAGATAAAAAAACCGAAACAGTTTATTTCTCCCAAAAGTATTTTCCTAGTATTGTCGCTTGTTGCACTGATTACCTTTCTTTTTCTGCCGGCAATGCATGACCGTTATATGTATCCCGTTTTTCCATTACTGGCTGTGGTTGTCGCGTTATCAAAAAACAAAATTTTTGTAATTGTTTTTACTCTTTTATCGCTCTTCCAGTTAACAAATCTTATTTATTCATGGTATCCGATTGTCCTTAACTCTAAAACCACTCTTTACCATATTTTGTACGGACCTTACCTTCGCTGGATTATTAGTGTTTGTACGGTTATTGTCGGAGGGTTATTTTATTGGAAAGCTTTCTCCGAATTTGGGAAGATAAAAAATAAATAGATCTTTCGCCAAAAAATCAGTACAACGCTCTGAAGACGTTATGTCATTCAGACTGTATCTTGATTTTGAAATTGTATAAATTTTCGGCCAACTAAATCTGCTTGCTAATTATTTCTATTTGTGCTTTATTTAGGATATGCATGATTTCCAGTCTATTAAGTTGGCGTCTTTACATTACCGAATTCTTCCCCGCATAGTATTAGTCTTAGGTATTGCTACTATCGTGATTATCGTTTCGTCCGTTAGTCTAATTTTTCTTCAACTGTCGCACTTTCTACCCATATCTTTAGTCCTGGAAGTGTTATTCTTCGCTGTTCTAATTGTTATCACCTATCTTTCCGCATACCTTGAATACAGTAATCTTAAGTATCTGATAGAAGAAGACGCGCTCTTTTTGAAAGAGGGGGTATTAAGAGTCGATACCGAAACAATCCCTTTTCAAAAAATCAGGAACGCTTCTTTTCTCCAAAACGTCATGCAGAGAGTATTTAAGGTTGGGGATTTGGTCATTGATCAGGATCCGGAAAGCTATACCTGGGAGGGCATTGATACGGAAACTGCCAGAATTATTCTTGATGCCGTGGCCGAAAAAAGCAACATTCAACCGATTTCGGTTTCAGCCAACGAGCCGATTCCCCTTCAGCATAACCTGGATGCAAATCAGGGCGCAAGCGAGAATCAAAACACTCCCAACTCCTAAGTCAGCTACCAATTGACGTTACGGTTTATTTTTCCAACTTTATAATCAAGCAATTTGAAGCTAATTTGTTGAAAAGACTGAGCTTAGCGTACCATTCTAGATTCATTATGACATGGTACTTTATTTGTACCATTGCTCCGTAGATTGATAAATTTTTGAAGGAGTAACCGCTGAAAAGTTCTCCTTTCTAAGTTGAGCGTCACTTTGCCCTCGTAGGTCATATAACCTTAACCCCGGCGGTCCTTCAATAGCAACTAGGTGATAGACCGGCGCACCGACATTTGCAACACCGATTTTGAACCCGTTGTCGTTGGCTTCTCCATCAACAGCAAGAACTAAACTTAAAGGAATACTTTTATCTGTGTTTGGGTAAGAATAGTTGTAAACCGCAAATTTTTGTCTAGGATATCTTATTAAAAGAGCCTTTTCCCAAAAACGCGCTGTGCTAACTGCCGTATTGGTAGCATTTACAATCACTTTAAAATCCGAAAAAAGACTAAACAATACGATTAGAGAAATCGCCAAAAAACCAACTATCTTATTGAGGCGTGCCAGATAATAACATGCAAGGCAGGTAAAAAGAACCATCAAAGGAAATAGGAAGCCCAAAAAATTCTCAAAAAGTTTTCCTCCATAGGCAACGATTACTGCAATCATACAAAGGAATATTCCAACCAGTATTCTTTCTTCCCGATGGTTTTTCTTGACGAATAAAAAGCACATGGTAAAGATAAAAACTCCAATCATAATCCAACCTGCGATAGTAGAGCCGCCGATACTGTCACCCCAAACTCTTGGGAAAAAATTTACGGGCCCAAGTATTGCTCTTATCTGTTGGAGGAAAGGGGTACCGGGCGGTATTTGTTGATGAAGTTTCGTAATATGTGAAAGTTCGTAGTTATGCGACCGGAGGTTAAAAAGAAGCAGTGGAACAAATGGAAATAAAAATACAATTATTGCTAGGACTAAATGAGAAATATTCCGTTTGCCAAAAAAAACCGCAAAAGGAATAAAAAAGATAAGCGGGATTGCTTCAAAGTGAGTATTAATGGCAACGGCGACGAAAAACGTCAGCAGCAAAAGATCCCCAATCTTTTTGTCTTTGATGTAACGGATAAAAAAATAGAGGATAAAAAAAGCAAAAATACCGACAAGCGCTGAAAGGATAAGGTTGGTTGAAAGTTTAATTTCCGCAGTCGATATGGCTGTAAAAAGAGACAGCAGGAGCCCAAATTTCGGTCCACGAATTTCCTTTCCAATAAAAAACATCAGTAAAACGGCAAAAACAAATAAAAGACTCTGAAACAGCCAAGGAGCGATTAAAGAATGGGGAAAAAGCAAAACCGGAATAGTAAAAATCCAATACCAATATGGTCCAAAAACAAACGGACCCGAAGCAGAAAACGGTCCAATCAGCGCAAGACTATGCAGATGCAGCATTTGCCGTACTATTAGCAAATCCCGAGCTTGATCGCTGGCCAGTCCGAATCGATTTCCATAATTAACAAAGCGAAGAATTATTGCCAGAATAAAAATGAGAGAAAAAATGTAAACTTCCCTTTTTCCGCCGAATAATTTTTTGAGCTTTATCCAAAGTGGTTGAAAGATCATTCTTGATACAGATATCTTTTAGTATAGCAAATTATACATAAAAAATTTAAGACCACGGTCTATGTTTACAACGTCCAATCGTGCTGCGGAGCTTGGATTCGAACCAAGATAACATCCTCCAGAGGGATGCGTACTACCATTATACGACTCCGCATTGATTAACTCCCTGCTTGGCGGATAGTCCCCTTGTGGGACGACTCCGCATTGATTAACTCCCTGCTTGGCGGATAGTCCCCTTGTGGGACGACTCCGCATTGATGAGTTCCTATTTTAGCGGAGAAGTCCCTGTGGGACGACTCCGCATTGATTAACCTTTAATTTCTCTCTTCAATTTTACCAGAGAAGCTTAATAAGTACAATTTATGGAGATAAGATTGATTATTTAAAAAACTTATATATACTATAAATCATGAATAACTTTATGCTTTTTGCATCTCCCTGGTGGGTAAATTTATTGCTGCTGGTGCCGATTTTTCTTTTTTTCTATTGGCAAAAACATAAATTAAAAATCGACAAGCAAGTGCTTATCTTTACCGGAATCTTTGGCCTTGCTTTTGGCTATTTGGAAAGCGCTTGTGTCATTTACCTTAGGGCAGCCACCGGTCTTCTTCCCGGATACATGCAATCTCTAGCCGAAGTCCAGAGAGAATCAATCGGCGTTTATAACCAAATGGTTTTGCAACAGCGCCTTCCCGTAAGCCTTTTAGCCATTGAGTTTATCCGCGAAATTGCCACCATGATTATGCTTATTTGTATTGCTTTAGTGGCAGTAAAAACACTGAAAGAGCGCGTTGCCATTTTTCTTTGGACATTTGCAATTTGGGATATTTTTTATTATGTCCATCTTTACTGGACTGTCCGCTGGCCGGAAACTTTGACCACGACCGATGTACTTTTTCTTGTCCCAGTGCCCTGGTTTTCTCAAGTTTGGTTCCCAATTCTTATTAGCTGTTTATCTTTGCTGGCGGTTTTAGTTAGCCGAAGTTTTAAGAAACAGTAACTCCACTGGTTAAATAACCACTATTATTGCGGCGATTAGAATTCCAATGATTGTACCGACCACTACTTCTTTAAAAGCATGCCTTTTGGTTGTCAGTCTTGCCCAGGCCAAAATTGGGATTAGAATAAAACCCCAAAGGTAAGTTAATCCTCCCATAAAAACAAACAGTGTCAGCGCACCGGAAAGGACTGCCATGTGCACGCTGGCTTTAATAAATCTATTAACCACCATTAAAACGATTACCACCATAAAAACCGCAATGTTCCCGACAAACAGTGTCTTTGGAGCATGGAAAAGATAAAGGATTGATAAATAAATAGCCGCAAAAATAAAATCGAGTAAAAAAAGTAGCGGTCTCTGCGTTTGAGTAGAGACATCCAAATCGGAAAATTTTCCTTTTCTGACAAAATAATAAACAATTACCAACAGCGCCAAAATTAAGGCTAATGATAATAAAGTCCACCGTAAGGACAAATACAGATTGCTTGTTCCTAAATAAGTTAAAACGAATGTCCCCTCAACCACCACTGCCAGCGCCGACAAAATGTTTGAAATTCCTTTGGCAATTAAAAGTTTCATTTACGATTTTAGGTTGTTGATAAAAAAATCTTTGCCGTAGATTGTGTTTAATTCCAAAAGTCCGATGCCCTGCTCTTTGCCGCTTAAGAGAAAATAAATAGTTTTGAAGGGAATATTTTCGGTTTTGGAAAAATTTTTAAGGACGCTCAGAAATTTTTCGTTGTCCCAATTACCGACCCTTAATTGTTCGAGCAGGAATTTGTAGAGTTTTTGAGCGATTTCCTTTTCTTCTTTTGTCATATCTCTTTGCCTTTGAAGGCTTATCAGATTCTGAAAATCCGCCAAAATTCTCATTCTTGAAGCTGCCGCACCGAGCAGTAATCCTTTCGTCACTTGATTACTAAGCACCTCCTGAATTTTTTTATCTTCTTTATAAAAATCCCTCAGCCTTTCTTCTAATTTATTTTCTCCGGCTAAATTTCTTATCCAAACTCCGTTTAGCCATTCCAGTTTTTTGATGTCAAAAATCGGACTGGCGGTATTGACATCTTCCAACTTAAAGTTTTTAATCATAAACTCCAAATCCATTTGCTCCCTGTCTCCACCGGGATTCCAACCTAAAAGTGCCATAAAATTTAAGAGTGCTTCTTTAACAAAACCCTCGGCCCGATAATCCAAAACCGATTTTGCTCCGTGTCTTTTGGAAAGTTTGCTTTTGTCGGGGCCTAAAATTACCGGCATGTGGGCAAAAAATGGCGGTTCCCAACCGAAGCTCTGGTAAAGATATAAATGCTTTGGCGTTGAAGAAATCCATTCTTCACCTCTAATGACATGCGTTACCCCCATTAGATAATCGTCAACCACGTTTGCCAAATGGTAGGTTGGAAAACCGTCTGATTTTAAGATTACAAATTCGTCAACATCTTTTCCCTTGAATTGGATTTTTTTGTTACCAATTAAGTCCACCCACGCAAATATTTTTTCTTCCGGAACTTTTATCCAAACCGCCCCTTCCTTCTTGTGAGCAATTTTTTTATCCAACAGTTCCTGAACATATTTTTTGTATATTTCCAGGCGTTCGGACTGATGAATCAGCTTTCCGTCATGCTTTATCCCCAGCCAATCTAAAATTTCCAGAATCGCTTCTTCCGCACCTGCGACTTTTCTTTTCTGGTCGGTATCCTCAATCCTTAAAATGAATTCCCCACCGTTAGCTTTGGCGAATAGGAAATTAAGGAAAGCCGTTCTGGTGTTGCCAATATGGGGAATTCCGGTTGGGCTCGGCGCAAATCTGACTTTGACTTGATTTGAATTTTTCTGAGGCATATGCTTGCATTGTAGCTTAAATTTTTCCTATACTCAATATATGCTCACCTTAAGCGATGCCAGTCATGATACAAAAGAAATTTTAAAATGGGGTGGACTGTTTATCGCCGGAATAGTTATCCTTATTATTCTGCTGAGAATTGTCTTTGTTATAAAAGAAGCTATTTTCCCGACTCCTCCACCAAAACCAACCGTCTCATTTGGTAAACTTCCCCCTCAAGTTTTCCCCAAAAATGTGAGTAATCAGGTATTTACATATTCTATAAATACCCTAAGCGGAAATCTGCCCACTTTTCAGAACCTGGCTGAGGTTTTTACAATTCAAACTTATACACCCGATTTATTAGGTCTCTCAAGGGCCAAACAAATGGCTGCCCAGGCTGGCTTTACCCGAGGACAAACTAAACTTTCCGATACTTTGTATCAATGGGGCGACCCAGATACTTCTCAAATCACAAAACAGATAACGATGGATACTGTTACTAATTATTTTAGTATCACTTCAAACTATATGTCTAACTCAGACTTTACTTCCGGGCAGAACCTCCCCAGCCAAAATAGCGCAGTAAATGATGCACAAAACCTTTTAAACAGTTTAAATTCAATGCCTCCGGATATTGATCAAACAAAAACCCAAGCTATTTTACTTTCTCTAAAGAATGGCATTTTGATTGCTGCGACAAGCGTTTCCGATACCCAGTTAGTGAGAGTTGTTTTTCATCAACAAGACATTGACGGTATTCCGATTTATTATGAAAAACCCGATTCTTCGAATATTTATGTTTTAGTTGGCTCGAATGATAAAATTTTAGAGGCGAATTACATCCATCAAGTGCCAACCAGCAATTTTTCGACCTACCCGTTAAAAACAGCTCAACAGGCCCTTGCTGATTTACAACAAGGAAAAGGCTATATCGCTTCTTATTACGGTTCCTCTAAAAATATTGCCATTAATAATGTTTTTCTTGCTTATTATCTAAGCAGTCAACCGCAAGCTTACCTAATGCCAATTGTGGTATTTGAAGGGGACAATGGTTTTGTTGCCTATGTTCCGGCAATTACGGATGGATGGATAAATAAGTAAGGTTGTTGGAAACCAAATCCAAAAGCGCCTCTGTATCGGCAAATCTGTCTTCACTCCCCATCACTACAATAATAATCGTTTTTCCTTTTTCCTCTTTGGACGTAACCAGCACCTGCCCGGCTTCTTCGGTATAACCGGTCTTCACACCGTTCACTCCATCTACTCCCAACAGTTTATTGAGGTTCGTCAGGTCGTAAACCAAAGCGCCGGTTACATCCGAAATCACTTTTTCTTTGGTGTCGACAACTTGCTGAAGAACCTGATTCTTAATGGCAAATGAAGCCAACCTGGCCATATCAAACGGGGTGGTGTAATTGCCGGAGTCGATTAGCCCTGCCGGATCCTGATAATGCGTACTCGAAAGTTTGAACAGTTTGGCTTTTTCGTTCATTGCCGTAACAAACGCATCTTCCCCACCCGGATAATTTTGGGAAATGGTTAAAGCGGCATCATTGGCAGACGGAAGCATCAGCGCGTACAGTAGATTTTCGAAACTCATCTTCTCACCGGCCACCAACCCCAAGATTGAGCCATCATCCGTCGCCTGTTTGACCGTTAACGTATCCGAAAGACTGAAGAAGTCCAAGGCAGTTAAGGCAGTCATTATCTTGGCGGTTGAAGCGGTTGAGCCTTTCAAATTAGAATTTTTGGCAAATAAGACCATTTTTGAATCGGCATCCATGATAATGGCACTCCTGGCCGAAATTACCGGCACGAATTCTGTTTTAATAATTGGGATTTTTGCCTCTTGGGAGACCTGAAAAGGAATTGCAAAAACTTTGTTTTGTTCAAGCCAAACTTGTAAAATTGAGGTGGTAAAAAAAAGGAAAATCAGGACAGCCAACAAGAACAAGGGCAATAACAAAAAATAAACCTCTTGCGGTAATTTACTCAGTAGCTTTTTCATTGGAAAATCTAAGTAGAATTATAAAACTATTTTATAATTTTTAATCCTAACTCCTTTAATTGTTCGTCAGAAACCGAGGCGGGCGCATCCATAATGGCTGTTCTTCCAGTTGCAGTCATTGGGAAAACCATTGTTTCCTTAATTGAAGCTTCACCACTTAAAAGAGCAACTAACCTGTCAAGTCCCAAGGCAACTCCTCCATGTGGTGGAGTACCATAGGAGAAAGCCTCTAGCATATGACCGACGCTTTCTTGTATTTGACTTTCTGAATAGCCCATTATTTTATAGGTAGCACTTAAAAGTTCCGGTGTATGTGCCCTAATACTACCTCCTCCTACTTCTAATCCGTTACAAACAAGATCGTACTGTGTGGTCAAAATCTGATCGACGTTTTCGCCTTTTAAAAGCCACTCTTGATGTTCCGGTATTGCCATACTAAAAGGATTATGGGTGAAAGTCCATTTACTTTTACTATCAAATTTATCGGAGATTTCGGCTTTATTAACGGGCCTAAAGAAAGGAAAATCAATAACCCAGGCAAAAGCGAGTGTAGCGTCTTTTTTCTCTCCTTCTGTCCTCAAATCAAATTTATCGGAACCGAATTTTTCCAGCGCTTCTTTGTAAGTAAAAACAGGAAATTTATCCTTTTGTAGTCTACCATTAACCGCCTTAATTGCTTCAATAACAACCGCTTCCACCGTTTCTATAACGTCTTCCCTTTCGACAAAGCTCATTTCCAAATCCAGTTGCGTAAATTCAAAACCTCTGTCGGCCCTGGGGTCTTCATCACGCAGGCAATGCGGGAATTGAAAATACTTTTCAAAACCGGCCACCATTAGCAGCTGCTTATATTGCTGCGGGCTTTGCGGAAGCGCATAAAATTTACCGGGCTGATACCTTGAGGGGACAATAAAATCTCTGGCTCCTTCCATAGTTGCTTTAGAAAGAAGCGGTGTTTCAATTTCTACAAAATCCCTTTTAAATAAAGCCTGACGAAGAGCTTGCGTATAATCGCTTCTTAAACGAATGTTTTTCTGCAGGCGGCTTCGACGAAGATCCAAATAGCGGTATCTTAGGCGGGTTTCTTCGCCTACATCCAATCCGTCCGTAGTCAAATCAAACGGCGGAGTTTCCGCTTTACTGATAATCTTGACCTCGGTTGCTTCAAGCTCAACCGTCCCGCTGATAATCTCCTTGTTGACCGCGCCTTCCGGCCGCAGGTTAACTTTGCCGGTAATCTCCAGCACGTATTCAGACCTGACCTCCTGAGTAGCCTTGTGAGCCTCTTCAGAGACCCTGGGATTGACTACAACTTGCATTATGCCATCCTTATCTCGCAAGTCAAGAAAGATTAACTTGCCGTGGTCGCGCCTAATATTGACCCAGCCGGCAATTTTAACTTCCTGATCAACAAATTTGTAAACTTCCGATGACAAAACCCTTTTTAGCTTATCCATAGCCTCTACATCATACATAAATTTCCCAGGGTTGACAAGAAGACTCGTTTAATGATAGCATTTGATATGGTTATTATGAAAACGTGTATTTATTCACTTATTAGCACAAAGTAGCTTCCTTTTGGAAGCCTGTATTGTGGCTTCCAGCGGAAGTTTTTTTTATTGAAAATATGGTAGACAGAAAACGATCAAACGAGGATGAAACTAAAAGTGCGGCTGCGGCAAGACCGGCCATACGTATCGTGCCTGAAACAGGAATGGTCCATGAATCAGAGTTACGAGGCGGATTAAGACCTTTAACGGACGCAGAGATAGAAAGTGCTCTCCCTGGAACTTTTTATACGGTTCCTACTCCCGACGGTAGAGAAACAAGAATCGGTTGGGTAAGTGTTTTTGGACCTAAACCCGGCGGGTGGGGACAGCCTAGAGCCACAGAGGAATCCGCAGGAGGCGCCAACCGCTCTTCTTTTGCCGGCAGTAACGATGGAGAACCGGCATCTTTTGGCATACTTACCGACTTAGATACTGCGCAAATTACGGGAACTGTCGGCGCTCCTCATGTCCAAAACCCTCCATTCTCGAGAAGATGCGCTATAAAAGCAGCTAAAGGTATCCACGCAAGAGTGGTTGGCCCAAGTACTGTTGGCAACGGCACCAGGCATCCTAAAAAGGGTTAAGTTTTTCTCAGGTCTTTAACCTTTAGTTCGATATTTTTGTAACCGTTCCAGTTGTTATTCTCAAGCGTATAAACAACGTCTACTTTGTCTCCGATTTCTAGTTTGTGCGTATCCCCTATTCCAAACGCAATCCCGCCGATTTGGAATTTGGAATTTGGAATTTGGAATTTAAGCTTCAGGTGTTTCCCGTCTTTTCCAACAATTCTTACATCTGATATCGTCAGGTTTTTTGTTAAGAAAGTCGGTTCCGGATTTCCCATCCCAAATGGCGCCAGTTTTTGAATTTCCGCATAGGTTTCACCATTTATTAATGACGAATCGAGCTCGCAATCAATTCTCAACACTCTTTCTAAATGTTCTTTTTTTAAAAGTTTTCGGGCATTCTCGTAAAGTTTTTTTTCAAGTAATTCCAATTTTGCAGTTTCCACCGTAAATCCCGCTGCCATCGGATGACCGCCGACATCCACCAACAAATCCGAAGCACTTCTTAAAAATTCGACGATATTAAAACCCTTAACCGAGCGTGCCGAGGCCCTACTGTATTTTTCGCCTTTGGCAATGATAATCGAAGGAAGATAATATTCCTCGACCATTCTTCCCGCCACCAACCCGACAATTCCTTGCTGATAACTCTCGTCTGCAATAAACAGCAAATTCTTAATTCCTTTTTCTTCGGCTTTGTTCTTAGCGTGGCTTAAAGCTTCCTGGGTGATTTGTTGTCTTTCCAAATTTGTCCGGTTTAAAAGCTCTGCCAGTTTTTCCGCTCTTTGTTTATCCGAAGTACAGATTAATCTTAGCGAATCCATCGCGCTGGCCAGCCTCCCCATGGCATTAAGACGCGGCGCAAGCATATGTCCGATTTCATAAGTACCGACTGCCTCCTTTTTAATTCCCGCTTTTTGAATTAGTGCCAAAAGACCGGGACGTTTTGTCTCTCTAAGTTTTCGAAGACCGAAGTAAACTAAAACTCTGTTTGCTCCGGTCAAAGGCACCAAATCGGCAATGGTTGCCAGAACAACTAACTCTAAGTGAGTATCTAGTATTTTGTATTTAGTATTTTGTATTTTGGGGTCATTAGAAATTTGAAATTTGAAATTAGAAATTTCCTTCGCCAGAAGGTATGCCACTCCTGCTCCACAAAGTAAAGTGGTGTGAACTATTGCCAAAGCCCTGGGCAGTTTTTGTGACGGAACGTGATGGTCGGTGACAATGACATCAATCCCCTGCTTATTAGCAAAATCCACCGCTTCATTGGCCACAATCCCGTTATCAACCGTAATTATCAATTTGAGATTTGGCATTTGAGATTTGAGATTTTTAATTCCTGTTTCCGAAAGTCCGTATCCTTCTTCAAACCGACTCGGAATGTAAGGTAAAACATCCGCACCCAAAGCATTTAGAGTTTCCCAGAGAATGGCTGTACCGCAAATTCCGTCAACGTCATAATCTCCAAAAACCACGATTTTCTCCTTCTTCTTGATTGCCTCTCGAATTCTGATTAAGGCCTTTTTGAGTTGAATTGTATTTATTTTTACTGCCTGAATAGTGATATTTTCAAGCTTTGGATTTAAGAAGCTATCAACTTCTTTTTTTGTCTTGATGTTCCTATTTTGCAGAAGGATCTTAATTATATCTTCAATTCTTAATTTTGAATTCTTAATTTTGAATTTTGACTCGATTTCCCATTTCTTCATACATTTGTTCCCCAAATTGAGACTTGCTATACTATAACAAGATGAAAGATATAATTCCAGCCAGCGTTTTGGAAGTTTACCGAAGTCTTGAAAAAGCCGGTTTTGAAACCTACATTGTCGGCGGCAGCGTCAGGGATTTAATCTTAAAAAGACCAATCAAAGATTGGGACTTAACTACCAACGCTACACCTGAGATGCTTTTACAGGTTTTCCCTAACGCTTTTTATGATAATGAATTCGGTACGGTCGGCGTGCCGGCAGTGATTGACGAAAAAGATAAAGTCGTTGAAATAACCACCTTTCGAACCGAACACTGTTACAAAGATAAAAGGCACCCGGAAAGTGTCACTTGGGGAAAAACTATTGCAGAGGATTTGGGAAGAAGAGATTTCACCATCAACGCCATTGCTCTTAAAATTAACGAAAAAGAAGTTTTCGAGTTAATTGACCCTTTTGCTGGAGAAAAAGATTTGGAGAAGAAAATTATTCGGGCTGTTGGAGACCCGAATCTCCGTTTTAAAGAAGATGCATTGCGACTTTTAAGAGCAGTTCGGATTGCTACTGAACTTGCATTTACGATTGAAAAAACAACCTGGGAAAAAATTATTGAAGATGCGCCACTCATTAAACACATTTCTTTTGAAAGGATAAAAGCCGAACTGTTTAGGATTTTGGCAAGCAATAATCCTTATGAAGGAATCATGCTCCTAAAAAATTCCGGACTTTTGCAGTTTATTCTACCCGAACTTTTGCAAGGGATTGGCGTTTCGCAGGTTCGACCCGGGCGCCATCACACCACCGATGTTTTTACCCATAATGTTTTATCCTTAAAATTTTGCCCGTCATCTGACCCGTTGGTCAGGTTTGCAACCTTAATTCATGACGTCGGAAAACCAAAAGTGGCATCAAAAGACGAGGAAGGTTTGGTAATCTTCCATAATCATGAAATGGCCGGAGCAAAAATAGCCGGAGAGATTTGTGACCGCTTAAAGTTTTCCAAAAAAGAGAAAGATAAGGTGGTAATGCTGATTAAGTATCATATGTTTTCGGTTAACGAAAACCAAACCGATGCGGCAATCAGAAGATTTATCCGAAAAGTTGGAGTTGAAAACGTCAGAGACATGATGGACTTGCGTGTTGCCGATAGGCTCGGCGGAGGAACCCAAACCGCCGAGAGTTGGAGATTGAAATTATTCAAAGAAAAAATTGAAGAACAATTAAAACCGGCTCCATTTTCGATCAATGATTTAGCCGTCGATGGAAATGATATAATGAAGGTATTGCAGATTCAGCCCGGTCCGAAGGTTGGGGAAATTCTGCAGAAATTATTTGAAGAAGTAGACGAAGATTTATCTAAAAATAATCAGGAATACCTCCTCAACCGCATCAAACAATTGAACTAACCGGATTAAGCGAAACTGTAAGTATTTTATGTCTGAGAATGTACTTGAGGTAAAAAACCTCACTAAAAAATTTAAAGATTTTGTTGCCGTAGATAATATTTCTTTTGTGCTGGAACACGCCGAAGTCTTGGGGCTGCTCGGTCCGAACGGCGCGGGGAAGACTACCACCATTCAAATGCTTTTGGATCTGATGACACCAACAAACGGAACAATTAATTATTTTGGTAAAGATTTAAAAAGACACAGAGCGGAAATTCTTAAAGATGTAAATTTTTCATCAACTTATATTAATCTTCCCTGGTTTTTTACCGTTGATGAAACTCTTGACATTTTTGCCAGATTATACGAAGTGCCAGAGAGGAAGAAAAGGATCACCAAGTTATTACAGGAGTTTGAAATCGATCATTTACGTAAAAGGCAATACTTTATGCTTTCGGCAGGAGAAAGGACAAGACTTTTGCTGACAAAGGCTTTTCTGAATTACCCAAAAATTATCCTCCTGGACGAACCGACGAGTAGCTTGGATCCGGATATTGCTGTTCGAATAAGAAAATTCTTAATTAAAGAGAGAAACGAATACAACGTCAGCGTCTTATTGACTTCTCACAATATGGCCGAAGTTGAAGAAATGTGTGACAGAGTGATGGTGATAAAGAATGGGAAAATTGTCGTTTCCGGAACACCTGCCAGCCTTACCCAAACAATCTCCGAATGCAGCCTGGAGCTTAATCTTGATGACCCCAAAAAGGCAGGCGAATTCTTTAATGCCAAGAAAATAAATTTTGAGACCAACAAATCCCGTTTTAAAATTAAAATGGATGAAAAAAAGATCGCCGAATTTCTGGCTATGCTTTCGTCAGAAGGTTTGGAATATACGGAAATATCCATTTTTAAACCCGATCTTGAAGATTTCTTTTTGAGTATTGTCAATAAAAAAAATGATTAATTTTCACAGGGTTTTGGCGATGATCATTCGCTATACCTACAACTTAAAACACAGCTTAGACAGACTTTCGGACATGTTTTATTGGCCGCTTCTGGACCTTTTGGTCTGGGGAGTAACCGGCCTTTATTTGGCAAAATTAAGCACTCATTCTTCAAGCTATTTATTTATTATTCTTAACGGACTGATCTTTTGGATTATTGTCTGGCGCGCACAACATGAAATCAACATTAATATTCTGTCCGAAATTTGGGATAAAAATATTGTCAATATCTTTGTCACTCCGCTTAATATCTACGAGTGGATTTTATCTTTTATGATTTTCGGGCTGGTAAAGTCCTTCATCAGTGTCGCTTTCTCAGCCTGCATTGCATACCTTCTCTACGGATTCAATATTCTGGTTTACGGTCCGGCGCTTATCCTTTTCTTTATTAGTCTGATGCTTACCGGCTGGGCTTTCGGATTTATCGTGGCTGCTTTCTTAATCCGCTTTGGGGAAAGAATTCAAACACTTGCCTGGGGCGGAATAGCCATTATTATCCCCTTTTCCGCTCTTTATTATCCGCTTTCGATCCTCCCTCACTGGGCGCAAATTGTGGCACGCTTTATTCCCTCTTCCTATGTTTTTGAAGCTTTAAGAGAAATGCTCTTTACTAAACAGCTGGCTTTTGATAAGCTAGGTCTTAGTTTTGGAATTAACATTGTATATTTAATCGCTGCCATCTGGTTTTTTGTCTTTATGTTTAACAAAACGAAGAAATTTGGAATCGGAAGATTAATTTAATATGACAAAAAAAGACTTACAAGAACAACTTAAACAATCAATGCTGGCAAGGGATGCATTGAGAACTTCTGTACTGAGATTACTGCTGTCGGCCATCAATTACTATGAAATCCAAAAAGGCGGAGCCGGGTATGAGGCCTCCGAAGAAGATGTTTTGAGCGTTATTCAAAATCAAGCCAAACAAAGACGGGACTCGATCGAAGAGTTTAAAAAAGCCCAAAGACAGGAGCTGGTTGACAAGGAAACGAAGGAACTTGAGATTTTAAGTGCTTATCTACCCGCTCAAATGAATGAAGATGAAATTACAAAATTGGTTAAGGAAGCAATTTCGCAAACCGGCGCCAGCTCAATGGTGGATATGGGAAAAGTGATGGGAGCATTGATGCCAAAAGTTAAAGGCAAGGCCGATGGCAATTTAGTCAGCAAAATTGTTAAGATGCAAATCTCTTCTTGAGCCTAAGATTTTTAAACGAAAATCCTTTTTGAATTAAATCCTGCCAGACTACCAAAAGCGGTGACGCATTAAAGATTGAAGAATAGGTTCCTGAAGTTATTCCGATTAGAAGCGCCACCACAAACCACCTAATACTGTCTCCTCCAAAAATCAACAGTGCAATCAACACCAGAATAACTGTTAAAGAAGTGTTTAAAGAGCGGTCAAGGGTTTGCAAAATTGAATGGTTAACAATTTCGGAAAAACTGTCTCCCCCAACTCTTTTTAGATTTTCCCTGATTCTGTCAAAAACTACAATTGTGTCGTGGACCGAAAAACCAATAACCGTTAAGGCTGCTGTGACAAAAAGACTGTCAACTTCTACTCCGAAGAAATGGCCAAAAATTGAAAACAGTCCTAACAGCACCAAAACGTCATGGATTAAGGCAATAATCGCACAGACCCCAAAACGAAAACTACTGGTTGGTTTTGGCACGCTTCTAAACGACCAGGTAATATAAATAACTATCAAAATTGATGCCACTATTAATGCGTAAATGGCGTTTTTTAAAGTTTCCGCGCCGATGGTTGGGCCGATGGTTTCATAGGATTGTTGATCAACTTTTCCAAACTTACTTTGCAGTTGAGCCATGATTGTCAGGTCTTGCTTTTGATCAACCGGCTGCGATTTAATTAGAACCTGATTGCCGGAAACGGTTAAGTTCTGTAATTTAATTTTATTTTGAGTAAAGATGCCGGATATCTGCTTAAGCTGATTATTGGAAACTTGGCTGGGGAACGCTAATGTTAGATTAGATCCTCCCGTAAATTCTACAGACAGATTTAATCCGTAAAGCATTAAGGAAATAATTCCCGGAACAATAATAATTAACGAGAATAAAAAATACCAATATTTTTTGCCGATTATATCTATTTTCATTTATAAATTAACCTTAAAAACGTTCTGGTTACCACAATTGCACTAAACATCGAAATCAAAACTCCGATAGCCAGCACCAGCGCAAAGCCTTTCACCATTCCCGTGCCAAACTCATATAACACAAAACAGGTAATCAGTGTTGAAATATTTGAGTCTCTAATTGAAGTCCAAGCTCTGGAAAAACCCAGCTCGATGGCTGTTTGATGGGATTTTCCTTGCCTTAATTCTTCTTTCATTCTTTCGAAGATTAAAATGTTGGCGTCAACTGCCATGCCGATGGAAAGAATAAATCCGGCAATTCCGGAAAGGGTCAGCGTTATTCCGTAGGGCGTAATCGAACTTAATTTGAAAATGCTTAAAACAAACAAAGTGTACAAAGTTAAAGCCAAACTGGCAATTAATCCCAATTTCTTGTAGAGAGACGTCATAAAAACAACGATTATAACAAAACCGAGTATGCCTGCAAAAAGGCTTTTTGCAAGCGAGGAACTGCCTAAAGTTGGCTCAATAACACTACTCGATAATATGCTTAAAGGGACCGGTAAGGCACCGGCATTTAGTTCCGTACTTAATTGAGTGGCTTGATCCAGAGTAAAATTTCCTTCAATCACAGCATTACCACCAACTATTGCTTGATTTACTCTGGGTGTACTGATAATTTGGTTGTCTAAAGCAATTGCCAAGATTTTTCCAACTAGCCTTTGTGTAATATCGGCAAATTTCTTAGAACCCGCAGAATTAAAAACAAGTTGCACTTCCGGCTTGCCGGTATTTTGACTAAAAGCAACACTTGTTTGCTGTAAATCCGAACCGGTTAAATTCGTTTTTCGATAATCTGCCGGGTTAAATGTTGCCGAATTAGTACCAACTTGTTCCCAAAAAGTTAACTGGGCAGTTGTCCCGATTAAGTTTCTGATTTGGTTGACATCCGTGACCCCGGGAATCTCAACGATGATTCTGTAATCGTTATTGTTTGTCACTGATGTTTGGACCAGCGGTTCGGAAACACCGAATAAATTTACCCTGTTTTCAATTACGGTTTGTGCGGAACTTAACGCAGCTGTTCTTTGAGCTTGAGCAATACTGGACATATTTGCCTTAAGTATTAAACTCGTTCCGCCCTTTAAATCCAATCCTTCTCTAAAAGTTAACGTTTGATTTATTTTTAAAGCGGCAAAAATAGAATTCGGATCAAAATTATAAGTTTTGTCGGCAAAATGAATATTGGAAATCTTTGGCAAGTTAATAAAAACCGCCACAACAGTTAAACCAATAATTAACCACAAAAGATACCGTGGACTTTTTCTCATAGATTCGATTTACTCACTATGACACTGAGAAAAGTCGAACGTGTCATGAAAGCATTGCTTCCTCGTCGCCCAAAAGCATTACCCTGGACCCGGAAAGGATTGAAATAATAAATGGATCTCGTTTTTTCTTTCTGAAACCAAATTCTTCTTCCGTCATCACCGTATAGTTAATTTCCGTACTTAGTCTTTTTTCTTCCTCTCTTACTAAAAGAGCCAGTTCCGGTAAAACTACACTTCCAACCACCAAAAGGTCTACCTCATCGGGTTGCTCTTTCATTTTTCGAAGAAAACGGCCCGAAAACATCGCGTATTTTATTCTGCCAAGCTTGACTTTATTTTTGAGAATATCCGCACCGAGTCCAATATTCTTTGAGCCAATCCTTAAAAGATCAAAGTAATACGGATAAGATTTCGAGAGGGAATAATAGACCCTGTTTGCCCTTGGTTCCCTGATTAAAATTCCTTTTTTCTCTAAAAACGCCAGCTCTCTTCTAACCGCATTGATTTCATCTGCTGTCCTTCTGACTAGCTCCCTGACATGAAACATTTCATTTGGAGAACCCAGGAAAACGTTCAATAATTTTACTCTGGATTTAGATGTAATTAAATCTGAAAACATAAATTGTTCTATTTATCTCCGCTGACTAATATACATCAACAATTATTGAATTGGCAAGTGGTAAAATAGGTTATTTTACGTTCAAGACTCCGTCAGTTGGAAGAACTTCGAACCAAATAAGTCCTCGATCAAATTTTATTTCGTTACCGTTTGCATCCGTAATAATTGTTCTTGAAGTTCTAGTGTCTTTGGTCCAGGTTCCGTTTATTCTCTTTCCGTCTTTAAATACCACCGCTTTACCCGAACCTTTATCTTCGAATAGCAAATGATCGTTAGCAACATATCCGTCATTAGCATTATCCTCAATCATCTCTAAAACTACCACGTTTTTGGCAGTTAACTGCTTTCCTGTATCTTTATCCATGTGCGGTTTTCCTCCATTTGCCCTTGCGTAAAGATTTGTCTTTGGATTATATGTCCAGTCAACAAAGTAATCGCTTCCGGCCGATTCCCAAAATTCTAAGTGGATTGACTGGCTGGCCGGTCTTGCCGACGCCGGAGCGTCATCGGCAAATTTATAAGAAACAAAATTGGTATCCCATGAATTTCCCTGTTTATCGACATTCGTAAGCCCCCTGGTAGTTGCGGCATAATCCCATAATTTATCAACAGACGAATACATTGTGTGCTCGGTGGCAACGTTTGGTAACCTTCCATAGTCTCTCCAAAACGTCGGAAATCCGATTGAAAACTGGTTTAAATCATTGTAACCTGTCCATCCATAGGTATCTAGCTGCCCAAGTGCATCTGCCGGCCCCGGCTGATTTGCACCACCCACATGCGCATACAAAGGAGAATCACCATATTCCGAAGCAAAATCAACGAAATACGTTCTTGCCGACCTCACCGGACCAACCTGCCCCGCATCCTGACAATAGAAAATAGCCAAAAACCTGGTGATACCACCTTCTGCAACTGCTTCATAAATGGTGTCTGCTCCGGAAAGTCCGGATTGAGGCCTGGCATCAACGCTGTTTTCAATCATCACCCCTAAGGGTCTATGTTTTTGCCACCATTGCTCTTGCTGTTTTGAATACAAAACCCCATTTATGGGACAAGCCTCTGTCTTTGGAAGACTATTACTAAACATCAAGTTGCCTCCAGCGCTAATTGTCGGTGTCGGCAGTGAAGAATTTAATGTATTTCCCGAAGATGTTCTCGCAAAAAACAAATAGGAAGCACCGAAGGAAACTAAATAAAGTATTACTCCCACTATCAAAATTAATGTTTTATTTCTATCCATAATATTTATCTGTTATTTACTGATACTTGCTTCTTTTAAGGCCTTCTTTTCTTCTTCTGACAATTCGTATTCTACCCCCTTACCCTGCGCAACTTTCTTTGCATACCATCTTGTTCCGGACCTTGAATAGAGACCTGAGATAATTACGCCCGTATCGTTTCCGTCAATTAATGACAAAATGAAACTTTGGTCTCCTCCGGTGTCTTTAAAAGGATTAAACCTTACTAAGCCCACCTTCTGAATATGCAAAAGGCCATCCTTTTCTATTCTAGCAGAATATTCTTTTAAATACTCAATATCTTTTTTACTGAGCTCCGAGTCTTTTAACAAACTCTCTAAAACGGACTTTAATCCCTTTTCGCTCACTCCCTTTGTCAGCTTATTATAGTGCTGTAAAATCCTCCAGAAAAAAAATGAGAGAGATAAAAGCCAAACAACAATCAGCGCCAGAATTAAAAACAAAAGATTTGTTGGCATGATATCTTTTTATATTAGCCTCTTGACAGCCATCGTGTCAATAGTGTAATCTAGGCTCACTCATGGCTAAAAAAAGAAAAACCCGGGAACAGAAAAAATTAGCCGATTTGCGTCATACATTTCGACATAACATTGTTGAACAAATAAGCTCTGCGGCAAAAATTACACCGCAAGTGAGTGATCGACTGAAAGCGGGACAGACTGAGTTAGGAACCCTAATTAGCAAATCATATCGGCCCAATCCTCAAGCTGCAACAATTCAATACCCCTATCTGGTTAAGGATTTATCTAAAACGGGAATTTTAAGTCTGAGTATTTTACTATTTCAAATAATTCTTTTTGCCTTACTGAAAAACCATCTATTAATGATACCCGGAATTAATTATTGACGAAGGGAGGTGAACAAAATTATGGCATCAATGTATTGTGTTAAGTGTCGAGCAAAGAGAGATGATCCAAGCGCAGTAAAAGTTACCATGAAGAATGGTAAACCAGCTCTCAAGGGAAAATGTCCAGTCTGTGGTACAGGAATGTACAAGATTGGCGCTGCCTAATTCTTGAAGATCCTTCGAAGGAATATTATCCTTCAAGAGATAATAAAAAACCCCTCGCCGAATTTGGAAGGGGTTTTTTATACCAAAAAAATATTCTTATTAAAGGCTCTACTTTACTTTGTGGTGAATTAGTTTGTAGATTTGGACTACTGAAACGTCCCAGTGCCCGGCAATGTCTGCCTGACCGAAGCCGGCGATTTCCCACAATGAATTGCCTAAAGGATGGCAGGGAAGGCTTTCACAAACCACCAGCAGTTGACTGGTGACCGTTTTTCTTTGCGGATCGTTCTGTGAGTTTTGGATTATTACCGGCGGATGTCCCCAAATCGTAAAAAAATACCGATACGCATAATCGGAATTACCACCGGTTATTAAAGCGAAGTTAAAAGGCTTTCCCTGCGTTTTGTCGTTAACAAACTGAGCAATTGTCTCCATTTGATTTAACTGCCGGTTGGCAGGATACCGAAATGGAATACCTTGAAGATTCAAGAGGATTACAATAAATAGTATTAATGCCGCCGATAGTCTTCCGATCTTTTTCAACTCATAAATTTGAAATATGCATCCGCCAACTAAGATAAACGGCAGCGGAAACATGAACGCAAAATAATAATCATAGATTGACTTTTTGTAAAAACCGAAAAGCAGAACTCCGATGAAAAACCATAAAGAGAGTAAAAGATATGGTTTAAAATTTTCCTTTTTCAACTGAAAGCTTTTGTAAAGGTTTTTCAGAAGAAAAACCATACTTAAAACCGCCAGCAAAAGAATCAGTATTGTCCATAAGTTAACAACGCTCAAGCTATATAGTTTCAACTGTTCTTTCGCGGGGAAATAAAAAACAAGTCTCCCGAAAATTCTGAAAAACACATCATAAACAGTGAAAAAAAAGTTCGGGTTTACTCCGGTATTACCGGAGTGAAGCACAAAATTGAATATATTTTTAAAATCCGGAAAGTTATGCCTTATCTCAAAAGCTAAAAAGGGAGACCAACCGACTATAAAGCCCAGAAAGATTAAAAAGTTTTGTTTAGCCGCTTCTAAAAATACTTTTACCCATTCGCGTTTTTGTTTGTATATTTGAATTGTAATTACATAGGCGAAAACAACTACTCCCAAGAAGAGCGCCAAATAATGCAGCTGCATGGCAATACCCAGCAACAATCCAACTATAAAAAATAGCTTTTTGCTGTTTTTGTTTGCAGCTTTATAAAGCACGTATAAGGCGAGCAAAGAAAAAAATGGCAAAGGATTTGGATTCCAGGACGAACGTGAATAAGAAATCACCAATGGCGAAACCGCATAGAGACTTGCCGCAATAATTCCAATTTTACTATTAAATAAATCGCTACAAAACTGATAAATTAACCAAACGGTGGCAATACCAAAAAGCGCCACCATTACCGCAGGACCAACAGGATTATAATTGAATAACAGAAGAAATGGCGCCATAAAATAATAATAAATTGGGCCCAAGAAAAACCCTCCGACCGAAGATGTGGGGCCTAAGAGCGTCAAATGACCGTGTAAGATATTGTAGGCAACCAAAACATCTCGCCCCTCATCCCCCAAAAAAGTCATGTAATCCTGAATCCTGTAGAGCCTTAAGAAAGCCGCTATGGCTAGAATAATCCCCATGGCAAAAAATTGAAAATTGAAAATTGAAAATTGAAAATTTCTTTTCATTTGTGGGGTTTTTTTCGCCAAATGATTAATCGGTAAACTGTAAAATTATATATTAGAAGGATTGCAGTTCCAAACACAAAGTAAATAAAATAATATTTTTTTCCAAATAATTGGTCTCCCAAGAATATTATTCCCGTCTGGATAAAGATAACTCCGATTGCAGACGTTGCGTAAAAATTGAGAAGTTTCCAGAAGTACTGACCAACGCTTTTTACCCGTTCGGTATTAAATGTCCAATAATTATTTAAATTAAAGTTTGAAAATATTGCCGCAACTGCTCCGGTGAGATTCGCAACTGAAGGATCAACTTTAAAAAATCCAACCAAAACTCTCAGTATTACTGCTTGGATAACAAATCCTGTCCCTCCGACAACCAAAAATTTTCCGAAAGGGCCAAATAATTTCTCTTTAATGCTGGCACCGATTACATATTTTAGAACGTCGATAATATATGCCATCGGTGCGATTTTTGAATTGCCCAAGGTTCTATCGTCAAAATGAAAGGGTACTTCCGCAATTTTAAAACCGTCTCTGACTGCTTTATTCAAAAATGAAACTTGAAACGTATAGCCTTTAAAATTAGTCAACTCCGATTTTTCTTTAAGAAAAACCTCTTTCTTTAACGCCCTGTATCCTCCGGTCCAATCGTGAATTGAGAATTTGAGTAGAATCGTCCTTATCAAAAGATTACCAAAAACCGAAAACATCTTTCTTTGAATCGGCCATTCTTTCGGTATAGAGCCGCCCTGACTATACCTTGTCCCGATTACCATGTCGTATCCTTCATCAATCTTTTTGAGAAACTCGGGAATTTTTTTGGGATCATGCTGCAAATCCGCATCCATCTCAAAAACAACGTCCGCTCCCCCATGGTCTATCGCATACGTCATTGCCCTAATGTAAGCCGCCCCCAAACCGTGCTTTTCCCCGACGTTAACATCCAGGTTCTTCCATTTCTCCATTAAGCCTTTAACCGCGTCTGCAGTTCCGTCGGGAGAATTATCGTCCGCCACCAGAATATGCATTTCGTGATTTGAAACTTGAGGAAAGATTTCTTCTTCGAGTATTTTTATTAACCGTTCGATATTGCCTTTTTCATTGTAAGTTGGGATTATAACTACGGCTTTCATAATATCTTCTTAAAATATTCTACAGTTTTTTCTAGGCCCTCATCAATACCGACCTTTGGTTCCCAACCTAAAAGTTTTTTGGCTTTGCTTATATCCGGTTTCCTTACTTTTGGATCATCTTGAGGTAAATCTTCAAAAACAGACTCTGGTGTTGTCTTACAAATCCTTTTGACAATCTCAGCTAACTCTAAAATCGTCTTTTCGTCGGGATTGCCTAAATTTACCACTTCTCCCTTGGTATTTTCTGAAAACATCGCCTTTACAATTCCAATAACCATATCTGACACAAAACAAAAACTTCTCGTCTGTTTCCCGTCGCCGTAAATTGTGAACGGTTTTCCGGTTAAAGCTTCTACAATAAACTCCGAAACAACTCTACCGTCATCTTTTTGCATCAAAGGGCCATAAGTATTAAAAATTCTCACAATTCTTGCGTCCAAACCAAACTTTCTGACAAACGCCATGGTGGCCGCTTCCCCAAATCTTTTACTTTCATCATAAACGGAGCGGATGCCGTTTGGATTGACATTGCCAAAATAGTCTTCTGTTTGCGGCGAAATTGTCGGATCCCCATAAACTTCCGAAGTAGAGGTAAAAAGAAATTTAGCTCCGTTTTTTTTGGCGAGGTTTAAAAGATTATATGTTCCTAAAGAGTTAGCCAGTAATGTCTCAATCGGAAAATTTACATAGCTTTTGGGACATTTAAGGTTGGGGGAAGCAGGTGAGGCTAAATGAAAAATGAAATCTATTTTTTTTGTTTCAAACTCTTTTGTAACGTCCTGTTCTAAAAATTCGAAATTGGCACTGGTCAACAGATTCCCGATGTTTTTTTTATCCCCGGTAATTAAGTTATCAACGCAAATTACTTTATAATTTTGCGAGATTAAACTAGTGCAAAGATGGGCACCGATAAACCCAGCTCCGCCGGCGACTAAGACAGTTTGCATATTACTTATTTTCTTTTTCCCTCTCGAGGTCTGCTTCAACCATTATTTTTACCAATTCTCTAAAACTCGTTTTTGGCTTCCAACCTAAAATTTCTCTGGCTTTACTGGCATCGCCAATGAGATAATCCACTTCTGCCGGACGGGTGTGCTTCGGGCTATTGGCAATAATATATTTCTTCCAATCGTCAATTCCGACAATTTTGAATGCTTCCTCGACAAATTCCCTAACGCTATGATTCTCTCCGGTAGCAATTACATAATCGTCCGGTTTATCTTGTTGTAACATTAACCACATTGCTTCAACATAATCGCCGGAAAATCCCCAGTCTCTTTTTGGTTCAAGGCTTCCCAATTCCAATTTTTCTTGTAATCCAAGTTTTATTCTGGCGACAGCATTGGAGATCTTACGGGTCACAAATTCTATACCTCTTCTTGGAGATTCATGGTTAAACAAAATTCCCGAACAGGCAAAAATTCCATAACTCTCTCGATAATTAACAGTGATGTAATGTCCGTAAACTTTTGCTACACCGTACGGGCTTCTGGGATGGAATCTGGTTGTTTCTTTTTGGGGGGTTTCTGTCACTTTGCCAAACATTTCCGAACTAGATGCCTGATAAAATTTAATTTTGGGATTCACCGACCGAATTGCTTCCAGAACTCTGGTGACACCAAGAGCGGTAAACTCACCGGTCAAAACCGGTTGCTCCCAGGAAGCTTTGACAAAAGACTGGGCTGCCAAATTATAAACTTCGTCCGGCTCGAACTTTCGAATCGCATCGGTTAATGAACCCTGGTCAAGCAAATCGGCCGAAAAGAGTTCAATCTGATCGGCGATGCCTTTGATGTTTTCCATGTTGGGGGTTGATAATCTTCTGACTGTTCCTGCAACCCTGTAGCCTTTTTTAAGCAGGAATTCCGCCAGATATGGACCGTCTTGCCCGGTAATCCCTGTAATCAGTGCCGATTTCATAATCTTATTCTAAATTATCTGCCTCCAATAGTCTAGTGTATCATTAAGGGTTTGCTCGATGGGAATTTCAGGCTTCCAACCCAGTTTATTTAATTTACTCGCGTCACAAACAAGCTCAGGGTCGTCAATGGGTCTAAAGAGAGATTTATCGATTTCAATCTTGATTTTTGCATTTGAAAAAGATAATAATTTATCCAAAATGTCCGAAATCTTATGCGAAACGCCAGAACCAACGTTGTAAACTTCACCGAATTCTCCTTTATCCATCAACAGCGAATAAGCTCTGACAACATCTCTAACATCCGTAAAATCACGCTTCGCTTCCAAATTACCCACCGGTAAAACCGGCTCCCTTTTCCCCTTTTCCACCTCAACTATCTTTTGCGCAAAGGATGAAACGACAAAGTTGGGTGCTTGTTTTGGACCAACATGGTTAAACGGTCTGACTCTAACTGTTTTTAAACCATAGGATAAAAAATACTGTCTGCCCAAGAAATCTTGGGCAAGCTTTGAAACCGCGTAGGGGTTAGTCGGATTTAAAGGTGTCTCTTCATCCATCGGCAAATCATCTTTCCTGACACTGCCATAAACTTCAGCCGAAGCAACTACTAAGGTTTTCGTATTCAATAAATTACTTTTCCGCATCGCCTCAAAAACATTTATCTGACAGGCAATATTATTTAAAACTGTTTCCCGCGGTGATTTAAAACTGTCTGCCGCTGAGGTAAATGCCGCCAAATGGTAAATAATGTCGGGCTTGACGTGGTCAATCAAATTATAAACTTCTTCTTCGCTACGAAGATCAACCGTAAGCCACTTCGCTTTTTTATTGTCCGAATTTTGCGAGGTACCTTTAGAAAATATAGTTCCAAATAATTCATTGGTTGAATCTAGGCTCAGATAATCTACTAAATAGTTCCCCACAAAGCCGGAGGCGCCCGTAATCAGTATTTTTTTGGCCATATTGCATTATGCTCTACCAATGCCAATGTAGTTAAACCCTTTGGCTCTCATTTGCTCTGGCGTGTAAAGATTTCTTCCGTCAATAATATTAGGGCTCTTCATCATACCTTTAATGGTTGAAAAATTAAGTTCCCTAAATTCATTCCATTCGGTAAGTATAATGATTAAATCCGCGCCTTCGGCAACTGCGTAAGCATCCTTTTTGTAATCGACGTCTTTTAGCACCGCGGCAGCAGTATCCATCGCTTTTGGATCAAAGGCGCAGATTTTTGCGCCGTCATTCTGCAGCAAATTAATAACATCAATCGCGGGAGCATCTCTCATATCGTCAGTGTTTGCCTTAAAAGCCAATCCCAATATCCCGACCTTTTTATTACGCACCTCTCCAAGCATTTTCCTGGCTTTTCTCACAATATCTCTCCTTGACTGATGATTAATATTTTCCACTTCCTCAAGCAGTGAAAATGGATAATCATTGTCTTTGGCAATTGAAATAAGCGCCCTAACATCTTTTGGAAAGCAGCTTCCTCCGTAACCGGGACCGGGAGAGAGAAACATATTACCGATTCTTTTATCCGTACCAATTCCCTCCAGCACTTTCAAAGCGTCTGCTCCGAGCAGTTCTGAGAGTTTTGCGATGGCGTTGGCATAGGAAATCTTCAAAGCCAAGAACGCATTTGAAGCATATTTGATAAGTTCAGCCGTTTCAAAATTGGTTAAAACCAAAGGAGCTTTAATCGGCTCGTGCAGTTTAATTAATAATTCCTGTGCCCGCTTACAATCCGTACCGATAACAATTCTGTCCGGATTGGTTGTGTCGGAAATCGCGCTTCCTTCGCGTAAAAACTCGGGCACGGAGGCATAATCGACTTGCGTCCCCTGCGGTTTTGATTCCTCCAGAATCCTTTTGACTTTTTTATTCGTGCCGGCAGGAACTGTACTTTTGGTTGCAACTACTGTGTAACCCTTAAGATTTTTCCCTATTTCCCCCGCAACTTTTAAAACAGTTGATAAATCGGCATCGCCCGTTTTAGTAGTGGGAGTACCAACCGCAATGAAAACGACGTCTGAATCGGGAATAGAAGGCTTGTAGTCAAGGGTGAATATCAATCTTTTGGCGCTAATATTTTTTTTGACTAACTCTGTCAGTCCCGGTTCATAAATGGGTATTATTCCACGCTTTAAATTATCAATCTTGTCTTTGGTATGACCAATGACATACACCTTATTCCCAAAATCTGCGAATATTGCCGCAGTGACCAACCCAACGTATCCATGTCCGACAAATGTAATTGTCATATGTGTATCCTATCCATTTGATTTCTAATTTCAATCAATCCCTTATCAAAACTGGACATTTCAATTCCTAATTTACTTATTTTATCATTTTTAAGATAAAGACAAAAGGGTCTTGGTGCTTTCGCGGCAAAATATTCCCGGCGTGTAGTTTTAAAGACACATGTTTGATCTAAATCAAACACTTCGGCAATTCTTAAAGCCGCATCATACGGGTTTATTTTTTGGCTGCCAACCACGTGGAAAATCCCTCTCTGGTTTGTCCTGATTAAAATGTCTAAAGCATTAATAATGTCATCAATAAATGTCGGAACCATAATATGGTCTGTCACCATATTTAGTTTTTCACGCTTCTGAAGTTTCCCAATTAATCCTCTGACAAAATCGCTCCTTTCAAATAGTGCCCGGTAAGGGTAAGCAATTCGGGCGATAATATAATCTAAACCTGAGTTTTCCACTATTTTTTCTCCTTCGTATTTTGTTCTTGCATACCAATTGATTGGATCCGGCTGGCTATTTTCTAAGTAGGAACTTTTTTTGCCGTCGAAAACAAAATCCGTGGATATATAAACTATTGTTTTATTTGTCTTTTGACAGGCTTCAATCACATTCTGTGTTCCAAAAACATTTACCCCCCAGGCTGTTTTTTCTTCTTTCCAAGCATCCTCTGCCTCCTCAGAATTTTTAAACTCTAATATTTCCTTATCCCTTTCCTTATCGCTTTCGCAGCCGTCAACATTAGCCTTAGCAGCCATGTGAATTACTATGCTTGACTGCGAACCGGAGATTTTATTGAAGACTGCCTGCTTATCAAGAATGTCTATGCCATTATCTAAACTGATGTGCTCAAATTCATAAACCTCATTCAACAGTTCCGTAAACCGTGAACCGACCAAGCCGGTCAAACCTGTTCCAAGAATTTTTGTTTTCATATTTTTTACACTTTTCCAATTACTGGAGTTTCAAATTTTTCTCTAAGGTACCTCAAATAAAGCTGAATGTCCTCATAGTGATCAAAAGCAAAATCTTCCTTAAGTGGTAATTTATCTAAATCAAACCATGTTACCTCAGTCGATTCCCAATCTTTTTCTCCGCTCTTACCAATAACTTCTGCAACGTAAACAAAAGAAACGTTTTGTCTATCTTCAGCCGGTCTATCCGGATTATCAGCAATTCTTAAAAGAAGAGTTGGTTTAATATCATAACCTGTTTCCTCTTTTACTTCTCTAACGCAAGCGTCTTTTGTATTTTCGCGGCGTTCAACAAATCCGCCAATGATTGCATATTTTCCGCCATTTGTAAGCTGGGGTGCTCTTTTGACCAAGAGGATTTTGTGTTGATCAACAACTAAAATATCTACTACAACATGTCTTAATCCGCGATTTGCTTTATTGCCGTTTTCAAAAATGCACTCAATCATTTGCCGTATTGTTTTTGGTAGTAGTCTTTATATTCTCCGTTTTTAACATTTTTCCACCAATCGGCATTCTCCCGGTACCACTGAACAGTTTTGGCAAGCCATTCGTCAAATCCGTGCAGCGGCTGCCAACCAAGTTCATTTTTTATTTTTGACCAATCGATAGCGTATCTTCGGTCATGTCCCGGCCTGTCCTTAACGAATTCCAGATAATTTTCTGTTTTTCCAACCAGCTTAATAATTTTTTTAAGAATTTCAAGGTTACTCAAATCTTCGGTTAAGCCGCCTACGCAGTAGGTTTCACCAACTTTACCTTTTTGCAAAATAGTCTCAATTGCCCGGCAATGGTCTTCTACATACAACCAATCTCTAACGTAAAGTCCGTCTCCATATACCGGTACTTTTTTATCTTCTAAAAAATTTGTTATTGCCAATGCAATAAGTTTTTCCGGAAATTGGTATGGGCCAAAATTATTTGAACAGTTAGAAATAGTCACCGGTAAACCGTAGGTATAAAAATAGGCTCTTACTAAATGGTCTGAGCCGGCTTTACTGGCTGAATAAGGGCTTCTGGGGTTATAAATTGTTCGTTCATTAAAAATGTTCTTATCTTCAAGATTAAGGCTTCCAAACACCTCATCCGTTGAGATATGATGGAACCGCTTTACTTTATTTTCAACTGCTGCATCCAGAAGAACTTGTGTCCCTAAAACGTTAGTTTTAACAAAATTACTGGGATCTATAATGCTTCTGTCCACGTGTGATTCGGCGGCGAAATGAACAACCGTATCAACGCTTTCCGACATTACTTGCTGAACAATTTTCGGGTCACAAATATCTCCCTGAACGAATTTATAATTCGGATTGTCCTGAACGCTTTTTAGATTTTCCAGATTTCCGGCATAAGTCAGTTTATCGAAATTGACAACTGAGTCCTCCGGATGGTTTTTCAACCAATAAATAATAAAATTTGAGCCGATAAACCCGGCTCCACCTGTTACTAAAAGTTTCATTATTTCAATTCTCCCTGTCGCACTTTCTCTGCAACCAAATTATTTGCTCTAAGTAACTCGTCGAAAGAAGTGCCTGCATCTATCCACCAATCAATCAATGAACAAGTCATTGTCCCCTCCCTTACATAAAAATTGTTTAAGTCCGTTACTTCTAGTTCGCCTCTTGCCGAAGGCGTGAGATTTTTGATGAATTGAAAAACCCTTTTATCATACATATATACACCTGTTTGGGCGATATCCGACTTTGGATGTTCCGGCTTTTCCTCAATAGAAATTACTTTCCCATTTTTATCCATTTCTATCACGCCATACTGTCCCGATTCGGTTGGCATCTTTATTCCAAAGACCATCGCTCCTTTATCTCTCTTTTCAAATTCTTCAACTGCACTTTTTAAGTCAAATCCAAAAATGTTATCACCGAGAACTACTAAAATGTTTTCGTCCTTAGTAAAATCCTCCGCCAGCATAATTGCATCGGATATACCGCCTTTGGGATTTTCCTGAACAGCATAATATAGCCTAAGACCAAAGCTTTCTCCCGTCCCGAGTAAGTTTTCGAAATGTCCTGCGTGGTCTGGTGAGCTGGTTAATAAAACTTCTTTTATGCCTGCTCTTGCCATTGCCTCAACCGGGAAATAAATCATCGGCTTATGGTAAATTGGCAACAAATGCTTATTGGTAACCGAAGTTAAAGGTCGAAGTCTGGTGGCTAACCCCCCCGCTAAAATCATTCCTTTCATATTAATCCTCCCGAGAGCATAAAGAATAAAATTGCTACTCCTAATGCTCCAATAAGAACATATTCTACCACAATCCTTAAGGTCAATTCATGATTTATCAGGTGGTGCAATATTCCCCAAAGAACGTAAAAAATTACCATTACCAAAATTACTAAAGTTTGTAAAACAATGTTGGGCCTCGTGAGAATTATTAAAATCAGACCCAAAACTAATATGCTAATGAGCGAGAAATAATATGCCAAGTGGTTTTTCAGCTTTTCAAACATCAAACAATCACTCCTTTCACCAAGATTAGAACAATAATCAGTATTAGGCTAAAGAAGATAACGTGGTCAAGATTGTGTCCGACGAAACGGACTATTTTTCTTCTTTCAATGATAACCATATCTAAAATTAGTACGGCGATGAATGCAAAAAGCACAATTTCGGTCAAAGTCAAGGAAAAGTTCTGGCTATCAATCAACGGCTTTATGATTGGTAAAGAATTTATCCCTAACAACTCTTGGGTAACCGGTTTGGTTGCGGTTTGAACTTTAGGAACAGCAGGTGAGTTAGCGTTAGTATTGGCGTTAGTGACTGCCAATTTAACGGCTGGTGAACCAACAGCTACAGCCGCGATTGGCTGGCTTTTTGCTTCGGCTACAACCGGTGCTATACTTGTACTACCAAGCATCTCGACGACCAAAACCGTATCTTCTCCGCTAAGCTTACCAGTTGCAACCGCAAATCCGACGTTTTGGTAATTTGGCGATAACACATTTTGCCGGTGCTCGGGGCTATTCATCCAGGCAGTAATTACGTCCTGCGCACTGGTAAATCCTCTGGCCAGATTTTCTCCGGCGTAAATGTAGTTATAGCCGGCAGCCTTAATAAACACCCAGGGAGTTGTTCCGTCCGGCGCGTTATGCGCCCAGTAATCTTTAGCAAACATATCCGCCGCTTTATTGGCAGCTGCCTGGTCAAGCTCCCCGTTATCTGTTAGAGATGGCAAATTATTGTTTTGTCTTTGCTGGTTGGTAAGGATTAATAGCTGTTGATTGGTTATATCGGCAAAAGTACCAAGAACTGAAGGGAAGTTTGTTCGGGCAAAAGACAAAAGCAGTCCTGCGGAAAAAAAGAATAAAGTAAAGGCGAGTAAAAATTTGTGCGAAAGTATGGCGGGCCGGAAATTATTTTTTTCCCTTGGCAAAAAAAGATGGTGCAGAAAATTTTTCATAAGCCTTATTCATTATATACTGGTTCTTCCAATTCGCCAATGTTTTTCCCGTTTACCGGAATTTTTAGCAAAAACCCCAAAGCGTTAGCAATTGAGACTCCCACTCTTAAACCCGTGAATGACCCTGGCCCTTTATTGACTCTAATTTCGCTTATTTCATGAATATCTATTTTTCTTTGTTTAAGCAGTTTATCTATAGTTGGCAGTGCCAGCTCGGAACGAAAAAGTGTTGAATCTTCTGTTAGCTTACTTTTTTCTCCGTTAACCTCAACCCAAACCGTTATTTTTTTATTATCGGAAGTATCTATCGTCAAGATTTTAGCCATAGTTATATCTTAAACTTTATTGCTCCCTGACGCAAAATGACCCAAGGGATTTTAGTACAATCAATGACCGTTGAGGAACTTTTTAACGCACATTCACCTCGAACAACATAATCAACCAATGGAACTAACTCTTTATTTAAATCCTTGAATTCGTAGGGAGTATTCTCTCCATGAAAATTTGCCGACGGACCTAAAATCGGTACGCCAACTTTTTTGATAATCTCTAATACTACCGCCTGGTTTGGCATTCTTAGTCCGACTGTTTCTCCGCCTCCACGAACCAGCGAGGAAACCCTTTCTTTTTTGGCTTTCAAGACGATTGTCAACGCCCCCGGCCAATAAGGAATAATCAGTTTTTGCACGACGTCTTCCGGAATTTCTTCCAGATACTCTTTTGCCATTTCAATATCCGAAACAAGCACCGGAACAGCCTGAGACTGCGGTCTTTTTCTAATTTTGAACAATCGCTGAACTGCCCTTTCGTTATCTATCCTGCAGCCTATCCCAAAAGCGGTATCGGTCGGAAAAATTACAATTCCGCCCTGGTTTAGAATCTTGACGGCTTCTTCAATTTGATTATCCATAATAATTAGAAATTAGAAATTTTTGATTGTTATCTTTCTCTCATTATCTTCCATATATTCACAATGAACATCGATTCTTTTTTTAGGCAGCATTTCTCCCATTTTCTCTGCCCACTCCAGGGCAATAACATTTTCCTGGTTATTGATAATCTGGTCCAAACCTATTCCCAATAAATCATGTTTACTTTCGGTTCGATACAAATCTACATGGTAAAAGGATTTGGGACTGGGGATTTGGGACTGGGGATTTATTACATAATGCCTAACTATGATAAAAGTGGGTGAAATAATTCTATGAACAATGCCTAAGCCTTTGGCCAACCCTTGAATAAAAGTGGTCTTACCGCTGCCTAAGTCTCCGTAAAAAGCCACAAAATCTCCACCCTTTAACTTTCGGGCAAGTTCTTGTCCTAATTTTTTGGTTTCCTCACTTGAATTGGTAATATATTCCTCATTCATGCCGATATTTGTTGATTAATTTTAATATATAAGGATAGAAAAATACTATAGCACAAGCCCCAAGAAATACAACTCCGATGAGGATAAGCATTTTGGCCATCACGTTGCTGGCTTTGGCCGAAAAGGTTTCGATTTTTTCGGGTTTTGGAGTGGGAATTTGCAATTGTCCACTATCACTGCTTTCACCAAGTACGGCTGAATTAGTTGAAGATATTATCGGTGTTACCGGTAGTGTGGGTTTTATGGTCGGAGTTGCAGTTGGTTTAAGAGTTGGTGTTGGTGTATTGGTCGGGGTTGGCTTTTGGGTCGGGGTTGGCGTGTTGGTTGGTGCGGTTGTAGGGGTTGGCGTTGGCCCGGAAATGGCAACAGTTGTTTCCGAAGACCACAAGGGAGAACTGCAACTTGAAGTATAGCGGCCGACTTTAAATAAATATTCTCCCGGCCCGTTATAATAGGTACTGGCAATATCGGGCTTAAAACTTAATTTTCCGCTCCAACTACCTAAAGGGTTCAAATCGGCTTGCGCAATTTTAAAAAACGTCGTGCAATTTCCTCCGGACGCATTGCTCCAATTTCCGCTGTTGTCCTCGGTGTATCCAAAATAACTGCTGCCGCTTGGGTAAAACACGCCCCGAAGGTATGAGTCGCTGGTGCAGCCGGGACAGGCAAAATTGACGTCAACCTGAAACTCTTGGGCCCCATCAATCGTTGCGGGAACATTGTCTATGGACAGCGACATTGCGGCAAAAATACTTCCCGGGCAAAGCAGGCCTAACAATAAAACAAGATAAATAATTAGGGCAAATCTTTTTATCTTAAGTTTTAGCTACATTGAAACTTGATCTATTTCAAAAATACTCGAAGTTGAATAATGATCCGTAAAGGAGATGTCTTTACCGCTTTCGATAAACGGATCATCCATTACATAATTTCCGCCGGAGCCACTTTTAATTACCACAAAATGCGTTCCTCCGTAAGCATACATACCGACTATCACCGGTCCGTTTTGCAAGGCAGCATTCAAAGACGAAACAGTGTTTCTGGAAATATTAACACCCTTAACGCTAATCGTATATCTAAGCATGGCCGTGTCGACAGCAAAATTACTGCCTGAAGAAACGGCGATATCGGACGGCAAGATATCTCGATGGCCCATATGACTAGCTACCATGGCGACTGAAGTTATCAAGCATCCATATCCGGCCATCGAATATCCGGACTGTCCGTTAATCAAAATGTTTCCCCATTGAGAATCCCTTTGGTTGTAATAGCAACCCCAATCGTCGCAACTGGTCTGGTTGGAGAGTATCGAAGCTCCGCCCTGACTGGTAACAAATCTTGAGAACCCTGCCAATTCGGCTACGGCCTGATTATATTCTTGCTCCGCTGATGCCTCGTTCTCCTGTACTTGGGACAATAAATCCTGTTGAGCCTGTTTTTGCTGGGCCAGTTGGTCATTGTAAACTTTAAGCTGCTGCTGTAACTGTTCAACCTGTTGTTTTTCATTTTCCAAAATATTTTTCTGGTTGGTGTAATCAACTTTCGCTTGTTGGGTATCATAAATTAATTGTTTATCATGCTCTTGAGCCAGCTTTAGATAATTAAGCCTGGTAAAAAAATCGGACGCGGTAGTGGAGGTTAGCAATATTTCCACCGGCTGGATTGTACCCACTTCATAAGTTGCCACAATCCGGTTGATAAGAACGGCTATTGATGTCTCTAAAGCATTTTGCAGATTAGTTATTTTTTTTATAGCGGTATCAATGTCCAAGGTTATACTGGTAATTTGTTCCTGCGTTGCTTCTATTCGCGCTTGAGTTAGATTTATTTGACTTTGCATTAAGTCAATTTTTTCTTGCAGAGTATCGGCCTGACCGCTTAGTCCGTTTATCTTGTTCTGCATGTAGGTGGGACAATCGGCAACGCTGATATTATTATTTGCACAATCCGGGATATCGCTGGTTGCAGATGATGCATTAGCGGTTGGGGTTGGAGTTGTTTGGGAATAAACCAAATGCCTAGCAAGAACTAAAAATACAACCGCCAATAAAAAAATTACTATTTTCTTTAGTCTTAAATTCATAAGTCATACATTTTGAATTTATAAATTCTATTTAAGATATCTTAGAACCGCTAAAAAGCTTGAGACAATACCCAAAAATACCGCAAATAAAACTTCCAGGCCAAGCAATAACAGAAGCGAAAAGTAAGAAACCGGCAAAACCGGAATTCCTTTTAAGAATGACTCCAAAAACGGCGAGGCATACAATAGTCCGGCAGTGGCAATTAGCCAACCGATGACCGAACCAACAACCCCATAAAAGACTCCCTCATATATAAACGGCCAGCGGATATACCAATTTGTTGCTCCAATCAGTTTCATGATTTCGATATCTTCTTTTTTCTGGGAAATTTTTACTCCGATTATTGTTACCATAATAAAGATGGAAACCAAAGACAAAAGGACAATTAAAACTATGCCAATTTTTCTTATCGCACCTGTCCATGCGCTTAGGGTGGAAACAACGTCTTTTTGGTAAACAACATCCGACACTAGCGGTGACTTTGTGAGCATATTGGAGATATTTCCTAAATCTTCTATCTTAATCGTGGAGATTTCAAATGACGAAGGTAAAACGTCGGCGGTAACCAAATCCAAAAGCAGCGGGTCATTCTTATTTTGTTCTCTGTAAATTTTGAGGGCATCCTCTTTTGAAACAAATTTAATTGAGGCAACCTTACCGGTTGCTTTTAACTGATTTCCTAAAGCATCAATGTCCGCCTGTTTTGCCTCGTTTTTGAAAAAGGCTGTCACCTGAGGTTTTGACTCAAAATAATTGATTATTGTTGACGATCCGGCCAAAAGGAAGACAAAAAAGGATACTGCCAAAAAAGTTAAAGTCATGATTAGAATTGCCGCCAACGCCTGATACGGCGACCTTCGAATATTTTTCCAGGCAGTTTTAGTAATGTTCATAGATTCGATTCCTCACTATGACCTTGAGCAATGTCGAACAGGTCATTTCTTTTCCCCTCCCCTGTCCTCCGAAGCCGCCAATTTGGCGTGCGAAGGAGGATTTTCATCTTTGATAATCTTCCCCTTTTCAATATGAACTACTCTTTTCCCCAAGCTTTTCACAATATCTGTATTGTGGGTAGCCATCACCACGGTTGTTCCCTTTTTGTTGATATCCGACAGAAGTTTTACTATTTCCCATGAAGTTGCCGCATCTAAGTTACCCGTTGGCTCATCTGCCAAAAGTATTTCGGGGGACAAAACCAAAGCTCTGGCTATGGCCGCTCTTTGCAGCTCTCCCCCCGAAAGCTGCACGGGAAATTTATCTTTGTGTTCCGAAAGCCCAACTTGAGCTAAAATTTCTTCGACTGTCTTCGTGGCCTGGTCCAGTTTCACTCCGGCCACTTCTAAAGGCAACACAACATTCTCAAAAACAGTTCTGTCTAAAAGAAGCTTTAAATCCTGGAAGACAAAGCCGACCTTTTTCCTTAAGCTGGAAATTTTATTTTTAGGAAGCTTAACCACATCCCAATCATTAACAATTACGTTTCCTTCCGTCGGCAAAATATCCCTTATCAAAAGCCTAAAAATTGTGGTTTTTCCGGCACCCGTCGAACCAACTAAAAAAACAAACTCTCCTTTTCCAATATCGAGAGAAACTTCAGAGAGGCCAAATGTACCTGTCCCGAATTTCTTGGAAACTTTATCAAGTTTTATCATTACTCAACTTCAACCCTGCCCACATCCATCAGCCATCCGGCGTGTTGGGCTGCTTGGGTTTGTCCCCAAACCTTAATTTTTTGATTGATAAATTTAGATAAGTCTACAATCGAAGATGTGAGGTAAACAGTTTGGCTGTCTCCACCCGGCCTGACCAAATGATAGGCACCTTCGCCGTCAATTCCTCCCGCCTGAAGTGTCCCTTCGGCAGTATCACTAAAAGTTTTCGTGTCGGTTGAGCCAACAACTGTTCCTTTTGCAACACTACCGGATGAGGTGTTCAAGATTCCTCCGGACGTAGTTCCAGTGGTTGATCCGCCTTTGTTTGAAAAGAAATAGCCGCTAACAACACCAACCAGAACCACCACCAAAAGCAAGGTAATCACTTTTGGCGTAAAGGCCGCTTTAATACTTTCCTTATTGAAATCATGGACCAACGGTGGCTTATTTACTTCTTTACTTATTTCTGTTTTTTTATCCATCCTTATTAATTCACCTCCTTTATTAAGTAAACCATATTTTTCTCTCTTTGGCAACCGTTTTCGGACTACAACTTTCTTAGCTCTTCATCAATAAACTCATCTAAATCCCCATCTAAAACGGCCTCGGCGTTGGATGTCTCGTAGTTAGTCCGGAGGTCTTTGACCATTTTATAAGGATGTAAGACGTAGGAGCGGATTTGATTGCCCCAACCCGGGGTCTTGTACCCGCCTTTTAATTTTGCCTCCTCTTTTTTTCTTTCTTCCTCTTGCAAAAGCCATAACTTAGCTCTTAACATTTTTAAAGCGTATTCCCTATTTTGCCCTTGATAACGCTGCCCTTGGGCTGTGATGATGATTCCTGACGGTTTATGCGTGAGCCGAACTGCGGTAGAAACCTTGTTGACGTTTTGCCCACCGTGGCCGCCGCTTCGGAAAAAATCCCACTCCAAATCCTCATCTTTTATTTCGATGTCGGCGTTTTCCTCAATCTCCGGCATTACTTCCACCAAAGCAAATGACGTTTGTCTTAAATTGTCGGCGTTAAAAGGCGACTGTCTGACCAAACGGTGAACGCCGGCTTCTCCTTTTAGAAATCCATAAGCATATTCACCGCTTACTTCAATAACAATGCTTTTTAAACCGGCTTCTTCACCCGGAGTTTCTTCCAGCGTTTGATAACCCCAATCTTTTTTCTCAAAATAGTGGCAGTACATCCGATAAAGCATGTTCGTCCAATCCATTGCCTCAACCCCGCCCTGACCGGCGTGCAGGGCTAAGATGGCCGATGATAAGTCGTAGGGGCCGGAAAAATATAACAGCGTTTCAAAATCATTAAGAATTCTTTCCGCCTCTTCAAACCGGCCGGTTTTTTCCAGCTCCAAAAGTTTTTCCGCTTTCTGAATTTCCTCCGAAATAGTTGACATCTCCTTCATTTTTTGCGAGGCGGTTTTGTGGTCTTTCCAAAAATCTTGATGCGAGCTTTCCGCTTCGATTTCCCGAAGTCTCTTTCTTTTTTCGTCAATATTGAATTTTTCCAGAGCTTTTTTTATTCTTGTTTTAATCTCGTCCATAATTTTAAGTTATAAACCGCTGCAAATTTTTTCGCAGGTTGACTTTAATTGATTCTGCGGATAATTCTGAATCGCTTTTAAGTCATTAATGACCTTTTGTACTTGCGGCGAGGAAGTAGCAATATCAACCATATTGATATTCTGCGCTTCATTTTTTAAGTTGTCTATTTGGTTTTGGATACTTTGCTTAACATCCGGTAATGCGGGAAGGGATTGAGTACTGGCTCCTTTGACTGCCGTAGTTGATGATGGAATTAACGCTTGACCACCAACCATCATCTGCCTAAACACCAATGCAATAATTATTAACAAGATTGCGCCGATGACAAATAAAATAATTTTCTTCTTGTCCCACTCAAATTTTTCTTCCCGTTCTTTCATGAGACAATTGTAGATTAAACTAACACTATTTTGCAAACTTACTGAATGATATAATTATCAATAATGAATATTATACAAGCATTAATGATGTCCGCGGTTGAAGGAATTTCGGAATTTTTGCCGATTTCCTCCACCGGGCATATGATTTTAGCCGCAGATATTTTAAAAATCGCCCAGACCAGTTTTGTTAAAGATTTCGAAATTATTATCCAATTTGGGGCAATCCTGGCAATTGTGGTTTTATATTGGAACAGTTTGTTTAAAAGTCTCGAGGTCTGGAAAAGAATTATTGTCGCTTTTATTCCCACCGGAATTATCGGCCTGCTTCTTTTTAAGCTTGTCAAGAATTATTTGTTGGGGAATTTGTATATAACTTTAATTTCTCTTTTCGTCGGAGGAGCTGTCCTCATAATACTTGAGCTAATCTACAAAGAAAAAGAACACCACCTTGAAGATATTGCCAAAATGAGTTTTCCGAAAGCTTTTGTCATTGGCCTTTTCCAGTCAATTGCCATCATTCCGGGAGTCTCGCGGTCCGCCGCCACCATTGTCGGCGCCATGTTTTTAGGTACCAAAAGAAAAGCGGCCGCGGAGTTTTCTTTTGTTTTGGCTGTTCCGACCATGCTGGCTGCCACCGGACTTGATTTGGTCAAAACCAAATTTGACTACACACCAGCGGAGTGGTTTATAATGGCAGTGGGATTTTTTGGCGCCTTTGTTGTTGCCTTAATTTCCGTCAAACTTTTCTTAAAATATGTGCAGCGAAATAATTTTATTATCTTTGGCGTATACAGAATAATTGCCTCTATTCTGTTCTACCTGATTGTAATTAGATAATTTAAAATGACACCGTTTGAAAAAGTTTACAAGGTTGTTTCTTTTGTTCCCAAAGGCAAGGTCATGACCTACAAGAAAATTGCCGAAATTACCGGTATTAAAGATGTTAGGGTGATTGGTTATGCTTTAAATAAAAATAAAAATCCCAAGAAAATCCCTTGCCATCGGGTTATTAAAGAAGACGGAACCTTTGCCAAAGGTTATGCTTTCGGTGGCAGGAGAGCACAAAAACAAAGACTTATAGATGAAGGGGTGAAATTTTTAAATCAAGAGACTGTTGACTTGAAACGCTCATTATATAGAATTCCTTTGAATATGGAAGTCTACTTACGACTTGTTTTCTTGCGAAAGCCTTTCCGCAGAAGCTAAATCTTCAAGCATTTCAAACTTTGTTTTTTCAACCGCATCTTTAATTTTTTCTTCGAGTTTTTCTATTTTAGATTTTAAATGCTCCAGGGTTTCCTGATGGTTATCGGAAATCAAATTTTTTAAGAAAGTTTTTTTGTCTTCCTCGGTAAGTTCGGAAAGGATAATGTTCACGACCGTGCTATGAATATTTGCTTCCAAAAGCGAAGTTAAATGCGCTTTTTCGTCTCTAGATAATTTCATTTCCGAAAGTCGAATAGAGACGTCTGTCGTCTCTATGAGATGGCTATAAAAAAACTGGTGATTCATAAATTAACCGGCCCCAAAGGAATTGTATCATCGGGATCATCAATAAAAAAATAGAGCACTCCGGCTCTTTGTTGCCCGTCGAATCTTTCCAGATAATTCATTACCTCCGGTGAGCCTCCCAATTGTTTACCTGTCCACGGTGATGGGCCGGCGTCAGCAATGTCTGCCACTACCGCTTTGCCATTGTCAGGATTAACCACCAGCATTTTTCGGTACTTAAAAAAGTCAAGGTAGGCTTGTTTATTTTGGTCAAAACCCGGAGCGAGAAAAGTCTGCACCGCAATGTAATATTTTTCCCTGTCAATCCCTTGTTGAGTAAGCTGTCCTGACGAATCGGTGAAATATCCCCATCCGCCCAGTCCCGGCGCCATTCCGTAAGACCAGTATCTTCCCGCATCCTGATTATTTTCAAAATGTGTAAACATATTATCGCCCGGATACCTGACCAGATGCTGCTCCTGACCGATTATGCCGTAAGTGGTGTTAAGTCTTTTTCCATCCAATTCCGGAACAACAGTGAAGCTAAAGTTTTGCGATAAAATTTCGCTGACCTGTTTTTCTTCGTCCGGCGTCAAAGGTCGAACTTCACTCGGCAAAACTTTTTTTAAATCGTAAATGAGAAAAATTCTCTTATCGATTGTTTGCGCGGCTTGCGCTGAGCCTGAAGAAATAGTTTGGGGAACTTTATCCAAAATCGGCGAGGTTAATAACAAAACTCCGGCCAGTGAACCGATAATGAGTTGTTTTGAATTATCGGCCAGCCACTTGAATGCTTCCCTGTGGTTTTTGAATATTTCCGTTTGGAGCTCTTGGTGGCGCTTAGTCCATTTCTCGGCGAGGAATTGATAATATGAATTACTATTCCCGGGCATACTTAAATCATAGCAGATTTAGATAAGTTAAAAAAAATCTTGAGAACAGGTAAATTGTCTTAATATGGGTTTCCCTGGCGAGGCAATAGCCCGACGACAACTGTTTGCTCTCCTGTTTGAATCATATGGCTTACTAAGTCTCCCTCGGGAAATGCGGGAGTGATACTGCCTTCCATCTCAACTGTCCCAGAATAAGCTATGCTCGGAGCGCAATCTGAACGCATGTGGAAGAATAAATCTTCTCCTTTTTCATTAGCTCCTTCACCAACAGGACCAGGAAAAATTAACCTTTCACATGTTCCGCAAATTGGGGCAACTGGGGCATATGCTGTAAACCATTCTTGAAATTGTCTATATGTTCCCCTACGTGTAACCTGATATTCTTGACCCCTAAATGTTGCTGAGAAATATCGACGATTGGGCTGAGTCTCGGGGAATGTGGGGACTTCAGGTTGTTCCTCTTCTGGCGCAACCAACGATTGGCCTTCTTTTGTACCGCTTCCCCTGTGTAATAATCTTTTTAATCCCTCAGGAAACATAAGAAAAAGGCAGTTTTTGTATTATAAACACGCTTTTTTAAAAAAGCATGTGCGATTCATTTCCTATACTCGTCCCAGAATTTGATGGCGGTTTTATTTTAAGCCACTTCTCAGAAAAAATATGCTACTATAATCTTATATCCAAAAGGTATGCACCAAATAAAAAACAGGTTTCTGGTCTTTATTTGCGCTCTGTTTGTTTCTTCATTTTTTTTTACTTCACCGGCGTTTGCGGGTAATCCTCCTGACTCCGGCCAATCCAGTCTTTCCACATCAGGTCAAGCACCGGCAGACGGACAAACAACAATAACCATCACGATTACTCTAAAAGATAATTCAGGCAATACATTATCTGGAGATACCGTCAGCATTGCAGATTCAAGTAATAGCAGTGCTGTTATTAGCCCAAGCTCGACAACGCTCAATTCATCGGGGCAGGCAACTTTTACCATTACCTCAACCAACGCAGAGACTGATAATATTTCTGTTACCGATACCTCTACTAATACCACTTTAGATAATCTTGGGCAGGTCACTTTTACTGCCATAGGCACTCCTACTCCAACGCCTGGCTCCTGTAACGACGGGGCGCCTGGCAGTACGCCGCAATTGACTTCTGCCGTAGCGGATGGAGATACCCAAATAACCTTGACTTGGGCAGATGCAACCGATCCCGTCAGCTATTATTTGGTTGCTTATGGATTGACGTCAGGACAGTATATTTATGGCAATCCTAATGTTGGCGGACAGGGAGTAACTTCCTATACGGTTAGTAACTTAGCCAGAGGGACAACTTACTATTTTGCGGTCAAAGCGGTTAACGGCTGCAATCCAGGAAGTTTTTCCAACGAAGTTTCTGCTACTACCACCGGTGGAGTGATAGCTGCTCCTGTAACTTCAACGGATACGTCTACGGATGTCACTGACGTTCCACCTACCGATACCCCAACTCCATCACCCGAAGCGCAACCGACTGTAACTCCTATTCCTGTACAAACCTCAGCTGCGGGCATTTCGAAAACTCAAATGCTAATCTATATTCTCATACTTATCGTGGTCGTTGGCGGTGGCGGAAACTTTATTTACTGGAAATATCGAAAAGGCAAAGAAAGCCCCATAAAATATATTGAACAGCATCAACCCCAAGAAAGTTTAAAGCCAGAAGAACCAGAAGAACCAGAAGAAAAGAATAGTTAACTTCGCTAAAAGCGAAGTTAACTATAAAAAGTTTCACGATAAACTATCGTTACTTTTCTCCCAACTTTTCCTTTACCCACTCCAGTTTTTCTTCCAACATCTTCTTTTTCATTTCCAGATGTTCCTTAGACATTTTATGGGCCTGGCAACATTCCGGCATATCATGTCCGCCACAATTACATTTTTTATCCATCATCTTATTTCACCTCCCCTCAGTTATTTAATTATACTCTATATTGATAGTGCCCTATTTTTCTGAGAGGATACTGAAGAGAAAAATACTAAGACTTTGTGAACTCTGCCCAGGATTTTATCGCAATTTTGTTTAAATCTTTTTCGCCAATCGCTTTGACGAATAGTTCTGCTTTTTGTAAGTTTGTAAATAGCGGAATATTCTGGTCAACGGCGAAACGTCTGATGTAATAATCATCATCAATGTCTTTTTTTAAATTTGTGTCGGTGATATTAATTGCCATATCGACTTTGGCTTTCTGAAAGTACTCGAGAATGTTTGGCGATTTTTCCTCATGAATTTTATAAAGCATTTTTGTTTTTACACCATTTTTATTTAGATACGCCGCAGTTTTTTCCGTAGCGTATAATGGTAAACTGAGGCGTAGCAGAAGTCTTGCGCTCTCCAAAAACTTAATTTTATTTTCATCACCGGAAAGACTAATAAAAATTCCTACTTTAGGAATTCTTCCACCGACGCTTAGCTCCGCCAGTAAAAAGGCTTCCTCAACATCATTGCCAAAACAAGCCACTTCTCCGGTTGAGGCCATTTCAACGTCCAACACCGGATCTGCTCCGAAAAGCCTGGCAAAAGAAAATTGGGCAACTTTGGAGGCGACAAAATCATAATCCAAAGCGTTAATATTGACTGTTTTTATTTGCTTTCCGAACATTACATCTGCTGCCATCTTAATTAAATTAACGCCTGTCACTTTGGAAATAAACGGAAAAGTACGGGAAGAACGAAGGTTAACTTCAATCACCGAAACGTCGTTATCCCGCGCGAGGCATTGCATATTAAACGGTCCGGTAATGCTCAAGGCTTTTGCCAGAGCTACTGTAATCTTTTTTAATCTGCGCTGAGTCTCGCCATATAATTTTTGCGGCGGGAAAACAATTGAGGCATCACCCGAATGGACACCGGCGTTTTCGACGTGTTCGGAAATGACAAACACTTTTACTTCACCTTTTTCCGCTACCGCATCGACTTCTATTTCTTTAGCATTTTCGATAAATTTAGAAACAGTTACGGGATGCTCTTTGGAAATCGCTGTTGACATAAGATAATTTTTTAAGTCGTCCTTTGTCCGGCAGACCTTCATATTACTACCCGACAAAACATAGGAAGGACGGATCAGCACCGGAAAGCCGACGCTTTGGCTAAAACTAAGCACTTCAGAAAGTTTAGTGAATTTACTCCAGGCCGGCTGAGAAATTTCTAACGAATCCAAAAGTGCCGAAAATTTTCGTCTGTCTTCCGCTTTATCAATATCGTTTGGATGGGTTCCGAGAATTTTACAGCCGTAATCTTTTAAAGCTTTCGCCCGGTTGTTCGGCGTTTGTCCTCCAACCGAAACAATTATTCCGTACGGATTTTCAAATTCATAAATATCGGTTATCCTTTCAAAGGTCAACTCTTCAAAATACAGCCTGTCGGAAATATCATAATCGGTGGAAACAGTTTCGGGATTACAGTTAACAACAATCGTTTTTTTCTTATTTTCCTTGACCGCAATTACCGTATTCACACAAGTCCAATCAAATTCTACCGATGAACCGATGCGGTATGGCCCGGAACCAAGTACAATCACACCGCCATCGGCAAATTTCTCAACGTCATGATGGCTTCCTCCGTAAGTCAAATAAAGGTAATTTGTTTTGGCGGGAAATTCACCTGCCAAAGTATCTATCGAAAAAACAGACGGCAAAATACCATATTGCTTCCTTAAGGTTCTGATCTCAAGTCCTCTTTTTCCAACTAATGAACCAATCCTTTTGTCCGAAAAGCCAAGAATCTTTAATTTGAGAAGATTTTCTTTTTCAAGTTTTTTTGTTGCCAACAATTGCTTTTCCTGCGCCACAATATTTTTAATTCTGTATAAAAACCAGGGGTCAATTCCGGTCAAGGAATAAATTTCTTCAACTGGAACATTTTCATAGAAAGCCTTGGCGATGGCAAACATTCTGTTTGGCGTGGGCCGCCGGAGTAAGGCTTTCGTGTCTTTTTTGCTATTCTCGTTTTTAAAAATATTTTCATCGACCGCTCCCTCGAAATCCAAATCCAACATGCGAATGGCTTTTTGGTAGGCTTCTTCAAAACATCTGCCAATCCCCATCACTTCGCCTACTGACTTCATGCTGCTGCCGATTTCCTCTTGGGCACCCTTAAACTTGTTGATATCCCATCTGGGAATTTTTACGGTCACATAATCAAGCGCCGGCTCAAAACAGGATTGAGTGACTTTTGTAACTTTATTCTCCAGCTCTGTCAAGCTTTTGCCAAGCGCCAGTTTCGCCGCGACATACGCCAGCGGATAACCGGTGGCCTTGCTGGCTAGCGCCGAACTCCGGGAAAGACGGGGGTTAAGCTCAATGACATAATATTCCAAAGCGCCGGTTGAAGGATTCGTCTGCCCGCCATCAGCTTTCGCTTCAGGCGATTGCGGGCGGGGGTTTAAAGCAAACTGGACATTGCATTCCCCAACCACATTTAAACTGCGGACAATTTGGATTGAGACTGAACGGAGTGTGTGGTATTCGTAATCTGTCAGAGTTTGGCTTGGAGCAATGACAATTGACTCCCCGGTGTGAATTCCCAAAGGGTCCATATTTTCCATGTTACAAACCGTAATGCAGTTATCGAATTTATCCCTGACCACTTCGTATTCAACTTCTTTATAGTGATGTAAATATTTTTCAATCAGGATTTGCGAAACAAAAGAAAAGGCAACGTTGGCAATATTTTTTAATTCTTCCTCATTTTGCGCAATTCCCGACCCCTGCCCGCCCAGGGCAAATCCCGACCTCACCATTACCGGAAAACCTAACTCTCTGGCGATTTTGAGCGCTTCTTTCTGGTTTTCCGCGGCCCGGCTTTTGGGAGTTGAAATTCCTTGTACTCTTAAATGGTCGGCGAATTTTTGCCTGTCCTCCGAAAGAATTATGGTGCTTATCGGACTGCCTAATATTTCAACCTTGTATTTTTTGAGTATTCCTTTTTTATAAAGCGACAGTCCGCAGTTTAAGGCGGTTTGTCCGCCAAAAGAAAGGAAAATTCCGTCTGGCCTTTCTTTGGCAATAATTTTTTCGACAAAAAAATCGTTGATGGGCAAAAAATAGACCGTATCGGCAAGATAATCTGAAGTTTGGATGGTGGCAATATTCGGATTGACCAAAACCGTTTTTATCCCTTCTTCTTTTAAGGCTTTTATCGCCTGAGAACCGGAATAGTCAAATTCTCCGGCTTCGCCGATTTTTAAAGCTCCCGAGCCTAAAACTAGCACTTTTTTTATATTCTTCATATTATTTATTTTTATACCAAACTGCCCATGCCCATTTACCAAACATCATGTTTATTTTTGAATTACTAGCATAAGGGCCAAAAATTTCTTCAAGTTCTTCTTTTGTATAATAATTTTTAATAACTTTGTATTTTTTATCGCCAACCTTTCTTATTCTGAATGTGTCCTTACCTTTCTTAATCAACTCCGCATTTTCCTCATGTAAAACATTGTCGCAAAGAAAAACCATCGAATCACTTTTCAAAACTCGATGAAATTCTTTTAGAAATTTTGTGATGTCCTTTCTTAGAATGTGAGAAAACCAAAAACAGGCAACTCCACCAGTAAAAGAATTATTTTTATAGTAAAGTTTATTTGCGTCTGCGATTTCAAAATCAACAGGACACAAATACTTTTTCGATTTAGCTAACTCAAGAACTTCCTGAACTGCATCTGTTGCCTTAATTGTTTTAGCGACTTTTGAAATAATACCTGTCCAATAACCAGTACCGCAGGCTATCTCAATTATTTCCTTTTGTTTGAATAACTTTATTAAAATTGTATCTATCTTTTTGGCATCTTCGATTCTGCCTGGTTCGTTTCGGAAATACATACTTTTGTCGTATTCCGGCGCCCTATCTTTATAATAAGTCTTAATATTCGTTATCATATTTTTCCTAAGAAATAATCAAATATCCATTCCGTGTCTTGTGGGCCGGGAGTGGCTTCGGGATGAAATTGGGCCGACATAAAAGGCAAATTGTTATGAATTATTCCTTCATTGGTCTTATCGTTGGCGTTTGTAAACCAGGGTTTAAATCCCGCGGGAATTTTAGAAACTGCAAACCCGTGATTTTGAGTAGTAATAAAACAGCGGCTTGAACCTTCCATAATGCATGGTTGGTTTTGACTACGGTGTCCGTATTTTAGCTTTTGAGTATCTCCACCCGCTGCCAGAGCCAAGATTTGATTCCCTAAACAAATTCCTAAAATTGGAATTTTTCTATCCAATGCGCCTTTGGCGGTCTGAATTGTTTTCGTTGCCATCTTCGGATCTCCGGGTCCGTTTGAAATTAAGATGGCATCAAATTGCTTACCGTCTTTCACGACAAATGGATTGTAATCCCAGGGAACGGTTATGAGGTTTACTCCTCTTTTTAGAAGCGCCCTTTGGATGTTATTTTTGGCTCCACAATCAATCAAAAGTATCGTTTTTGAACCCTCACTTTTGAGAAGAACCGGCTTTTTTAGCGAAACCTGGTCAACCAGATTATCAAGATTTGGGTCATAAAAGGCAATATCTTCTGCGAAAACTATTTTGCCAAGCATTGTTCCTTTTTCCCTTATCTTTTGCGTTAGAAACCTGGTATCTTTTATTTCCAAAAGAGGAATATTTTCGTCTTTGAACCACTGGGCTAGAGTTTTTTTGCTTTGGAAGTGTGAGGGAGTATCGTTATATGTACTGACAATCAAACCGGAAACCATAATTTTATCCGATTCCCAGAACCTGCGGTCCGGCACTCCGTAATTGCCGATTAACGGGTAAGTAAGAACCAGTATCTGTCCTTTATACGAAGGGTCCGTTAAACTCTCCGGATAGCCCATCATTCCTGTCGCAAAAACCACTTCTCCGGCCGAAGCTTTTTGAGCACCAAAACTTACTCCCGAAATTTCTGTTTTGTCTTCTAAAATTAGTGTTCCGTTCATATTTTTCTCAAAAAAAAACGCCCCCCAGGCGTATGTCTAGATCATAAATTGAGTAATAAGCATCTTCTTTGTCATAAAAAACCAGAACTTTTGGTTCTGGGATTTAACTTTAGCAAAAAAGGGCAAACTAATCAAGAGGGAAAATCAACAGACAGTAATTTTGATAGTAACATTTATGGGAACTGTACGTTTATTTGCGGCGCCAAATCCTATCGTCGTCGAAAAACTCAAAAAAACAAAGCGTACTTATTGCGGAAATTATTAACCAAAAGAAAAACTCTTCATAAGGAAAACGACAATTCAGTATCGTAACCCAACCGATAAAGTCTTTTCCGGGGAATTGCCATTGGTTTAAATGCAATCCTGTCAATTCATCCAATAAACCTAAATAAAAGAAGTACGGCGCTGTTTTTAGGAATTTGGAAATATATTTCGGGAATTCAATAAGAAATGCAACCGATGGAATTAAAAGCCCGATAATTCCTCCTTTTAAATAAAGGTAATCTATTTTTAGTAAATTCGAATTGGTAAAGACAAGCAGCAAAAAAATAGTAAACGAAGGAATGGCAAAATACATAAAATATTTCATGCGTGAATCCACTAATTTATGTTTACCCTTGTCAAAAAAATGCTCATAAAAAATTACCACAGAATAAAATATTAGAAATCCTCCAATTAAATCTTCTATAGGTATTGTGTTGAAAATTCTGAACGGGAATATGGTGGTGGTGTACCAAGCATTATTAAGTATCGCCATGTGGTCTACGATTAATGTGCCCAAAACCGAAGCAGGAAGCGAAAAAATTAGGCTATGGAGAATCGCTTTTTGTGTTCTATAGGAAAGATATAAAGAAGGCATGCCAAAAAATAAAAGTGTGGAGATCAAATAGCTGGTATTAAATGCGAATGACAAAACAACTGCCAATATTGGGGAAAAGATTAAAAGAAGAATATCCAGCTTTCTTAAATCTCTTTTATAGGAAGCCATATAAATAAATCGTAACAATATTCAGGCAATTCGGCAAGACGTGAAGAATTATTTATCGAACCTTAATTGGGGTAATGACACTTCTTATATTTCTTTCCTGAACCGCACCAGCAGGGATCGTTTCGGCCTAACTTTTTTCCGGTTGAGCCGGATTTTGTTTCGTTTGAAGTTGAACTACTAGTGTTTGTTTGAACATTTGCTGAAACCTCTCCGTTTGAGCTGGTTCCGGCGCCGGCCGGCTGAGCAATAATGTGCTGGTGTTGTTCTTGTGGCATCGGCGGTGCTTGAACTTGAATTCTGTATATTCGGTGCACAATTTGGTCATCAATTTCATTTATTAATTTTTCAAACATTTTGAACGCTTCATTTTTGTATTCAACCAACGGATCCTTCTGCCCGTAGCCCCTAAGCCCAATTCCCTGTCTTAAGTTTTCTATTGCGTCCAAGTGGTCCATCCATAAACTGTCAACTACCGAAAGCATCACAAACCTTTCTACCTGTCTCATCAACTCTGTCCCCATCTGCTTTTCCCGTTGAGCATAAACATCCGTAGCAATATTGGTCATAAAATTTATCTTTTCTTCCGGAGAACTAATCTGCTCTAATTGCATAACAATCTGTTTTTGTGAGGCTTCATCAAACGGAATCACCGTGGCAAATTCTTGAACTGTTTTTTCCGTTGGTGAACCATCAAGGTAGTTTTCGCTATTCAAGGAAACAATGGCTGAAACCGAAGCTTGAATTTTTGCCAAAATTTCCTGCTTTAATTCTTCGGATTCCTCCGAAGCCTCTAAAATTGTTCTTCTCCTTGAATAAATTATTTCCCTTTGCTTATTTAAAACATCGTCATATTCAACCAAATGCTTTCGGATGTCAAAATTGTACCCTTCAACTTTTATCTGCGCTTGTTCAATGGCGCGGGAAACTAATGGGTGTTGCAGGGGGACATTTTCCGGCATATTGAAGCGAGTCATCAGCCCCGAGATTGTATCGCCGCCAAAAAGCCGCATAATTTCATCGTCTAATCCAACGAAGAACTGTGATAAACCCGGGTCGCCCTGTCTTCCCGAACGACCCCTTAACTGGTTATCTATCCTTCTTGACTCATGCCTTTCGGTTCCGATGACATATAAGCCACCCAAATCCAAAATCTCCTGGTGTTTTTTCTCCCAAGCTTTCAATTCTTTTTCATTCGTTGGCGGTTCTCCGCCTAAAATAATATCAACACCGCGACCCGCCATATTGGTGGCCACGGTGACAGCTCCTTTTTCTCCTGCGTTGGCAATTATCTCTGCTTCCCGAAGATGGTTCTTAGCGTTTAGGATTTCATGCTTTATCCCCTTTCTTTTTAAGAGCTCGGAAATAATTTCATTTTTCTCAATTGAAGTTGTTCCAACCAAAACCGGCTGTCCTTTGGCATGAGCCTTTTCGATTTCCAGTGCCACCGCGGAATATTTGGCCCTGGCAGTTTTATAAATGGCGTCCGACATGTCTTTTCTAATCATCGTTCTGTGGGTTGGTATTACCACCACATCCAGTTTATAAATCTTGTGAAACTCCTCAGCCTCCGTCACCGCAGTTCCGGTCATCCCGGCTAAACACGTATACATCCTAAAATAGTTCTGCAGAGATACCGTTGCCAATGTTTTTGATTCTTTTTGGATTGGCACATTTTCTTTGGCCTCAATTGCTTGATGTAATCCTTCCGAAAGTCTCCTGCCAACCATTAATCTTCCGGTGAACTCATCAACTAAAATTACTTCGTTATCCTTTACGATATAGTCTTTTTCTTTATGGAATAAGGTCCGTGCTTTTAAGGCTGCTTCCAAGTGATAAACAGTATCAAAATCCTTTTCATAGATATTGGCAATGCCATAAATTTTTTCGATCTTGCCTATTCCGTGTTCGGTTAAATGAGCCGTTCTTAATTTTTCATCAATTTTATAATCGATTTCCGGAGTCAGTTTATCGACCAATTTGGCATACTCATAATATTTTTGCGTTGGCGCTTCATCCGGTGCGGAAATTATATGCGGAGTCCTCGCTTCATCGATTAAGACCGAGTCAACCTCATCAACAATTGCAAAGTAAAAACCGCGCTGAACAAGCATCGATTTGTCCTGGGCCATATTATCACGAAGATAGTCAAATCCAAACTCCGAATTAATTCCGTAAACGACATCTTTTTCATACGCTTCTTTTCTGGAAATTGGTTTTAGGTGCGTGAGCCTTGGATCATGCGTTTCTTTATTGATAAACGACGGATCATACACAAAAGATTCTTCGCTAATCATTGACGCTGTGGTTAGTCCCAGGAAATGAAAAATCGGTCCCATCCAACCGGCATCACGTCTGGCCAGATAATCGTTGACTGTCACCAAATGCACGCCTTTATCGGTTAAAGCGTGCAGATACAATGCCGGCGTTGCCGATAAAGTTTTTCCTTCTCCGGTTTTTTGTTCGGCAATTTTCCCTTCCGAAAGCGAAATTGCTGCCATCAGCTGGACATCAAAATGCCTTTGCCCGATTGTTCGATGAGCCGCCTCGCGAACCAGAGCAAAAGCTTCGGGAAGAATGTGTTCTAATGGTTCTCCTTCTTTTATCCTTTCTTTAAATTCTTTAGTTTTTTTCGGAAATTCGGCATCTTTTAGTTTTTTTGTCTTTTCTTCCAAAGAATTTATTTTTTCAACAATGGGAGTCAACCTTTTTATTTCTTTTTCGTTTGAATCAAAAAACTTACTAAAAACATTTAAGCCTAACATAATACTAATTTTATCACAATTGAGGCATAAAAAACCCCTCACATTTTTTAAATGTGAGGGGACCAATTGATCAATTGGCAATAATTGGTAATACTCCAAATTGCTTACCAACTATTTCTTCTTTTTCTTTGCCTTCTTTTTCTTTGCCATGGACAGATCACCTCCTTATAAATTCGCTCAAATTTAAAACAATAAAGATGAACGGCAATTACTTTTATCTTGTATTATTTTGTTTGTCTTGTCAAGATTTTTTCTTTGCTTCAAAACCGAAAGTTTAGATTGATTTAACAACAAAAATCAAAGAGGCTATTTTATGCAATATTTTTAATTATTTTTTTATTAATGTATTTTTGTAAAACTTTTGGAACTATTATACTACCGTCTTTTTGCTGATAGTTTTCCAAAATTGCAATAATCGGTCTGTTCATCGAATAGGCTGTTCCGTTTAGCACATACAGATATTTTTTGGCTTGTCCGTCCTGATATTTCATATTTAATCTCCTTGACTGGAAATCCGTAACGGTTGAAACCGATGTTACCTCACGGTATCTTTCCTGAGATGGGATCCAAGCCTCAATATCATATTTTCTGGCTGCCGGAAATCCTAAATCGCCACTGCACATTTTTACTACCTGATAGGGAATTTCCAGAGCTTGAAAAAACTTTTCTTCCAAAGACAACAAATATTCATGCTCCTCGTCATCCTTACCTTCTTCAACAAACGAAACCATTTCTACTTTGTCAAACTGATGAACCCGGAAAATACCTCTGACATCTTTTCCGTAACTTCCTGCTTCTCTTCTAAAACAAGTCGAAAATCCGACAAATCGTTTCGGTAAATCTTTTTTACTAAGGACTTCATCTTTAAACATTGGCACAATTGATTGTTCGGACGTACCAACCAAATAAAACCCGTCTCTGTCCAAAGAAAAGATATTCTCGCCTTCCCCCATTTGCGTATAACCAAGCCCGTCCATAATTTCTTTTCTGATAAGCACCGGCGGAAGAACCGGAGTAAAACCTTCCTTAATCAAAGTTTCGAACGCCAATTGTTTTAGAGCAAACTCCAAGAGCACTCCGTCATTCTTAAGGTAAGTAAAACGCGGACCGGAAACTTTAGCAGCTGTCCTGACATCAATGATGTCAAGCGCTTCTCCCAACTCCAAATGGTCTTTCACTTTAAAAGTAAATTTTGTCGGTTTCCCATATTTTCTGACTACTTCATTTTCCGACTCATCTTTTCCGACCTTAACATCGGCTTTGGCTAAATTCGGAATTGACATCAGAGCCTTTTGATATTCCTGTCTGACACTATCAAGAACCTTTTCTTCTTTTTCCAGCCTTACTCTTATTTCTCTGCCTTTATTTATCGCTTCTTCTTTATTAGCGGCACTGGAGATATTTTTTGCCAATCTATTTCTTTCTTCTCTTAATTTTTGGGCCATTGAATCTATTTCTCGAAATCTTGCGTCGAGCTCGCTGATGTAGTCGATGTTAATTTTTATTCCTTTTTCCAGAGCCTTTTTTTCAACCAGTTTTGGGTTTTCCCTGATTAATTTTGGATCAAGCATAGTTTAATTTTAAATTGAAGTTAAACCCAATTGCTTCTTCATAATTGGTTTTAACTTGTTTATTGCCTTATATCTATGATTATATAATTTTTGCTCGTTTTTTGAAAGCTCACTCTCATGGTAAAACTTATTTATCTTTGGAATAAAGAAAAAAGACCGGTAAGGATAACCTTTTAAGATTTTCAATAATGGCTTTTCGGCAATTACACCGTCAACTTTCCCCTCAACGCTCCAAATCCTACCGTCTGGCAGGGCAAAAGAAACAATTGTCCTAAACACAGCTTTTCGATTATCTTTTGGCAAAGATTTTGAGATTTTTAACATATGATTGACTAACTCTTCATCTGTTGCTTCGTAACCGAGCCAGCGTCTCGACCTTATCCCGGGTTGATTATTTAAGGCCGAAATTTCTATTCCGCCGTCGTCGGCAATTGTCGGTAAATCCGCTAATTTAGAAAAAAATATTGCCTTTTTTTGCGAATTTTCCCGGTAGGTTTTTCCGTCTTCTTCAATATCTTCCGTAATTCCTAAGTCATGAAGAGAAACTATTTCCAATGGCAAATCCTTTAAAAATTCCTTAAACTCTCCGACCTTTCCCTCATTTTTAGTAGCAATTAATAATTTATATCGAGGTTTCATTAAATCTTTTTTTCACAAACTCCTTATCCAACGATAAAATTAACCAAGCCGCTTTTGGTCCGTGATCTTTACCGATTAAAGAAAGATAAATTGCCGCAAAAGACTGTTTTCCATTCAATTTCAATTCTTTTCCGATGTCATAAATTCTGGTCTGAAATTCTTCACCGTTCCATTGCTTGTCTAATTCTTCGCTCAATTGTTTTAAGAATACTTTTTGCTCTTTAGATAAATTCTGAACTTGAGCCGGTAACTGTTTCTGAATTATGAATTTGTCTTCTTCCGGAGCAAATTGGTCCACCCAAACTCTGGCATATTTTGCCCATTCTTCAAGTCCTTCTTTTTTAATTTCCTCTTCCATGTTGGGCATCTGTATCCACTGGGATAAAACGGAAAATCTGATTTGTGGAGGTTTTTTAATTTCGCTAACTTTGGACAGTTCAAACGCTCTAACTAAATCCTCATCGCCTTTATTGAAAAATGCATCGGCCGCTTTTTGGTAATCATCAAAAAGGCTTGGGATCGCAGTTCTTTCTTGCGGATCAAAGTTGCTTTGTGATTTGAAACCGTTTCTGGCAAAAAGAAAACGGGCAACCTCGGGAGGCAATATTTTTACCAAATCGTGGGCTTTTAGCCCCAAACCTTTTGATGAAGACATTTTTTTGCCGCCGATTAAAATAAATTCATAAGGTAACCTAAAGGGTTTTGGATAATCAAATACTTCTTCACAAAGAGCCATGGCAATATCGTAAGAACCGCCGGCCGAAGCATGGTCTTTTCCCGCCCCTTCGATTGTGATGCCGATTACTTTCCAGTGCGCCGCCCAATCCACTTTCCAGGGAAGTTTGCCGGTTCCGCCAAAAGGAGTTATTCGGCCTTCATAGCCACAACCCTTAGCCCATTTCACGAGATTTGGTTCACATTTATAAGAAACCTCTTTACCGTCCCAGGCAAAAACTTTGGTTGTTCCAAGCTTGCCGCATTTTTCACAAATAATCTGCAAGGGTAACCAACCGGATGCTTTTTTTTGACTACCACTAATTGTTTGATAAATATCCTGAATTCTTTCGGCATTATCTAAAGCTTCTTTAATTACTCCATCAAATTTTCCTTGATGATAAAGTTCCCATGAAGAAAGGATTTTTGCTTCCACCCCTAAACTTCTTATTGAGTTAACAAAATCACCGGCAAAATAATCTGCCAAGTTTGAATATTCGGGAACAGGAGATGGAACTTGCTTAAGAGACATACCCATATATTGCCTGAAATCTTCTTTTAATTCCGGAGAGAGTTCGTCCATAGCATCAAAATCATTAATCACGAAAGTGAATTTCGGATTTTGACCCGCATCTCGAAGTGCTCTGAAGATCATGCTGTGGATTACCGGCCCCATTAATGAACCGACATGAGAAAAACCGGAGGGGGTTTTCATGTCGTCAACCCAGTAGGGTTTATGTTTGCCAGAAGCAATGATGTCGCTTGCAACTTTATCCGCCCAAAACATAACCCTATTCTACTACAAATTAGTAATATAAGAAATAAAATTCTTTTTAACTTTGAACTCTTTCTCCCAGTTCGTTTATCCAGGGCACGAGTCGACGTGCTCTATCCGAAGTTCCTGGGTTAACTTCGTCCGCTTGAACAACTCTCGGTCTAACTATAATTTGTTCTGTTACTGAAGTTCTAAAAGAAATACCTGCTAGGTCTACTTTTCGCGATGAAGAAAAGCTATGTCTTCCACCATCCGGTTGACTTCCTTCCTGAGCTACTTCTTCTGGTGTCCTACCTGCTAATCTATCCATAATATTTCACCTCCTGACTTTAGTGGTGAGCATTGTCGAACCACTAAAAAACCCTTCCGTTTAGGGATATCTTTTCCGGTAATTGTTAATTACAAAAAGATTCCCTCAGAAGGGCTGCTTTTTTGCTAACTTTTCTAAATTTAATTTTTCAAAACTTGACATAATTATAAACACATTTATTAAGCAGCAGCTGATTCAACACTTGACGGAAATAATCTCTGTAAAATTCCTTGAGGAAGTGATCTTCTGAGAAATGCTTCTTTGTCAACTCCACCAGAATAAGAACTTTCTAAAACGATCGCATGAGCGCCACAGTCCAAAATCCTTGCTGAGGCTGCTTCCACCCATGATTGATTTTCTCTAGCAGAGTCAAAATCGTTCGGATCCACCATACCCAACACTCTTCTGTCAGGACCGACAAGCCACATTCTATTTGGAATATTACTACTTACCTGATGAGAAAGAACAGCTTCCAATTCACCAGGTTCAAGAAGCGCTAATGGTACGCCTACAGCTGCTTTTGCTCTTCCAGTAGGATTTGGTTCCATAAATTTTGCTTCAACTATATTTCCCATATTTGAACATTATAATGGCTAATTTGCATATGTCAACTTTTAAACAATATTTGACAAAAATTCATTTGACTGTTACACTTGTCACATGATAAGCACGACTTCCGTGGTTGAAAACTTAGTCAAAGCCTCTCCTCTTTTGGAGGACGGACTTGCCAGAGGAATCATCAATTATTCCGCCTTGGCTAAAGATTTACGTCCTCAAATTGAAGAAAAACTCTTAAAAAAGGTTGGGCGGAGCGCCATTGTTATGGCTCTTAAACGAACCAGTAGTAAATTGAAAACAAAAAGAAAAGTTACTCAACAAATAATCAACCTAAGTGGGATAACTGCGCGCTCCAATTTGGCAGAGCTTACTTATCTTAACTCCGATACAATTATCGAAAAACACAAGAAAGTATTTTTCACTTCCGAAAAAAGAAAAGATATTTTTTGTAATTTAACCCAAGGCGTTAGAGAGACAATGCTGATAGTCGGAGAAGAAATCCTTACACCGATGGAAAAGCTTTTTGCAGATGAGAGACTGGTTGCAAAAATCAAAAATTTATCATCAATCACTATCTTGCTGACAAAAGAAACTGTCAACACACCGGGCGTATATTATTCTATTTTAAAACTGTTGGCATGGAACGAAATTAACATTATCGATGTTATCTCCACTTATTCCGAATTAACAATTATTCTCTCCAACAACGATATCGACAGAGCCTTTTCTCTTTTGAAGAACTACAAAAACAATTAAGCGGAAATTTCGAATTTAGATACTAATTCGTGTGCTTTTTCTTTATTCTTTTCGGTGACGTCTATTCTGACCATTCCGACATTCGGCTGGCCATAGAAAGTCGAAAACCCTAGAGGTGAAACCAGTATTACCGGTAAAACCGCCAAATCTTCTTCCCCTTCCACTAAGATTACTTTTTTATCTTTAGTTTTAAAAGCCTCGGTTACTGCCCGAAACAACTCCGGAGTAATTGTACCGTGGGGATTTTTTACTTTTTGGAAAATATGGTTATTAAAGCCCAATTCCGAAAGGTCATGGAATTTAATTTGTCGCTGCACCAAAAAATCAACAATTGACAGAAACTGACCGACACCTTTTTGATTGAACATTTGTGTATTAATGTCACCGATGGTTATAGTTTTTGCAGCCTCAATATTTTCCGGTACCTCAAACAAAACTTCTCCCCAAGGTTTTTGCAACTCTGGGCGCAAATTTTCCGGGAGAATCAAAGTTTTATTCTGCCAATTGGGATTTAGATAAAGCCTACCGTCTCTATTTATTTCTCCGTTTCTAATTCTAGTCGCAGAAATAATCTTTCCGTCCTCCGCAAGCCCTAGAGTAACTTTGACTATTTCAAGTTCCGGTAATTTTTTCTCTTGTCTTTTTTTGTTGATATCAACTGCCATTTGCTCCGTCTGTGAAGTGATGGCAATGGCTTGAGGATTAAATTCATTAGCCAAAAGCGGACCAAAATAATCATCGATTGAGACTATCTGAATTCTCTCCGAGGCATTAATTGAGTTTAAAAACTGTTCGAGTACTTTTTTTCTGCTTTCAAACGATTCAATTTCTTTTCCCTCTTTAAACGCCTGAACATATGCATCACTGGTTAAACCTAAAACAATTTTTTCGGAAACCCTTAAAATATTTTGTATGAAACTTTTATGCCCCGCATGCAGTAAATCGAAAGTTCCGCCGCAAGCAATCAGATTATATTTGGTCATAAGAGGATTTTATAGCACTTTTAGTTCTTTTGCCACTTTTTTAAACGCAGCAATACCAATGTCTAAATCTTTTTTGGAATGGGCAGCCGACGGAATAACTCTAATTCTTGCTTTCCCCTTGGCAACCATTGGAAAAACTATCGGTGTTGCAAATACATTTTCTTCGAAAAGTTTAGCACTGAACTGCTTGGCTAATTCCTCATCTCCAAGCATTACGGGAGTAATCGGACTTTCCGGATGTCCCGTATCAAAACCCAAGTCTCCGAATCTTTCCCTAAGATACTTTGTATTATCCCACAGTTTTTTAACCAGGGCATCGGATTCGAGTAAAATATTGATTGCCTCCAAAGCTGCGGCCGTATCCGGAATTGTTAAGGCGATTGAAAAGAGTCTCTGTCTTGCCTTTAGATTATAATAATCAATTAAACTTTTGCGGCCGGCAATAAATCCACCGATGACGGAAAATGCTTTAGAAAGACTACCAATTTCTATATCAATTTTTCCCACCAAATCAAAATGGTCAACCACGCCTCTTCCACCTCGTCCCATAACTCCCTCACCATGAGCATCATCTACCATCGTTAGTGCGCCGTATTGTTTAGCAAACTTGACAATTTCAGGAAGCGGGGCCAGATCGCCGTCCATCGAAAAAACACCGTCAGTGACGATAAGAACCGTTGGCATTTGTCCGTCTAATTTTGCCTGCCCGCCATCGCTACGCTCAGGCGCTTGCGGGCGGGGCGTTTTTGCTAATTGGGAAGCTTCCTTTAATTTTTCTTCCAAATCATTTGCGTCTCCATGTTTATAAATGAATTTGTTTTTTACACCGGAAAGTCTCACCGCGTCGATAATCGACGCGTGATTTAGTTCATCTGAAATAACAATGTCTTCTTTGCCAATAATTGTTTGTATTGCCGCCGCATTTGCCATATAGGCGCTGGAAAAAACAACTGAGGCTTCGGTGCCCTTAAATTTGGCGATTGCTTCTTCAAGCTGAAGGTGAAGGGTGTGGGTTCCGGCCAGAGTCCGGTAACCCGTTCCTAAACCGTATTCGGCAATTGCCTCTTGTGCGGCTTTTTTGAGTCTTTCGTCTTCAGCCAATCCCAGATAATGACTGGAACAAAAATTTAATTTTTTAACGCCACCGATTGTTAAATACGCTCCCTGTCCGGATTCAATCACTCTGGGACTGGCACCTGATTTTATCGCTTCTTCCAGTTGTTTGTAAAAATCGGCTACATTCATGGTTGTAAAATAATTTTACCACACTTACCGGATTTCATCACTTTCATGGCTTTTTCAAATTCATAAAGACGAAATTCATGAGTCACAATTTTACTTAAGTCTACTTTGCCTTTTGTCAAAAGCTCCGAAACTTTTTCCCAAGTTTTCCAAATATTTCTACCAAATATTCCTTTTATCGTCAATTCTTTATCGATGATATACTTGCCAAAATCAACAGCAATTTCGCTATCTGGAATTCCAAAAGCAATCACCTTTCCAGCCATAGCTACTATTTCAAAAGCGGCTGTAATTGCCTCCCTGTTTCCCGACATTTCAAAGATTACATCAACAGCGCCATAATATTTTTTGGGTAACTTCCGATATACTTCATCTACTCCCATTTCTTTTGCCAAATTTCTTCTGTACTCCCCTCTATTAATTCCAATTACTTTAGCCGCTCCAAAGGCTTTTGCGGCAACTATCGCACACAGTCCTGTCGGACCTAGTCCTATTATCGCTACCGTCTTACCCTTTACTTGGGCTTCGCTGACAGCATGCACGGCATTTCCGAATGGCTCCTGGGAACTCATTTCCACCAGGGGAATGCTTGAATTATTCTTCCAAGTTGTTTTTAGGGGAATGGTGGCATACTCGGCAAAACTGCCATTTCTACTTATCCCGAAGAGCTGCATCTTCTCACAGATATGCCGGTTACCGATTTTACACTGGCGGCATTTTCCGCAAAAAATATGTGTTTCCGACGAAACTAAATCTCCAACTTTAATTTTTTGTGGGTTATCATCTCCGTTAATTTCCAATACCTCCCCAACTATTTCATGACCGATAATCACCGGCGGCTTAATCTGTTCCTGGGCCCAAAGATTCCAATCGTAAATTCCAACGTCTGTTCCACAAATAGAGGCAAGCTTAACTTTAACCAGCACTTCTCCCTTTTTCGGCTTGGGGATGGGAACGTTTTTTATCAATATTCCCGGGGCTTTCTTTTCTTTGACTACCGCAAGCATTGTATTTTCCATAAGGCAATAAATATGAATTACTTGAATCTCTTCTGCTGTTTTGTTCTAATGATTATTCTACAGAAACAATCGTGTAGGAAACTGTGCCTGCCGGAGCTTCCACTTCTACTTTGTCCCCGATCCTTTTGCCAAGCAGCGCTTTGCCCAGAGGAGATTCGTGGGAGATTTTCTTTTCTTTGGGATCGGCTTCCCATTCACCGACAACTGTAAATACTTCTTTCTTGCTTTTAATATGGACAGTGACCGTTGAACCCAACTTGACCACGTGATTTCCCTTGGCATGGCTTTCCTGAATTGGAACAGCTTGCTTTATTAACTCTTCCAATTCATCGATTCTTCCGTCAATAAACGATAGCTCTTCCCTGGCAGCCACGTATTCGGCGTTCTCCGAAAGGTCTCCCATGCTTCTTGCCTGGGATACTCTTTCCAAAACTTCCGGTCTTTTTACTTTAATTAACTCTTCGTACTCCTGTTTTAATTCTCCCAGTCCGGTTTTTGTTAAGTATATTTTTTTGGTGTCCATAGCCTATTCAAAATAAAATCCCTCACAGTATAACTAGAGGGAATAATAAAATAATTTCAATTAACCTTAAGCATGATATAGTAACCGAAATCTTTTGTCAATAACCTCTAGTAGTATATTAGGGGATATTTCTAAAGATGGTATTTTAATAATTGGCGTTTATATTTTTTTAAAACAGCAGTTTTGTAATCAAAGGGGTGAAATTTCAAAAAACCGTCTTCTGTTATTTCGTTGGTAATGTGGCTTTGCATATACTTTAATTGTAAGAACTTTGCTATTTTCTCCAATTGTGTAATGGTCAGAACTGTTACTAAAAATTCTTTAATCCATGTATTTTTGCAAGACGGAACGTTCTTAACGACGCTAAAGTTGGGTAGATAATTTTTAACCCAATTATTCTGTTGAAGGAAAGTTTGATAGGTATGTTCCTTATTAAAAACTGGCAGCAGCTGCACAATTTCGTGGGCCGTATAAAGATCCCTGCTAGTCTGACTAAGGTCGATTCGAGTTTCGTCCAAGATAAGATTTAGGCAAATTTTATTGGCGTAATTTTTACTTTGTCTATTTCGATAAACGCCTAAAACTGATAACAGAATTACCAGAAATAATCTTGTTGTCCACGCCAAATTTTTTTTAGTGATAATAAAAAGGTCGATATCATCTTCCTCGTCGGAGTTTCGCATTGACAGCGCACCGCTGACACCGACGAATTTTATTGGTGGAATAAAGCTAACCCTTTTAATAATATCTTTGGCTCTGGAAAGCTTAGTGATACTTACCTTTTCTCTTCTTTCTCTCTTAGCAACCAAGTCTTGTTTTCCCCTGATGTAAAAATATTTTTTTGATCTTTCAATTGGCAAATGGCTATTTTTCAAGCTTTCTATTATCTCCGACAGGCTTACGCTTTTTTCCGAAATAAGGAATTTAAAAATTTCTTCTTTGGTCAGAGGATAATCGAAAAGATCGGCGTAGAGCAGCGTCTTTAGAATAGATTTTTCTCTACTGTCCATACTTTTGCATCACCTGTGAAATCCCTTGCGAAAGCGTGCTATAAGCCGACTGGGCAGACCCGCCACTCAAAATTGAATTAACAGCATTTTCAAGATACGTATTGGATTCCTGATTCAATCCGTCATCGTAGGTCTGATCAACCATATAAGATGAAAAAGCATCAGGCGCCTGCGCTATGAAAGGATAAATTATGGTATTTGTTTTTAAAGTATCTCCGAGGTCTACTCTTGCATAAAGTTCACCAAAAGCTCTGGTTTTAGCTATGTCTGCATAAAACTTTTCCTCGGTTTCTTTTTCTGCCAAATATTGCATAAACAACAACGCTTCTTTTTGGTGCTGGCTTTTGACCGAGGCCCCTTCCACCCAATAACTGGCGAGCGTAACGTTTTGATTTGGAAGTTGCGGAACAGGCACTATCTCAAAAGCAAGGCCGGGACCTGCGGCTTGCTTGATAGTAAAATAATCCCAAGAATAGCCAAAATACATTGCTAAGTTTCCTTTGGAAAATTCCAAGATTGACGGATCCAGCGTATCGTCCCACACATTATTCTGATCCGTAACAAAAGACGTATAAAAAGTCAGCGCTCCTGCACCTCGATCTGCTGAGCTTTGGAGATTATTAAGGTCTACGCCGTTTTGTAAAAGAAGCAAAGAAAGAATATCCGGAGCATGAGTAATATTTGAATATGAACCAATGGCTGCTCCGGCAGTTTTTATCTTCCCGTTTGTATCCTTTACTGTTAATTCTTTGGCATCGTTAGTAAAATCTTCCCAAGTTGTCGGAGGCCCAAGACCATCAGACTGGAATAGCTGTTTATTAATAAATAGCGACAACGTATCTATTTCAAGGGGTATGCCATAAATTCCGCCATTTTTAATTAAATCTTTTTGGGCAACGGGATAAAAGCTTTGATTAAATTCTTCTTTTGAAATTGTGTCACTAGGTAGCGGAAGTAAAACACTTGCCAGCATTGGATACCAAGAATTATGAAACCGGAAAATATCCGGTCCGGTTCCGTTAGCTATTCTGGTTAAAAGTCTTTCCCGGTATTGTTTTATATCTTGCTTTGAATAATTAATTGTTATGTTCGGATTGGCTCTTTCAAAATCGGAGATTATGCCCTGCATGCTGCTACTATCTTCCCAAAGCCCCCAGTAGGTCAGAGTTACGTTCTTCGAAGAGCTTTTTGGTAAGTGCGGAATCACGACAAAAAAAGCCAATAAAAAAACCAGCAGGACAACCACCAACCCGATTAAAACTTTTACCACTCTTTTTATTACCGAGAAAGTGTTTCCCCCGGAATGGTTATCTTGTAAGCCTGAAGACAAATCTACCACCGTTGAAGGCGGAGGCGGTGGAGCATCTAATGGTGGCTGTGGTGTTTGCAAATCCTGAGCATTTGCCTGAAGGGGAACTCCCTGAGCTTGAGATACCGGCGCAGAAGCAGCTGCCGCCGGTACAGTTGCTCCTGGTGTATTTTGAAAATTTTGGCCACTAGGATTTTCAAACAAGGTTTGATCATTATCCATAGCTATTTTATAGTATAATACCAAATATAAACCATATCAATGAAGATTAATCTCCACAAGCTTAACAAACTTAAATTTGGCATCAGATTCAAGTACTCGAAACGTCTAATCCGCATTTCCCGGGTAGTCTTCTGGTTTTCTGTTGGTGCCATACTGTCATTTTTCTTTATCATCAGCTTTAGCTTTTTTGCATATCAAAAAATTTATGCAAACAAAGTTTATCAAGGAGTTTATGTTGATAATGTAAATTTTGGCGGCGAAACCAAACAGGCGGTAAGTGATTTCTTTACTGCAAAAAACTCCCAAATAAAAAACGCCCAGATTACTTTCGCAAGTGATTACGGGATTGCCACGGTTTCCGCCGGTCAAATCAGTCTTGGTTATGACCAAAATCTTTCTTCCGACCAGGCTTACAGCATCGGCAGATCGGGAAATCTGATTTCAGACCTAAGCATCATTCTTCAAGCTTATATCAATGGCATTTATCTTCCGGCAGCTTACTCCTATGATCAAAACACACTTTTAACTTTAATCCAGCCTGTTTCGCAAAAGATAGAAGAAAAACCTATTGATGCCCTGTTTAAATTCGAAAACAACCGGGTAACGACTTTTCGGCCCTCTGAGAACGGGCAGACACTAGATCTTGACTTACTGGATAAAAAAATTGTTTCCGACATCCCCGACATTGTTTCCGCAGGAAGAAATTTAGCAGTCTCAATCACTATTCCTATAAAAATAATCCCACCCGACATTACTACCGAAAAGGTCAACAACCTGGGCATTAAAGAGTTAATCGGTGTTGGCCATTCTCTTTTTTATGACTCTATCCAAAGCAGAATCTTTAACATCAACCTTGCCGCTAACAGACTTAATGGCATACTGGTTGCCCCGGGTGAAACTTTTTCCTTCGACAAAGCCCTTGGTGACGTCTCTGCCTTTACCGGTTATCAACAGGCTTATGTTATCCAGAACGGGAAAACCGTCTTGGGAGACGGCGGTGGAGTCTGCCAAGTTTCAACCACATTTTTTAGAGCTTTGCTTAACGCCGGCTTACCAATTGTGGAAAGACATGCCCATGCCTACAGAGTCGGCTACTACGAGGAAGATTCTCCTCCGGGTTTGGATGCAACCATTTATGTACCCACTGTTGACCTGAAATTCTTAAACGATACCGGACATTATATTCTAATTCAAAGCAAAATCGACCTTGACAATTTGGCTTTAACCTTTGAGTTGTATGGAACAAGTGACGGCAGGCGGGTCATGATGACCACGCCGGTTGTCAGCAATCAAACGCCGCCGCCGCCGACTCTTTATCAGGATGATCCTACACTTCCAAAAGGACAATTAAAACAAACGGATTTTGCGGCTTGGGGAGCAGATGTCTACTTCACCAGAACCGTCACCAGAAACGGTAAAACAATAATTTTTGACAAATTTGTTTCCGACTACCAACCCTGGCAAGCGGTTTATTTAAGGGGGACGCAATAATGCGACACTTTGAAAAAGTTAGTCCCCGCGTGGGAAATAGAATTGTTAATATTCAAGAAGCGGCAAAAATCAGCCGCAGACTAAAAAAGGAAGGAAAAACTGTGGTTCTTACCGGAGGTTGTTTCGATATTCTTCACTTAGGCCACCTCAAATTCTTAGAGGCGGCAAAAAAAGGCGGTGACATCTTGTTTGTCTTTGTGGAAAGCGATGAAAACGTCCGCAGAGTTAAAGGCGAGAACCGGCCAATCAATACCCAGGATGAAAGAATCGGTTTACTGGCAGCAATCCGTTTCGTCGACTATGTAATAAAATTGCCTCTTATGCACGACAACAACGACTACGACAAATTGACAAAAATGGTACAACCGTCAATTATTGCCGTCACCAAGGGAAGCGAGGTTATAAAACATGCCCGAAGACAGGCAGAAAAAATCGGTTGCGAAGTTATCGAAGTAGTTGGCAGAATTCCCGACCGTTCTACCTCAAAAATTGCCGGGATTATCTCCGCAGAAAATAAATTATGACCCAAGGAAATAGCGAATGAATTGAACCTATGAAGATTACCTATTTTTTATTAGTAGCATTTATCATCCTCGTTGTTGTCCTTTTGAAAATCGATTATTTCAGTCCCCAACCACCAACCGCCGAAATCAATGGGCATGTATTTTCTCTATATCTTGCCAAAACGGAGTCTGAACAGGAAGTGGGACTAGCGAAATTTGATAGAATCGCCAATCATCAAGGTATGCTTTTCATTTTCCAAAAGCCCGATTACTATTCTTTTTGGATGAAAAACATGAAATTTCCAATTGATATTATTTTTATTAATAACGATAGAGTAGTCGACATTTTTCAGAATGTTCCCGTACAGAAAGACACTAATAATCTTCCGACCTACACCACCGGCGAAAAAGCCGATAAGGTACTGGAAATAAATGCCGGCTTGGCAAAGCAATACAGCATCAAGATCGGTACGGAAGTGGGGATTAATTTGTGACGATACTTGGCATTGAAACAAGTTGCGATGAAACCTCAGCGGCAGTAATCACAGCCGACAAAAATGATCAGCAAGTCAAGCTTTTGTCAAATATTATTGCTACCTCCTTAGCTCTTCACGCCAAAACCGGTGGTATAATTCCCGAAGTTGCCGCCAGAGAGCAGGTCAAATTTATAATTCCGGTGATTGAAAAATCGCTTGAGGTTTTAAAAAATCCGCAAAGGGAAATTGATGCCATTGCCGTCACTGTCGGACCTGGGCTAATCGGCTCGCTCTTGGTTGGAGTCGAAACTGCCAAAACCATGGCTTATGTTTGGCATAAACCGCTTATCCCCGTCAATCATCTGTCTGGACACATCTACGCAAATTTCGTTAGCGAAATTCATAAATCTAAGGAGATTGAGTTCCCCGCCATCGCGCTGATCGTTTCCGGCGGACATACCGATTTGGTGTTAATGAAAAGTCATAATAATATCCAATGGCTGGGCGGAACCAGAGACGATGCGGCCGGCGAGGCTTTTGATAAGACAGGTCGACTTTTAAATTTGCCGTATCCGGCCGGACCGCAAATTGAACAGTTGGCAAAAGGCATAGAAAAAGACGTTTACCATTTTCCCAGGCCGATGATCGGTACCGATGATTTTGATTTTTCCTTTTCCGGATTAAAGACCGCCATCTTAAGGGAAGTGCAAAAACTACAAACTCCGGATTATGACGAAATTAGAAATATCAGTTTTGCTCTCCAGGAGGCGATTTTTGCGGTTCTCACTAAAAAAACTCTTCGGGCGGCAGAAAAGTTCAAAGCCAAATCAATTCTCTTAGGTGGTGGTGTTGCTGCCAATCAGACGTTAAGAAAACGTTTTGAATTAGAAATTAGAAATTTGAAATTAGAAATTCCGCTTTTCATACCCGAGAAGCGGTTGTGTACCGACAACGCTGCCATGATCGCCGCTGCTGCATTCTTTAACAACGAAGAAGCCGACTGGAAAAAAATTTCCGCCAACCCCGAACTTTATTTTGATTAAGCGCCAACTCCAAGGACTAAAAACACTAGAATCGATAGAGTGGTATAATTTATTTCAACTATGCCAATCCCTGTCAAAAAATTAAAGAATGGTTTTGAAATACCAGTTTATGGACTTGGCACTTGGCAAATGGGAGGAAGAGAAAGTCGTGATTTAAACAATGACGACCAAGCTGACATTCGAGCAATTAAAAATGCCATTGATTTAGGAGTTACTCATATCGATACTGCAGAAAGTTATGCCAACGGCTATACGGAAATACTGGTTGGAAAAGCAATTAAAAATTATCAAAGAGAAAAACTGTTTCTTGTTTCAAAAGTTAAAGCTATCCATTTAAAATATGACGACCTGATTACCTCTTGTAAGGCAAGCCTCGAAAGACTGCAAACTGCTTATCTTGATCTGTATCTTATTCATCTCCCAAACCCGGATATCCCCATCAAAGAGACAATGAAGGCAATGGATACACTTTTTGGGCAAGGGCTGATTAAAAATATTGGAGTCAGTAATTTTACAACTAGTGAAATTGAAGAAGCACAATCGTCTACAAATAATAAAATCGTTGCTTGCCAATTACACCTTAACCTTAAATTTCGTGAACCGGAAAGAAAAGGCATACTACAATACTGTCAAGAACACGATATGATACTTATCGCGTGGCGGCCTTTACAAAAAGGGGTTCTCTTGGAAGACAAAGAAAATATGGTTGTCGAAATGGCGGAAAAATACCATAAAACACCTGCGCAAATTGCAATTAATTGGTTAATTTCTCAAGATAATGTTGTGACTCTTTCTAAAACAAACGACATTGAACATCTTAAGGAAAACCTGGGAGCTATTGGCTGGGAGATGGACAAAGAAGATATTGAAAAATTAAGAAATAACTATCCCAATCAAGAAGCTGTTTCAGATGCTGTACCTCTCCGCTAATCAACCCCGAACTTTATTTCGACTAGAGAATAATTCTGCTACTATTATTGTGTGAAGGAAATTAGAAAAATTCACCTCATGCAGTTTATGGCCGGTTTGGCGAATATGGCCTCCGTAACCTTCACGCTATATTTTTTATCCCATGGGTTAACACAGCTTCAAATCGGCGAGCTTTTCGGTTTCTTTATGCTTTGCATGTCACTTTTCAATATCCCCACAGGCACAATTGCCGACATTTTTGGACATAAAATATCTGTCGCAATTGGAGTATCTTTGCAAGCTTTATGCTTTTTAACATTTTTCCTTTATCCAAATTTTTACGGTTTTTTACTGGGCATGTTTTTTGATGGACTGGGTTGGGCATTCCAATCAGGAGCAATCTCTTCTTTAATTTACGAACTGCTGAAAAAAGAGGATCTTCACCAGGATTTTCAAAAAGTTTTTGGCAGAACGAACGTGTATTTCTTAGTAGGGACTATTATCGGAAGCCCTTTTGGGTCTATAATTTACAAATTTTATCCGGGGTTACCATATTTGCTGTCTTTTATTTTTCTTTTTACCGCAGCTTTTTTCATCTTCATAATCAAATGGGAATTTAAGAAAAAACCTTACTCAATAAAATATTATTATCAGACTCTTTTTCATGGCGTGCGTTTAACAATTAAAAACAGAATTCTAATGGCTACCGTAATTATTGGAATCGCCCTGACGGTTAACAGAATGGTATTTAATCAAAATATCGCCCAGCCCTATCAACTTGGTATCGGAGTAGATGTTGCATATTTTGGACTTATTGCCGCTGCCATTTCTTTGATTGAAATACCCATTTATTTTTACGCGCATAAAATTACTAAAAAAATAGGGGAAAGTTTTTCTCTGCTTTTAATCGTCTTGATACCGAGCGCCTGCGCTATTCTTTTAAGCTTTATCAACACCTTGGTTGCAATACCAATAATTCTAATTTTCTTTACGGGGCATGCATTTCGTGACCCTCTTTTCTCGCATATTTCCCAAAAAGAAGCCGACCATGATAAAAGAAGCACAATGGCATCAACAGTAGGTTTCTTTATAAGCGTAATTGCGGCTTTGATGTTGCCGTTCTGGGGAAAAGGAATTGACCTGTTTGGACTCCACAATAGTCTTTTTCTCTTGGGAAGTTTCTCATTTATTGTCGGCGCCTTAGGTCTTATTTTATTTGAAACAAAAAAGACGTAAATTTCTCCCAATAATGCTAGAATAGATGTATGCAAACGGAACTGCTCGTTATTGTTGGAATTTTGATAGTAGGTTTCGCCGTAATACTCTACTTTCTGAACAAAAAACTCTCTGAACGTAAACCCGACCAGGCACTTTTGGAATGGCTAAAGACCATGCAGTCAACAATTAGTAATTCTTCTACTCAGACTGTCCGGACACTGCAGGAGAACACCAAACAACTGAATGAAAGACTTGATACTGCTGCCCGAGTCATCAGGGATGTCGAAAAAGAAGTCGGGCAGATGTCGGAAATCGGCCGCAATATGCGCGAACTGCAGGACTTTTTAAAAAGTCCGAAACTGCGGGGCAATATCGGTGAACAGGTCCTCAAAGATTTAATTGCCCAAATGTTTCCCAAAAGCAGTTTTCATTTACAGTACGAATTTAAATCCGGAGAAAAAGTTGACGCCGCAATTAAAACCGATGCCGGAATTTTGCCGATTGATTCCAAATTCCCGATGGAAAATTACCAAAAAATGGTTAAAGCAAACGAAAAAGCGGAAAAGGAAACGTTTGAAAAAGAATTTGTCCGGGATGTTAAAAAACACATTGATGCAATTTCCAAAAAATACATTTTGCCCTCCGAAGGTACCATGGATTTTGCCCTGATGTACATTCCCAGCGAATCGGTTTATTACGAAGTTGTCAATGAAATCGAGCTCTTAGATTATGCCAGACGTGCCAGAGTTTACATGGTCTCTCCGTCAACTTTATACGCCCATCTACAAACCATTCTGCTGTCTTTTGAAGGAAAAAGAATTGAAAGTAAGTCCAGAGAGCTTTTCGCACTTTTGCGTAGCATGCAAATTGATTATGAGAAAATTGAAGAAAATATGGCCACACTTGGTAAACATATTAACAACGCCTATTCGCAATTTGGCAATGTCTTATCGGGTTTTTCCAGTCTTGGTCAAAAATTAAATTCCTCTAAAAATTTAGAATCTGAACATAAAAAGGAAGAAATACCCGCCTAAACTTACCGTTAACCTTTTCAATTCTATTCGAATACGGTTTACGGAGCGTTTTAGCGGCGGGCGGGGAAGGAGGTGAAAAATGAAGAAACAATCTCGTTTAATCTTTGGAGTTGTGGTATTGGTCGTAATTATTGTTGCCGGTTATTTAATTATCAGTACCGGTATCGGACAACAACACAAAACAGCGCAAACTCTCATTAATCAACAGCAAATTATAAATTCCCATGAGCAAAGGGCAACCGTTACTCTTACCGGTTCAGGCTTCAATCCTGCAACGTTAACCGTAAAACCGGGAACAAGAATTATTTGGTTAAATAAAAGCGGAACCAATGGAAGTGTAAACTCCGACAATCATCCGACAAATCTTTTATATCCTTTCTTAAACTTAGGACAATTTAATAATGGTTCAAGCGTCAGCGTGGTATTTAAAAAAGCCGGAAAATATACTTACCATAATGAAGTAAATCCGGAGCAAAAAGGCACGGTTGTGGTTGAAGAGTAGGTAACTTTTTTACGGCCTGTGATACAATACCTGAATGAGAGTAGGCACAGAAGCAGGTATTAAGGCAGGCATGAAAGTAAGCACGAGCAGAATACGAGTGAGGGAAAAGCGCCTAAAGCTTGACCAGAGCCAGCTTAAAGCAATCAGGCATAATCAAGGGCCACTGTTAATTATTGCCGGCGCAGGGACAGGCAAAACAACAGTTATTACCCAAAGAATAAAATATTTGATTTTTAAAAAAGAGATACTCCCATCGCAAATTCTGGCTTTAACTTTTACCGAAAAAGCCGCCTTTGAAATGCAGGAGAGAGTGGATGTTTTATTGCCGTATGGATATGTTAATTTATGGATTAATACTTTCCATTCTTTTTGCGACCGGATTTTGAGGGATGAGGCCCACAATATCGGTCTTGACCCTAATTATAAACTGATTTCCGAGTCGGAATCCGTTTTATTTTTACGCCAGCATCTTTTTGATTTGGGATTAAAAATCTTCAAGCCGCTTGGCAATCCAACTAAATTTTTAGATGCGCTACTTATTCATTTTTCAAGACTGAAAGATGAGGACATATCGCCCACGGAGTATCTCCGATGGGCTCAAAATCAAAAATCAAAAATCAAAAATCAAAAGTTAGATGTTGGTAGTCAGAACTTAGAAGTTGAACAATACTTGGAACTTGCCAACGCTTACGAAATCTATGAGGAGTTGAAAGTTAAAAATGGCGTGATGGATTTTAGCGATCTTATTTCCAATACGCTTTTGCTATTTAGAACCAGAAAAAATATCCTCCATAAATACCAAGACCAATTTAAGTATATTCTGGTTGACGAATTCCAGGATACAAATTTTGCCCAGAACGAACTGGCAATCCTACTGGCCGGCCGAAAGAATCAGAACATCAATGTGGTTGCCGACGATGACCAATCAATTTATCGCTTTCGGGGAGCAGCAGTTTCCAATGTTTTGCAGTTTAAGAAAAATTTTCCCATTGCCCAAATTATCACTCTGACAAAAAATTACCGTTCCACCCAAACCATTTTGGATGCCGCTTATAAACTTATCCAGAATAACAACCCGAACAGACTTGAAATAGTTGAACATATCAATAAAAAATTGCACAGTAAGTTCAAATCAAAAGGCAGGCCAGTTGAGTTAATCCATGAGCAAAGGGCCGATGATGAGTCGGACACGATTGCCAAAACCATTAAGACGCTTTCCAAAAAATACGATTACAAAGATATTGCCATTCTCGTTAGGGCCAACAACCACTCACAACTGATTACCGCTGCTTTACAAAGGCACAGAATTCCTTACCAGTTTTTAGGACCGGGCTATCTTTTCCAACAGGAAGAAATAAAAGACCTGATAGCCTACCTGACATTTTTGACCGATCTTTCCAATACGGTGGCGCTTTTTCGAGTGCTCTCGATGGATGTTTTCGAAATTCCGTATGTCGAGTTGAACTTTCTTTTGAATTTTGCCAAAAAACAAAATCTAAGCCTTTTTGAAACGCTAGAAAATCTTAATCAACCATTCTTAACTAAACCCACCCAAAAAAAGTTAGAGGATTTTCGCAAGATGACCATCAGGCACTTGGAGAAAAGTAAGCAAGAGCAAGCCGGACAAATTCTTTACTATTTTTTAATTGATTCCAAACTTATCGAAACACTCGGTGAAGCGACTTCGCTGAAAGAAGAACGGAAAATCCAGAATATCGCCAAATTTTTCGACCGGATTAAGAATTTCGAAACGGAAAGAGAGGATAGCAATATTTTTGTTTTGGTCGAATGGCTAACTTTAATGATGCAGTTGGGAGATAGTCCAACCGCCGCGGACATTGACATTAAAGACCAGAATGCGGTAAATATTTTAACCATCCATTCAAGCAAGGGTCTCGAGTTTAAAGTTGTTTTCTTAGTCAATCTTGTTTCCGACCGCTTTCCTTCCCGGGAACGGGCTGAGAAAATTCCGCTACCGACAGCATTGATTAAAGAAAAATTGGTAAAAAATGTTGACTTCCACTTGCAGGAAGAAAGACGGCTTTTTTATGTCGGAATGACCAGGGCCAAGGAACTCTTATATTTTACCGGTGCTGATTATTACGGCGGTGGAAAACGAATGAAAAAACTTTCGCCCTTCGTCTTTGAAGCAATACCGCAGCTTCAAGCTAAAAAACGTGAGTTAAAATTGCTGAACAGTTCCCTTGATAACTCCTTATCTGCCTATCAGGAAAAAGAAACGAAAGAAGAAAAGGCGCCGCCGTTTAAAGTCACTTACATCAACTATTCAAACCTGCAGATGTTTGATATCTGTCCGTTGCACTACAAAGCGAAAGTGATCTTAAATATTCCGACACCAAAATCATTTGTCCAAAGTTTCGGAATTTCTCTGCATAACACTCTTTATGATTTTTATAAAGAAGTGCGTGAGGGGTATACTCCGACATTACCCGAATTTAAAAAAATGTTTGATAAAGAGTGGATAAGCGAGGGATACGATAATAAAAAACATGAAAAAGAGCGTTACGAGCAAGGGCTAAAAATTCTAAAAACTTTTTATAAAAGTGAATGCCATCCGCCGGTCAAACCGTTAGGCATTGAGCTGAATTTTTCTTTTCTACTAAAAAACGGCGTCAAAGTTTCCGGAAAAATCGACCGGGTTGATAAAAAGGGCAAAGGTATCGAAATCATTGATTATAAAACCGGCGAGGATAATCCAAAAGCCCAAGAAGCCCACGAGCTGCAATTGGCCATGTACGCTTTGGCCGCCACCCGTGTCAAAGACGAGATCTTAAACCGCAAACCCGAAGACATTACTTTAACCCTTTATTTCCTGGAAGGCGGAACGAAAAAATCGATGACTTTTACAAAAGAGGACCTCGACCGGTTCGAAGATGAACTGTTGGAGAAAATTAAAGAAATTGAAAACAGCGACTTTAAATGCAGCGGCAATGTTTTGTGCCTCAACTGTGAATATCGAATGCTTTGCCATTCGCAAAGATGAGATGCTTTAAGCGAAAATTAAAGCACAAGATACCTAAAGATTAGCCTCAAAATGACCTCAGAATTGGAAATTCAGCCTAATTTTTGCTAAAATACCAATGACCTTCGGAAGGAGAGTCACTACCCCGCCTTGGCGGGGAGGAAAGTCCAGACAGGATTAAAGCCGGGGACGGAACATAAGTTCCGACTAGTGATAGCTAGTGTCCCGATTTTTTACCCACATGTGAAATCGGGAACAGATTCTGAATTGACAGAATCTGAGAATAACAGAGACGAGTGGGAGTGAAACGGATAATCCTACCTGCTGTAACCTTTGACAGATGCGTTACCACTCTGCTTTAGAGGAGCATCGAAAAAAGGGCATCCTGGTTAGAACAGGACGAAACGACCAATTATCGTATCGAGATAGATTGTGATTAGAACAGAATCTGGCTTACCACCTTCCGTCGGTCACAAATTTCGAAAATCGCAAATATTGAGGCTTAAGCTTTCTCCCTGATGTTTATCTTATTGAGGGAATATTCAAACATAATTTTTACAATTCCCGCAATCGGTACCGCTAAAATTAACCCCAAGATTCCGGCAGTGTGCTCTCCGGCGACCACCGCAAAAAGGATTATTAAAGGATGCAGTTGGGTAATTTTTCCCATCACCTGAGGAGTAACAAAATAGTCTTGGAATTGGCGAACCAGCGCATAAACAATGATGACTCCGATAGCAAGCTGCATTGGCGATAAACCAAAATTGGCAGTCCCGCCAAAAAAAGCCACCACTGCCGCTACCGCTGCCGCCACAATCGGGCCGATAATCGGCACAATTTCCGCAAACCCCGAGAAAACTGCCAGGATAAGGGCAAACTTTACGCCAAGTGCTGTCAAAAGGACAAACAAAATCAGAGAAACAAAAAATACTAAGAATACCTGACCCCTTAAATAACCTCCAAGAATAGAATTGATTCTTCTGACCAAAATTTCTACCTCTATTTTGTAATTATTGGGGAAAAATTTTAACACCTTGTCATACATTGTTTTTCCTTCTTTAAGAAAATAGAAGGCCGAAAAAAGGAAGATTAAAAAGTCGATAATTCCCAAGAAAGCTTTGGGGAAAATTGAAAAAAGAGAAGAGTAAGAAAGCGCTCTTGTATTCTCAAGCGTTTTCAACGTATCGCTGATGGTTGGCTTGAGCCAGTCGGGCAAACTGTTTATTTGCGTCTTGGCTGTTTGGGTGATGACGGTTGCCTGTTTGCCCAACTCCGACGCTTCTTCCATTACCTGCTTTGATAAAGTTAGTCCGCTTAAAACTACAATTGAAATAATTACCAGGTAAATAATCAGCACCGATAATGTTCGCGGAAGCTTCAAATGATGGGAAAAAAAGTTGACAACGGGGTTAAAAATGTAGGCAAAAATTGCCGCTAAAATAAATGGCGTCAAAATTGCTCTTTCGACGTAAAGAAACCATAAAACCAAAATACCCGTGGCAATTAAGAACGTAGTTCTTAGTCTTAAAGTCATATTAGGAATATTATACCAAATTTAACTCTGGGACCTTCGGATTACCTTACTACTTTCTTCAAGGTTTTCCCCGGTGTAAATCCCGGTGCTTTGCGGGCCGCAATGGTAATTTTTTCTCCGGTCTTTGGATTTCTTCCCGGCCTGGCGGCTCTTTTTCTAATGGAGAATGTGCCAAATCCGGTAATCACTACCTTCTCGCCTCTTTTTAAGGAGTCTCTGATGCCGTTTAAGAATGCCCCAACGGCATCTCTGGCTGCCTTATTGGTCATATTCCCTTTTTTGGCAACTAACTCTATTAAATCTTTTTTTGTCAACTCAATTCACCTCGCTTTCCTAACAAATAGTCGAACTAATAACTAGTGGCTAATTGCTAATGGCTGATTATTAATTAGCTTAACAATACAATGTAAATGAGAAGTTGTCAAGGGGCGAACAATTACTATTTCGCCCTGCGATCCTGAGCGAAATGAAGTCCTCCAAGGACTGAGTGGAGTCGAACGGGTCAAGCACCTTTTAATTATTTACGAGGAAAATTCGGTGGCGGTGGCGCGGAATTCCCGAATGGCGGTCACTTTTATTTCTCCGGCTACTGCCTGAGATTTACTGACTTCATCCCTGATTTTATTGGCGACCACTGTCGTTTGCGCATCGTCCAATTGTCCCGGATTGATGATGACCCGCAATTCTCTCCCGGCTTCAAACGCATAAGCGTCCTCAACGCCTTCATATTTTTTGGCAATTTCTTCCATTTGCGCCAAGCGCTTACCGTAGTTTTCCACATCTTCATATCGAGCACCCGGTCTGGCTCCGGAAATCTGGTCGGCAATATGCACAATCACCGACTCAACCGAGGAAAACGGCTTATCTTCATGGTGTTCGGCCACACAATTAACAATTAAGTCCGGGATATTATTTTTCTTTAAGAAATCTACTCCCAAAGTGACATGGCTGCCCTCGCCTTCCAGCACTTTTCCGATATCGTGGAATAAACACCCCAGGCGGACAATATTGACGTTGGCCCCGATTTCTTCGGCAATGTGGATTCCGATTTTGACGTCTTCCAAAGTATGAATGATTAAATTCTGACCGTAAGAAGTCCTGAATTTAAATCTGCCTAAGACTTGCAGAATTTCGCGGGACAAATTAAACACTCCGGCTTCATGTGCCATTCTTTCGCCTTCTTCAAACATTATCCTATCGACTTCTTTTTTTGTTTCCTCAACAATTTCCTCTATGCGGAATGGCTGAATCCTGGTATCCCTGATTAATTTTTCCAAAGACCTTCTGGCCACTTCCCGTCTGACCTGGTCAAAACTGGATAGCCTGATAACACCCTCTTCATCCAAATCAACGTCTACTCCGGTGGCCTGTTCAAAAGCCCGGATGTTTCTGCCTTCTTTGCCGATGATGCGGCCTTTAATTTCTTCGTCGGGGATTTTCACTACCGAAACCGTGTATTCGGCAATAAACTTGAGGGCGCCAAAGCGCATAGCGTCCACCAGAATTTCCTGGGCCTTTTTATCGGCGGTGGACTTGGCTTCGTCTTCCCTGTCCCGGATAATTTTAGCGGCTGTCTTAGCTTCACTTAATTCCAGTTGTTCTAAGAGCTCTTTTTTGGCTGCCTCGGCACTTAAACCGGAGGTTTTTTCCAGTTTTTCCTGATATTTATCTTTAAGCTCGGTAAGCTTCGCTCTTTCCTGTTCAAGTTTTTCTTCCCTTTCCAGAAGTTTTTTTTCTAATTGAATTAAATCCTGATTATCTTGTGCCATATCTTAAATTTGAAGACAAAAAGAAGCCCCGGTTTAGCGGGTTGCTGGATGAGATAACTTTGTAAACAAAAATCTATCCATAAATTTCCTTTTGTCTTCCCTATTATACTATTTAGCCAAAACCTGGTCAATGGCTTCTTTTACCGTATCCCAATCAAATCCCTTTGAAGCGAGGTATCGGCCGAGTTTTTCGTAGACTTTTCGTTTATCGTCTTTGTCATGAATCGTTCTGAGTTTTTTTTCTGCCAACTTACGCGCGCTTTCCGTGTCAAGGTTTTTGGTCATTGATAATTGGTCATTGGTCATTACGAAATCGATGATTTCGTCCGTAATTCCCTTCTGTTTTAGTTCGTATTTAATCACTCTCCACGCTTTTGGTTTTAATAAAGTCCGCTGCTTCACCCACATCCGCACAAATTCCTCATCGTTAATGAACTTATCCCTTTTGAGACTCGCGATTATTCGTTCTATTATTTCATTCTTAATTCTTAATTCTGAATTCTGAATTCTGAATTTTTTAGTGAGGTAGTCCCGCATCTCTTTTTCACTGCGCGGACGGAATGACAAAAAACGGATAGAGGCTTTGTAGAATTTTTCAAAATCGTCCATCTTGCGATATTACTCTTTGCTTTCCGCTTCGACGCCGACTTCAACCCTGGCCGGAGAGGTTTTGCTTTTGGTCATTATTTCTTCAACGATTTTTTTGGCAGTATCCGGTTTTTCTTTCAAAAAGAGCGCGGCCGCCTGTTTACCCTGGCCAAGCATAAGTTCGCCAAACCTAAAGAAGGCTCCGGATTTTTCAATAATGCCCATATCCACCCCGACATCCATGATTCCGCCCTCCCGCGAAATGCCGGTATCGGCCATCACGTCAAACTCGGCAATCCGAAAAGGCGCCGACACTTTATTTTTAACAATCTTGGCTCTGTGCCTACTACCAACCACCACGTCTCCTTCTTTTAAGGTCTCTATTTTGCGAACGTCAATTCTTATCGATGAATAAAATTTCAGCGCCAAGCCGCCGGTGGTGGTTTCGGGGTTACCAAACATCACACCGATTTTTTGCCGCAGTTGATTGGTAAAAATCACCACGGTTTTTGATTTGGAAATAACCGCCGTTAATTTTCGGAGAGCCTGCGACATTAGCCTCGCCTGCAGCCCCATCATCGCATCTCCCATTTCGCCTTCGATTTCCGCCCTTGGCACCAAAGCGGCCACCGAATCGATAACCAGCACATCAATTCCGCCGCTTCTGATTAAACTCTCAGCAATTTCTAAAGCCTGTTCGCCGGTATCCGGCTGGGAAATTAATAATTCATCTAACTTAACACCAAGACGCTGCGCCCATAACGGGTCAAGCGCATGTTCGGCATCAATAAAGGCGGCTACGCCATTATGCTTTTGCGCTTGCGCAATAATTGATAAACAAACTGTCGTTTTTCCCGACGCCTCCGGTCCGTAAATTTCAATGATTCTCCCTCTTGGCACTCCACCTACTCCGAGTGCTAAATCTAAGGGAAGACAGCCTGTGGAGATAACCGAGACGTCAAATTTCTGGCCGGTGTCGCCAAAGCGCATAATACTTCCGCGTCCGTACTGTTTTTCGATTTGTTCCATTGCCAGTTTGACTGCTTCCATTTTCTGTGAACCTTCCGAAGGACCGTTTGAAGTTTTTTCTGTCTTTTCCGAATTACTATGTCTTGCCATAAAAGTATAATAAAAAAATTCTCGAACAATATCAAGATATCAAAACAGGTCAAAGTAGGTTGAGCGTAGCGAAATCCTGAGTGGAAGCGAAATACTGAAGCTCCGAAGTACTGAGCAAAGCGAAGAATCAATTTAAGCTCAAACAGATTTAACTCTATAGAAACTTCCTTTTGTTTCTCCACTTCTTTCAATAAGTCCTTTATCAAGTAACTTTTTAAGATCATACCTCAGTGTTCTTTCTGGTACTTTTAGAAAATGCCTTCGAATCATATCAAAAGATACAACCCTTTGGTCTTTAATGATGTTTAGTATTTCTTCTTGCCTAGGCGGCAAAAATATTAAATCTTTTTTACTGGACTCATTTTTAATATCCTCACGGATTTTCTCAATCTCGGAAAGAAAAGCGTTCAGCATAAAATACAAATATTCATCTGTATTTTTGAAACCCTGGTCTAGATAAAAATAATATTCCGACCGGTTATTATCCAAATACTCTTCAAAGGGAATCGCAAGAGTAAAATCCCAACCTTTTACTTTTAAAATTAAAGAGATCAGTAACCTTCCAACCCTGCCGTTTCCGTCCAAAAACGGGTGGATTTTTTCGAAACACAAATGCGCTACAAAGGCTTTAACCAGCGGAAATTTTTCCCCGCCTTCGTTGATATATGCCAACAGCTCTTTGATAAGTTTTGCTATTTGAAAAGGTGACGGCGGCATATATACAGCCACTCCGGCTTCATTAAAAATTGCGCTCTGTTCTTTCCTGAAGAATCCCGCATCAGGACTAAGATTTTTTAAGACAAGTTCGTGAAGCTTTAAAAGCATCTCTTTTGTGACAATGTTTGTCCCTTCGGTATTTTTTTCGATGAATCTTGAAGCCTCGATGATATTAAAAATTTCCTGTTTACTTATATCTTTTGATTTTTCAAATGAAACTTCCGATAACTCAAGCGGATTTCCTTCGATGCGCGCAGAGTAAAGCGAACTCTTTAAAAGGCTTTTCCGCTGAATATTTTCTTTAATTTGGGAAGAAATTTCTAAAGAGGCAAAGTTAATTCTGTAGGACTCGATTTTTGCAATGAGCTCGATCATTTCCGGCGTAATTGAATAAGTTGGAGGAATCTTCATGTTGCCTAATCTTACCACATGTTGCCTAATCTTGCCAGATATTGTTGAACGAAGAGAAATCCTGAACGGTTTTAACGAATTAATTTTACGTGCTATACTAAATCAAATGCTTGATAAACTCCTGGACAGTATTACACATAACCTCGGAGTGGTAATGGTCGGATTTATTTTGGCTTTTCTTTGCACGCGGCTCGATTTATTCTTAAAACTGCCTAATCTCCAATCGCCTTTGACCATAAGCCTTGGCTTACTAATCTTAGCTGCCGGGTTTTTGCTAAGAACGTGGGCAACATACTATTTCTATAAACACAAAATGGCAGTGATTAAACTTGTCCCGCAAAAAACACTCATTACCGGCGGGCCTTACCGTTTTTCCCGAAACCCGCTTTATCTTGGCGGAAATGTGTTTATCTTTTTCGGGTCAGCACTTTGTTTTGGCTCGCCAACCGCACTTATACTGACCGTTCTCCATCTTCCCCTGGTTGAGTTGATGATTAGAAGAGAAGAAAAACAATTAGAAAAGGTTTTTGTAAAGCAGTGGCTAGATTATAAAAAACGCGTCCGCCGCTGGATTTAATCTCAAGAAGTAAATTTTCTGCTATAATTCAAAAGGCCATTTGCGGGGTGTAGTTTATCGGTAGAATGCGCGCATGGGGTGCGTGTGGGCCGAGTTCAATTCTCGGCACCCCGACACTTAGGCTTTTTTGAAACCTAAATCCAGCAGAGCTTGTTGAGCTTTTTCCAAATGCTCTTCCCGCACAAAAAGGTAATCTTTGGAGTAAGTCGAAATTACCAGATTATTCATTCCCCGCTCTCCCATGGCACCTGTTACTGCGCCCGCAAATCCAACGGCATAAAAAGGTAAAGAGATTTTTAACTCAAAGCCGACATATAAATCTTTGTTCTTTTCGATTAAATCAAGTTTTGAAAGATTTTCTTCCCTTGTACAAACGCTGATTTCGTCCTTATCTTTGGAAACCATAAAATGCCCATCGTCAAAATTTGGGATAGTTTTTACTTTGGCAAAAATATATCTGCCGTCCAAAAGCGCAAATGTACTCGATTCAATAACCTTCTTCAACTCATCACTAATCGTCATGTCAAAATTATACCACGAAAGAAATTTTACAGCTAAAAAGCGATATTACGAATTAGCTACCCGATATTTCTGCTCGGAAGAATAAAAAACTTGATTCTATTGGCTTGCTCCTGAACAGAGGAATTTTTCATGCTACCTCCGACTCCTAAATTCAATACCAAAATACCAGCTTTTGCGTCTTTTCCGTTTTCATCGCTAGTCCTTACTGCAATATCAAAAGAAATAAAACCAGTTTCGCTATCTCTTCTATATGCCTCAATTTCAAACGAGTGATTACCTAATTTCGAATTGGCGTTCTTAATACCAGATTCTATTTCAACTAACACATTCGTTATGAATTCATTGAGTTCCATATTGTTTAATTTTCACCCCCTTATTTTTTATCGTTTTTAATACTTTTTTGTAAAATTAACCTTAATATTAAACCAGACAGATACAAGAATGCTTCTGTGTCCTCCGCTTTTGGAATAAAACTTTTATCGTTTCCTGCATGTCTCCCAAATTCCTTGCTTAATTCCTTATAGGAATTAAATATTTTATGCCATTCCTTATCTAGCTCTAATTTATCTACTAAATTGTTAAAATTATTATCGAAAGATCCCTTAGGAGATAACAGATATTCTTGTGTTAGTTTTTCCACCGCTTGAAAAGAATTGCTAATTGTATCCTTTCTTTTTATGGAGTTTTTCAAAGATTGCGAATAATTATCTAAGGCGTTTTTATACAATAATTGAATCTTCGGATTAGATTCAAGCCATTTCAAAACGTCCAAGACTAATTTTTCATTAAATTCTTCTGCTCCCTCCGGATAAAATTTTCCATTTCGCCAAGATATCCCAAGAGAAATAGGTTGGTTAAGTGCCAGCTGAATTGACGATTCAATATTTTTGAGCCAAGAATCTTTATCATATTCACTAGAAATTGTGAAATAGTCGTAAAGTATCTCCAGGAGTAATAGTGTTTTTTCAAAATCATTGTTTGAAAAAAAAGAAAATGATGGTTTGTAAGTTTCGTAGCGATCAAAACTATTTCTGTTGTGATTTCTAATTATGCTCGAAGGATTAAGATTAAATTCTATCGCTATAAAATCAAATAAACCCTTATTGTAATCTGTATAGCGTGGGCCTTCTTTCTCGTCTAATGGCTCAATTAAATAATGATTAATAACATTAATAAAATTTAATTTTATTTCATTGATATCTATTTCTTGACCAAATCTTTTTTTAAAATCAAATATTCTACTCATTTCCTTAAAAAAACGAACCGGTGGAGGTTCGTTGGGTTGGCTGGCAATTGCTTGTCGGTCAAGGCACAAAACGAGCCTTCACCTATGATTTGCTTTACTATATGGCACTAAACCTAGATTGTCAAGCGCTCGCCGGGGATTATTGTTTTACGGGGAAGCCGGCAGCAACCCAGGCGTTGTAGCCGCCTGCCAAATCGTAAACAGATTTAAAGCCTTTTTGCAACATTAAATCCATCGCTTTACCGGAGCGGACTCCTGTTCTGCAATAAACTAAGTAGTTCTTATTTTTATCTAAAGAGTCAAGGAATTTGGAAAATTGCTGCGTTTGGTAAAAATCCGACTCCTCAGCCTTTGCCAGGTGTCCGGCGCTGTATTCCTGTACAGTTCTGACGTCGATTAACGTATACTTTGTGGACGTCAGAGCTTGTTTAAACTGCTGGGGAGATAAATCGGTAAAAGGGCTCACTAAGGCCAGGACGTCGGCGTTTGAATTTGTATTCTCGGAGGGCATTAAAGCAATTACGCCGCCGGCTATAAGAATTACCAACAATAATCCCGCAATAATAACTTTTTTCATAAAATCAAACTTCCAGCGGCAGTTTATAAACCCGCCAGGCCAATAACCCGCTTATCATATCATAAACATTTTTGTAGCCTAAACTTTTGAGCTGTTGAACGGCAATTGAGCTTCTGGAGCCGCTTAAGCAATAGACATAAATAGTCTCTTCTTTGTTTGGGATAATATTTTGAACTTTGGACTGAACGTCATTGAGCGGCAGATTAATGCTACCGGCAATCCGACCGACGGTTTGGTATTCATGAGGCGTTCGAACGTCCAACAACACGAAGTCTGCAGTCTTTGTTTGCAGTTTCTTGAACACTTCCCTGGCGTCGATTTGTGAAGATTGATTATTCATTTTAGGTTCCGAGGCGCCTTTTCCTGCCCGAATATTCTTTAAACGCCATGACAATATCAGGAATTGAAACTTCCGGCAGGTTTTTTTTGACCGAAACCAATTCTGCTAAACCTACCATCGGCCCAAAACCGGAAAGCCTTAATTCCCCGCTGGTGCGAAGTACCATATCAAACAGCGGCAAACCTTTATTGATTGTGGCCAGCAATTGATAAGTATCTAAAGTTGGATTTTGAGCCCGGGCTTTGGCGAATTCTTCCAGCTGCCACCTTTCCCCGTAGTCAACGAACACCGCAAAAATTTTGTTTTGATTGTGAGAAGTTTCTTTTTCGACTCTGTCCAAAGTTTGCAGCAGTTTCGGATACTCTTTTTCAAGTCTTTGACGACTGCCAAGGTGCATAAATTTAATCCCGAAATCCTGCATCACTTTTAGGTTTTGGGCAATGATATTGTCGATAACCTCCATAATGTTGTCGACTTCGTGCTTTTCCCTTTTCCAGTTATCCTCGCCGAATCCCCAAAAGCCAATGACTTTAACGTTTAAATCTTTAAACGCGTTAAGCATTTTCATCATTGTCTCTCCGCCTGCCCAATGCCCTTCTTCGGGCCGAAGATGGTGCGACTTTGCCCACCTGCGGTTACCATCGGGTATAATCAGAAGTGCATTTGGCAAATTCAGTTGATTTAAGCCCTTAATGCCGATTTCGGTGGTATGTCTTTGAATTCTGTTTTGAATTCTTTTGTGTATTCTCATATTTAGAACAAATGGTCTTCGATGATGTGCGCGCCTTTGGCCGGATTATTGATGATGGTTTTCGAAACTTCTTCGACTGTAGCTAATTTTTGAGCCAGTGCTTCAACGTCTTTTTTCTGCACAATCAGGTGAATATCCTGTCCGGTGTTAACGGTGAAATAAACTTCCAGTCCTTCGGCCCGCCATTTTTTGGTCAGGTGCATGATTTTAAGCGAGCCGGGAAGTAGATAAATTAGTGAGGGCCGGGAAGTAAGCATAATTGCGTGCAGTTCCAGAGCCTCCGCTTCCAATAATTCTCCAAAAGCGCTAAAATCTTTTGCTTTCAGGTATTGCTTGATTAGGGTAATTTTTTGCTTGATGTTGGCCAAACGCACCGGAAAGAAAATACTCGAGGAGGCCATCTTTTGTCCTTCGGTACTAGAAACTTCCTTTTTATTTTTGCTGACCACCGCCACCACATCCGCAATTTCCCAGTAATCGGAACCGTAAAGAGAAACCGCGTAGGAAGTTTCCGAGGTATCGCCGTCCAGCCACTCGACAAATCCGTCGGGAATACTTCTGCAAGCAGAGCCCGAGCCTTGTCTTGCCAATATCGATAATTCTTTTTCCGTTAGGTTGAGTCCGGCTGCTGCGGCTCCGGCTAAACTGAGTGCCGCAAAACCGGAGGCCGATGAAGAAAGTCCGGTACCAATCGGGAAATTATTAACAGTAACTACTTTGGCTTTGGTTTGGATGTTTGCCAATTTTCTGATCCTGTCTAAGTGCTTGATGGCGCGGCTTCCTTGATTTACTTCTTTTTCGCCATTGATAATAATGCTGTCTTCTGTGAATTTTGGATTGAACTCGACTGTGGTAGTGGTCAATAAATTACTCAAATTCATCGAGATGCTGCCGTTTTCCGGAAGCCTTAAGACTTCATCTTTTTTGCCCCAGTATTTAATAAAGGCGATATTTGACGGCGCAACTGCAGTTTTTTTCATGACTCTATTCTGACTCCTTCCGCGTTAGTTTTGACGCCGATGACTTGCCCTCCGGCCTGGGTGATGCCGGCTTTGACCAGTAACTCTTTGTCTTTGGGGCAAAGCGCAATCATACAGTCTCCGCCGCCGGCCCCGGAAAGCTTGGCGCCGTATGCTCCGGCCGACAAGGAAATATTAATCATGTCATCTAATTTGGGAATGCTAACGCCAAGCTCTCTTAAAAGATCCATGTTCGCGTTCATAAGCACGCCCAAACCGGGCCAATTTTGTGCAAGGACCGCTACTTTGGCATCCTCGACTAATTCTGAAATTTCATCATAAATTTCTTCCAATCTTTTTTCTTTGCCGGTGAAACTTTCTTTGACTTTATTGATAAGAGTAACCGTGTCCGCCTTTACCCCCGAATAGCCGACCAGTAAAGGAAGTGAAGAAATTTTGAGCGCCTCGATTACTTTTCCGGCGGTGATAAAATATAAAGTTCCGCCGTACACTCCTGCTGCTACGTCAAACCCCGAGCCTTTCCCCTGAATATCCAAAACAGTCTGAAATGAAAGATCAAAAATTTCCCTATCCGATAAATTTAAATTGAGAATTTCGGCAACCGCTTTGATAACACAAACCGTTGACGCCGAAGAAGAACCAAAACCGAATTGTGAAGAAAATTCCGAAGCGGTGGTGACTTTAAGTCCTGATGTCAGCGGATGTTTTTCAGCGATATTTTTAATCGCCACTTCCACAAACTGCGCCCCTTTGGGAATATCGCCCTTGCCAAGCTCTGATAATGGTTTTTTGTAATTTTCGACTTTGACATCCGGCGCTTCCAGTTGAAATTCTTTTTCTTTGAGAACCTCGACTGTTGCCCGCATCCTTTGCTCAACCGCCGTTACCAGACACGGCCGGTTATAAACCACCGCGTGCTCACCCAAAAGCATTAATTTTCCCGGCGCCGAAACAGTTATTTTTACTTTATTTTTCATAGATATACATGCATTGTACCACCAGACTCTGCATCACTAGAAGCCGGTATCTCTACTGCTGGCTTAACCGCTCTTATAATTACAACCGGATAATCTATATGCACTCCATCTGCTTCCTCTCTAATCATAAAAGCTGCTTTAACATCGTCTGGCGCAGCTAAAATATTTCTGTCCATAGCTTCTTTCTTTTCAGCTGTTATTTGCTGACTGTCAACCCAATTTTGAGTATTTACGTTACTGGTATGATAGCCAACTACTTCCGCTTGGAAACCTGCTTCTGCCAACATAGTCAACCACCCTGTTTTCGTAGGAATGTAGCATACTCCATTTTTGGCTTCATCTCTTCCGCTTAATCGTTGCTTCAGTCGGTGATGTCCGTTAAGCCAGTCCTCTTGGCCCTGTGGAGAAACCATATCGGCAATCACTAAAACTCCGCCGGGTTTCAGAATCCTAAGTAATTTTCTAAGAATTCGCTGTTGCTGCTCTAGTGTATTATCTTTTATCCCATACCTGCTAAGGATGGCATCTATTGAATCTGCTTCAAACGGCAAAGTTTCTCTAATGTCTGCAATTACTTTTCCTAAACCTGGCGTATGAAACTCATCTAAGACCGCCCGGCTGGCACTGACTAAAGCGTAATCATGGTTTGGAAAATCTTCAAGCAATTCTGTTACTACCGAAGATACACCATGTACAAACTCAATTACTCTGGCAGGCGTATTTCTGACATTTAATCCCGCTTCTTGAAAAATACGCCGTGCAAACTCCGGATCGGTATATGTCGGTGGCCAAAGATGTGTATCAGGAGCTCTACCTAATAAAGTTTCATCCATTGCCATAATTCTATTCCCTTCTTACTCCTTCTGCTCCAAGGGCGATTTTACTGCTTTTCAAGCCCAAATTCAACAAAATTTCGTTTAACTTTGTTTCTGATTTATGATAGATAAGTAAAACACCCGTTCCTTTTTTTATTCCGCCGCCACCGTTAATTTTGGCCGCACCGCCTGACTGTTCTATTGCCCTGATGATTTTTTGGACGTAACCTGAAACAACCCCAAGTGTTTCTAAATTTGCTTCCCCTTTTTGAATAATTTTGATAATCTGAGCTTCATCACCATTTTGCAAAGCAGGCAATAATTCATGTACCAATTTTGTCTGACCATCAAAAATTGCTTCCGTTGATTTCGGATTTTTTGCAAGAAGATCCTTAACCCGGCTAACCATTTCTCCTGTTGTTTCTATTGGTGCGCCGGTATCTATCATATAAAAATTGTTTGAAATATTTTTTGATAATTTTTGTTTTAGAGGTTTTAAACCGGTGTCTTTTTTAAACCAAATTAAACCGCCGAAACAGCTGGCGGCGGTATCTCCCCCCGAAGGTTTCCCGTGTTTTTTTTGTTCGCAAAGATGAGAAATTTTATTGATGATTTGTTTGTCTAATTTTTTATGAGTGAATAATAATAAAGCTGCCGTTATTGAAACAGGAACAGCTGCAGATGAACCCATACCTCTTCCGACAGGTATTTCAGAGTTTATCATTAAATTAAATCCGGGAATTGCCTTTAATTTGAAATAATCAAAAAATTGGCCGATGGCAATTAACGGATAATCCAGGGGATTTTTGGTGATTGACTTTAAAAGCGGGATATTGTTTGTTTTATCATATTCTTCCCAATCTTTTTGCGCCTTTTGGAATATTTTATTTATCTTGGCGAAAGAAGTTGTTTCTTCTTTCTTAAAATTTTCCGATCGAACAACTATTTTGTCATCTTTTCTTAAAGAAATTTCGACAAAACACCTTTTATCGACCGCTGCAATAATTGCCGGACGGTTATGTACAACAGTATGCTCTCCTAATAAATGCAATTTTCCCGGGGCAGAAACACGAATTTTTGTCATATGGGCCTAAATTTGATGTGGTAATAAATTGCGTCTTCTTTCCCTTCGGTTTTAAGCCGCCTTAAAACTGCCTGCACCTTTTGCCCGCTAAACAAATTTTCTTTTTTCCAGTCAACCAGCTGTCCGACCATTTTTTCGCCATTATCCATTTTGACAATCACCACCGGATATGGTGCCTGATCGGTAAAGGCTTTGGCCGGCACCCGGATGATTGTCCACTGCAGTATCTCGCCTATCTTGCCGATAAGGCTTGCCGTATCTTTATTTCTTCGCCACAGTTTTACCGGTGATGTTGCCATAGTTTTATCCTTTCAAAATATGGATTACCGCGACTGCCCCACTTCCCCCAACGTTATGGGTTAAGCCGATTCTTGAATTTTTGACTTGCCTCTTACCGGCTTCTCCACGCAGCTGTTCACTAATTTCCACAATTTGTTTAATACCGGTGGCGCCGACCGGATGACCACAGGCCTTTAGGCCTCCCGAAGGATTGGTAATAGTTTTTCCTTTGAACAGCGTCATTTTGCCGGACTCAATATCTTTGGCACCCTCACCTCTTTTGGAAAATCCCAAATCTTCAACCGCAATCGCCTCGGAAATGGAAAAACAATCGTGAATTTCCGCTACGTCAATATCGGTGGGCTTAAGATGTGTTTTTGCGTAGGCTTTTTGGGAAGCTTCAACCACCGCGCTAAGACTGACAAAAGATTTCCGCTTGTACAAACTCAAGGTGTCGGTTGCCACTTCACTGGCAAGAATTGTCACCGGCCTTTTCATTTTAAGTGCACTGTCACCGGTAATAACTACTGCCGAGGCGCCGTCGGAAACTGGCGAACAGTCCAGTAGTTTTAACGGGTCGGCGATTTTTGGGCTTTTCATTACATCTGCAACAGTAATTGGAAACTGGAATTGGGCTTTGCTATTAAACGAACCATGGTAGTGATTTTTAACGGAAACGCCGGCCAAAGTTTCCTCACTCACTTTGTACTTCTGGAGGTATGCCTGAGCCATCAGCGCGTACAATCCCGGGAAAGTTGCGCCGGCCATCCGTTCTTCGTCCGAGCCGGCTGCCGAAAGCGCGCTGGTAATTTCGTCTGAGCTGTGGTCGGTCATTTTTTCAATTCCCAAAACCAACACCGTTTTGTATTGTCCTGCATTAATACTATTAATCGCGTTATGAAGAGCTAGTCCACCGGAAGCGCAGGCTCCTTCCAAACGGAAAGCCGGCACGCCTTCAGCGCCCAACTCCTCAACCATTAAAGACGCCAGATTCGCCTGGTTGCCTAAAATTCCCGACAGCATGTTGCCGACAAATAAAGCGTCTATTTGCGCAGGCTTGAGTCCGGATTTTGCCAAAGCGTTTTTCATCGCTTCTCTTGCCAGTTCGCGCGGAGAAGTATCCCACAGTTCCCCGAATTTAGTTGTCGCTGTTCCCAAAATATTTATTTTCATGCTTCGACTATGCTCAGCATTTCGCTTCGCTCAATAACTCTCATAAAATGTGTGTCTGCCTCAAATACTGTTGATAAGGAATATAAATTTTATCTTCAATTTGTTTTGCAACCGGAATTGTTTTCTGCTGAAGTTTGGAAAGATTTTGCGTAGTTTCAAAAATGAATCCGTCGGAACCCGCACCCGAACCGTAGGAAACAAAGAATATTTTCTGCCCCGGTTTAGCCACATCTAACACTGCCGCGAGCCCCAAAAGAGACGACGCGGAATAAGGATTACCGATTTTATCCACTGTCAGCGACGGCGCCAACTGCTCGTGCGTAAAACCCAACTTTTTGGCTGCCACTCGCGGAAACTTTCCATTTGGCATATGAAAAACGCAGTAAGCAAAATCTTTCGGCTTTAACTGACTTTTTTGAAAAAGTTTTTCTCCTTCGGACAAAACATGGGCAAAGTAAGCCGGTTCTCCGGTAAAACGGCCAAAATGAGACGGGAATTTTGCGCCCTCGCGTCTCCAGAAATCCGGAGTATCCGAAGTAAATGAGGACATTTCTAAAACCGCAGCGATAATTTCCGGTTTCTTGTTGCCCAAAATATAAGCCGCAGCTGCACTGGCCGCCGTATATTCCAACGCATCGTGAGGTTTACCTTGAGCCGTGTCTGCTCCGATCACCAACCCATAATTAATTTGTTTACTGTTGAGGAACCCAAGCGTCATTTGCATTCCGGCAGTAGCTGCTTTGCAAGCGAATTCTAAATCCGCCGCAAAATAATTATTGCCGACCCCCAAATATTCTCCGACAATGGTTGAGGAAGGATTAACCGCATAAGGATGGCTTTCCGATCCAAAATAGACGCTTTGTAAAGCGGTGGGTTGAATGCCCGCCGCCTCGATAGCAGTCCTGCTTGCCTCAATTCCCATGGTTACCGCGTCCTCATCAAAACCGGCAACGGCTTTCTCGGAAATTCTTATCCCGCCTTCGATATCTGCTGTTTCCTTACCCCACATCTGGGCAATCTCCGAAAGCTTAAGTCGGTATTTTGGGACATATATTCCGTATGCTATAATTCCGCTCATTTTATTTTCGGCCTCCCCTTCCTAAAAGTTGGTGCGCTCTGGCCAGTGTTCCCTCTGCCAAAGAAGACAATAACGAAAGTTCTCCGGCCAACACCGCTCCTCCCAAAATTTCAGCCAATTCTTCCGCCTTTTTGGCGCCGGTTATGGCAATCGCTTCTTTTTGCGTCGAAAGGCCTGTCCCTCCGCCAACTATTCCTAGCATAATTGCCGGAAGATAAACTGAGAAATACATGTTCCCGCCTTTTAAAACTTTCACCGTCGTTATGCCCATGCTTCCTTCAACCGTGTGGGCTATATCTTGGCCGGTGGCCGCAAAAAAAGCCGCCACAACATTTGCGTAATGGGCATTAAATCCCAGGGAACCACTCATCGCGGAGCCAATCATACATTTTGCCAGCCAGACCTCGAAAATTTCTGCCGCGGTAGTTTTCAACGTGTCACTGATAACATTTTTTGAAACGATTACTTCCGCCCAAACTTTAAACCCCCGATTGTTAATAAAATTGATCCAGGCAGGTTTCTTATCGATATCGTAGTTTCCGGCAACCGAAACGCATTCCACTCCGACCTCTTTTTCCAGCAAATCCGCAATCGCCTGAGTTGCAATCGTCACCATATTCATGCCCATGGCATCCTGGGTATCAAAATAAAAACGCACAAATGCATACGGGCCTTCTGTTTTCACTTTTGCTTTTTTGAATTTAAGATGGTTTGAAGTTTGCTCTGCTGTTTTGGCAATTTCTTCCCGATTAGAGTTTACCCAGTCAAACAGTTCTAAACTTTTTTTGATTGAACCGGTATAAAAGACCGGCCCGCGGGTAGCACCGACGCGATGACAATGAACGCTTGCCCCTCCGCTTTCGCTAATCGCTTTTGCGCCACGGTTAACCGAAGCAACCAAGGCTCCCTCGGTTGTCGCCAAAGGGATATAAAAATTACCATGAGCTAAACTGCCCGAAATTTTTAAGGGTCCGGCCACACCTAAAGGAATTTGGGCAACACCTATCATATTTTCGCAGTTTCGGGAAGAAGCAGTCGTTTCATCTAAGGAAAACGTGCCGATATTCAAAAGTTTAAGCTTAAGAACAGCTTCTACTGCCTCTCGTCTTTGGGCAACTGTTTTTTGAGCTCTTAGATTCATACAGAAAAAACCACCCCCGAAAGGGCTTTAATATTTAGTCGCATAAATTAGGAAAATCATTCGAAAAATGCTATAATTTGAGCATGAAGTCGCTGGTTGAGCGAATTATTTCCGGTGATTCGCAATCGATAGTTGAATTTTACAAACTCTATTCCCCACGAATTCTGAGGTTTCTTCTCAAAAAATTGCCCAGCGTTGAAGACGCCCAAGAGATTCTCAATGACGTGTTTTTAGACGCCATCGACTCACTGCCAATGCTTAAGAAAGATGAAAATCTGCAGGCTTGGATTTATAAAATTGCCCGTTATAAAACCGTTGATTATTACCGAAAAAGAAAGATTAAATCGATCCTTCTTTCACAGATCCCGTACTTGGAAATTGTCGACACTGAAGTTCACCAGCCGGAATTTATTTATGAGAAAGATAAGATTAGGGACAAAATAGAAATAACCTTTAGAAGTTTACCGAAGCTTTACAGAAAAATTTTGAAACTTCATTATGAAGACAGATTTTCGGTTAAGCAAATCGCCGTCATCCTCAAACTTTCTTTTAAAGCTACCGAATCGCTGCTTTTTCGGGCCCGCCAGAGCTTTAAATTAGCATACGAGAGAGCCTAAGCCCGATCGAAGTGAGGTACTGAACGGAGTGAAACAGATGAAAGCAAAGTGTAAACAGAGCATAATGCATATTGAGCGCAGCGAAATGCTGAGCGGAGTCGAAGCATGAACGAGCATGAATTTATTAAAAAACTGCAGGAGCGCGCCAAAGAGCAAGAAAAGCTAATTCGCGACATGCCCATGCACCAGGTTTTCTACTCAATCAGTTTCTGGTTTGGCAATCACCCCTGGCGGATTCTAGTTCCTTTAGCGATTATCTTGACCCTTATCTTTAGATTGTCTTTTGGCAAACCTTACGATGACTTTATCTTAAAAATTTTCGGGAAAATATGACCTTGAGCTTTTGCGAAAGGCCATACTGAGCTTGTCGAATGTATGAAAAAAAACGTTTTTCTGATTTTCGTTGCCTATATCTGGACCAAAACCCTGCTTGGCCTGACTTTTCATCCTTTTTCGACCATCCGTGAAGTCACCAGACGCCCGGTGCTTTTACCGGTAATTTTTTCTCCGATTATCGGCCTTCTGACCCTTTTTGTTTTAGGCCGGATTGCCGCATTGTTAATTACCGTCTATGGCTCAAGCCGGGAATTAATTGCCATGCTTCTTAGTACTGCCCTTATTTCAATTGTTTTCTGGCAGCTTCTCCTCGTCTACCTTTTGGCCAGCTTTTTAGTAGCTTTTTGGAGGAAATAACTATGCAAGACGATAAACAGGTGGTTTTGATAAACGACAAAAATGAAGTGATCGGTACAACTTCAAAATTAGGAGTTCACAACGCCGCAACCCCCCTGCATCGCGGTTTTTCTTTATTTTTGTTTGATCTTGACGGGAATTTACTTTTACAACAAAGGAGTAAACACAAAAGAACTTTCCCACTGGTTTGGGCCAACAGTTGTTGCGGTCATCCGATGCTTAATGAATCGAATATTGACGCGGCCAAGAGGCATTTAAAACTTGAGCTTGACATTGATGAGGTTAAGATTTTTGAAGTAATTTCCGATTATCGGTATAAAACGGAAATGAACGGAATTTTTGAGAATGAAATCTGCCCGGTGTTAATTGGTTTTACTGGTGAATTGCCATTTGCAAATAGCGATGAAGTTGAAGATATAAAATGGATTCCCTGGAATGAATTTCTAGAAGAAGTAAAAAGCGGGAAAAGTGAATATTCTTTATGGGCGAAAGAAGAAGCTCTAATTCTTGAAAAGAATGAGAAATTTCAAAAGCTTTTTGAGGAAAATGTAAAACTTTAGCGGATTTTTATAATTCCTTTATCCGCATCTACTTCAACCAAATCTCCATCTTTTAAAATTTTACTGGCAGTTCCTGTCCCAACAATGCAAGGAATACCAAACTCCCTACTAACAATAGCTGCGTGGGACATCAAACCTCCCATATCAGTTACAATTGCACCGGCCTTTTTTACTGCTGCCATAAGCTCCGGAGCAGTTGTTTCCGCAACCAGAATTTCGCCTTTCTGCATTTTTTTAATCTCCTCATTAATTCTCTTAAGGTCGCTATAGTTGACCGTAATAATTTTTACCTTTCCGATTACCCTGCCCTTACTTGCTGTTTGCCCTTTTATAAGTTTTGAGTATTTAATCTCTTCTCTAAACTCCTGCAGGATTGGTTCTGCATCTTTTCCTACATAACAATTATCTAAATTATAGCTTTCTACAAATGCCTGTTGCCTTTTTAAAACAATTTTCTCATCAGGATTTTTGCCTTCAAATAGTCTTAAAATTTCTTTTTGTGTTAAATTTTCAAAAACTGAAACAGGTAACTTAAATTGCCTTGAGAGAATTCCAAACAATTGATAGCTATAGCCTTCCGGTTCAAACAAAACCATATTCATATAGTTTCTAATCTTCTCTTTAAATTTAGGCATTTCGGAAAGATTTTTCTTGATAGTTGGATTTTCTTCTTGAAGAGTAAAAGCTTTATCCGTGGACTCAAAATTCATCATCGTGTAATCTCCGCAGAGTTTTTTAGTGTATTCAAAAAACTTGATAACTACATCTTCGGATAGTGATTCCTTATTTTTAATATCTCCTTCAAAAAATCCGGTGAAGGTTTTACAAAATTCTGTGAAATCTTTTTTGTAATTATAAAATGTATTTTTTCCACTATAGAATTTAACGCCATCGTTTAAGGCTTTTTCATAAGCTTTTTTAGAAAAATATTGTTTGAACATGCCATTATCGATAATAAAAAGTGCCTCAAGTTTTTTATAAAGGTCGTTATGTATATCTGTTACAAACACACTTACTCCTTGGAACCAAAGAGCAAAAATGTAATCTTCTTGTTTAAACGATTTGACAACATTATTGTTTTTAATCGTAGTAATTGGCCTGGATTGAACTATATAAAATTTTCCTTTTTCAAAGGCCCATTCGATGTCTTGAGGGACTGAATAGTGCTGTTCTATTACTAAACCCATACGGGCAAGTTCAATTAGCTGTTTTTCGCTTAATGCTGCTTTATTTTTCTTCTCTTCAGGAACTGGAACCTGAATATTTTCTCCATTCTTATACACAAGCATCGTTCCTTGTGTTTCTATTTGTGATTTAAGTATCTGAAAAGTTTTTTTATCTAACAAAAAATTATCAGGAGTTATAATTCCTTGCACAAGTAATTCTCCAAGTCCATAACCTGCCTCAATCATGATTTGATTCTTGTTGTTAGTAATTGGATTCGCGGTGAACATAATTCCGGAAACCTCACTATCTATCATCTTTTGAATGACAACTCCTATTGTTAAATCATTCTTATCGATGTTTTTTTCTGAAGCATACGCTAATGCACGTTCAGAATAAGTTGACTCCCAGCATCTCCTTATAGTTTCAATAAGATTTTCTTTAGAAGTATTTAAATATGTTTCTAGTTGTCCTGCCCAAGAAGCTCCTTTTGAATCTTCTCCGATTGCGGATGAACGAACTGCCACTCTCTCGCTTCCTAAATCGTCAAATGCTTTAAGAATTAACTCTTTAACCTCGGCTGGAAACCCTTGGTTTTTAAACTTTTTGTAGCAATTAGTGGTTATTACAAACCCTGGAGGAATTGGTAGGCCGGTGCTAATTAGTTCACCTAAAGATGCCGCTTTCCCTCCAACAAGATAAAGATATCTATTGTTAACATCTGAAAGATTTAGAATGTAAGGTTCGTTCACTAACTGTGATTATAGCAAAACTCTATAGTACAAAGGAGTGTCTGAGGATTACCTCTTTGGACTTTGCTTTTTTCTTCTGGCTTTTCCGCCCATGCCGACTTTTCTTCTTTCCCTGACTCTGGCATCTCTGGTTAAGAAACCTTTTTTCTTTAAAATCTGTTTATTCTTTTCATCCAGACTCGATAAACTTCTGGCAACGGCATGAATAAACGCTTCCATTTGGCCATTGGGTCCGCCGCCGGCAACTTTAACCGTTAAAGTATATTTGCCCAAAGTATTGGTAATCCGAAACGGTTCTTCATATGTTGCTTTGGAAACTGTGCCCCCAAAATAATTCTCAATCCTTTTGCCGTTAACAAAAATGTCACCCTTTTTAACTTCTTCTCCGCTGACTTCCGGTAGGCTGTTTGTATAAAGCCTCAGTCTCGCAACCGCTTCTTTTCTTTTTCCCGATGAAGATTTATAATTCTTATCTGCCATATTCCCAAAAATTTCTAATTTCTAATTTCTAATTTCTAAAACATTTAGGTCGATTAGCATAATTAGGTTAATTAGGAATTAGCTCCCCCTTTCATAAACTTGTCTTTATAATTATGCTCTTCTCCCGCAAAAACATAAAGCCTTTTAAGCATTGAGGCCTTCAGTTTATTTTGCGGAACCATTCCCGCTACGGCGTGCTTAATAATTTCTGCGGGGGCTCTTTGCCTTAGGTCCTTAAGAGTCTCGGCCTTAAATCCGCCGGGATAACCGGAATAGCGGAAATATTTTTTTAAATCTTCCTTTTTGCCTGTGGTTCTGACTGTTTTTGCATTTATGACCACCACATAATCTCCGCAATCAAGATTTCTGACAAAATTAGATTTTGACTTCCCCATTAAAAGCAGAGCTACTTTGGTAGCCAATCTTCCCAATATCTTATCCTTAGCATCAACTAAGTGCCATTCTCTTTTTATTTCGCCCAATTTTGTTGCTTTAGTCTGTTTCATAATTACTCTGCTGAGCTGGACCCCGCTCCGCTCGATTTACCTTTTTTTTGACTTTGTCTCAACTTTTCTAGCAGTTTTTTTGGCCGCTTTTTGTTCCTTCTTGCTTTCTGTTTTCTTCACTGATTTCCTTCCCTCCTCATTTTGAATTTTGTCCTGAGCTTGTCGAACGGATGAATTCTCAATTTGTGTTTCCGTCCACTCAATTAACACCAACGGAGAATTATCTCCAAATCTTTCTCCGATTTTAATAATTCTGGTATATCCACCGACTCTTTTGGCAAATCTTGGTCCGATTTGGTTAACTAATTTATCGAAAGCTGCTTTACTTAAACTTTTTTCAATTACCAGCTTAGCGGCATTGCCGCCCTTCTTGGCTTTGGTGACTAACCTCTCTATTTCCGGCCTAATCGCTTTGGCTTTCGCCTCGGAGGTTTGAATTCTTTCGTTTAAAACCAATGCCGACATCAGGCTTTTAAAAAGAGCCTTTCTTTCGTTTTTATCCCTCTTCAATTTTCTGCCAAAAACGTTTTTCTTCATACTAAAAAATCTTAAATCTCAAAACCACTTTCAGCGTCTTCAACTTTGAGATCTAAGATTTGAGATTAACTTTGTAAACTAATTCCTTTTTCTTTTAATTTTTCTTCAATGACACCGATTGATTTACCACCCATGTTTCTCATGCCAATCAGGTCTTTTCGGGAAGTTTCCAAAAGCTGTCCGATTGTTTCTATTCCGCCATTTCTCAGGCTATTATAAATTCTCGTCGGAAGATCCAACTCGTCAATGGTCATTCTGCTGACTATATCCGAAACTCCGGTATGAGCTGCTCCTGTTTCGGAAACGACCGGCGCTTTTGGCTCAAATACCTGGGTAAAATAAGCGGACAAAATTTTGGCCGCTTCTTCCAAGGCTTCTTTTGGCTTAACTACTCCGTTAGTCCAGATTTGCAGTGTTAGTTTATCAAGATTAGTTTGTCTACCAACACGGGTTGCGGAAACCTCATAATTTACTCTTCTTATCGGTGTAAAAACGGCATCTGTTGGGATAACTCCCAAAGTAGCGATTTTTCTTTCGTCTGCCAAAGAATAGCCCATCCCTTTTTCCACCGTTAACTCAACATCCAGCTTAGCCTTTTTATCACTGAGGAACCCAAGATAGTGGTCCTTATTGATAACTTCGACGTCCTCCGGAAGCTCCAAATCTTTAGCGGTAATTTCCTTTGGCCCTTTTACCGAAAGTTTTACCGTGGACTGATCTTTTGAATCTAAAAGCCTTAGATTAAGCCCTTTAATATTCAGTAAAAAGTCAACCAAATTTTCTTTAAGTCCCGGAATTGTCGAAAATTTGTGTTTTGCGCCCGCAATTTTAACAGAAGTGACCGAAGCTCCGGGGATAGACACTAAGAGAACTCTTCTTAGGGCGTTGCCTAAAGTGTGCCCATATCCTGGTTCTAATGGTTCAATAATAAATTCGCCGTATTCGTCTGTGACCTTTTCTTCTTTAATTTTAAATATTGGCTCAACCATAGTTTAATATTTTACCATTATCTGGAATAATATTCAATGATTAATTGCAGATCGAACGGAACCTGTACATCTTCCATTTTGGGCGTTCTTTCAAGCTTTCCGATAAACCCCTGCCTTTTAAGAAACGGCAAGATTACAGCTCTCTTCCTTGGCCATCTCCAAAACTACCGGATTATTTTGCATCTTGTCGGAGATTGAAATTACGTCATTAACTTTTACCTGATAAGACGGAATATTCAGTTTTTTGCCATTTACCAAAACGTGGCCATGTGAAACGATTTGTCTGGCCATATATCTGGTTTTGGCAAACCCGAGGCGGTAGACGACGTTATCTAACCGCGTTTCCAAAAGAGAAACAATTAATTCTTTGGTGTCCCCCTTTTCTTTTTGGACTGTATGGACAATTTTTTTGAATTGTTTTTCCAAAAGTCCATAAGTTGTTTTGGCTTTTTGTTTTTCTCGAAGCTGCAAGCCGTATTCGGATAATCTTCTCTTTCTTTTTTTACCGTGCATTCCGGGCGGAACACTCAACCTTCGGAGCAAACTTTGTGAAGTCTTATCCAAAAGGTTGACGCCTTCTTTTCTGACTAATCTATGTTTTGGTCCTGTATAGCGTGCCATAATTAAATCCTGCGCTTTTTTTCCGCTCTTGGTCCATTATGCGGAATTGGTGTAATGTCGGCGATAAGCGAGATGGATAGGCCTGCCGATTTTATGGCTCGTAGTGCCGAATCTCTCCCAGCACCGGGCCCTTTAATATAGACCTCCACCGTTCTCATTCCTTTTTCGATGGCTTTTTTAGCAACACTTTCAACCGCGGTTGATGCCGCAAAAGGAGTTGATTTTCTGGTACCCTTAAAGCCGACTGCCCCGGCGCTGCTCCAGCCGACAGTTTCACCTTTATCGTTGGTGATTGTCACCAAAGTATTATTAAACGTTGCCGAAACGTAAACTTTTCCTTTTTCCGAAACAACCAACGTTGATTTCTTGGTTTTTGTTTTTACTGCTTTTGTTTGTATTTTGGTATCTGCCATATACTATTTCTTACTATTACTCAGTTACTAATCCCATTTTTACTGCAGCCTCTTTCTTAATTGCTCCAATTGTCACCCTCTTACCTCTTTTGGTTCTGGCATTTGATTTTGTTCTTTGTCCTCTGACAGGCAGGTTCTTACTGTGCCTTGACCCTCGGTAAGACCCAATTTCTCTTAAGCGCTTAATATCTCCTTGAACTTCAACTCTTAGGTCTCCTTCAATTTTATAGGTATCCAGAACGTCCTGGAGCCTTTTTTGTTCCACTTCGGAAAGAGTTTTTATCCTTTTGGCGGGGTCGATTTCGGACTTTTTTAAAATATCGACGGCATTTTTCCTTCCCACGCCATACAGATAGGTTAAACCGATGTCTACTCTTTTTTCGTCCGGTAAATTAACTCCTGCAATTCTCATAATACTATTTAGCCTTGCCTTTGGTTATGCCTTGGATTATCACAAACTACCCTTAAGACCCCTCGTCTTTTGATAATTTTGCATTTTACGCATCTTGGTTTAATACTGGCTTGAACTTTCATAGTTTATTTTAATCTGAACGTGATTCTGCCTTTTGTCTTGTCGTAAGGAGTCATTTCTACCCTGACTCTGTCTCCGGGCAAAATTTTAATAAAATTCATCCGCATTTTGCCGGAAAGATGACAAAGAACTAAACCTCCGTTACTTAGCTCAACCCTAAACAAAGTGTTGGGCAAAGATTCTTTGACAACACCCTCCATTTCCATTGATCCCTGATGAGCCATAAAATATTTCGACTTCGCTTAACATTAAATATTAATCGGTAATATTAATGGTGAGCATGTGCCGAACCATAAAATATAAATCCTAAATCCAAATTGCTTTGGAATTTAGAATTTGTAAAGTCAATTATAGCAAACAATCCCTAAAAGAGCAATTATGGTGTTAGAATCTGCGGGCCGGATTTGGTAATAGCAACTGTTCTTTCGAAAAGGCCGGCTAAACTGCCGTCTTCTGTTTTTAATGTCCAACCGTCGTTATTTGCCAAAATCACTTCCGGACCACCCATGTTGTAAATTACCTCAATCGCAATGACCATACCTTCTTTGAGCTCCGGTGATTTTTCTATTTTGCCCTGTACGTAACCGGGCACCTCCGGCTCTTCGTGAAGCTCCCTGCCAACCCCATGGCCAACCAACGTTCTGACCACCGAATAGCCACCTTGGACCTCTACAATGTCTTGAATTGCCTTCGAAATGTCTCCCACGTGGTTACCTACGACTGCCTTATTAATTCCTGCTTCCAAGGCTTTTTTCCCGCCTTCCAAAAATGTGTCCACTTCGTCCGACTTTTGACTTTTGACTTTTGACTTTTGACTTGAAACGCGAACCGTTTCCGACATATCGGTGTGGAAACCATTATAATAAACCCCACAATCAATACCGATAATGTCGCCATCCTTTAATTTATAATTTGAAGGAATTCCGTGTACCACTACATCATTGGTAGAAATACAAGTGGCATGTTTGTATCCCGGCACTTTTTGAAAACCCGGCTCCCCACCTTTTTCCCTGATTAATTTTTCCGCCAAGGCGTCTAGTTCTATTTCCGAAACTCCCGGCCTGACGTGTTTTAACACTTCCCACAAAGTTTCGGAAAGAATTCTGCCCGACTCCTGCATTATTTTTATTTCTTCTGCTGTTTTAATGTTTATCATCTTTAGTTTTTAATCTTTCAAGAAGCTTATCCAAACTTTTCTGTAAATCCTCAATTGAATCCGTGTTATTTTCTATAACGTAATCGGCAATGGCTATCGGACCGCCTTTATTTAAATTCTCTATTTCCGCAACATCTCTGCTATAGCTTTCTCCCAAAGGGATAGGACGAATGCTTCTCTGCGAAAGCCTTTCATATCTTTTCGCCGGTTCGGCAAAAACATGAATCAGCATTAAGTAGGGAAATTTTTGTTTCAAGTAAAAATATTCTTCCCAAGAATAAAGCCCGTCTAACACAATTGAATTATTCCCATTTAACATTCTTTCGATCGCCGGCGCCGTTTTAATGGCGTAAGCTTCCATACCCAATTCTTTCCTTATTTTCTCCCTGAACATTTTTTCATTTTCAGGATTTATCGAAAGACCCATTTCCTTAAGACCATCGTCCGTTATTTGACCTAATCTTATCGATGGAATTCCCTTTTTCTGAAGATAAGCTGACGCTTCGCTCTTACCGGCCCCGGGCATCCCAACAAAAGCTAAAATTATTTTTGATTGTTGCACGTTACTAATTCTTCTCTATTTTGGACAGGATTTCCTGGAAAATTTCCTCGATTGTCTGCTCGCCGTTAACTTCCAGCAAAATTCCTTTGCTTCGGTAATAATCCAAAATCGGTTCTGTCAACGTATGGAAAAGGGCAATTCTTTTTTGTATCGCTTCCGGCGTTTCGTCTTCCCTGGCGGCAACTCTTTTGGAAATCCTTTTTAAGGCCTCCTTATCGGAAACCCGCAGGTAAATAACTTTATTAACTCCATTCTTGAATGCTTCGGCCTGAGCAGAGGTTCTCGGAAAACCGTCGAGAATAAAACCATTTTGGTATTCGGGACGGGAAAGGTATTCGTTAATTAACTGCAAGACTCTTTCATCGGGGATTAAATTCCCGGCGTTCATGGTTTCTTTGATATATTTTCCATCCGCAGTTTCTTCCTTGGCGATTTTCCTAAAAATGTCACCGGTGGAAAGATATGGAACTTTAAGCTTTTCCGAGAGCAAATTTCCTTGCGTTGATTTTCCCGAACCCTGTATGCCAATCAAAATTAATTTCATAGTGAGCAAAATCAAACTGCTATTTTGAAAAGCCTTCGTAATTTCTCATCACCAGCTGCGCCTCAATGGCTTTAATTGTTTCCAAAACTACCGAAACAACGATTAAAATTCCCGTTCCGCCGAGTACCAAATTCTGCATGCCGGTGAAAAACCTTGCTATAGTTGGAAAAATAGCAATCACACCTAAAAATAATGCCCCGGCCAGAGTAATACGTGTCAAAATATAATTTAGGTAATTGGCTGTGGGTGTGCCCGGCCTAATTCCCGGAATAAATCCACCGTACTTCTGGATTTCATCGGCGATTTTCTTGGGATTAAAAACCACTGCCGTATAAAAATAGGTGAAGCCGACAACCAAGATGAAGTATACTCCGTTATACAAAATGCTCGTCGGACTGAACCAAAGTGCAATTGATGAACCGATATTATGAAGCAGAGCAACGTGCGAAACCGAAAGATAATTGGCAACCAACGATGGCAGTAAAACCAAAGAAACGGCAAAAATAATCGGGATTACTCCCGCCTGGTTAAGTCTTAATGGTAAATGGGTTGACTGTCCTCCATACATTTTGTTGCCTCTTACTTGTTTTGCGTAGTAAACAGTAATCTGCCTGGTTGCCTCATTAATAATCACAATTGAACCGATGACTAAAACTGCCATTGCCGCAAAAACGATGATGTTGAAAAAGTTTTGAGCATTAACGGTAGTGGCCGTTTGCGTAAAAGTCACGGGTAGTCTGGAAATAATTCCCGCAAAAATCAAAAGAGAAATGCCGTTGCCAATCCCCCGTTCCGTAATCAGTTCCCCCAGCCAAACCAAAAACATTGTCCCGGCAGCCATGGTGACTGTCAGAGAAACCAAGCTAAGAATATTTAAATTTACAATAATCCCCTGATTCCTTAGTAGGGCATACATTCCGATTGCCTGAAGTATTGCTAGAGGAACGGTCATCATTCTGGCGTATTGGTTGACTTTCTGCCTGCCTGCCTCTCCTTCTTTTTGCAGTTCTTCCAGTTTTGGAAAAACCATGGTAAGAAGCTGCAAAATAATCGTGGCGTTAATGTACGGATTTAATCCGAGAGCCATTATGGAAAAATTAGCCAGAGTTCCTCCGGAAAAAACATCTAGGAGTGCTAAGAATTGGTTTTGAGAAAAAAGTGATTGCAACTCGGCAACATTAACACCGGGAACGGGGATGTGGGCAAAAATTCTGGCAACGACAAAAATAAAACCTGTAAACAATATCTTTTTTCTGACATCAGGCGACTTAAAACTATTTTTGAAAATAGCCAGAATCTTATCCATTTATTTTAAATTACTTTTTTGTTTCGAGTTCGACTCGACCGCCCGCCTTTTCGATTTTCTTAGCTGCTTTTTTGGAAATCGGTAATTTGATCGTTAAAGCATTTTTTAGCTCGCCGTCTCCCAAGATTTTTACTCCATATTCTAAAGCTTCCTTTTCATCAACTAGATGACTGACTATCAAAGTCTTTAAATCAACCACGCTATTTTGCTTTAGAATATTCAGATACTTGATGTTAATGATAATTGGATTTTTTTTGAATACTTTATTTTTACCCTTGCCTCTTCTAAAGGGGAGTCTTTTAATTAAAGGCAACGCGCCGCCTTCAAAAGTTAAGGCTCTCCTGCTTCTGGCATTTTGTCCTTTCGTTCCTCTGCCCGCAGTTTTGACACGGCCCGAGCCATGTCCCTGCCCGAGCCTTTTTTTCGGCTTGGCTGTTGCTTTTACTAAATTATTTAACTGCATTTTTCTCCTTTCTCCTGTTTTCTCTCTCAAATCTCTCTGCCAGTCTTTTTAAAGCCTCAATCGTTGCATAAACATTACTGGCCTGATTATCTGTTCCTAAAACCTTGGATGAAATATTTTCTATTCCGGCCAAAGAAACAACGCTTCTCACCGCTCCTCCGGCAATTACTCCGCTGCCTTTAGGGGCCGGCTTTAAAAGAACTTTGGCCGCACCCAATTTTATGTAAAACTCGAAGGGAATTGTTCCGTTAGTAATTGGAATATGAATGGCGTGCTTTTTGGCTAAAGTCACACCTTTTTTAATGGCTGATGAAACATCTCCGGCTTTTCCTAAGCCCACGCCGACTTTTCCCTTTTTATCTCCCACGACTATCAGAGCGGCAAAGCCAATTTTATTTCCGCCTTGGGTTTTTTTGGAAACCCTGTTTATTTGGACTATTTGTTCTTCAAATCCATCCTGACTCGGTTGTCTTTCAAATTTTTTCGAATTGTTATCCATTTAGAATTTCAGCCCTCCTTCTCTGGCTCCCTCGGCAACTGCCTTCACTCTTCCGTGATAGCGATACGGACCACGGTCGAAAACTATCTTATCAATTTTTTTAATCAGCGCTTTTTTGGCAATTAATTTTCCCAAAGCTTTCGCTCTTTCGCTTTTACTCAGTTTCTCTTTTAACGACAGCTCTTTTTCCACAGCGCCCAGCAAGGTTTTCCCTTTTTCATCATCAATTAACTGGGCATAAATATATTTATTTGAGCGAAAGACAGTCAACCTTGGTTTAGCCAAAATTCCTTTCGCTTTTGCCCTCACTCTGGTCTGCTTTTTTTGTTGTCTGGTTTTTTTCATAAGTTATAATCCTCAAAGCTTATCGAAGGACTACTTCGCTCCTGCTGCTCCTCCTACCGCTTTGGCCGCTTTGCCTGCTTTACGTCTAATTCTCTCCCCTACATATTTTATACCTTTTCCCTTGTACGGTTCGGGGGGTCTTACAGAGCGTACTTTTGCCGCGACATCACCAATCATTGCTTTATCTGTTCCGGAAATTGTAATAATATTTTCTTCAACCGTAAAAGTTATTTTCTGGTCCGCTTTGATAATAACCGGGTGAGAAAATCCAACCGACAGAGTAAGGATATTTCCCGAAGCCTGCGCCCGATATCCAACTCCGGAAAGCTCCAATTTTCTTTCAAATCCATCGGAGACTCCTTTGACTAAATTGTTTAGCATCGCTCGCGTTAAGCCAAACAAAGCGTTGGTTTCGACATCATTCTTCTTTGCTTGAGAAACCAGTATTTGCCCTTCCCCGCCCGCATCGCCTTGCCCGTCTGCCATCAGGCTTGAGCCATCAGGCGATTGCCGGACAGGCGAAGCATGGCTGGCAGGCTTCAATTCGGCTTTTATTCCGACCGGCATCACAAACGACAGCTGTCCTTTCGGACCGCTCACTGTAACATTTTGTCCGGCGATATTGACTGTGACTCCTGGTTTTACTGTAACTGGTTTTTTCGCTATTTTTGACATAAGTTAAATTACCAAACGGAAAAGAGAATTTCTCCTCCTAAGTCCTTTTTGCTGGCTTCCAGTGCCGTCATTACCCCCTGACTGGTTGAAACTATTACTTTCTTCCTTCCCCGTCTACCTACTTCAAGAATTCTCTTTGCCGGAAGGTAAACTCGAAGTGAGGGTTTAGAAATAACCTCAACGTCGGTTAGAACCGGAATTCGACTGTCATAACGTATAACGGCTCTTAATGACTTTCTTCCCTTTTGTGTCTCTTCTTTGATGCTCTCCAAAAATCCTTCCTTGACCAGCACTTTTCCAATCTCCTTGTTAATATTTGAAAACGGAAGAAGCACTTCTTTTCTTTTGGAAAGAGTGCTATTTTTAATTCTAATAATAAAATCGGCAATTAAATAATTCATACCTTCCAACTACCAGGTCGCTTTGACAACTCCCGGGAGCTCTCCTTTCTGGGCCAACTCCCTAAAGCAAATTCTACAAATACCAAATCTGCGCATATAAGCTCTGGACCTTCCGCAGAGATTGCATCTGTTTTTTTCTCTGGTTGTAAATTTTTGTTTTTGTTGCGACCGAGCAACATTTGATTTTTTTGCCATACTTTATTTACTGAAAGGCATCCCTAGTGCCTTTAACAATTCATATCCCTGATTATCATCTTTGGCTGTCGTGACGATTGAAACTTCCAATCCTTGAACTTTATCAACCTTACTGGCATCTATTTCCGGGAAAACCGTACTTTCGGCAAAACCCAAGGTATAATTTCCATGTCCGTCAAAACTTTCTCTTCTGACCCCGTGGAAATCTCTGAATCTTGGAAAGATGATTGTAACCAATTTCTGGTAAAAATCATACATCCTTTTTCCCCGCAGCGTTACCATCAGGGCGATTTCTTCTCCCTCTCTTAATTTAAAAGACGAAATTGATTTTTTGGCTTTCATCACTTTTGGCTTTTGTCCGGTGACTTGAGCCATAATTTCCGCACCCTTTTCAAGGTTCTTTTTATCAGCCAGTACGTCTTTTACTCCCATATTGACTACGATCTTAGATAAGGTCGGAACCGCATTGACGTTTTTTATCCCCAAAGATGTTTCCAATTGTTTAGCTATTTCCGTTTTAAATTTATCTTGTAAAGTATTTACAACATTATTCATATTTCCGAATTACACTTCTTACAAATTCTTAACTTATTATTCTTTTCAATCTTGTATCCAACTCTTGTTTCCTTATGACACTTAGGACAAACTAATATGACATTTTCTTCCGGCAATGGTTTTGTCAGAGTGATAATCTCCGAAGGTTTGGTTTCAGAACGGGCCTTTAAGTGCCTTTTATAAAGATTAACGTTTGACACCAAAACCTTACTAACTTTTGGAAAAACCCGGTCAATTTTTCCTGTTTTCCCTTTATCTTTTCCTTTTATAACTTTTATATTATCTCCCTTTTTTAGTTTCATATTCTTACTTTATAAACATTATGACTTTATAAACTTTAAACTACTTCGACAGCCATACTGGCAATCTTGGCAAAACCTCTATCTTTAATCTCCCTGGCAATCGGCCCGAAAATTCTGGTTCCTCTTGGATTTTTATCCTGTGCATTGTCAATCACTACTCCGGCGTTATCTGAAAACCTAATATATGAACCGTCTGCCCGCTTATGCTCTTTTGCACACCTTACTAAAACTACTTTTACTATTTCCCCTTCTTTAACCTGGCCCGTCGGAATCGCTTCTTTGACAACACAATTTAAAACGTCCCCAAGAAAGCCGAATTTTCTTTTGTGTCCGCCGAAAATATGAATTACCTGCAAAACTCTTGCTCCGGAATTATCCGCCACTTTTAGCATTGTTCTGTGTTGAATCATTTTATTACCTCCAAGACTTTAAAGAATTTTCCTTTCGAAATCGGGCGGTTTTGGGCAATCTTTACATTTTGACCAACTGCCAGATTCAAATCTCCGCTATCTGCTTTATATCTACTGCTCTTTGTGAGTAGCTTCCGATAAAGCGGGTGCGGATTTCGTCTAACCACTTCCACCACCACTGTTTTGTTCATTTTTACTGAAACTATTTTTCCTTTAAACGTTTTCTGCATTTGCAATCTCCTTTTCTCTTAAGCTCGTCAGGATAAGCGCAATCTCTTTTTTCTTCCAAAAAATTTGCCTTGTATTTTTCAGTTTATTTTGCCTATTATCCAAAACCAAATTGAATAAGGCTTCTTTTGCTTCTTTTAGAGCTTTTTTTAATTCTTTTTCCGATTTTGTGAATAATTCTTTTTTATCTTTACTTTTCATAGTATAGTGCCTTTGGCAAATTTAATCTTAGTTGTTTTTTTCGACAATCATGGTTTTAACGTTCAATTTTTGAGCAGCTAACCGTAAGGCCGCAAAAGCGATCTCTTTGGTTACCCCTCCCATTTCAAAAAGGACCCTTCCCGGTTTAACCGGTGCGACAAATTCATAAACGTCACCTTTACCCGAGCCCATTCTGGTTTCGGCCGGCTTTTTGGTAATTGGCTTATCCGGAAATATTCTTATCCAAACCCTTCCGCCTCTTTGTGTGTAATGGGTGATGGCTTTTCTGGCCGCTTCAATTTGTCTGGACGTAACCCAGGCTGTGCCTTCACTCATCAAGCCAAATTCTCCAAAAGCCACCGTTGTTCCCCTGGTTGCATTCCCTTTCATCATTCCTCTTTGTTGTTTTCTGTATTTTGCTCTTTTTGGTACTAACATATTATTATCTTAAGTTTAACCGAACGGATTATTTTTCCTCCGGTTTATTAATCCAAACTTTTACTCCGATATAACCTTTTTTAGTTAATGCCGGGCTGCTGGCATAACTGATATTTTCCCTAATCGTTGATAACGGAACCGTGCCGACCTGCAATTTTTCTCTTCTGGAAATTTCCGCTCCGCCCACTCTTCCCGACAAAACTATTCTGACTCCTTTAGCGCCTGCTCCCATCACTTTTTCGACGGTTGACGTCAAAACTCTTTTTGCCGGCAGCCTTTTCACCAACTGCTCCGAAATATTTTTGGCGACTAAATATGCATCAAGGTTTGGTTCTTTAACCGGCTCAACTCTGATATCAAGTTTGGATTGGTTTTTGACATTTGATCTTTTTAACCAAATTGTTCTGAATAAAGGTCTTCAGTTCCTCAAGCCCCGTTCCACCTCTGCCGATAACCATTCCGGGCTTGGAAACATAAGCCGTAATTCTTAAGATTATTGATTGACCTCTCAATCTCGATTTCCGAAATTCCGGCCGGCCTTAATCTCTCCATTAAAGATTTCCTGATTTTGAAATCTTCTAAGAGAGTCGTTTTGTATCCTTTGTCGTCAAACCAACGGCTACTCCAGTTATAAATTGTGCCTATTCTAATTACTTTTGGGTTAACTTTCTGTCCCATTTATTTTACCAACTCTCCTTTCTTTTCTTTTGAATTTTCGGCTTTTAACGTTTCCGTATTTATTTGAGTTTTGAGTTTTGAGATTTCAGATTTATTGTCTGTCAAGACAATCTTAATATGGCTGCCTCTTCTTTTGTAAGGATGCACACGGCCGCGCGTTGACAGATGATACCTTTTATAAGCCGGCGCTTCCAGAACATCAATTGATTTAATTCTTAACGCGTCCTGCTTTAAATTATTATTGTTTAAAGCATTGGCAATGGCGCTTTTCAAAGTTTTTTCCAACGGCTCTCCGCCTCTGTTCTTTAAAACAGATAAAGCTTTTAATGCGTCTTCTATAGAAAGTTTTCTGATAGCATCTGCTACCAGTCTTACTTTTCTTGGCGCCACTCTTGCCGATTTTGATACTGCAACAATTTCCATAATTATAATTAAGTCTTACAGATTTCTCGGGCTACCACTCTTCCGTGAGTTCTGAATGTTCTGGTCGGAGCAAATTCTCCCAAACGGTGCCCAACCATGGTTTCCAAGATAAAAACATTGATAAAATTTCTGCCGTTATGAACAGCGAAGGTATGTCCGACAAATTCCGGCGGAATTTGGCAACTTCTTGCCCAAGTTTTAATCGCCGTTTTTTCACCGATTTGCTTTTGCCTTTGCACTTTTTGCATTAATTTTGCGTCTATGTATGGTCCTTTTTTAGCACTTCTACTCATAATTTATAAATCTTCAGTCCGCTTAATTATGCGGGCCCTGCTTCCTCCTTTGTAAGATCATTTTATTTGAATATTTCTTCTTATTTCTGGTATTTCCAACCGCCGGTCTTCCGGCGTAAGTTTTCGGGGTAGTCATTCCGATTCCCGACCTTCCTTCTCCTCCTCCATGAGGATGGCTTCTCGGATTTTGCGCCACTCCCCTGACCGTTGGCCTAATCCCCATGTGTCTTTTTGTTCCGGCCTTTTTAAAAACTCTATTTTTCCAGTCGATATTTCCTAAAGTTCCAATGGTGGCCATTCCTTTGGCCAAAATTTTTCTGACTTCGCCGGAAGGAAGCCTTAAATGAACATAATCTCCTTCTTTGGCTGCAATCGTCGCGCTGGTTCCCGCTCCTCTGGCGAGTTGTGCTCCTCTCCCGGGATTAATCTCAACATTGTGGACGACTGTTCCGATCGGCATGGCCGAAAGCGGCAGAGCATTTCCCAATCTTAAATCTACATCTTCTCCTGAAATAACTAAAGCGTTAAGCTTCAGGCCCTCGGGAGCAAGATATATCTTTTTTCTCCGTCCTTGTATTGTATCAAAGCAATATCACAAGTTCTATTCGGATCATATTCCAAGGAAACGACTTTCCCCTCAATATTAAACTTATCCCTCTTGAAATCGATAACTCTCATATATCTCTTCTGTTCTCCACCCTGATGTCTGACTGAGACTTGTCCGGATGAGTCTCTACCCGAATTTTTCTTTTTAATAAATCTTAAATTCTTCATATTATTTAATCCTGAGCATTGCCGAATGGATTCTTCATTTTTGTCCTCCCGTATCAAAGATTGAAATCTTCTGGCCTTCCTTAACTCGCACAATCGCTTTCTTAAACGGCTGTTTTATTACCTCAATTCTTCTCGTCCCGTTTCTTGAACTTCTGCCTTTATCGTAATCGTTGCAACTTTTAAAACATTTACTTTAAATTGTTCTTCAACCGCTTTTTTAATCTCTTTTTTTGTCGACTGGGTTGAAACTTTAAAAGTATATTTTCCTTTCGCAGCATCATTCATTGATTTTTCACTATTAATTGGTCCCAAAACAACATTTAAAGTATTCATATTATTTTAAAAACGTCTCCTTTAAACTATCTAGCGCATCTTTCATAAACAGAATTCTGTTATTTACCAAAACCTGATAAGTGTTTAACAAATTTGCCGGAACAATGCTTAAGCCTTCGATATTTCTGGCTGCTTTGACAACGTTTTTGAAATCTTCTTTTGTCCTTGATTTTTCATCCGAAGCTTTGACAAAAGATGGAATGACCAAAAGCAATTGCTGATTTTTTCCGTTTAACTCCAGATGCTCGATAACATTTGCCATTTTTTTGGTTTTTGGCTCAATTTTTTCCAGGTTGGCAACAATTTTTATTTCCCCGTCTTTAAGTTTTGCCGAAAGAGCCGAAAAAAGGGCACTTCTCTTCATATTTTGATTAAGTTTTAAAGAAAAATCTCTCGGTTTTGGCCCGAAAGCAATTCCTCCGCCGACAAAAATCGGCGCCGAAGCGGCTCCGTGCCTGGCCCTGCCGGTCCCTTTTTGCCTATAAATTTTTCTGGTCGAAATTGCCACTTCGCCTCTTGATTTGGTTTTTAATGTTCCCCGTCTTTGGTTTGCCAAGTAAACTCTGACCGCCTGAGATATTAACTGTTTGTTAATTTTGGCTCCAAAAATTTCTTCCGGTAAACTGACTCTTCCGGCAGCTGTACCTCTAAGGTCATACACTGTTAGGCTCAACGAATGATGAACTTCCGTTTGCGCCGCTTTTGTCCTGCTGGCGCTGGATTTCGCTACGATCAACTTACCTGATACTGTTTTTTTAGCAACTGCTGCTTTTTTTACAGTAACTTTTGATTTTTGCTTGTCCGTCTTAGCTTTAGTGACGGCGGAAGTTTTGATTTTAGCTGCTGGCATTTTCTTTTACCTCCTCGATTTCTGCTTTCACTTCTTCGTTTTGAACGCTAGGAGCTTGGATGTCTTCTGCTGGTTTCTCTTCTGCCGCTGGTGTTTCAGATTGAACTTCAACCACTGCTTCTGTTGCTCCTACCGAGGCTGGAGCTTCTGATTCGACTTCAGTTACAGCCTCAGCTGTTTCCTCAACGGCTGGTTCTATGACAGGTTCTTCTACAATTTCCCTGTAGAGCGGCACAAATTTTTTATTGGTTCCCATCTTTTTGACAACGACTATTGAATTTAAACTACCCGGTACCAAACCTTTAATTAACAACATCCCATCCGCTGTAACTTCAATTACTTCCAAATTTTTGACCGTCACTGTCTCCTGCCCCATCCTACCGGCCATTTTCTTGCCTTTATAAACTCTCCCCGGTGTAGTTGTCTGGCCGAGTGACCCGGGTGCCCGTTCTCTGTCCGATTGTCCGTGGGTTCTTGGTCCGCCTTTAAAGCCCCACCTTTTGACTCCGCCGGCAAAGCCTTTGCCTTTGGAAATTCCGGTAACATCAACGATATCTCCCGGTACAAAAACATCCGAAACAGTTATGGCTGTTCCGGAAGTTGACACCTTCGGCATCATCGACTCTAACTTCTCTAAAAAAAGCAGGCGTGTTTGTTAAGCCTGCTTTTTTACTGTGATTGACAATTCTTTTCTTGGCCTTCTTATTAATTCCAATTCCAAGTTGAAGCGCATTATAACCTTCTTTGTCCGCCGATTTTACTTGCGTAACCACATTACCCGCCACAACCACACCGGACAAGGGGACTCTTGTTCCATCCTGCAAAAAGCCCTGTTTCTGATAAACTTTTTTGCCGATAAGTGCTGTCAATTGCATATTTATTTAAAAGGGCTATAAAAACAAAAAAAAAGCGCCCACATAGAGTCACTTTACTTACGAAAAAAGTAGTTTTAAGCTCTGCTATGTAGTTACAATCACCTCCTGATTTATAACCATTTTGTTATTTGTAATTATATCTGAGTGTGAACCTAAATGCAATAGGAGTAAGTAATGATAAATGATTGATTATTGAGGATTAAAGAAGTACAACCGGAACACGTAGTCCTTTTGCCACTAGTCTTTTAAACTGATTTCTACCAATTCTAACTATTGCTTCTTCTGTGGATTCCTGAAGTTTTTGCGAAGATTTCTTTTTGGCATTAAACAAGAAATTTAAGTTCATATTTTCTCCTTTACGCTGTTTAAGGTCCTCGTTTCATGGGCTTAAAGTTTGAACCAAGCAATTGTAAGTCACGGTGAATCAAATCTCAGTCATGCAAATTACTAAAATCATGTAAATTCAGTTACAAAACTGCTTAAAACGAGGCTAATTTGAGGAGAATTAAGGATTTGAAACTTCTTGATCGCGAATTGGTTCAACATTTTCTTTTTCTTCTCCGTTAACAATAATTTTAATGAATTGTGCTGGAAGAGCTTTTGAACTGTACATTTGTGGACCGTCTTGAAGATTAAAGTGAACATGCGGTTGACTAGTATTGCCTGTATTTCCGCAATTACCAATAGACTCGCCCTGTTTTACATCATCACCAACCTGTACCTTAATTGAATTGTGTTTAAAATGACAAAGCAAACTATATTCTCCATTTTTGTGATCAATAATTACAGCATTTCCAACTCCAACGCTCCTGTCTCTTTCTCCCGGCGGCACATCAATTGATCCATCAATTACTTGAATTATAACTCCGCTAGCTGGAGATAACACTTCTTGACCAAAAACTTCATAATCTTCTAATCTTTTGCCATCTCGTAATATGTTCTTTTCTAAAATCATAAGCATAAAGCTGGTTTTGTGGACCGTCTTCTCTAAAATGGTTATTCGTAGTTGAATCACGTCCTCCGTTAGTCACCTTCCAAGTCCCGTTAAAGGGAAGAATTAAAGAAGTTTTTGTTTTATATTCCATGAAATAATTATAGCAGAAGGTTTGGGATTTGTTAGAAATTTGGGGAAGATTACATCCTGATTTCGACGTTTACTCCGGCCGGAAGCTCCAAATGAGTTAAGGAATCAATGGTTTTTTCGGTTGGGGAAACAATATCAATTAATCTTTTATGGACAATTATTTGAAAGTGGTCTCTGGCGTTTTTATCGATGAAAGGTGAAGTATTAATTGCGTATACCGATCGTTGCGAAGGAAGTGGGATTGGCCCAACAACTTTAGCTCCGGTTCTTATCGCCGTATCTAAAATTTGCTGACACGTCGAGTCGATTACTCTCGCGTCGTAACTTTTTAAGTCGAACTCTTAAGTCTTCCTTTTGGCATATTTCAATGTTCCTTTGAACTAAAAAAAATGACCTTTCGGTCATTCATTTTAGCATTTTAAGATAAATTAAGCAATTATCTTACTGATTACTCCCGCTCCGACCGTTTTTCCACCTTCTCTAACTGCGAATCTTAAGTCCTTCTTCCATGGCAACCGGAACAATCAGTTTAACTTTCATTTTAGCGTTATCTCCGGGCATGACCATTTCAACACCGGTCGGCAGATTCTGCTTCTCCGGTGACATCGGTTGTGCCGATATAGAATTGCGGTCTGTAACCGGTAAAGAACGGCGTATGTCTTCCGCCTTCTTCTTTGGTCAGAATATAAACTTCTGCTTCAAATTCTTTGTGAGGAGTAATTGAGCCCGGTTTGGCCAAAACTTGTCCTCTTTCCACATCGGTTTTTTCAATTCCTCGAAGTAAAACTCCAACATTGTCTCCGGCAATTCCTTCATCCAAGGATTTTTTGAACATTTCAACTCCGGTTACAACTGATGCTTTGGTTGGTCTGATTCCGACAATTTCAACCGGCTCGTTGACTTTAATTTTTCCTCTGGAAATTCTTCCGGTGACAACTGTTCCTCTTCCTTTAATGGAGAAAACATCTTCAATCGGCATTAAGAATGGTTTTTCGGTGTCTCTGACGGGGGTAGGAATATAACTGTCAACCGCATCCATTAAATCCATAATTTGTTTTTCCGCTTCCGGATCGCCTTCCAAAGCTTTCAAGAGCACTGCCTCTGATAATTGGCACTTCGTTTCCCGGATATTGATATTTGGTCAAAAGCTCTCTGACTTCCATTTCGACCAAATCCAAAAGCTCCGGATCGGAAACCATATCGCATTTGTTCAAGAAAAACGACGATTGATGGGACTTGGACTTGGTGAGCGAGTAAAATGTGTTCTCTGGTTTGTGGCATGGGGCCGTCGGGGGCTGAAACTACGAGGATTGCACCGTCCATTTGGGCGGCTCCCGTAATCATGTTCTTAATGTAATCGGCGTGTCCCGGGGCATCAATATGCGCATAATGTCTTTTTTCTGTTTCGTATTCGACGTGGGTAATATTAATGGTCACGCCTCTGGCTTTTTCTTCAGGGGCGTTATCGATATCTTCGTACTTTTTGCGTTGGCTAACCCCTTCTTGGAAAGGACTGTCGCAATTGCTGCGGTTAAGGTTGTCTTACCATGGTCAACGTGGCCGATGGTTCCGATATTAACGTGTGGTTTTGTTCTTTGGTATACAGCTGCCATAATTTAATAAAAAATGACCTGTTCTGGAGGTCGAGAATAAATATACAGTATTTTTTACATTCAGTCAAGAGGGAAAATGACTATTTTTTAAGATTTTGCAAAGAAAATGGGACCTAACAGTAGGTCCCACTCCGGCAGCTAATACCATATTGAAATGATACTAACATCCAAATCTGAAGAATCGCTTAAACACCGTTTGACTTTTAATCCAATATCCTATAATATTGTTTTATGAGAAATTTTGCGGAAAATCCATTAAGCGAACACGAAAAAGAAGCCTTACGTAATGACCTTAACAAAGAAGTTAGAAATGCTATCGATAGAGGTGATTTACGAACAGGCAGTTCTGATGGAAGAAAAATGTTGTTAATTGTAGAAACCATTCGTCCTACAGCTCCCGAACTTAATAAATTATTTAGACTAACTAGCCCTCAACCACTAATAGACGAAATTACTATTCCTACTAAAGATGAAAATCCAGTCATAAGAGATCGATTTGAACAAATAGTAGGTGTTCTTTGTTTTGTTAGAGGACAATTTCGTTTAGATTATGATAGAACTCGTTTTATGAGAACGCCCATGCATTTTCTTACCAACGAGACCAGGGAAAGAACTCCCCTTGAGGTGTTAACCGAATTAGATGCCTTATCTGCATTCTCTGCGATAAGGGGTGGTGCTATCAGAGAATGGAAGAGACTAAAACGTCACGAGGCGAATAAGGCGCGAGATGCCAAAGCCCGTAGACCATTTTCTTGACCTACTCAACTCTTCCGGTAAAGGTGGATTTGGCCAACATTTGGGCCACAATATTTTGCGGAACTTCTTCGTAATGCGAAGGTTCCATGTAGTATGAAGCGCGACCCTGTGACATTGAGCGGATGGTAGTTGAATAACCACTCAGTTCTGCCAGCGGCACCATCGCCAAAATGATAGTGGCTTTTCCGTGCTCTTCGGTTCCCATAATCTGGGCTCTTTTGGCACTTAAATCTCCGATAACATCTCCCATAAATTCACTCGGGGTAGTCACTTCAACTTTCATGATCGGTTCCAGAAGTGCCATGTCGGCTTTTTTAGAAGCCACCTGTAAAGCTTTCGAGGCGGCAATCTTAAAGGCGACTTCGGAAGAATCAACCTCATGGAAACTTCCGTCATAAACAGTCACTTCCAAATCAACCACCGGGTAGCCCAGTAAAATTCCGTTTTCCAAAGTTTCCTTAACCCCTTTTTCAATTGATTTAATAAATTCTGCCGGAATTGCTCCACCTTTAATTGCATCAACGAATTCATAACCTTCACCCCTTGGCTTTGGCTTAACTCTTAACCAACAGTGGCCGTATTGTCCGCGTCCACCCGATTGTCTGATATATTTTCCTTCCCCTTCCGCTTCCTTCTTGATAGTTTCTTTGTAAGCCACCTGCGGTGCGCCAACATTGGCCAAAACCCCGAATTCCCGCTTCATTCTATCAACCATCACTTCTAATTGCAGTTCTCCCATGCCGGAAATAATTGTCTGGTTTGTTTCATGATTGGTCTTGATGGAAAACGTCGGGTCTTCTTCCGAAAGCCTTTTGAGGGCCAATCCCAATTTTTCCTGGTCAATTTTGGTTTTTGGTTCAATCGCCAAAGAAATAACCGGCTCCGGGAAAGTTATCTTTTCAAGTATAATCGGAGATTTATCATCACAAAGTGTGTCACCTGTACCCGTATCTTTTAATCCGACTAAAGCCACTATTTCTCCGGCATAAGCTTCTTTGATTTCTTCGCGGTGGTTGGCGTGCATTAAAAGAATACGTCCGACTCTTTCGGTCAGATTTTTGGTGCTGTTGTAAATATAAGAACCGCCGGTAATGGTGCCCGAGTAAACGCGATAATAAGTTAATTTTCCGACATGTGGGTCAATCTGAATTTTAAATGCCAAACCGGCCAACGGTTCTTTGGCATCGGGCCTTCTTTTCTCTTCTTGCTCTGTTTTGGGATTATGCCCGATTAATTCCGGAACGTCTAACGGTGATGGAAGGTAGTCAACCACGGCATCCAGCAAGGGCTGAACTCCTTTATTCCTAAGGGATGAGCCAACAAAAATCGGCACCAGTTTGTAGGCAATCACTGCCCGTCTTAATGCCGCTTTCAATTCGTCATTGGAAATTTCTTCGCCATTTAAGTATTTTTCGGTTAAGCTATCATCCGTTTCGGCAATTTTTTCGATCAGTTGGTGTCGATATTTTTTAACCTCTTCCGCCATGTCGGCCGGAATTTCGTCAACGACGTCAAACTTGGCGCCCAACTCGTCACTTCCCCAAATGTAAGCTTTCATATCCATTAAGTGAACAATGCCTTTAAAGGTTTGTTCCGCACCGATTGGCAGCGCCATAATCAAAGGGTTTGCGCCGAGTCGGTCTTCGATAGATTTGACGGTTGCCAAAAAGTCCGCTCCGAGTTTGTCCATTTTGTTCACAAAACACAGCCTTGGCACTTTATATTTATCCGCCTGTCGCCAAACGGTTTCGGACTGTGATTGCACGCCCTCTTCCGCGTCCAAAACCGTGATGCCACCATCAAGAACCCTTAAAGAACGTTCTACTTCGGCGGTAAAATCGACATGTCCCGGAGTGTCGATTATGTTGATGCGGTGGTCTTTCCAGAAAGCGGTAGTGGCGGCGGAAACGATGGTAATTCCCCTTTCTCTTTCCTGTTCCATCCAGTCCATTTGGGTTGTTCCTTCGTCAATATCACCGATTTTATAAGTTTTTCCGGTGTAATAAAGGATGCGCTCGGTAGTAGTGGTTTTTCCCGCGTCAATATGGGCAATAATGCCGATATTTCTAACCTTGTCTAATGTTTTTAATCTGTCTGTTGCCTCTTGCGCCATATAAATTAATTATAAATTATTAATGATAAATGATTAATTTTGAACTTGCCCTTCCGAAGCTTTACGCGAAGGAGGGCTTAAAAAAACTCCCCTGCCCGGCTGCCTTCAAATGATGGCGTCGGGCCTTTCGGAAGAGTTCTAAAATTATAACATAAAATCAAAATCTAAGCTAGTGGATTAGAACTATACCGAAGTAGGAGCAGCTGCTGTTGGCGCTTGAGTTTCGTTAGCAATCTCTGTAAGAGCAGACATTGCTTTTACTGTTGTCGTTCTTTCTATCTCCTGATCACGAAGGACTTTATTGGGAGTTTTTATTATTGCTTCCTCACGTTCATGCATTTGCTCAAAACTCAAGTGAGGTTCTGCCGGAATTGCATCTTTCTCATATCCTCTTCTTAATCCAGCTAATCGTTGCCGAAGATAGTTCCTCTCAATCTTGCTTCTTTGTACAGCTGTTTCATTAACAGGAATAACCAATGGATATAATTCATCAGGCATCCCACCTTCTACTAAAATTCTTTTTCTTAAAGTATCAGGATTAATCCCGGCATCTACTAAAAGCCTTTGCTGTAAATTCTTGGGGGGATGAACCCCGACTATTCGCAAAATCCTTTGTTTGAATGAAATAGTAGGATCAATCCCCGCATCTCGTAAAACACTTTGTTTTAATGAAAGAGGAGCATATTGCTCTTGAACGCGAGGAGAAGGAATGGGAAAACCAGCAGTCGCTCTTGCAATACTTCTTTGTAAAGCCTGCATTGCCTCTTCTTGCGTAGCATCTCTTTCCACATACAAGGGGACTCTAAGGAGTTCTTGCTTATAGTCCTTTTTAGGAATAATTATAATACCGTCACGACTGATGGTAGCATTTGCCATATCGGCATCAGAAAGATTAACCGGATCAAGAGGATGGGTTCCGGTTGTGGACTCTGTCCTTACTATCTTAGCTCCTGTTTCCATAACAGCAACATATCTTCCCGAAAGAATTGAAAATATTCCAACAGGCTCTGGCAAAAACACCACAGGAGAAACGCCATCATCAGGCTTAGCCGGCTTAAAAACAACGCCAAAAGGAGCAACTTTTTCCAATAATTCTTTACTCGCCCGAAGTCTATCTCTAGTAGCAGTTGCTGCTTCTTCTACTGGAATGTCTTTAAATACTGTAGCTGATGATTCTGAAGCTGTTGGTTTTTGCACCGGACCCTTCGCTGCTTCTTGAGAACCTGATGCGTCCGGTTGTGGTTCTACTCCTGGTGTTGTCGCCATAAACCTATAATAACAACGTTCTTAAAACGTGTCAATAGAAAACGCGGAGATTAGAATCTGAAGTGACTGAAAGCCCTATTGGCCTCTGCCATACGAAGGACGGTATCTCTTTTTTTGATGGCTGCGCCTTCATTTTTTGAAGCATCTAGAATTTCTGCCGCTAATTTTTCCGCGAAAGTGTGGTAATCTTTACTGGACCTGGCCCTAGCTGCTTCCAAAATCCAGCGAATAGCAAGACTAAGACGTCTGTCTCCTCTAACTTCCTGCGGAACCTGGTATGATGCTCCTCCGACGCGTCTGGCTTTGACTTCGGTTTTTGGCCCGACATTGTTAATGGCGGTTTCAAAAAGAGCTAAAGGGTCTCCGCTATCTTTTTTAAGCAACTCGAAACTGGCATAAAAAGCTTTTTCCGCCACGTTTTTTTTACCGTCTCTCATCATCCGGTTGATGAATTTGGTAACAAGCTTGTTCTGATAAATTTTATCTTCTTTTATTTCCCTTTTTTGTACTTTTTTATGTCGCATATTTTAAATCTTGACTATTGAGCCGGTGCCTCCGCCGCCGCTGGTTGTGGAGCTGCCGGTGCACTTGCCGGTGCCGCACCGGCTACTCTGGTTGGTCCTCCCGCTTTCTTAGCTCCATATTTGCTTCTTGACCTTTTTCTGCCCTCAACCCCCATTAAATCAAATTTTCCCCTGATGATATGATATTTCACTCCCGGCAAATCCTTGACTCTGCCGCCTCTGACGAGCACTATTCCGTGTTCCGAAAGAGAATGCCCGATTCCCTGAATATAAGCCGTTACCTCGGTGCGGTTAGAAAGCTTGACGCGGGCAACTTTCCTTAAAGCCGAATTTGGTTTTTTGGGGGTCATGGTCTTGACCAAAGTTACCACTCCGCGTTTTTGTGGAGACTCTAAGTTTTTATATCTTCGCTCTTTGGCGTTAAAAATTCTCCTTAACCCGGTGGCTTTTACTTTTTTTAATTTTCTTTTTCTGCCTTTTTTGGCCAGTTGACTAAGTGTTGGCATAAATTAAATTGATAATTGAAAATTGAAAATTGAAAATTGCTTCATATTATACTGTTTCGGGAACATTTCCTTCAACCGGAATCAATCTTCCGATAATGACGTTTTCTTTAAGCCCGACTAAGTGGTCTTCTGCTCCCTCCAAAGCCGCGTCGGTCAAAACCTTAGTGGTTTCCTGGAATGAAGAGGCCGAAAGCCATGAATCCGAGAAAAGAGATGACTTGGTAATTCCTAAAATTGTTCGCCTGGCAGTGGCCGGTTCTCCGCCCTGAGACAAAACCTCGGCATTGATTTGTTCGAATCTGGTATTGGTAATGAAATCGCCGGGGATTAACGACGTATCTCCGACTGTTTCCACAATTACTTTATCTGACATTTTGCGAAGAACCACTTCAAAATGTTTGTCGTTAATGGCAATTCCCTGTGATTCATAAACCTTTTGTGCTTCGGCCACAATATACCTTTGTCCGTCAATCAAACCTTTAATCTTAATTACTTCTTTAGGATCAAGATATCCCTGGGCAAGTTGTTTCCCGGCCGAAATTTCGTCTCCGTCGGCAACTTCCAAAGTTGAAGCCATCGGAACAAAATATTCTCTTTCGTCTGCCGGTTTAGTTCTGGAACTTTTAACTTTAATAATATAACCGTCTTCTCCCGTTTCGATACTTACTTTTCCGGAAATTTCCGAAATCGGCGACAAACTTTTCGGCGTTCGCATTTCAAAAAGCTCTTCCACTCTTGGCAAACCGTGGGTCACATCCTGCATGACCGCTCCCGCCACGTACCTCGTTCTCATTGTCAGCTGGGTACCCGGTTCTCCAATTGATTGGGCGGCGGTTACACCAACCGGAACTCCCGACTCAACGGTTCTTCTGGTAGAAAAATCCCAACCATAGCATTTTTCGCAAATTCCATATTCCAGTTTGCAGGTAATCGGACTTCTGACAATTACTTCTTCGACGCCTTCTGCCACTATTTGTTTTACTTTCTCTTCGCTTATTTCCTCTCCGGCCTTGACAATTTCTTTCTTGTTTTTCTTGGAGACAATTTTTTCTCCTGCGTATCTGCCGACGATTCTATCACCAAACGCAGCTGTTCTACCGGCCTCATGGGCGGAAACTAAAATCCCCTCTGTAGTACCACAATCACTGCTTCGGACAATTACATCATGAGAGACATCAACTAATCTGCGGGTTAAGTATCCGGCGTTAGCCGTCTTTAGAGCCGAATCAGTTAAACCTTTTCTGGAACCGCGAGCACTGGCAACATATTCAAAAATTGAAAGACCCTGCCTGAAATTGCCTTTAATCGGCAGCTCAACAATTTTTCCCATCGGGTCCATAATCAGTCCTCGCATGGCCGAGAGCTGTTTCAATTGTTCCTTCCCGGCTCTGGCTCCTTCGGAATCGATAATGATTTTGATGACATTGCTTTGGCTTAAACCATCCCAAGTTAAAGTGGCAATTTTATCGGTTGCTTCAAGCCAGATATCGTTGGACAATCGCTTTTTTTCTTCATAAGTAATTAAGCCTTCCTGGTAATCTGCTTCCACCCCCATGACTTTTTTCTCCGCTTCCTGAATGAATTTATCTTTTTCCGGAATCATTTGGTTATCAAAAACCGAAACCGAAATCCCCGAAACCGTTGAACCGTAGAATCCAAGCGCCTTAATACTGTCAATAATCGCTTCTACTTCTTCCGAGGTATATTGCTTGATGGCAGTTGTCACAATTCTTTTAATGCCCGAAGCCTTAACCGCATCGTTAATAAAACCGAAGTCCTTAGGTAACCTTTCGTTAAACATTAACCTTCCGACTGTGGTTTCAACCGTTTTTCCGTCAATTTTTACGTCAATCGGCTCCCTTAATTTGATTCTTCCCAACGAGTGTGCCAGAAAGGCTTCGTTATAATTGGCAAAACTTAAATTTGTCTCTTTTTTTAACGCCGGGTTCATGCTGGTTAAATAGAAAACTCCGACTGCCATTTCTTTGTTTGGGAGTGTAATCGGGCTTCCGTCGGCAGGCTTTAAGAGATTGTGTCTTGGCATCATTAGGGAGATCGCCTCCTCCTGCGCTTTTGAAGACAAAGGAATGTGTACTGCCATCTGGTCGCCGTCAAAATCCGCGTTGTAACCGGCACAAACACAGGGGTGCAAAGCGATGGCACTACCTTCAATCAGCACCGGATAAAAAGCCTGAATTCCTAATTTATGCAGTGTCGGAGCCCTATTGAGCAACACCGGATGGCCTTTGGTTATTTCCTCCAAGATATCGAAGACTTCGGGACTCCTTTTTTCAATAAATCTTTTGGCGGATTTGATATTTGGAGCATAACCCCTGACAATTACTTCACGAAGGACAAACGGCTTAAACATTTCCAAAGCCATTTCCTTAGGTAATCCGCATTGGGAAAGATTAAGTTCCGGTCCGACGACAATGACCGAGCGCCCTGAATAATCAACTCTTTTTCCTAGGAGATTTTGCCTGAATCTTCCCTGTTTTCCCCTAAGCATATCCGACAGAGACCTTAAGGGCGAAATAACAACCTGACTTGACCTTTGCGATGCGTCAATTAACGAGTCAACCGATTCCTGCAGCATTCTTTTTTCGTTTCTTAAAATTATTTCCGGTGCTCCAAGCGAAATTAAATGTTTTAAGCGGTTATTTCTGTTAATCACTCTTCTGTACAAATCATTTAAATCCGACGTCGCAAATCTTCCTCCGGCTAACTGGACCATTGGTCGAAGGTCAGGTGGAATAACCGGTAAAACAGAAAGTACCATCGAAGCCGGTGTGATTCCCGCTTTTCTCATTTTTTCCAATAGCCTTAACCTTTTAATTAATTTGAAATATCTTTGTCCTTTTGATTTTGCAGTTTCATCCCTAAGGGTAACGATTAAGCCCGCTATATCAATCTTTTCAATCAGTTCTGATAATCCTTCCGCACCGGTTTTTATGGTGAAGAAAACCGGTATTTCATATTCTAAAAGCTTAAAGTATTCATCCTCGGACAAAACACTACCAACTTTAAGACTTTTAATCAGCTTGGAAAGTGCATCTTTGATTTCGTCAAGTTTTTTGTTTTCGGCTGCTGCTCTTTCTTCTAAGCGCGCTACTCTTTGTCTTTTTTGCAGGTCAAATTCCTGGTTCATTAGCTCTTTTTGTTCGCCCTTAACTTTTGTCTTGGCAGCTTCTTTTAGTTTGTCTGCCATTTCTTTTTCGATAACCTTTTCTTCCACTTCAATTTCTTTTTTCTGAGCCACTTTTCTTTGTTCAATGGTTTTTTCCAAATCCGTTAAAGCTTGCTTTTTCTTTTCGTCGTCAAGCTCGGTAACCAAATAGGAGGCGTAATAAATAACCCCCTCGAGGCTCTTTTGCGACATATCCAGAATTAATGACAGAGGCGAAGACGAACCCTTGAAAAACCAAACATGGGAAACCGGTGCCGCTAAAGTAATATGTCCCATTCTCTCGCGTCTTACCCTTGAAAGCGTAACCTCAACACCGCATTTATCGCAAATTATTCCTCTATTCCTGATTCTTTTGTATTTTCCGCAATAACATTCCCAATCTTTAGTCGGGCCAAAAATCCTTTCATCAAACAGTCCGTCTTTTTCCGGCCGCAAAGTTCTGTAATTAATTGTCTCCGGTTTAGTAACTTCACCATAAGACCAATTCATGATGTCTTCTTTGCTGGCCAGAAGAATCTTTAATGACTTAAAATCTAAAATTGTAATGTCTTTATTTTTCTTATCGTTATTCATTCGCTTTTCCTTCCCCTCCTTCGGCCAATTCTACTCCTGCGTTTTGCGAAGTCCCTTCGCTTTGGTCCAAAATTTCTTCTCCGCCTAACTCCTCCTGCATGTTTTTGGCCTCGGCTTCAACCTTTTCTTCTTCCTTTTGCACTTCGGTTGTTTCAAGCGGAACGTCAACCGGCGCATCGGAAACAGTGGCGCCAACCGGAACAACATTTAGGCCAAGTGCATTTAATTCTTTAATTAAAACTTTAAACGATTCAGGAACTTTAGGCGTCGGGATATCCATACCTTTAACGATTGCTTCGAAGGCTTTGGCCCTTCCGACAACATCATCCGATTTGGTTGTCAGCATCTCCTGCAAAGTGTATCTTGCCCGGTGTGCTTCAAGTGCCCAGACTTCCATTTCCCCTAATCTTTGGCCTCCCATTTGCGCTTTTCCACCTAACGGCTGCTGGGTGACCAAAGAGTACGGACCGGTTGAGCGGGCATGCGTTTTGTCCTCAACCATATGGATTAACTTCATCATGTATTCAATTCCGACCACTATCGGGTTCTCGTACGGCTCGCCGGTTCTTCCATCATAAAGAATGGCTTTCCCGTCGATAGGCAGACCGGCTTTTTTCAGTTCTGCGACCACCCTTTCTTCATCAACTTCTTCAAAAACCGGCATTCCGATTTTATGTTGTAAGTTACTTGCTCCCCAGCCAAGATGTGCTTCCAAAAGTTGCCCTAAATTCATACGGGCCAGTACCGAAATCGGTGAAATAATAATGTCAACCGGCGTACCGTCAGCCAAATGTGGCATATCAACTGCCGGAAGAATTTTAGAAATGACACCTTTGTTTCCGTGTCTTCCCGCCAGTTTATCCCCAATCACGACATGCCTTAACTGCGCAACCTCAACAATAATTTTTCTTAAAGTTCCCGGTTCCAACTCGTCACCTTTTTTCCTGTCAAGAATCTGCACATTAATAACCGTACCTTTTTCTCCGTGCGGCATCCGAAGCGATGTGTCTCTAACTTCCCTGGCCTGTTCTCCGAATATTGCCCGCAGTAATCTTTCTTCTGCCGACAATTCCGTTTCGCCTTTTGGAGCAATTTTTCCGACTAAGATATCGCCGGGGCTAACCTCCGAACCAATCACGACTACTCCGTCTTCATCCAGATTGGCCAAATCCTCTTCGGAAACATTTGGAATATCCCTGGTTGTTTCTTCCGGTCCCAATTTTGTCTCAACCACTGCCGCCTCATATTTTTCAATGTGGATTGACGAAAGAGTGTCTTCCTTAACCAACCTGTCCGAGATGACAATTCCGTCTTCATAACCCAACCCATCCAAAGACGTGTAGGCAATCAAAAGGTTTTGTCCTAGGGCCAATTCTCCATTTTGCGAAGCCGGCCCATCCACCAAAAGCTCTCCCTTTTTCACTTTTTGGTCGGTCTTGACCACCGTTCTTTGAGTGTAAGCTGTCGCTTGCGAGGTTCTTTGGAAAGAATTAACAAGATATGATTGTTCTTCTTTTGCGCCTTTCCCCTTGATGGTTACTTTATTTGCGTCGGCGTAAGTTATAGTTCCGTCAAAAGGAGCATAAACTACTCTTCCCATCATCTGGGTAATCGCCCCTTCCATGCCCGTTCCGACAATCGGACTGGAAGGACTAATTAACGGTACGGCCTGACACTGCATATGGGTACCCATCAGTGCCCTGTTGGCTTCATCATGTGACACGAAAGGAATTAAAGAAGCGGCCGCACCAACCACCTGACGGGGAACAATATCAACGTATTCCATTTTTTCTTTTTCGGTTTCAATAAATTCACCTTTGTATCTGGCCGGTACTCTTTCTTCTAAAATTCTATCGTTATCCGATAAGACTTCGGCGTGGGTCACATAATGTTTTTGTTCATCATCTGCCGAAAGATAAACAACTTCGTTGGTGGCTTTGGAAATTACGTCTTTACCGCGTTTTTCGTGAACCATTTTTCGGTAAGGTGCTTCCAAAAAGCCAAACTCATTGACTCTGGCATAGAGGGACATATAAGTCACCAAACCGATATTCGGGCCCTCAGGGCTTCTAATCGGACAAATTCTTGAATATTGTGAGCTGTTAATATCGCGGATTGAAAAAGCCGCTCTTTCTCTGGAGATTCCACCGGTTCCCATCACGGTTAAGCGGTTGAGGTTGTCTATTTCGGAAAGCGGGTTGGTTTGGTCTAAAATTGTGGAGAGTTGGGAGGTGCGGAAGAACTCGTTAATCGATGCCATAATTGGCCTGGCATTAATTAGCCCTCCAATTGAAATTGGCAAATCAGGTTGAATAAGGCTCATTCTTTCCTTGACAGACCGCTCTAATCTTAATGCGCCAATACGAAAAGCTGTTGTTTGCACCAGTTCCCCGACGCATCTGACTCTGCGGTTGGCCAGCGAATCAATGTCATCCAAGCCGTCATGCCCCTGAGCCAGTTTTATTAAAAAACTGATTGTGCCGATAATATCCTCAACTGTCAAGATTTTTGTTTCTAAGGATGGCGCGTAAAATCCGGCTGTTCCTTCCAGTTTTTTATTGATTTTATATCTTCCAACCGCCCCCAAATCATATCTGCGGTTGTTAAAAAACATTCCGAGGAAATTTTCTTTGACTTTATCCAAAACAATCGGCTCGCCGGGATGCATTTTTTTGAAAATCTCAATCAAAGCTTCCGCTGAATCGGTGGTTTCGTCTTTAAGCAAGGTGTTTTCGATGAACTTGGTTTTTCCGTCTGATTCGGTGTCTCTGAATTTGTTCTTGATATCTTCGTTTAGGGAGATTCCGAGGGCCCGAAGAAAAGTGGTAGCCAAAAACTTTCTGCGTCTGTCAATCTTGACCATCACAGTTTCATGTCTGGTGGTGGTAAATTCAAGCCAACTTCCATGAACCGGCCTAATTTCCGCATTGTAAAGTGTTTTTCCGGTAACATTGTCCGCTGTGGCAGTAAAGAAAACGCCGGGACTTCTCACCAATTGATTTACAACTGCCCGTTCAATCCCATTAATCACAAAAGTTCCCCTGTCTGTCATTTGGGGAATGTCGCCTAAAAAGACTTCCTGGTCATATTGGCTTTGGGTTTTCTTATTGGTAAGAGTAGCGTTAACGTACAACGGGGCGTCAAAAGTGACACCCTTGGAAAGAGCAATTTCCGGAGTATTTGAGGCCTTTCCTAAACGGTAATCTTTAAGGGTTAACGTCCAGTTTTTTTCCGTAAAGTCGTCAATTGGCGAAATTTCATCCAGAACTTCCTTAATTCCTTTTTCCAAAAACCACTGATATGAATGCTTTTGTGTTGCTAAGAGGTCTAATTTTGGCAGGAGAGAAAATTCTTTACCCCAATTTTCCCTAATCTTATTCTTATGGTCGTTTGTGTCGGTTTTGGCCATTCGTTTGTTTATTTTAAGCTTATAGAAAGTGCTGGCTGATGCCAAAAAAATGGCAAAGGTATCTCACCTTTTCCATTTGTTTCCTATAGAGTGTAGATTTTATATCATAAATATCGAAGTGCTGTCAAGGGTTAAATTGATAATCTATCTACGCTATATCGCAGGATAAAGTTTTAGGTCGCCTAAAACTTTCTTTCTATTTATAAATAGTAGTGTGCCAAAAATAAAAACAATTACTGCCCCTAACCCAATTGCAAACGAAGTCCCAAACCTGTCTGATAACCAACCGACCTCAAAACTACCTATAGGAGCTGTTCCTATAAACATTAGAACATAGATGCTCATTACTCTGCCCCGCAGTTCGTGGGTCACAATGTTTTGGATTGTCGAATTTAAAGTTGTCACCTGTATTAACAATCCAAATCCGGCGAAAAAGAGAAATATTAAACATAATATAAAATTAATGTTAAGTGTAAACAGGAAAATTGCTATCGCAAAAAGGAAATTACCGCCAAAAATATATTTTGTTGGCGAAACTTTTTTTGAGGTCGCGGAAACCAAAACCGTTGCGCAAAGAGCACCTAAACCGGTTGCCGCATACAGATAGCCTAACCCCGCTGCTCCAAGGTGAAAAGTGTTTCGAGCAATGATGGGTAAAACAGTGGTAAAAGACCAACCAAAAACTGAAACAATTCCAATGAGAATCAATAGATTTTTAATCACGGGGTGACTAAAAGAAAAGTTAAGTCCCTCTTTGATTGCCGCCATGGGATTGAGTTGATGCCGTTGAACAAAATTCGGGACTTTTATCGCAAACAGAGCGATAATAACGGCAATATAACTTATTCCGTTAAGGATAAATGCTCCACCTGTACCAACCAACACTATTAAGAATCCTGCAATCGTTGGTCCGATTACGCGGGCCGCATTAAATATGCCGGAATTTAGCGCGATAGCGGAAGACAACCTTTCTTTTCCTACCATTTCCGGAACAAAAGATTGTCTGGCCGGAGAGTCAACCGCATTTACCACTCCCAAAAGAAAGGCAAGCACACAAATTTCCTCAACATTTATTATATGCAGAACCGCTAATATTCCCAAGGCAAACGCTAGAATCATTGAACTTGTTTGGGTAAAAATCAAAATTTTTCTTTTCGGGAATCTGTCAACTACCACTCCTCCATATAAAGAAAAGAAAAGCATTGGCAGACTTCCAATCGCGGTAACAACACCTAATAATAAAGCCGAATTAGTAAGTTGCAAAACTAACCATCCTTGGGCAACGGTTTGAAGCCAGGTACCAATTAGAGAGATCAACTGGCCAGAAAAATAGAGTAGATAATTTTTGCTTCTAAAGGCGGGAAACACGGTAAAAATTTTACTTAAATACGGAATTTCTCCAACGCTTATTTCGGGGCTTTCCTCGCTGATGTACTCTGCTTCTTTTTCATAAGACCTAACGGCTTGAGGATTTTCTTCCATGAAGTTTATTATACTTGATATTTGTGCGGTCCGACAATAATATTTGGGTCGGCCCTGCCAACTTCTCCCGTATCCATTCCAAAACCCTGTATCCAAATATCCGGAATGGTAAAGCCGACATAATTGGCTTTGTAATTGACTTGTCTTCTCTCCGGCTTATCGACAAGCGCTAAAGACTCAACCGACTTGGCTTTTTTTGATTCGATTAATTTGTGAACTATCTGCAGACTTCTTCCCGTATCCAAAACGTCATCGATTAATAGCACCTGTCGTCCTTCAGGGTTAATATCCATATCTTGGACAATCTTCGGTTCATATTTTGCTTTTGTGTCATCAGGATAACTCTTCAACGTTATGAAACTGATTTCCAAATCGGGGAGACCCTGTTTGTGTAATTCTGCAGTTAAATCCGCGGTTAATTTAAATGCCCCTTTTAAAATCCCAACCACCAATAATTTTTTGCCTTTATATTTTCGGCTAATTTGTAACGACAACTCTGCCAATCTTTTTTGAATCTGCTCATGCGAAATAAGTATATCACCAGGCTTGTATTCGGAATTATTCATTATTAGTAATTATACCATTAGTTATTAGCTTTTTTGACCGTCATGACTTGTCCTTCTGTTAGCGCCAAGATTTCCCCCAGGGATTTCAACAACCTTTTGGCGTGTTCACGGTTGATTCCGAACCGGCAAACCACCGCAATCTGGTTTGTATTAAGTATTCTTTGTCCGACGTCAAAAACTATTCCGTTATCGCTAATTGTCATTTGAATATGGTCCGAAAAAAATACCGGAGTTTGTTGGGTGTTGATGTTTAAATTGAAATTTTTGTCCGCTTTAATATCGTCTGCCATAACTTATCACCTCCCTTTATTTTACAAACTGATTATACCTCTTCAGTAGCCAACTTGACATAGAAAAATAAAGGATTATAATTTTGCGCGGAGGCCTTGCTTGGGCAAACATGCGAGGTCTCCACTTGTTTATTCTTGACTTTTGGCTGAAAAAGAGCTAAATTCCGACTTAGTGAAAGAATACCAAAGATACGGCCTTATCTTTATCCTTTTGATTGTATTAATTTTGGTGGCTATCGGTTCCTATTTTGCCGGAGCCTATCTCAAATCAAAAGGGGCAAAAACCGAAGTTAATTCAAAAACGTCAGTCACTTCAATGCCAACCCCTACCGTTGAAGCCTCACCAAGCGCAGAGACCTCAGTTGCTCCTACTGTATTCATAACCGAAACTCCTACGCCGACTTTGACACCAACGCCTACTCTTCCACCGCTAAAGGTTCTTCCTAATTTGAAACTTCAATACGCAATACCAACTCCCACCCCAACGCCAATACAACTTCAACAGATTAATAAAAATATTCTCCAGAAGATTACGCCATAACCAAAGAACTATCACTTTTTCTCCGCCGATTGAGAAGTGAAATTAAGTCTTGCAAAATTTTTTGAAAGTTTAGCTTAGTTTTCTGCTATAATTTAGCTATAACAGCGCTAACCAAATGATTAGTGATTAAGGATTAAAGATTAATGAAAATAACCGCTAAAGAAATCATCGACATGTATATAAGCTTCTTCGAAAAGAGAGGACATAAAAGAATTGCCAATTCTCCGTTGGTCCCGGAAAACGACCCGACTACTCTTTTTACATCCTCCGGCATGCAGCCTTTAGTCCCCTATCTTTTGGGCGAGGAACATCCCGCCGGCAAAAGATTAGTTGATGTCCAGAATTGCTTTCGCGCGGTTGACATCGAAGAAGTCGGCGATAACCGACACGACACTTTTTTCCGTATGCTTGGCAACTGGTCTTTAGGTGATTATTTTAAGCAGGAAGAAATTCCTTGGCTTTGGGAATTGTTAACTAAAGAATATGGATTACCAAAAGAGAAACTCTATATCACTGTTCTTAAAATGTACAAAAATATTAACGCTGATAATGAATCGTACAATATTTGGAAAAATATTCTCGAAGAAGAAAACATAGATTGGGAGAATAGAATATCTTTTGCTGATGTGGACAAAAACTGGTGGAGCAGATCTGGAGCTCCAGATAATATGCCGGTTGGCGAAATCGGCGGACCGGATACCGAAGTTTATTACCGATTTGATGAAATTGAACATAAACCTGAGTGCAAAGATAATCCGGTTGATTGCGAATGCGGTAAGTATTTGGAAATCGCCAACTCGGTTTTTATGCAATACAAAAAAACTGAACACGGTTTTGAAGAATTACCAAATAGAAACGTTGACTACGGCGGTGGAGTCGAAAGATTACTGGCGGCAATTGAAAACACACCGGACGTTTTCCAGACCAATCTTTTTGCTCCGATTATAAAAATTATTGAGGACGAAAGCGGTAAAAGTTATGCACAAAATAGAAAAGAGATGCAGATTATCACCGACCATTTAACTGCTTCCGTTTTTATTGCCGCATCCGGCATTAAGCCTTCAAAAACCGAGCAAGGATATATCTTACGAAGATTAATCAGACGTGCGCTTGACAATTTCCGCGTTTTGGCAGGCGAAAATATTTCGGTGGTAATTGAAAGAGTCGTTGAACAATATTCACCAACCGATGAAGAACTGGAACAAAAGTTTGAGGAAATAAAAAACGTTATTCTGGAAGAACAGCAAAACTATCAAAAGACAATTAGCGAGGCTGAAAAAATTCTTAAAACTTCGGGAACCAGCGACGTTGCCAAAACCATTAGTGCCGATGACGCCTTCAAAATGTATACCACCCACGGCCTGTCTCCAACCCAAATCAGAAGTTTAGGTTATGTTTTTGACGAACAGGAATTTGCCAAAAAGATGGAAGAACACCAAAAGTTGTCCAGAGCCGGTGCCGGACAGAAATTTAAGGGCGGACTGGCAGACCATTCGGAAAAAACCATCATGGGCCATACCGCCACCCACCTTTTGCATAAAGCCCTGCGGGATATGTTTGGTGAACAGCTTCACCAGACAGGCAGTAACATAACCAGTGAACGTGTACGCTTTGATTTTAATTTCGACAGGAAACTGACTGATGAAGAAATTAGTGAGCTTGAAAAAACCGTCAACGGAAAAATAAAAGACAATTTACCGGTTCATTTTGAAATCATGCCGCTTCAAAAGGCCAAGGAAGTTGGGGCAATCGGACTGTTTGACGAAAAATACGGCAACGACGTCAAAGTATATTTTGTCGGTGATTATTCCAAAGAGTTCTGCGGCGGGCCGCATGTTGATTTTACTTCAAAGATAAAAGAGTTTAGAATAATAAAGCAGGAAAATATCGGTCACGGGCAGAGAAGAATTTATGCGGAAGTTGGCTGAGGCGTTCTAACGAACGCTGAAGTGGTTTGAGCCGTCAGGCTCAAACCATTGGATAAAATAATTAAATCATGAAATTGCCTTTCTTAGACAAAAAAGAAAAACCCGAATATTACCTTGCCCTAGTTTTAAGAAACGAAAAGGCTACTTCGGTAATTTTTGAAAAAATAGGCACAACGATTAAATATATTTCCCACGGCGAGGAAGAATTTAAAAATACGGTTGAAGACGCCGAAACCGAGGAGTTCTTGGATGTTTTAGATAAAACTATTACCCAAGCCGAGGAGGCGCTTCCCGAAAGCATCGAAACCCACAAAACGATTTTCGGACTTAAAGAAAGTTGGGTTGAGGAAAATAAAATTAAAAAAGAATATTTGGAGAAATTAAAAAAGGCGAGCGTTGAATTAAGCCTTGACCCAATCGGTTTTCTGGTTTTTACCGAAAGTATCATTAACCTAGTACAAAAAGACGAAGGGGCGCCTCTAACTGCAGTTATCGCGGACGTCGGCAATAAATTCATTATCGTTTCTTTAGTAAAAACCGGCAGAATTATCGAAACCAAATCTTCGGAAATCCACCAATCGGTTTCTTATACCGTTGACACGTTGTTGAAACATTTCCAAACTTCCGAAGTTTTACCATCAAGAATAATTATTTTTGATTCCGAACAAGAAGAACTGACTCAGGAATTTATGAACCACCAGTGGAGTAAAAGCCTGCCGTTTTTGCATCTTCCCCAGATAATTAGCCTACCCCAAGACGCTGCCATAAAAGCGATGCTTTTAGGTGTAGCTACACAAATGGGCACAGAACTGTTGTATGACTCAACCGGCATTGACATGGACGAGCAGCCCAAGGTGCTCAAGCCCGAACAGCTTACGGAAACTAAACACATCGAAACTCCGGTCAAAGAACCGGAGGAAGAGAATGAAGACAAAGAAAAAACGCTGGAAGAAATCAGCACAGAAGAAACCCCTGAGGAAACAACCGATCTGGAAGAAACCGCAGAAGTTAAACAGGCAGAAACACAAAAACCCCTAGATTACGTTACCCATGACGACTCACTGGAATATTTTGGTTTTCTTGAAGGTGCAGATATTGCAAAAACTCATCTACCCAAAATTGAACAGGAAGAAAAACAAAAGGCAATGCCCGATGAAATAATTGAAGAAAGTATTGATGAAACACCGGTTGAAACAAAAATTGCCACCGAAAGCAAAATTGCCCTTCCGGCAATTACGGGCTTGGTAGTTGAAAAAATTAAAACCTCAACCGGCGTGGCTTTAAATTTCTTAAAGCAAATTCATCTTGGTAAACTTTTAACCAAAGAGAGTCTCCAGAATTTTAAGAGCGGGAAACTATTGCTTATTCCACTGGTTATATTAATCTTGATTATTCTTGCGTTATTCTTATTTTTGTCAAATACCAAAGCCACGATATCAATTTTGGTTAATCCTAAACAGGATAACAAAACCGCCACGGTAACTTTCTCCCCATCTTCACCTACCGATATTCCCAATGCGGTAATTGCCGAAACTCCGGTTTCGGTTTCGGAAGACGGAAGTATCACCGAACCTGCAACCGGCAAGAAAAATATTGGCACTCCGGCAAAAGGAACAGTCACTATTTTTAACATTGCCACCGGAAGCTTAACTCTTTCTTCCGGAACAACCATTACTTCTTCGAACGGATTAACGTTTACTCTGGATAATGATGTTGTTGTCGCTTCGGGAGATGCGATACTCGGAGCATCAACCGCAGACGTTAATGTTACCGCTTCCGATATTGGACAGGACTATAATCTTCCGTCGGGAACAAAATTTAGCGTTTCCGGAAGCGATGCGACCGTTGCCGCCAAAAATGACGACGCATTTTCCGGCGGAACATCAAAACAAGTAACCGTCGTCTCCAAAGACGATTTGCAAAAAGCCCTGACTGACCTACCTAAACAGCTTGAGAACAAAGCCAAAAGCGATATTCAAACCAAAGCTGAAAGTGGGAGTTCAGTTCTGGCAAACTTCGCCGATGAAAGCGTTGACAAACAAAGCTTTGACAAAAAAGCCGACGACCAAGCAAACCAGGTAACCTTGACGGGCAGCGTAACTTTTACGGGAATTTCTTATAAAAATACCGACCTGGTTGCGTTTGCCAATTCTCTTTTTAACTCATCCGAGGCAGAGCTTAGTCAGGAGAATTTAACTGTCAGTGCCAAAAACATCGTTATTGAAAAAAATAACGATATTTCTACTGATTTAACGATTAACGCCAACCTTTTACCAAAAATTGACACCGCTGCTCTTGTCAAACAAATCGCTGGTAATCCTTTACAAAAAGCCAAAAATATTATTGGGAATTTACCGCAGGTTGAAAATGTCGGAGTAGTATTAAAACCGGATCTCTTTTTTCTCCCCCAAAATCTGCCTGGTAATCCTAAAAACATAACTATACAAATCACAACAAAATAGATGGGCAAATACTACTACAAAAGGAGTAAAAAAATTGAGAAAAGGAAGATTATTCGCTTATTCGGTTTAGCAATTTTTTTATTTGGCGCCGCAATTGTTATTTACGTTTTTTTCCCTCTTATCTCCTGGCAGATATATTTTGCACCGGTGTTTGCTAACCAGACGGTTGCCACCCCGATTCCGCAAAACTCGGTTGTTTCAAATTCTACAATCGAGTCGCTAATACAAGAAGCTTCAAATAGTTTAACAGGCATGGATTACACCAACGCCCAAAACTGGTTTCCTACTTTAAAATTTCAAAAATCCGGAACGCCAAATATTCAAAGCTATACCTTATCTATCCCAAAATTAAAATTGCAAGATCTGACGGTTTCAACCGTTGACTATGACCTTTCCAAACATCTGGTAAACTATTTGGGAACGGCTGTGCCGGCCGGTAAAGGAAACGCGGTAGTGTTTGGCCATTCCACTCTCCCGCAACTTTACGATTCAAAAAACTACAAAACAGTTTTTACTTTTTTGTATGAACTTGTCCCCGGAGACGAAATTGATATTAATATAGGAAGCGTTATTTATAAATATAAAGTGGAAAATGTTACGGTTGTCGACCCAAATAATACTTCCGTTTTACAACAAAATTATGACGACAGTTTCTTGACTCTTATCACCTGTACACCACCCGGAACAACTTGGAAAAGATTAGTGATTAAATCAAGACTGGAAAAAATATGATGGAACGACCAACTTGGCAAAGAGTCTTATATAATATCTGGCCAACTATAAGAAGAGCCCTTAGTGATCTATTTATTATTTTCATAAAGGTTTTCAAATCGGCTTGGCGAATCATCCGCGAACAGATATGACAGACGAACAGCATCTGGCAATTAATGCCATCCGGAAAAAATTATTGGGCAAAGATTTAAATTATAAAGAAATTTACGCCATCATGGATCAAATTTCCCGCAGGAAATTTGATGACATCTTAACTACCTATTTTGCCGCCTCCGGCTATTCGGAAGGATTTACCAACCAGGAACTTTATTACCTGACTAAAGCGATGGTTGAAACCGGAGAAAAACTGGAATTTAAAGGTATTGTTGCGGACAAGCATTCCATCGGCGGAGTACCCGGAACAAGAACGACGCCAATTGTTGTGGCAATAGTTGCGGCCGCCGGTTTTAAAATTCCCAAAAGCTCTTCAAGGGCAATCACGACTCCCGACGGGACGGCGGACGACATGGAAGTTTTAGCACCGGTAGAACTCACAAAAAAGCATATTTATGAAACTGTAGCTAAAACTAACGGGTGTATTGTTTGGGGCGGTAGTCTTAAAATCGCTCCGGCCGACGACATCATCATTCAGGTTGAAAAACCGCTGATGTTTGAAAGTTTTGACAAAATCCTCGTCTCCATCATGGCTAAAAAAATTGCTTTTGGCAGTAACCACGTTGTGATTGATTTACCTTTTGGAAAAAGCGTCAAAGTGCACACTTTAAAAGATGCCCAGTATATTAAAAGTAAATTCTTGTTTTTGGCTAAAAAATTTAAAATAAAAATGCGGGTTTTGATTCACCGAACCGATGAACCGGGAGGCCGCGGCATTGGTCCGGTCTTGGAAATAAGAGAAACACTAAAAGTTCTCGAACAAACTAAAGACAGGCCGCTGGACCTGGAAATTAGAAGCATGGATTTAGCCAGTAATCTTTTGGAGATTTGCCTTGAGGATAGCCCAAAAGAATTAAGAAATTCAATTAAGCAAATTTATGGTAATGCCTATGGCTGGGCCTTTGATCTTCTTGAGTCTGGCAGGGCTTTGGAAAAATTCAAACAAATCATTGAAGCCCAGGGAGGAAATCCCAACGTTTCCAGTAAAAATTTAAAACTTGGTAAATATGTTTTTGAGGAAAAGGCCGATAAAAGCGGCACTCTAAAAGAAATCAACAGCCGCAATCTTACCGCTATTGCCAAAATACTAGGCGCTCCGAAACAGAAATCGGCCGGTATCTACTTAAACAAGAAAATTGATGAAAAAATAAGCAGAGACGAAACAATCTATACACTTTTTAGCGAAAATGTGTATAATCTTAAGGAGGGAAAGGAGTCTTTAGTAAATTTCCCGATTGTTAAATATAAATGAAAAGATTACTTGTTGCTTTAGGAATCTTATTAATACTTCTGGTTGCCGGGATTTTCTGGTGGGAACGGGGGTTACTCGCTTTAGATACTTCCAATAAAACTTTTCAGACCTTCGTTATAAAAAACGGTGAGGGAGTCAGGGAAATTTCGAATAACTTAAGGACGCAAAGGCTAATCAAGGACCCGGTTGTATTTTTTCTTTTGACCAAGTTTGAAGGCTTGGATAAAAAAATTCAGGCCGGTGATTTTAGGCTTAGTCCGTCAATGAACGCCCAGGAAATTGCCACCAATTTAACCCACGGAATGCTGGATATTTGGACCACCATTCCCGAGGGCCTTCGTGCCACTGAAATTGCGGAAATTTTAGAAGCCAAAAATCCCAGTTACAACGACTCTTGGAAAGCCGCACTTGAAGCTAATGAAGGATACCTATTCCCCGACACTTATTTGATTCCTAAAAACGCCGATATCAACTTAATATTGACATTGATGAAAAACAATTTTCAGGAAAAATATGATAGCGTCAAAACTATGAAAACGACTGCCTTAACCGACGCCCAAACTATCATTGTTGCTTCGATTATCGAAAAAGAGGCCAAGTTTGCCCAGGACCGGCCAATTGTTGCCTCGGTGATTATGAACAGACTAAATATCGGCATGGCCTTGCAGGTTGATCCAACCGTTGCCTATGCTTTGGGCTATCAACCCGATACAAAGAGCTGGTGGAAAAAAGATTTGACTTTTGACGACTTAAAAGTAGATTCTCCTTACAACACCTATAAAAACGTTGGGCTTCCACCAACAGCAATTTGTAACCCCGGACTATCGTCAATCGAAGCGGCCTTAAAACCGGCAAACACCAATTATCTTTATTATTTCTCCGACAAGCAGGGGCATTTACATTTTGCAACTACGGTTGAGGGCCACAACGCCAACATCCAAAAATACGGAGGTCAGTAAAATTTATTGGGAAGAACATTCCGGTTTTTGATTCTGTCGCAAAAGCTGAAAAGCTGCATCATCTTTAAGCTGTCGGATTTTTACGTAAACTCTTCTAAGAGAATCTTTCATCAACATTTCTCCCGCAAGCCTTTTTACGGTTGCATATTCACCGGCATCAAAGTACAAAGATACTGCATTTGCAGCCAAATCTGGTCTTGTATCGGGGTTCATTGTTAACGAATATGCCTGATATTCAAGTTGTGCCGCTCTAAGTGACACTTGCCTGGCATTTTCTAACAAACCATCACTTCTTAAGTGCACAGCCAGAATCATCAAGTCTTCCGCTTGCCGATGATATCCCATGGCAACTGCATCCGGTCCTGCTAAGCCATGCCTATCGTCAACGCGTCTTCCGGTTCCTCTTGTTACTCTTCTTCCTCTTTCATCCATAGGAACAAGATTATAGCAAAATAACGCGATAATTAAAACTATAAGATTATCCTATCCTGGCGGAGCCTCGCTTCTAACTTCACAGAGCTACTTTTTGGGCCTGGAGAAAACCAGCTATTTGCCACCTTGTGATTTGTAAACGGTAATTGTGAGTTTCGTGTTCGCTGTCAATGTCTTTCGGAGCTTGAATATTGCACTCGGAAAAATTAAATGGCATATTCAGTCTTTTGGCTAAAACGTAATAAAATGACTCTATCCCCCAGCCAGCCTCTCCTTTTAGTTGGTCTAAATAATTAACTAAGCTTGCCGGATAGATTTTTGGGCCGGCAAAATAGTCATTTTCAATTCCAACGTAATCGCTAAGCAACATGTTTAAAAATTCTTCTTGCCTCATTTGGAAAAGCGGATAAGTTTGTAAACTCTCCTTTGTTCTGACCGAAATTAACATGCCTTTAACCGAAAGTTTCTTATACTCCTTAATCATTTGTAATGCTGAATTTTGGGCAAAATCTAGTTTGTCCGATTGAACATAGAAAATATAATCGGCAATTCTTGCGCTTTCCCTTTGTGCGAGGATTACTTGCTCGGTTAACGAACCTGACTCAAAAAGAATAATGTTGTTTAAGTTCCGTATCTGCTTTTTATTATCTGGCGAAGACTTATCAACGACGATAATAGGAACTTTTAATTTACTGAGCGCTTCCAGTGTTCCTAGCACAATCTCTCTTTCTTCTTTTGTCCTAATCCAAGTAACGGTGGAAATTGCCACAAATGCCTTCATGGGGTTATTATAACAAACTTATTTATTGAGTTCTTTATAAACATCCTCAATATTTTTTCTGGCATTTACTGCCGGGTGGAAATAAAACATGTTGTTCGTAATAAATCTTCCGACTACATAAATTTTTGGTTTATTAAATTTAGTACTTAATGCTAGTGCGGCTCCAAGTTCAACCGAAGATCCTACGCCTACATCTTTGTTGGTTAAAAGAATAAAAACATCACAATCTAATACCCCATTTAAGTCTTCAATTGAGTAATCTTTGCTAATTTTTATATTTTTGTTAAACGGTTTGGGGTTCTGGTGCCAAGTCCAGTCCACCGTAATTTTGTGCCCAGTTTTTTCTAGTTCGTTATAAATTTTTTTTACTTTCCTTTTTTCGAAAAATCTGGCAGCAACATAAACTTTCATGTGGTAATTATATCAAAAAGAATTGCAGATAATCGTTTATTTTCTTATTCTTCGGAAGAAGCGGTGTTTGGGGGATTTTTTCTCTTGTCCATCCGAAGCCTCGGCGGAGGAGGATTCTTCTTTAGTTTCTGAATCCCGAGGCTTGCCGAGGTCCTGAGCGGAGTCGAAGGATTGCTCCGGAACTTCTTCCATGTCGTCAATTTCCTCAAACCCTTCTAAATCATATTCTTCCAAAAGGTTGACCAAGCCGTCCAATCCCTGTTCTGATATTATTTTGAGAAGATTCTTGCCTGTTCTTGTCCCCAGCAAGAATACGGCGCCGCCGCCTAAAATTATTCCCAATAATAATCCTGTTGAAAATTTACTGTCATTCATTTTTCTTTTCTTTCTCGTGGTGCTTTTTGCCACCCTGCAAAATTTTGGCAATTGTTGCGCCTGTTTTTAATCCCATTGCCAGGGTTGAAAGAGAGGAAATCGGCTTGGAAACACTTTCGGTGATGACTCCGGTATCATCGAGAACTTTGTTGGCTTTATCAATGGTTTTACGAAGCTCTCTTAAAATGAAAAAGACTTGAATTCCAAGAACCACCAGAAGAATGGTGAGGATAATAATTACCAGGAATAAGACTGTTTGGGCAGGGTCTATCATATTGTTAAGATAAAACTATCTTAATTTTGGCTTAATGTCAAGAGCTAGGTTTTATTTCAATTTTAATTTGCTTATCGGTTTCTCTGGAAAACTTGTTGATGACCCTGATTGGAACAATTGTTTCACCCGGAAAAACATTGATGGTTTTTTTAAACGTCCCGTCTTCCCCTACCGAAACAAGGCTCATTCCGACATAAACTGTGGCGTTAGGGTCGGTTTTCCCAACAATGGTCACCTGCGAAGAAGAAATACTGAAGTTTTTTGTCGGGGAGATTATCTCAAGCGGCGGATTAATAAAGGCATAGCGGTACTGAAATAAAATATAGGCAATAAATAATACAAAAGCGATAATCAGTAAAGCGAATGTTTGCTTAAGTCTAAATCTTGAAACCGGAAATTCTTCTGTTTTTTCAAAACCTTTCGGCAAAACTTGATAGGCCTTTTCTTCATCAAATTCTCTCTTAAAAAGGGGCATTATTTCCTTTTCAGGTAGTCCCAAAAAACTGGCATAATTTCTGACAAAGCCATAGGCATAGGAAGCTGAAGAAAGTTTGTCATATTTCCCTTCTTCGATATACTCCAGAAACTCTTGCTTGATTTTTGTTCCTTTGGAGACATCTTCAAGGGTGAGGTCTTTTTCAAGACGGGTCCTTCGCAGTTTTTCGCCGGCTTTTGTCATAAGGCTTTAGGAAGATTGATTTATATTTGCAATAAATTCTTCGGCGTCCCTGATTAAAACATCGCGGGGCTTACTTCCTTCGGCTCTGCCCACCGCTCCGACTGCCTCCAATTGGTCTAAAATTCTGGCAGCCCTTGAATAGCCAATCGAAAGCCTTCTTTGTAGAAGTGATGCCGAAGCTTTATCGTGTTGGCAAATAATTCTAATCGACTCATCAAACAGATTATCCCGTCCGTCTGTACCCATCGACGCCATTCCTTTTTTAAGCACCAACGGTACGGATAAAACTTCTTCCGTGTATTGAACCGGCGGGTTTTCGTTTTTGAGGAAATCCACCAGTCTGCGGACTTCTTTTTCCGAAACAAACGCTCCCTGGATACGGGTTGGTTTGGCCTGTTCCGGTGGAATATACAACATGTCTCCCCGGCCTAACAGTTTTTCCGCACCCGGCGTATCGATAATCACCCGGGAGTCAATCATTGAAGAAACATTGAAAGCAATACGGCAAGGAATATTTGCTTTGATAAGCCCGGTGATGACGTCTACCGACGGCCGCTGCGTTGAAACAACCAAATGAATTCCGGTCGCCCTGGCCATTTGGGCCAGTCTGGCAATTGCATCTTCGACCTCAACCGGTGCATAAGCCATTAAATCCGCCAATTCATCAATGAAAATCACGATGTAGGGAAGCGTCTGGAATCCGGCTAATTCATTATATCCGTCAATATTTCTCACTCCATGCTCGGCAAAAGTTTTGTATCTTCTATCCATTTCGCCCAGTGCCCATTTCAGTGAGGCCAAAATCTGGTCCACCTCAACAATTACCGGGGTCATCAAATGCGGAATTCCGTTGTAGCCGGTAAGCTCGACTCTTTTCGGGTCAACCAAAATCAGTTTTAGCTCATCCGGTGTTGCTCTAAACAGCAGCGAGGCGATGAATGAATTAATCAACACCGATTTTCCGGAACCAGTTGTTCCGGCAACCAAAACATGGGGCATTTTGGCGATATCGGCCATCAGGGGATTTCCCGAAACATCAAGACCCAAAGAAACGGCCAATTTTGATTTGTTTTTGCGCATCAAATCCGACGAGAGCATTGTTCTTAAAGTAACAATTTCCAGTGAACGGTTTGGGATTTCAATACCGACCAGATTTCTTCCGGGAATTGGTGCTTCAATCCTAATTTGTCCGGTCGGAGCTTCGGTATTTAAAGCCAAATCGTTGGAAAGATTTGTAATTTTGGAGACTTTTGTCCCAAGTGGAATTTGCAAGGCATATTGGGTGACTGCCGGACCCAAATTTACTTCCACCACTTTTGCGCCAATGCCAAATGACTGCAAAGTCTCTTCAATTTTTCCCGCAATTTTTTTAACATCTCCCCTGTCGGCTCTCTGCGTTGAGTCATTCGACAACAGGTCCAAAGGCGGCAAATGCCAAACTCCTCCCTGTCCTGGAGTATTCATTACTAATTTGTCGGAGATAAACGGTCCTTCTTTTTTGAGTGTCGTCACCGGCGCCGGCGTATTAATTTTAACGTCCCTTGAAGATACGTCTTTGTCTTGCATACCTTTAATGACCATCTTTTTATTTTCTAAAGGCGAGGGGGTTTTTTTGAAAAAACTAAGTGCCCTACCGGGAACAATCTTCTGGAAAATTTCTAAAATTCCTCCAAAAATTGAAGCTAATTCATCTACAGAGGTATCAAAGAAAACGATTAAACCGACAAAAATTCCAGCCAAGTAGACAAAGAATGCACCGATTCCACTTAGAATATTGGCCAGCATCAGGTTCAGACGAAGTCCAATTATTCCTTCTGCGGTTAGTCCTAATAGACAAATGAAAAAAATTAGAGCTCCGATGGTCACGTTCGGCTTTGAAAGAAAAATTTTCAGCTTTAAAAAGAAAAAGCCGATTAAAACCAAAAGAATCGGAAAAATAATTGCCGTCCAACCGAAATAAGTCCTTAGATAATCGTTAAGAACAATAAAGGAATTGCCACTTCTGGTAAAGGAAAGCCCGCACAACAGTCCGGCGAGGATAACCCCGAAGGCAAAGATGGAATAAACAGTATTCTTTTTCAGCTTAATCTTAAACTTGTGCTTACTATAATGTCTCCTCTTGGCCATATAAGTTATTATAGTAAGTTTGAAGCGTGACTACAAGTTGAGGGAACCGAAATCTCTTCGAGCCATTGGCTCTTAGAGCCAATGGCCTGAGTGAAGTCGAAGGATCGAACAAAGTCCGAACACACCGAAATTCTTGAAAAGTAAGTCTAGATATAATACTCTTTTATAGTATGCTTTTTACAGAAAAGAAAAAATGTCCTATTTGTAACAGTGAAAAAGTGGCAGTTTCAAAACCTTCTCTTCTAACCCGCATCACGGAATACATTTGGCCGTTTAAGGGAACCACAAAAACTTTTAACCTCTGTAGCGATTGCAACTTTTCCTGGGAAGATGAAGACTAAAAAGCGCCTCAAGTTGCCCCTTGAGACGCCAAATATAAACTACTCCAGTTTCCTGAAAAAATGCTTAAAAAGATTAAACTTCAATAATTACCGGTAAAACCAACGGCCTCTTATGGATTTTTCGATAGATAAATTTCTCCGAAAATTCGCTTATCATCTTTCGCATTAAAAATCGGTCTTTATTACCTTTTCTTTGCGAAATTTGAATTTTAAGCTCTTTTGCCAAACCTTTTTGGATATCGTTTGTTTCCTGATTGGAAAGTCCTTTGACGATAATGTCTAAGTTATCTATTTGGCCATTCACCGTTACTTCGGCAAGGACAACAACCACTCCGTCTGTTGCCAATTTTCGCCTATCTCGAAGCACAAAGCCTTCGACTTCTTCTCCGGAAATCTGGTCGACATAAACCGTTTCTAAATTTATTTTGTTACCAAGTCGGGCGTTATCTTTTGTAAAGATTACTTCCTGCCCGTCTTCCAAAAGTAAAATATTTTTCCGCTCGAATCCCTGCTTTTCGGCCAAACTTCGGTAGGCAACCATCTGTCGATAGGTTCCGCCGATTGGCAAAACCATTTTGGGACTAACCAAGTTCATCATTAGCATTAAATCTTCGGATGAAGCATGTCCGGAAACATGAAAATCTTCGGAAACCTCCGAGTAGAAAACTTTCGCCCCAATTCTGGCAATATCGTCAATTAAGGAATAAATTGATACCTCGTTGCCGGGAATTGGGTCTGCCGAAAAAACCACGACATCGTTTGCATTCAAATGGATTTCTTTGAACTGCCCGTCAACAATTCTTGATAAAGCGGAATTTTCTTGTCCCTGGCTGCCCGCCACCAGCAGGACAATCTCCGAATCCTTATAATTCTTGAGCTGGTTGGTTGCAACTTCCATCCCTTTATCAATCTTGATGTAACCAAGCCGCTCGGCAATCTCTTTGGCTTTAATTACAGACCGGCCGACAAAACAAACTTTTCTTCCCGACTTCTGGGCTACTTTTAGAACCTGGTTGACTCTGGAAATATTCGATGAATAAGTGGTGACAACAAACTTTCCGTGGCAGTTTTCCAATTCCTCTTCAAACGAAGCTGTTAGTTTTGCTTCCGACGGTGTGTGGCCTTTCCTTTCCGAGCCCAAACAATCGGACAGCAAACACAACACTCCTTCTTTAGAAACCTGGGCAATTTTTTTATAATCCGTTTTCTTCTTGTCAAATGGCGTTAGGTCAAATTTAAAGTCGCTGCCGTGATAGAAATTACCGACCGGAGTCTTGATGAAGATATTCGAGCTGTCGGGAACCGAATGCGTCACCCTGATAAAATTAAGCGTAAACGAACCAACCCTAACTTCTCCTCCGTCAAAATCCACTTTTTGCACCCGGGGTGGAAATCCATATTCTTTTAACTTTTCGTTGGCAAGCTCCGCTGTAAGCGGAGTTGCATAAATCGGAAATTGGGGAAGTTCGGGAAGAATGTAAGGTAAAGCACCGATATGATCTTCGTGGCCGTGAGTCAAAACCATGCCGACAATTCTTTTTCCTTGTAAATTCTTAAGATAGGTTACATCCGGAATTAAGAGGTCAACCCCAAGCATTGTCTCATCGGCAAAACCTAAACCGCAATCAACGATTAATACTTCATCTTTATATCCGTAAAGATGCATGTTTTTGGTGACGTCACCGATTCCTCCTATCGGCAAATATGAGACTGTTTCTTCCATAATTTATACTGCTATGAATTGTTTTAAATTTTGGGCGTTAATTGTAAATTCTCCGTTTTTGGCCAGTTTTCCTTCAACAATCATCCTGGATAGCCTTCTGGCGATTGTCGAAAGCGTCCTTTCCAGACTTCTTATTCCGGAATCATAACCCAATGGTCTAATAATTGTTGGCCAAATTGTTTCGTCAATGCTTAATTTTAGTTCCGCCAGTCCAGCTTCCTGTTTAATCCTTGGGAAGAGATAATTTTTGGCGATGGTGGTTTTTTCTTCATCCGAATAAGCAGGCATTTGAATAATTTCCATCCTGTCTAAAACGGCTGTTGAAAGATTAGTCGTATTGTTTGCCGTGGCAATAAACAGCACATGGGAAAGATCAAAAGGATAATCAATGTAATGGTCGGTGAATTCCTTATTTTGTTCCGGGTCCAAAAGCTCAATCAGGACTCCCATGATATCCGCCCTGGCGTCTTCGGCAACCCTGTCCAATTCATCCAGAAGAATGACACAATTTTTACTCTCTGCACGGACAAGCTTTTTGATAACTTGCCCCGGTTCCGCATCGGGAAAAACCCTTGACTGTCCTCTTAAAGCCAGTGAGTCGCCCATTCCGCCAAGAGGTATTCTTTCAAACTTTCTACCCAGTGCTTCGGCAATTGAGATTGCCAGAGAAGTTTTTCCCGTTCCCACTAAACCAACCAGACAAAGAACAGGTGCTCTCAGCTCACCGGTCGAAGATTCCTGCATACTTAAAATAATTGCCGATAAATATTCCAAAATGGTATTTTTAACATTTTCCAACCCGTAATGATTTTTGTCCAGAATCTGTTTTACTTGACTTAAATCCATCACTTCTTGAGTTTCTTTATTAAAAGGAAGCGCCAAAACCCAATCTATATAATTTTCAATACTTTCATAATTAACAAAACTGCCGGTTCCGGTCTTAAGACCTGTTTTAAGAATAGTCAACATTATCGTTATCTTCTCCAATAAATCCGGCGGAAGGCTGGCAGTTCTTACTTTTTCTTCTAATTTTTGTATTTGTGAATCAACCGAAAGGGCAGGATCCATACTTATATGATAGCAGATTTAAACATTAATAAGATACCAAATGGTGGTTTAATAGCGGGGCTTGCGGTCGCGGCTATAGCCTGACCTTGTGCCGGTTCTGTTTCTCCAATCGCCTGTTCCCGAAACTATTCTCTCACGCCTGAATTGTTTTGCCAACGGATGTTCGCTTGGTGTTCGGGGCTGATAAGTACCGCCGCCGACTGGCGCTCCGATTGATCGTGGTGCTTTTGGCTTGTCCGCATCTTCGCCGAAAAGCATCGAGAGATTGATTCTTCCTTGCTCGTCAATTTCTACCACTCTGACTTTAACTTTTTGTCCGATTTGTACAACGTCGTTTGGATCTTTGACAAACTCGGTCGACATCTTGGAAACGTGCACCATTCCTTCTTTGCCGGGTAAAATCTCGACAAATGCTCCGAAAGGAAGAATTCTTTTTACTTCACCTTCAAAAGTCTCGCCGGGCTGGACCTCGCGAACAAGACCCGTTACCCAATCAACCGCTTTTTTAACCGCTTCTTCCTCTGTTCCGGAAATAGCAATTGTGCCATCGTCCTCAACATCAACCTGTGCACCTGTCGTCGCAATAATATTTTTGATTACTTTTCCACCCGGTCCGATTACTTCGCCGATTTTGTCAACCGGAATCTTGACCAGCTCAATCTTTGGCGCGTATTGTGAAATTGAAGCACGCGGTTTGGGCATCGCCGTTTTGATTACTTCCAGAATTTGCAGCCTTGCCTCTTTCGCCCTTTGCAGAATTGCTTTAATTTGTTCAACCGCCAGCCCTGGAATTTTAACGTCCAACTGAATTGCGGTCACTCCCTCATCTGTTCCGGCCACTTTAAAGTCCATGTCTCCGGAAAAATCTTCCAGACCGATAATGTCAGTCAAAAGTTCGTAACGTTTTTCATCCGACATCATGCCAATGGAAATTCCGGCCACCGGCTTAACAATTGGCACACCGGCGTCCATTAAAGCCAAGGTTGAACCGCAGGTTGAAGCCATTGAACTTGAACCGTTTTGCGATAAAACTTCCGAAACAACCCTGATGGTGTAAGGAAAAACTTCCTGCTTTGGAATTACCGCTAAAAGGGCTCTTTCCGCCAGCGCCCCATGCCCGATTTCCCGTCTCGATGGCGTTCCGACTCTTCCGGTTTGGCCGAATGAATACGGCAATCCCGAATAGTGGTGGATGTAGCGTTTTGTTTCTTCGCCTTCTGCGGATTCAATGAGCTGTTCCATGCGTGGAGAGCCTAAAGTCACAATTGATAAAGCTTGTGTAATGCCTCGTTGAAAAATTGCCGACCCGTGAGTCCTTGGTAAAATCCCAACCGATGCACTAATCTCTCTAATTTCGTCTAATTTCCTCCCGTCGGCTCTTTTCTTTTTGTCCAAAACGTCCAGGCGGATTATTTTGTACATCACTTTTTCCAGCGCTTGTAAAATTATTTTTTTATCCAATTCGTTACCGGGATTGCCGATTTTATAATCTTCATATATTTTTGTCACCAACTCTTCCGTATCGTCTCCGCCCGATTCTTTGTTCGCTCTTCCCACGATTAAAGCTTTGATGTCTTCCTTGTAGGTTTTTTCAATTATGGCAATTGCTTCGTGTACTAGCGGCTCGTCCGGAACTTCCAGTTTTTTTTGTCCGGCTTTCTTTATCAAATCTTCAATCAGGCCGATTATCTTTTTGGTTTCAACGTGCGCTTTTTCCACCGACTCAACCAGAACTTCTTCGCTGACCTGACTAGCTCCTGCTTCAATCATCACGGTCTTATCTTTTGATTGGGAAACAATAATATCCAAAGCCGAGAGCTCCGCTTCGGCGCTTGATGGATTAACAATAAATTCGGCGCCTGAACCATTTTCTTTAACGTAACCCATGCGCACCGCAGCGATTGGACCATTCCAGGGAATTCGCGAAATTGCCAAAGCTGCCGAAACCGCATTCAGGGCTAAAATATCAGGTTCTGTTTCTCCGTCAACCGAGAGAACGGTGATGATTACCTGAACTTCATTTTTGAAAGCTTTTGGAAAAAGTGGCCTAATTGACCTGTCAATGACTCTTCCCGCCAAAATCGCCTCATCCGACGGCCGGCCTTCTCTTTTAACCCATCTTGAACCTTTTATCTTTCCGCCGGCATAAAGCCTTTCACCATATTCGACCGATAAGGGAAAATAATCCAGTTCTGTTTTACCGCCTTCAACTACGGTGACTAAAACGACTGTTTCTCCAAGCCGCGCCAAAACAGAAGCTGTCGCTTGTAAGGCTAATTCACCTGTCTCGAGCGTTAATGTCTTGCCCGCAAATTCTAAACTGACCGAGGTTTTTTTCATCAAATATTTATTAATTAATCTTTCAATCCAACTCTTTTTGCAATCGTGGAGGACCTGCCTTTATCCACTTTCTCTAAAAAGTTAAGGAGTCTTCTTCTTTTGGCAATCATTGATAACAGTCCGCGCCTGGAATGATTGTCATGCGCGTGGGCTTTTAAATGTTCTGTTAATCTTTCAATCCGGTAAGTTAACAATGCCACCTGCACCTCAGGACTACCGGTATCTCCTTGAACGGTTTGGAATTCTTTAATTATATCTTTTTTCTGGGAAGGACTCAGTGGCATAAATCTTAAATTCTGTTTTAAATCTTGTTAATTATAGCAGTTATCTTTTGCTTTTACAATGGTCTATTAGAAGTTGGTTGAACCTTTATAGATTTTTGGCTCCAACCAATCTTCCGGAGCATTATCGTCCTGGGTTGATTGCTGGATTTGCGGTTGTACTTGCGGTTGAGGGTGAACACGCGCTGTTTTAGGTTGTGCTGAAGGTGTAAACCTGGGTTTTAAATCCGGTTTTAGTTCTCTTTCCAATTCTTGTACAGTTTTTGTAGGACGAAGCTCATCAAAACCCGTTTCTAAAAAAGGTTTTTCTGCCTGTTCCTCAAAGTCAACCGACAATTTTCTTCTTGGCATTGTCGGATTCGGTCTCAAAGCTCCATTTCTCATCAAAACTCCTGCCATTTCAAACGCCAAGGAACTGGTTTGGGGGTCCTGGAAATTATTGGTGGCCGTTGCAATTCCCAACATCAAATTTTGGGAAATATCCAAATCCATTTTAAGCCCGGTAGAAAGAATCACGTTAGCGACCGCTTCCGAAACAGAAGAAAACTTTGCGGAAACCATTACAATATCACCAAAACCCTGATTATCCGGCTTATTATCGATGTTTACAACCACCGTATCTTTTAAAACTGCCGGGTCAAACAAATGAGCAAGGTCCGAGACTCTGGCTGCGCCGACAATAAACAGCAATTCTGGGGCACTTGTTCCCCTGGTAAATTTGACGTCTTTTTCGGAGAAATTTAAACCTTTTTCTCCGGCTTTTACCACAATATTCAGAAAGTTTTCGTCTCTGGTATAGGAAACTTTTTCGATTTCTCCTTCTCTGTAGGGAAAAGAAACAACTAAATCTCCGGATGCTTCGCCAATGCTTGTTTTTACTTCATCTATTCCAACCAGCGAAGAAACTTCAACTAATGGGGTGTTTGGAGTGGCAATACTTAACGACTTGCCTAAATCCTCAAGCGAAAGGTACAACGAAAGGGCCGCTCCCATTTCATCAACCGTCGGGTCAACCGGTGCGGCAATAGCAATTTTAGTATATTTATCTACTGCTTCTTTAATTTTATTTATAGCTAAATTATCCATATAATTTAATTGAAAATCGATAATTGATTATTGAGAATTATTTCAGCTATGGGATATTACCACATCTCCTATAGTAAAGTCAAGGAACGGGGTGAGAATTACTCCTCCTTCGCCTCCGGCTTCTATCTTTGAGGCTTGCTCCTTGCCTTGCCTAACCGAGGAAACATGACTTTCGCCTAAAATTTCGTCGTTTCTCATCAGCCTGACTTTGTCTCCTTTGGCAATTCTTCCTTCGCTGACCTTTATTCCGCAAACCTGCGTTTTTTCATAAGGAAAACTGGCCAAAATCTTGGCAATACCCATTATTTCTTCCTGTAAAGCATCCAGTTTTCCTTGAACAAAATCGTTAATTTCATCAATCATTTCGTAAATTATGGTGTAAGTCTTAACCAATACTTTTTCCGTTCTGGCTAATTTGGCCATTTCCGGTTTCAATCTGACATTAAACCCCAAGATAATTGCGCCGGTTGATTTGGCAAACAGAATATCCGAAACTTCAATATCACCGGTTTTCTGGGAAATAAATTTAACATTTTCTTCGGAAATTGAATGTACTATTGCCTCTAAAGAACCCTGATTATCGGCACAAAGAATAATCGACAATAATTTTTTCTCTTCCATGTCAAAAGGCGAAACAGATTCTTTTGGTAACTGATTTTCTTCCTGGTAAATTAGCGGTGGTGTTTCCAGCACTTTTGCTGTGTTTGAAACGACACTGCCGACCTTTGGCACTTTTTCAAAACCCAAAACTTCTACCGCTTCACCAACACTTACTTCCTGCAAATTTTTACCCTGGTCCGAGATTAAGTTTCTGACCTTCCCTTTTGTATCATCCGAGAAAATCTCATCTCGAAGTTTAAGTCTGCCGTTTTTAACCACTACTGTCGCTCTAGGGCCTGATTTTTGATCCATTTTCGATTCAATCACAATCCCCATAAAAGCACTGTTTGCACTGAAAGGATAAAAATTAGCCTCCCTTTTCAGTTCGTAAACTAAAAGTATTAAATCCAAAAGCTGTTTGACGTTATGTCCGGTTTTACCGGAAACTTCGATTATCGGCACATCTCCACCACTATAGCCCTCAAGTGACACTCCTTCTTTCAAGAGTTGCTGTTTGGCTTTATCCGGTAGTTTTGCGGGATCATCAGATTTGGTTAGGGCAACGATAAACGGAATTTTTGAGTTCTTTAGAAGCGCAATACTTTCTTTGGTTTGCGGCATAACGCCATCAACGCTTGAAACAACTAAAATTCCGACGTCTGCGGCTTGGACGCCGCGTCCGCGCATTTGGAAAAAGGCCTCATGGCCTGGAGTATCAATAAAAGTTATTTTGCGTTTTTTACCCTCGTGCTCGATCTCTATTTCCGAAGCGCCGATTTTTTGGGTAATTCCTCCGTGCTCCCGGCTTGCAACATTAGTTTTTCTGACGGCATCCAAAAGAGTCGTTTTTCCGTGGTCAACGTGGCCTAAAACCGCTACTACCGGTGGGTAGAATTGCTTGTTTGAAATATTTTCACTTTTGTCTTCCATAAATTATTTTCATTTTCCGACAAGCTTACATTTTTGAAAAAAATATAATTTCTCATAGTCTAACTGGTCTTGTCGGCAACTTTTGTTTTAGTTTCTGTTTGAACGGGTTCTGCAGCTGCTTTAACAACTACTCCTTTTGGAGCAGCAGCTTCAGGCGCCTCTTCAACCTTATTTTCCTGAACTGGCTCCGCTGTTTCCTCTTTAACTTCAGCTTCCGTTTTTGACTCCGCTTGTTGTTCTTCCTTCGGTTCTTCTTTTTTTTCTTCTTTTTCCGCTGCGCTGGATTTCGTTTCGCTCAAATTCCCCTCAACTTTTTCCTCTTTTGATTTTTTCTCTTCTGCGCTTGGCTTTGTTTCAACTTTTTCTCCTTGCCCTTCCGTAGCTTTAGCGGAGGAGGGCTCCGGCGGAAATTGCGAAAGTTTTTCATCACCCTCAATTTCAATTCTGTAGCCGGTCAGTTTTGAAGCCAATCTGACATTTTGTCCATCTTTTCCGATTGCCAAAGACAGCTCCTCCGGCGCAACCGAAACGCGGGCTACTTTTTCTTTCTCGTCAATTTCTACCTGCAGCTGTTTTGCCGGAGACAAGGCCTGGGCAACATAACTTTTGGAATTTTCCTGCCATTGGATAATGTCTATTTTTTCGATACCGTTGAATTCCTGAATGATGGCTTGAACCCTGACGCCTTTTTGTCCGACGCAACTGCCAACCGGGTCAATTCCGGGTTGATTGGACGAAACCGCCACCTTACTTCTGTTCCCCGGCTCTCTGACAATTTGCTTTATTTCAACCGCACCTTGGGCAACTTCAGGCACTTCCCGCTTAAACAGCCCTTCCAAAAGACCATTATTCGCTCTGGAAACAACTACTTCTTCCCCTTTTAGTCCCTCTTTTATTTCCAGAACATAGATCACCAGTCTTTGATTAAGATGGTATTTTTCGTTGGGAATTTGTTCTGCTGGCGGCATGATTGCTTCAGTCTTACCAACGTCAACAATGACATTTGGTCCGGCAAAGCGAAGAACCATTCCATTCACAATCGTACCAATTTTTAATTTAAAGTCGGAAATAATTGCTTCTTTTTCTTTTTCTCTGATTTTTTGCAAAATTACCTGTTTGGCTGTTTGGGCGGCGATTCTTCCAAATCCCGGAGGAGTGACATCTTCGCCTTTATGGAAAATTTTAGCTTCACCCGTATTCGCATCTAAGGTTGCCGTATACTCTTCAAGTTCGGTTCCGGGATGGTCTTTTCGATAAGCAGCCAAAATTGCGTTTTTAACCGTGTCCAAAACAATAGCCGGATCCAGGCCTCTTTCGTTTGAGACCTGATTTAGGGCAAGAGCGAATTCACTTCTTTGTATCGCTGGCATAGTAACAATTTTAAATTTAAAATTGTATATGAGAGTATACCATTTTTGAGAGAGCGCTTCAACCGTCGGATTAAGAGTTCTTGAGCTTATTTCGTGCCAGACGAAGAAGGCAGAGAAGTTTTAGTTTGCACTGGAGACGGTGGACACGCGTTCGTTCCTACGTAGGTCGGACAAGCTATTCCGGATTTTGGTATACAAGTTGGCCTGGGTGTGCAAGTTAGCTTTGGTGTTAACGTCGGTTTTGGTGTTGGAATTGGGGTTGGACAAACAATTTTAGCCACGTACTTGACGGTACTTAACATTGTTTGTGTTGCGCACATTGCTCCCCAAGTTTTTGCGTTAGTGCCGTTTTGTTGCAAAATTATGGCCACGCTTCCTTTTGTAAGCTGAACACAGGTTGCGCAAGTTAAGGAAGATGGAACAGGACCGGTAGTTGTGCCCAAAACTACGTTCTCCGAATTTGGATTAACGGACTTAAAAATGAATAAAGACAACAGAGAAACAATCACCAGCAAAACAATGACTGTCAGAAGAAGATACTTGATGACGTTTTTTTCTCGCGACGTTCTTTTTGCCATCTAAGGTAATATAGTCACAAATTTTTGTTCTTGTCAAGCTGCAGGCGCCTTGCTTAGGAAAATATTATCAACTTCGTCAACCGAAAGCAAAACTTTGTCTCCCCTTTTTATTTCATCTTTAAGCATTGCTTGGGCAATCAAATCCTCAATTTTATCCTGAATAAAGCGCCTGAGCGGCCTTGCTCCAAAATCCTTATCAAAACCCTCAAGTGCCACTTTTGCAACCACCTTCTCATCGAAAGAAACCGTGATGTCTTTTTCGGCCAGGGTTTTAATTACCTCCGCTAATAATAGTTTAGCTATTTGCACTATTTCTGCTTGACCAAGGGGCTTAAAAGTAATAATGTCGTCGAAACGGTTTAGGAGTTCGGGCTTAAAGATTTCGTTTGTCTCCAGAAAATTCATCAAAGCCCCTTGGAATTTTTTGTCGACCGGCAGACCTTTACCGACTTCTTCCCGAATAAATTCCGAAGCGGCATTCGAGGTTGCAATCACAATGCAGTTGGCAAAAGAAACGGTCTTACCTTTGTTATCGGTCAATCTTCCGTCATCAAGAACCTGCAAAAAAAGATCAAGAATTTTTTGATCGGCTTTTTCAAATTCGTCTAAAAGGACCAGCGAGTTGGGACTATCAAAGACAGCTTCCGTTAACTGTCCTTTTTCGTCTCCCTCACCCGGACCGGAGCCTAAAAGCCTCTTTAGTCCTTCATCACCAACGAATTCACTCATGTCAAGCCTAATAAACCTGGCACTCACTCCAAAATACACTTGGGCTAAAGCCTTAGCGGTTTCGGTTTTACCAACACCGGTTGGTCCCAAAAACAAAAAGGAAATTGGTTTTTCTGCGGCAGTAAGCCCTGTCCTAAGCCTTCTGATTGCTTCCGAAATTGCAAAAACCGCTTGCTCTTGGTCAACTACTCTCCTATGTATTTCGTTTTCTAAATTCAGGAGCAAACTTTTTTCAACCGCCTTTGGCTGTCCAACCGGTACTTTCGTTCTCTTCTCAATTTGGTCCAGAATATCCTGCGCCTCAACGATTCTTCCCTGATTTGAAACTTTTTTAGCATTTGCCGCGTCCTCCAAAAGAGCCACTGCTGCTCCGGGTAAAACTTTTTCTTTTACATATCTTCCGGCAAATTCATAAGCATTAAGAATGGCTTTATAGGTTAAGGTAATACCGTCCTTTTCTTCTATTAACGACGCCTTGTCAAATAACATTTGCAAAACTTGATTCTTATCCGGTTCATTAAAATTAATAACCGCAAAGTTATCCAGCAGTGGCCTCAATGGCTCAATAAATTTTTTGTAATTTTCCATTGTCGAAGCAGCAATTATTCTTACCGCCTTTTTTTGCAGATATGGAATTAGGGCGCCGGAGATGTCTAAATCAAAAGATGCACTGCCAAGAATATTTTGCAATTCTGGAATATAAATAATGATGTTTCCGGCGTGAGCGATTTCCACAATTAAGGCGTTAAATCTTGCTTCAAGCTCTCCCTGATTTTGTACGCCGGCCATAAACGCATCAACCATCAACTGAAAAATCTTTTGATGATAAAGGTTATCTTTTAATTTTCCCATAAAACTTTCGATGGCCAGCTCTTTGACGACAGTTTCTTTTCCGCTTCCCGTATCTCCTATCAAAACCACACTTTTACCGCTATAGAGTGCTTCCGTCATTTGCTGATACTCACTTTCTCTTCCCATTGGCTCCCGTTTCTCGTTTAAGAATTCGTGGCTTAAATCGCGCATGTATTTCTCGGTTTCCAAAGTCCATCCGTATACCCACTCTTCAGCTATTCCTTCACCGGCCAGAGTTAGCTCTATTTTTTTATTAGATTCCTCGCTGACAAATACCCTTTTCGTCCAAAGCAAAATATTTCTCAAGTCTTCTTGTTTAAGATTATGGTTGAATAAAATCTTTGCGGATGGCTCGATTGAAAGTAAGTATGCGGCAAAAAAATCCATGGAAGTAACATATTTTCCTCCTAACTCTTTGGCTAAATTGAACGCACTTTGCACCAGTGAATTCTTATCGGCATCAATTAAAACTATCTCTTCTTTTTTCAAATCCGCTTTATAGATGATAAATTGTATTTGGGGAAGTCTGATAAGCTCTTTTATAACCTCGGAAAGCGTTTTTTTAGCCTCCAAAATACCCAATAACTCTAACGATAACGAATCAAACGCATCGCTTAAGTTTTGTGCAACCGGAACTTTCGGCATCAGTTTTGCAATCTTAAACTTGCAAAAGATTTCAAAAATTAAAAATAAAGAAAAAAATATGGCCAAAAAGTTGGGGAAGCTTTTGTTAAAAGCCCCGATGAGCGAAAAAACCCCAAGCAATACAAACACTGCGATTCTTAACAGTTTAGCTTCAAAAGTCGTGTACTGAAAGTAAAATTTGGCAAATTCTTTCATAATTTAATAAACGGTAAGACGAAAGTTGCAAGTGGCCAAATCAGAAATCCGACAAAAATAACTATTTCGGCGAAAATTAGGCCGGCGAGAAGAATAAAATCCGCCAGAACAAATAAGCTTTTAACCACCACTCCCATAAATATTGAAAATCCAACTAGTCCTTCACGATATTCGTTTTTCCAGGGCTTAAAAAAGGTCTTTAGCATCAAGGGTAAAGAAAAAACAACTAAAAAAGCCTTGTTTAAAGTAATAAAAAAGCTAAGCAGTGAATAAGGCGCTTCCAGATACCAAAACCTGAGAATGTAGACGGGCAGTTTAATCATCTATTTTAGTGTAGGAAGTTTGGGGACAAATTGCAATTATTTCCAGCAATCTCTTTAATCTCATTAGGGTCTCATTAGATGTTCAAACCCTAAATTGGGTTTACTCTTATCTTGTGAGTTGCCGGACTTGACTGTTGTAAACGGAGGTTGCATGGGCCGTCTGCGGTTTATTTGTGTTTGCATCAAATTGGTAAACCGATAGAAAAACGAGTAAACAGGCAAAGATTATCATTGCAATTAATATTAACGCGCTAATTTTACTTTTCTTAATAGACGTAACTTCCTTAACGTTTGACAAAGCAGTAATATTGGAAACACTTAAGTTACTTTTGGAAAATTGGTTATCCATAGATAAATCATCTCAAGAATAAAGACTTAAGTCAATTTTATGTATAGGTTACGGAGTTATTCGACAATCCTTCTTTTAGAATGAGGTGGTCCATTGGAGAAATTAACCCCAAAGACTTATGCACTCTTTCTGTATTGTAGAATATCAGATAATCAATCAGTTTTCCAGTAAAAAGTACGGGGTTATGGATGTATTCCAGATTATTGTCAATAAACTCTTCCTGAATGGTTCTATTGAATCTTTCCACAACCCCGTTGATTCTACAGCAGCGGGGATAGATAAATACTTGGGAGATTTGATGCTTTTTAAGATAATCCTCAAAGTCTCCCAGGAATTCAAGACCATTATCTGTTTGGACAGTCTTAATCCTGTAAGGATACACTACCTCAAGTTTCTTGAAGAAATCTACCGTATTCTGGCTATTTAAGTGTTTGTACATTAAGGAGAAGGCAAATTTACCTTTAACATCAACTGCCTGGTAGAAGTAGTATCGAATACCATCCACAAACCTTAAAACAGTGTCCATTTCAACATATCCTATCTTGGTAGGTTTAGGAGCATATCTTACTCTTATTCGCCTTGTTCTCTTTCTTTTAGCAAAGCCGCTACCGGGATTATGGTAAATCTTGCCTGACTGTTGAAAAAAGAAGTTATTTCTCTTGATTACCTTACCGATGGTTGATACTTCTATAGCCGGAAGTCCTTCTTTAAGACAATACTTATCTAAAAGAGGTTTAATCTTCTCTTTTCCAAGTCTTGGGTGTTTTTCCCGCAAGGATTTAACATACAAGATTACCTTTGGGTTAGTTATCATAGTTCTTCTGGTTTTAGGCGTTGTTAGTGTTGGGATTAATGAGGAAATACTATTGTGACTCTCTTTTAACCGTTTCTTCCATATCCAAATAGTATCTCTGCCAACCTTAAATGCTTCACGTGTTGTTTTCTCGCCATGTAGATCGTAGAACTCAATGATTCTAAGTCTTTCTTTAGCTATTTCATCTTTAGAGAACCTTTTAAGACTTGCTACCACTTTTTTCACCTCCTCAAGTCCTCGTATTCTACTAAAGATTGGGTATGCTCTGGCGTAATGATCCATAGTTACGAAATGTCGAATATGTTTCGTAACTTATACATTTTATTCTTTTAAACTGAAATTTTATGGCTATGGCAATTAAAGAATTAACCAAGAAAATAATTAACGGATAAGCATAAGTTTGGAAATTCCAGTCTTTTATCGTTAATAAGGTAATTAAGCCTGAAATTGCACCGACTAAAAAAGCAGGGAAGTTTTCAGTTTCAGGATAACGATAAGCTTTATAAACAGTCGGCAGCGACGCAAACACGTCTGCGGTAATGCTAAAAAATATGGCTAAATTTCCCACTCTTGTGATATACCACAGAGCCAATCCGACTAACGATAATGCACCGCAAATTAAATCATTTCTGGTTATCTTCCAGTATGCTCTCTTGTTAACAAAAGAGGCTATAAAAATTAATATCGGGCCAAAACCGATTAAAAAAGTTAATAATGATTGAATACCAACCCTCTGATTTACCTCCGCGGCAAAGGCAATTAAAGGACTGACCGCCCACAAAATCCAAGTGACTTTATTCGGTTTTACACGGCCTTTGATAGTTTCCCAAACGTAATAAATAGTCGCGGCAAAATTTAAAAATAAGGCCAGCCAAACAAAATTTTCGCTAATCACTATAAAACGATTATATCAGAAGCTTAGAACCAGCCGGATTTTTTGGAGTTTTCAAATTCTTTGAGCAGTTCTTTCTGTCTACCGGAAAGGTTTTTGGGAACTGTTACCTTGATGCGAACATAATGGTCGCCGTAACCGGAGCCTCTGATTACTTTTACGCCTTTTCCCCTAAGCCTAATTAAAGTTTCGGGTTGGGTGCCCGAAGGGATTTTTATTTTCACCGGTCCCTGCACCGTTTCGACTTCAACCGTCTCCCCCAAAGCTGCCTGGGCAAAAGAAATTTCCTGATTTCCAACAATATCATATCCTTCTCTTCGAAATCTTTTATCCGGAGTAACATCAATGACAACATCGTAATCGCCAAATCTGACTCTTGACCCGTCGTCAACTCCTGCCGGAATTTTGATTGTTTGAGTTTTGCCCGCCAAATCAACCTTCTTAGTCACACCCTTAACCGCCTCCATCAAAGAAATTGTTAATTGATAAGTCGTTCTCCTTTGTGTTCTGCCAAAAGGCGAGGCGCCACCGAAAAACTGCTCAAAAATTTCAAACGGGTCGGAAAATCCGCCAAAATCAAACCCCTGCGGTCCACCACCGCTGGTGGTATATGTATAAGTGAACGGCCCCTGGCCACCCTGAGCGCCGCCAAATCCGCCAAACGGCCCACCTGCTCCAAACGGTCCCTGGCCGCTTGGTCCGCCCTGCTCAAAAGCTGCCGCGCCAAACTGGTCATATGTTTGCCGCTTTTGTGTATCTGACAAAACTTCGTAAGCTTTATTGACTTCTTTGAACTTTTCTTCCGCGGCTTTATCACCTTTATTTCTGTCCGGATGGTACTGCAAAGCTAATTTTCGATAAGCTTTTTTTATCTCCGCTTCGCTGGCGTTTTTGGAAACTCCCAAAATTTGGTAATAATCGTTACTTGCCATAGCCGTATTATATATTAAAAGCGCGTTCAACGCGCTTTAATTGTTAACTGATAATTAATAATTGATAATTAATTGACCACTTCACCTTCAACCGGTTCCTCTGCTTTTTTGTCGTCTCCCTTGGCCTGTCCGTCTTTTTCATTTTGCTCAATTTCTTCTTCCGGTTTTTGCTGGCCTTGTGGCGATCCCGCCGAACCATACATTGACTGCCCAATCTTCTGCAGTGATTCCGATAACTCTTTGGTTTTGGTTTCTAAATCTTCCTTTGAACCGGAATCAAGAACACCTTTAAGTGCCGCAATCTTGTCTTCGACCTCTTTCTTGACATCGGGTTTGACCTTATCTCCCGCATCTTTTAGTGATTTTTCGGCGGTGAAAATAAGTGAATCCGCCTGATTCTTAGCTTCGACTTTTTCTTTTTTCTCGGTGTCTTCGGCGGCGTGGGCTTCCGCTTCCTTGGTCATGCGCTCGACTTCGTCTTTGGTCAAGCCGGTTGAACCGGTGATTTTGATACTTTGTTCTTTGCCGGTCGCTTTATCAACCGCTTTCACGTTTAAAATACCGTTGGCGTCGATGTCAAAAGTCACTTCAATTTGCGGCACTCCTCTTGGCGCCGGTGGAATTCCGTCCAGTACAAACCTTCCCAATGATTTATTGTCCGAAGCCATCGGTCTTTCACCCTGTAAAACGTTGATTTCAACTTGCGTTTGGTTATCGGCCGCGGTTGAAAAAACCTGCGATTTGGAAGTTGGAATGGTTGTATTTTTGGAAATTAATGGCGTTGAAACTGAACCCAAAGTCTCCAGTCCTAAAGTGAGAGGGGTCACGTCCAAAAGCAAAACGTCTTTGACTTCTCCGCCTAAAACCCCGCCCTGAATGGCCGCTCCAACCGCCACCACTTCGTCCGGATTAACCGACTTATTGGCTTCTTTACCGAAGAATTTGGTGACCACTTCGACCACTTTGGGCATTCTGGTCATTCCGCCGACCAACACCACCTCGTCGATGTCTTTAACCGTCGCTTTAGCATCTTTTAAGGCTTGCTCAACCGGTTTAATAGTTTTTTGAATTAACGGATCAACGATTTTCTCTAAGTTAGCCCGAGTTAAAGTCATCGTTAAATGTAAGGGCCCGTTGGCCCCCTGGGTAATAAATGGTTGGTTAATTTGCGCTTCCTGAGCGGTAGAAAGTTCAATTTTGGCTTTTTCGGCTGCTTCTCTTAAACGCTGCAAGGCTTGCGGGTCTTTTCGCAGGTCAACATTATTTTCTTTTTTGAATTCGTCGGCCAGGTAATTTAAAATTTCCTGGTCGAAATCGTCTCCGCCCAAATGCGTATCGCCATTGGTGGATTTTACTTCATAAACTCCGTCCCCAAGTTCCAGAATGGAAATGTCAAAAGTACCCCCTCCAAGGTCATAAACCGCAATGGTGTGGGCATTTTTCTTGTCCAAACCATAAGCCAGGGCGGCCGCGGTTGGTTCATTGATAATGCGCATCACTTCCAAACCGGCAATTTCCCCGGCTTGTTTGGTCGCCTGACGTTGTGAATCATCAAAATAAGCGGGAACCGTTATTACGGCCTGGCTGACTTTTCCGCCTAAATAGGCCTCGGCATCCGATTTAATCTTCTGCAAAATCATTGCGGAAATTTCCTGAGGAGTGTAGGTTTTGCCGTTGACTTCAACATCCGCCATGCCGTCGCGGCCCGACTTGATGGAATACGGCAACCACTTAATATCGCTTTGTACCGAAGAATCCGTATATTTTCGGCCCATCAATCTTTTGATGGAGAAAATAGTTTCCTTCGGTTTTAAAACAATTTGCCTTTTGGCCACATCCCCCACCACATGAGTCACCGGGTCAACGACTGAAGGAATTACATTTCGTCCTTCCGCCGAGTGGATAACCTTCGGGCTTCCACCTTCCATGACGGCTACACATGAGTTGGTTGTACCTAAATCAATTCCAATTATTTTTGCCATAATATTTTCTAGCTTTTAGTTAGCTAGCAACTAGCGTCTAGTTATATTTTAAACTAAATGCTAAATGCTAATCAACTAGTTGCTGATTTTCCGACTATTACCTGTGCCGGCCTTAAAACTACGTCGTAAAGCATGTATCCGGCTCTTACTTCTTCAATTACTTTATTTTCCATTTGTCCTGAGCCTGTCGAAAGATTCGCCGGCACAGCTCCGACTGCTTCCATTAAATTCGGGTCAAAATCTTTTCCGGCTGTTTCAATTTTCCTGACCCCCTCATTTTCTAAAATAGCCAAGAAATGATTTATTGAAAGCTTCACACCTTCATCTTGAGTATGCTTTTCGGCTAAGAGCAAACTATCAAGGCCGGGCAAAAGTTTTAAGAGCAAATTTTTATTGGCGACTTTTACCCAAATGCTTTTTTCTTCGGCGATTCTTTTTTCCAAATTTTGGTAATCCGCCAAAGCTCTTTTTAATTGATTTTCAAGGTTCGCAAATTCTTTGTTCTCTTCATTTTGTTTTTTATTTTCTTCATTTTTTTTCATTTTAATTCTGAATTCTGAATTCTAAATTTTGAATTCTTTTCTTACCATCCCTGTGCGATTTCTTCAATTAAGTCTCCAAAATATCTGACGGTCGGAACTACAAAGGTGTAATTGAGTCTTGACGGTCCTAAAACTCCGATTTCACCGGTTAAATTCATTGGCGTATGGAATTTTGTATAGACAAATCCGTACGGCCCAATCAGTTTTGGCCCTAATTCTTCGCCCAACAGAATATGAATATCATCATCGTCAATCTGTCCCGAACATAAACCCTCAAGATAGCCTGCTTCCTCGATTACCGACAAAAGATTTCGGGTTAAATCGATATCGAAAAATTCCGGCATGTCCAAAATATTGGCGTAACCCGAAACAAGCAAGTCGCCTACATTGGTGGTTGCAACTGCCAAAGCTTTTGTTCGCTCAGCCAAAGCCCTGGTCATTTCCTTTAAAAATTCCCTTTCTTTTTCCCTTAAATCCCAAACTTTTTCTTTTAAAGAAACTTCATCCGCCGTTGACAGCTCTTTTTCCTTCATCAGCTGCTTGACGTAGAATTTCATTCCCGCAGGAGTCGGGATTCTTCCGGCCGAAACATGCGGTTTTTTTAAATATCCAAGCTCCGTAAGCCTGACCATTTCGTTGCGAATGGTTGCCGGACTGGCTGATAAATTATGCTTTTTTTCCAGCGTTTCCGAGCCCACGGCTTCGGCTGTTTCGATATATTCTTCGATTAGACTTTTTAGAATTTCAACCTGTCTGGCTGTTAAATCGTGCATAAATTCTTGTCCTCAACTTGTTTGGACCGCAGGTCCTGAGCGAAGCCGAAGGATTAGCAGTAATATATCATGACTGCTAAATTCTGTCAAGGAGCAATTTTTGGGTAATCCCACCCTGTTGGTACAAAATCGTTAGAATATGATTATGTACCATTTAAAACAAGTACCTACGGATGCCCAGATTAAAAAGTTTCTCAGAAGAACTGTTTTTGGTAGAAATATCTTCTGTCCAAAGTGCAAATCCTGGAATATTGTTCGCTTTGAAAAAAGATACAGATGTAGACAATGTCAGATTAAGTTCTCGCTGTTTTCCCATACCTGGCTTTGCAATGTGAAGATTCCTTTGCAGAGATTTTGGTTAATTCTCTGGTGCTGGACAAAACAAATGCCGGTTAAACAGACTGAAGATCTAACTTCTTTGTCTGAGAAGGGAGTCAGACATTACTTTGACTTGTTCAGAGAACAATTACCAAGAGATCGGAGGCTTCTAGAGCATATTGTCCAGCTTGATGAGGCCTACTTTGGCAGATTTGGTAATACCGCACTTCTCATGGGAAAGGAGAGAGGAACCAGAAAGCTTGCTTATCAAATCCTCTCCTCTGATGCCCCAGCGAAGAAAGATGCAATTGATTTTGTTAGAACTTACGTTAAACCAGAGTCTCAACTAAATACAGATGGCTCTACTATTTACAAAAATATTGATAAGTATTATCCTCTATTCCATATGACAGACATTCACAAGAAATTTGAGTTTACCAACACCTCTGAAATTGAAGGAATGTTTGGCGTTTTAAGGACTTTTATCCGGAGGATGTACCACCATGTCAGTGAAGAAAAGCTTGAAGAATATGTCTGTGAATTTTACTGCAGATTTTCCAGACCGGAAATGTTTAAATCTCCTTACCATTACTTGCAAAACACGCTACATGCTTTACCAACAGGGTAGGAGAACCCCAATTTTTAAATTGCGACGCGATGCTGTGCAAAGCAGCAGTATCAAGTACCTTTTTTACATTTTTACAAATAGCACGCGATCCTGAGCCTGCCGAACGGATCAAGGGGTCACTTTGCGGCAATCATGCTAATTTCTATTTTTGCCCCAAGCGGTAATTCTTTTACACAAACCGTATCTCTGGCGGGAAAGGGTTCAGCAAAATAACTTCCGTAAACTTCATTTATTTTTGCATAATCCCCCATATCGGTTACATATATTGTTGTTCTAACCACATTTTTGAAACTGGCTCCGGCTTTTTCTAAGACTGCTGAAAGATTTTTCATTATTTGATGCGTTTGTTCTTCAACTGTTCCTTCCAAAAGCTTTCCTTCTGATGTTAAATAAACTTGTCCCGAAGTAAAAACAAAACCGTTTTGGGTTTTCGATGGGGAAAATGGTAGTGCCATAACCGAATTATAACAAAATCCGTCAAGTTATTTTATATGTAGTACGGAATTCTCCACCATTTTGAGGGATTAACAAACCTGTAATTTCGGTTTAAAGTATTTAAATCATGTTTTTCTTCTTCCGCTAACTCGAAATCAAAAACATCAATGTTCTCAACAATTCTTTCCGGAGTCACACTTTTGGGAATTACAATAGTTCCACGACTAATTGCCCAATTTAATAAGATTTGCGCTTTGGTCTTTTTATATTTCTTGGCCAAATTTCCTACAATATGCTCATCAAATAATCTTGGTCCTTCCCTATCTGCGCCCTGACGTCCAAGTGGCGAATAGGCTGTTACGGCTATGTTTTTGTCTTTACAGAATGCGATTATTTCCTCTTGGGTATTGTAAGGGTGTAACTCAATTTGTTCCATAACCGGCATAACGGCTGCATAGGTTAATAAATCAACAAGCATCATGGTAGTAAAGTTTGCCACTCCGATTGACTTAACCAATCCCTTTTTAACCAGGGCTTCCATCGCCTCCCAAGTTTCCCGTATCGAAACGCTATCCGTTACTGCGAACCCTTCTTTATCAACAGGTTCCAACTCTCCACCATGGGGGAAAGCAACTCCCCAATGCATTAAATACAAATCAAGATAGTGAAGCTTTAAGTCCGCAAGAGTTTTTCGGCAGGCTTTTTCAACGTACTCCGCCCGATGTTCGGTATTCCAAAGTTTGCTGGTGATAAAAATTTCTTCCCGCTTTACAGACCGAAAAACTTCTTTAAACGCTGCTCCTATTTCTGGTTCGTTTCTGTAAATACTGGCACAGTCAATGTGTCTATAGCCGGCCTTTGTAATAGCGAATTTTACGGCATCACCGACAAGATTCTTATCCGCTCTCCACGTTCCTAAGCCCAAAACCGGAATGCTATTCCCGTTACCAAGTTTTTGCGTTTGCATATTCACGTTGTATCACAAAACTGCATTTTCGGCAATATTTAAAGGAAAATTTAAACTTGTGCTAAACTTGAGGTATGAAGAGAAGAAAAAGACATTTGTGGCTTTTGCCGGTTAGTTTTTTGAGTTTGGCAGCTTTGGTTTATTTAATATTGAACTTTTCTCCAGCGTTTCAATTATCAATTATCAATTTTCAATTTTCAATTCTGATACCGGCGCTGACGCTTTTATTTATTTTTATATTTTCCCTTTTTGCTTTTATTTTGAACAATTCCCGCCGCGGGTTTTTATTGGGATTATTAATAATTAGTTATTTATTATTGCGGTTGAACGGTCTCACTTCCCCATTTTTCGCTATTCTATTATTAATCCTTTTCGGAGTGATTGAGTTATTTTTTGTTAAGAGAAAGTAGTTATCTTTAATTTTGCGATCGAAGCTTTAAATTATTTCGTCGTTCTGCAGTTGTCCTCTTGAAAGATCGAGTGAGTGCGTCAGGGGAATTCCGCACAAACTTGTTGCGGAAGGGGTGAAATTACCCGACAAACGAACGAGATCTTGAAAGTTGACAACAAAGTTCGACGAGAGTTTCTGCGTACTCTTGTCGGCACAAGAGTATAAAAAAGTTTTTTATTTTTTTACTTTCCGAACTGAAAATTAAAATTCTGTTATAATCTAGCTATGAAATTTTATTTAACCACTGCCATACCATATGTTAATGCCAAGCCGCATGTCGGCCATGCTTTGGAGTTTGTGCAAAGCGACGTTATCAAACGCTTTCACCAAATTTTAGGCGATGAAACCCTGCTTCTCTCCGGTGCCGATGAAAATTCTTTGAAAAATGTTCAGGCGGCCGACTCTGAAGGAATAACGGTTCAACAATTAGTTGATAAAAATTCCCTGTTGTTTGAAGAACTGGCCAAAAAATTAAATATTGAGTTTGACATTTTTCAAAGAGGCAGCAGCATTGAACACCACGAGTCTTCGCAAAAATTGTGGGAACGCTGTTTTAAAACAGGCGATATTTACAAAAAGATTTATACCGGCCTGTACTGCGTCGGCTGTGAACTTTTCTACGAGAAAAACGAGCTAAACGAAAAAGGCGAATGTTTTGAGCACCCGGGGAAACCGCTGGAAGAAGTCAGTGAAGAAAATTATTTTTTCAAACTCTCCAAATACCAAAAGCAAATTCAGGCGTTGATTGAAGATGATAAATTGAAGGTCTACCCGGAGTTTCGAAAACATGAAGTGTTGGGATTTTTAAAAGAGGGTTTGCAGGACATCAGTATCTCCAGAAGCAACAAACGGGCCAAAAACTGGGGCGTTGAGGTACCGGATGATAAAAGTCAAAAAATGTATGTCTGGTTTGACGCCTTAAACATTTATCAGTCGGGAATTGGTTTTGGCGCTAATGAGAAGGAGTACCAAAAATGGTGGCCGGCGGACTTACATGTTATCGGCAAGGGAATTATCCGATTTCATGCAGTTTATTGGCCGGCGTTTTTACTGTCTGCTAATTTGCCTTTACCAAAAGCTTTATTTGTCCACGGATATTTTACGGTTGACGGACAAAAAATGTCTAAAAGTTTAGGTAACGTTGCCGATCCCTTAGAGTTTATCGAAAAATATGGACCTGACGGTTTACGTTATTATCTATTGTCGCAAATTTCTCCATTCCAGGACGGTGATTTTTCCGAGAAAAAACTAGTTGAAGTTTATAATGCCGACCTGGCAAACGGACTGGGAAATCTGGTGGCCAGGGTGGCCAAACTTTGCGAAACCAGCTATTTTAAGCAGACTCCGTCCGAAAAAAACAAACACGTCATTGAAAATTATGAGCAATATCTAAAGGCGCTCAAGGAATACCGCTTTAACGACGCGCTGGCCTTTATCTGGAATAAAATCAGAAATGTCGATAAATATATTAACGAAGAAAAACCCTGGGAACTAATTAAAGGCAAAAATCCCAAACACCCGATTAAAGCAATTCTTGAGCATGCGGTGGATGAGATTGAAGAAATCGCCGTGCTTTTGGCACCGTTTATGCCTGAAGCTTCCGCAAAAATCAGAGAACAATTTACCAAGGCGGAAATTAAGTCCGTTGCCCCGCTTTTTCCGCGTATCAGTTGACATAAGTCTTATAGTTTACTATAATACACACCTATGGCATTTCCAGAAAGACCACCAAGAGGACCTAATCCCGACAGCAATGCTGAGCAGAGAAAAGCTCGTGCGAAAACCGTAGCGGAAATAGCGCTAAGAATCTTAAACGGCCCTTCACGCGCAGTATCTAATATTTTGTCTTCCCGTGCCCTACCTATAGTAATAGGCGTCGGGCTTTTCGGGTTTTGTATTAAAGCCAGTGGTGATACATTTCAAGGAGCCGCAATAGGCACTACAGCAGGAACTATCAGTGGTTTAATAACCAGAGGGTTTCAACAAGGACCGCCAGACCATTAACCTCTTCTTAAATCTGACTTGACAAAATCAGATGTTTACTGTTTAATAGAAAAATCATCAAGAGATCCCGCCATGGCGGGACGGCAACCGAAAGACAAACGGTGCCATTCCTAACGGAAGATGAGGTCCTAACCGGACAAGTCTATCGCCTCTCTTGATTGAGAGGCATTATTGTATTTATGAGTGATTATATTTTTACATCAGAATCGGTCTGTGCCGGACACCCGGACAAAATCTGCGATTCAATTAGTGACGCGATTTTAGATGAGGTCTTAAAACAAGATAAAACCGGACGGGTCGGGGTTGAAACTCTGGTCGCTTTTAACAAAGTTTCTATTGTCGGCGAAATTACCGCCAATGCTAAAGTGGATTACGAAAAAGTCGCCCGCAAAAGAATCAGGGATTTAGGTTACACTAATCCTTTATTTAACTTTACCGACCAGTCGCCGGTGGACGTTGATGTTCACGAACAATCACCGGAAATTTTTAGAGGTGTAAAGGTCAAAGGCGCCGGAGACCAAGGAATGATGTTTGGTTTTGCCTGTACAGAAACAAAAGTGTTGATGCCAATGCCGATTATTCTTGCCCACCGCTTAGCGCAAAGACTGGATGAAGTCAAAAAAACCACTCTCCCCTTCCTTCGCCCCGACGGAAAAACCCAAGTTAGTATCGAATATAAAAACGGCTTGCCATACAAAATTTTCCAAGTTGTCATTGCCGTTCCGCATGATGAAGATAAAACCTTAAAACAGGTCAAAAACGCGCTTTATAAGGAAGTCGTTCGAGGAATTCTGGATGAATACGGGTTTAAGATAAACGAAAAAGATTTAATCGTTAACGGCACGGGCGTTTGGCACATGCCCGGACCGGCCAGTGATTCAGGACTGACGGGAAGAAAAATTATTGTTGATACATACGGCGGTTACGCCAGAGTCGGCGGCGGATGCTTCTCCGGCAAAGACCCAACCAAGGTTGATAGAAGCGGCGCTTATGCGGCAAGATATTTGGCCAAACACGTTGTCAAAGAAAAATTGGCCGACAAAGCCGAAGTCAGACTGGCTTATTTTATTGGCGCGAAAAAACCGGTCATGTTGGAAGTGGAAACTTTTGGAACAGAAAAAGTACCAAATAAAATTATCAAAAATTTTATGTCGGAAATTTTGGATACTTCGGTGGCGGGAATAATTGAAGAGTTGGATTTGCAAAAACCGATTTACCTGGCCACCTCTGTCTACGGACATTTCGGCCGTGACCACTTCTCCTGGGAAAAATAGCCTGGGAAAAAACTGAAAATTACCCCTTGACTAGCGGAAAAAATCGTCTTATACTCACGGTAATGAAAAACAAATGGTTGATTATTGCTATCGTAGTAGTCTTAATCGTTCTTGTCGGAGCAATCGGTTATAAATTAATGTCCTCCAAATCAAAAACAATGCCGCAGGCACAAATGCAAAAACCAACTACTATGCAAACTGCCAAACCGCAAACCGTAAATAGAAACGCCATCACCGGGACAATCTTAAGTTTGATTGAAGGCGGAAAAACTATTTCCTGCACCATTACCTATCCCGACAACAAAGGCACAGGTACTATTTACGTCGGCAGCAATAAAAAATTTGCCGGAGACTTTAATATGAAAGGCACCAATAATGCCAATGTAGTTGCCCACATGGTTTCCGACGGAACCTATATGTATATGTGGTCGGCAGCTATGCCAATGGGGATTAAAATGAGTCTTCTGGCTGCCAGAAATGCCGCCAGCAACACCCAAAACCAAAGCGTTAATCTTAACCAAAATGTTAGCATGCAATGCAACCCTTGGACAGTTGATGAATCCAAATTTACAATTCCAACCAATATCAGTTTTACGGACATGAGTAATTTAACTAATCCGGCTGGGTCAACTACAGTCGCTCCGCAAACGGGAACCGGAACAACCGGCACGTCGCCTTGTGACGCAATCACTAATCCGACAGCCAAAGCTGCTTGCCAAAGCGCCTTAAAATCACACGGCTATTAAATTCCCCTTTTGCAGAAATAAATTAACTTGAAGAATGAACTCTTTCTTTTTCTAATTGTTCTTGTTTTCTCATCCAAGCGCTTAATAAGGTACTGAAATTTCTTTCGCCGACTTCACAATTTATCGGACGCACCGCCCTATCTACCTGCATTTGCCTTCGTCCAATTGTTAGCGGAGGAAATAGTTCAAGGGCGCGTGCCCTTCTTAACCACTTTCCTAATTTCTTGCAATCTCCGGTTAACTCTATTTCAGCTAGATATGCTTTCAGTCGTCTATCTTCATATCTAACTTTAGTTCTCTCGAATACATTAAGCAGGGTGCCATGTTCCTCCACTACTATTCCCATGCTTATTCCAACTGGCCCTTGATCAAAATCTGGTTTTCTTCTCATGTGAACGTTAATTCTAGCAAAAACTGGTCGATAAGTCAAACTATGGGGCATATGATTACCTTGTTTCAAGGTATTCTTTGAGAGGACCAAGATAATAGTCTTGCCAACCGTTTTCAATATCTTCGACGTTTTCATCGGGGATATCTTTTTGGCTTAAATCAAGTTTTGTTCCGCCGCCTCTTAATTTAAACAGTGTAAAAGCAACAATTGAGGGCTTATCCCATTTATTTTCTTCATCGGAAAACCATTCCTGAACCAACTTTTGGTTTGCCAAAACTTCGATGTTCTTGCCCCAGATGCTTCCTCCCCACAGGGAAAATTCAAAACCAACCGTGTCCTCCATTTTTGCCGGCCCGCCGCCCCAAGCGTTGATAATTTTTGGGTCAACCAAGGATCGCCAAACTCTCTCAATTGGGGCATTAATTAAATATGTTTGTTTTATCCTTTTCATTCCGCAGGTATTATACCACCAAAAATTTATCGGTAAATTTACTTATCCGAAGTACATTCCCGGAATATCATTATGTACCGGCGATGGTTGCGCAGCAGAAACTCCTCCATCGACAGCGTGAGCATTAAATAAAGTTCTCCCCTCGCCGACTCCCGCCAGCGCACTTTCCCCTCCAGCCGGTTGAGAACTTTCTGTTCCGGATAATGAAACATGTTTTCCTGCCCACTCGTTGACGTGGTCATGACTGTGTCCCACCTCTTGAGCAGCTCTAGCTCTTTGTATTATTCGTTCATAGTCCATAGTTAACACCTCCTTATTTTTAAAAGATTTATGGATTTAGATAAATTCTAAGAGGCAAACTTAATTTATGCTAGGGCATTAAGCTTACAACAAACTGAGAACGAAGTCAACCCGGGAGTTTAGAGACGGGTTAAAAAATACATGATCATGAAAATCACAAACCCGATGCCGATAATCCCCATCCCCAGACTGAAGTACTTAAGGATTACCAATAAAATCTGGTTTTGTTTTTGCGGACTATCCATAAGTTGATTATAACATTGAAAGAAATCTTGTTATTTTTAGAAAATTGTGTATAATCCAAGAACTATGGGAGCAGAAGTAGTAAAACCGGTACCAAAAGACCTCCGAAGATGGGCGAAGGGTGTGTTGGCGGAAAAAAAGGCAAATCAACCGCTGGTACCCTTCCCGACCGGTGTCGAAGGTTATTCATGGCGGATTCGCCGGGGAGCGAGTTTAAAGGGAGTAGTATAATGGACCCCATAATCTGCACAGTCACCTTAGACTAAGATAGAATAGTTCTATGGATCAAAAAATACGCAGAATTCATCCACCGGCATTTAAAGCCAGAGTTGCTCTGGAGGCAATTAAGGAACAAAAAACAATTGCGGAGCTGTCAAGTATGTACGGTGTACATTCAACCCAAATAACGAAATGGAAACGCCGGGCGTTGGAGATTCTCTCGCAAGGGTTTTCAGAACATCTTATTCAACGGAAACGGGATGACCGTGAGCTGGTACAGGAATTGTATCGGCAAATAGGAAGATTAAAAGTCGAAGTAGACTTTCTTAAAAAAAAGATGGGCATCTTCGACGAGTAGGGATATCCTTACTCCCGGAGAAATTGCTCTGCACATTAACAAAACAGAAAGCGTATTACCAAAGAGTATACGGGCTGATCTTCTGGATATTTCCAGATCAAGTTTGTACTATCAGCCAAGACCGGTTAAACCCGAGGCACTCATTTTAATGAACAGAATTGATGAGGTATATACTGCCCACCCTTTTTATGGTTCAAGACGTATGGCAAAAGAGGTTGGTGTTAACAGAAAACAGGCACAACGCCTGATGCGTGAAATGGGCTATGAGGCATTGTATCCGAAGCCTAATTTGAGTAAACCCGATAAACAACACATGTTCTATCCGTATTTACTCAAAGGAGTAGTTGCAGGATATCCAAATCATATCTGGGGCACAGATATTACGTATATTCGGATGAAACATGGGTTTGTATATTTAACTGCCTTTCTTGATTGGTTTACCAGATTTGTTGTTTCCTGGAAGCTCTCAATTACCCTTGAAACAGACTTTTGTTTTGATGCTGCAACTGAAGCAATTGAGAAATTCGGAAGACCAACCATTATTAATGAAGATCAGGGATCACAAAATACCGATCATCTGATGACAGATCTCTGGGAAAATCACAATGTCAAAATCAGCATGGACTCACGGGGACGGGCACTGGACAATATCTTCACCGAGAGGTTATGGAGGAGTGTTAAATATGAAGAGGTATACTTAAAAGAATACGCTACTGTTTTGGAAGCAAAAGAAAACATTGAAAACTATTTTTACTTTTACAATTATGAAAGAAAACACCAATCGCTTAATTACAGAACACCGGCTGAAATATATTTTGGAAAGGAGGAAAACTTAGTCTAAGTTTAGCCGTTTTACTGTGTTGACAATGGGGTCCACCTTATAGACAGAACCGACAGGGCGGACATGCTTGGCATCGCCAGAGAAGCTGCCTGGCTTGAGCATCGGGTTGACGAAGTTAGAAACGCGCATTTTCAATTTACCGAGGAACACCCGCAGGTACCTGGCGTAATAGCCGATGCCCAGCATGGCGGTTATAGCGTTACCGCGGTATTTCAAAATCAAGCGGATTTTAAGGATGACGTTATTATGGCATCCTTGACACCCGAGCAATTAGCCAGAGTCTATCATCAGCGAAGAACTGAAATCACGTTTGTCTTTGACGGGGAAGAGTTGGTGACAGCCGACGGAACACATTATTCCGCCCAAAAGGCAGCGCAAATGATGAGGCATTCACTGCTTGGGGGCGGAATTGAGGAGGGATTAGTTGACGAAAAACACCTTGCCAGTAAGATTAAAGCCGAAAGAGATATTGTGGCTCTGGCGGAAATTATTGACTCAGGGGTTTTTGTACCGGGAATTACGATTACACCATGGCGGCAGGAAGTCCGGGCTCTTGATAAATTTGCCGGAATACACTTCGACAGACAACCAAGAAGAAGAAAGAATTTAATCACACCCAGAAATAAACCGCGAACTACTCCGAAGTCATAATTTTTTATTCCGTGGTGGTGCCGTCGAATTCGGGGCCGTCAGCTTCTGCTTCCTGTTTGGTTTGCCTGACAATCCCATCCTTGTGGTGCGGCGGGCTGTAAAGCGTATACAGTTTTAGCTCTTCCGTTTGGGAAGTATTAATCACGTTATGCTGCGAGCCCTGCGGCACAATCACTGCGTCGCCGTCGGAAACTAGATATTCGGTGCCGTCAATAATTACTTTTCCCTCTCCCTTTTCAAAGCGGAAAAACTGGTCGTTTGCTTCGTGTACCTCCATGCCGATTTCCTCACCCGGTCGAAGAGACATTAAAACCAACTGACAATTTTTGGCAGTATACAAAACATGACGGAAATTTGTATTTTCCAGCGTCAGCTTTTCAATATTATCTTTGTAGCCCTTTTTCATCTACATTTAGTATAACACTAAATCTTGCATTAGAAAAATGTTTCCCCTATAATCCCACTAATTATGCCAAGCTATCAAGAATTAGCTATTTTTACCGTGGAGATTCCGGCGGCAGGACGCCCATTACCTTCTTTAGGTGAAGGGGCTGATTTTTCTTTACCGGCAATTCCCGGCGTGGACGCAAGTTCCAGCGGAAAAAGTCGACAGGAAAAGAAAGCTCGTGCAAGAAATTTTCAAAACAGATTTAAACAAACTCCCCCTTCCGTCCAACCCGACCAATCTGTTCAGCCCGACCGGCCTACTCAACCCGTTAAACCGATTAAACCGCAACACCGTATGCATGGAGGGCCCGGATCGATAAGACCCAGCCAAAGACGCGCAAAGCACCCCTAAGGTTGATTATTTTCCTGCCTTGCGAAGCTCTTGCTCCGAAAGGCCGAAGTGGTGGCCGATTTCATGCATAACTGTTTTTCTAACTTGTGCCCGGATTTCTTCTTCGCTTGAACATACCTGCAGCATTGCGTACTTAAAAATGGTGATTTTGTCGGGAATTGCACTGTAATATATTCCCCTTTTAGTTTGCGGCACTCCCTCGTAAAGCCCGAACAAAAGCATGTTTGGAGCTAAGTCAGCTTTCCGCATTTGATATAGAGTCGGAAAGTCATCAACCGTCACTGAAACGTTATCCAGTTTTTCGGCAAATTCTTTGGGTAACAAACGTAAAGCCTCTTCAACCAGTTGTCTGAATTTTTTATCATCCATCGTGGAAATTATAACACGGCATCCAGAGAAAAACGTCAACTCTTAGTTATTGTTGAAGCGTCCAGGTTCCACAATTTGATGACTTAAATCCAGCATCCGTAGCAGAAATAGTTACTATTGCTGTTGTATCAGTATTGTCGTTTGAAATAATACCATCTATACCTGCATCACTGAAATTGGAAAGTCTCGAGTAATAACAACCACTTTGACCACTATTCTTATATGTTCCTGCTTGGATGTCTGTTCCAACTATATACATTCCGTCAGGGAAAGTTGTGGTACTTTTTGTTATTTGTGAAACATCTTGTGTCCAGGTTCCACAATCTTGTGACTTAAATCCCTTATCAGTTGCCGCAATGGTTACTATTGCCGGAAAATCTGTGTTATCGTTTGCAATAATTTCATCAAGTGTACCACCAAAACCGCTTAAACGTTCAAAGTAACAACCTGATGATGCAACTCTTGTTCTATATGTTCCCGGCTGGATATCTTTTCCAACTGTGTATACTCCATCTCCAAAATGAGGATGTGTGTCAATTGTTGGCGTGGGCTGTTTCTGTTGACTTTGCGTTTGCTGATTATTGGTATTTGACGTTGCCGTATTGCTTGATGGCGTGTTATTGCTACCACCACTTGCTGCACCAATTACCATAAGGACTATAAATACAACAATAATGCCTGTAATAAATTTATGGCGTATAAACCAATTTTTCTTTTTAGGTACTTCTTCCATTGTTTCACCTCCTTCCAAATTGATTAAGCTAAAAATACTCTTTTACTTTTCAGAAGTCAAATTGATTTTTTAGCTAAACGGTGTCATGCTAAGAATGAAAGAGGGTGAGAACCTTGAAGAAAATCGAAAAATATTTTGCCAAACACATTTACCTTAACTGGCTGGGGGGTTTAATTGTCGGCACCGGTATCGGCGCCTTAATCACCAATAGTTTTCTAAACCCGCACCCCGTAAGATATGGACTGGCATTGATAGTGGTTGGACTTTTATTCTGTGCGTGGGGATATTATAAGGGATAAGGTTAAGCCAGCTTGGCGTAGTTTTCCCGGAACCTTTGCCGGAGCAAATTATATCTGTCCTTGGTTTTATTTTTTAGCGCATACTCGTCGTTTAAAACCTCATCTTTAGTTTTGTATTTGGTAATGACAAATTCCTGTGGCGTTTTATATTGATTTCTGGTCAGATCTTGTCGGGTTTTGTCGGGAAGTTCATTCCAGAAATGGTGATTTTCTCTCGCGTAAATCAGTTTCCCGCCGAACATGTCGTTGATCAGCACCGCGGTGACTAAGCACTGGCCGCGGGGCGGATTGCTGCTTGACCATTTTTGAGTTGTGTCGGCAAAAGTAGCGGTTTGGGCAGACCACGACTTTTCCAAAGCCCTGATAATTTTGCTAAATTCCTGTTTACTTAAAAGTTTTGAGGGTGAATATAAATTCTTCACCGCCCAATTATACCACCGGGTCAAAGATATTAAGCGGAGCCGAAGGAGAAATGGTTTACCTATTATGATTAAAATTTAAGGAGTTCGAGAACTTTATAAACAAGCAGAGCGGGCCAGACAATAGCTTTTAAAATACCTAAAAGACCCATCCAAAGTGTGGTTGCGTGCTGGAGAAAATAAATTAATGCGCCAACAAAACCAAGGCCGTAAACTGCATTTCCGCCGGTAGCTTTGCCGCCCTTTCCCCTGCTGCAAATTTTATCCTTTAATGATTTCCCTTCTTCCTTGGCCATAATCTGATTGTAGCATCAAAACCCCCGAAGTCAAATCGAGCATGGCAATGCGAGATGGTTGCAAACCCTCCTTGCAACCATACAGTCAAACCAACATTCTTAAGTTTGTTGGTTTGTTTTATTCTGAAAGGATTTGAAAGATTATTCTTTTTTCCGCAAAAAGAATCAAAAGCTCCTGCCAAACAAGTTTGATTCCTTGCGTCTTTTGCCGAAAAGACGCCCAAAACTCTTTGCAAGCCAAGTCGAACTATTTTTGCTTGTTCACTCATCGGGTAATTTCACCCCATCCGCAACAGGTTTGTGCGGAATTCCCCTGATTCATTCACGCGCAAAACTTAACGTTCTTTATTGGATTGCAAAATAATGAAATAACGAATTGGCAGTTTAGTAGAACATACCAACATTCTTAAGTTTATATGGATGTTCATGTTAAGCTGTGTGGAATTGGGGCCGAAGCGTCAGCGAGGCCGTAGAATCTAAAAACCCCGGACTCCGAAGTCAAATTAAAACAGGTCATTATCGTTGACAAACCCCATATTAAATATAATAATCACAATATATGGCAAGTCCGGACCTAACAAGCGCGACAACAGAATCACCCGGCCCAAGTGTGCTGCAAAAACTTGTTCCTCCGGGTTCCGGGCTAAGCAAGGTTTCCACCAGGTCTTACGAAGATATCGACGGTTCTACAAAACAGGTTAACATTTTACACGTGTTGGGAGCTAAAGCGGTTATCATGGTTCAAAGGGTAAAAGACGGCTGGCGGCCGGAAACCCTTTTCGGCGAGCTGCGTAATCCGGCCCCTGAGAAATTAGGAGCATTTACGCAAAAAGCCCGTCAGCTGGCGGCAGAAAATCTGCCGACTTTTAACGATAGGTCTATTGGGCCGGAGTTGAAACGGTTGGCTAAAGATGCAAGGACAATTGCTCCCGGAGAAAGTCCGCATATCCGCTCGCAAAGACATAAGCTTTCCGCTCCCCGCTCGGCCATACTCATCGGCCCAAAGAAGTAAAAGAAGTCAAATTAAATTTATTAAGGTTTTTTCATGGTCGTAAACCCTCTATTTTGCGACACGGAGGCTGTTTTAATCCAGTAAATTAGCCTTGTCAAGTTGATGAATCAAGGCTGAGCTATATATCCTAACCGGCTGGGATTTTGTCTAGCTATAAAATATACAGCGTTTAAGGCAAAAGAAGGTAATATTCTTCCGTTCTTTTCCTTTATCTAAAGATAAAGAAGATGAGACATCATTATTTGTAGACGTTGAATGCCCGTAGTATAATCACTTTTGGTTTTTGGTCCTTGTAATGTTTTAATATTTATTTAGTATATCTCTGCCCCGTTTATATTAGCTGTCCTTTATTATTCCTGCTCTGTATTTGTTTTATATTCCTGTCCAATTTTATATAACTAATTTATATAACTTATGAGACATTATGGTATGGATGATGATTATGTTCCAACCCATAAGCAAATGGATATTATTGAATTGGTCTATAAATTCCGGTTTATTAATAGAAAACAAATACAGACAATCTTTGATTATAAAGACCCCAAAAGCGTTAACCCCCTATTGAAAGATTTAGTAGAGCATAAATACCTTAATAGAATTTATTCTCACAAGCTTTTAGAAAATACTAAACCTGCCATTTATTATTTAGCTAATGAAGGAATAGGTTGGGTTCGAGCAAATTTTTACGAAGACGAACCGGAAAAGGTAAAAAGATTTTATCAGGATAAACATGCATCGGATAGGTTTATTAATCACTGTATTGCGCTTTGCGATTTATCTCTGCAATGGCAAGGAGTCTAGAAAGGGATATCCAACTGATGGTTATTCTTTTAGTACGAGTACTGAGCTTTGGTACGAGGAGGAATTAAAAACAATCCGACCTGATGCCCATATTGAAATTCGAGAAAATCAGATAATATCAACATTCTTCCTTGATCTGATAGAGCCATATGTCCCAATGTATGCAATTCGTTACAAGATTGATCAGTATATAGATTTTCGCAGTAATTCACGTTGGTGGGATGTCTACACGGGAAGCGATTTGACGTCTTTTGTTATCCGTCTAATCTTTCCTAATCAAACAAAACAAAGACGCATGAGCAAATACATTAAAGAACAGTTATACGGATCGTTTGATACAGAAAATCTAACATTCCTACTCTCTACGTATAAAAAGGCTTCGGAAGAGGGTGTAGAAGCCGACATTTGGGAAACAATAAAAGATGCATAAAGTTGAAATATAGCAAAATAAAATCTCCCGCCGGAGCTGACGGGAGATTTTAATCAAACTATTCGTAGAGCCAGGGCTCGTGAACCCTTTTTATCTCGGATAGTCTCGTAGGTTTAAAAGACATATCCTGCTCTAGTCCGTAAGCTTCATGAATCCGCTCAAGCTTTTCCAAGGAGAAATATCCAACCTCAGGATTATCTCCTACTACATAACCAAAGAATGAATCTTCTCCGTCAAATTCAAATGGATACCAAACCCATTTGTTAAGCGGCATATAGAATTTACAGACAGCTATCGGGTCTTCCACCTTTTCCTGGGAATGCAACGGAGGAAGAGCTTTTCTTAATTCATCTGTAATCAGTTTCATATTTTTCACCTCCTTTCTTAATAATTTATTTTTAGGAAGCAGCCTTGCTTCCTGTACTTGAATTAAAAAAAGCGGGGTGAATTTTGCAAGGGCGACTGAAAGGAAGTTCATCTTGACCCTTGTCAAAAGAGGGGCAAGACCCCTAGAGAAGCTTTTTGCGTGCTATAATATATTTTATTATGGCAGATGGTTCAGCGATGCCTGAGGCTAGTATCCCCAACAGTGAAAGACAGACTTTGGGAGATTTCGAAACAACTCCTCCAAGCGAACATGACCCGAATAATTTTCGCTATATTGTTCACTGTTTTGTTCCGGATAATTTGAAGGGGGTATTTACTACAGTTGGGTCGAAGAGAGCAGCGGATAAAGGTTGGCATCCTGAAACTCAAAGTGATCCGATCGAAAGCACGGAGCAATTTCTTAAAAGAGAATATATCTCTTGTTCTGTGGTAGATCAAGACCATTTAGCTACGTGGTCCAATGCGGGAATAATATTAAACGCTGAGAGGAAGAATCTTATGTTGACGTTTGGGGGAGACGCGGGAATAGTTTCGTCAACTGACGCGGACAGGGAGCAATTCCCTTATCCAGTTATGCCCTTTTCGGAGCTTTTAGATGAAACTAGTCCTTTCCTTCACAACGAAGTTGTTGTGCGTGGATCCGAAGGATATCCACCGCTTAGTATAGCTGGCGTTTTTATTAAGACAGATCCACAAGGACAATATATCCATGACATGGACGCTGAAGTTATTCCAAAGGCTCGCAATTTAGCTGCGAGACTCAATGTACCCGTAGTTGAGATGAGAGGAGTGCCTACCCTACATACTATTATACCCATATCTCAACCACCTAATGCTAATGTAGAACAACCTATTGAATCTACTGGCGGAATGTTTAATAAGGTAAAAGTAGGCGTTTCTAGTATTAGAAGAAGATTCAAAGTTTAATAAGATCCACCTTTATTAGAATAGGTGGTATTGCTTATGCAAAAGGTGTTTTTAAATTTAAAGCAAGAAGAGAAAGACTTATACCATTAAGCCAGGAATAGAATAGGATCTAACCTCGTCTATCCCACGAATGCAGGAAATCCTTGTCAAAAGAGGGGCAAGACCCCTAGGATACTATCGATAAATAATCACTTCTTGTAATGATTGATTTTTCAAATTCTTTTACTATGGCAACCGCTATATAAATATATCAAGAACTTTATATTCCAAGTTATTTTCCTTGAATACGGTATCTATGCCTCTTTTTCTGGGACTATATTGACTAACATGGTCTTTCCCTACGACAAGTAAAACTATTTTATCTGTTTTATTTTTTATTCTTTCATACCATATATTTTCTCTCTTATCGTTGTAATCATCTATTAACTTTATATATGGTTCTTTTTCTTCATTGGTAAATCTAGAAGAGTTTACGATATTGAAGTATTCTACAATTTTTTCTAACTCTTCCAATCCATATTTAGATCTTTCATCAATTTCAGGTTCACACATAATATATTCAAGGCTATGCTTTACGGCTAGCTCTTTAACTATCATCCTATGATCCGGATTTTGAAAATTATAAGTATTTACTTCTTCAGCGATGAGGGAGATTTTGAGGTCGCGAATTAATTTGTCTAGATATTGATAAAAAATCGGAGATTTTCTCGGGTCATCTCCATATTGAATCATGTGATCGGTACCTAGTATATAAATCATCGTCAGAAAATTGTATCGCTACGTTTCTAATAATTAAATTATCTTGGTGTCGATCTGTCAAAAGCCTTTATTCTTATTTTTTTACCATTAGATAATTTCCTCAAATAAGAGTGGACTTTAACAAATTTTTTGCCTCTTTGTGTTTCTGCCATTTAATTTTTCACCTCCTCTTTCATATATGCGCATACACTTCGCTCATTGCTGAATCATTTGGAGTATAAAACGGACGAATTCCTGTAAAGTTTTTATCTGTTAATTCCATACTTGAAATATTTTCCACGATAAAAAGCCTCCAGTTAGGGACATCATCGGGATGATTACTAAACCCGGAGATTTCCCATGCTCTCAAAAGCTCTTTATCTGAACCCCCTCTCCCATAACAAAAAGGCTCTATTAACCTTTCTCCTATTTCGTCCTTATAGCGAATGCTTACTATTGTTTTTGCTTGAATTGCTTGAGTTAATGTTGAATTCATAATCTATCACCTTAATTCCGGCACATAGTTAAAACTATACATCTAGTGCCACCAAAATAATATGGCACTATATCTACCCTGTCAACTATTAACATCTATATCAAATTAGGTCAACATTATTTTTAGCTTCGGTTTGTGGCTAAGAAATCAATCGCTATAGTATTTACATTCCTGAATATGGAGAAACATCAATTACAACACTACCAAGATCTTTATAATAATTCATCTTAACCTCTTTATTGCCCGTTATCTGTGAATCCTTTGTTTCTGTCCCATTGGAAAAAAGGACAATCGTTTCATCAACCCAAGTTGTCCCATCACTCCAGTCAGGAGCAGCATTTTGAATAAATTGATGTGCTAAAACCAAAGCACTTTGATTTTCTGAGTTATGTTGACTTGCAATAAACATTAATTCGACATCAGATAAATTTGTTTTATTACCTATTAATTGTAAATTAGTATTGGCTGTATAGTCCGTTCCTACATAGTTTGGCTGACCCTTCACATCAACTCCTTGTTTCATTGTAAAAGAATCGCTTAATCCGACCATCATGTCATCATAGGAAACGCCTAGTGTTGGAACAGGCGTAGGACTTGAAGCGTTAGTTGGAGTCGCCTTTATTTTATTTGTTGGCGCTATGGTTGGTGTTTGCGTTGGTTGCGGAGTTGGCGTTGCGGTGACCTTAGCAAGGTTACCGGAATTGGTTTGTTGATTAGAAGGGCTATTTGAACCCGATGATGCTAAACTACTTATGATAAGGATTAAGAATAATATCGTAACTCCCCATTTTAAGTACTTATTCCAATTGCTATATTTCCACATTAAGAATAATCCAACGGGAAAAAATAAGACAAGAAGTATTACTATCCAGATAGTCTTTGAGTGCCATTTTGAGCTTACCGTATTGTCTGATTCCATAAGGATATAAATTCTGATTTGTATATATACCCAAATTAGAAGAAAGTCAAATTATTTCTAAAAATAAATTTAACCAAGAACTTGCTTTAATCCTGCTTCTAAAACTCCTTCTTTGGCCATTTTATAATTAACTATACATGGAAACTTATTAAAATAATCTTGCATTAATGATTTAGCTGACATCCACCCAAAGCCATCAGTAAATAAAAACAATGATAATGTAAATCCCTGGCTAAAAGTTCTGTTAACATAAGCGCCAGGAACTTCTAATTTAGTGCCACCTCCTGAAAAAAAATTTGCTTCTATATCAACAAATTTACCTCCTTTATAAACAATAAAATCCATATTCCTACGTAATTCCATAGGTGGTTCCTTAAAAGATAAGTCTCTTAATACTTTCTCAAATTTTTGTCTTATTTTTACTTGATAACCATTTTTATAAGCTATTTGCATAATTAGAGGTTCTACAAACTTTTCCCATTCAACACCACCTCTATTTTTTCTAGCATTTGTGTCCGAACCTACTTCAACACCCATATAATAATCTCTTAAATTTTTTACTTCTTTTAAAACATTTGCTAACCCTGATTTTCTCCAAAAATCAATATATTCATAAATTTCAATATCTGTTTCTGGAAGCTTTGTAAAATCAAAATTTAAATATCTTCTCGTATCAGGGTCTTCAATAATAGAAAATTTATCATCTCTTATTGCTAACAATCGAGGGAAAACTCTAATAACTTCAGGATATTTTTTAATTGTTTCGAAAAATTCCTTAACGTCTGATTGCAAAACAGCTTCTAATATTCCTAATTCTATTTTATATTTTTCTACAAAATCTAATACTTTATCCCAATCCACATAAAAACCCCACTCTCTATTTGTTATTAGAAGTGTTGATAAAAAATATTTAACAACGTCGTTAATATCGTTAATTCCTTTTATCTTTTTATAAATATCTATGTTATTGTTCATTATTATTTAATATTCTCAAATCTTTTTATTGATAATTTTAGATAATCTTCTTCTTTGTCTATCCCTATAAATTTTCTCCCGTTCATGGCTGCAACGATACCTGTTGTCGAACTTCCCGTGAATGGATCCAATATTACATCTCCTTTATTTGTACTTGCAAGTATTATTCTTTCAAGTAATGCAACTGGTTTTTGTGTTGGATGTTTGCCGTATTTTTTTTCGGAGGGCTTTGGCGTTGTTATGGACCAAACATCCTCTGGAAATCTATCAGAATTATTTTCAAACGCCCATACGGAACGCATTTGTTTTCCTGGTTTTTTCATAAAGTCTTCCTGATGCCATTCCCCATTTTTCATTAATTTATAATTGAAAGTGTGCTTAGCATCTTTACTTTTTCTTGCCCAAATCAAAGTCTCATGGCTTGCGGTAAAATATCTTCCACTTAGATTTGGCGAAGCATTTGGCTTAAACCACGAAATATCATTTAGAATATGGTAGCCATTAACTTCTAAAGCATAACCACATCTGTAAATAGAATGATAGGTTCCACTTATCCAGATTGTTCCATTTGGTTTTAATACTCTTTTGCAAGCCTCTATCCATTTCATATGGAAATATAAGTCCTCTTCCAATCCTTTACTCTTATCCCAATCTCCTTTATGAACACTTACTCTTTTCCTGCATGGACAGTAAAACCACCATTGGAAAGATTGTACGGAGGATCAGCAAAAATCATATCGAAATGCTCGGGAGGAAATTGTTTCATTAATTCTATAGAATCACCTAAATATAGAGCAAAATTTTTGTCTTTATCGAGGAAATATGGCTTCTGCATAAACTTGAACCAATAATAACACTTTGGGAAATTTTTGGAAAGGTATTCTAAATAAAGAAATTGAACCCTTTATCTATTTTCAGCGTATCTGGATTTTCCCCTTCTTCTAAGTGTTTTTTAAGGCCGCTTGTATAAAGCTCTTGCCCCTCTTTCCCTAATTTACTCCAAAGAGAATCTGAAAAAACTATGTTTTCGCAATTATTAGCAAGTAAATTTGTCAACAGAATCTTTTTTTGATCATCATTGACCGAAATCAATTGTTTTTCTAGGAATGAGTAGTAATCATGGAATTCAGCAAAATAGCTTAACAATACATAAGTCTTCCCATTTTGGGGAAATATCGTAATAAAGAAAATGCTAGCCGGTTTTTCTAAATCTTGCAGTTGGCTCTTCATATTCCCTTCGAAATCGTAAAGAAAATTTATAGCAGAGCTTACAGAGAATAAATATTCTTCGTTAAAAGCGATAACTTTTGTTTCTATTAAATCATATTTCTTTTGCTCAAAGCACTCTTTAAATCGGTCGTAAGAAGCGATACTATCTTTTATAGATAGTTCGCTTCCTGCCACAAATAGAGCGCTATCAATATCTATGATCTGCGCCCTGCTCGTAACATAATTTGATAAAATTTTCAGGTAGGCCTCTTTCGAATATGCCCTGAAAGCAAACAGGAAATCTTGCTTCTGACTTCCAATTTGATAATCTTTCTCCTCAATTTCTTTAAAAATTAAATTGTCATGAAATTTACAAAAACCTGTAAAGGTAGTTGCCGAATTCTTGCTAATATCTTTTGCTGAGAGGGTAAATTCAACCGGATCCGTGCTTGGGGTAGGAAAAACCATTTTCACCATACCATTTTTAGATAATTTTTTTAAAATTTTGTTATTTTGTATTGAGTGTGCGTTAACTATTCCCCCTTTACATTGATCTTTAATTGGATAAAGACAGGTCATTACTTCTGCATTTTTAAACATTTGGGCCATCTTTACGCTTACAGGTTTCTTCAAACTATCTTGATGTAATTTATTGTTTAAATAACCGCAGGCTTTCCATTTCTTGCCGCTTCCGCAAATACAAAGCTTGTTCCTTTCAAACCTTAGCTTTAGTTTCTTTTTCATGCTGCTCGGATTATAGTACTATGGGGAATTTTTGGAAAGCAGGGTTAGTTTATTTTGCTTGTGTAGGGTTTTAGTTTTTCTTTTATTTCCAGACATTGCTCGGGAGATAAATAGCCAGTCGAGCACGTTGTTAATAATTTTTCTAACCACTTTTTACCAATAACATAAACACCATCTACTGGAGCTAATCCAAAATTCATGCGTGTTCTTTTGTTCGCAAAGACTAAGGCGGAAGCAACAGGAACAGCGTATCCAAGTTGAATCAAAAGATTTTCAACTTCTTTTGATTCGGCATAAGCCTGTTTTAAATCTTTATCTAAATATTTATCGTGAATGATTACTCTTTCCGATAAATTTTTAACTTCAATCGTCCAAACTCCTGTTGGCCCAACTACAACACAGTCTATATTTCCTTTTTTATCTCCAATCATTACATCAGATAAATAATGAAAACCTTCCGATTTTAACTTATACAAAATGTCTCTAATATCCATTTCTCCATCGTCTCCTTTTATAAAATTTAAATAGATCTTCGCAAAAAACACCAATAAGCCAAACAAAAAAATATCTACGACTAGAACAACAAGCTGTAAATTAATATTGCCATGCGTATTAATCTTTGAGGTTAAATAAAAAGTTATTCCTATGAAACCAAACAATAACGCAGCGAGGGTAATTATTTGAATATTGTAAGAAACTTTTCTCACTGTCTTAATAGAACAACTATTTCCCTTTGAAGTCAAATTAGAATATGGGAGTGTCAAAGATCTCTCTTGTTTCTAGCTTCTTTTTTTATTAAAACACCTGATGAGAATATAGCTTTTTTAATCCAAAAATGCAACTAATCATTTTGAATAGGAAGGATATATTTAATACTCATTGACTTACTTTTAATCAGTGTTATAATCGATTCATGAGGTGAATCTGCATCGCAAGGTGTAGACCACTTCTCCAAAGAAAACTAGTTCGCTAGTTTTTTTTGTTATAAGGGATCCATTGTAACCTCTTCTAAATCTACCCCCAAATTTCTTAATTCAGTCCTAACTTTTTGAATAACTTTAAATCTATTCTTAGGAACATCTGCTAATTCTGCGTTTAATTTTTTAGAAAATCTTAAAGTTTGAAATGAAATATATGAAATTAAATCTGCAATTTCAATTCCAGCATCTAAAGATTTCTTATTATGTAGTCTAATGCCTAAAACTTTTTTCCCATAATCCGAATCGATATCAATGTAGGTATTGTATATACCTACTAACCTAAGATCAGTCGTTCGATTTGACTCTGCATTTACATAACCAATTGCATCTTCTTCCTTAAGCACGCTTAAATGATAATTTAATGCTCTTTTTATGGTGAGATCTAATGGAATAAAAATTTTACCGCTTAGTGATTTTTTTAATTTTCTACTAAACTCTTTTTTCTTTAGCTTGTAATCGCCTGCACTTGAATATGCTGGTGGTTCATCAATATGTAATCTGGATCTAACTTTGGGTAGATCAACATAAAAAGATATTGATTTAAATGTGATATAGCTTAAGAATTCCATTAATTCTTCTACGGCGTTGTTAAAATTTCGTGAAATAGACAATTCAGTTTTAATAATATGACTTGCCTTAGGATTTTTGCTCTCAAAAAAATCAAATGCATGCAAACATTTATAAGGATTCAGTAAATATTTATCTCTCCATTTTTGCATTAGGAGATTTGCTAAAGTTCTCTGTTTTGGATCGATTATTACTGCTGTGATAAGAAAGTATCTAAATTTTGACTGTCCAACGTAGGATAATCCTGATTCATCGATATATAAATCAAGTCTAGGATCTTGAATAATTGCATTTTTCACAATTATATTATACACCTAAGATTGCACAATGTATATCGTGCCTCGCGTCGCACAAGATTTGCTTTACGTCAAAACGTAATTGAAACTTTTATCGGTATAATATTTGAGGCTAGAATATGGTGTTTGTCAAGTGTCACTTGACAAACACCCCCCGTATATGTAATATATGGATAGATGTTTATCTCAAGAAATATTTTACCAAAACTTGAACAGGAACTCGAAAAAAAGGAAGCAACCGTAATTACGGGTATGAGAAGAGTTGGTAAGACCACACTTCTCGTTCACCTTTTTGATTCAATAGCTTCCAAAAATAAAACGATCTTTGATCTAGAAAATCCCTTGCACAGACATGTTTTTGAGGAAGAAAACTATGATAATATTTGGAATAATTTAGCTCAATATGGCATAACCAATAAAGAAAAAGCATATCTTTTTATTGATGAAATACAGAACTTACCAACTATCAGCACCGCCATTAAGTATCTGTACGACCATTTTGATATTAAATTCGTGCTCACTGGGTCTAGTAGCTATTATCTTAAGAACCTTTTCCCTGAATCACTCAGCGGAAGAAAAGTTGTGCTCGAATTATATCCGCTAACTTTTTCTGAATTCCTAAGTTTTAAAGGGGTAGAAAAAAAATATTTTCCAACTTTTGAGGAAAAGATAAAAAGCAAAAATAAAATAAACTTCGAGCAACACAAAAAGTATTATGATGAATATATTGAGTTTGGTGGATTTCCCGCAGTAGTGTTAGAGGAAAACAGAGAAAGAAAAAAAATTCTTTTGGAGGAGATTTTTACTTCGTATTTTGAAAAAGATGCCAAAAATCTAGCCGATTTTAAAGACATGGCAAAACTTAGAGACTTAATTTTACTTTTAGTCCCACGCATAGGACAACGCATAGAAATAGCAAAGCTTGCCTCAAATCTTTCTCTATCGCGAGAAACAGTATATAACTATTTATATTTCCTCGAACAAACATATTTTATTTCGTTATTGTCGAAGTTTTCAAAAAGTATTGACCGTCAATCATCCGGAGGAAAAAAATTATTCCTATGTGACAGCGGCATTGCTAATATACTTGGAAAAATATCATTAGGACAGCTTTTTGAACAGAGTGTTTTCCAAAATTTAAGACCCTCTTTTACCTTACATTACTATAACAAGGAAGGAAAGAGCGAAATTGATTTTATCGTTGACGAAAAAACTGCTTTGGAAGCTAAGCTTACTTTTTCACTCGCTGATCAGGAATACTTAAAAAGAAAAACATATCCTTTGAATTTAAAAGAGACTTATATTGTATCTTTGGACTTCAACGATAGCGAAAACTCCCTTCCAGCAACTGAATTATAAATATAACCCAGATAATCTATGTCGTAAAACTTTTGATTTAGGACGTGAATTTTAAGCTATGAATTCTAAATAATTATGAGGCGTAATAACAGAAAACTTTTCCGACTCTGGATAACTAACCATCCAATCTTTTGGGGGAAGAACCTCGTTTTTTGTTGACCATTTAAATTCATAAGGAAACAGTTTGCCTTCTCTTTCTTCAATCAAATCTATTTCCCTTTGTTCGTAAGTTCGCCAAAAGTATGAATATCCATGAATATGTTTATATGATCTTTTTTTCATTCTTTCTATCATCAGAAAGTTTTCCCAAAGACTTCCTATATCATTTCTTGAATCAAGTCCGTTAAATTGGGAGATTACTGCATTCCGTATACCGTTGTCAAAAAAGAAGTATTTAGACTTGCTTGTTACTTCAGAACGCAAATTTCTGCTGAATGTGCTCAGGCGGAAAATAATAAAAGCTTTTTCCAAAAGATCCAGATAGCGCCCTACTGTTTTTACATCTATGGCAAGATTTGTCGACAACTCATTTAGGGAAACCTCATTCCCTACCTGAAAGGCTAAAAGTTTTAAAAGGTCAAGCAAAGTTTTTGAACCCTTTAATTGTTGAAGAGCAAGTATATCCTTGAAGATGTATGAATTAACCAGTTCCTCAAGAATTCGTATTTTTTCTTCTTTTGTTTTAGCAGTAATAACCTGAGGATAACTTCCTAGAACAAGATACTCTTCCAATTTTTCTTTTAAATCATGACTATTATGCTCTGGCAGAAGTTCAAGTTGGGCAATCGGATATAAAGTCAGGGTAGTTTTTCTGCCCATCAGGGGTTCGCCGATTTGGTTTGAAAGATCGAAAGACGACGAACCCGTTGCGATAACTTTGAGATTCGGCACCTGGTCGACAAGTATTTTGATACCCATTCCGATATTCGGAATGTATTGCGCTTCGTCAAGCACAATCAGGTCATAACCCTGTGCGTATTCAAGTATTCGCGTGAAATCTTGAGACCCCAACAAATCCTGGATACGGATATTATCGCCCGAATCCAGCTTATATTTTAAGGTGGTGTTTTTTATAAAATTCTCCAACAGCGTTGTTTTTCCGACTCTTCGGGGACCATAGATGATTAACGCTTGGTTCGCTTTAAGAAATGGGTTCAAATCATCGTAAAAATGGGCAATCATAGGAAAAATATACCATAATTCCACAAATTTGTCAAATTTTATGGAGTTCAATTCCATAGATTAAGCCTATTTTACGTATAATTTATGGATTGAGCCTGACCATGAATAGGCATATCCCGGTTTTAGCGTCGTACAAAAATTTGGTTTACGTCAAGCTTACAAACAATTGAGCTTAACAACTCTAGTTTTTATACGCCTTGACAAAATTTCATAGTTATGCTATTCTGTACGTATATGTACAGGATAAATGAACTGTTGAAGCTAGATCGAAAAATATATCATAGCAACGATTTGGCTATTCTTTGGGAAATTACAAATAAAAATACCCTTTATACAACAATAAAACGTTATGTAAAAAAGGGGGTTCTAATTCCTGTTTTTAAGGGACTTTATACCACGATTCCCACTACTCAACTTGATCCGTTAGTCCTTGGCACTGCGATTATCCACAGGTATACTTACCTAAGCACCGAATCGGTACTTGTAACACACGGGGTTATTTCGCAAATAACTTACAACTATACCTTCATAAGTAGCCTATCGAAAAAGGTGACTATTGAAGATCGAACATTTTTGTTTCGAAGATTAAACCCAAAATTTCTTAATAATCCATTCGGAATCGAAAAAAGAGGAGACGTTTACGTTGCGACTCTTGAACGTGCGGTATCGGACATGCTTTACTTCGATCCAAAGTATACATTTGATGTTAAAAAACAAATTGACTGGAAAAAAGTCAAACAAATTCAAAAGGAAGTAGGATACGTATGATTAACTTAAGACCTCAAGATACAATCCATAAATCCTATTTAAACAGGATCTTAATTGAAGTAATAGATAATCCGATTCTCTCCCAAAATTTAGCTTTTAAAGGAGGTACCTGTGCATCCATGCTTGGGTTTCTAGACCGTTTCTCCGTCGACTTGGATTTTGATCTTATTACCGATTTTGACAAAAAAATAATCAGAAAAGAGTTTCGACAAGTTTTTAAGAAATTAGATTTGAACATTACAATGGAATATACAAATGTAATATTTTTCCTGGTTAAATATCCAAGTGCTATAGCAAACCAAAGAAATTCTATTAAAATCAGCTTAAACGACGTAAAGATTAAATCCAACGAATATAAAGTTCAATTTTTCCCTGAAATAGATAGGCTAATGAATAGCCAGACGATAGAAGCAATGTTTGCCAATAAATTAGTCGCTGCAACTGATAGATATCGAAGATTTCATACTATTGCTGGTCGTGATATTTATGATATTCATCATTTTTATACGAGAGGTTATAAATATAAAAGTGAAATTATTAAAGAACGAACCGGTCTTACTAGTTCTGTATACTTAAATAAATTAATCGAATTCATTAAAGAACACGTTAATCAAAAGATAGTTGACGAAGACCTTAATACGCTACTTCCAAACGATTATTTTCAGCAAATACGTAAAATTCTTATTCCCGAAACATTATTTTTTCTTTCTGAAAACAAAACTAATAAAATATAATGTGAAGATAAATTTAATATCTAAATATAATTTGTTTTTCTTCGAGTCGTAAAAACTTTGGTTTACGACAAAATTCTTGACAAAAGTAATAGTTCCTAGTACACTAGGAACTAGGAACTTATGACACGAACCTCAGATAAAATAATCGAATATATTTCAAAAGCTAATCACGCTAGTGGCAAAGAGATCACAAACTATCTTGGGAATATTACCGACAGAGCAGTAAGAAAACAATTAAGATCTCTTTTACAAAAAGGTATTCTAACAAAGGTCGGAAAACCTCCCAAAGTTTATTACCAAATTAACAATAAGGTGACAGAAAAAAATATCCCTATCGACCAAAAAATCAAAGATTTTATTGATAAGCATTACTTATATATCTCGCCAGCGGGAGAATCGCTTGAAGGTTGGAAGGGATTTGTAGCGTGGTGCAATAAAACAAACCAGGATCCTCTCAAAACAGTAAGGGATTATCAGGTCACATTAAATAAATTTAATAAGTACAAAAAAAATGGGTTAATTGACGGAATGCCAAAAATGAGAAATACCTTTAAAAAAGTATTTTTAGACAAATTATTTTATCTTGATTTCTATAGTATCGAAAGATTCGGTAAAACAAAACTTGGCCAAATGCTTTTATATGCAAAACAAAGTCAGAATAGAATTCTAATATCAAGATTGATAGATAACATTAAACCAGACATTTTAAAAATTATTTCGAAATATAAAATAGACGGTGTCATTTACATTCCCCCAACAGTGAAACGTGAGGTTCAGTTAATGAAAGAGTTAGAAAATAATTTAAGTTTACCGTTAAGAACGTTGGGGGTAACCAAAATAAAAACAGAGATAATTGTTCCCCAAAAAACTCTTTCAAAGCTTGAAGACAGGATTGAGAACGCAAGGAAAACAATTATCGTAAATGAACATAACAAGTATAAAAACGTTCTTCTAATTGATGACGCTGTGGGATCGGGAGCAACAATGAATGAAACGGCAAAGCAAATAAAGAACAAGGGGCTGGTGTCCGGACAAATACTTGGATTGGCTGTTACAGGTAGCTTTAAAGGGTTCGACATTATTAGTGAGGTTTAAATTTTTGAGACCTCTCCTTTCTAAATCATCTTTCATTTAAAAAGAACGTCTGTCGAATAGCTCCCAACTCTCCAATAACAATTAAATCCTTCATGTCGCAAAATCCTTGGGTTTGCGATGTAAATTTGAGGCTATTATAGTCGATTGGTAGTCGCATGTCTTTTTAGCCACTTGGAAATCTCTTCGATCGATAGATGTTGATTCTCGACTTTTAGGGGGAATGCAACAAACTCTTTCTGACTAGCTTCAAGTTCATACCCGTTCATAAACAAAAACCTTGCAGTTGAAACCATAGCAGTTCTCTTATTGCCGTCTACAAAAGCATGATTAAACATTAAGGAATGAAACAAAGCAGCGGCTTTGTCAAAAATAGTCTGATACAAATCTTCTCCCCCGAATGAAGATTGCGGTCTCGCAACTGCAGACTGGATAAGACCTATATCTCTTATCCCATGGCTGCCTCCGTATTTTTCCACCATCTTCTCATGAATTACCAGTATGATATCCAGAGTAAGATAAGAAGTGTTTCTCACTTTTTTGCAAGTTCGCTCAGTGCGGATTTGTATTTGCCGTTAAACTTTTCCAACCAATCCATGAACTCAGGAGTTATACCGCTGGCTTTTCCAACGGAAGATCCCAAGCGACCTACGACGAGAGCATCAGCTTCCAGATCCTGCCTGACAACTACTTTCTGTCCCGCTTTCAGCTTCTTTTCTTTGACAAAATTTGCCGGAAGAGTGACTGCCAACGAATTACCGACTTTTATAATTGTTTGTTCCATGTTATAACAATGTTATAACAAAATACACTATTTGTCAAGACGCCCTTAAGGAACTACTTAATCTGACGGGATAATTCAAGCACAATAGGTTTGTATCATTCCCCTAGAGAAAGGTATACTGAAAACGGAGAGCCAGCGAAAATAGGTTTCGGGATAGTATTTTTACTATGCCCACTGTTAGAGCAACTGGTCTTCCCGGTAAGTAGAAAGCGATCTATTCCTGGTTGTGCTTGAAGGCACACATAACCAACAAGCATATCGTAGTACTTCCTAAGGCAAGACTTTTAAGCTCTCCTTTTCTTTCTTCTCTTTCTCTTCTTTCTTTAAGGCTTAAAAGAAAAGGAGGTGATGAAAATGATAGTTGTAGGCGTAGATGTCTCAAAAGACACCCTTGTTGCTGTGGCAATTGATAAATCAATACGAATAAAGCATTCATTTACCGTTAAGAATAACAAGGAAAGTATCGATAAGTGGTTAAATGCTCTTCCGTACAAAAAGATGCTGCTCTCTTGTGAGGCAACTGCCGAATACCACAGGGTACTTGCACTTTTGGCTCTTTCTTCTAAAATACCATTGAGGTTATTAAATCCCATTGTGACTAAGCAATATACCAAAGCAACTGTTCGAAAGAGAAAAACTGACCCTCAAGACGCATTAACCATTGCTAAGCTGGCTCTTGCCGGAGAAGGAAGGCTGATAAGTACCCAAACTTTTCACATTGCCAAAACCCATGAGAGAACCGCCATAAAGCTAACACACATGAAACAGCGTCTTTTACTAATACAACAGCACGTACAAGAGGTAGATCCGGATGATACAGCTTCTTTTGAGGAGTTGCAGGTCTGTATTGATACCATAGAACAGTCAATCAAAGCATTTAGGAAGAAAGCAGAAGAAGAGGTTGATTCAAAACTTGTTAAACTGCTTTGCTCTATACCGGGAGTGGGAGAAACAATAGCAACGGTACTTCTTGCGGAAATCGGAGATATTAATCAGTTCAAATCAGATAAAGCCCTCGTTGCTTATGCGGGATTGGATCCAAAGGTCAAACAATCAGGAGGAAGATTACACCATAATACCCATTTAACTAAAAGAGGCTCTCCTTACCTTAGACAGATGCTCTATACAGGAGCTTCTATTGCACAACGGCATGATAAGGAACTTAAGGCGTATTACGAGAAGAAGAGAGCTGAGGGAAAGAGGTACAAAGAAGCAACCATTGCGGTATCAAGAAAACTGCTCAATAGAGTATATGCAGTTTTAAAAAGGCAGACACCTTATATACCTGGATGAGATACATCGGTAACACTTTGAGACCAGGGGTCTTGACAAAAGATTCCTGGTCTCTAACGTCTTCTCCATGAACACGCTGTTCAGGATTTCGCTGAAGCTCAACATCAGGGGGGAGCTGCTTAGCCTCAAAATTGACTTCCTCTTAAATTATGAGATGATTTATTTATGGACCCAAATATACCTTCTCAAGAAGTCCCACAACCTATTATTCAACCCCAACTTCAATCAATTCAAACTCCACCACAAACCGTTCAAAATAAACCATCTTTCAAATGGGCAATTATAATTGTATTTTCTTTAATTTTTATATTTATAATTTCAACTGGTATTTTTTTGTTTGCAAAGAATATTCCCTCAAAACATGCAACTCAAATAGTAACGGAAAACACTCCAAATATTACTACTATGCCAAATCAAGTCACTGGTTCAACGACAATACTTCAAAGAGTAAACGCTCAAAGAACAAATGTTTATACTGATAATTTTGTCCTATCAGACTCTATAATCAATCAGGTAATTAAGCAGGCTCAAGATCTTTCTATCATTCACAATATGGACCATCATATTGTAGGCAATGCTGTTTTTGCAGACGGACAATTAGTGTTTGCGGATATAAATAGTGGGATTTTTTCTGTAAATAGCGCTACAGGAAAAGTAAACTGGCAAAAGCAATTCTCTTCTACCAATAACTACTCCCCGCCAAGCGTTGCTGACGGTGCGGTTTTCGCTGGAGAGGATGGTGGGATCTTACATGCTTTTAAGGAAACGACAGGCGAAGAGTTGTGGAAATTTGTGACAAGACAAATTCAGGAAACTAATGGGCTTGGAGGGTTTATTACCGTTAATGCTCGGATAAACTCGTCGCCTCTAGTAGCAAATAATAAAGTATATTTTGCTGCGGAGGATAATTATTTATATGCTCTAGATGAAAAGACAGGCAAAAAGATATGGGATTTTACTGACAATACCGAGCTTTTTAACATTTCCTTCTACAAAAATATAATTTATACTCATGATTTTGCAAAGAATATTTACGCACTTGATGCTGACACAGGAAAATTAATTTGGAAGACAACAGGCGAATCAATCTCAGATAATATTAATTTTAGTTCGTATCTCGTTATTGCCAATGATAAAGTTTACTATGTCGTTCAGGATAATAGTTTAATCGCACGTGATGCATCTACAGGTAAATTCTTATGGGAAGTTAATTTAAGCACTGATGTAAATGCAAATATTTCAGACCCTTCAGTAACCAGCAATTATGCGTATTTGACAGATAGGCTTGGCAATCTATATATCGTTGATGCTACTACCGGAGTAAAAATAACAAGTAAAAATATTGGGCAATATAATTTATCGGCACCAACAGTTTCGGGTAACAATATTTATTTTTCATCAAGCGAATATTTTGAAGCTCCCAACAGTAATTGTTCTTATTACTACCTCTATCTAGCAGATGGGTTGAATGGTTCAATTAAAAAACAAGTAAAATTAGATACCGGAGATAAAATAAAGTATTCTTGTCAATTTGAGCACGCACCAATCGTTGGACAAGATAGTATTTATTTAGTTACAAATAATCAAAATATTTATTCTGTAAAAAATAGGTTCTAGACCTGGAATCTTTTGTCAAGACCCCAGGCCCGAAACTCATATTGCTTTGACAACGTAGGGCGTTTGTCTTTTCCACACAGCGTAAGTACGATAGAGTAGTTTTCTTGCAACAGCAACAGTTGCTTCTTTGTAAAACTTACCTTCGCCTCTTTTCTTCTCGTAATATGTTTTAAGTTCCATATCATATCGCTGTGCAATACTGGCTGCAAGAAAAACTGTTCGTCGTAAATACGGTGACCCCCTTTTAGTCAGATGAGTATTATGATGGAGTCCAATGCCACTTTGTTTTACCCTGGGATCAAGACCACAAAAGGCAATTAAACAATCTCCACTGGGAAATCTGGTGATATCCCCAATTTCCGCAATTAATGTAGTTGCAATAGTTGTTCCGACACCGGGAATACTCATTAACAGCGTGTGTAACTTTGCATCAACAGTTTTTTCCGCAAAACTCTTGAATACTTTTTGTGATTTTTGCAACTGCTGTTGACAGAGTTCTAACTGTTTTACCAATGATTCATCCATAGCAATCAACTGTAATTGTTGCTGCATTAGAATAAGCATCTGTTCCATTTGGTTAAGTTTTACTGCGGTACGTACAGCCGGTTTGCCTTGAGTAAACATGGTTTTTGTAAGTAATGTTCCTTCTCCTTGCCCAACAAGTTTTGCAACAACAAAGGCATCAGATAAATCAGTTTTTCTTTTTCTAACTGTTGCCCTAGTGAATTGTTTTGTCACTATTGGATTAAGTAAGCGAAAAGTTATCCCTCTATCCAAACAGGCAAAAGCAAGTATCTGATGATAATATCCGGTTGCTTCGGAACCAATAACTATTCTTTTCCATTTCCCGGTAACTCTTTCCAAGAATTGTTCGATTGCGCCTTTGGTATTTTCTATGAAGAATTGTTCTTTGACACGAGATGACCGATCGATCCTAACGCCAACAAGACTATCTTTGGCCACATCGATACCAATAACTTGCATAATTTTTCACCTCCTTCCTTTGCTCTTAATTAAAGAAGGAAGAGAAAGAGAAGGAAGAAATGGAGTTTGCCAAAAAGGTCTCCCGGTGATAATATATCGGTAGGCTTGTTTGTGATCAGCGGCTAAAACCCGCAACCTGGAATCGATCGCTTACATTATCGGGGAGACCAGATGCTAGAACGGTGAGCACTTTCTCAAGAAGTCTCAAACGTCGTCACGCTGGCTCTCCGATTTCTATTCTAATCCTTCCTTAAGGTAATGATACAAACGTCGTCTCCATGCGCAAAGCTTAGGCCATGGCTCTGGGAGCCCAGGCTCAAAGAGATTTCGCTGATGCTTAACATCAGGGGGAGTTAATTAGCCTTAAGATTGACAAAAACACGTGAGTTTTGATTAATTATCCGATATTAGCCTTTCACAATTCCTAATTACACTAAAGTAGAAACCTAAATTAAAATAAATCAGGAGTTATACCGCTGGCTTTTCCAACGGAAGATCCCAAGCGACCTACGACGAGAGCATCAGCTTCCAGATCCTGCCTGACAACTACTTTCTGTCCCGCTTTCAGCTTCTTTTCTTTGACAAAATTTGCCGGAAGAGTGACTGCCAACGAATTACCGACTTTTATAATTGTTTGTTCCATGTTATAACAATGTTATAACAAACTACACTATTTGTCAAGACGGTTCATAGTCGCACAATCTATGTTTGCGAAAAATTAGATGTAAATTAATTTTGGGATTCTAGTACTTTGGGGAAGGAAGTTAATATCCCAAAATCGATTTTCTATTGTCAGAAATCTTATTGTCAGGCCAGGTTTTAAAATGTCCCGAAACCGGAGTGCCGTCTTTTCGAGAATAACCGTTTTGATATCTAATCATTCCGCCGTGAGTATAATGCCTGCGGGCATTTGATTGATGATTGATTCCTTCGGCTTTGCTCAGGATTTCGCGATGCTCAAGATTTATGACTGATGATTTATGAACTTGGACCATCTTACGAGGTGAATATACTACTTTAACAATCTAAATTCAAATTTTTGAAGACTACCTGATAAATGTTAGTGCCATTCCTATAGAAGCCAGTCCCATCCCTAAAAAAGTTGCCCAGACCAAAATGTTGGAAAGCATTCCGCTTTTATACTCCCCCATGATATTTTTGTTGCGGGCAATCAGGGCAATAATAAAAATAAGCGGTACCGCCACTACTCCATTAATCACCGCGGCAAACACCAAGGCCTTTATCGGGTCAATTCCGATAAAATTAATAATTAAACCGATTAAAGTGGCAATGGTAATCACTCCATAAAAGCCGTGCGCCTTTTTTAACTTTTGGTTTAAGCCTTCGCGCAAATTAAACGCCTCGGCAAACGCATAAGCGGCCGAACCGGCCAAAATGGGGATGGATAAAAAACCCAAACCCAAAATGCCAACGGCAAAAATTACTTTGGCAATGTAACCGGCATTGGGGAAAGTGCTCACCAGTGGCTCTAAAGCTTTGGCGGCATCGGCGGCGGTTCGGATATTAGTAATGCCATGGGCATTAAGAACTGTGGCCGTGACAACGATGATGGCCCAGGTCCCGACTTCCGAAAAAGCCATTCCGACCAGGTTATCGATACGTAAGTTTTTAATAAACACCTTACCGATATGTGGTTTTTGCTTGCCTTTGAGCAAATGTTCCATCCGTTCTTCCTCGGTTTCTTCCGACGCCTGCCAGAAAAACATGTAAGGCGAAATCGTTGTCCCTAAAACTCCGGTGATAATGAATAAAAATTGGAAGTTTAACTCAAGGTGCGGAATCAGTGTCGCTTTTAGCAGTGTCAACCAGGGCTGCGTGACAATAAAAACGGTAATCGGGTAAGCAAACAAAGAAATGCACAGCCACTTAAGAATTTTGGAATAGACTTTATAGGAAGTAAAGATTTCCAATAAAAGAATTGAAACGGTGAATAAAATTGTGAGGATGACAAAATTAAGCGGGATGATAAGGTGCGCCGCCGACGCCATCGCCCCGATGTCCGCTCCGATATTTATGGTGTTGGCGATTAGCACCAGCAAAACGACAATGTATAAAACTTGCTTGCTGTAATGAGTATTAACGACAGCCGCAATCCCCTTGCCGGTCACCGCCCCGATTCTGGCGCAGGCTTCCTGGACTGCCGCCTGGAAAGGAAACATGAAAAGTGCCGTCCACAACTGTTTGTAGCCAAACTGGGCGCCGGTTTGCGAATAAGTGGCAATGCCCGAAGGGTCGTCATCGGCCGCACCGGTAATCACGCCCGGCCCCAACAGATGAAAAAACTTTTTGAGTCTTTTGAGCATTATACTGATTGTTCCATGATTTGCAATTCTTTTCAATGACCTGTATAAAGTTAATTAGTGAAATTATTAAAGATTTTTCCCTTAAGCGAAAAAATTTGTCTGCGAATTCTGGCCGTCTGGCTTTCTCTGCTTTCGGTTTTGTATTCTCTGCTTTCCGTTTTAAGGCACATGCATTTCCAGTCAGGCGGGTTCGACCTGGGAATTTTTGACCAGACTGTTTGGCAATACGCGCATTTCTTGGCACCTTTTAATACCATCAAAGGCAAGTTTATTTTAGGAGACCATCTGACTCTTACCATGCCACTCCTTGCCCCGCTCTACTGGATTTGGAGCGACGTCAGAATACTGCTAATTTTTCAGGCAGTTTTTATTACCCTGTCTTCTTTTGCCATTTATAAAATTGCCAGAGGGAGAAAATTCTCTCCTTTTGTTTCGTTATGTTTAAGTTTTATTTACAGCATTTTTTGGGGAATTCAATTTGCAGTCTATTTTGATTTTCATCCGGTTGTCATCGGCGTTGCTCTTTTAGTTTGGGTCGTTTATTTTTTTGAAAGCAAAAAATGGAAGTTATTTTGGCTAACTTTAACTTTGATGCTCCTGACGCAGGAAAATATGGGTATTGCTCTGGCGTGCATAGGCCTTATTTATTTTTTCAAGAAAAACTACCGCAAACCGGCAATCCTTTTTATCTTAGGAGGGGCAATTATTGCCCTTCTGTCGGTAAAGATTACCGGATTAATGTCTCCGACCGGGTACCAATACAGCCCGACTTTTGCTTTAAACCCCATAACTCTTTTCTTAAAATATTTTGACAGTCCCGATAAAAGACTGGTTTGGTTTTATTCGCTGAGCTGGTTTTCGTTTATACCGTTTTTATCTCCGGGAACAATCCTGGCAGTGTTAGGTGACCTGTCACAATATTTTCTCCCGCAAAGCCAGTTTGGACACATGGTAACTCCGTTTTTGCATGAAAGAGCAATTCTTGCACCGCTAATAACCATCGGCTTATTTGATGTTCTGGCATTTTTCCAAAGGAAGAAAATCAACATCACAATAATCGTTGTCATCCTGGTTTTAAGCGCCTTATTTCAGCAGTTTATTTTTCACTTTCCCTTAAATAAGCTTTCGAAGCCCGGATACTGGATAGAAGAATCCTGGATGAAAGACGACGAGGCTCTTTTTAAACAGGTCCCAAAAAACGCCGGCGTTGCCACTGCTCAAGACCTGGTTCCTCACCTCTCGCAAAGAAAAGAAATTTATTTAGTCTATCCCAGATTTACAACCGCTAAGGGGTTTTGCCAAAAGTGTTGGTGGCTTGATTTCGCCGGAAAACCGCAGTATTTGGTCGTTGACCTCCATCCGAACCAATGGCTAACCCAACTGTTGGAATCAAACGAAAATTTTGGAACTGCGGTCAAAAACATGGAAAAGGCCGGAAAAATTACAAAGGTTACCAACGTTAATGATGCCTTCCTCTATAAAATCAGTTATTAAACTCCTATAATATAGTTATGATTGATGCGCACTGCCATTTAAATTTTCAGGCTTTTGCCAATGATTATGACGAAGCGATCAAGCGGGCAATTAAAGCTGGCGTTGAAATAATGTTGGTGACCGGAACGTCCATTGAGTCAAGCCAAAAAGCGGTCGAGCTGGCGAGGAAATACAAACAGATTTACGCCATTGTCGGCGTCCATCCCCACCATGCGGATAAAGTTGAAAAAGGCTGGGATAAAGAAATCGAGCGACTGGCCAAACTGCCCAAGGTGGTCGGCATCGGTGAAGTCGGCATGGATTATTACAGCTATCAATCCAACGGCATTGTTGATCCCAAAATCCAGCGCAAGGTGTTTGAGAAACAAATCGAAATTTCGCTGGCCAATAAACTGCCCCTCCAGGTCCACGGCCGGCACGCCGGAAAAGACATTCTGGAGATTGTTTCCGGCTATAAGAACCAGTTATTGAATCCCCCCGGCATGTTCCATTGCTTTGCCGGAAACTTAGAGTATCTTGAGAAAGTTTTAGAGCTGGGGTTTGCTGTCGGCTTTGACGGCAACATCACTTACAAAGGACTGGCTCCCGGCGAAGACACCACTTTATCTGAGCTGGTTGAACATACGCCGCTTAAGAGGTTAATTACCGAAACCGATGCGCCGTACCTGTCTCCTGTTCCCTACCGCGGTAGCCGAAACGAACCTTCCTATGTTATAATTGTGGGCAGTTCCATAGCAAAAATAAAGCAGACTTCATTTGACGAGGTGGACAGCGCAACATCGGCTAATGCCCGCCGGATTTTTAAACTATGACAAATTTTTTTAATAAACTTTTTACACGCTATCCGATAAAAACCCGGAGAGCCCTGGAAATTATGCCGGGGTTTGTTTCCTGGTTTTTGATTTTCTTTCCGGTGTGGGGCTCTTTTTTTATTCCCTTAGCGGTTGCCTATTTTATTTTATTTTTTGACGTTTACTGGTTCTATAAATCATTTTCCCTGGCCATTACCGCCTTTATCGCTTCCCGCAAAATCAAGCAAGCGGAAAAAATGGACTGGCTGGAAAAAGCCAAACCTTTAGAAAATTTTGAAAAAGTCACCCACATCGCCGTCATTCCCAATTATAAGGAAAGCCTTGACAAACTAAGACAAACCATTGCCAGTATTGCCAACCAGACCTTCCCGGCCAAACGGATTTACGTGGTGTTGGCCATGGAAGAACGGGAAACGGAAGCGGCCGAAAGGGCCAAAAAACTGATTGGTGAATTTAGTAGTAAATTCGGAGGAATTTTTGCCACCTACCATCCGGATATCGAAGACGAAGTCAAGGGAAAATCCAGCAATGAGGCTTTCGCCGGCAGGAAAGCTTACGAACAGCTGGTCGAAACGGGAATTATTGATTATGACTACGCCACTATTTCCTCCGTTGACGCCGATTCGATTTTTGACAAACAATACTTTGCCTACCTTTCCCACCAGTTTTTGCTGGATCCCAAGAAATACCAGAAATTCTGGCAATCGGCCAATGTGAACTACAATAATTTCTGGTCTGTGCCGGCGCCGGTGCGGATTATTGCTTTTTTTGGCAGCCTTTGGCGAACTGCCCTTCTGGTCCAAAAAGATCGGTTAATCTCCAACTCAACCTATTCCCTGTCTTTAAAACTGTTACATGAAATCGGTTACTGGGACACCGACGTCATTCCCGAAGATTACCGGATTTTCTTTAAAGCTTTCTTTAAAAAACAGGGGGATGTCTATATGGAACCATTGTTTTTAAAAACATCGATGGACGCTCCACTTTCTTCCAGTTACATGAAAACTTTAAAAAATAAATACCAACAGGAAAGGCGCTGGAGCTGGGGCGCATCCGATGACTCCTTGTTTATAAGATGGCTTTTGACCGTACCCAATGTTCCGCTTGCCAGAAAAACCAACATGGTACTTAACGTTTTAATCGACCATTTCCTCTGGCCGGTCAACTGGTTTATAATAACCATAGCGGCCAATATTATGCCTTTTATTAATCCGGTTTTTTCCAGAACCACCTTAGGTTATAACCTGCCAAGACTGGCCGGCCTGATTTTAACTATTTGTCTTCTGGCAACTTTTATGATGCTCATTATCGATTTTAGGCAAAGGCCCAAACATAATGCGCCTTCCAAAAAACGACAGATGTTGTTTCCCTTAGAATTTATTCTGCTGCCGGTTGCCGGTTTTTTCCTCTCTACCCTGCCCGCTTTAATTTCCCATACCCAGCTGATGCTTGGCAAAAGGCTAGAATATAAAGTAACGGAAAAACTCTGATTTTGAATTTATGAAGATCTTGGCAAAGCTTGAAAAAAGTTTTGATTGCTGGTTTTTGATAATTGTTTCTTTTGTTTTTTTTCTGTTAAGGCTTCCCTCTTTGTTTGAACCGGACTGGTACGGAGACGAAGGCATTTACCAGGTTTTGGGAATGGGAATTAAAGCCGGAAGACTTTTATACCGGGACATTTTTGACAACAAACCGCCGCTTTTATATTTACTGTATAGTTTTGTCTCTTCCGATTTGTTTTCGGTTAAGCTGCTGTCTTTAGTTTTTGGTCTGTTGAGTGTCTGGGCCTTTTTCTTTCTCGCCAAAAAACTGCTCAACAAACCAAAGATAGTCTATTTTTCAACCGCGCTGTTTGCAGTGTTATTCGGGCTACCGCTGATTGAAGGCAATATCGCTAACGCCGAAAACTTTATGCTGCCATTGAATATTCTGGGCGGATATCTGGTACTAAAATCCCTGGAAAGAAAAGCACAAAATACTAAATACGTAATACTGCTTACTGCCGGTCTCGTTGTCGGCTTGTCTTTTCTGTTTAAAATAGTGGCTGTTTTTGATTTTGCCGCCTTTGCCGGATTTTTGTTTTTCGCCAATTATGCCAAAAAACTACTTGATATTTTTAAGCCCAAGCATTTGCTGATTGAAATTAAAAACCTCTCCCCGTTTATCCTTGGCTTTCTCATTCCGCTTGTTTTGACCGTTCTTTTCTTTGTTTTTAAACACGCTTTCGCAAATTTTCTGACGGCAACGCTGTCCAGTAACGTCGGGTATGTTGGTTACGGCAATAAGCTGATTATTCCCCAGGGCTTGCTGATTTTAAAACTCGCTCTTCTGGCCGTATTTTCCCTGTTTATTTTTTACAAAAGAAAAGCCTACGGCAATGCTTTCAGTTTTGTGGCTTTGTGGCTTGCCTTTTCCTTGTTTAACGCTTATTTTTCGCAAAGGCCATATACCCATTATGTTTTAGTTATTCTTCCCTCGTTTTGTCTATTAATCGGCTTGTTCCTTCTTAACAAGCACTTTTCCAAACTGGCCGGCACATTGGCAATTGCTTCTTTTATCGCGGTTTTGTTAAGTTTTACTTTCTATGTCAAAACTATTTTTTATTATCAGAATTTTATTTCGTTTGTCGTTGACGGTAAAAGCGTTTATGCATACCAAAGTTTCTTTGACGGGAGTACTCCGAGAGATTACGAGATTGCCGGCTATCTTAACAGTCATGCCTTGCCAACGGATAATCTTTTTATCTGGGGAAACAATGCCCAAGTTTACTATTTAACCCAAAAGCTTCCTCCGGGAAAATATACTGCTACCTACCACATTACCTTGTACAAAGACGGCTATAGTAATACGCTGGCAGGCCTTCGTAAAAAACAGCCGAAGTTTATTGTGATAATGCCAAACGTCAGCGCTTATCCGTTCTCCCTTGCCGCTTACAACCAAGTAATCAATATTCAAAATGTCCCCATCTATGAAAAACTTAATCAATAATATAAAAGCAGACAAGTTGGCTCTCCGCGGTTTTTTGGTTAGCCTTTTACTGACACTACTGGCAATTTTGTATATTGCCATTAATTACAAAAGTCTACCCCAGCTAGTCCCGGTTTTTAACCAGCTCCCCTGGGGCAATGACAGGCTGGTTCCGACTGTCGGTATTTTTATTCCGGTGGCTGTTTTTGCCGCTATTTTTGTCTTTAATATTTTATTTACCTCCATTGTCTATTCCCATAACCCGCTTATCGCCAGGATTGTCGCCGCCGTGACCTTGATTCTGGCCATGATGAACCTCCTTTACATAATTAGAACCGTAATGCGGATAATTTAATGCAAAACTTTGATTTTCTGACAATTCTTCCTTTGGCAGTTTCTTTTATCGTCACCGCTATCGCCACACCTATCTGTCTTGTCTTTCTTAGAAAGTATCAGATTGTTGATGACCCTAAAAAACATAAACATCCGGCCATCATCCACGAAAAGCCGGTCCCCAGGGGCGGAGGAATTCCGCTTTTTATCGGAGTGTTAGTGGCAAGCCTTATTTTTCTGCCGATGACAAAAATAATTGTGGCCATGCTGATTGCTTCTTTTGTGTCTCTGGTAGTCGGAGTATTAGATGACAAATACGATATTTCTCCGTATTTAAGATTTTTAGTCAACATCGGCTGTGCCGTTTTTGTGGTTTATCTTGGAGCCAATATTCCTTTTATCACTAACCCTTTGGGCGGAATATTATTTCTCAATCACGTCCAGCTGCCTTTCTGGCACGGAACAACCGTTTCCTTTTTGGCCGATTTAATCGCCATTCTGTGGATTGTCTGGGTAATGAACATGTTAAATTGGAGCAAAGGGGTTGACGGACAAATGCCGGGAATTGTGGCCATCTCGGCTATCGTTATCGGGATTTTGAGTCTGAGATTCTCCCCTCTTGATCAAACCAGTACCACTGCCGCTGCTTTGTCTTTTATCATCGCCGGTGCCTCACTGGGCTTTTTGCTGTTCAATTTTTATCCGGCAAAAATATTCCCCGGTTACGGCGCCACTTGCCTATACTTAATGCTGGCGGTAGCCTCAATTCTCTCCAGCGCGAAACTTGCCACCGCCATTTTAGTCATGGGAGTGCCAATGACGGACGGTGTCTTTACTATCGCCAGGAGAATTTTGTCGGGGAAATCCCCGTTTTGGCATGACAAAAAACACCTCCACCATTTGCTGTTGGATTTGGGGTTTGGACAAAGGCGAATTGCCTTATTTTATTGGGTGATTTCCGCACTTTTAGGCACACTTTCCCTGGTTTTATCAAGCAAAGGAAAGTTGTTTGCAATAATAATGCTTGTAATTTTGGTCGGAGGTGCTATTCTATTCCTACATTTATTGACTAAGCGAGCCGATGATAAAACTAGCATATAATCTATTCAGACTGGTCAGACCCCGTCAATGGGTGAAAAACCTGGCAATTTTTGCCGCAATTACCTTTGCCGGCGAGCTGTTTGACGGTCCGGTTGTTTATAAGGTACTGTTGGGCTTTTTTGCTTTTTGCGGACTGGCTTCGGCCACTTACATTGTCAATGACATTTTTGATGCTGAAAAAGACAGGCTCCATCCGTTTAAAAAATTCCGTCCCGTTGCCCACGGCGATATCCCGATTCCCCTGGCTGCAGTTTTTGCCGCACTTTTGACTTTTGTTTCACTTATAATTGCCATCAGCGTCACCCCCGCCTTTTTTGCCGTCACCATCCTTTATCTTTTAATCCAATTCCTTTATTCTTCTTTTGTTAAATCACTGGCGGCAATTGATATTTTGGCGATTGCGGCCGGATACATTTTGCGAGTTTACGCCGGAGAGTTTGCCAGCGGTTACCATATTTCGGTCTGGCTGTTGTTAACCACCATTTCCATCTCACTTTTCCTGGCAGTGGGGAAAAGAAGGTCGGAGCTGACTCTTCTTTCTCCCCGCAAAGAAGCGGATATTGTTTCCGTTAGAAGTTCTCTGTCGCATTATTCCGAAAAGTTGTTGGATGTTTACGCCTCAATCTTTGCCACTTCCACTTTTATCACCTATTCCCTGTTTACCTTTTTGGAAAATCCGGGAGGATTTAAGCTTTCGTTTGGTACCATTCCTTCGGATTTTCTGCCGGCGTTTTTCCAGAGAAAATGGCTGATGATTACCATTGTACCGGTCGTCTATGGTTTAATGCGCTATCTTCAGGATATTTACGAAAAGAACGAAGGTGAAAGTCCGGAGAAAGTGCTGTTTTCCGACAAACCATTGCTGGCGACTGTTGTGATTTGGGCGGTTCTGGTGGTACTGCTGGTCTACTTCATCAACCCCTCTTAAGTTAGCTGTTTGTGATATTATCATCAAGTGAACAATATAAATCCAAAAGTAAACGTTGATATTCTAATTCTCAGAGGCAACAAAATTCTCTTGGGCCTTTTGACTAAAAAATGGGCTTACCAGGGAAAGCAGGTTTACGGTGTACCCGGCCGGGATATCCGCTTTGGCGAAACAATCAGTGAAACGGTTAAAAGAAATATTAGAGAGGAACTGAACTGTAATGTTCTGACCGAGAAAATTATTTGTGTTAATGAAAATTTTGCTTTAGGAAATCATTACCTCGGAATTGGTGTTTTGGCCGAAATTGACGGTGAACCGAAAAACTTAATTCCCGAAGATTGGCAAAAGTGGGAATGGTTTGCAAAAGACGCACTTCCTGATAATTTATTCCCGGCCGCCAAAAATCTGCTTGATTGTTATTTTGGACATAAATTTACTGTTTCTGGGCGTATTGAGAGCTAATCCAGCCGGTCTTTCCGTTGCTTAACTGGATTTGATACCAACCGCTTTGTTCATCCAAAAGTGGATAAATTTCCCCCGGATTGACCTGCCCGATTTCCGCACCGGCGAGTGAAGCCTGGTCTCTGACTCTTAAAAATCCGGTTGGCGTTTGTAAAATCAGCACTTTGCTAACCGGCAAAACATTGGCCGACGGCGAGGAAATTTGCGTTGCCGAGGCGGTAGCGGCATTGGGGTCAATACCTAAAAATGTCAGGGTTTCCAGCCGGTAACCCAAAACCGTTCTTATCCTGACAATTTTGTCTTTATAGCCTTCTCTGGTCAGTTTTAATTCGTGGTCCGACTCGGTAATATTATTTAAAAGCAGCGGCGTTTCCCCGACTAAATTATCGTCTAAAAAAACCTCGACTGTGTCGGGAAAAGAAATGGCACTAATCTCTGCATCTTTTTTGTCGGAAATTGGAGTAAGACCGATAATGCTGCCACTCCCTAACCCTTGCGCCCCGAAGGTTTGGTCAACCACGGTTAGAACTTTCGGCGAAATGGTGATTTTCTGCTCGAAGGGCGGAAAACTTCCTTGCGTAGACACTAATTTGACCGTATAATCGCCGGCCTCAAGCATGTCTTTTAATTCACATTTACAAAGCGGCGTCTGCCCAATTAACTGGTTATTTAAATAAACTTTGGCCTGCGGCACGGATGTAACCTGTAAAGCCCCTTTACCTTTATTCTGCAAAAGAAAAAAGATGACGGTTGAAAAAATCAAAACGACGATCACAAACGGCGCCAAAATCAGCAAAAACTTCTTCATAAAACATTTCCCATTATAACTTAAAAGGATGGCAAAATGAAGGCTTATTGAAGTTTAATAGTCCATGCCGCCGGGCATTCCGCCGGCCGGCATTTGCGGTTTCTCTTCCGGAATATCGGTCACTAAAGCTTCTGTCGTAAGAACCATCATCGCCACACTGACCGCATTTTGCACAGCCGAACGGGTCACTTTGGCCGGGTCAATTATTCCTGCTTTAATCAGCGAACCGTATTCCATTGTCATCACATTAAAACCAAAATCGTCTTCTTTTGCGCTTTCAACTTTTGCCAGAACTGCTGTCGAATCTTCTCCGGCGTTTTCCACAATTTTTTTGATTGGCTCAACTAAAGATTCGGACAAAATATTAACACCAACTATTTCGTCTTTTATTTTTAAGCTTTTTGCCAGTTTTGCCAAAGCAGCTCTCGCTTTAAGCAGCGTCACACCGCCGCCAGGAACAATCCCTTCTTCCAAAGCTGCTTTGGTAGCCGCCACCGCGTCAATCACCCTTTCCTTTTTCTCTTTCATCTCCAGCTCCGTGGCCGCTCCGACATTGATAACCGCCACTCCGCCGGAAAGCTTGGCCAGTCTTTCCTGCAGTTTTTCTTTGTCAAAATCCGAAGTAGTTATCTCGATAGTTTTTTTGAGCTGCGAAATTCTGGCTTTGAGCGCTGCCGGACTACCTTTACCGCCGATAATCCTGGCGTTTTCTTTGTCCGCCCAAACCTTATCTGCCCGCCCGCAGTCCTCGATTGTAACGGAATCAAACTTTCGGCCGGTGTCTTCCGAAATGACTGTCCCACCGGTCAAAATGGCGATATCCTCAAGCATTTCTTTGCGTCTGTCGCCAAAGCCCGGCGCCTTAATTGCCAAAGTATTGAAAGTTCCTTTTAATTTGTTGACCACCAGAACCGCCAACGCCTCACCGTCAATATCGTCGGCAATAATCACCAGGTTTTTGGAAACTTTGACTAAATTTTCCAAAAATGGCAATAATTCGTTAAGGGCCGAGATTTTTTTATCGGTAATCAGGATATAAGGGTCTTCGATTTCCGCTTCCATTTTTTCCGGATTGGTCACAAAATAGGCCGACGCATAGCCTTTATCAAACTCCATACCTTCTTTGTAATCGACTGACAGCTCAACGCCTTTTCCTTCTTCAACCGTGACCACTCCGTCTTTGCCGACTTTATCCAAAGCATCGGCAATCAACTGTCCGATTTCTTCATTCTGGGCCGAAATTGTGGCCACTTTTGCCACATCCGCTGCTTTGACCGGAACGGCTGCTTGTTTAATCTGATTGACGATTTCCGCCACCCCTTTTTCCATCCCCACCCGCATAATCATCGGGTTGACTTCGGTGTTGACTTTATTAAAGCCTTTATTAATGATTGACTGAGCCAGTAAAGTGGCAGTGGTGGTCCCATCGCCGGCCACATCCGAGGTTTTTGAAGCTGCCTCTTTCACCAGCTGCGCCCCCATGTTCTCAAACGGATCTTTTAACTCAATTTCCTTGGCTACCGAAACACCGTCGTGGACCACGTTGGGAGCTCCCCACTTCTTGTCTAAAGCGACATTTCTGCCTTTAGGGCCCAACGTTATAGTCACCGCGTTGGCCAATTGGTCAACACCCTTTTTTAAGGCTGCGCGCGCATCTTTTCCGTATTTAATTTGTTTTGCCATACTTTGTTAATTTTGAATTATGAATTTAGCCATCGATGATGGCGAGTATGTCTTTTTGCTCTACCAGTATTAATTCTTCGTCGTTTAATTTAACTTCATTTCCGCCCCATTTTTTATACATCACCTTTTGTCCGACTTTAACCACAATTGCTTCTTTTTCGCCTTTGGGAGTAACCTTTCCCGGCCCGACCGCTACCACTTCGCCCATCTGCGGTTTTTCCTGGGCCGTGTCCGGAAGGATAATGCCTGACGCGGTTTTTGCTTCCGCCTCAAGCGGCCTAATCAAAATATTATCGAATAACGGTTTAATCGTCTTTTTCGTTACCATAAAGTCAAAAAATATCACTCCTCCGAAGTGACTGCTCATTTATACAACAATAGCCAACGGATTGTCAAGCTTTTATTTACCAAAACATAAATACTGAGCGTAGCCCGAGCTGCGCGAGGTCTTGAGTGAAGCTTGAGAGAAGCGAAATCCTGAGCGGATGCGAAGTACTGAATTATTGAACGTACTGAGCGCAGACGAAGGAGAAATAGTTTACCTACCGACTGCACCACGGGAGATCGTGAAAATAGCTTGACACTACTTCTCAAATTATATACGATTTATCTATCAAAGTATTATGTCTGGTAAAAAGATTTTAGCGATCGGTTTTATTCTGGTTCTTTTGGTGGCAATTCCTGTAACTGTTTATCTTGTCCAGCAGCAACAACGGACAAAAACCAACGCGGTGGCGGCCACAACGCTTAGCTTAACCCCTCCCCACAACCCAATTACGCAAGGAAACCCGGTTACATTAACAGTGCATGTTGACCCCGGTACCAATCAGGTTTCATTTGTTAAATTTACGATTACTTATGATCCAAGCAAGTTATCGGTTGTAGACAACAGCTTTAAAGTTCTCCCGATAAATGAATCCGATGGGAAAACCTATACACCCCACCTGCTTCAAGGGCCAATTTATAGCAACGGCTCAATTGCGGCAACGATTTCTGTCGGACAAGAGGTACAATATGTGATCCAGAATCCAACCGATATTGCTTCGGTTACTTTTGATACTACCAATTTAACCGATACCACTACGGTTAGCATCGATACGACAAAATCCCAAGTTATGGCCATTGGCTTAACTGCTCAATTTAACGAAAACGTTCTGCTCACTGCTGAACCTGCCGATATCACTGTCGGCACAAACATTACCGATACTCCAACCGACACACCAACCCCAACCGGGCAGCCAACCGATACACCAACGCCAACCGGGCAGCCAACCGATACACCAACGCCAACCGGGCAGCCAACCGACACGCCAACCCCAACCACTCAACAAACAAACGCCACCGGACCAACCTGTTCAAGTTTAAGCATTAATCCCTCAACCAACGGAACCACTCCTTTTACGGTTAATTTGACGGCAACCGGACAAGACAATGCTTCCACCATCAGTAAAGTTACCTTTGATTTTGGTGACGGACAAACTCAGGATATAACCAACTCGTCAGGCATCGGCACTAATTCGATTAGCGTTCTGCAATCTCATATTTACAATAATGCCGGAAATTATACTGCCACAGCGGTTTTGACTGACGCCGCAGGCAGTGTCAGCCCGATAGGCAATTGCAGCCTAGCAATCAGCGTCAGCAGCACAATTGCATCATCAGGCACTACAACAACCAATGTTTCAAATACCGTCGTTACCGAAACACCGGCCCCACTTGCACCAACAGGCCCAAGTCAACTGGTGACGGTTGGGTCAATCGGGGCAATCCTTACCGTAATTGGAGCCGTACTACTTTTGGCTCTCTAACTTTGCAGCATTGACAGCAGCGCTTTCTGGGGAATTTCCACTTTCGAAACACTAATCATTCGCGATTTACCTTTTTTTTGTGCTTCCAAAAGCTTATCTTTTCTGGTTCTGTCTCCACCTGACATTTTTGCCAAAACATCTTTCCTAAAAGGCGGAATCTCCGTCCGTGCCAAAATTTTTGCCCCAATTGCCGCCTGAATGATCTGCCGAAACTGTTGCTTCGGAAGATGTTGCTTCAGTTTATCAACTTTCTCTCTGGCCACATACTCCGCTTCATCTTTATAAACAAGCTCCGCTAAAACATCAATCGGATTATCGTTGATAAGAATATCCATTTTCACCAAATTAGCCTGCCTAAAGCCGTTAATTTCGTAGTCAAGGCTGGCAAAACCCTGCGAAACGCTTTTCAGCTCGGAAGACAATCCCCGAATAAACATTGAGTATGGCATGTCATATTTTAAAACCGCATTTTGTTTGTGGTATGCAATGTCCACAAGGCTGCCTTTTTTATTTTGCGCTACCGTCATTACCGCTCCGACATAAGTCGAGGGCACAAAAATCGTCAAAGCCATATACGGTTCGGAAATTATCCCTTCTTCTTCCTTGTATAAAACTCTGGGCATCGTCAAAAGGGGCTCTATCCCACTCTCCTGTTTTAACCGCTCTTTAACAATCTCTGCATGCAATAATCCCAAAAAACCAACCCTAAATCCGCTGCCCAAAAAGGCCGAATATTCATTAGCCACCGTCATTGAGCCGTCATTTAAAGACAATTTTGAGATGGCCTCCCGCAGATGAACGTATTCATTGGCAGTTTTTGGATAGACACCGAAAAAAACCATCGGTTTTGGAATTTGGTAACCTGCCAGCGGTTGAACACTTGAGATTTGAGATTTGAGATTTGAGATTTGCGTGATGGTGTCTCCAACCCTGGTTTTTCTGATATCTTTTATGCCGGTGACAATGTAACCGATTTCTCCGGCAGTCAGTATGTCTTTGGCAACCAAAAACGGTGAAAAAAATCCGACTTCCGCAACATCAATTTTTGTTTTATTCTGGATAAATTCAATTTTGTCGTGTTTTTTGACACTGCCGTCAACCAGTTTTGTAAAAATTACTACTCCCCTGTGCTCATCAAAAACCGCATCAAAAACCAATCCCCGAAGCACAGCATTTTCGTTAACGTTTGGCGGAGGAATTTTTTGAATAACCGCCTCAAGCAGCTCTTCGGCGTTTTCGCCGGTCTTGGCCGAAACATAATAAATCTCTTCTTCCTTAAAACCAAACATTTCAATTAAGTCTTTTTTTACTTCTTCCGGTTTCGCTGTCGGAAGGTCGATTTTATTAATCGCCGGGATTAGCACCAAACCCTCCTTTTTTGCAGAATTGAAATGCGCCACTGTCTGAGCCTGAATTCCTTTCGTGGCATCAACTAACAGTATCGCTCCCTCGCATGCGGCTAATGTTCTGGAAACTTCATAGGAAAAGTCCATATGCCCCGGCGTATCAATCAGGTCAAGAACATAATCCTCCCCGTTGACTGCATATTTCATTCTCACCGGAGCAAGCTTGATAGTTATTCCCCTTTCTCTGGAAATCGGATTTTGGTCCAAAAATTGCTCCTGCAATTTATCTTTCTGAACAGTCCCGGTAATTTCCAAAAACCTGTCCGCCAAGGTTGACTTACCGTGGTCAATGTGGGCAATAATGGCAAAATTTCGAATGTTTTTATAAGACATGTGTGGTTATTCTAAGGGTTAACATGGCTTGCGTCAATCGTTTCTTCGCTACCTTTAAGAATTTGTCTCCAATCGCCCACCTTTTTAAACATTAAAATAAACATTTCAGCCTCTTTGACATCAAACAGCCAGGTCAGGAAAAGATAAAGTAAAAGACCGATTGAACTGGAAATTCCGGTCAGTAAAATTAAATTAACAGTTTTCGTTGTATCAAACACTAATTGATCTAAAAGCTTTATGGGAATATATAAAGCAAAGGCAGTAAAAAATGTTGCCAGAAAAATTTTGGAAACCGTGATTAAAAGCGGACGTTTGTTAAATCCTCCAACTTTTAAGTCAAGAAAAATAAATAAGACCAAAAAGTTAATAATCGAAGCAATTGAATAAGCAATTGCAATACCACCGACTCCTGCATGATAAAGGAAGATAAAACCGGCACCCATCAAGACCATCAAAGCCGTTGTTATTGCACCTATAATTAACGGCGTTCTTGTATCATGCAGCGCATAAAAACCTCTGGAAACTAGATATACTAGGGCTTGAGCAAAAATCGAAATACTAAAGAATGCCAGCGTTCTACCTGTTAAAACAGTAGCCGTCCAATCAAATTGTTCGGCTCCAAAGATAAGTCTAACTATCGGAATTCTTAAAACCAGCAGCAACACCGAAACCGGCAGGACTAAATATAACATTTGGTTAAAACTGGTGATAAAAGTCACCTTAAAATCCTCCAGCCGTTCTCTTTCTTTTGACAGAACTGGGAAAGCGGCCTGCGCTATTGCTTGTCCGAAGAGAGCAACTGGCGCAAAGGCAAGAGTTTGAGCGTAATCAAAGATTAGATAGTTTCTGCCTGGATTCTGTAAAAAAGAAACGAGTGTTACAATGATGATTGTTCCCAGTTGAAATACTGCAATCGAAATTGTTCTGGGCCAGATAAGTTTTAAAACATTTAATACACCCAAAGATTTAATTGACGTTAACGAAAGAGAAGGTTTAAAGGAAAAACCCATTTTTTTAGCCAATGGGATTTGAGCCAGAACGAATAACAGGGCTCCTATAACTACACCATAGGCGGCAGAATAGATTCCCCAGAACGACGAAAACAACACAATGCCGATAATTATTCCAAGATTATATAGCGCAGCTGCAAAACCGGGAATAAAAAAACGATTATATGATTGTAAGATTGCCGAAAGGAAACTACCAATGATAAAAAGTATCTCTCCAAAAATTACAATTCTGGTAAGATTAGTAAGTAAATCTATCTCTCCTTTTGAAAAACCCGGAGCCATAAGAGTTGAAAACTGTCTGGCGAAAATAAAAAGAATCAACGAGAAAAAAGCAAAAATTCCCAGACTTAAAAAAAGTAGTGTCGATGCAACCTTATGACCTTCATCTTCTTTGCCTTTAACGATATATTCCGAAAAAACCGGTATAAAGGCTGAGGATAAAGCACCCGCTATTAAAATTTGGAACAAAAAATCCGGCAATCTGGTAGACGCTAAGAAAATTCCGGAAGTATTTGAAGCGCCAAAAATAGCAACTAAAAGTCTTTGCCCGATAAGGCCCAAAACCTGCGAAAAGATAATCGTTGCCATGATTACGAAAGCCGCTGATAAAATGTTATTTTGTCGTCTTAAAAGGAGGCTAATACCCTTCTTTAAAAAATCCTTTGGCATATATTGTGTTGTTTTTTACAGTATAGCATGCTAAAATAGCCGCATGCCAGTCATAAAATCAGCTAAGAAAAAGCTAAGACAAGACAGAAAACGGGAAATAGTAAATAATCTTTTAAGAAAAGAGCTTAAAGACGCCATCAAAGGCGCACAAAAAACAAAAACCGCGGAAAAAGTCAGAAAAGCGGTTGTACTGGTAGACAAAGCAGTAAAAAGAAACTTAATCCACAAAAATAAAGCCGCCAGAATTAAATCAAGACTGAGTAAGCTCGGAAAGCCCGCTGCAAAAGCCAAAGTCGCAACACCAAAAACAAAATCAGCCACTAAAAAGAAAACCCCGAAGAAATAAATCGCCCTGAAGTCCTTTTACTCCCAACTATGGCCAAGCTGGGTGAGGATAAGCCACACTTTTACTTCCCCGAGCTGCGGATACTCGGCTTTGATGTACTTTTGAGCATCCAGGCATATTTGGTCTTGCTTTTTTACTCTTTCCCCAAAAGCAAATGCAGTTATCTCAACTTCTACCACTCCTATCATGCCTGCTCCTTTCGTTTCAACCAATCTTACGCTTATGTCACCCTCTGTTAGCTTAATGTCTCCACAGGTAAGTTTCTCGGCAAGATAAGGTTTTAGTTTTAAGGCCAGCTCCCCTAAATCCTTCTTTTGTTCTTCTTTTGTGTAAAAAATGTTGGCTGTGGGCATACTATCTTGATTATAGCAAAACGAGGTCAATCTGTTACACGGCAATTACCGGTCCGCAAATTTAAATATGTTTATAAAAACGCTCTCGTTTCTGCTTTGACAAACTTAAAAAAAACACTTAGACTAATCCTAGTATGGCGAAATCTTCCGCTTCGATAAATCTGTTGCGAAACGAAAATAAAGAAACTTTTGAACATATCATTGATTGGGCGGTAACCATCGGCAGAATACTGGTGATTGTAGTTGAGTTGGCAGCGCTGGCGGCTTTTCTTTACCGTTTTACGCTTGATAACAAGCTCCAGGATTTACAAACAGAAATCACGCAGAGACAAGCAATTGTGGCCTATCAAAAAGACAGTGAAAACACCTACCGAAATCTCCAGCAAAGACTGTCAATTGCAGCTTCTTTTGGTAAAGTTGGCCAGCAAGATTTAAAAATACTTAAAGATATTTTATCTTTTGCCCCGGATGGCTTCGCCTTTACATCTGTCGCCTTTGCTCCGGATAGAATGCAAGTTGAAGCAAACGTTAATTCCATTATCCCTTTAAGTATTTTTATCAATAAATTAAAGTCTTATCCTTTAATCGACACCGTCAGTTTAGACAAAATTGAGAATAAAACATCAAGTTCGGTCATTACTGTCGGAATATCGACAACCTTTAAACAGCAAGGAGGAACAAATGCAAATTCCAACAATTAAAAACTTACTTAGTGAAGCAAACAAACAACAGTATTCAAAATATCTGGCACTGATGCCGGATCTTAGACAGGAAAAGGCAAAGAAATTTACTACCATAGTGCTTACTTTAATTACCTCTATCATTCTTGGTCTTTTTGCAATCAGCCCGACTCTTTCCACTATCGCCAATTTGCAAAAACAAATTAATGATGACCAATTTGTTGATCAAAAACTGCAGGAAAAAATAAATGACCTTACTACCTTACAACAGAATTATGCGGATATCCAAAATGATTTACCTGTAATCTATGCCGCAATCCCCAACTCAACCCAAATTCCCATTTTGGTTGGTGAAATACAATCTATTGCACAAGATTCCAGCTTAAAACTTGACAGTTTTCAAACGTATGAGGTTGATCTTTCAAAACCAACAAGTAAAAATTATTCTTCTTTTGATTTTGGGTTTTCCGGCGAAGGGACTTATCAGGACGTTATGAACTTCATGGATAAGCTGGTAAATTTTCAAAGAATAATTACCATTAGCAACGCTTCGATTTCCAAACAAACCGACCAAAATTCCAACGAGCAAAATACCAACAGCGACAATTTACAGTTAAACATTAGAGGAACAGTATTTTTTAAACCGTAAATATATGAAGAAAAACGATATCTTATCAATACTTATCCCATTATTCATATTTGTCATTGCCTGGATTGTGTTCAGTGTTCATCACAGTATTGTTACATCTACTATTTCCCAAACTTTAAATATGCAAATTAGCCCAATATCGCCAAGTTTTGACACAAATACGGTAGCCGCGCTTAAAAATAGACAAAATGTTACTCCTATTTACGACCTTACTGTCCCCGCTGGGAGCATCGTTACTCCCGCAACCCCATCTGCCCAAGTCACACCCACTCCAACTCCTACTGTGGCCATCCAGCCGGTTAGCTCAGGTAGCGCAAGTCAAGCAACATCTGGAGGGAGTTTATCGCAATGAGAAAAAGTTTCTGGAACAAAAAAATTCCAACCCTGCTTGGACTGCTCCTTATTACAATCGGTATTGGCATCACAACCTTTTTAGTAAACGAGGGTGCAATATTTAAATCTAATGCCAGCACAACCGAACAGCCGCAAAATGTGCGAATCACCAATATCACGGATAGCTCTTTTTCCGTCTCATATGCGACCGAAGACTTGGTAATCGGTTCTTTAAATTATGGTAACGATAATAAACTGGGGAAATCGGCGCTTGATGACAGAGACCAGCAAAGCGGAAATTTAACGACACATAAAATTCACAATATTACAGTCAGAAATCTTAATGCCCAGACAACATATTATTTTTCCATTACCAGCGGGCAAAATAATTATCTTAACGGAAACCAACTGTTTGCGGTTACCACCGGCTCAACTCTTTCGGGAACCCCCCCCAAGCAAAACCCGATCAGCGGTAAAGTGATACTCTCCGATGGAAGCCCACCGAAAGAGGCCATTATCTATTTTACTGCCGATAACTCTCAAGTTGTTTCAACTTTGGTAAAAGCAGATGGCTCTTATATTCTTCCTTTAAATTCGCTGCGCACCAGCGATTATTCAGCCTATTATAATTTTTCACCCGCTATAAATTTAAAAATGTTAGTTTACGGGGATTCTTTAACTTCAAACGTTTCTTTATCTCTTAATCAAACCAGCCCTGTTCCCACCATTATCCTTTCCAAAGATTATGATTTTAGAAATGGCCAGTCTCCAAGTACTTCTGCTCCCCAAACGTCAGCAAGTTTTCCCTCTTTTTCCAGCACATCATCGGGAACATTGAAAATATTAACTCCGCAAAAAGATCAAGGGTTTACGGACCAGCAACCTCTGTTTAGAGGAACCGGCCAACCAAACCAAAGTGTTAAAATAATTATCCATTCCGCTCAAATTGTCCAAGGCATTGTCAATACAGATCAAAACGGAATTTGGAATTTTAGACCTACTAGCACTCTCTCTCCCGGTACGCACACCATCACCGTTCAAACTGAAGACTCTTCCGGAATTTTACAAACTCTAACTCAGTCCTTCGTTGTTTATGCGGCCGGCCAGCAAATTAATCCTCCGGCTCCATCACCCACCTCAACTCCTACTCCCACACCTGTTTTAATTTCAAAAATTACGCCAACTCCAACAGTTTCGCCGACCCCTACTCCAACTGTGGTACCAACCATTGCTTTTGTATCCTCTATCTCTCAAACGCCAACACCAACGCCAACACAAATACCGACATCAACACCGACAACAAAAGGCGGTATCATTATTAGCCCAACCCAAAAACTATTGTCTCCAACAGGTAATCCCTCTATAATGACAGCGGGAATTGTAGGCGCTGTTATTAGCCTGGTTGGTGGCCTCCTTTTCCTTCTGACCCGCGGGAGCATTCAAGCATTATGAAAATCGCAGTTATCGGAGCCGGTTTTACCGGTCTCTCCGCCGCCTATGAATTGACTAAGCAAAAGCACAACGTCACTGTCTTTGAAAAGGATGCAATCCCGGGTGGCCTGGCTATCGGCTATTGGGAAAAAGGCTGGGACTGGTCTTTAGAAAAACATTATCACCATTGGTTCACAAACGATAAGAGCATTCTTACCCTTGCTCAGGAAATAAAACATGAGGTGGTTATAAAAAGGCCAAAAACATCGGTTTTTGTCAATGGCCAGATTTATCAACTTGATTCACCACTTTATGTTTTAAAATTTCCCCTGCTTTCACTTTTAGAAAGGCTAAGGATGGGGATGGCAATTGCAATGATGAAGTACAACCCCTTTTGGCAACCGCTTGAAAAATATAATGCCACTTTTACTCTTCCTAAGCTGATGGGCAGAAAAGCTTACAACCTGATTTGGGAAGCATTATTTATGAATAAATTCGGGAAGTTTGCCGACAATATTTCTCTGGCTTGGTTTTGGGCAAGAATTAGAAAGAGAACTCCTTCCCTTGCTTATCCAAAAGGCGGATTTCTTGAGTTTGCCAAAGCCTTGACCAAACAAATTAAAAAAAACGGAGGCAAATTTTATTTCGGTACTGAAGTTCTGGGACTCTCCTTTACTACTAAACCCGAATTGAAAATTAGAGACATTAATAATTTAAAATTGAAAATTGAAAATTTTGATGCCGTAATTGTTACTCTTCCGTCCTATGTATTTCTAAAAATTGCCCCACCATTACCAAAAGAATACACGGAAAAACTACAACAATTAAAACACTTAGGAGCAACCAGTTTAGTGTTAAGACTAAATAGACCTTTTTTTAAGGACAACACTTATTGGCTAAATGTTTGCGACAAAACTTCACCGGTGATGGCAATCGTTGAACACACCAACTACATGGACAAAAGATTTTATAATAATGAGCATTTACTTTATCTGGGAAATTATAAGTCGGCGGATGACAAATATTTTTCGCTGAATAAAGACGAAATATTACAGTTATTTAAACCTTATTTAAGAAAAATAAATCCCGATTATGCCGAAAACATTATTGGCTATCAGTTTTTTAAAGACCCTTTTGCCCAACCGGTAATTCCCATCAATTACTCCAAATTAATTCCGCCTTTTGCAACGCCGCTTAAAAATGTATACCTTGCAAACATTGAACAAGTTTATCCTTGGGACAGAGGCACTAACTATGCGGTTGAGCTTGGCCAAAGAATCGTAGAAGAAGTTTTGAAAAATGCTTAAAAGAATAATTCTGAACAAAAAATTCCGCACTATTTTTCTTATTTTTTTATTAATCTTAATCGGAGGGTTTTTCCGATTTTATAATCTCAACTGGGACCAGGGAAATTATTTTCATCCCGACGAAAGGAATATTGCCAATGCCGTTTTAAGAATTAATTTTTTCTCCCAGCTTGATCCGCAATTTTTTGCCTATGGTGGTTTTACAATTTATCTCTATCGGTTGGCTGCAGATCTAGTTTTCTTAGCCACAAAGGATACCTCATGGATAACCAATTGGGGAAATATAAATGTCATCGGAAGGTTTTTTTCCGCAGTTTTCTCAACAATTACAATTATTCCCTTGTATTTTTTGGCTAAAAAAATTTTCGCTAAAAAAACTGCCCTTTTAACAATTATTCTTTATACATTTACGGTCACTTCTATCCAAACGGCCCATTTCGGGGTAACCGAAAGCTTAATAACTTTAATTGGCGTTTTAACTTGTTTGTTGTCCATAATCACATTGCGAAAAATAAGTTTCTTGGCCTCTTTGACGCTTGGGATAATAACCGGAATAGGCATTGCCTCAAAAACTTCTGCCATAGCTTTTATAATTATGCCAATCCTTGCCTATCTTCTCGCCGAAAAAATATCAATAAAAACTTTTGGGAAGAAAATTATTCATCTCGTATTATTTCTAATGGTATCGTTTATTGTTTTTACGATATTTTCACCCTATACCTTCATTGACTGGAATAAATTTATCGAATCAATGCGCTATGAATCGGGAGTTGCAACCGGTTCCTTACCGGTTGTCTACACTCTACAGTTTGACCATACTCTTCCTTACCTTTTCCAAATAAAAAATTTCTTTTGGCAGATTGGGGTTGACGCATTATTTTGCCTACTTGGTTTTATTTTGCTGTTATTTGAAATGATAAAAAGGAGAAATAAAGAATTACTGGTTTTTTGTATATTCCCGTTACTTTATTTTTTATACGTTGGCTCATGGCATACCAAGTTCATCAGATATATGGTTCCCCTAATCCCTTTTTTGCTTATTGCTTCAAGCTTTTTTTTAGTAAAAATCAAATCGAAATTCAAATTATTGGGGAATGGTCTGATTGTGATTACTGTCCTGAGTACAATCGTTTGGGCGATTGCCTTTTTCTCAATTTACACAAAACCGCAAACCAGAATTACCGCATCACAGTGGATATATTTAGACATTCCCTATGGTTCAAGAATTCTCAATGAACAGTGGGATGACGGTTTGCCAATCCCGCTGGGACAATTTAGTCCTTCACAATATTTGATAACTTCTCTGGCTATGTACGACCCGGATAATCAGGCAAAAGTAAATTATCTTTCGGCAAATCTTAGTAGTGCCGATTACCTCGTTTTTAACAGTCGACGACTTTATGGAACCTTAATTCATCTCACCGATAAATATCCCATTACCAGTAAGTACTATAGACTGCTTTTTACCGGCAAACTTGGGTATACAAAAGTAGCCCAGTTTACTTCTTATCCGTCTATTTTAGGCTTGACTATTAATGATGATGCCAGTGAAGAAACTTTCCAAGTTTACGACCATCCCAAAGTAATAATATTTAAAAATGAAAAGAAATTATCCGAACAAGCCTTGGCCAAGATAATTGGAGACTAATTTTGAAAAATCATATTCTCTTTCAAAAATTAAAGATAAATTTATCTTTAATGCTATTTTTTGCAATCCTCATAATTGGTTTTTCTATACGCATATATAACTTATCAAATATTCCGGCAGGCTTTTTTGCGGACGAAGCATCCGTTGGCTACAATGCTTACACGATTTTGACTAAAGGCACCGACCAATACGGAGTCTCTTTCCCCATATTTTTCAAAGCATTTGGAGAGTACAAAAACCCGGTTCAGATATACAGCAGCGTTCCCATAATCGCTATTTTGGGCCTTAATGAATTGTCTACACGTTTAACATCGGTTATCTACGGTCTACTGGCCATAGTTGCAATATCTTTATTAAGCAAAGAGCTGTTTGGAAAGCAAAAGAAGCATTTGATTGCGCTTTTGTCCGCATTGTTTCTGGCAATTTCCCCCTGGGCAATTCACTTTAGCCGAGTCTCGCTTGAAGGGCTAATGCCTTTTGTATTTTTTACTACACTGGGGCTTTATCTATTTTTGAAAGCTCTAAAAATTCCCAAACTTCTTCCTTTCTCGATAATCTCCTTTACGTTAGGCTTGTACAGTTATTTTCCCGCCAGAATTTTTATCCCCTTATTTGGTATCGGGTTATTGCTTATCTATTTTCGTTTCTTTATCCAACATAAAAAAGAGACTATTATAACTGGCGTTTTATTATTATTCCTTTTGCTACCTTTTATTCTCAACTTTTTTTCATCCGCAGATTTTGCCCGCTGGGAACAGGTAAACATATTCTCAAACCCTCCTAAAAATGAAACTGTATTGCAACATATCGCTGCAAATTATTGGGGAAATTTTTCTGCCGACTTTCTCTTCCTTAAAGGCGACAGCGGCATGCCCGGAGAATTTATCACTAGACATTCTGTGCAAGGCATGGGAGAATTATATCTTTTTCAATTGCCTTTAATTATTTTCGGTTTATTTTATCTCTTAAAGAGAAACAAAAAGTTTTTTTTAGTTATTCTGCTTTGGTTAATCTTATACCCGACCGGCAGTATGTTTACGGCCGACGGCCCGCAAGCGACAAGAACAATTATTGGGGTTGTGCCTTTCCAGATTCTTGCGGCAGCAGGAGCAGTATATTTACTCAACTTCATTTCTAAGCAAAAAAAGCTTATCTATTCAGCTATTGTTTTAACCTCAATCATTGTGATTATTATTTCTGTTATTAATTATTTATCGTTATACTTTATTTATTATCCAAGCTATTCTTCCGATTTTTGGGGGTGGCAATATGGTGCAAAAGAGATTGTAAATTATTTTTCGCTACATCAGTCAGATTACGATAATTTGATTATGGCTCCCCAGTTTAACTCTCCCGAAATATTTTTTAGCTTTTATTCCCCCAATGACTGCCGTAAATGCTTAGTTGGGTTACCTGAGGATAAGTATGATCCGGATTTGAAACAATTGTTTGCCCTAACACCCGAGGATCTTACCAGCTACTTAAAACTACATGGTAATTTAGGGTTTGAAGATTATAAAAATATCACTTATCCAAACGGCACTCTTGCTTTTGAGCTGGGAGAAGTGATAAAAAAGTAATATGAATTTAGCGGATATTGTCTATATTCTGCAATGGTTCCTGGCTTTTTTTGCAATTGGCATTGCTTTTCTTCCGCTGACGTTTTCCATTTTTAATGGTTTTAAAGACAAAGGTTATATTTTTTCAAAAATTATCGGGGTGGGGATTCTAACTTATTTTGTTTTTCTGCTTGGCACTTTAAGAATTGCTAAATTTTCTACCACTACTGTCTATCTTTCACTGTTTCTTCTGTTTTTGCTTAATTATGCAATTTTTATCTATAAAAAACAGCACCTGTTAACTTTTATTCGCGGTAAAATACAAATTTTTGTGGCAGAAGAATTGGTCTTTTTAGTCACCCTCATTTTTTGGTCATTTATCAGAAGCAATATGCCGGATATTCATGGCCTGGAAAAATTTATGGACTTTGGCTTCTTGAACTCAATCTTAAGAAGCGATTATTTTCCGACAAAAGACATGTGGTATACACCCCTTTCCATCAATTATTATTATTTTGGCCATCTAATTACTGCCGTTTTGACCAAACTGACAGCAATTCCTTCTTTTATCAGCTACAACTTGATGCTGGCGGCTTTATTCGCTTTCACCTTTACCCAGTCTCTATCCATCGGCATGAACCTTTTCGATAAAGCCAGATTTTCCATAAAATCTATTCTGGCCGGGCTTATCTCCGGAATTCTTGTCTCCCTGGGGGGGAATTTAACTACAATTTATGCTTTTTTTGCCCCGTATATTCCCGCCGATAAAGCGGTTCCTTTTTGGCAACTGCCGTTTTTACCTTTTAGTTTCCCCAATAGCTATTGGTATCCAAACGCCACCCGTTTTATTCCTTTTACCATTCATGAATTCCCGATTTATTCTTTTGTTGTTTCGGATTTACACGGTCATGTTTTAGACATCCCCTTTGTATTACTGACAATTGCCCTGCTGTTTTTAGTGATATCAAAGGCTGAAGCCCTAAACTCAAAACGAGCTCATAAAGCTACGCCCAAAAATTCAAAATTGTTTAAAATCTTAAACTTTATGAACAGGGATTTATTTAAAAATTGCCCCTCGATCCTGAGCTCGGGCTCGAAGGATAAATCCGAAATTGGAATTCTAATCTTAATGAGTTTTTTATTGGCAATTATGTACATGACCAACGCCTGGGACGGATTAATCTATCTTTTATTGGCAATGCTAATTTTGGCTGCACTGAATTTTTACAAAGTGGGCAGAAAGTGGATTTTATCCGGCAAATATTTATTTGAGATTTTACAAAAATACTTAATCCTCTTCTTAGGTTTTTTTATCTTCGCTCTTCCTTTTAATTTAAACTTTAAACCTTTTGTCTCGGGCGTCGGCGTAATTTGTGCTCCAAAATTTTTGACTAACATCGGTAAAATCGGCCCATTTCTTTTCGAAGCGAATCATTGCCAAAGGTCTCCTTTATGGCAACTTATAATGCTTTATGGGTTCTTCTATTTTTTCGTTATCTCGTTTTTAGTCTTTTTAAAATTTAAGCGGAAATATAAATTTACAGTTAGCGACCTTTTCGTTTTGGTTTTAATAATTTTGTCAACGATTTTAATCATCGTACCCGAATTTATTTACGTTAAAGATATTTATCCGACCTATTACCGGGCAAACACCATGTTTAAACTGGTTTACGAAGCCTTCATCATGCTATCTTTATCTTCCGGCTACATCTTGATAAAATTAATTTCCTCAATTAAGAGAAAAAAACTGTTGATTCCCTTTGGCGTGATAACGGCAATTTTGCTTTCTTTAGTTTTGGTTTATCCTGTTTTTGCGATTAATGGTTACTATGGAAATTTAAAAACATATCATGGTTTAAATGGGATAACTTATTTGACAAAAAGCTATCCGGGTGATTACAACTTAATTAACTGGTTAAACAAATATATTCAGGGCCAATCGGTAATTCTTGAGGCAAACGGAGATTCTTATACGGATTACGCCAGAATCTCCGCCAATACCGGGCTGCCGACGGTTATCGGTTGGCCGGTCCACGAATGGCTTTGGCGCGGAACTTACAATATTGTTGCCCCAAGAATTGCCGACGTCCAAACTTTATACACGACAAACGACCTTATTCTTGCAAACAATTTAATTAAAACATACAACATCTCTTATGTCGTTGTCTCCGATCTTGAAAGGCAAAAATATCCGGCACTAAATGAATTAACTTTTATAAAACTGGGGAGGTTAATCTACCAAAATGGCAACACCAGGCTGTATAAAATTAACCGCTAAGGCGCAGGCGTTGGTGTTGGAGAAACAGAACAATTCCCTTTGCTAATTTCGCAGGCGATGTATTGTTGAATTTCCGAAAAATTCCCGTTACCGGTTCTGGGAATTAACGTCCAGGCATAATCATAATCACTGGTAAGCGGTGGGTTTAGCAAAAGACCCGGGCGCCCGGTTGTATCGTCCCCCTGATCAATAACCACGCTTTGGATCTTTGCATTGCGCATCTTTTCTGCCAGCCTGACAAAATCATCAAATTCACTTTGTTGAATATCCGTATCGATACTGCCCTGTAAAACCGTATAAAGGCTGATTATTTTCGCCGGGTTGATTAAAGTTTGGGCAGACAGCACTTTGTTTTTAAAAGCAGTGATTACTTTTTCCTGTCTCTTGCTTCTGGCAAAATCGCTGGCCTCAATTGGCTGGGACGCATGTCTTGAGCGGACAAATTCTAAAGCTGTTTCCCCATCCATGTGTTGCAGACCTTTGTCAAAATGGATGTGTTTATACCGACAGGGGAAATCCGTAATCGCCTGGTCGGCCGAATCGCTGGCCATTGCTTGAAGTTCTGCTTGTGTATGTCCACAGGTATCGTCCTCTTTTCCGTCAATCGGGTACTGGTAATCGTCAAAAGTGTTATCAACATTAATATCTAAACCGCCGATAATATCGACGGCTTTAACAAAACCCGAAAAATCAATTCTGACCCCGTAATCAATATTTTGTCCGCTAATTTCCTTCATTACCGCTTCCGCTTCAATTAAACCTCCGCCTTTTCTGACCGATTCTCCGTCGGCGTATGCGTCATTGACTTTTTTAACGCTGCCTGTTAAGTCGGGAACCCAGAGATCTCTGGGGATAGAAACTAATGTCACCTTATTATTTTTAGGGTCGAGGCTAGCAAAAATAATTGTGTCTGTTAAGTTTGGCCCATCATGACTTCCACCGCCGATACCAAGAATTAAAAGATTTATACGATTATCGGTTGTCTGCTTTAAATCGATACCCCGATTAAAAACCAGCTGGAACAAAAACGGATAAAAACTGGCGGTTTTGGCCACAAAAATTACTACCAAAACAACCACAAAAACCCCCAAGATAGCTAAAGCTTTCTTTTTAAGCATTTTCGACAATTTTGAGAAATTCCTCCGCGTCAAGGCTCGCTCCTCCTACCAACACACCGTTAATGTTTGGTTTTTCGGTAAAACTTCTGACGTTTGTGGATTTAACGCTCCCGCCGTAGAGGACTTGAAGATCGCTTCTATTTATCTTGATTGCTTGGGCGACAGTATCCGCGCTTTCCGGCGTATCGGGATTACCCGTGCCAATGGCAAAGACCGGTTCATAGGCCACAATTCTTACACCCTGAGGGATCGGCGTTTCTTTCCCCTGCACTAGAAAAATTGGAATAAGTCCGTATTTCAATGCCAGTTGCACTTTATTTGACAGCATATCTTCTGTTTCGCTAAAGTTTTTTCTTCTTTCCGAATGACCAACCAAAACAAACTTTGCAAAATCCTTAATTTGTTTTGCGTTTACTTCCCCTGTAAAAGCTCCTTCGTCAAAAGGCGAAACGTTTTGAGCACCGATGGCAGCATTAACATTATTAGAAGAAAAATATGAGAAAAAGCTGAAAAGTTGGGTAAAAGCAGGACAAACAATCACCTCTTTTTGCTCTGGGATAAGCCGTAGATCGTTTATTTTTTTAAAACTTTCTAACCAGTTTTTAGCCTCGTTTTCGTTCTTGTAAGACTTTAAATTCGCGACTATAAAAAGCTTGTGCATGCTTTAAGTCATGTCTGACGTGTACCTTGAGTCACGTCTGACGTGATGGTATTATTATACGTATGAATAACGACTTTCTCAAGGACTTGAATAAAGAACAATTAGAAGCGGTCAGACAGCAAAACGGACCAATGATAATTTTAGCCGGCGCCGGCTCGGGAAAAACCCGGGTTTTGACTTATAAAGTGATTAATCTGATTAAGCAGGGCGTTGATGCAGACAACATTCTGATGGTGACTTTTACCAATAAGGCCGCCAACGAGATGAAGGAAAGAATGCAAAGATTTTTCCAAAAAGACGTTCAAAAACTATCTAACCTTCCGACAATTTCTACTTTTCATGCCCTGTGTGCCAAAATTTTAAGGATTGACGGACATTTTTTGGGAATCCCCAAAAACTTTGTCATCTATGATGACCAGGACCAAAAAGACGCAGTCAAACAAGCATTTGAGCTCTTGGGAATTTCCGCCAAAGAATACAAACCGTCATCGGTTCTGAATAATATTTCCCAGGCCAAAAACGAATTGATTGATGATAATGAATATCCAAATTATGCCCGCGGGCATTTTCAGGAAATCGTGGCGAGGACTTACGTCGTTTATCAAAAGCTATTAAAAGAAAATGCCGCCCTGGATTTTGACGATTTGATTTTAAAGACAGTTGAGCTGTTTAAAAAATTCCCGGAGGTCTTGGAAAAATACCAAAATAAATTTAAATATATTCTGGTTGACGAATACCAGGACACCAACCATGCCCAGTACCTACTGACAAAAATGCTGAGCAGTAAATGGAACAATATTTGCGTTGTCGGCGATTTCTCGCAAAGCATTTATAGTTTCCGGGGTGCAGACTTTTTAAATTTGGCTAAATTCAGGGAGGATTTTAAAAATACCAAAACCTTTTCTCTTTCGCAAAACTACCGCTCTACCCAAAAAATTTTGGACGCCGCAACGGCAGTTATTTCTAAAAACAGCACCCATCCTATTTTGAAGCTGTGGACTGAAAATGAAAAAGGTGAAGAAGTAACGGTTTACGAATCACTTAACGAACAAAAAGAAGCCGACTTTATTGTCGACAAAATTCTGGAATTAAAATATCAAAATCCGAACCTTCGGAATTATGATTTTTGTGTTTTATACCGCACCAATGCCCAATCAAGGGCGATTGAAGAGGTGTTTATTCACCGCGGCGTCCCCTACATTCTAATCGGCGGCACCAGATTTTACGAAAGGAAGGAAATAAAAGACGTTCTATCTTTTTTAAGAGTTCTGGCAAATCCCAAAGATAAAGTTTCTCTAAAAAGAATCGGAAAATTAGGTAAAGGAAGGCTGGCCAAATTTGGCCAATTCCAAAGTGAATTTTTGGGAAAAAATACCAGCGATTTTGCAACGATTGACATTTTGGACAGTGTCTTAAAGGCAACCGAATACCTTACTTTGTATGATGAAAAAGACGAAGAGGACGCACAAAGATTAGAGAATATCAAGGAACTGCGCTCGGTGGCGATTGAATTTACGGACCTTAATCAATTTTTGGAAAATGTTTCTCTGGTTGAGCAGGAATATATGCCCGACCATGTAAGAGACGAGCAAGGCAAAAAAGACGCCGTCAACATGATGACTTTGCATGCGGCAAAAGGTTTGGAATTTAAAGTGGTGTTTATGGTAGGCATGGAAGAAGGTTTGTTTCCTCATTCAAGAAGCATGATGGATAAAAACGAGCTGGAGGAAGAAAGAAGACTTTGCTATGTCGGCATGACCAGAGCCAAGGAGAAATTATTCCTGACATATTCCCGAAAAAGACTTTTTTTCGGGCAAAAGACGACAAATATTGTTTCAAGGTTTATACTAGAATTACCGGAAGGAACATTGGAAAATAGTTTGAACAAGATGCAAAGTGACGCTCCGGATTATTTATGAAAAACATCCATCCTTTACAATCGTTTGCATGGGGAGAATTTAGAGAAAAAACCGGAGTAAAAGTAATTCGGGAAAACGGTTTGCAAATCACCATCCATCAGGTGCCCCACAGCAAACTGACCATCGGCTATTTACCAAAAGGGCCAATACCTGGTAAGGACATGCTTGGTGAACTTGAAAAAATCGGTAAAGAAAATAATTGTATTTTTATTCAACTCGAGCCAAATGTCGAAAATTCTGAAAATTTAAAATTGAAAATTGAAAATTTGGGACTAATCTCCGCGGCTCATCCGCTTTTTACCAAATACACTTTTGTTTTAGACCTGACAAAAACTGAAGAAGAACTATTAAGAAATATGCATCAAAAAACCAGATATAACCTGCGGGTTGCCGAGAAAAAAGGTGTGAAAGTAACAGAAGACAATTCCGATAGTGCATTCGAAGACTATCTTCGCTTGACCCGTGAAACAACCCAACGGCAAAATTTTTATGCGCACTCGGAGAAATATCACCGTCTGATGTGGGAAACCCTTCGACAAGCTCAGGGCAAACCCATTGACGTAAACCAACTTTCGGCGCATCTTTTGAAGGCAACTTACAACGGCAAAACTTTGGTTACCTGGATTCTGTTTGTTTTAGGCGATACGCTTTATTATCCATATGGTGCATCAAGCAGTATACACCGTGAGGTAATGGCCTCAAATTTAATGATGTGGGAAGCGATCAGATTCGGCAAGAAATTAGGATTAAAAGATTTCGATATGTGGGGGGCACTCGGAGCAAATCCGAATCCGAAAGACCCCTGGTACGGCTTCAACCGCTTTAAAGAAGGATACGGCCCAAAACTAGTTGAATTTATCGGCAGTTACGATTTCGTGATTAACAAAAAAATGTACCTCGCCTATAAGCTGATGAACAAGGTCCGCTGGTTTATTTTGAGGGCTAAATGATATATAGTCTTAGCTTATTTTCTTTATCATAAGCTTTAAGAGGAAGATTAATTTCGTAAACAAAACTGACAATTCTTGTTCCCTTTTTTAATTCCTGCTTAAATTTCGGTAGCAGTCTTTCCAAAGTTTTAGGAATTAAATAGACAATAATCACGTCCGCATCTTTGATGTTTTGGTTAAAAAAATTATCCCTAATGACTTTTAGATTATTTGCTAAACCACTTTTCTGAAAACGTATTCTGGAAACCCAATACCTTATCGGGTCAATTTCAATCCCAACCCCTTTTGCCCCGAATTCCTTTGCCGCCGTAATTAAAGCAGTGCCGTCACCGCATCCCAAATCATAAACCATCTCCCCTTTTTTTATTTTGCCCAGTTTGCAGATTGCCAGGGCGGTTTTTTTGGATGTCCTCCACCACGGTGCCCAAGGGCTATCCGGCGGCCAAACCGCCGAAAGCATTAATAATAAAGCTATAATTACTAATAGAATGAATAAGTTCAAAACCAACATTATAATTTATAAATCATTTCACCGATAATTTGCTTTTTTGAAATATAGCCAAAGCTCCGGCTGTCTAAACTGTCACTGTTATTATCCCCTTCAACAAAATATTTCTCGTTGTTAACTTTGGCAATCCTTTTTACCAAAACTTTGCCCGACTTATCTTTAAATGCCACTATATCATTAATTTGGGGATTTTTAAACCAGTAAGGACAATTGCTTACTAAAACTGCCGCTCCATTCTTGATTAGAGGCTCCATACTGTGGCCGATAACTTTAAACCTGGCTAAAACAAGCATTATTTATAGAGAACAACCTCTCCGCCTGTGGGATAAACTGATTTTACTCTGACAGGAGTAACTCCCTTTGTTTTATAAAATATTTCGGAGATTTCTAAAACCCCGGCCAAAACTTCCTCAGCCGCCGCAGCATCGATATTTTGTCTGGCTTTGGATACGGATTTTAAAGTAGTAGTAAATAGCTCCTGCAGATTCGGGTAGGCTTTGTAGTGCTCGTCCTTAAAATAATCGTTTCTTAGCGTTTCCAGTTCTTCTTCGATAATTCCGGCGTGTTCCTCTTTAACATCGGTCATTCTGGCGACGTCATGTTGCGCTTTCGTATCGGAAGTTTTGATTTCCGAAAGAAGTTGCGTCATCCGAATTACCGTGTGGGCTGCCAGTTGTGCCAGGTGCGGGTCATAAATTCCACAGGGAATATCACAGTGTGCGTAAGCAAACTTGAGCGGTAATAGGTTAAACATATTTTTGATTTTCATTATTGCAATTTTTCCGCCCATTTAACCAAGGCTTCCAATAGTTCTTTTATTTTCTCCTTTGTGTGTTCATCTGTCAAATTTCCCTGCTCATCAAATTTTTCTTTTGCATTAGGTACCATCATTTCAGGTTTATTTAAAATGTGGACATTTAAATAAACCATCATCTGCCTTAAATGATATTGTGCTCTTGAGCCACTTATGATTCCCGTTGACTCGCTCATAATCGCCGCAGGTTTTCCTTCCCATGAGTTGTCGCCGTACGGTCTTGAGCCCCAGTCAATGGCGTTTTTTAAAGCTCCCGGAACAGAATAGTTATATTCCGCCGTTGAAAACACAATCGCATCAGCTTCTTTGATGCTCTGCTTGAATTTTTGAATATTATCCGGCATCGGAATATCCGGATTATATAAAGGAAAATCGCCGATCTCTGTAATTTCTATTACAACACCCTCCGGTGCTAACTTCTGCGCTTCCAAAAGCAACGCTTTGCTATATGAACCTTTTCTTAGGGTTCCACCTATTCCTAAGATTTTCATAATTTTATTATACACTTTTAAATTAAAAACTGCTGAGAACATCCTAATAATTTGAAAAATAACCAAAATGTGCTAGGCTATGACTATGAACCACGCAACGATGCAAAAAATTAGAAAACAGTTCCCCGCCAAGAACGTTAACGTTATTCACCGCTCAAAAATGTCGCAGATGGACAGATTAGCTCTTTTTATCACCGAAAGAATCGGCACCATGGGCTTTTTCTTTATCATTTTAGTTTGGACAATTATCTGGCTGGGTTGGAATGTGTTTGCGCCAAAAAATTTACGCTTTGATCCGTTCCCTGCTTTCGTGCTATGGCTGTTTATTTCCAATCTTATCCAACTCCATTTAATGCCGCTTTTATTAATTGGCCAAAACGTACAAAGCAAACACGCGGAACTTCGCTCGGAACACGATTTTGAAACCGACAAAAAAGCCGAAAAAGAAATCGAGGCAATTTTAATCCATTTGGAAAATCAGCAAAACTTAATTATGCAAATTCTCAAAAAAATCGAGGCCTTGGAAGAGAAAAATAGCTAATTCTATTTTACTCTTATTTGTTTCCACTCAACACTTACCCTAGCATCTCCGGATGATGCATCAAATCTTATCGGAGTTGACCTATCTGTAATTTTATGCACCCCCCTAAAAACTAAAGCTCTTTCCCATCCTCTTACATAAGTTTCTGGCTCTTCACCTGGAGGATACTTACCTTGTTCTATTATTAAAACCCTGCAGCCATTGATACTATCAAGCCTTCGTGCGCCCCAAGTATCAGGAGGAGAATTCCAAACCTCAATTAAGGGGTGGCGCATCCCAATTGTATAAGATTTTCCCCATACAATTTCCTCCCGAGGAGTACCTTTATATAACGTATAGTGTTCTATCTCTCTTCGCGTACCCTCTTGAACACCTGCATCGCTTGGTTCAGTTTGAGCTTCAGCATCCGGAAAAATCGCGCTTACCACAACCGGTGGTTTAATCTTATTTCTTCGTTCTCTTCTGGGAATCCTATGAACTCCATCTATCCCTATTGGCTGTTCATCCGAGTTATTTGGCCATGGTCCTGCCCCCAACGCTCTAGCAGCTTTTTTTGAAAGTCCTCTCTCACCCATGCCCAGATTATAGCATACCATGTTGAAGAAGAATTCTATTTGCTGCATAATGAATTTATGTTGGATATTTTGTGTGTTGGTGATGCCAAAATCGATATTTTTTTAAGAATTCCCGAGAGTAATCCCCACTTTGGCTTGGACAAAGCCCAGAATAAATTATTTATCACTTACGGCGAGAAAATACACGTTGAAAGATACATCCTGGAAATTGGCGGCAATGCCACCAATACCGCAGTTGGAATTTCCCGGCTTGGCTTAAACGTCGGGCTGTGTGCCGAAATCGGCAAAGACGAATTATCACAAAAAATCCTGAACCGCCTTAAAAAAGAACAAATAGATAGAAAATTGCTACTGCAAACCGACGAAGATGCCTCAATGTCAATTGCCCTCAGTTACAAAGGGGAAAGAACTCTCTTGACCGAACACGTCAAAAGAAGCCATAACTTTAATTTTGAGAAGATTGAGGCTAGATTTATTTATTTAACCAGCCTTGGAGACACTTGGGAAAAAGCTTATGAAAAAGTTCTAGCAGTTGCAAAAACAAAACACCTTCAGCTGGCTTTTAATCCCGGCTCAGTTCAACTGGAAAAACGGGGAAAAGTCGTCATGGATATTATCGAAAATGCCGACTATCTTTTTGTCAACAAAGAAGAAGCCGAAGAGATTTTGTACGGAAAAGAATTGGGGCTTGGTCAAACAAGCGAAAGCCAGGTGAAAAAGCTGCTTTACGGTCTAAGGAGTTTAGGCGTAAAAAACGTAGTGATTACCGACGGCGAAAACGGGTCGTATGTTGAAGATGAAAGCAATCAGACCTTTCACTTGGGAATTATAAAGGTTGAGCTGGCCGAAAAGACCGGTGCCGGAGATGCCTACTCCGCCGGATTCTTAGCAGCCACTCTCCACGGCCTGGAAATTGCTGAGGCAATGAGGTGGGGAGCCATCAGTTCGGCTAATGTCATCCAAGGAATAGGTGCCGAAGTTGGGCTTTTGACAAAACCGGAAATGGAAGAAAGATTAAAAACCGAAAGTAGTCTTAAAGCGGAAAAAATTTAAATTACTTTATAGACAGCAGTTCTACTTCAAAAATGAGGGTTGAGTTTGGCGGAATACTGCCCATATTTTGCGAGCCGTAACCAAGGCTTGGCGGAACAATCAATTTTCTTTTCCCTCCGACTTTCATTCCGACAATTCCTTCATCCCAACCTTTAATGACTTGTCCAACCCCGATTTGAGTTGTAAATGGCTGATTCCGGTCATATGAGCTATCAAATTTTGTGCCGTTGGTCAGCGTACCAAGGTAATTTACAGTCACCGTATCCCCACTTTTTACCTCTTGGCCTGTGCCAACCACCAAATCTTGCATTTGTAACCCATCCGCGGTGGTAATTAAGTTTCCCATATTGGCTGCCGGACTTGCCGGCGATTCACTAATTATAGCAGATGGCGAAGCTTGCGTTGGTTCGGGAGTATTGGTCGGATAAATCGTCGGAACCAGATTAATTCCCGTATCTTGGGTTTTTTGATTGGAAAGAAAAAATATTCCGCCAATTCCCGCTAGAATGATAACTAAAACTATCAAGGCCGGAGCTAATGTTTTTGACATGTTAAGATAATACTAAAAAAAGTAAAAAAAGTTAAGAGGCAAAATGGTTAACCAAGAATCAGCGAGAGCTGCTTAAAAAAACTTTCCGGACCATTTAATGCCGTGACGTAATAATCTCCAGCATTTAAGTCTTGTCTAACGAAAATCGTGATGACATTTTTGTTTATCCTTTTAAAATTTTCCAGAACAGCCTGATTGTCATCAACTATATAGACTTTATAATCCCTGTAGTTATTTAATAGACCTTCGATTTTAATAATTTTGTTTTCAAAAATATAAATGTTTTGTGGAGAAATAAAAGCTTGAAATTCCTCTAATTTTCTATTCTGAAATGTTTTTTCTCCTTTGGAAAAAATCCCAATTATCGCTTTTTCCTGAAGCTTCTCAAAAAATTCCAGATTAACGAGCAAACACTGCTGGAATCGCACGTCATCCCACCATAATTTGTCCAGCTCTTCTTTAGTTATCAAAAAATTTAAGGAAATTTTGTTTAAGAGACTTTCGGGATCAAAAAATCCCTTTTCTTTTTTTACTTCGTGATAAAAATTTTCCAACTCCTGAATATTTTCTTGGGTTAAATTTAGTTTTTGGGAAAGCTGAATATAGAAGTCGTTTAAAAACCTCCTACTGTCAAATAGCACTCCGTCGATATCAAAAAAAATTATTTTTTTCTGCATTTAAACTGATTATAACAAAAATGATTTCTGAACTTAAAAATCAAAACCCAATATTTCCAGCATTTTCTTGGCCGTCGGTGCATTCTTTTTATTCCTGATAATTTCCGCAATAAATTTCAGGACGCCTTCCGTATCTAAATCATTGTCCATAAATTTTTCAAACCGGTCGAAATATTTTCTTTTTAGTTTTCCTTGCGAACTTTGATTAATTTTTTTTTGAATATTTACAGTAAGATTTTCCGTTTTCTCAAGTTCGACATCGTCATATTCCCATGGCTTTCTGTAATGGTGTGATAAAAGAAACCACCTGAGGGTATTTGAGGAGTATTTTTTAGACAGGTCAGAAATTAAAACTAAATTCCCCAAGGACTTGGCCATTTTCTCGCCTTCGTACATGACCATTCCGATATGCATCCAACATTTAGTAAACGGTTTTTTGCCGGTAAAACTTTCCGATTGGGCAATTTCACTTTCGTGATGTGGATAAATTAAATCCCTGCCGCCGCCATGAATATCTATTTGCTCGCTAAGAAAATCATTGATCATGGCGCTACATTCGATATGCCAGCCCGGTCTGCCTTTTCCAAAAGGACTATCCCACCAAGGCTCCCCCGGTTTGGACTTTTGCCAAAGAATAAAGTCCAAAGGATTTTTTTTCAACGGGTCATTTGGGTTTGCCCCCCTTTCTTTGGAAATTAAAATCATTTGTTGTTTTGTAAATCTTGAAAGCTTGCCATAACTTTGGAATTTTGCAACATCAAAATAGACATTTCCTTCTTTGTTGTAAGCCAGATTTTTATTTACCAGGGCATCTGTTATCTCTATTATTTTTTTGATTGAACCTGTGGCTTTTACATAGTGTGTTGGCGGCAAAACATTGAGGAATTTTAAGTCCTGCAAATATTTTTCTGTCCAAAAATTTCCTAACTCTTGCCAGTCTCTATTTTGCTCCTTGGCTTTTCTTAAAATATCATCGTCAACGTCGGTAACATTTTGTGTATAATTTACTCTGAAACCTTTATATTTTAAATACCTAACCAGTGCATCAAAAGAAACATTTGTAAAAGCGTGGCCCAAATGTGCGGGCCCTTCGGGTGTTATTCCGCAAACATAAATGGTCACTTCATCCTTTGTTAGCGGCTTGAATTCTTCAAGTTTTCTTGATAAAGAACTGTAAATTCTCATGGTAAGATATTTTACATCAAATTCCTGTAAAAATGATATAATTCTGTATTATGAAGTTTTTATTTGTCTTTGCCCATCCCGATGACGAAACGTTTTCAAGCGGCGGGACAATTGCAAAGCTGACACAAAATAAACATAAGGTTGTTTTGGCAACCGCCACCAAGGGAGAAGCCGGTGAACCGGGTAATCCCCCAATTACCACCCGCGATAAAGTGGGCGAAGTCAGAGAACAGGAATTAAGAAGGGCGGCTAAAATCTTAGGGATTTCCCACATTCATTTTTTGGGGTTTATTGACGGGAAAGTAAGATACGCCCGCAATAAAAAACTGGAAGGGAAAATTCTCTCTGTCATTAAGAAAGAAAAACCCGATGTCATTATTACTTTTGATAAAGGCGGGGGCTCAAATCATCCGGATCATAAAGCTGTATCCAGAGCAACCACAAAAGTGTTTAAAGACTATAAAGCTCTTGCCAAAAAACACGTCCGGTTCTATCACACGGCTATGCCAAGAAGTCTGATTAAAAGTTTTGCGCAACAAGGTACTGGCTATAGCGCTTTCGGAAAAGTCAGAGGGGTTAAAGATAATCAAATCACAACCATGATTGACATTAGCGACAGCTTAAAAACGAAAATCAAGGCTCTTCAAGAACATAAAACCCAACACCAGGATTGGGAAAGATTTATAAAGAGGCTAGACAAAACCAAATATGTTTATGAATTTTTTAAGCTGGTTGACGAAAACGGACTGATTTGAGTATCTGCGAAAATCCTCTATAATAAAACCGTGGAACCTAAAAAGAAATCATTTTTTAATAACGTCTTCTTTATCGGTCTACTCAGTTTTTTCGGCGGAATAAGCCAGGATATGTTTGTCCCGATACTCCCGTTGTATCTTGCCAATGTTTTGCATTTTGATAAATCGTTTATTGGTCTTACAGAAGGCTTAGTCACCAGTAGTGCCAGCATTTTTAAAATCGTTGCCGGGTTTTTGTCCGATAAATTCAGGAAAAATAAACCGATTGTTTTTGCGGGATATCTTCTTTCTTTAGTGGCAAGGCCGCTTTTGGCAATATTGACGTCGGGAGTTGGAATTTTGACACTACGCTTTCTTGACGGTATTGGTAAAGGAGTAAAAGATACCCCCAAAGACGCTTTGATTGCCGATTCGACCAAAATAGAAACCAGGGGTAAAGGCTTTGGTATTGTCCGGGCACTTGATACTTTCGGCTCGGTTGCCGGACCCTTACTTCTTTTTGTACTGCTGTTTTTCCTGAGCAATAATTCTTTAAAGTACCACTACATCTTTTTTATTACCGCTGTTCCGCTTGTTTTTACGCTGGGAATTTTGACAATTTTTGTCAAAGAAATAAAAATCGAAAACGAAGAGACTAAAACCGATACAAAAACACCACTGCCTTTAAAGTATTATTTATTTTTAGGGATTGTCCTGATTTTTTCAATTGGAAATTCCTCTGATACATTTTTAATTTTAAGGGCCCAAAATGTCGGAGTAACTCTTTTGGCAATCCCCTTGGTTTATGCTTTATTTAATTTCATTTATGCATCGGCATCAATTCCTTTGGGAAGTTTGTCGGACAAAATTGGGAGACAAAAAGTGATTATCTTAGGTTGGCTGGCTTATGCGCTGGCGTATCTTGGTTTCGGACTGGCAAATTCCGCTTTGGCAATTTGGCTTTTATTTGCATTTTATGGCATCTATTATGCAACGACTGAGGGAGTTGCCAAAGCCTATATCGCCGACGTGACAGTTCCGCAGCACCGCGGAAAAGCTTATGGACTTTATAATTCTTTAATTGGCATAGCTACTCTTCCCGCCAGTATTATCGCCGGTTTTATGTGGGATAAAATTAATCCTCAAGCTCCATTCTTATTTGGCTCTGGCATTGCCGCCTTTTCAGTGGTTCTCCTCTTCGTCTACATGAGGTTTTATAAATAAACTATTTGCTTAGCCATTTTTTTACTATCTCAATCACTTCCAGCATATTTTTTGCCTTCGCTTGTCCAAGGTCAACTTGTTTATACCATGAAACAAGATTTTGACTAATACTGATTGTATAAGCTCTGCTGTCTACTGCTGATTTTATTCCCGCATTCGAATCCTCGAGGATAATTGTTTCATTAGGACTTATTTTCATAATTCTCATCATTTCCGAATATCCGTCTGGGCTTGGTTTTGGTTGAAGATGCGAATGAAATCCTTCGTCCAATGAAAGAATGTTGGTGATATTTTTCGAGAATGGCAAACGCGGCAACACTCTGTTTACCCAACTCATTTTTGATGCTGAAACGAGCCCTATTTTAAAATTTTGTCTGATGAGATATCTCATCAGCTTATCGGTATCCGGAGTAACTACTGTCTTGTAATAAACACGAAAGGCGGTTTTGTCCCAAGTGTCTTGAACTTCTTCCAATGATTTTGAAAAACCTAATGATTTTGCTTTATTATAAATTGAAATAAGCGGTATACCGATAGTATCCCCGATTTGCCTGCCGATTTTTTCCCCAAAAAGTTTGTTAAGAAAATTTGGCTCGTATTTAAACCATGCTTTTTCGCTGTTGATCAATACTCCATCCATGTCAAAGATGAAAGCTTTAGTCATAAAGCGATTATAGCAAAAGAGGATTAAAATAATTTTCCGCCTAAAGGAACCGGTTTTGTCGGAGTGATTAGAACGGCATTGCCGTCTGCGTCGGGAAAACCCAAAGTTAAAACTTCTGAAACTGCTCTCCCTATTTGCCGCGGAGGGAAATTAATAATACAGGCAACTAATTTCCCTTTTAATTCTTCTTTTGAATAATTGGCTGGAAATTGCCCGATGGATTTTTTAATACCGGTTTTTGAACCAAAATCAATTTGCAATTTATAAGAAGGCTTTCGCGCTTCGGGATAATCTTCAACGCTAATGATTTTCCCAACCCGAATATCGACTTTATCAAAATCTTCGTACGAAATCATAAATAAATTATAGCAAATTTATTCAAGCTGTTTTTCCCAAGGAAAATTTACGTTTTCGTTTATTTCTTTAAGAAAGTAGTCGACTTTTATTTCGGATATTGGCATTGTATATAAACAGGCCGTTTTAATAATTGCTCCTTTTTCTTCTAGATATTGTTTTGCAGCGATTAGACTTCTTCCTGTTTCAAGCATGTCCTCAACCAAAAGCACTTGTTTATCTTTAATATCCTCTTTTATTTCTGTTACTACTATTCGTTTGTTATCGGTTTTTTTGACAGTCAGACAATACATATCTTTTACGTTTAATTTGCCTGATAACAACCGCGCTGGAACAACACCTCCCCTGACAATACCGACAATTATATCCGGCTGTATCGTGATTTTATTTGACAGAGAGTTTATTTCACTTACTAATTCTTCCCAAGTCATAATGCTAGTATAGCAAAACCAGGAATGGCTGGAGTAAAATCTCCAGCCATATACTTAAAGTAATGATTAGTTTTACTTAAGTTCGAGTTCGTTTCCTGCCACTTGCGACCTACTGAGCCGGTGCGGCCCCTTGACCTGCACCACCAGTTGGTCTGGTTGGAAATCCTCCTTGTGGAGGATTAATCTGAACTTGCTGTGCAGTTACTGAACCATCAGAATTTGCTGTTCCGACAACATTAATAGTATCTCCTGTTTTGACATCGCTTAGTGCCGCTTTTGTTGATTGCATAAATGCGGTACTGGCTGAAAGAACAACTATCTCTGTACTTCCATTGGACAGCTTAATAGTCATACTGTCGTTATTCATATCTAAGACTTGTCCACGGGCAGATCGAAAGCTCGAATTCTGACCGGCTTGGCCACCAAATCGGCCGGCATAACTTCCCCGTCCCGCTGTCCCCCCAATTGATGGTGTTTGATTTTTTTGGTACATCATGCCGCCAAAAAACCCACCTGCTGCAGCGACAATTATTAGAACTACTGCGACAATTATCATTGTATTTTTATTTTTCATCTTTTATCACCTGCCTTTCTTTATGTATTTTTACTTTTGACTTCGATTTTATTCATATCTTAGAGCTTCAATCGGCGATAAATCGGCTGCTTTTTTAGCCGGATACCAACCGAATAATATTCCGATCCCGCCCGACACGCCGATGGCCAAAAATATCGCATATATAGAAATTGTGAAAGGTAAACTGATAAATACAGAGATTACATATGACAACGCGATTCCCAATACCATTCCGGTTAATCCTCCTCCAATTGTCAGAATTATCGACTCAATCAAAAATTGAGCAATAACCAAATTGTCTTTTGCTCCCAAAGCTTTCCTGAGCCCAATTTCCCGAGTTCTCTCAATCACCGTCACCAACATAATATTCATGATACCAATCCCTCCAACCAGAAGTGAAATCGCGGCAATTCCGGCGAGGAGTGCCGTAAAAGTACCGGTGACGGAAGAAGCGGCACTTAAAATGTCTGACTGGGAAACCATCGAAAAATCGGCTAAGGTCGGATCGCTGATTTTATGCCTTTGCAACAAAAGATAACCAGAGTCGTTTTCTGCCTGAATAATAGAATTTGCAGATGATGCCGACATAGCAATACTTGAAACATAGTCTATCCCAAAAACTGTTTTTTGAGCCGTGGTTATCGGAATAAAAACAATGTTATCCTGATTGGCAAATCCCGTCCCGCCTTTGGAAACGGTAATGCCGACAATTGTGAAAGGAATTTTATTAATGCGGATTACCTGTCCGGTCGGATCTCCTCCGCCAAAGAGAGTGGTCACTACAGTTGGACCGACAACTGCCACGTCCCTTGTACTGCTAACGTCCTGATCTGTTATAAATGTCCCGGAACTCATGGTCACATTGTGAACCTCCGTATAAGCCGCCGTTGCACCGATAATTGAGATGTTAGTATTATTTCTTCCGGCCGTGACCTGGCCACGTCTGGAAACTTCCGGCGAAACTTGGTTAATTGAGGCAAATTTAGCATCCGTAATTGCGGTGGCATCGTCTAGTGTTAGCGTCTGACTGCTACCGAATCCACCCTGAACTCCTCCGGCAGTTTGTTGTGAGCCTGGTGAGATCGTTACTAAATTCGCGCCCAAGCCTTGAATTGAATTTTGCACTGATGCTTGTGTTGCCTGACCCAAAGATACCAAAGCAATAACCGCTCCGATTCCAATCACAATTCCCAATCCCGCCAAAGCGGTTCTAACTTTATTCAACGCTAATGCTTCAAAAGATGACTGCAGTAATTCAAAAAAATCCATAAGCTATACCTCCTTATTTTTTACTTCTTTATCTATTTTTCCGTCTTTAATGTGAATTGTTCTTTGCGCATAGGCCGCAATTGAAGGCTCATGCGTAATAATTACAATCGTATGCCCTTGTTTTTGAAGCGATTGAAAAATTTTCATTATTTCTTCTGCCTGGACGGTTGAGATATTGCCGGTTGGTTCATCTGCCAAAATAATTGCCGGGTTCATCGATAAAGCTCTGGCAATCGCTACTCTTTGCATTTGTCCACCGGAAAGCTGACTGCTGGTATGAGTCATCCTGTCCCCTAAACCTACTTCTTTTAGAAGTTCTTCGGCTTTTTTTGTTCTTTCATCTTTATGAATACCGGCATAAGTCATTGGCAGTGCGACGTTTTTGATTGCCGTTGTACGGGGCAAAAGATTAAAGGACTGAAAAACAAAACCGATTTTTTTATTCCTAATCTCTGCTAATTGATCTTTGGATAATTTACTGACGTCTTGTCCATCAAGAATGTAAGTTCCGCTGGTTGGAGTATCTAAAGCGCCAAGAACATGCATCAGAGTGGATTTTCCGCTACCCGAAGGCCCAACTATAGCCACAAATTCTCCTTTTTTAATCGAAAAAGAGATGTCGTCAAGAGCTACCGTCTCAACGTCTCCGGTATTATAGACTTTTCTGACATGCGAGATAGAGATCTGATCCATAAGTTATCTTCCTGCTGCGGCACCGCCTGCTCCTCCTGTTCTGGTTGTTGCTGCCCCGCCTCCGCCGCCGCCAAACCCACCCAGTCTTAATCCGCCACTGAATGGCGATGATGTAGCCGATGAGGTTGTTGTGGCTGTAGAAATTGCACTGGTCACAACCGTCTCTCCTTCGGAAAGACCGGAAGTAATTACTGTTTGTGAGCCTGAAGTGTCACCAACTTGAACCGAAACTGTTGAAACCTGCCCGTTTTTGAGAATTCTCACCGTCGAAGCAGAGCCAACCGTTTGTACTGCTGCCGACGGCACCAGTAAAACGTTATCATCCACTTTGGTAATAATGTTGGCCGTAGCAGTCATGTTCGGCAGAATACTGGTATTAGAAGTATCATCCAATTGAATTACCGCCGGATAAGTCGTTACACCTGATGTCACAGCACCGGTGGTATCTAATCCCATCACCTTGCCGGTAAAAGTTTGATTCGGTAAGGCGTCAAAAGTAATCGTGGCCGCTTGTCCGACTTGGATTTGGGGAGCGTCCACTTCTGCAACATTAACCGAGACTGCCGTCGAATTACCGGTGATAACCGAGGCTATTGTCTGATTCGAAGTATTGGTTGACGATCCGGCAGTGGTATTACTTGAACCAACCTGCATTCCTTTCGTAATTATCAAGTCACCGACCGTTCCGCTGGTCGGAGCAGTAATTGTTCCCGAAGTTAACTGATAAGCCAGGGATGCATTGTTAACATTTGCCTGCGCTTGGGCAATAACATTTGTTTGATTTTCATAAGCCGCTTCAGCAGCCAGCCAATTCGCGTTTTCCTCGATATAAACCGGGTCTTGCATATCTTGAGTGGTCGGATTTGGAATTCCTTTGTCATTAATAAACTTTTGGTTGGCAACAAATTCCTGACTCTGCAAAGTATTTAATTGTGCATTGGCATTTTGCAGATTATTCTGGGCGGATAAAAGAGAGGAATAAGCTTGTGCCTGGCGCTGTTGTCCGGCTGTATCCAGTGTGACATCGGCTATTTTATCTCCAGCATTTACCATCTGTCCGCTTTTAACATAAACGTTGCTGACAATGCCGGAGGCCTGCGTGACAACGCTGACTTTGTTTGCCACCGACACTTGTCCCGCCTCGGTTAAAGAAACTACTAATGTCCCTCTGGTAACCTGCGCTGTTTGGTATTGGGTTGCGCTTTTAGAGGCAGTAAAGCTTCGGTAAACAAAAAAGGCAATGATAACTAAAACTATTACCAAAACAATTTTTGTTTTTGTCCCTAATTTTTTTATTCTGGTTAAAACCCCTTTTATAAAATTCATTATTTTAAATGCTAAATGAGAAAGCTGAGAGTTGGCTTAAAATTATTTCACCCTCGGAAGAGTAACCACAAAAGTACTCCCCTTCCCGATCTCACTTTCAACTACTATATTTCCATTATGCAGAGTCACAATTCTTTTTGCAATCGAAAGTCCCAAACCATATCCCACTACCTCCTGTTTTGTTCTTGATTTATCGGCCCTGTAAAACCGGTCAAAAATATGCGGGAGATCTTCTTTTTTTATACCGATTCCGTTATCTTTAACCGTTATTCTTACTTTCGAATCGATTTTTTTAGCACCGACAACAACTGCCTTTTTGTTAGGGCTATATTTAATGGCATTATCCAAAAGAATGATAAAAAGCTCGGTCAAATCTCTTTTGTCCCCGTTTATCTCAATTTTCGGAACACTTAAGGTAATCGAAATGTTTTTCTTTTTGGCCAAAGCTTTTACTTTTTCAACCGAAACTTGAATAATATCCGGGAGATAAAATTTTTCAACCTGAAGATTGCTGTTTTTATCCTGATCATGGTATTGCGTTAACTTGATAAGCTCCGCCGAAAGGAACTGCAGATTATTTACATCATCTAAATTACTTCGCAAAACAGCTTTGGCTTTTTCAGTGTTAAAATTCTCATCTCTTAAATTTACTTCTATCGAAATCTTCAGAGAGGTTAATGGCGTATTTAACTCGTGCGAAGCATCGGTGATAAATCTGTTTTGCTCATCTATCATATTCTTAATTGGTCTTAGAGTCCTTCCGGCTAAAAAATATCCGGCCAGTGCCGAAAGGAATAAAATTACGACGTTTATGCCGAATAATGCTTCCAATACCCGTAACTTTGCCCATTCCACTAGTTCACTATCGGCTTGCGGAGAAAGCGGTAAGGGATTTAATTCTCCGAATGGTTGTTGGCTAATTCTCCCCGGTGGGCTTGGATGCTCAACGCGATATTGTTCAAGTCTGGAAATCCGGTCGTATTCTCTGGCCGCGCCAAAATAAATAAAAGCGCTAAAAGAAATACTGATGGCCATGATGATGATTAAATACCAGGCGGTTAATTTTAGGCGTGTTGAATGAAACATATTATGAAATAAGTACTAACCTATTTTATAGCCAAAACCCCTCACTGTATGGATAAGCTCTTTTTTATCTTTAAACGGCCTGTCGATTTTATTTCGAAGATATCCCACAAAAACCTCAACCGTATTGGGAAGAATATTCGCATCATAGCTCCAGACATGATCGATAATCTGTTCTTTGGTTAAAGTTCTGTTTGGGTGACGGATGAGATATTCCAGTAAAGCAAACTCCTTTGAGGATAGAATGATTTGGGTTTTTCCCCGCTTCACTTCGTAAGTATCGGTATCTAAAGTCAAATCTTCTACCCCAAAAGTGTGCCCCTCCGTGGTTTTTGGCCTTCTGATTAAAGCTTTTATTCTTGCCAGCAGTTCTTCAAAGGCAAAAGGTTTGGTTAAATAATCGTCAGCTCCGCTATTTAACCCTTCAACTCTATCGATAACTTGTCCTTTAGCCGTCAGCATCAGAATCGGGGTGTGGTTTCCTTGTCCTCTAAGCTTCTTGCAGATTTCTAAGCCGTCCATACCCGGCAAAAGCCGGTCTAAAATTATTAGATCGTGGTATTCCGAAGCAAGGTCATAACCGCTTGTCCCATCATATGCAACGTCAACGGTAAAATGTTCTTGTTCAAGACCTTGCTTTATTAAATTGGCAATTTTATGCTCGTCTTCAACGATTAGAAGTTTCATGTAGGTATTATTATAGCAGGAAAACTTAAAATTAGCTGAGAATTAGAAGTTTAAGATGACGACGGCTAAATTGAGGATTGAGGCAAAACTCACCCAGCAAAGGTAAGGAATCAAAAACCATGCTGACAATTTTGATAATTTCCAGGAATTGATAATTAATAAAAGGATTGAAAGCCAAAGTAAAATAATTTCTAAGAATGCGGCCAACGGTAAATGCAGGCCGAAAAATATTACCGACCATAAAAAATTAAGAAAGAGTTGAACTAAAAAAAGGACAACAAGAGAGTCTGTCTGCTTTTTTATTTTTTTTTCTAAAACCAGGAACAAAGAAACCCCCATTAGTAAATAAATCGCCGTCCAAACCGGGCCGAACAGCCAATTTGGTGGGCTGAATGGCGGTTTATTTAACTGTGCATACCAGGTGGATATTGAGGGAATGGTGAATAATGAACCTAATAAGCCTACGCCTTCACAAACAATAATTAATCCCAACAATTTAAGTAGTTTTATCACTTTATCTTAAATTTATTAATGTTAAGGTATACGGCTAATAAAAATACCAACAGCATTACCAACTGGCAAGTCAGACAGACCGGGCAAATGACTCTTAGACGGAATAATTCCTGGTAAGTCAAAGATAAGCAAAAACACATTCCGAAAATTGCCATAAAAAGCACGGTTTTCTGCTTTTTGTAAATTGAGGAGAGCAAAATAACAATATATCCCGTCAGTCCAACTAAAGAAACGGGAATTCCAAAAAGGGTTGATAAAGAGCCTTTCGTTACTGCATCACAATTTATGTGGCTGTTAAAGTAGCAAGACTCAACCAGAGGTTTGGTGAGAAAATTATAGAAAAGATAGCTAGCGAGCAGTATTCCCAAAACCGACAAAACAATTAAGGCTTTCCAAATATGATCTTTAACAAACATATACTATATACTTAATACTTATAATATCACTTTTAGGAAAACCCATTTATTTTGCCTCACCACAAAAAATAAATCCTGAAGCCAAGCACTAGAATTACCGATTGAAGAACCTATTTAGTAACCATTAGCACATAAAGAAAAACCAGTACGCCAACTGCAAAGATTGGCAGTAACCAGGTTAAATTCTTATGGCTGTCAAACAAGCTCTGGTAGCTTGGTTTTTTGGGCTTAGCCCTTTTTTTAGTTGCCATGAATAAATCATGTCAGATAAAAAAAATGTTGTCAAGTGGTTTGTGATAACCAAGCGTAAAGAAAATTCAAATTTGAAGACTAACCCTTGCCATCTACTACTCAAAGGTAATTGCCTGCTTAAAACTCTAATTCATCCTTCCTGCAAGACTACGCCTCAGTTCATGCCGAGCTAATCCTTAGCCTCGCTGCTTGCTATTTTTTTTGGGGGAAAAATGACATTATCCGCCTTCTCTCTCCTTAACCTAAAACTATCTTAATCCTGTCTGGCTAGAGCATGAACTGGGCGTAGTATAGTTTGCTTATATTTCCAAGAGCATTTTTTAATCTTAACGCTATTTCCGATAATTTCTTTCTCATGATTATCAACTCCCTTCTATTACTATTTTGCCACTGTAATGTTTATATAACACTAGATATAGAGCTTTCAGTAAGTAAAAACACTAAATAAGCGTATTGCAAATTACAAATGACCAACAGTCCTAAAAGGAATCTCAATCCTATATACATTTCTGTCTTGACATTAAGAGATAGATATTGTCTACTAGAAATAGAGGTTATCTTTTGCCCTAGTTTAATTATGTGTAAAACACACAAGGATAATCTATATAAATGATTAAATTTATCGGTACCGCCCAACAGGATAATAAAGCACTTCTCTACTACGGCCAAAACGAAAATGGCAATCAATTCTTCAAATTCTCCACCAGCCCAGACGGAATTAAATTTACTGGAGAATCTAAGTACGCGTTTATATTTGACCAGATGCAACACGAAGAGCAGGATTATGATTGGAAAAGACTAAGACTCGCAAAACTGGGATCCGAATACTTAATCACTTACAAACTGAATTCAAAAACCAATTCCAGTGTCTTTGCTGCAACTTCAACCGATTTACTGCGCTGGCAAAAGATTGGAGAAATCGACAAAATCAAAGAAACAGCCACAATTGTTTCCGATTTTAGATATAAAGACCAATATGTGATGTATTTTGGCGAAAAAAACATCAATATGGCAGTTTCACCTGATCTAAGAACCTGGATAGTTGATAAAAAAACCGTGCTCGAACCACGCAGCGATCATTTTGATAACCAAAATCTTGAGGTTGGTAATGTTTACGAGATTAATGGATTAATATTGTTAACTTATTACGTAAAAAAACCGGTTGGTAAATTGACTCATTATGCTGTCGGAGCAGCCTTTTTTGATAAAACAAACCCTGCCAAATGTCTCTGGCGGTCGGAAAATCCTATTTGGGAAAGTCCGCTTGAATTTAGCCAGCTGGAGATTACTCCTCTTGGCAGTGTAGTTTTAAATAATGAGCTTATTCTTCATTGGCTGATTGGAGATAGTCATATTTTTGCCGTTTCCTGCCAATTACCTGCACTAGATGATGCTAAATACAATAAAGTATTTTCAAACTTGGTTAAAAAGCACAAAAACAATCCGATTATTACTCCGCGGCCGGACAGACCCTGGGAATCACGGGCAACCTTTAACAGTGCGGCAATTTATGAAGACGGAAAAGTCCATTTTCTCTATCGGGCACTTGGCGATAAAGATTTATCCGTTTTGGGCTATGCTTCAAGCAGTGACGGAGTAACCATTGAAGAAAGATCGGAAGAACCGGCTTATATCCCCCGCGAACCGTTTGAAACACCGGGCAATAATGCTTTCAATACCTTTGCCGAACATTTTGCATCTGGCGGCGGATATGGCGGTATTGAGGACCCGAGAATTACCAAGATAGATAATAAGATTTACCTTACTTACGTGGCTTTTGACGGAACAAACCATCCAAGAGTGGCTATGTCCTCTATTGGTATCGAAGATTTTTTAGGAAAACAGTGGGATAAATGGAAGAAACCAAAGCTTATTTCTGCTCCCGGAATGATTAATAAGAGTGCTGTTATTTTGCCTAAAAAAGTCAATGGCAAATATGTTGTTTTCCACCGGGTTTATCCCAATATTTTAGTTGATTTTCTTGACGATTTGGAGTTCAGTAGCTATCTACAAGGCCATTATTTTATTCCTCCCCGAAAAAATTATTGGGACAGCAAAAAAGTCGGTGCGGGAGCACCGCCGATGGAAACCAAAGACGGCTGGCTGATGATCTACCAATCGGTTGGCTATCAAGACCCCAGCCGCTACAAAATTGGGGCAATGATGCTTGATAAAAATAACCCTGCAAAAGTTTTATACAGAACCCACACTCCGATTATCGAACCGGACGAGGCTTATGAAAATGAGGGTTTTAAAAGAGGCGTTGTCTATCCTTGCGGAGCAGTGATTATGAACAATCAATTAAATGTCTATTACGGTGGCGCAGATACAGTCCTTTGCGCAGCCACTACACCTTTGGATGAATTCCTGGGCGCAATGAAACGCCATCAGGAACCAAAACTTACAAAAGTTGCAAGCCCGCAATTTAACTTGAATTAAGGCTAGTAAAATGATCACACTAACGCGCGTCCCGGAAAATCCGATACTTACACCGCATAGCGAACATGACTGGGAGCATGACGGCTCATTTAATGGTTGTGTTGCCTATGCTAACGGCGCCTATCACATGGTTTATCGTGCTCTCTCCTACCCCAAGGAGCAAAACGGTGTCAACATGCAGGTTTCCTCCGTCGGCTATGCCAAAAGTGAAGATGGAATACATTTTGTCGACCACAGGCCAATCATTTTTCCGACAGAAGATTGGGAAATTTACGGTTGTGAGGACCCAAGAATTACCTACATGGACGGAAGATTTTATATTTTTTATACTGCCCTTTCTGAGTTTCCCTTTAAACCACATGGGATTAAGTTGGGACTGGCGGTAACTCGTGATTTTGAAGCTTTTGAAAAACACCCGGTTACCACCTTTAATTCAAAAGCCATGGCACTGTTTCCGGACAAAGTTAACGGTAAAATGACAGCGCTTTTAACCATGCATACGGATTTACCGCCGGCTAAAATTGCTCTGGCACAGTTTGACAGTCAGGAAGATATTTGGTCACCGGTCTTTTGGACCCACTGGTATGATGATGCCAATACTCATATTATTAATCTACTGCGTGATATCCGTGACCAGGTTGAGTTGGGAGCCCCACCAATCAAAACCAACCGCGGTTGGCTGGTAATCTACTCTTACATTAAAAATTACATGTCAAACAATAAATCGTTTGGGATTGAGGCTATGCTTTTAGACGGCGACAATCCGCGTAAAGTCATCGGCAGGACGGAAGGACCGCTTTTAATTCCCCAGGATAAATATGAGCTTGAAGGAAATGTACCAAACGTTGTTTTCCCATCCGGCGCGTTAGTTAAAGACGACGAGTTGTTTGTTTATTATGGCGCCGCGGATACCAACTGCGCTGTCGCAACTTGTGAACTTGAGGTACTGCTTGACGATCTAAAACCGGTCACAAATTCCGTTTCTACCAGTTTTGCTTTACCCGATACCGATAAGTTTGTCCGGTTTGAAGGAAATCCTATTATCACACCTATTTTGGAATTGGATTGGCAAAAAAAGGGCACTTTTAATCCTGCCGCAGTTTACGCAAACGGAAGAGTCCATTTGGTTTACCGCTCCCAAAGCGCCGAAGGGACCTCCGTTTTAGGTTATGCTTCCAGCAAAGACGGTGTCACCATTGATGAAAGGTTAGATTATCCCATCTATACTCCCAGGGAAGATTTTGAGATGAAAATCAATCAGAAAGGTAATTCCGGCTGCGAAGATCCAAGAATTACAAAAATTAACGACCGTTATTTTATGACCTATACTGCTTACGACGGAGTTAATCCGCCAAGAGTGGCTTTAACTTCAATCTCTATTAATGATTTCTTAAATAAAAATTGGAATTGGGAAAAAGCAAAACTTATTTCTCCGCCGGGGGTCGATGATAAAGATTCTTGTATCGTCAAAAGAGTCAGAGGGGACGGTTATATTGCTTTCCATCGCTTAGGAGACGTTATCTGGATGGATAAATTAAGAGACCTGGATTTTCCGGAAAAGAAATTTTTATCCGGCGGGATTATCGCTCAACCCAGAAAAGACAAATGGGATAATGTAAAAGTCGGCATTGCCAGCCCGCCGATTGAGTCGGAACACGGTTGGATTCTTTTATACCATGCCGTTTCTAACCCGGGATTTCTTTATAAAGTTGGGGCAATGCTTTTGGATTATGATGATCCCAAAAACATACTCGCCCGCACCAATGAACCGGTTTTTGAACCGGAAAAACCATATGAATTAAAAGGCAATGTGCCAAATGTTGTTTTCCCATGCGGCACTGTTACCATTGACGAAACCATTTATATGTATTATGGCGGTGCAGATAAGGTCATCGGCGTTGCCACCATGCCACTTCAGACACTGGTTGAAATTCTGCTTGGAAGATAACCCCTATCTTTTATTAATTGAGGTATAATTAGAATAACTGTATGTTTTCCTTCCGAACAAAAATCATTATCTTAAGCATTCTCTTTTGTATTTCTCTAACCATCACCAAAACTGTATTTGCGCAAACGCCAACGGCAGCACAAAACACTTCAACAGCCGTTGAAGGAGCAGCAACTTTAGGTGTGGCCCATATCGTTGAAGTTGCGAATAACAATATTCCGGACGGAAGTATTCTTTCTTCTTCAAAACAAGGCGCCGTACTGTCGACCATTCCCTATGATTCCCAAGTTTTAGGCATTGTTTCACGGGATGCGGCAATTATTTTAGATACTACCGGAGAAAAAAACGGTGTCCCCGTTATTTCGGTCGGCACAGTTTATATTTTGGTATCAACCCAACAAGGTTCGATTAAAAAGGGTGACACTCTGACTACCTCAACCATTCCCGGGGTGGCTGTCAAAGCGGTTAAGGACGGTTATGTTTTAGGCGAAGCTTTGGAAGATTATACAAACCCAAATATCAAACAAGTTGATAAAATGGCTGTTAATCTTGAGCTCCATTATTTTAACTCGAAACCAACCTTAGCCGGAACTTTATCGGATATTCTGAAACTGGTCGTTTTACCAACCCAAGAAGGACCCGGCCCAATCTTTAAATACCTGGTGGCGGCAGGGGTTGTACTGGCATCCCTTGCTCTAGGATTTCTAAGTTTTGGGCGAACAGCTGCCAAAGGCGTTGAGGCACTGGGAAGAAATCCGGCGGCAGGCAGAATTATTCAATTGGGAATTATTTTTAATGTTACTATCGTGGTGGTAATAGTTGCAGCCGGTTTAATTATCGGATTTTTAATTTTGCGGCTCTAACTGCCCCCAAAAATTTAGGACATGAAGCGCGAAAAACCGTTAACTTTTCAAAGTATATTTTTCCCTTTCACTACTAAGAAGGCAATTATTTTTATTATCCTTATTGGATTTGTCGTCTACTTTAATAGTCTGTTTAACGGGTTTGCTATCGATGACCTGGGATTAATTGTAACCAATCCGAACGTTCACACAATTGCTTCTATACCGGATATCTTCCTAAACTATACCCGAACTCAACTGGGAAGTAATAGACCGCTGCCAAGCTCTATTTATGCAATATTGTATACCTTCTTTCAAACAAACACCTTTGCCTACCATCTGATTCAAATTATTTTACATATCTCCAATGCCGTCCTTATTTTTATTATCTTCAAAAAATTCTTAAAACAGGGACTGTCTTTCTTTTTGGCTGTGCTGTTTTTGGTTCATCCGATTAATGAAGAAACAGTCGTATATATAGCAAATTTGCAGGATGTTTTGTTTGTTTTCTGCGGATTATTGTCATTATATCTTTTGCAAATAAATTCTAGATTAAGACACGTCATTTTTGCCAATATTTTATTGCTGATGAGCCTATTTTCCAAAGAAACGGCAATCCTTTTTCTAGCCGTTACATCTCTCTATGTCTATTTTTATAAAAAGAGCCGCTTACTGCTGCATGGATTGTTTATGTTAATTATAAGTGCTATTTATATTTGCTTTAGATTGATTTCCAATTCTTCCGTTTTACCGGATCAATATGTTCCGATTATGAGAATGTCACTTCCGGAAAGAATGGTTAACATACCCGCTATAATTTTATATTACATACGGATCTTGCTTTTCCCTAAAGACATGGTTGCTCTTCATTCTTGGGTAATCAGAGAGATACAATTTTCCAATTTTTTTCTTCCATTAATCATTGACCTTCTATTTATTGCTACTTTATCTTTAATGTTTATCTATATTTACAGAAAAGAAAAAGACAGAAAACCGGTTATATTTTTTTCTGTATGGTTTTTGTGCGGATTAGTTCTTACTCTACAATTCATTCCGCTTAACGTAACTGTTGCAGATCGCTATTTTTATTTTCCTCTTATCGGTCTTTTGGCAATTATCGGCTTATTCTATCAAGCGATTAAACCAAAAAGAATTGAAAAGGTATTTTTAGTAATGGCAGTGGCTCTTTTGCTTGTGCTTTCTTTAAGGACTATGGTGAGAAATTCAAATTGGAAAAATCAATCTATACTACTTGCCCATGACGAAAAATTAGCTAAAAATGACTATTTACAAGAACTATCCTTTGGCCTAAACCTTATAGAGCAGAATAAATATAACCAGGCTTTCCCCCACGTACAACAAGCTATAAATCTTTACCCCCAAAGCTGGAAAGCCTGGACAACCTTAGGTGCGCTGTACTACATAAAAGGTAACTTTCCCCAAGCGGAAAATGCTTATTTTAAAGTTATCTCAATTAGAAATTATTCTGTCGCCTATGAGGACTTGGCGCTAATTTTAATAAAATACGATAATATTATTAAGGCCAGAGATTTTATTAGAAAAGCTGTCAAGCTTTACCCAAATAGTCAGAAACTGTGGTTTTACAGTATAGTAACCGAAAACAAAACCGGTAATTATGCAAAGGCTTTACAATCCGCTAAAAATTATTATGAATTAACAAAGGATAAAGAAGGATTAATTATTTATTCTCATTTGGAGCAAAAACTGCCAATAGATATAGAATTAAGATAATATTTATGACAACCCAAGATGACAACAAAGAGCAAGGATTAACTTTTAAGAGTTTATTCTTCCCTCTGACTACCAAAAAAATTGTCGCTATAATTACCGGCGTCGGGTTTTTGGTGTACTTTAATATCCTCTTTAACGGTTTTGTCTGGGACGATTTGACTTATATCATCGGCAATACCGACTTAAAACCTTTTTACCTGTTGAAACTAATGGGCGGGAACACTTTTAATTCAAGCGGCTATTACCGTCCGCTGCCGGCTATTTATTTTTCTATCCTTTATAACCTTTTTGATAACTCCGCTTTTTTCTATCACTTTATCCAATTATCTTTGCATGTTGTTTGCGCTATTTTGCTGTTTTTTATTTTTAGGAAATTTTTCAAAAAGACCTTAGCCTTGGTTATTGCTCTTATTTTTCTTGTCCATCCGATTAACGTTGAATCTGTTGCCTATATCGGAGCTTCGCAGAGCGAGCTTTATTTTCTTTTTGGTGGACTGGCTTTTTACTTATGTCTTAAAGACGTTTTGGAAAATAAAAAAATATTTTTTGTCCATATACTATTATTACTGGCGCTTTTGACTAAGGAAGTTTCAGTTTTATTCTTTTTTCTAATTTATTTTTACCGTTGGCTTTATAAAAAGGGGCTTTCAAAAATATTTTTCTTGTCTTCTGTGGTTACATTCTTTACTTATTTAAGTATCCGCTTTTGGGGATTGGGGGGAACCATTCTTGAAAAAATGCATCTTATTCCTATTTCGGAAATTTCTCTCTTGGCAAGAATAACAAATATTCCGATTATATTTTTTTATTATTTGAAAACTTTCTTTTTACCCGTAACTTTAGTTATCGACCAAATCTGGACGATCAAAACAATCGATTTTGGGAATTTTTATTTTCCGCTTATTGTTGACGTATCTTTTTTAATTTTTATTTTTGCCGCTCTCTTTTATTTTATCCGTAAAAAGAATCCTGACTGGAAACCATTTTTATTTTTTATGATTTGGTACTTGCTAAGCATGAGCTTACTTTTGCAAATATTTCCCTTGGATATGACTGTTGCCGACCGTTGGTTTTATTTTCCGATGGTCGGGATTTTGGGGATGATGGGAATTTTAGCTAAGCAGGTTTTACCGCAAATTTTGAAAAAGTATTCGGTCTTGGCGTTAAGCGCGCTGATAGTGTTGTTGGTTGTTTTATCGCTTCGGACAATGATTAGAAACGCCGACTGGTATAGCATATTTACGCTTTATTCAAAAGATACAACAGTTTATCCAAATTACGACCTGGAAGATTTTCTTGGTGCATATTTGGTTGGGTTAAAGGATTACCAGGGAGCAAAATATCATTTCGAAAAATCCGTGCAACTTCTTCCTCATGACACTAATATGTTTAATCTGGGCTCTGTTTATGAAACCCTTGGAGACTATAAGAAAGCAATGACTTATTATCAAGAAGCCCTTGACGTCAAGAACAAATACTCAATCCATACAGATGTCAGACGGGTTGCTTATATAGGCTTGGGAAGATTAATTCTTCTTCACGAACATCCGACAACCATTGTTCCTCAACTAAAAAATGCCACAGAAGAATTTCCAAGCAATGGCACATTTTGGGCATACCTGGCAATTAATCAATATTTTGCAAATCAAGACAAACAAGCCTTAATTTCCGCCAAGAAAGCAATAACTTTATTCCCGAATGAGTATACCAATCAACTTTATCAAAAAATTTTGCATAAACAAGCACTAATGCTGCAATAGTTAAATAATTTATGCATCACCGGAGTAATGATATTGCAATGATAGATTGTTTAAACTAATATTTATACGCCCGGTGCCTTTTACATATGCTTAATTATTTCTTCCTTTATGGAAAACGTTTAAGAGCAGAAATTATTATTTTCCTATCTTCCTTAATTGTTTACTGTTTGATGCTTTCGCATTCTGTCGTACTTGGTGATAGTGGTGAATTTTTAACTGCTGCCGCTATTAACGGTGTCCCTCATGATCCGGGTTTTCCCTTATACAGTTTGCTTACCAGGATTTTTTTCTTGCTAGGACATAGTGCCTGGGCCGTTAATCTTACTTCCGCTATTTTTGCTTCTTTAGCTCTTACCTTTACCTATCGTTTGGTAAAAACCATGACGGGAAATGGTTCGGCCGCATTATTTGCCACACTTTCGCTTGGCACTTACGAGTTCTTCTGGTTTTATGCTTTGGTGGTGCAAATCCATACGTTACAAGTTTTTATTTTATCCCTTCTTTACCTTTCTCTAGTGTATTTTTTAAAAACCGGGAAGCTTAAATATCTATATTTAACCGGTATTGCCTTCGGTCTAGGAATGACCAATAGTCAAACCATAGTTCTTGCTTTACCAAGTATTTTTATCGCTCTTTTTTTTATGCGCAAAATTATTTCTTGGCGCGTCGTTGTAAAACTAGTGGCTTTTTCGGTTTCTTGTCTTTTGCTTTATTTTTATACGTTTATCTCTGCCTCCTTTAGGCCCGCCTTAAATTGGGGACAAATTCACGATTTACAAAGTTTAGCACATATGTTTTTCCGCATGGACTACGGCACTTTTAACCTAACTTCCGGAAATCTATCCGCTCCTTTTATTTATTCATCTTTTGTTTATTATCTTGAAGTTATGATAAAAAGCGGTTGGCTGGTTTTGCTCTTTGCTTTAATTTCACTTTATTATTTAAAGAAAAAAGACGCTACTTACTTAGCTATTCTTTTTGGGCTTTTATTCAACGGTCCTTTTTACTATCTAATTATGAATCAACATATCTTTTCGGTAGTTTACAAAGCAAACGTAGAGCAATACCTGTCTTACTCATTCTTTTTTGTGGCGGTATTAGGAGGATTGGGATTTTATATTCTGACCAGTCGTTATAAAATAGACTCAAAAGTTTTATATCTTATCGCTTTCCTTTTATTTGTTCCACTGTTTTTCATTAATCTTGGAAAAATAAATTTAAGCAGGAATAATTTGGTTTCGGAAACTACAAAATTTCAGTTCTCGCAAATTCCTAAAGATGGCATTGTTTTAACCGTCGGTGACGACTTTTATTTCCCATCCCTTTATCTTCAAAATCTTGAACGGTTTAGAACCGACATCACGGTAATTGATCTAGGATTACCGGAAAGCTGGTATCAAGATTCGGTTTTTAAAAAAAGACCGGAACTTGCTTCTTATTTTAATAATTCCGGTCCCGATTATATAAAATTCTGTCAATATTTTTCAGCCCAAGGCAAATTATTTATCTATCCCTGGTATCCCGATTACGATGTTTATTTTAAAAATAAATGTGACATTATTCCCTACGGACTTTTGGCCAAAGTTGTTCCCAAAAATCAAGCCGGAAATATTTCGGCAATAAAAAATTACAACGACGAATCATGGGTAAACTATTTAAAAATCGCTTCCTTGGAAAGTTACAAAAATAGTACGCAAAGGTCCAGAGAAGAGTTATTTCTTTTGGCCGAACAAAAAAATTTTATCGGAATTTATTATAACCGCAGCGGCAAACAAAGCTGGGCGTTAAACGAATTTGTTGAAGCAAGGACAATTTCTTTGGATGAATATTATTCTTTTTTAAACGAAGCTGAAATTTATTTTGAAAAAGGAAATTATAAGAAAGCTGCCGATTTGCTTGAGAAGGCTATTGCCCGCGAACCAAATGCTTCCGACTTGTATTACTCTTTGGGCATCATAAATGTCAAACTGAATAACTTGGATAAAGCTTATGAAAACTTTAAGGACTATAGTGATTTTAATCCTCCGGCCGACGAAAGACTCAAAAATGCCCAGGATTTTATTCAACAGTATCAAACAACAAATAACGTTTTATAAACTTTTGTCAGACTTGCAAATTAAATCTACTCAGACTAATATTTATCCATGAACGAAGAGAAAGAATTAACTTTTAAAAGTCTTTTTCTTCCCTTTACCAGCAAAAAAGCGGTTATTCTTATTGTCTTAATCGGACTGCTTATTTTCTCTAATGGCCTCTTTAATAATTTCGTCAGGGACGACGTTTCACAAATATTATCAAATCCAAATATTCAATCGCTTAAAAACGTTCCCGGCTTATTTTTAGGAAATAGATTGGTATCGGAAAAAAATACCTTGCTTGGAGGAACTTACTTCAAACCGCTGCTGGATACAACCTTTTCTTTAACCTATGCCCTATTCGGCGCAAACCCTTTTCCTTTTCATTTTTTTCAGATAAGCTTATACATTGTTAATGCTTGCATCCTGTTTGTTTTATTAAAGCAATTTTTTAAGCAATCCCTTGCCTTTATTCTGTCTTTGGCTTTTTTGCTCCATCCGATAAATAGCGAAGTTGCATTATACATTTCGGCAACTCAGGAAGTTTTATTTTTATTCTTTGGATTATTATCTTTACTGGTATTAAAAAAAACTGAATCGCTAAAAGGAATTTTATTAACAGGTTTACTTCTATTTTTTTCTTTACTTTCAAAAGAAACCGGGATTCTGTTTATTTTTATCGCTTTAGTTTATTCGGTTATTTATAAAAGAAAAGTATTTTATCCTTTGTTGGCGTTTTCCTCTTTATCAACAGTCATCTACCTTCTTTTACGCATTCAGGCAATTGGAATATTTACCAATCTGTCTAATTTCCCCTTCGGAAGACTTGATTTAATGACACGGCTAATAAATATACCGGAAATTATTTTATTCTATCTTAAATCTTTCTTTTTTCCTTTTTACTTTTCAACTTCATATAATTGGTTTTATACTAAAATTAACTTCAGTCATTTTTTAATTCCGCTGCTAATTGATATTGTATTTTTTTCTTTGATTTTAACTAGTACCGTTTTTATTTTTAGGAAATCTTCCCGAAAATTTTTCCTGCTGTTTGTTTTTTTTGTAGTCTGGTTTTTATCCGGAATGCTATTCCATTTACAAATTATTCCTCTTGACCAGACTGTTGCCCCAAGGTGGTTTTATTTCCCAATGATTGGACTATTTGGAATGATTGGAGTTTTACTGGAAATTTTTCGAATTAACTTTAACAACAAATGGATTATCTTTATTGTTGCGTTAATACTAGTAACTCTTTCTCTAAAAACTTCTTCACACAGTTTTGAGTTTCGTGATGATGTGACCTTGACCAATCTCGATTTGGCAACTTCCAAATACACAACAGACTACAATATGGAATACCTGATTAGTTATATGTATTATAACCAAGGACGTTTGGAGGAAGCAAAAATCCATGCACTAAAATCAATAGCGCTTTTCCCTACCATCACTAATAATACAAACTTAGGGACGATCTATAGCCGTTTGGGAAATTACGAAATGGCAAAAGCTTCATATCTTCAGGCCTTGCAATACGGAATCGATAGGCTTCCTTACGAAAATTTAGCCTACCTTACCATTTTATCCGTCAAACCGGAGGACGAAAATTTTATCAAAAACGTTTCTCTTAAAAAATACCCCGATGACGGGGTGCTTTGGTTTAATCTGGCAATTGTGCAATATAAATTAGGGGAAGCAAGTGATGCAAAAGCGTCTATTCAGAAAGCGGAAATGTATTACGAAAATCCTAATCTTAATTTTGTTGATTACATAATTACAAATCATAAGCAGCTCAATATAAAGGCTAAAAACGGTAATGTTACTTTCTATACATATTAATATTTTGAATTAGTTTGTATACTTAACTTGGAAAATGAATTTATTTAAAAATATTCTTCAGCGCAAAAGGCCAATTCTTAAGATAATAATTAGTTATTCACCTTATCTTCTGCTTCTATTCTTTGCCTTCTCCTTCTTTTTTAGAAGTGACGTTTCCTTTGACCAGGACCTTGGCAGACACTTAAAACTGGGACAAATTATCGTACAAACATTACAAGTTCCCAAAATTAACCTATTTTCTTATACAAATCCCGGCTTTCCTTTTATTAACCACCATTGGCTGTTTGAAGTAATTGCTTACTTGGGAAACATCACTATCGGCGTGCAGGCTTTACTGATAATTAAGCTAATTATTTTGTTGTGCGTAACTTTTGTAAGTTTGGTTCTCGCCAGAAGAACAAAGTCGGCTTTATTTATTCCAATTTCGTTCTTATTCCTTCATCTCTTAAGAGAAAGAACCGATCTTAGACCGGAAATTTTCAGTTTTCTTTTTACAGTTATAACTTTTTACATCTTGGATAAATTCGAAAAAAGTGAATCAAAATTAATTTATCTTTTACCCCTAATTTCACTGATATGGGTCAACACTCATATTTATTTCCCCGTGGGAATTTTTTTACAATTAATTTTTTTAGCCAGCTTCTTGTTCCAGCGGTTTTTCCAAAAAAACTCTAAACCGGAAACTTTAAGAAAGATTAAAACATTGGGGGCAATTACCGGAGCTTCAATTGTAGTGTCTTTATTGAACCCGAATTTTCTAACCGGTGCTTTATACCCGTTTACCGTTTTTAACAACTACGGCGTGGCTATAACCGAAAATCAAACTGTTTTTACGCTTATAAATATCGGCTTCCCCGACCAAAATTTTTTGTTTTATTATATTGCCGGTTTTATTGTTTTGGCTTCTATTTATTTTAGTTTATGGCGAAAACCAAATTTTAAGAATATTTTGCTTTCTCTTTTGGGACTTGGGCTTGCTAGCCAAAGTATCAGGGGCTTCCCTTACCTTGTTTTTATATCCCTGCCGGCAGTCTTGCAAAATTTTAGCTATCAAAAATCTAATTTTGCCACAAAAATTCTGAACTTGATAGTAGTTATTTTAATTTGCGTTGAAGCTATCTTTTACTTTAATGGAAATTATCACTTTCTAACTTATCTTCCCAATAAAGCTTCCTTAACTTTTGACCAGGATGCAAAACCGGCCCTGGATTTTCTTTTGAAAAACAATCTACCGCAACCTATTTTTAACAATTTTGACATCGGCAGCTACATTATTTACCGCGCATATCCAAAATACAAAGTTTTTATTGACGGTAGGCCCGAAGCGTATCGGGCCAGTTTTTTTCAGAAAATTTATCTCCCCATGCAAGAAAACTATCAATTATTTAAAAAGGAAGATAAGAACTATAACTTTAAAACGGTCATTTTTTCAATTACCGACCAAAACCCAAGAACTATTAACTTTTTGAATTTGATTACAAAAGACCCTGCATGGAAAACTGTCTTTTTAGATCAGTTTATGATTATCTTGGTAAGAAACGGCTTCGAAAATAATCTAAAAACAATTGACTTGAACGCACTTAATCCCAACAATTACAATTATAAGGATTGTGTAGCTTATACAAACTTAAGTGCTTTTCTTTGCAACACCCAACATTTGAATCGCGGCGAGGCGTTTGATGAAAAAGCTCTCAAGCTTTGTCCCAATAATCCGGCCGCCAATGATATTATGGCCAATATCTTAGCCCGTGAAGGTAAAAGTCAGAATCTTGTCTCACAATACAGTGCAAAAGCTAAAAACTGGGTTTTCTGGTAAGAGCATTAAAAGGATATGAAAAATGAAGAACAACCGCTGACTTTTAAAAGTCTTTTTGTCCCTTTTACCAATAAAAAGGCAGTTACTCTGATGATAATTATTGGCTTAATTGTTTTTTCAAACGGACTGCTTAACGGTTTCGTCGGCGATGACCAGGGGCAAATTATCGACAATTCATTTGTCCACTCAATCGGCAATATCCCTATTTTTTTCCAAAGCAGCACCTTTTTTAACGGCAACTACCACCTGCTTATCGGCAATTATTTTCGGCCGCTAATGCTTACCTATTTCTCTATCCTTTATCATTTTTTTGGGGCTAACCCTTTTTTCTTCCATTTTGCGCAAGCTTTTCTTCATCTTGCGAACGCCATTTTAGTATTCTTATTTTTGAGATATTTTCTGAAAACTCTACCGGCGTTAATTTTGTCTTTAATTTTTCTTGTCCATCCGATAAATAGTGAAGTTGTCTATTATATTTCCGATTCCCAAGAAATTTTATTTTTCTTATTTGGCATGCTTTCCTTACTCACGTTTTTGAAAATAAATTCCAAAAGATATCTTTTCCTACCGGCTATATTTCTATTTCTCTCATTGGTTTCAAAAGAAAGCGGAATATTGTTTTTCCTGTTAATAATAATTTACGCTTTGCTATTTAAACGAAAACATTTATTGAATATTTTGATTTATTGCTGTTTATCGGTTTTGCTTTTTTTAATATTACGGGTTCATGCTGTTGGGTTGTTTTCTACTCCGTCAAATTCTTCAATTGCCGGATTTTCTCTTTTAATCCGGATGCTGAATATTCCGGCGATGTTTTTCTATTACCTTAAAACTTTTCTTTTTCCGCTTGAACTCGCCTCGAATTATCAATGGGTTGTTACAAACTTTAATTTAAATAACTTTTTTATTCCGCTGATTATTGATTTACTTTTTATTAGTTTAATTTTGGCTCCAATATTTATTTTATTTAAAAAGCATTCCAAGTTTTTAATTTCGTACATATTTTTTACTTTTTGGTTTTTACTTGGCATGGCTATTCATATGCAAGTCATTCCTTTGGATGCCACTGTTGCCGAGGGCTGGTTTTATTTTCCGATAGTCGGATTCTTAGGGATGATTGGTATAAGTTTTGCCGCAGCGAAAATTAAATTTAATCAGAACTTAATTATTGCGGTAGTTTTAATATTGATATTAGTCTTGTCGGCAAGGACAATCGTTCGTAGTTTTAATTGGAGAGACGCATTTACATTAACCTCGCATGATACCAAAATATCAAAAGACTCCTGGGCACTGGAAAATGCTTTAAGCTATGCCTACTTTGAAAAGGGTTTGTACGAAGATGCAAAAATCCAGGCAGAAAAGTCAATTAAGCTTCACCCGTACTCGACGAATTTCTTAAATCTTGGATCGGCCGAAGCGTATCTTGGAGATTATAAAGAAGCAAAGCGAGCGTTTTTAAACTCAATTAAATACGGAGACTACTACCAGACATATGATAATCTTAGTTTTTTAGGCTTACTTTATGGAGATCCTAAAGAAGACGTAAGTTTTATCCAAGATAAAGCGCTTAAGAAATTCCCCAATGATCCAAAGCTTTGGACTTATCTTTCTATACTTGAGTATAATTTCGGTGATAAAAATAGGGCAAAAAATGATATTCAGAATGGCTATATCTTAGACCCGGAGGGACAAACTGCGGCCGTTTATAACGCGATCATGAATAATAAACCTGTGACCGTAAATAATAAACTGCAATAAAATTAAATGATATTGTAAGTTAATTTTCCCAATGTTAATATTGGTTCATGCAAGAACAACCGCTGACTTTTAAAAACCTATTTCTCCCTTTTACTACCAAAAAAGCAGTTGCGTTTATTATAATTATCGGCCTGGTTGTCTTTTTTAACGGGCTTTTTAACGGTTTTGTGGGCGATGACAAACCATTAATTAGCAGTAACGTTGCCATCCAAAGCTTACAAAACTTACCGCAATTTTTTACCAATAGCGAAAGTGGCCATGTTTTGGAAAGGTTTTCGTACAGGCCTTTAACAACGACTATTTTTTCCGTTCTGTATTTATTATTTGGCCCAAGCTCTTTTGCCTACCATTTTTTCTTAATTATCTTTTACATCATTAATGCCTGCCTGGTATTTTTATTCTTAAAGCAATTTTTCCAAAAACCGCTGGCTTTTGTCTTGTCTCTTGCTTTTTTGCTTCATCCGATAAATAGCGAAGTTGCTTTATACATCGCCGATATTCAAGAAGTATTCTTCCTCTTTTTTGGCATGCTGGCGCTGGTAACCCTTAGTAATTTTAAGTCCTACAAAAGTATTGTTTTGGTAAACGTCTTGTTATTTTTATCTCTCCTGGCAAAAGAAACCGGCATTCTTTTCTATTTGGTGTCCCTGCTTTATATCTTTATCTATCAACGAAAAACTTTTTATCGCTTATTTATAAGTTTTGTATTCTCGTCCGTTGCTTATTTGGCACTGCGCTTATTTGCCCTTGGAGTTACATCCGATGCAAATGTGCTTGCTCCAATTCATGACTTAAACTTACCGGCACGTTTAATGAACATACCGGCAATTATCTTTTTTTATCTTAAGACTTTTGTTTTTCCGCTTGATTTAGCAATGTCTTATCACTGGGTTGTAACGAAAATAAATTTTAGCGGGTTTTTTCTGCCGCTAATTTTAGATCTGCTATTTTTCTCTGCCTTAATGGGTTTTGCTTTTCTAATTTACAAAAAATTCTCCCGTAAGCACCTGGCGCTTTATCTATTTTTTACTGTCTGGTTTTTAGCAGGAATTTTAATGCACTTACAAATCATTCCGCTTGACCTGACCGTTTCCGACCGCTGGTTCTATTTCCCGATTATCGGTTTACTGGGAATAATTGGAGTATTGCTGACGGTCTATAAAATAAATTTAGGTAGCAAAGCAGTAATTATAATAATCGTAGGCCTTTTACTACTCTTGTCATTAAGAACTTTCATTCGCAGTTTTGACTGGCGAGATAATTTTACTCTGGCAACGCATGATTTGAGAATCTCAAAACAGGCTTACAATTTGGAACTCATCTTAAGCGGTGAGTATTATAACCAGAAAAATTTTAAATTTGCCGCTGTGCACGCTCAAAATTCAATTGCTTTATATCCTAATCCGGTAAGTTATACCGTTTTGGGATTAGTATACTATAATCTGGGTAATTATAAACAGTCTCGGCAATCGTTTCTGAAGGCTTTGCGCTATGCGGATTTCGAAGTTGTCTACACCAATCTAGCCATCATCAGCTTGTCGTATGGAGACAAAAATAAGAGCATCAGTTTTATTAAAAATGTGGCCCTTAAAAAATACCCCGAAAATGCCGAACTTTGGCTTTGTTTAGCCTGGCTGGAATATAACAACAATGATAAAGATAATGCCAAAAAAGCGATTACGCGAGCTTACCAATTGGATAAAAACCAACAAACTTCCACTATCTATCACGTAATTATGAATAATTTACCGCTCAAAAATAATACTACCAAGCTCTAAAATCCTAGGCCAGCGGAGGCGATTTTGGCATCTTTAAACTAAATTGGATTTGTTTTTACGCACCAGGGGGTATAAAATAATGATATGCCCAACCTGCTCTTTCAGTTCATTTCAATCACGGCTGACCTTGTAATTTTTATCTTCATTGGCTTTTACCTTTGGAGACTCCGAAGAGAAGAAAAAGAGCTAAAAAACAAAGAAACCAAGGTTGACACAAGTTACCACGAAATCGTTAATGACGCCTTAAGTAAAGAAAGAAAAATTATGGAAGATGCTGTCGGTGAAGCCGATCAAATCATTATTAATGCCGAATATATTAAAAAATCATCCAAAGAAATCGTTGACCAAGCCTTGCAACAGATGGTTGCCCATATTCAAAAAGAGTCGATTGAAACAGCCAGTCGGTTTATGAACAGCTATTCCGATTCATTAAAAAAACTGGCTACTACCTCGCTTATCGATTTTGAAAATGTGGCCAGGGGTCTGGAAGGAGACCTGCAAAGACAAATTAAGGAATTTCGAGAAACTTTACTTCCCGATTTAAAAAAAGAGCTCGATGATTATAAGCAAGTACGCCTAAAGCAATCCGAGGAGATTATTAATCATGTTATCCAAAAAGCCTCACAGGAAATCATGAATAAGGCGATCTCTTTGGATGACCACCAAAAATTGCTGACCGATGCCCTGGAAAGGGCAAAAACGGAGGGGGTGTTTGATTAGTTGGAAGAGCTAGATTTGTCGGATTTTTTTCATACAAAGGCAGAGGCAAATGATTTTTCAATTCACCTTTCGCAAATTTCAGAAAGCATATATAAAACCGGTTTTAATCTGGAAAAAGAACTCACCGAGCATTTTGGTGTCGAAAAAAAGGATAAATTCATTTCGCTTCTAAGAAATAATAAGGTTAATATCTATTCAAGCCCCGACTTAAAAACCTTTCTTGATAAAATTCAAGCAATAATTGCCAACCTTCCGCTGCTTTCTCTGGTGATTGCTTTTGAGCCAAACGAAGAAACACTAAAGTCTCTTTCCGAATGGCTTTTTTTAAATACGCACAAAGAGGTTTTGCTCGATATTACTGTTGACAGCAAAATCATTGGCGGTGCAACCATTAGTTTTAACGGTAAATACACTGACTGTTCGATTAAAACTAAATTTGACCAGATTTTTCAAGATGTTTGGGCCAATAAACCGACGACATCTGAAAAGATTGTTCTTCCCCATGGAGACCATCAAAGTGTTGAACATATTGTGGTTAGTAGATAAAGCATAAATCGAAGATATGGATACAGAATTTAACCAATCATTGAAAAAGACAGGAGAATACGGAATTGTTTATCAAGTCAGCCACCCGATTGTTTTTATTGAAGGCTTACCGTTAGTCAGAGCCCATGAAGTAATTGAGTTTGAAAGTGGACAAAAGGGCGAAGTTTTTACTATTGACCACGGCAACGTGGAAGCAAGAGTTTTTTCCCATGAACCGATTAAAGTCGGAACAAAAGTGACCAGAACAGACAGGTTATTGTCAATCCCGGTCGGAAAGGAACTTCTAGGACACGCCATTAATCCTCTGGGAGAGCCTTTGGACCAAAACGTAAAAATTACTCCGCCAAAAGAATTCCGTGAACTGGAATCAAACCCGATAGGTATTTCCGGCAGGAAAAAAATTACCGTCCAGCTAACAACCGGAATTTCTTTAGTAGACTTACTCCTGCCTTTAGGTAGAGGACAAAGAGAGTTGATTATCGGAGACCGTAAAACTGGAAAAACTTCTTTTTTAATGACCACCATTAAAAAACAGGCTTATGAAGGAGTAGTTTGTATTTATGTCGCCATCGCCAAGAAAAAAAGCGATATTAAAAAACTGCAGGAATTTTTTGTGCAGGAAAAAATTATGGATAAGGTAATCATTGTCGCAACCAGTTCTTATGACTCGCCAACGCTTATTTACCAGACCCCTTACGCCGCCATGACTATTGCCGAATATTTTCGCGACCAGGGAATACATACCTTGCTTATTCTTGATGATCTGTCGACTCACGCCAAGTTCTATCGTGAATTGTCCCTTTTAGCCAGACGTTTTCCCGGCCGTGATTCATACCCCGGTGATATCTTTTTCGTCCACTCAAGCCTTCTGGAAAGAGCCGGGAACTTTAAACACCCGACGGCCGGGGAAGTTTCAATCACTTGCCTACCGGTAATTGAAATTATCGAAGGAGATTTTACCGGTTACATCTCAACTAATGTCATGGGAATTACCGACGGCCACATTTATCTTGACAGCAATATTTACTATCAGGGCATGCGACCGGCCATCAATATCCCCTTATCTGTTACCCGTGTCGGCAGACAAACTTTAAGTCAACTGTCGCGCGAAATTAATAAAAACCTGACCACGTTTTTGTCTTCATACGATAAGCTGCAAAACCTGTCTCATTTTGGTCAAGAACTAACCGATGACGTTAAAAATACTCTCAGGCTTGGACAACTAATTTATAATTTTTTTAACCAACCTTACCAAATGGTTGTCCCAAAAATTGTCCAAATGATTATTTTGTCAATGATTTTGCAAAACATCGTCACCGATAAAGACGTTCTTAAAACGATTCAAACCGGCTTAATTGCCGCCTTTTACGACCGTGGAAAACAAAAATTGCTTTATGATATTGTTAATACCAACGATTTAAAAATTTTTAACCAAAACGTCTTAAATAATAAAGACAAATTATTTGATTTGGCAAAGACAAAATAAGTTATGGCGCAAAAAAAACTAATCGTTGAAGAGCTGGAAGCCTTAAACAGTTTAAAAGACCTGGCGGAAAGTTATGAAGAAATAGCAGCTATCGAAATGCAAAAAATTAGAGACTCGGTTTTGAAAACCCGCGAGTTTTTGATAGATATTTCCGATGTTTTTGTTGACCTAAAAGCCTCTTACACCAGAGAGGTGAATGATTTAATTGCCCGACGGAAAAAGGGGGACAAAAGCATATTACCGATCCTGCAAAAAATCAATAAAGTATTAATGGTTTATTTATCGTCAAACGGAAAGCTCTATGGACCAGTTACCCAGAAAACTTTTAGGCTTTTTAGCGAAAGCCTTAAAAAAACAGACCCAAGTAGCACCGACCTTGTGATTATCGGCAATGCCGGTAAGGAATTGTATGAAAATGCAATGATTCAGAGAAAGTTTGAATATTTTGAAATTCCCGATACCAAAGTTAATATTCAACACATCAAGAAACTGATGCAAAAATTTTTACAGTACGAAAAAGTTTATGTTTATTATGGAAAGTTTGGGAATCTGGTTACGCAATCTCCAATATTCACCAGTATTACCGGCGAGGATATTTTTGAAACCGAAAAGGTGACCCCGGTTCCCCGTGAAGATCGCTTTATTTTTGAGCCCACCCTTGAGAAAATTTTTCATTTTTTTGAAACACAAATTATGACAAACTTATTCAGTCAAACACTGCTGGAGAACCAACTGGCCCGTGATGTCTCCAGGGTAAACGCCATGGAAGAAGCCTTGTTAAACATCGAGGAAGAATCAAAAAAATTAAACCGAATTAGTCTTCGTTTAAAACACGCGCTGTCCAATAAAAAACAGCTGGAAACTATTTCGGGGTTGTTGTTGTGGACATAAGGTGTAAAAAATTAATGAATATTTATATTATTCAAGAATTACAATTTAGTATACAAATAAATATAAATTTATTTACATAAAATATGATTTCAGGCAAAGTCGTTAGTATTAAGGGACAAATTATTGAAGTTGAATTTTTAGAGGAAAAACCGCGTATTTATGATGTTTTAGTTCAGAAAGACGATCCTGCTATGCGAATGGAAATTTATACCTCTGCTTCTCCAACCAGTTTTTTCTGTCTGGCTCTTGCCCATACCGACAGACTTCACCACGGATCAATTGTTCTAGATACGGGACAGCCGATTAAAGTCCCTGTCGGCTCCGAACTTCTTGGTAGAGTTATTGATACTTTAGGTAATCCTCAAGACGGTTTGGGAGAAATCAAAACAAAAGAAACCAGACCAATCATTGCCAGAGACGTCAGCTTTGCAAATGTTAATATACCTCACGAGCTTTTGGAAACCGGCATCAAAGCGATTGATTTTTTTACCCCACTCATGAAAGGCGGTAAGGTCGGACTGTTTGGCGGCGCCGGCGTTGGAAAAACGGTGATTATTTCGGAAATTATTCATAACCTTGTTATCTTAAATCCTAAGGAAAACGTTTCGGTTTTTACCGGTGTTGGCGAGCGTACCAGAGAAGGAGAAGAACTTTTTGAAACTCTTAAGCAGAGTAAGGTTATGCAAGGTGTTACTTTAATTTACGGGAGCATGGGTGTAAATGCCGCATTAAGGTTTAGAACTGCCTTCACCGGCGTCACACTGGCCGAATATTATCGCGATGTTTTAGGAAAAAATGTTTTATTCTTTATCGATAACGTTTTCCGTTTTGCCCAATCCGGTTATGAGTTATCGACACTGATGAACAGTATTCCTTCCGAGGGAGGTTATCAAGCAACCCTCACATCGGAAATGGCGTCATTCCACGAAAGATTAGTTTCTACTTTTAAAAATTCTATCACTACTTTTGAAGCAATTTATGTTCCGGCCGATGATTTAACCGACAGCGGAGTCCAAGCAATTTTTCCATATCTTGATTCAGGTATTATTTTGTCCCGCTCTGTTTATCAAGAAGGCCGCTTTCCGGCAATTGACATTCTCTCCTCAAACTCATCTGCACTTAACCCGGACACTATTGGACAGAACCATTATCAAACAGCTCTGGACGCCCAATCATTACTTAAAAAAGCAACTTCTTTAGAAAGAATTGTCTCCTTAATTGGTGAGTCCGAATTATCAACCGAAGATCAGGTTGCTTACAAACGGTCCAAAATGCTTAAAAATTACATGGCCCAAAATTTTACAGTGGTGGAAAACCAAACGGAAAAGAAAGGAGTTTATGTCCACGTGCAAGATGCCGTTAACGACGTTCGGGCCATACTGGATGGGAAAGTCGACAGAATTCAACCCGAAGATGTTTTGTACATTGCGACACTAAAAGACGTTGAAGATAAATTAAAAACCGCAACCATTGTAAAAACCGAGGAGATAAAACCGCAAGCAGCAAACACAGAAACGGTTCCCCCTCAAACACCAAACACTGAATCCCAACCAAATCAACCAGCTGCCGTAAAATAAAAATGGCAAATAAAAAAACAATCAACGTTACAATCCGCGATACAGAAAATATTATTTTTACCGGCGACGTTGACAGAATAAGTTCATATAATGAAGTTGGAAAATTTGATATATATCCAATGCACGCCAATTTCATTTCCATCATTAGACAGGAAATAGAACTTTTTAAAGACAAACAACTAATTAAAAAAATTGACATTGAGCAAGCTGTCTTAAAAGTCAAACAAGATGTCGCTCACATTTTCCTGGGAATTGAAACACTTTTTATAGAAGAGTAATTTCTAATATCTCCGGATAATATTTTTTCACAAAAATCGTTGAAAAACTCAATTTTATGCTATATATAATAGATTGTTAAATCAATATATTCAATTGCTTATATACATTAATTATGTTCGAAATATATATAATATACCTATAGGACAGCCTATACATATTCACCTAACATGTATCTCTTCAACTACTTTTGACCCATTTTGACCTATTGACTACTATTATAAAAAGACCTACAGTAAATATAGGCTGAAAAATTTTAATATTTTCACAAATTTATTCTGGCGCATGGTTTAGAAGAATTTCGGCCAAAAATTTATATTTTCTAATAAAAATTAATGGACTCGACTCGCCCAGTTGGATTAGAACAATTATTAACTTTACAGCAAGCTGCTCAAAAGTTAGCGGTTTCTATTGACGTCCTTCTGAAGTGGAATGAGTTCAACATCCTTAAACCCACTATCACCCAAACCGGAGAAATCGGATACACGCAGCAACAAATTGACCAATTCTTGGCAATTCGTCAGGCAACGCGAGCTGTTACCAAACTAGAACAAATTCCTGTCACAAAACCCGAATCTGGCATAACCATAAATAATCATTTCCAAAAAGACTATAATAACTTTCATCCAAAATTGGAGTCTCCGGATTTTCATAGAGCCAGAAACAGTTACTTCTCTATCGGTCCCATCTTTGCTGTTTTAGCTTTAGGCGTAACGTTAGTGGTAATATTTATGACCCAACCGATAAACATTAAGCTTTTATTTGATGAGGCAAATAGTATGCGGGTGGCTTTAGCATCACAAATAAGCCAGTTCAATCTGTCGGGATCCCAAAACTCTCCATTACCAATTCAACTCAAAAATATTATCGCTTCCGGAAATGGGCTTAACAATGAAGGAGCAACTATTTTAGGCGATAAGCTTACTACGTTTAACACCCCTTTAGGAAAAAAGTCCGGGAAAAACACCGCCGCCCGCAACCAAACAGCAGCTGAAGCGGTTCTCGGCAGTAGCGCAAATGCTAACAACTCAACCTACAGTGAAACCCAAAATTTTGCCTCGAATGAGAATACGACCAGTAACTTTATCTTTGATAGCAGAGGCAACATTAAGGGAGAAGCCACCAGCGCCAATCTTTTGGCTTCGGCTATCGGCACTGCCGGACTCGCAGAAAATGACAACTCACCGCAACAAACCACAAACCCGAATATTTTATTACTCTTTTTAAGCGTGGGCCTCGTATTTGTGCTTTTCGCTTTCCGAAAGCAACTGGCTTATTCCACCGTAAAAGATTTAGATACAGGCGTCGCAGGCTCTCCCAATTTTACCGGCAATGTTGAAAAACAGAAAATTCTTGAAATTGACCAAAAAACCGACGGAACTGTTGTTTTGTATTTCCAAGGACAGGAATATAAAGTTAGTAAACCCGAGTTAGATAGCGAGTCCGACCAGTTTATCGAAAGACTAATGGGGCTTATTTCACCCGGCGTTAAGGAAATCTATTATGACACTTCCAGTGATGAAAAAATTAGATTAAGTGCTCCCCTTAGCAAACTGGTCACACGGCTGGGATTTGTAGGCATAAAAAGAGACTTGTTCTTTCCGAGAACTTCCAAAAACCGGGTTCTTTTTAGAAGGTACCTGACAGAGCAAGACCTAACTGCGATGAATTTGACCACCGAGCAAATTTTAAACGATTTCAGACTGAGTAATTGAGGCTAAGCCTCCAGGTCCACACAGGTCCACTTGAGCTCATTCATATCTCACGCCTGTCCCCTTTCTTACGGCCAGCTTAATCTAAATATAATAGTAGAATTTATTTCTCTAAGAAGATGGATTCAGCTCGCCAAGTTGACTCAAAAAAATTATTAAACCTACAGCAGGCCGCCGAGAAATTGGGGCTGTCTGTTGACGCTTTAATTGACTTAAGCGAGAATAATATTTTAGTGCCAACGGTTGGCAAAAATGGCCTCATTTCCTACTCTGAAGAACAAATTGAAAGATACTTTCACCCGGAGGCTTTTATTGAGGAAGTAAAACCCGCAATTGAAGTAAAACCCGCAATTGAAGTAAAAAAAGTTGAACAACCAATAGAAGAAGCACTTCAGGAACAAGCTAGGCGAGCTGAATCCGAAGTGAAGTTAATTGTTTCTGCCCCTGTGGCAGAAAAGGCACCCATCCCTTCCGGTCCAACGAGCGAGTCGGTATTCGACAAACTTGTGCGTTGGGCCGGAAATGGGTTTTATCGGGACGAATTTGCCAAGGAATATACAAAAGCCTCAACCGAACCGAATCTAAACCTTAATTTCAGCTTCAAACTGCCGCCGATTAACTTTAGGCCAACCAGAAGGCAAGTCGCATTTTCTTTAGCTATGTTTCTCATCTTAGTGGTTTTAGGCGTCTTTACGCAACAAGAGAGGATTGCCTTCTTCCTGGAAAAATCACAAAACCAAACGCCCAGCTTTGCTACGCAAACAAATCAGGCGGTTTTAGGTGCCCAAACCAGTAAGATGAAAATAATCGGAAATATTATCTTAGCCCTACCTTTGGTTGCCAAGGAAAATGCCTCCTTAAACCAGAACCTGGAGGTTGGAGGCACCAGCATCTTTAAGGGAAACATCACCGCCCCAAATATTTTATACGGTATTAAGGCCGGAGACCATATTGTCATCACCAATGCGGCCAGCCAGACGCCGACCATTTCGGCCGATTTATCAGGCACAGTTTCTTCTTTCCAAGGCCAAACCGGCGATGTAACTTTAGTAGCCGGAAGTGACATTTCGATCAGTGGAACGACCATTAGCAATGTCTCCACCTTAGGCACGGTTGTCTCCCGCGGCGGCTGTGATTCCTGCATTACCGACGCCGATGTCTCCAATAGTTTAACCATTGATGCAACCGGCAATGTTGCCGGTGAGGCAATTACAAGCGGTGTCATTTCTCCGACTGTCGGAGGCACCGGCTTAACCAGTTATAATCCCGGCGACATGCTTTATGCCTCCACCACCAACACCTTAACTACCTTATCTGCCAGCGATACCGGACAATTCTTAATGATGGGCATGAATAGCGCTCCGGAATGGCAATATGTTGGCTCGTTTGCCGTGGCAGTAGTTAAAGAAGATAACGTCGTAATCTCGCCGGTGACCAATGTTTTAAATTTCTCCAGCGGAGACTTTGTTCCGGTCGTTTCACCGGTTGGCCAGGTTAACTTTACGCTCGCTCCAACCTTAACTTCGGTAGTCGGCGTTGCCAATAACTTTAATGTCGGCGGCACCAATTTGACCTTTAGTAATGCGGGAACGATTACCTCAAGCGGCGCAAATTCTCTGACGATTGACTCCGGAACAACCGGCAGCGTGAATATCGGCACCGGCGACAATTCTAAAACCATTAATATCGGTACCGGCTCCGGCGGGGACAATATCAATATAGCAACTAATGGTACAAACCCTAACACGATTACGCTTGGCGCCACTACCGACAGCACCACGATTAGCGGCAATATCGCTCTCTCTACTGCCGCCGGCGCTACCACTACTATTGGCAACTCAACCGGAAATTTACAAATCAACTCAACCGGTTTGCAGGTTGCCAGCAGTGGCGCCATTACCATTCCCGCAAGCCAGACTTTAACCGTTGGGACTATTGGGCTTAATGCCAGTGGCAGCAGCAATCTTACTTCCGGGGCAAACCTGGTTGGAGTCTATAATCAGTTCAATAACTCCAGCTCAAACGATTTACAACAGGTCTTGAAAGACTTTGACGCGGCTATCACTTCCGCCGGCATCACTCCGTTCTATTTTACTAATGAACTCCCTTACGGACAGATTGTTGCCCCAACTGCCATTAACGATTATTTTGTTTTGGGAGGAAGCACGGTCGAAACCGGAACGCTGACTTTTAACCCGGCAGCCGCCAACTTAACAATTGGCACCAATAATACCGGCAGCGGTGGACAAAACGGTACTTTGACTTTATATTCTGCCGGCAATGCTGTGACCGATACTTATCTAACCACCAATAATAATGGCGATCTATTAATCCCTACTAATAACGTCGGCATTGGCGCCACTCCGACAGATTTAGACGCGGATAGTAATCCGTTTAAATTGGAAGTGGCCGGCAGCATTGGCCCCAACCAAAACGGAGTTTATGATTTGGGCTCGCCAACCATGCAATACAGAAATCTCTATTTGACTGGTCAGACAACCTCCGGCGGAAACATCACTATCGCCAACACCTCCCCATCAATCACGTTTACGGATACCACTCCTTTGGAAAATGAATATGAGATTAATGTCGACCATTCCCAATTTACGGTTACAAACAATACGACCGGAGCTAATGCTATCACTGTTAACGCCAACGGCAATATTGATCTTGCCGGTGGATCGCTTGCTACAGGGTGCACTATCGATAACGCCACCGGCAATTTGAGTTGCTCAGGCTCCGGCACTTTCGGCAACGGCCTTACCGTTACCACCGGTGCGGTGAATGTAACCGGCACTTCAGGGGCATTAAGTCTTTCCGGACTGGGGGCATCAAGTATTGCCTTAACCGGAGCAAATAACTTACTCATCACTGCCAACAATTTCAACGCGACTGCAACCGGAATTAACAATACCGCCATTGGCACTGACCTTCAGTCAAGCGGTGCATTTACTACTTTAAGTGCCAGTGGGACGGTAACCCTCTCCAATCTTCCGTTTAATGGTCCTGTTTACGCAACTGCCGGCGGAGTCTTAACTTCCGAACAATATCTCTCTCCCTCAAGAGGAGGAACCGGGCTTGATGCCTCAGCTGCTCCCAACGGTTCTTTATTGATTGGTAACGGTACCGGTTATACTCTGGCAACAATCTCCGGAAGCTTAAACCAGGTAAATGTGACCAATGGCGCCGGAACAATCACCCTTTCCCTCCCCCAGGATATTGCCCTAACCTCTACCCCGACTTTTACGGGAATGAATTTGACAAGTACCAATAACCAACTGGTATTGGGAAATACCAATGCCGCTAACCATACCTTAACAATTAACTCCCCTTCCCAAACCGCTAACGTCACCGCATTAATTCCTTCGCTGACCAATCCCGGCGGCGATACTTTTGTGTTTGCGGAGCAGGCCCAAACTCTGGACAACAAAACCATCGGCTCAAGCGGGTTGGTTTTCTCCGGAGCAACTGCGGATATTAATACCCAGTCAGGTAAAGACTTAACTGTTTCTACCACCGGACTGGGAACGCAGATTGTTCTTTCTTCGGTAGTTAAACTTGGTACCATTGCTTCTGCCCCAAGTTATCCAAATACCGCTACCACCCTTTGTCGGGATGATACCAGCGGACAAATTTCCCAATGTCCGGCCAACGCCGCCAACGTTGATTTACAGCAGGCATATAATGCCGGAAACACTATCACCACCAACAACAATAACAATATTACCTTTAACCTGGCCGGTGGCGAGACAACTTCATTTGTTTTAAACAATTCCGGAACCGCTCCCGCATTTGTGATTAACGACATGAATGCCGGGTTAGGAACTGTACTGGAAGTTCAATCTGCCACTAATCCAACGTTAACTGTTTTGGAAAACGGTACACTTTCAACTGTTGGTAATTTAATTACTACCGGCACCGGCTCGATTACTTCCGCAAGCACCCTGACTGCCCAAGCCACCTCAAACCAGCTGGTCTTAGGCACAGGCAGCGCCACTACTACTTTTAACTCCGCCGCTGCCACCGCTCAAACGGTGAATATCCCCGAACTCTTAACTTCAGATAGTGATACCTTTGCCTTCGTTAACGAAGCTCAGACTTTGCTGAACAAAACCATCGGCTCCTCGGGTTTGGTTTTCTCCGGAGCAACTGCGGATATTAATACCCAGTCAGGTAAAGACTTAACTGTTTCTACCACCGGACTGGGAACGCAGATTGTTCTTTCTTCGGTAGTTAAACTTGGTACCATTGCTTCTGCCCCAAGTTATCCAAATACCGCTACCACCCTTTGTCGGGATGATACCAGCGGACAAATTTCCCAATGTCCGGCCAACGCCGCCAACGTTGATTTACAGCAGGCATATAATGCCGGAAACACTATCACCACCAACAACAATAACAATATTGGTTTTACCTTAGCTAATGGTGAATCAACTCAGTTTACTTTAGCCAATGCCGGCAATGCCACTTCCGCTTTTGTCATCAGTGATGCTAATGCTGCCCACAACGCTTTGCAAATTTTATCAGGAGCTACCCCGACTTTAACCCTTGGCATCAACGGCGATATCACCACTCCCGGCAATATCACCACTAACAGTGGCGGAACTATTACTTCAGCCGGTTTACTAACTGGGTCAAACGGATTAACCGTCACCACCGGTGCAATTAATCTTACCGGCACCTCCGGGGCATTAAATTTATCCGGCTTGAGTGCATCAAGTATTGCCTTAACCGGAGCGAATAACTTACTCATCACTGCCAATAACTTTAATGTAACTGGAACCGGGATTAACAATACAGCTATTGGAGCAACCACTCAATCAAGCGGAGCCTTTACTACTTTAAGTGCCAGTGGGACGGTAACCCTCTCCAATCTTCCGTTTAATGGTCCTGTCTACGCAACTGCCGGCGGAGTCTTAACTTCCGAACAATACCTGTCTACAACCAGAGGCGGTACCGGACTTGACACTTCCTTGGCCCAAAACGGTGAACTTTTGATTGGTAACGGTGCCGGTCTTTCCTTAGGATACATCGGGGGAACTTTAAACCAAATTAATGTTGCCAGCACTTCCGGGACAATCACCCTTTCCCTCCCCCAGGATATTGCTTTAACCTCTTCCCCGACATTTGCGGGAATGAATTTGACAAATACTGCCAATCAGTTAATGCTTGGTGGAAGTGGAGCTGTTACAACCATCAGCTCTACCTCTTCTGCAAATCAAACCATCACTATTCCAACACTACTTACTTCCAACATTGACAGTTTTGCTTTCCTCAATGAAGCCCAAACTTTAACTAACAAAACCATCGGCTCGACCGGGTTGGTTTTCTCGGGGCCGGACACGAGTGCTGACATCACCACCGTTTCTGACCAAAATTTGACTTTAACTCCAAACGGTAGTGGACAAATTGTGCTTGGCAGCGTTGTCCAACTTGCCGCCGATTTGCCATCCGCTCCAACCAGCGCCACTACTCTTTGCCGGGATGATGCCGCTCCCCACCAAATCGTCCAGTGCCCCGCTAACGCTATGAATGTAACGCTGCAGGAAGCATATAATGCCGGAAACACTATCACCACCAACAACAATAACAATATTGGTTTTACCTTAGCTAATGGTGAATCAACTCAGTTTACTTTAGCCAATGCCGGCAATGCCACTTCCGCTTTTGTCATCAGTGATGCTAATGCTGCCCACAACGCTTTGCAAATTTTATCAGGAGCTACCCCGACTTTAACCCTTGGCATCAACGGCGATATCACCACCACCGGAGCACTTTCTTCGGGGAACATCACTTCTTCGGGAACAATTACTTCCCAAGCGGTTAACAACCAACTGGTCTTGGGCAATGGCAATACCACCACCATTAATGCTATTGCTTCTTCCTCATCCTCTTGGACTGCCACTATTCCGGCGCTAACCGGCAACGACACTTTTGTCTTTACCAACCAGGAGCAAACTTTGACCAATAAATCCTTGGTTGACGGCTCAACTTATTTGGTTAACGAAAACTATCAAACCCGAAGAGTACAGTTTGATTTAAGCGAACTGCAAACAGATGGCGTAACCAGAGTCATTACCGTTCCGGATATGAACGGTTCGCTTTGTTTAACCACCGGAAACTGCGCCGGCACCGGTGGTGTAGTTGGCGGAAGCGGAAATGTTAATCGGCTAGCTAAATTTACCGCCGACGGTTCCACTATTGGTAATTCCAATATTCTGGACGATGGTAGTTTGATAACCGCATTGTCTGGTCTCCAAATGGCAAAATTAGCCGATGCAACCGGTGGAACACCCTTGGAAAACTCCAATATCTTTACGCTTCAAGGTTCGTACTGGACCGGAGGTGCAGCCGCTAACGCTACTTTCGGCTTACAAAATATTGTTATTAATAATTCTCCCCTGTCTTACAAATTATCTTTCCAAAATACTAACGGAACCGAAGTCGCCAGCCTTTCGCAAAACGGAGAGCTGACGCTTTCTTCCTTAACCGCTAACGGTCCTGTTTATTCCAACAACGGAACCTTGAACAGTGAACAATATTTGTCTACAGTTAGGGGCGGCACCGGACTTGACACCTCGGAAGCAACAAACGGTGAACTTTTGATTGGTAACGGTGCCGGTCTTTCCTTGGGATATTTAACGGGTACTCCCAACCAGATTAGCATCGCCAGTACGGCCGGTGCTATCAATTTCTCTTTACCTCAGGACATTGCTCTTACATCTACTCCAACTTTTGCGGCTTTAAGTTTAACCAATTCCGTCAACCAATTGACCCTGGGTACAACCGGTGCAATCACCACTGTCAATTCCGCTGCCACAGGAAATCAAACAGTCACTATCCCCGCTCTCTTAACGTCTAACTCCGACACTTTTGTTTTTGCCAGCGAAGCCCAAACTTTACAGAATAAAACCATCGGCTCAAGCGGCTTGGTGTTTTCGGGTTTAGATGCAAACGCCGACATCACCACTGTTTCTAGTCAAAACCTAACTTTAACACCCAACGGTTCCGGACAAATCGTCCTTTCCAACATCACCCAGTTGGGAAATTTACCAAGCGCACCAATTAGCCCGATTAATCCTCCATCGACCCTTTGCCGAAACAATGACAATGGCCAAATTGTCCAATGTTCTGCCAATTCTTTGAATGTTACCCTGCAGCAGGCTTATCAAGCGGGCAACACCATTACTACTTCCAATCTGTATCATAATCTGGCATTTAATTTAACCGAAAACACGCAGTTTACTTTAAATAATGCCGGCAGTGCCACTTCCGCTTTTGTGATTACCGATAGCAATCCTAACAATAATGCTTTGCAAATTTTATCGGGGACAACCCCAACTTTATCACTTGGTGTCAACGGCAATGTTTCTACCTCCGGCACAATGATCTTTACCGGTACAGGCACCAACATTACCACTATCTCCAATCAAAACCTAACTTTAACACCCAACGGTTCCGGAGAAATTGTCCTTTCCAATACTACGCAGCTCGGTTCTTTACCGTCGGCTCCGATTAGCCCGACTATTCCACCCACCACCTTGTGCCGCAATAACGACAACAGTGAAGTTATCCAATGTCCTGCCAATGCTTTGAATGTTACTTTGCAACAGGCTTACAACGCCGGTAATACCATTACTACCAACAGCAATAACAACATTGGTTTTGTTCTGTCTTCCGGCGAAACAACTTCGTTTACCTTAGCTAATAACGGAGACTCCACCGGTTTTGCTTTAACTAACGCCGGGCTCGGGACTGCCATGATTATTAATGATACTAACGCAGCTACCAACAACGCTTTGGTGGTTGAGTCGGGCGGTGCCCCAACTTTAACTATCAGTGAAAACGGCAGTCTTTCAACCGTTGGTGTACTTACCGCCGGAGCAACTGCAAATCAACTGGTTTTAGGAAACGAAACTACGGGTAATCACACTACTACTATCAGCGCCACCCCTCCTACATCCGACATGACCGCCGTTATTCCTGCTCTAACCAGTGGCATCGGCAGTGATACTTTTGTTTTTGAAAACCAAACTCAAACTTTAACTAACAAAACCATCGGCTCAACCGGCTTGGCCTTTACCGGACCGGACACTAACAATGACATTTATACCATCTCCAACCAAAATTTGAGTTTATCAGCCGGAACAGGACAAATTGTTTTAACCGCAAATGCCGTACAAGTTTCTGCTCTTTCAGCAGCTGTCGGAGGAACTGTGGTTTGTCAAAACTCCTCTAACCAATTGTCTGTTTGTTCATCGAATGCTTTAAATGTAACTTTGCAACAGGCTTATGAAGCCGGCAACACCATTACCACTACTGAGGATAGAGGGATTGCCTTTACCTTAGGAACAGGTCTTAACACTTCCTTTAATCTGACTAATAACGGTACTGCTTCGGCTGCTTTTAATTTAGCTAATAACGGTACAGGAAGTGGCATCTACCTAACTAACGCCAGTACCGGTAATGGGGTTATCATTAACGATACTAACTCCCCTACCAATATCGCCCTACAAGTCCAAAGCAATACTACTCCGACACTAACTATTAATGCTAATGGGAATTTAACAACTAGTGGAAATGTTTCTTCATCCGGAAATATCCTTACTACCGGCACAGGCACAATTACTTCAGCGGGGCTCCTGACTGCTTCTAATGGATTGACACTGACAACCGGAGCGGTGAATATTACCGGAACATCAGGAGCACTAGCTCTATCAGGACTTTCGGCCTCAAGTATCGCTTTATCTGCGGGGAATAACTTAACGATTACTGCCGATAACTTTAATACCACCTCAACCGGTATTAACTCTACTGCAATTGGTGCAACCACTGCCTCAAGTGGTGCCTTTACCACACTCTCATCCACCGGCAATACTACTTTATCATCCACTGCTTTGTCTACCTTTACAGCCGGAAACACCAGCGGACTAACCACCATTAACGGTTCTTTTGTGAATATTAATGCCAATGGTCAAGGCAGTACTTTATCCTTAGGCCTGGCTGACAATACCCCAAGCGCTTTTGTGCTAACCAATGGCGCAACCGATTACATCAATGTCAACACCAGTAGTATTTCCCCGGCTATCTCTTTTGGAGCGGTTAATACTAACTTTAACGGCAATGTTTCGATGCTTGGAACATTGGGTGTTACCGGAGAAACTACTCTTTCTGCAAACCTGGGGGTTAGTGGCAGTGCTACTGTGGGTGGAACATTAGCAGTAACTGGTAATACTTCCCTTTCGACTGTTAATACCTCTGCCTTGGCCACTCTAAACAGTGCTTCCGTTACCAATAACGAAACTGTTGGGGGAATCTTAGCTGTTAATGGGAATTTTACTGTTGGTAACAACCAATTTACTGTCGAAGCCTTAACCGGTAATACTTCTATTGCCGGAACTCTGGGAGTAACCGGTGCCACTACCCTTTCTTCAACTTTAGATGTTTTGGGACTTTCTACCTTTAATGGCGGGGCACTAATTCCAACCGGACAAGCCTTTAATGCCTCAGGGTCTGCCACCTTCACACCGGGGACTAATAACAGTGTCAGTATTAATACCGATTACTCCAATGGTTCTTACCTGACCATCAACGGTATCGGTACTGCAGTTGGTAATGCCATTTGTTTGGATTCCTCAAACAGAGTAGTTAGTTGTAACGGTGCACCTTTTGGACTGCAGGCAGCCTACAATACCGGCAACACCATTACCACTACTGAGGATAGAGGGATTGCCTTTACCTTAGGAACAGGTCTTAACACTTCCTTTAATCTGACTAATAACGGTACTGCTTCGGCTGCTTTTAATTTAGCTAATAACGGTACAGGAAGTGGCATCTACCTAACTAACGCCAGTACCGGTAATGGGGTTATCATTAACGATACTAACTCCCCTACCAATATCGCCCTACAAGTCCAAAGCAATACTACTCCGACACTAACTATTAATGCTAATGGGAATTTAACAACTAGTGGAAATGTTTCTTCATCCGGAAATATCCTTACTACCGGCACAGGCACAATTACTTCAGCGGGGCTCCTGACTGCTTCTAATGGATTGACACTGACAACCGGAGCGGTGAATATTACCGGAACATCAGGAGCACTAGCTCTATCAGGACTTTCGGCCTCAAGTATCGCTTTATCTGCGGGGAATAACTTAACGATTACTGCCGATAACTTTAATACCACCTCAACCGGTATTAACTCTACTGCAATTGGTGCAACCACTGCCTCAAGTGGTGCCTTTACCACACTCTCATCCACCGGCAATACTACTTTATCATCCACTGCTTTGTCTACCTTTACAGCCGGAAACACCAGCGGACTAACCACCATTAACGGTTCTTTTGTGAATATTAATGCCAATGGTCAAGGCAGTACTTTATCCTTAGGCCTGGCTGACAATACCCCAAGCGCTTTTGTGCTAACCAATGGCGCAACCGATTACATCAATGTCAACACCAGTAGTATTTCCCCGGCTATCTCTTTTGGAGCGGTTAATACTAACTTTAACGGCAATGTTTCGATGCTTGGAACATTGGGTGTTACCGGAGAAACTACTCTTTCTGCAAACCTGGGGGTTAGTGGCAGTGCTACTGTGGGTGGAACATTAGCAGTAACTGGTAATACTTCCCTTTCGACTGTTAATACCTCTGCCTTGGCCACTCTAAACAGTGCTTCCGTTACCAATAACGAAACTGTTGGGGGAATCTTAGCTGTTAATGGGAATTTTACTGTTGGTAACAACCAATTTACTGTCGAAGCCTTAACCGGTAATACTTCTATTGCCGGAACTCTGGGAGTAACCGGTGCCACTACCCTTTCTTCAACTTTAGATGTTTTGGGACTTTCTACCTTTAATGGCGGGGCACTAATTCCAACCGGACAAGCCTTTAATGCCTCAGGGTCTGCCACCTTCACACCGGGGACTAATAACAGTGTCAGTATTAATACCGATTACTCCAATGGTTCTTACCTGACCATCAACGGTATCGGTACTGCAGTTGGTAATGCCATTTGTTTGGATTCCTCAAACAGAGTAGTTAGTTGTAACGGTGCACCTTTTGGACTGCAGGCAGCCTACAATACCGGCAACACCATTACCACTACTGAGGATAGAGGGATTGCCTTTACCTTAGGAACAGGTCTTAACACTTCCTTTAATCTGACTAATAACGGTACTGCTTCGGCTGCTTTTAATTTAGCTAATAACGGTACAGGAAGTGGCATCTACCTAACTAACGCCAGTACCGGTAATGGGGTTATCATTAACGATACTAACTCCCCTACCAATATCGCCCTACAAGTCCAAAGCAATACTACTCCGACACTAACTATTAATGCTAATGGGAATTTAACAACTAGTGGAAATGTTTCTTCATCCGGAAATATCCTTACTACCGGCACAGGCACAATTACTTCAGCGGGGCTCCTGACTGCTTCTAATGGATTGACACTGACAACCGGAGCGGTGAATATTACCGGAACATCAGGAGCACTAGCTCTATCAGGACTTTCGGCCTCAAGTATCGCTTTATCTGCGGGGAATAACTTAACGATTACTGCCGATAACTTTAATACCACCTCAACCGGTATTAACTCTACTGCAATTGGTGCAACCACTGCCTCAAGTGGTGCCTTTACCACACTCTCATCCACCGGCAATACTACTTTATCATCCACTGCTTTGTCTACCTTTACAGCCGGAAACACCAGCGGACTAACCACCATTAACGGTTCTTTTGTGAATATTAATGCCAATGGTCAAGGCAGTACTTTATCCTTAGGCCTGGCTGACAATACCCCAAGCGCTTTTGTGCTAACCAATGGCGCAACCGATTACATCAATGTCAACACCAGTAGTATTTCCCCGGCTATCTCTTTTGGAGCGGTTAATACTAACTTTAACGGCAATGTTTCGATGCTTGGAACATTGGGTGTTACCGGAGAAACTACTCTTTCTGCAAACCTGGGGGTTAGTGGCAGTGCTACTGTGGGTGGAACATTAGCAGTAACTGGTAATACTTCCCTTTCGACTGTTAATACCTCTGCCTTGGCCACTCTAAACAGTGCTTCCGTTACCAATAACGAAACTGTTGGGGGAATCTTAGCTGTTAATGGGAATTTTACTGTTGGTAACAACCAATTTACTGTCGAAGCCTTAACCGGTAATACTTCTATTGCCGGAACTCTGGGAGTAACCGGTGCCACTACCCTTTCTTCAACTTTAGATGTTTTGGGACTTTCTACCTTTAATGGCGGGGCACTAATTCCAACCGGACAAGCCTTTAATGCCTCAGGGTCTGCCACCTTCACACCGGGGACTAATAACAGTGTCAGTATTAATACCGATTACTCCAATGGTTCTTACCTGACCATCAACGGTATCGGTACTGCAGTTGGTAATGCCATTTGTTTGGATTCCTCAAACAGAGTAGTTAGTTGTAACGGTGCACCTTTTGGACTGCAGGCAGCCTACAATACCGGCAACACCATTACCACTACTGAGGATAGAGGGATTGCCTTTACCTTAGGAACAGGTCTTAACACTTCCTTTAATCTGACTAATAACGGTACTGCTTCGGCTGCTTTTAATTTAGCTAATAACGGTACAGGAAGTGGCATCTACCTAACTAACGCCAGTACCGGTAATGGGGTTATCATTAACGATACTAACTCCCCTACCAATATCGCCCTACAAGTCCAAAGCAATACTACTCCGACACTAACTATTAATGCTAATGGGAATTTAACAACTAGTGGAAATGTTTCTTCATCCGGAAATATCCTTACTACCGGCACAGGCACAATTACTTCAGCGGGGCTCCTGACTGCTTCTAATGGATTGACACTGACAACCGGAGCGGTGAATATTACCGGAACATCAGGAGCACTAGCTCTATCAGGACTTTCGGCCTCAAGTATCGCTTTATCTGCGGGGAATAACTTAACGATTACTGCCGATAACTTTAATACCACCTCAACCGGTATTAACTCTACTGCAATTGGTGCAACCACTGCCTCAAGTGGTGCCTTTACCACACTCTCATCCACCGGCAATACTACTTTATCATCCACTGCTTTGTCTACCTTTACAGCCGGAAACACCAGCGGACTAACCACCATTAACGGTTCTTTTGTGAATATTAATGCCAATGGAACCGGCAATGGTTTGTCATTAGGTATTGTCGGTAATACTACCAATGCTTTCAATTTGGCAGAAGGAACCAATAATTATCTAAATGTTAATACTACCAGTGGCGCAGAAAATGTTGCTTTCGGTAACGGCAATACCAACCCTTCCTTCTCCTTTTTGGGCAACGGTAATTTTAATACCGGAACCGGCAGCGCTTACTTAAACGGTAATACCTTTGTTACCGACAGTAATACCTTTAATGTTGGTACCGGCGCGACTTCCTTAGGTGGAACATTAGCGGTTAGCGGTATCACTACCTTAAACTCGAATTTGCAATTATTACCGTATGGCACCGGTACCGGTCAAACCAGTGAATTACAACTTTACGATTTGGCAGCTAACGGAAGTTATAATATTTCCTTAAAAGCTCCGGATCAACTAACTTCTAATACATCCTATACCCTTCCTTCTGATGATCAAGCTGCCGCTAACTATGTCTTGACTTATCAAGACCAGGGAATTTTGAAATGGGTAAACGTCAATTTGATTGGCGGAGATATTACCGCAGTTGGCAATGTACTCCAAGGGGATGCCTTTACCGGCAATGACCTTGGTAACACTTTATGGTTTAACGGACCGGGGGCTTCCGTTAACCAATTCACGACCGCGCTGACCGGCTCTTTGGTATCTCAACCGGAAACAATTACTTTACCTGCCAACAGCGGAACAGTGGCGCTTATCCAACCGCGCATTGCCCAAACTGCCACAGGCTCTAGTCCTTTAATTTTCTTAAATGATACAGGCACCGCCAATCTGGTACAACTACAAAATAATACCGCCGACGTGTTTGTGGTAGATAAAGATGGCAACGTCGCAATCAACGGCGGCAATATCACTACCACCCAAAACAGTGCGTCACTATTTAACTCCAATGCCACCCAAATCTCAATCGCTGGCGCAGGAACTACAATTTCAGTTGGTGCATCTACCGGAACCACCACCATTAACAATAAACTGGCAGTTACCGGAAACCTGGAAGCCAACGGAATATTAAATGCCAACAATACTTTTAATGCTTATGGAGTCGCTAACATCGGAGACGGCGGAGACACTATCACTCTAAATGGTTCTAATCTAACCATGACCGCCACCGGCACGTTCGTTACCAATCTTGCCGATAATACCGACAGCGTCTTCGTGATTAAACAAGGCTCAAATCAATATTTGAATGTTACCACGACCACCGGTGCACAGAATATTGCCTTTGGTAATACTACCACCAATCCGACTTATACATTTAACGGTTCCGGCTTAACAACTTTTGGAGGCAATATTGCTGTAAACGGCGGGTCGCTTATTTCCAGTTCGTCTGCGGCAAGCATTTTCAACACTAATGTTAACAACCTTAATATCGGCGGCGCCGCCTCGGTTATTTCAATCGGCGCACCCGGCAGCGGAATCACAACTATTAATGACAACGCTGCCGTCAGCGGCAATTTGGCGGTAAACGGACCTCTATCTGCCGACATCACCTCAACTACCAACACCGCGACTGTGTTTAATTCCGGTGTCACAAACTTATCAATTGGTAATGCTGCCAGTACTCTTTCACTTGGGGCAACCGGAGGCACAACCACTGTAAACAGTAAATTAAATGTAACCGGAAACTTGACTGCTAACGCGGAATTTGTTGCAAACGGACAAATTACTCTGCAACCTTCGGGGACAAACGGAATCAATATTATTACCGACGCCGATTCTTTGTTAAACATCGGCGGACTATCAATTCCGGAAACATCGGCTTATTCTCTTTGTCTTGATTCTTCCAACAATGTTGTAAAGTGTCCTCCGTCTGCATCCACTTTGCAATCCGCTTATAACGGCGGCAACAGTATTTTGACCGGTAATGCCAGAGATATTGTTTTTAATCTGGCCGATACTTCTACCGATTCTAACTTTATTGTCAACACTTTATCCGGCTCAACCGGAGCAACGGAATTCGTAAGAAACAACGGAATAGGCACTGCAAGTCCAACCCAGTTGGTTTTAATTGACAATGCGGATACAACTCATATTTTACCCATTGGCTTAAAAATTGGCTCTTCCGGAACAAGCGGTGTTACTACGGCAATCGATGTTTCCGATCCATCGATTGTTACCGCTCTTTCTTTTGGTTCAAATGATATTTCCGGTAATTACTTTACAGTTGAGGGCTCCAGCGGAAACGTTACTACCAACGGAACTTTGGCAGTCAACAGCGGCAGCATTACCACCACCTCAACCGGCACTACCGCTATTTTCAACACTAACACCACCAATCTTAGCATCGGCGGTGCGGCGACAACTTTAACCTTAGGTGCAACCACCGGCACTGCTACTATTAGAAATGGCAGCATTGAATTGCCAAACGCTACAGCTTTAGATGCCGGCAACGCTTTATTGACCATTGACTCGGCGTCAATCGGCGGAGGTTACGGCAACACCGGAGTAACGATATCTAATAGCGGCAATATCCAGGCCAACGGCACTTTGACGGTTGATAATACTTCTGTTTTAACCGGAGATGTTACCATGGGAGGAAATCTGGCGGTTAACGGAGGGAATATTACTACCATTACTTCAACAGGGAATATCTTTAATTCCCCAACCACTCTTAACATTGGACAAGCAGCAACTACGGTTTCTCTTGGCGCAACTTCCGGAACAACGACCATCAATAACAACTTAAATGTTTCTGGAAATTTAACTACTGTTGGAGCTGTCAGCTTTACGCCTGGAACAAATGGACAAAATATTACCTTTAATACCAGCGGAAACAACAGGCAACTTGTTATCTCGGGTCTTCCAACTCAAACCGGCACCTTGGTTTGTATTAACGGTACCAATGGTCAAATCACCCAATGTGCATCCGATGCCATCTCCCTGCAGTCTGCCTATGTGGGAGGAAATACCATTACCACTACCAATAACAGGGACATTTCCTTTACACTGGCGAATACTTCAACCAACTCAAACTTTGTGGTGACAACGGCTGCTGATTCAACCGGTTATTCGGTCTTCCAAAGAGCAACCGGTTCAACTACTTATGCTCCCGATCAATTAATCTTAGTTAATAATGCCGACACTTCTATGCCGGTAACAACCGGTATAAAGTTGACCGGATTATTCGGAACCGGCATTGATGTTTCCAATAGCGGCATCACTACCGGTTTAGCTCTTGGTTCAAGTGCCATTTCCGGCAATAACTTCTCTGTTAGTTCTGGTGGTAATATTACCGCCAGCGGAAATCTATCCCTTAACGGTTCAACCATTACTACTACCAATAATACTTCTGCCGCATCGGTGTTTAATACCAATGCTCCAACTTTGAATATGGGAGGAGCGGCAACTACTATTAGCATTGGGGCAACCAGCGGGACAGCCACTATTAATAACGCCACCCTTTCCCTACCCCATGCCACCGCTATTAATGCAGCCAATGCCGCTTTAAGTGTTACTTCTGCCAGTATTGGTGGAGGTTATGGGAACACCGGAGTGACAATTTCCAATAGCGGCAATATCCAGGCCAACGGCACTTTAACGGTTGACAGCACTTCTGTTTTAACCGGAGATGTCACCATGGGAGGAAATCTGGCGGTTAACGGCGGATATATCACCACCACCTCAACCAGTCCTTCCTACATCTTCAATACCAATACTCCGGAACTGCATATCGGAGAAGGAGCATCAACCCTTAGTCTGGGGGCAACCACTGGAACAACCACTGTTAATAACACCTTAACTGTAGAGAATGATTTAAATGCTTATGGTAATGTCATCTTTACCCCGGCAACCAGCGGACAAAATATTTCCTTCAATACCAACGGGAGTAATTCCAAACTTTACATCACCGGACTGCCTACCGCCACCGGCACCTTGGTTTGTATTAACGGTACCAATGGTCAAATCACCCAATGTGCATCCGATGCCATCTCCCTGCAGTCTGCCTATGTGGGAGGAAATACCATTACCACTACCAATAACAGGGACATTTCCTTTACACTGGCGAATACTTCAACCAACTCAAACTTTGTGGTGACAACGGCTGCTGATTCAACCGGTTATTCGGTCTTCCAAAGAGCAACCGGTTCAACTACTTATGCTCCCGATCAATTAATCTTAGTTAATAATGCCGACACTTCTATGCCGGTAACAACCGGTATAAAGTTGACCGGATTATTCGGAACCGGCATTGATGTTTCCAATAGCGGCATCACTACCGGTTTAGCTCTTGGTTCAAGTGCCATTTCCGGCAATAACTTCTCTGTTAGTTCTGGTGGTAATATTACCGCCAGCGGAAATCTATCCCTTAACGGTTCAACCATTACTACTACCAATAATACTTCTGCCGCATCGGTGTTTAATACCAATGCTCCAACTTTGAATATGGGAGGAGCGGCAACTACTATTAGCATTGGGGCAACCAGCGGGACAGCCACTATTAATAACGCCACCCTTTCCCTACCCCATGCCACCGCTATTAATGCAGCCAATGCCGCTTTAAGTGTTACTTCTGCCAGTATTGGTGGAGGTTATGGGAACACCGGAGTGACAATTTCCAATAGCGGCAATATCCAGGCCAACGGCACTTTAACGGTTGACAGCACTTCTGTTTTAACCGGAGATGTCACCATGGGAGGAAATCTGGCGGTTAACGGCGGATATATCACCACCACCTCAACCAGTCCTTCCTACATCTTCAATACCAATACTCCGGAACTGCATATCGGAGAAGGAGCATCAACCCTTAGTCTGGGGGCAACCACTGGAACAACCACTGTTAATAACACCTTAACTGTAGAGAATGATTTAAATGCTTATGGTAATGTCATCTTTACCCCGGCAACCAGCGGACAAAATATTTCCTTCAATACCAACGGGAGTAATTCCAAACTTTACATCACCGGACTGCCTACCGCCACCGGCACCTTGGTTTGTATTAACGGTACCAATGGTCAAATCACCCAATGTGCATCCGATGCCATCTCCCTGCAGTCTGCCTATGTGGGAGGAAATACCATTACCACTACCAATAACAGGGACATTTCCTTTACACTGGCGAATACTTCAACCAACTCAAACTTTGTGGTGACAACGGCCGATAACTCCACCGGATACTCCGCTTTTGTTAGGGCCAATGGATCAGGTGTTGCCGATCCAATGCAGTTAATTTTGGTTGCTAACCAAAGCACAACCAGAAGTATCGCGGCCGGTATTAAAATCCAATCGGCTGCCGGTAAAATAACCAACGGACTTGACCTTTCCGATCCTAATATTGTTAACGCTCTCTCCTTAGGTTCAAGTAATGTTACTGCCAATAACTTTAACATTGAAGGTGCAACCGGAAATATTACAACTTCGGGAACTTTGGCTGTTAACGGAGGGAGTATTACCACTACTTACACCAATACCGCCAACATCTTTAATACTAACGCCAGCGGATTGAATATTGGTGGAGCGGCAACCACCATTAGTCTTGGTGCAACATCGGGAACTACGACAATTAATAATCAAACTCTTGCTCTGCCTAACGCTACTGTTGTCAGTGCCGGAAACGCCACTTTAAGCGTTGACACTACTAATATTGGCGGCGGATATGGACAAACCGGAGTGACGATATCGAACACAGGAAATATTCAGGCCAACGGAACCTTAACTGTTGATAATAGTTCTTTGTTGGCCGGAGACGTTACCACCAACGGCACCATTAACGCCAACGGCGGAACTATTGCTACCACTTATACCAATACTGCCAATATCTTTAATACTAACGCCAGCGGATTGAATATTGGTGGAGCGGCAACCACCATTAGTCTTGGTGCAACATCGGGAACTACGACGATTAATAATGACCTTGAAGTTAAAGGCTCAGCCACAATTGATACTAATCTAACCGCTTTAGGACAGTCTACATTTACTCCATCCGGCTCAAACGGAGTAACGATTAATACCAATAATAACGCTTTGTTGAAAGTTAGCGGACTAAGTAGTGCATTAGGAAGCGTCATTTGCGTTGACTCTTCAAATAATATTAGGACCTGCTCCAATGCGGCTTTGTCATTACAAGCCGCTTATAATGCCGGCAACACCATCACTACCACTAATGCCAGAGATATCGGTTTCACTTTGGCAGATACGGCCTCCGATTCAAACTTTGTGGTTACAACAGCAGCCGGTTCAACCGGAGGAACAGAGTTTATCAGAGCCGATGGTTTGGCAGCGGCAGACCCAAATCAATTGGTCTTAATTGATAATGCCAGTACTAGTAGACAATTACCAACCGCATTAAAGATTACCTCAAGCGGAGGAACAGGCATCGGAACAGCGCTGGATGTTTCTGATGCTTCTATTGTTACAGCCATTGCTTTAGGGACAAATGATATAAGCGGTACCAATTTCTCTGTCAATGGCACTAATGGCAATATTACCAGTAGCGGAAATCTAACTCTTAACGGTTCGACTATTACTACTACCTCAACCGGAACTGCTTCCGTATTTAACAGTAATGCCTTAACCTTTAATATGGGAGGAGCAGCCACCAATGTTAATATCGGGGCTACTTCCGGTACAGCAACTATTAATAATGCCACCCTTTCTCTACCCCATGCTACCGCTATTAATGCCGGCAATGCCTTATTAACGATTGATTCAACTAACATCGGCGGAGGTTACGGCAACACCGGAGTGACCATTTCTAATGCCGGCAATATCCAAGCCAACGGCACTTTAACGGTGGATAATACATCCTTGTTAACCGGGGATGTCACCATGGGAGGAAATTTGGCGGTTAACGGAGGATATATTACCACCACCTCTACCAGTCCCTCTTACATCTTTAATGCCAATACTCCGGAACTGCATATCGGAGAAGGGGCATCAACCATTAGTCTGGGAGCCACATCCGGAACTACGACTATTAATAATAGTCTGACGGTAAGTGGCGTTGCTACCTTTAATGGCGGAGCAACAGTGGCAACCAACCAAAGTTTTGCTGCTAACGGACCATCTACCTTTACCCCCGGAAGTAGTAACAATATTATCTTTAACACCGGCAGTAGCTCTTTCTTTGTCTTGAATAATTTAACTTCCCCATCAACTGCCGGAACAGCGATTTGTTTGGACTCTTCAAATAATGTCACCAAATGCGGCGGCGCAACCTTCTCACTCCAAGCTGCTTATGTTGGAGGAAATACCATTACTACTACCAATAACCGAAATATCTCTTTCACTTTGGCAGACACCGCCATCGATTCAAACTTTGTTATCACCACTGCCGCAAACTCTACCGGAGAAACCCAATTCTTAAGGGCCGACGGAACAGCCAATAACAATCCCAACGAGTTGGTTCTAATCCAAAATCTAAATACCCAAACAGCTCTACCGGTTGGCTTAAAAATTGCCGGCGTCAGCGGTGGAAACGTTACTACTGCTCTTGATCTTTCCGATGCCAACATTACCACCGCCATTGACTTGGGAGCAAACAACATTGCCGCCACCCACTTTAACCTAAATGGCTCTAACGGTAATATTACAACCAGTGGAACTCTGGCAGTTAATAGCGGCAGTATTACTTCTACTGCCGGAACAGCAGCAATCTTTAATAGCGGAGTGTCAAATCTTTCGATTGGCCAAGCAGCCAGTACCTTAAGTTTGGGTGCAACATCCGGGACTACGACTATTAATAATGTGACTCTTTCTCTGCCTAATGCTACTGCCGTTAATGCTTCCAATGCCACCGGTAACTTCTACTCTTTAACCACCGGTGGCGGTTATAGCTCAACCGGAGCAACAATTGACAACAATGGCAATATTCAAACCAAAGGTTCATTAACGGTTGATAGCTCTTCCACCTTAACCGGGAATGTTACCACTGCCGGCACTCTGGCAGTTAATAGCGGCAGTATCACTTCTACTGCCGGGACGGCATCGATATTTAATAGTGGGGTGTCAAATCTTTCGATTGGCCAAGCTGCCAGTACTTTAAGTTTGGGTGCAACATCCGGAACTACGACTATTAATAATAACCTGGCGGTAAGTGGCGTTGCTACTTTTAACGGCGGGGCAACGGTTGCAACCAACCAAAGTTTTGCCGCTAACGGACCGTCTACCTTTACTCCTGGAAACAGTAACAATTTAACAATTAATACAACCGGAAATTCTTTTGTTAACATTACCGGACTGCAAACCGCTACCGGAACTTTGGTTTGTCTTGATTCTTCCAATAACGTTGTAATGTGCTCAACTACTTCTATTTCTTTACAAGGAGCATATACCGGCGGCAACACCATCACTACCACTAATGCCAGAGATATCGGTTTCACTTTGGCAGATACGGCCTCCGATTCAAACTTTGTGGTTACAACAGCAGCCGGTTCAACCGGAGGAACAGAGTTTATCAGAGCCGATGGTTTGGCAGCGGCAGACCCAAATCAATTGGTCTTAATTGATAATGCCAGTACTAGTAGACAATTACCAACCGCATTAAAGATTACCTCAAGCGGAGGAACAGGCATCGGAACAGCGCTGGATGTTTCTGATGCTTCTATTGTTACAGCCATTGCTTTAGGGACAAATGATATAAGCGGTACCAATTTCTCTGTCAATGGCACTAATGGCAATATTACCAGTAGCGGAAATCTAACTCTTAACGGTTCGACTATTACTACTACCTCAACCGGAACTGCTTCCGTATTTAACAGTAATGCCTTAACCTTTAATATGGGAGGAGCAGCCACCAATGTTAATATCGGGGCTACTTCCGGTACAGCAACTATTAATAATGCCACCCTTTCTCTACCCCATGCTACCGCTATTAATGCCGGCAATGCCTTATTAACGATTGATTCAACTAACATCGGCGGAGGTTACGGCAACACCGGAGTGACCATTTCTAATGCCGGCAATATCCAAGCCAACGGCACTTTAACGGTGGATGAAAATTCTCTTCTTTCTGGAAATGCCAGTGTTAGTGGAACCTTAGCCGTCAACGATGTAACCTACCTTAATTCAGCGCTAAACGTCACCGGAGTGGCAACATTTGGCAATGATGTCCAGGTTAACAACGGTAATCTGACAACTACTACTGCCGGAACCGCCAATGTCTTCAACACCAATGCTACCGGATTAAATATTGGCGGAGCTGCTACAGCTGTGAATATCGGGGCAACCAGTGGTACTACTACTATTAATAGTGGCACCCTTTCTTTGCCTAATGCCACTGCGGTTACTGCCGGCAGTGCTTTGCTAACTATTGACTCTGCTTCGATTGGTGGAGGGTATGGTAATACCGGGGTAACAATTTCCAATACCGGCAATATCCAAGCCAACGGCACTCTAACCATTGGTAGCACTTCCGACCTTAAAGGACAAGTTACCGCCGAAGCCGGTATCAAAGTTAACGGTACAGGTTCTACTGCGGATATCACTACCGATAAATCAACTGCTACTCTATTTAATACCACTGCTACCACCGTTAATCTGGGTGGGGCTGCCACAGCTGTGAATATCGGGGCAACCAGTGGTACTACTACTATTAATAACAACCTGGCGGTAAGTCTGGTTGATAATAGTGCTAATGCCTTCAGTGTCTATGAAGGAGCCAATAGCTATCTTAATGTCAGCACTGTGGATAGCAGTGAGAATGTCGCTTTTGGTAATGGTAGTACCAATCCTACCTACTCCTTCCTGGGTAGTGGAGCGACTACCTTTACCGGAGATATTAATGCCAACAGTGGAACTATTGCGACTAATAAAACTGCTGCCAGTCTATTTAACTCCACTGTTACCAATCTTGGCCTAGGAGGCGCTGCTACCACTTTAACAATGGGCGCAACCAGTGGCACTGCTACTATTAGAAATGCAATCATTTCTCTACCTAATGCTACACAAGTTAATGCTGCCAATGCCAGCGGTAACTTTAACTCCCTAACCACCGGCGGAGGTTATGGCTCAACCGGAGCAACTATTGGCAGCAGTGGCAATATTCAAAGCAAAGGAACCCTAACTATTGATTTAACCTCTACTCTCACCGGTCTGGTTACCGCCAGTTCCGGAGTAAAGATTAACGGTGCCTCTACTGCGGATATCACTACCGATAAGTTAACTGGCAATATCTTTAATGCTACTGCTACTACCGTTAATCTGGGTGGGGCTGCCACAGCTATCAATATCGGGGCAACATCCGGTACTACTACTATTAATAATAACCTGGCGGTAAGTGGCATTGCTACCTTTAATGGTGGGGCAACTGTTGCAACTAATCAAAACTTTGCTGCTAATGGGCAATCAACGTTTACTCCGGGCGATACCAATAATGTCACTGTTAATTTAGGGACCAGTTCTTTCTTAGTATTAAATAATTTAACTACTCCGGTCACTGCCGGAGTATCCCTTTGTTTAGATTCTTCAAACAACGTCACGAAGTGTTCAAGTACTACTGTTACCTTACAATCTGCTTATGCTGGTGGCAACACCATTACTACTTCCGATAATCGGGATATTGCCTTTAATCTGGCGGCAACAGGAGCAGATTCCAACTTTACGGTTACCACTGCTGCGGGTGGGATTGGTTATTCTGCTTTTGTTAGAGCAGATGGTTCAGCCAGCTTAGATCCTAGCCAATTGGTCTTAATCCAGAATTTGAACACCGGAAGAAGTTTGCCGGTTGGTCTAAAGATTGCCGGAGTCAATGGTGGTAATGTCACTACCGGAATTGATTTAACGGATAGTTATCTGACAACCGCTATTGATGTCGGTGGAAATATTATTAAAGGCACTGACTTCTCTATTACCGGCTCAAACGGTAATATTACTACCTCAGGTACAGTAGCGGTTAACAGTGGCAGTATTACTACTACCTACGCAACCGGTAATGTCTTTAACAGTGTGGCATCCACTCTTAATCTAGGAGGAGCGGCAACCAATATTAATATCGGGGCAACTAGTGGTACAGCGACTATTAAAAATGCCATTGTTTCCCTACCTAATGCTACACAAGTTAATGCCAGTAATGCCGCCGGTAACTTTAACTCTCTAACCACCGGTGGAGGTTATACATCAACCGGAGCAACGATTGATAACAGCGGTAATATCCAAGCCAATGGTAATTTAACTATTATCGGAACCTCTGACCTTAACGGTAATACTACTGTTGGCGCAGCCTTAGGAGTTACCGGCAATGTTTCGGTTAATACCAATAAATTCACCATTGATGCTTCAACCGGGAATACGGTCATCGGTGGAACATTAACCGTTACCGGGAATACCTCCCTTTCCACTCTTAATACTTCGGGACTGGCAACCCTAAACAGTGCCTCTGTTACTAATAATGAGACAGTGGGAGGAGCATTAACAGTGACCGGTGTTTCTACCTTTAACGGCGGAGCAACCGTTGCTTCAGGACAAAACTTCCTGGCCCAGGGTCAATCAACCTTTACACCCTCTGCCAGTAGTGGTATTACCGTTAATACTACCAATGCCAATACCTTCTTTAGATTGAATGGATTAAGTACTCCAGCAGCAGCCGGAGTGGCCCTATTGTCTGGATTCATCCAATAATGTTACTCAGTGTTCTTCCAATACGGTTACCTTACAAACTGCTTATGCGGGTGGTAATACCATTACTACCACCACCGGCAGAAACATTGACTTTACTCTGGGCAGTGGACTGGCTACTTCCTTTAACTTGACTAATCAAGGAACTGCCACAGGCTTTAATCTTAACAATACCTCAAGCGGTAATGCTTTAGCTGTTACCTCGGGAGGAATTAATGCTTTAACTATTGATAATAACGGGAACTCAACCAGCAGCGGTAACTTTACTACTTCCGGAAATATCGCTACCGCTAATAGCGGTACTATTACCTCCAATGGGTTATTGACAGCTTCAAACGGTTTAACGGTTACTACCGGCAATGTGAATATAACGGGAACAGCAGGAGCAATCAGTCTCTCCAGCCTTAATGCCTCCAGTATTGCTTTAAGTGGTACTAATAATCTAACGATTACTGCCAATAACTTCAATGTCTCGGCGAACTGGGATTAATAATACCGCTATTGGTGCAGGTAGTACTCAATCAACTGGTGCCTTTACCACTTTATCCTCAAATAACAATACCACCTTGGCATCAGGGGCGGGAGCAACTCTCACTTTGGGTAATACCACCGGGACGGTTACTCTTAACGGTTCTACTGTTAGTATTAATAGTAATGGAGCCGGTAACGCTTTATCCTTAGGTATTGCCGGTAATACTGCTTCTGCTTTCAATGTCTCCCAAGGGAGTAATAAATACATTAATGTTAATACCAGTACCGGGACAGAGAATGTCGCTTTTGGTAATACTAGTACCAATCCTTCCTATTCCTTCTTAGGAACAGGACAAACTACCTTTGGCGGAAATGTTTCTGTTTCGGGAACCTTAGGAGTTACCGGGAATACTTCCCTCTCTACCGTTAATACCTCAGGTCTGGCAACTCTTGATAGTTTACTGACTGAAAACTTTGCCACAGTTTCCGGAACACTAACCGTTAATGATCTCACCCAACTTAACTCTACCTTAGGAGTTAGTGGGAATACCTCCTTAGGAGGAACCCTGGGAGTTACCGGCAATGTTTCGGTTAATACCAATAAATTCACCATTGATGCTTCAACCGGGAATACGGTCATCGGTGGAACATTAACCGTTACCGGGAATACCTCCCTTTCCACTCTTAATACTTCGGGACTGGCAACCCTAAACAGTGCCTCTGTTACTAATAATGAGACAGTGGGAGGAGCATTAACAGTGACCGGTGTTTCTACCTTTAACGGCGGAGCAACCGTTGCTTCAGGACAAAACTTCCTGGCCCAGGGTCAATCAACCTTTACACCCTCTGCCAGTAGTGGTATTACCGTTAATACTACCAATGGCCAATACCTTCTTTAGATTGAATGGACTAAGTACAGCAATCCTGGTACCCATTTGTTTGGATTCATCCAATAATGTTATTGTCCTGTACCAATCTACCGTTAGTTTACAGACTGCTTATCATGGTGGTAATACCATTACTACCACCACCGGCAGAAACATTGACTTTACTCTGGGCAGTGGACTGGCTACTTCCTTTAACTTGACTAATCAAGGAACTGCCACAGGCTTTAATCTTAACAATACCTCAAGCGGTAATGCTTTAGCTGTTACCTCGGGAGGAATTAATGCTTTAACTATTGATAATAACGGGAACTCAACCAGCAGCGGTAACTTTACTACTTCCGGAAATATCGCTACCGCTAATAGCGGTACTATTACCTCCAATGGGTTATTGACAGCTTCAAACGGTTTAACGGTTACTACCGGCAATGTGAATATAACGGGAACAGCAGGAGCAATCAGTCTCTCCAGCCTTAATGCCTCCAGTATTGCTTTAAGTGGTACTAATAATCTAACGATTACTGCCAATAACTTCAATGTCTCGGGAACCGGGATTAATAATACGGCTATTGGTGCAGGTAGTACTCAATCAACTGGTGCCTTTACCACTTTATCCTCAAATAACAATACCACCTTGGCATCAGGGGCGGGAGCAACTCTCACTTTGGGTAATACCACCGGGACGGTTACTCTTAACGGTTCTACTGTTAGTATTAATAGTAATGGAGCCGGTAACGCTTTATCCTTAGGTATTGCCGGTAATACTGCTTCTGCTTTCAATGTCTCCCAAGGGAGTAATAAATACATTAATGTTAATACCAGTACCGGGACAGAGAATGTCGCTTTTGGTAATACTAGTACCAATCCTTCCTATTCCTTCTTAGGAACAGGACAAACTACCTTTGGCGGAAATGTTTCTGTTTCGGGGACCTTAGGAGTTACCGGGAATACTTCCCTCTCTACCGTTAATACCTCAGGTCTGGCAACTCTTGATAGTTTACTGACTGAAAACTTTGCCACAGTTTCCGGAACACTAACCGTTAATGATCTCACCCAACTTAACTCTACCTTAGGAGTTAGTGGGAATACCTCCTTAGGAGGAACCCTGGGAGTTACCGGCAATGTTTCGGTTAATACCAATAAATTCACCATTGATGCTTCAACCGGGAATACGGTCATCGGTGGAACATTAACCGTTACCGGGAATACCTCCCTTTCCACTCTTAATACTTCGGGACTGGCAACCCTAAACAGTGCCTCTGTTACTAATAATGAGACAGTGGGAGGAGCATTAACAGTGACCGGTGTTTCTACCTTTAACGGCGGAGCAACCGTTGCTTCAGGACAAAACTTCCTGGCCCAGGGTCAATCAACCTTTACACCCTCTGCCAGTAGTGGTATTACCGTTAATACTACCAATGCCAATACCTTCTTTAGATTGAATGGACTAAGTAGTAATCCTGGTACACCTATCTGTTTAGACTCCTCCAATAATGTCATTGCCTGTGCCAATGCTTCCCTTAGTTTACAGAATGCCTATCTTGGTGGTAATACCATTACTACCACCACCGGCAGAAACATTGACTTTACCCTGGGCAGTGGACTGGCTACTTCCTTTAACTTGACTAATCAAGGAACTGCCACAGGCTTTAATCTTAACAATACCTCAAGCGGTAATGCTTTAGCTGTTACCTCGGGAGGAATTAATGCTTTAACTATTGATAGTAGTGGAAATCTCACTACCAATGGCAACTTCAGTCAGGGAGGAACAGCCACTACCTTCTCAACCGGTACCGGTAATGTCTCCTTGAATGGTAATACTGCTGTTACCGGCAGTAATACCTTTACGGTTGGAACAGGAGCAACCTCCTTAGGAGGAACCCTGGGAGTTACCGGCAATGTTTCGGTTAATACCAATAAATTCACCATTGATGCTTCAACCGGGAATACGGTCATCGGTGGAACATTAACCGTTACCGGGAATACCTCCCTTTCCACTCTTAATACTTCGGGACTGGCAACCCTAAACAGTGCCTCTGTTACTAATAATGAGACAGTGGGAGGAGCATTAACAGTGACCGGTGTTTCTACCTTTAACGGCGGAGCAACCGTTGCTTCAGGACAAAACTTCCTGGCCCAGGGTCAATCAACCTTTACACCCTCTGCCAGTAGTGGTATTACCGTTAATACTACCAATGCCAATACCTTCTTTAGATTGAATGGACTAAGTAGTAATCCTGGTACACCTATCTGTTTAGACTCCTCCAATAATGTCATTGCCTGTGCCAATGCTTCCCTTAGTTTACAGAATGCCTATCTTGGTGGTAATACCATTACTACCACCACCGGCAGAAACATTGACTTTACTCTGGGCAGTGGACTGGCTACTTCCTTTAACTTGACTAATCAAGGAACTGCCACAGGCTTTAATCTTAACAATACCTCAAGCGGTAATGCTTTAGCTGTTACCTCGGGAGGAATTAATGCTTTAACTATTGATAGTAGTGGAAATCTCACTACCAATGGCAACTTCAGTCAGGGAGGAACAGCCACTACCTTCTCAACCGGTACCGGTAATGTCTCCTTGAATGGTAATACTGCTGTTACCGGCAGTAATACCTTTACGGTTGGAACAGGAGCAACCTCCTTAGGAGGAACCCTGGGAGTTACCGGCAATGTTTCGGTTAATACCAATAAATTCACCATTGATGCTTCAACCGGGAATACGGTCATCGGTGGAACATTAACCGTTACCGGGAATACCTCCCTTTCCACTCTTAATACTTCGGGACTGGCAACCCTAAACAGTGCCTCTGTTACTAATAATGAGACAGTGGGAGGAGCATTAACAGTGACCGGTGTTTCTACCTTTAACGGCGGAGCAACCGTTGCTTCAGGACAAAACTTCCTGGCCCAGGGTCAATCAACCTTTACACCCTCTGCCAGTAGTGGTATTACCGTTAATACTACCAATGCCAATACCTTCTTTAGATTGAATGGACTAAGTAGTAATCCTGGTACACCTATCTGTTTAGACTCCTCCAATAATGTCATTGCCTGTGCCAATGCTTCCCTTAGTTTACAGAATGCCTATCTTGGTGGTAATACCATTACTACCACCACCGGCAGAAACATTGACTTTACCCTGGGCAGTGGACTGGCTACTTCCTTTAACTTGACTAATCAAGGAACTGCCACAGGCTTTAATCTTAACAATACCTCAAGCGGTAATGCTTTAGCTGTTACCTCGGGAGGAATTAATGCTTTAACTATTGATAGTAGTGGAAATCTCACTACCAATGGCAACTTCAGTCAGGGAGGAACAGCCACTACCTTCTCAACCGGTACCGGTAATGTCTCCTTGAATGGTAATACTGCTGTTACCGGCAGTAATACCTTTACGGTTGGAACAGGAGCAACCTCCTTAGGAGGAACCCTGGGAGTTACCGGCAATGTTTCGGTTAATACCAATAAATTCACCATTGATGCTTCAACCGGGAATACGGTCATCGGTGGAACATTAACCGTTACCGGGAATACCTCCCTTTCCACTCTTAATACTTCGGGACTGGCAACCCTAAACAGTGCCTCTGTTACTAATAATGAGACAGTGGGAGGAGCATTAACAGTGACCGGTGTTTCTACCTTTAACGGCGGAGCAACCGTTGCTTCAGGACAAAACTTCCTGGCCCAGGGTCAATCAACCTTTACACCCTCTGCCAGTAGTGGTATTACCGTTAATACTACCAATGCCAATACCTTCTTTAGATTGAATGGATTAAGTACTCCAGCAGCAGCCGGAGTGGCCCTTTGTCTGGATTCATCCAATAATGTTACTCAGTGTTCTTCCAATACGGTTACCTTACAAACTGCTTATGCGGGTGGTAATACCATTACTACTACCACCGGCAGAAACATTGACTTTACCCTGGGCAGTGGACTGGCTACTTCCTTTAACTTGACTAATCAAGGAACTGCCACAGGCTTTAATCTTAACAATACCTCAAGCGGTAATGCTTTAGCTGTTACCTCGGGAGGAATTAATGCTTTAACTATTGATAGTAGTGGAAATCTCACTACCAATGGCAACTTCAGTCAGGGAGGAACAGCCACTACCTTCTCAACCGGTACCGGTAATGTCTCCTTGAATGGTAATACTGCTGTTACCGGCAGTAATACCTTTACGGTTGGAACAGGAGCAACCTCCTTAGGAGGAACCCTGGGAGTTACCGGCAATGTTTCGGTTAATACCAATAAATTCACCATTGATGCTTCAACCGGGAATACGGTCATCGGTGGAACATTAACCGTTACCGGGAATACCTCCCTTTCCACTCTTAATACTTCGGGACTGGCAACCCTAAACAGTGCCTCTGTTACTAATAATGAGACAGTGGGAGGACTTCTAACTGCTAATGCCGGAGTTAAAGTTAACGGGACAGGTTCCACTGCGGATATAACCACGGATAAATCAACTGCCAATATCTTTAATACCACAGCAACCACAGTTAATCTGGGTGGGGCTGCCACTACTATCTCCTTGGGGGCAACCAGTGGTACTACTACTATTAATAATAACCTGGCGGTAAGTCTGGTTGATAATAGTGCTTATGCCTTCAGTGTCTATGAAGGAGCCAATAGCTATCTTAATGTCAGCACCGTGGATAGCAGTGAGAATGTCGCTTTTGGCAATACTAGTACCAATCCTTCCTATTCCTTCTTAGGTAGTGGAGCTACTACCTTTACCGGAAATATTAATGCCAACTCCGGAGTGATTGCTACTAGCCAATCATCAGCCAGCATTTTTAACTCTACTGCTACTACTGTAAACCTTGGTGGTGCGGCAACCAATATTAATATCGGGGCAACCAGTGGTACAGCGACTATTAAAAACGCCATTGTTTCCTTGCCTAATGCTACACAAGTTAATGCCAGTAATGCCGCCGGTAACTTTAACTCTCTAACCACCGGTGGAGGTTATACATCAACCGGAGCAACTATTGGCAGCAGTGGTAATATTCAGGCCAAAGGAACCTTAACTATTGATCTAACCTCTACCCTCACCGGTCTGGTTACTGCCAGCTCCGGAGTAAAGATTAATGGTACCTCCACTGCGGATATAACCACGGATAAATCAACTGCTACTCTGTTTAATACCACCGCTACCACCGTTAATATTGGCGGGGCTGCCACAACTATCTCCTTGGGGGCAACCAGTGGTACTACTACTATTAATAATAACCTGGCGGTAACAGGAACAGGTACTTTTACCGGAGCGCTTACTGCCAACAATAACTTTAGTGCCAACGCCCAATCAACATTTACACCGTCTTCGGGTAACGGTGTACTTATCAATGTTGGTAATTCAAATTCCTTCTTGAGGTTAACTGGGCTAACCAGCGCAGCCGGCAACCCAATTTGCTTAGATAGCTCAAATAATGTTATCGCCTGCGCTAATGCCGCTCTTAGTCTTCAGAATGCCTACATCGGTGGCAACACCATTACTACTTCCGATAATCGGGATATTGCCTTTAATCTGGCGGCAACAGGAGCAGATTCCAACTTTACGGTTACCACTGCTGCGGGTGGGATTGGTTATTCTGCTTTTGTTAGAGCAGATGGTTCAGCCAGCTTAGATCCTAGCCAATTGGTCTTAATCCAGAATTTGAACACCGGAAGAAGTTTGCCGGTTGGTCTAAAGATTGCCGGAGTCAATGGTGGTAATGTCACTACCGGAATTGATTTAACGGATAGTTATCTGACAACCGCTATTGATGTCGGTGGAAATATTATTAAAGGCACTGACTTCTCTATTACCGGCTCAAACGGTAATATTACTACCTCAGGTACAGTAGCGGTTAACAGTGGCAGTATTACTACTACCTACGCAACCGGTAATGTCTTTAACAGTGTGGCATCCACTCTTAATCTAGGAGGAGCGGCAACCAATATTAATATCGGGGCAACTAGTGGTACAGCGACTATTAAAAATGCCATTGTTTCCCTACCTAATGCTACACAAGTTAATGCCAGTAATGCCGCCGGTAACTTTAACTCTCTAACCACCGGTGGAGGTTATACATCAACCGGAGCAACGATTGATAACAGCGGTAATATCCAAGCCAATGGTAATTTAACTATTATCGGAACCTCTGACCTTAACGGTAATACTACTGTTGGCGCAGCCTTAGGAGTTACCGGCAATGTTTCGGTTAATACCAATAAATTCACCATTGATGCTTCAACCGGGAATACGGTCATCGGTGGAACATTAACCGTTACCGGGAATACCTCCCTTTCCACTCTTAATACTTCGGGACTGGCAACCCTAAACAGTGCCTCTGTTACTAATAATGAGACAGTGGGAGGAGCATTAACAGTGACCGGTGTTTCTACCTTTAACGGCGGAGCAACCGTTGCTTCAGGACAAAACTTCCTGGCCCAGGGTCAATCAACCTTTACACCCTCTGCCAGTAGTGGTATTACCGTTAATACTACCAATGCCAATACCTTCTTTAGATTGAATGGACTAAGTAGTAATCCTGGTACACCTATCTGTTTAGACTCCTCCAATAATGTCATTGCCTGTGCCAATGCTTCCCTTAGTTTACAGAATGCCTATCTTGGTGGTAATACCATTACTACCACCACCGGCAGAAACATTGACTTTACCTTAGCATCATCTGGTGGCATCGGTTATGACGCTAACTTTAATATTACAACCGCTAACGGCTCAACTAGTTCAACCATTTTCTCACTGGCAGATGGGTCAAACACTACAGTTCCTAATCAATTAGTTTTACTTGATAACAAAAACACCACTAATATTTTGCCAAGCGCTATTAAAGTTACTTCTTCCGGAGGTGGAGCAATTACAAACGCTATCGACCTTTCCGATTCTCATATTGTTAATGCCTTATCTTTAGGAACCGGCAATATTACTTCCGCTCACTTTACGCTTACCGGCACAAGCGGCAACATTTCCACCGATGGGCTCCTGACTGTTGGCGCCGGAGTTAAAGTTAACGGGACAGGTTCCACTGCGGATATAACCACGGATAAATCAACTGCTACTCTGTTTAATACCACCGCTACCACCGTTAATATTGGCGGGGCAGCCACAGCTGTTAATATCGGGGCAACCAGTGGTACTACTACTATTAATAGTGGCACCCTTTCTTTGCCTAATGCCACAGCGGTTACTGCCGGCAGTGCTCTACTGACTATTGATTCTGCTTCGATTGGTGGAGGGTATGGTTCAACCGGGGTAACTATCAGTAACACCGGCAATATCCAGGCAGACGGCACTTTAACCATTGGCAGCACTTCCGACCTTAAAGGACAAGTAACAGCAGAAGCCGGAGTTAAAGTTAACGGGACAGGTTCCACTGCGGATATAACCACGGATAAATCAACTGCCAATATCTTTAATACCACAGCAACCACAGTTAATCTGGGTGGGGCTGCCACTACTATCTCCTTGGGGGCAACCAGTGGTACTACTACTATTAATAGTGGCACCCTTTCTTTGCCTAATGCCACAGCGGTTACTGCCGGCAGTGCTCTACTGACTATTGATTCTGCTTCGATTGGTGGAGGGTATGGTTCAACCGGGGTAACTATCAGTAACACCGGCAATATCCAGGCAGACGGCACTTTAACCATTGGCAGCACTTCCGACCTTAAAGGACAAGTAACAGCAGAAGCCGGAGTTAAAGTTAACGGGACAGGTTCCACTGCGGATATAACCACGGATAAATCAACTGCCAATATCTTTAATACCACAGCAACCACAGTTAATCTGGGTGGGGCTGCCACTACTATCTCCTTGGGGGCAACCAGTGGTACTACTACTATTAATAATAACCTGGCGGTAAGTCTGGTTGATAATAGTGCTTATGCCTTCAGTGTCTATGAAGGAGCCAATAGCTATCTTAATGTCAGCACCGTGGATAGCAGTGAGAATGTCGCTTTTGGCAATACTAGTACCAATCCTTCCTATTCCTTCTTAGGTAGTGGAGCTACTACCTTTACCGGAAATATTAATGCCAACTCCGGAGTGATTGCTACTAGCCAATCATCAGCCAGCATTTTTAACTCTACTGCTACTACTGTAAACCTTGGTGGTGCGGCAACCAATATTAATATCGGGGCAACCAGTGGTACAGCGACTATTAAAAACGCCATTGTTTCCTTGCCTAATGCTACACAAGTTAATGCCAGTAATGCCGCCGGTAACTTTAACTCTCTAACCACCGGTGGAGGTTATACATCAACCGGAGCAACTATTGGCAGCAGTGGTAATATTCAGGCCAATGGAACCTTAACTATTAACGGTACTTCCCTATTAAGCGGAGCGGTTACTACTAATGATACTCTAACAGTTAACGGTACAACAAATGCTAATATTGTTTCTTCTAATTCCACTGTTAACCTCTTTAACTCCGGCTCCTCCTCTTTGTATATCGGTGGAGGTGCATCCACCATTTCTTTGGGGGCAACCACTGGGACAACCACGGTGAATACCGATTTAACCCTTGGCTCCGGTAAGAAATTAACCACCACCGGTCCGGTTTCTTTCAATCCGGGAAGTAGTAATAACGTTGCAATAACTACCGGTGCCAGTTCGTTCCTGGTGATTAGCGGCTTAAGCCAAACTAGTGGATCGGCAATTTGTGTTGATTCCTCAAACCGTGTCGTAAAGTGCGATTCCTCAACTCAAGGCTTGCAAGCCGCTTATAACAACGGTAATACGATTACTACTGCCAGCTCTAAAGATATTGCCTTTAATCTGGCGAATAATTCCAACTTCTCGGTAACTACCGCTGCTGATACTACCGGTTATTCCATATTTAGGGAAGGTCCTAATTCTATTACTACAGTTCCAAACCAGTTAATCTTGGTTGATAATGCCGGGACTATCCCAGTACCAGAAGGAATTGTTATTGGTAACTCCGGTGGTGGTGGCATTATCACCGGCGTTGATGTTTCTGCTGCAACTACCACCGGTATCGCTTTAGGTGGAACAGGAATCTCGGGAACCAACTTCAACGTTAATGGTTCAACCGGAGATGTTACCACCAGCGGCACGATTAATGCTAACGGCGGAACTATTGCTACCACTTCTACCGGAACTGTAAATCTTTTCAATACCAACGCCACCGGCCTTAATATCGGCGGAGCGGCTACTGGAGTAAGTATCGGAGCAACTAGTGGTACAGCGACTATTAAAAACGCTATTATTTCTCTACCTAATGCTACACAAGTTAATGCCAGTAATGCCAGCGGCAACTTCAACTCCCTAACCACCGGTAGCGGTTACACTTCGGGGACCGGAACAACTATTACTTCAACCGGCGTAATCCAAACCAAAAGCAACCTAACTGTTGACGGAAGTTCTACTCTAACCGGAGATGTTACCACCAGCGGCACTATTAATGCTAACGGCGGAACTCTTGCTACCTCGGTTACCGGAACAGCTAGTATTTTCAATACCAACGCAACCGGACTTAATATTGGCGGAGCAGCAACCACTATTTCTTTAGGGGCGACATCCGGAACAACCACCATTAACAATAACTTAACTCTTGGTTCCGGTAAAACCTTAACCACCACCGGTCCTGTTTCTTTCAATCCGGGAAGCGGCAATAACGTTGCAATTACTACCGGTGCCAGCTCCTTCTTGACTATTAGCGGCTTAAGCCAAAATGCCGGCAGCTCGCTTTGCTTAGACGGTTCCAACCATGTCGGCACTTGTAACAGCGCTGCCCAAAGTTTGCAGGCCGCCTATAACAACGGCAATACTATCACCACAACCGACGCTAGAGATATTGCTTTCACTCTGGCTCCTCATGTTTCTACTACCGATTCTAACTTTACGGTAACCACCGCTAACGGTTCAACCGGAGGTACCCAATTCTTAAGAGCCAGCGGAGGAAGCACTAATAATCCTTCACAATTAGTCTTAATTCAAAATCAGGCAACAGGAGCTTTACCGATTGGTCTAAAGGTTGGAGGAGTTGTCACTACCGCTGTTGACCTTTCGGATTCAAATATCGTCAATGCCTTAAACCTTGGCGGCGGAAATGTTTTAGCCAGTAAATTCTCTATCACCGGCTCAACCGGTAATATCTCAACCAGTGGCACCTTAACAGTTGATGGCGGTTCGATTGCTACCACCATCAGCAGCTCCACTATTAACTTGTTTAATACTAATGCTACCACTGTCAATCTTGGTGGAGCGGCAACCACTTTGGCGATGGGCGCAACCAGCGGCACAGCCAGTATCAACAATACGACCATTAACTTTAATAATGCTACTGCCATCAACGCCGCCAGCGCAGTGACAGGAGTTAGTTCCCTAACCACCGGCGGAGGTTATGGCTCAACCGGAGCAACTATTGATAATAGCGGTAATATCCAGGCCAAAGGAACCTTAACTATTGATAGCACTTCCCAATTAAGCGGAGCAGTTACTACCAACGGTACTCTCACCGTTAACGGTGCATCATCAGCTAATATTGTTTCTTCTAATTCCACTGTTAACCTCTTTAACTCCGGCTCCTCCTCTTTGTATATCGGTGGAGGTGCATCCACCATTTCTTTGGGGGCAACCACTGGGACAACCACGGTGAATACCGATTTAACCCTTGGCTCCGGTAAGAAATTAACCACCACCGGTCCGGTTTCTTTCAATCCGGGAAGTAGTAATAATGTTGCGATTACCGGCGGTGCTAATTCATATATTACTGTTTCCGGAATGCAGACAACCACCGGTCAATCTCCCACACTTTGTATTGATTCTTCAAATCGTATTGTTAAATGCGATGCTTCGGCCAACTTAAGCTTGCAATCCGCCTACAACAACGGTAATTCAATTACTACTACCAGCTCTAAAGATATTGTCTTTAATCTGGCGAATAATTCCAACTTCTCGGTAACTACTGCCGCCGGAGCAACCGGTAATTCTATGTTTAGTGAGGCAGCCAATGCAGGTTCGACTGTTCCAACTCAATTAATCTTGGTTGATAACGCCGGAGTCTTAGGTGTGGACAATGCAATTCCGACAGCCATTAAAGTTACCAGTACTGGCGGAGCCGGGTTTACCACCGGCATTGATGTCTCTGCCGCTTTAACTACCGGTATTGCTTTAGGAACAAGCGGAATTTCCGGAACTTACTTTAATGTTGATACAGCAGGTAATACTAGTATGAACGGCACCTTAACGGTTAACGGTGGAACGATTGGCACTACTGTCAGCCTTTCCACTATTAACTTGTTTAATACCAATGCTACCACTGTTAATCTTGGTGGAGCAGCAACCAATTTGGCGATGGGCGCAACCAGCGGCACAGCCACAATTAATAATGCTATTGTTAACTTCCCACATGCTACTACCATTGGAGCAAGCGGTGCTGCCGGTAACTTTAAGTCTTTAACCACCGGCGGAGGTTATGGCTCAACCGGAGCAACTATTGATAATAGCGGTAATATCCAGGCCAAAGGAACCTTAACTATTGATAGCACTTCCCAATTAAGCGGAGCAGTTACTACCAACGGTACTCTCACCGTTAACGGTGCATCATCAGCTAATATTGTTTCTTCTAATTCCACTGTTAACCTCTTTAACTCCGGCTCCTCCTCTTTGTATATCGGTGGAGGTGCATCCACCATTTCTTTGGGGGCAACCACTGGGACAACCACGGTGAATACCGATTTAACCCTTGGCTCCGGTAAGAAATTAACCACCACCGGTCCGGTTTCTTTCAATCCGGGAAGTAGTAATAATGTTGCGATTACTACCAGCGGTAATTCTTTCCTGTCTGTTTCCGGACTGCAGGCCAGCACCGGAACACCGATTTGTGTTGACGGTTCAAACCACGTTGTCACCTGTACTGCATCAGCAACGCTGCAATCCGCCTACAACAACGGTAATTCAATTACTACTACCAGCTCTAAAGATATTGTCTTTAATCTGGCGAATAATTCCAACTTCTCGGTAACTACTGCCGCCGGAGCAACCGGTAATTCTATGTTTAGTGAGGCAGCCAATGCAGGTTCGACTGTTCCAACTCAATTAATCTTGGTTGATAACGCCGGAGTCTTAGGTGTGGACAATGCAATTCCGACAGCCATTAAAGTTACCAGTACTGGCGGAGCCGGGTTTACCACCGGCATTGATGTCTCTGCCGCTTTAACTACCGGTATTGCTTTAGGAACAAGCGGAATTTCCGGAACTTACTTTAATGTTGATACAGCAGGTAATACTAGTATGAACGGCACCTTAACGGTTAACGGTGGAACGATTGGCACTACTGTCAGCCTTTCCACTATTAACTTGTTTAATACCAATGCTACCACTGTTAATCTTGGTGGAGCAGCAACCAATTTGGCGATGGGCGCAACCAGCGGCACAGCCACAATTAATAATGCTATTGTTAACTTCCCACATGCTACTACCATTGGAGCAAGCGGTGCTGCCGGTAACTTTAAGTCTTTAACCACCGGCGGAGGTTATGGCTCAACCGGAGCAACTATTGATAATAGCGGTAATATCCAGGCCAAAGGAACCTTAACTATTGATAGCACTTCCCAATTAAGCGGAGCAGTTACTACCAACGGTACTCTCACCGTTAATGGTACGCCCAATGCTAATATTGTTTCTTCTAATTCCACTGTTAACCTCTTTAACTCCGGCTCCTCCTCTTTGTATATCGGTGGAGGTGCATCCACCATTTCTTTGGGGGCAACCACTGGGACAACCACGGTGAATAATAATTTAACTATAACCGGCACCTTAACCGGTAATGGACAAACCAATCTAACCCCGGCAAATAATAATAACGTTGCAATAACTCTTGCGGGAACATCTAATTTCTCAATTACCGGATTAAGCGGAGCCGCCGGCACATCACTTTGTCTTGACTCGTCTAACCGTGTGGCAACTTGCAACGCCGGCTCATCTGCTGCAACACTGCAATCAGCTTATAACACTGGCAACACTATTACTACCTCTAGCTCAAAAGATATTACCTTTAGTCTTGCCGGTTCAAGCTCTAATTTCTCGGTCATCACTCCTGCCAGCTCAACCGCATATTCCGCTTTCACCAGAGCCAGCGGTACAGGCTCGGTCGATCCTAGCCAATTGGTCTTAATCCAAAACCAACAAACCAGAACCTTGCCGATTGGCTTAAAAGTTGCCGGAGTTTCCAGTGGAGTGGTTACTACCGCGATTGACCTTTCAGATGCCAACATCACTAATGCTTTAGCCCTTGGAGCCGGCAACATTACTGCTACCCACTTCTCTCTTACCGGCTCGAATGGAAATCTTTCAACCGACGGAACTTTAGCGGTTAACGGTGGCACTATCAGCACTAACCAATCAACCTTTAATTTGGTTAACGATGTAACTGCTACTACGGTTAATTTTGCCGAAGGCGCAACTAACCTTACCATGGGCGCAACCAGCGGTACTGCCAGCATTAGAAATGGCGTTCTTTCTTTGCCAAACGCCACCGCTGTTAATGCCAGCAGCGCCACCGGTAACTTTTATTCCTTGACCACCGGCGGCGGTTATAGCTCAACCGGAGCAACTATTGATAATAGCGGTAATATCCAGGCCAAAGGAACATTAACTATTGATAGCACTTCCCAATTAACCGGAACCGTTACCGCCGGAGGAGGACTGGTCGTTAACGGCACCGGTTTAACCGGCGATATTACCACCGCTAAAGCCACCGGCACATTGTTTAATACTTCAACCGCTACTGTCAATATTGGAGGGGCCGCCACTACAATTAGCATCGGAGCAACTACCGGAACAACCACCATCAACAACGCCTTAACAATATCCGGAACTTTGACGGCCAACGGCGCCGCCAATATCGGTAATGGTAGTAGTACCATTGCTTTAAGCGGCACTACCCTAACAACTACTACAACCAGCACAAATACAATCAGCATCCCCGACAATCTTGCCAGTGCCTTTGACATTAAACAAGGCAGTAATGATTACTTTAATATCACTACTACTAACGGCAGCAGATCAATAAGTTTTGGCAATGCTACCACTAATCCTGCCTACAACTTTAATGGCAGTGGCACGATGACACTTACGGGTAGCTTGGTAGTTAACGGCGGCAATGTTTCCGCCACTTCCGGTACGTCTGTTAACTTATTCAACACCAGCCAAACTACTTCGCTAAGTATCGGCGGGAACGCAACAACTATTGCGCTTGGAGCGGCAACCGGAACTACCACCGTTAGCAATAATTTGACGGTTTCCGGCGCCACCACCACCCTTGCTTCAACACTGGTTAGTCTGACCGGCACCTCCCCTGTCGTTGACACAACCGGCTCAAATACTCTGAGCATTAATGCTACACACAATAATCCGGTTACTTTTGGCTCGGGTACATTTACTGTTAATTCCAGCACTATTAATTTGGCGGGTACCTCCCCTGTTGCAATTGCTGCCACCACCACCAATGCCGCCTTGGCCATTGACAGTAACGGCAGCGGTGCTCTAAATCTTCAGGGCACTAATACCACCGGCGACGTCAACATTGCCGGCGGCTATAATAACACCGGCTGCACTATTTATAATGCCAGTGGAAATATTTCCTGCTCCGGCTCATTTACTACCAATGCCAGTACCGGCACCGTCCAGTTTGGCTACTTTAACAGAAACTTTACCACCGGAGTAATTTCCAATGCTACTGCCGGTGACACATTATCGATTTCCTCAACCAGTAACGGTACTTCGGCCTTAACTATTGCCAATACTGCCTTGACCGGAAACGGTATTGCCGGATTTACCAATAATTTGACTATTACCGGAACCGGTGCGGGAAATAAATACTACGGAGAGAATACAACGGTTACCAACAACCAAACCGGTGCTGCCGACACGGCTTATGGAGAAAATATTTCCTTCGTCGATGCCGGAGCTTTGGCCAATACAGTTTATGGCTTATACGTTGACGCAAGCACGGCAAACGCCAATGATACACAATACGCCGCGGCCTTTATGAACGGCAATGTCGGAATTGGCACCAATACTCCCACCGCCAAACTTGGTATCACGGGAGCAACCGGTGACACCGGCCTTACTCTAGCCGGAATCACCAGCGGAACCGAAATTAACTTATCATCGTCGATTACTTCCGGAACCGGCATGACTATAAATGCCGCCGGTTTGACCAGTGGAAACGGTATTATTCTAAACGGCACTTCTCCAACCAATCCGGCTGCCTTTAGCGGAAATATGATTAGTATTGCACCGACCCGTACGATATCCAGTGGCACTTCCTCGATAAACGATACCGGAAATTATTTAAGCATTGCGCGAAGCAATAGTGTTTCGGTTGCCAATACCTTTACCATTAGCGGTGATTTAGTCAAGTTATCATCCGGTTGTACTGTCAGTAATGGTGGGGTTTGTGCAGATACGTCTCATCTGCTTTCTCTTTATCAAACCCTTGCCTCCGCTTCCGGCAGCTTATTGTATATTAATAATGTTAGCAAAGGCTTGGCGCTTGACATCAACTCCATGGGATATACAAACCCGGTTGCCTCCATTTCGGGGACAACTTCCTTTGCCGCTTTAGTTGCCAACAATAACGGTGTTGGGGATTTGTTTACCGCTTCCGCCTCCGGTTGGACCAGGTTTAGTATAGATAACAGCGGAAATGTTAATACTACCGGAAATCTAACATTAGCGGGAACAACCGGGCTAACCCTTTCCGGAAACGGAGCAGACATTAACTTTACAGGCGCTGCCAGTAATATTGATACACTCACTACCGCCAACAACAATAACTTTGCGATATTGCCAAACGGGACCGGTTTTGTGGGATTAAACACAACGTCCCCTGTGGCTTCGTTTGATGTCAGAGGAAATTCCGGAACACTCGCCGCTGCTTCAGTCTCGGCTAAAACCAGCTTTGCCGCTTTGGTTGCCAATAATAACGGTGTTGGGGATTTGTTCACCGCTTCCGCCTCCGGTTGGACCAGGTTTGTCATTAAAAATAATGGTAATGTCGGCATTGGAACCAGTACTCCATCTACTACGGTTGGTGGAAACGTTCTGGAAATCAATTCTACTGTAGCAGGTAATTCCGGTCTTAAATTCACCCAGCTCAACAGTAACTCAGCTGTGTCATCAAACTATTCACAGTTGCTAGGACTCGATTCATCAGGCGATGTCGGTCTTTCCAGCGCCGGTATTTCTCTTACTTCACCGGCTCTTGCCTACTGGGATGCTACCCATGATCCGACCGGCGCAAACTATTCTTATCCGCAAGCTTCAGTACTAAGCCTTGGTAGTACAAATTTTACTCCGACCTGGACCCTTGCCAACGGCGAACAGTTGACTAATGCGAATACAAACGAAACAGGCGATATCAACTGGAGTTTCTCCCAAGTGCCGTTTGAGGAAATCCAGTTCCAGTTTAAAGCCGGCGGCGGCAATGGCGCTGACAGCACCTGGTTCTATAGTTACGCCGACGACATTCCGACAACTGAATACGGTAACGCTTCCGGCAGTACCCATAACTTTACCCAAGGTTACCTGATTTACTTTACCGAATGGCATAATTGCGTCGGTATTAGCTATGGTCCGTATCTCGATCAACACCAGTGTAATCCTGGTGCACAAGGCACCGGCCCCATCGCCGCTGCACCCCTTTATAACATTGCCGATGGTAACTGGCACGCCGTGGACATCCAGATTCTATATAACCAGATTGTTGTCCGTTGGGACGGCAATGTTGTCCTAACCGCTACAGACCAATTTGGCCGGGATACTTCTAAATTAAACTTCGGCTTTGCCTCGCGAACCGGCGGAGATGACAACAATCACTATATTAAAGGCTTGCTCGTCACCAAGCTTGGCACTAACACCTCCCAATATTATATTAGTAGTAACGTTTCACCACTGGCCAGCGGTCTATACTGGAACAATGCTTCCACCAGTGCCAGCACAACAACCGGTCTTGGTAAGTTGGGTATTAATGTTACAAGCCCAGCTTATACTTTAGAAATGAACGGCACAATGAATATCCATGCCCCGGTTTATAACACCGGCACTGCTGAACAAGGCGGTAGCCTTACCAATTGTTCTTACGCATCAGGAGGCTCTAATCCTACTGCCAGTACTACCGTTACCGGTATCGGAACAAGCTGGACCTCGGCATTAGTCGGAGATATTATCACCATGCCAGACGGAACCGAAGAAACCATTACTGCTGTTGGCAGCACTACGTCGATGACAGTCTCCGGTACACGCGGAATCTGTCCGGGCACCTACAGTATTAATGCCCCGCAAACCTTAATGGTCAGTAGCGCCAACAGCACCTTGCCTGCTGTTAATGTTGGCGGCGTAAACGCTTATGCGGCACTTGCGGTTAATAACTCGGGCACCGGCGATGTCTTTACCGCTTCTTCTTCCGGCACAACGCTATTTACCATCGGCCATAATGGTAATCTGACATCTAATGCTTCTTCCGGTACCGGACTAAACTTTGCCAATAACGGCATTACAACCGATATTAATCTACAAAACGGCGGCACAATTGATAACCACACTAACGGACAAATCAAATTAGCTACCGCCGGCACCACCGGAAACTTAACTGATGTGGACTTCATCGGAACACCTACTCTAACCGGCGCTCTTAATGGATTACAAGTAGATGTTTCCGGCTTAACTACTACACAAGCTGGGGCCAATAATTTAACCGGTCTTAATATTGTTGGTTTCCAGGGAGGAAGCACAAATAATTATGGCATGAACATCGGAACAATCACCGGAACCGGATCATCTGTAAATTATGGCTTAAATATTGGGAATGTAACCGGCGGAGGAACAAATTATGGCTTAAGAGTTCAAACCATTGCTGCTGCTGCTGCAAACTATGCCTTATATATTGATGCTCCTGCCCAAAACTACTTTGCCGGAAATCTCGGCTTGGGTACAACTTCACCAAATGCGGCTTTCGATATTGAAGGCAATACGCAAACACTAGCATTAATCGGCACAGGTGCAACATCTTCAGCCAACATCAGATTCCAAGTTACAAACTCCATCAGCTCAACCGCTTCTGCGCAAATCTGGAATGCTTTCCCCAATTCAGGAAATTCCGCTTGCACCAACTCACAATGTCATACTGCTTTATCGCTTAAGTTAGGCGCAAACAACACTTCTCTTCCAGGTCTTGGAGATAGATTCATTAATTTTGCTACCGGAAACGGAACTATCATTGGAAAAATTCAAGGAAACGGAGCCAACGTTGCTTATGCATCAGCCGGCGGAGACTATGCAGAATGGTTTAGGAAAGATAATCCGGACCAAAATTTTGCTTATGGCGATGTCGTTTGTCTTAATGCCAATGGTAACGTCGTTGAGTGCGACAGTAATAACAACCAACCCTTAGGTGTTATTTCCAGCTCCTCTGCTTTTATCGGTAATTCTAATTACGACGACGATCCGGCATATGTACTAGTTGGTTTATTCGGTCAAATTTCAACTAGCGTCAGTAACCAAAACGGCAATATTGAAACCGGTGACTTCTTAACGGTTTCCCCAACCACCGGGGTAGCGATGAAAGCCAGCAGCGCCGGACAAGTAATTGGTGAGGCCATGGAAGATTATAGTTCTGACCAAGTTGGACAAATTCTAGTCAGAGTCAACCCGACCTGGTATGACCCGCAGGTTTATTTGACCGACACCGGTAATTTAAACTTGGTTGATCAAAATGTGTCCGATATTAATTACACTATTCCGCATTATTATACTTTGAATGATGCTTTAGGTAATCCGTTGCAAAGAGTCGGCGAATTCTCAAGCGCCCTAATTGCTAATCTGCAAGCAGGAAGCGCCAATATCCAACAATTGACAACTAACGCTTTGAAAGTTACCGGTGAAAACATCACTATTAACGGACAGAATATCCATGACTATATTGCTTCGATTGTCAACGAGGTTTTGGGCAATCAAACCGGAGTTCCAACGCCGGAAAACATGCATACCGACTTAATTAGTCCTCTGGCCTCCGATTCTGCCCTGGCAATTAAATTTGATAATAATGAACTGGAAATCTTAAATTCTAATACCGCCTCCGGTTCGGCAGTGGCCATTATTGATAACCAGGGCAATGCTTCATTTAGCGGAAAATTGAATTCTAATGAGTTAGCGGTCAGCACCAATGCCACTGTTTCCGGAACATTGACTGCCGGCAAGATTGTTGCCAACAGTCTTGAACTATCCAACCAAGCTTTAACCGATTTGGCCAGCGAACTTTCCACCGCCTCCGGCTTTGCCGTGAGCGGCGGCTTCCAGATTAACGGCGAGCTGACATCAACCAATGCAACGTTGGGCTCACAGGGCCAATTGGCAATTGATAATAACGGCAATTTGACCACCAGTGGGGCTTTGAATTTGACCAACGGTTCGTTTAGCTCCGACAACAACGGCAACTTGGTGATGCAACTGGCCAATAATACCAGCGCCACCACTTCAACCCAGTTTACGTTTAAGAATGCTGCCGGAGCCAATGTCTTCTCGGTTGATTCAACCGGCAATGCCGCTTTATCGGGAACTTTAACCACCTCTGCCGGCAATTATGATTTGGCTGAGGATTATCCAACCAAAGACGACGTTGAAGCAGGCGATGTTTTGTCGGTGAGCCTTACCGATAATGGGTTTGTTACCAAATCAAACGGAACTTACGACACTAATGTTATCGGCATTTACTCAACCAAACCCGGTTTCAGACTTTCCGAAACGGATGCAACTATTAACGGCGGTAAAACAGTTCCAATCGCTCTGGCCGGAAGAGTACCGGTTAAGGTCTCAACTGAAAACGGGGCAATCCATAAGGGCGATTACTTGACCACTTCCTCAACAAGCGGGGTGGCTATGAAAGCCAGCAAACCGGGACAAGTCATCGGTAAAGCTTTGGCAGACTTTAACCAAACTGGAGTCGGTAAGATTATGGTCTTTGTTGATATTACTTTTGCCGATCCGGAAAAAGCCTTGGCCAATATTATCACCGACGATAACGGCAACATCGCCATTTCCAGCATTAGTTCAAACTCTGTCATTCTGCCGAACGACTTGCAAATCGGTACACAGGAAGTCGGTGGCACACTCAACAATGCCTTACTGGCAATCAGCAATACGCTTACGTCTCATGAAAACAAACTTAATACTTTGCAAACCGACGTCTTAGGACTAGCAACTCAGTCAGCCAGCTTAAACTCAAGAATTGCCAGTTTGGAAACCATTGAAGCAACTGCTTCTTCGCAAATTGCCCAAAGCACTAACCAGGTCGCTTCAAATGCCGCCGATGTGGCCAGCTTGAGCAGAAAAGTTGACGACATTATTTCCAGCCTTAGCGCTATGCCGACTGCGCCGGTTAATGTCAGTTCCGCCGCCGACCTTGGTCTTGGCAATGATGTTGAGTTAAGTACCGCCACTGTTTCCGGAAACCTCAACGTCTTAGGCCAAACCACTGTTAATGACCTTGGTATCACCGGCAATGTTTCAATGGGAGTTCTTAAACTTAACGGGTTGAATGATAACGGTACTGCCAGCATTAACACTTTATCCGGTGACCTAAGTCTTCAGGATTACGGGCTGGGCGGATTAAATATTCTTTCCGGCAAAGTGACAATTGATAAAGACGGCAATGTGAATATCCAAAAAACAGTTACTGCCCAAACCGTGAACACGCAAAAACTGAATATCACTACCGCGACTGCCACTTCTTCGGCAACGCTTAGTGCATCCGCCGGCACTGCCACCATTAGTCAGAATACTGACAGTGTCACGATTAAAACCACCGCTGTCACCAACAATTCTTTGATATATGTGACCTTTAGCGGCGACTACAGTCCGGCGGTCAGGTATTGGATTGAAGGCAAAGTGGCCGGTAATTCATTCACCGTCAAACTCGATGCGGCAGTTGCCAACAGTGTTAAATTCAACTGGTGGATAGTTAATTAGGCTGAAAACCGTTTTAAGATAAGCTTGGGTATTGTAATCTAATTCGTCCAACTGATATTATAAATATACCTGCCCTATGGAAAAAGATAAAAAATTCATTCTCTGGTTTGACGAAATCACTAAAGACGACATTCCGCTTGTCGGCGGCAAAAACGCCAATCTCGGCGAAATGTACCAAAAATTAGTCAACAGCAAAAACGACACTTTCCCCGACGAACAAATTAGAGTCCCTTTTGGTTTTGCGGTTACCGCTTATTCATACCGCTATTTTTTGGAAAAAAATGAGTTGGATATAAAAATTAAAGAAGCGTTGGAGGGACTTGATACCGGCAATATGCATGCGCTCGAAGCGGCCGGACTTAAGGTAAGAGATATGATTATCTCCGCCAAAATCCCCCAAGAAATGGAAGATGCAATCGTCTTAGCATATAAAGAACTGGCCGAAAAACTAAAGATTGACCAAGCGGATTTGGATGTGGCGGTCAGGAGTTCTGCTACAGCCGAAGATTTGCCGAATGCCTCTTTTGCCGGACAACAGGAATCATATTTAAACGTCCACGGCAACCACAATGTTTTACATTCGATTAAACTGGCTTTCGCTTCACTATTTACCAACCGGGCAATTTCTTACCGGGTTGACGAACATTTTGACCATTTTCAGATTTCCCTTTCCTGTGCGGTACAAAAGATGGTACGAAGTGATAAAGGCTGCTCTGGTGTCATGTTTACTTTAGATACGGAGTCGGGATTTCGCAATGTCGTTTTGATTAACGGTTCCTGGGGCTTGGGGGAATTTATTGTTAAGGGAATTGTTACACCGGACGAGTATATGGTTTTTAAGCCGACTCTTACTCAAGGCAAAAATGCGATCATTAATAAAAAATTAGGCAGCAAGGAGAAAAAATTAATCTATTCCCACGAAGGCACAAAACCAACCAAAGAAGTGCTTGTCCATGACAGCGACCGCCAAAAATTTGTTTTAAGCGATGAGCAGATTTTACAGCTTTCCCGCTGGGGCATGATTATCGAACAGCATTATGGGAAACCGATGGATATGGAGTGGGCCTTTGACGGCAATGATCTATACATTGTCCAAGCCCGCCCAGAAACCGTCCAGGCCAGAAAAGACTTAACGGTTCTGGAAGAATATAAATTATTGGAGCACGGCAAAGTTTTGGTAGAGGGTGCGGCGGTTGGGGCAAAAATTGGACAGGGTAAAGCCCGCTTTATTAAAGACCCTGACATGCTGGACCAGTTTCAACCGGGTGAAGTTTTAATTGCCGAAATTACCGACCCCGATTGGGAACCGATTATGAAAAAAGCCAGCGCCATCGTTACCAATTCCGGCGGCAGAACTTCGCACGCGGCAATTGTCTCCAGAGAACTGGGTATTCCGGCAGTGGTTGGCACCGGCAATGCCACCAAAGTAATCTCAACCGGTACGGATATTACCGTTTGCTGCGCCGAAGGCGAGGATGGGAAAGTTTATGAAGGGCATTTAAAATTTGAGGTTCAAAAAACCGACCTAAAAGATTTCCAGGCGCCGAAAACCAAAATTAAAATGATTGTGGCCGACCCGGAATTTGTTTTTAATTATTCCTTTATTCCCAATGAAGGCGTTGGTTTGGCAAGAGAGGAATTTGTAATCACTAATTTTATTAAGATTCACCCCAATGCCCTATTAAATTATGACAAGATTGATGATAAGGAAGTTAAAAAAACAATTGACGAATTAACTGCCGGTTATGAAAATAAAGTTGACTATTATGTCCAAAAATTGGCCTATGGCATAAGCATTATTGCCGCCGCCTTTTATCCACATGAAGTAATCCTAAGGTTTAGCGACTTTAAGACCAACGAATACTCTTCCTTAATTGGCGGGAAAGACTACGAACCGGCAGAAGAAAATCCGATGATTGGCTGGAGAGGTGCAAGCCGCTATTATGACCCCAATTTCGAAAGCGCATTTGCCTTGGAATGCCGGGCTGTCAAAAAAGTCAGGGAGGAAATGGGCCTTTATAATTTGCAGGTGATGATTCCTTTTTGCCGGACACCGGAAGAGGGACAAAAGGTTTTGGAAGTGATGGCTAAAAATGGGCTTCCCCATACCAAACATGAACACGCCAGAGAAGTTGCCAAGAAAGACGACATCGATGAAAAATTGCGGGTTTGGGTAATGGCGGAAATTCCTTCAAACATTCTGCAGGTTGATGACTTTGCCGCACTTTTTGACGGGTTCTCAATCGGCTCTAATGATTTAACCCAGCTGACATTAGGCCTTGACCGCGATTCCAAAATTGTGGCCCATATTGGCAACGAAAAAAGTAATTCGGTCAAAAAATTAATCCAGATGCTTATTTCCCGTGCCCATGAATTGGATATGCCTGTTGGAATTTGCGGACAGGGCCCGTCGGATTTTCCCGACTTTGCGGAATTTTTGGTCTCCGAGGGAATCGATTCAATTAGCCTTCAACCGGACAGCGTTTTAAAAACCTCAATCAGGCTTAAAGAGCTTGAAGACCGCTTGGGGAAATAATTTAAGTAGTATAATAATCTAAGACCAAATATGTCAGTTCTAATCTTAATTGTGGCTGTTATTTTTTCCATTATCACCCTTTTTGCTAATTTTCCTACTGCCACTACGCTTAATCCTTTTAACGGTTATTTTATTTTCGGCCTAAATTTTATAAGAGAACATTTTATTTTTTTCTTTCTGGGATTTGCTTTACTAGCTTTTGTCATGACCAGAATTTTAAAATTTGAAAAAAATCATCCTAAACACAAAAAATTATTTACATATTTTACTCAAAGTTTGGCGGTACTAATTATCGGAATTTTTGTTTCTTATCTGATTTTAATTGTGGTCGCGCTTTTAGAACTTAACCTATTGTCTTTAACGGTAAACATCAACCCCCATTTTTTAGGGATTATTAATGACCGAAATAAAATTGTCAATGCCCTAAAAGCTAACAATCAACCACCGCTAATTATTGCTACCGATAATAATCAATATAAGGAGCTACAAGCAATTGCTTTAGCCACTACTGGCAAAACCAACTTTTACGGTGCCTCTATTCTTCCTTCTATTCCCTCTTTTTTTGTCTTACCAATTAAAAATTTGGGGTCTAGTATTTTGTTAGATCGAACCTTAATCATCTCCCAAATCAATCCCCAAGACTTACAGACTGTTAGTCCGGTTATTGGTTATTTATTTATCAAAAGTTATTTCCCCAACCGTTATATCAAATTTCCGCCAAAAATTTATATGATGGATGAAAACGAATATCAGAAATACCGCGACATCGATTTCAATAAAAAAATTGCCGACGTGACACTGGCGCTTAACCAAACCAATCAGGATATTGCTACCTCTTCCGCAGCAATCCAAGAAGATAAAAACAATATTGCCTCTAATCAGAATTTTATTAAATCTACTTATGCCACCAGAGATAAACAGTACAACCAGTGCATGGCGGTTGGTCATTACCAAGGAAATACTTTCTATCACACTAATTCCAAAGACTATTGTCTAAGCTTAGTGCAGTCACTTGACAACGCCACCCAAAACACTAGTGATGCCTTGGACTTTTGGAATAGCAAATTGGTGAGTGATCAAAACCAACTGGCAACTTCCAGGCTTTATGCTAATTTTTATAATCTCCAAGTACAATTAGGCGGTCTTCTTAAACAAAATATTCCGCATGAACTTGGGTCATTTTTCCCTCCCGACACCATCAAAATATTAATTAACGCCCAAAGCCCGCACGCTCTTGCCGACTATTTTGAAACGGTTGTCCATGAGTATTTGCACTATGCCAGTAATATCGACGGGAAAAGTTTTACCGCCTCATTTTTCGAAGAGGGTTTAACCGAATATTTCGCCAGAAGAGCAATTCAGGATAATCTTGATGTTAGTACTAACTTAGGTTATCCGGTTTATGTTAAAATCATCGCTCAGATGACCAAGATCATTCCGGAGAGTGAGCTGGCAGATATTTATTTTAGCAAAGACGAAATGGGCCTGCGGACGGCTTTAGACCAGGTTTATGGCGATAATTTTTATGAAGCTAATTTAATTAATTTTGAAACATTACAATATACATCGGATCCAAAACAAATCTTAAAACTGGCCAATAACATTATGGCCAAAATTAACGGTACTCCTTTAAAAGAATCGGATATCATTAGCACTACCAGTAATTTGTAAGTCCCCTGTTTTGTTTTACGGAGTCGTAGTTGGGGTTATCTCCGATGTACCGGTTGGGGTTGGTGACAAGCTTGGAATCTTAGCGTTAGGATTACTTTTAACCGGAGCGGGCACTGTTACTTTTGGAGGATTATTCAGGCTTGGAACGTTGACTCCCGAAACACTTCCACCCTGCAAGGCACTCGTTGTTTGAGTAGTCGGAGTTGTTTGTGCTTGCGCTGCCTGAGCTGTAGCTGTTGCTTTTAGTTGAGCTAAATACTTACTGGCTGCTTGATAATCCGCGCTACTGGGATTTTTTTGCAATAAGGTTACTAATTGTTGGGCTACGGTGGTGGCGTTTGTTAAATCCCCGCCGTCTCTGTAGGCAATGGACAAGTTGTAATAGGCATTAGCATAATCCGGTTTTAAATTGGTGGCATCAGAGAAAAATCTCTCCGCCAAATCATATCTTTTAATCGAATAATATATTCCGCCAACCGTTAGTCTTAAGGAAGGATTAAGCGGATCCAACTGGATGGCATTACCATAAGCATTTAAAGAGAACGCCAAAGCATTTTGCGCCACCCCGGTAATATTCCTATAAACAGAGCCTAGGACTTCCCAGTTGCGCGCAGACCTTGGACTTAAGGTTACCGCCACTCTTCCCTCATTAATTGATTGGGCCAGTAAAGTTTGAATTGTGGCTTTATCCTGGGTTGTTAATGATCCTGCCGGATTTGTTTTGCTTGGGCCCTTTTGCACAGCCAAAGCGTTGGCTAAGGCAAAGTTTGTCTGTGCCATATCCACCCGATACAAATCCACTTCCGGATTAATAGACTCCGCTTTCTGTAAGTATTGATAAGTTAACGTACCATTCTTATTGGCTTGCGAAAGGGCAAGCCTATGGTAGTAGTCAGCCAGCGTAACATTGTATGTTTTGTATAACACTGGTACGGCTATTATCAAAAAGATGATGAAAACGACAATTGGAAAAAGATCGATTTGTTTATTATTATTGGTTAAGGCCTTAATCCCAACAGAAAATTCTAATACTTTTTCCCTGATTGATCTTTGGGACATCATCAGAGCAGCAAATACAAACAAGGTAACCACAAACGAAACTATGGTAGTGGCGTGAATAAACAGTAAGCCGATTGCCGTTAAACCGCTGACTGCCAAAGAACTTAAGATTACATGCGAGTCATCTTGAGAAGTGTCTACTGATGCTCTTGTCGACATATTCTTCCAGCTATTAACCGCCACCACAACACAGACAAATACTAAAGCAAGCAGCCCTAATATGCCCAGTGTTCCCAATTCTTGTAGAAATTCATTATTGGCCGAGTCGAACGAGAAATTCCAGAAAGCCAGTTGGTTAAACTCTAACGGTTTATAGGTGGAAAAGTTAAACAAATAGGTAGACGGACCGGTACCGATAAAAGGTGCATCTCGAAAAACCGACGCACTTATCTTCCATGAAGTCGCAAGGGGCAATTGGATTTCTTTGGGAAAATTAGCTTCCAAACTTTGCACCGGATTACCCGGTAAAGGCAGGTAGGCCAGGGCGAATACTAAAGCCGTAGTTGCAACCGGAATCAAAAATAAACCTAAGGTTTGTCTTACTTTATGCGGTTTAGCGACAAACGCACAAACCCCAAACACCAGTAAAAGCAGCACGTAACTTGGTAATGAACCTGTCAAGACAATTATGGCGGAAAAAAGAATTGCCAATGGAATCGCCACTGCTACCGGTAAGTATTTATTGACTTTTGTTAAGGAAAAAAGCGGTAAAGGCAAAAGCATTAAGAGAAATGCGACTGTCGAAAAAGATGCGCCGGTTGGTGTAAAGTTGACCGCTTTTGCAAAATCAAAAGGCAGAAAAAGTTTAAAGAAAGACATTAAACTTATTACGGCTATTATTGTTGCGCTCCCATAAAGCACATACAAAAAGCTCTTAACTTTATTTAAAGTTCTCAGCTGGGAAACAATTACAAAATACAATAGTATATATATTACCCAGGAAACGGCAGAACCGTGTACGCTTGGAAAGTTTCCGTAAACCGCAGGATATTTAGTTGCACTAAAGACAGTCGAAATTATCACTACCACCAATAGTAATAATAACGGCACATCCAAGGGGGTCCTGGTAATACTAATTTTACCTTTTAAAATCCAGGAAAAAATCCAAAGTCCGAGCAAAATTACGGTTGAGAAAACAAGAAAAATTAATTTTGGCATTTGATAAAATTCGGTCATTTGATTGAAGAATAAGAGAGGCGTTACTCCTGCAACTAGCAGTACTAAAAATGTAATTATATTATCCAGGTAAACAGTAACTTTTTGTTTCATAAAACAGATAATTCCCTACCGGATTTAAAGATATAAACATTAAAACAAAATTTCACAAGACAGTCAATAAGCAATTTAGGTATTTATCCCTTGACAACACGTAATTTGCTTTAATATACTTAATTTATGAGCAATGAATTTTCTCTGGCTCATTTTGCCTCACGTTTCCCAAATAATGACACCTGTCTTGAAGAAATTAGGCGATGGCGTTTCCCCGGAGGAATATATTGTAGCAACTGTCGGAAAACAACCAGACATTATAAACTAACCGCTAGACCTGTCTATACCTGTAAATTTTGTCGCAGTCAAACTTCACCATTAGCGGATACCATTTTTGAAAAAACGACTACTCCTTTGAGACTTTGGTTTTATGCACTATTTCTAATGACACATACCAGAGCAAATATTTCTGTAAAAACGCTACAACGTGAGCTTGGTGTTACCTATAAAACCGCTTGGAGAATGTATAATAATATTTTATCTTTGATGGAACAGAATAACGGTGATTTATTATCGGATGCACAGGTCCGCAAGTGGGTTTTCTTTAACAAGATCGAATTAAAAGTTGTCCAGAAAAAACAGGAATTATAACTTTAAGGATGGACTGCGCGTTTTAACAGCTCAAAAAAATCATCTCTGGCATTTTTTCTTCCACCGTCTTTTAAGACTTCCTTAATTCTTGCGTCTTTTATCCTTAAACGTTTTTTTTGCATATGAACCTTTAATTTTTCTTTCCCCGGCTAATTATAAAAGCTGTTTTGTAAAAATCTCAGCAAAGTTTTTCCGGCAAATGAATTTTGGCAAGAGAATAACTGCCTTACCACCATTAATCTAACTATCAATCTAACTATACTACTTAGCGTGCGTTTTTTCAGCTATTATCTTTGGGTTGACAGATGATAAAAAACTTTTTATACTCTCAAGGGTTTTAATAAATGCTTTCAACCAGGATAAAAAGACTAATTCCTTCGCCCACTCTTTTGCTTGATGCTAAAGTAAAAGAATTACAAGCCAAACGCATAAAAATAATTAATCTTTCTTTGGGAGAACCCGATTTTGATACTCCTTTAAGTGTAAAAAAAGCCGCCATAAAAGCCATCAACGAAAATTTTACCCATTACACCCAGACAAACGGCATTCCCAAACTCCGTTTGGCAATTGCCAAAAAATTTATTCAGGACAACGGAATTAATTATGCTCCACAAAATATTATTGTTGGAACAGGCAGTAAACAAATCCTATATGAAATTTTTCAGGTCATTTGTAATAAAAACGATGAAGTAATTATCCCTCTTCCAACATGGAGCACATATGTCGAGCAGGTTAAGCTGGCAGAGGCAAAACCGGTTTTTGTAAAACTTAGCCCCCCTTTTAAATTAACGGCAAAAGATATTAAGAAACGGTTAACAAACAAGACTAAAGCGATTGTTGTGAATAACCCAGCTAATCCAACTGGTGCTGTCATAGACAAAGAGGAAATAAAAAAAATCGTAAAACTGGCAACCGAAAAAAACATTTTAATCATCTCCGATGAAATCTATGAAAAAATCAACTATGCCAAAAAACCTCTTTCTCCAGCGTCATTCGGAGAAAAGGCAAAGCAGTATACCATTACCGTCAACGGTGTTTCCAAAGCTTACGCCATGACCGGTTGGCGAATTGGCTATGCCGGCGGCCCCGAAGAAATTATTGCCAAAATGACTCAGTTGCAGGGCCAGATCACTTCAAATGCAAACTCGCTTGCTCAAAAAGCTGCCGTTGCAGCTTTATCTGGAAATCAATTACCGATAGAAACCATGACTGAAGAATTTTTGAAAAGACGGAATTTTGTCTACGGACAATTAAAAAACCTGCAACAACTTGAAGTTACTGCGCCGGAAGGGGCTTTTTATTTTTTCGTTTCAATTAAAAAACTTTTGGGGAAAAAATATAAAACCTCCAATGACTGGTGCAAAGCTTTACTGGAAAAGGAGAAAGTCGCAGTGGTTCCGGGCGAAGCCTTCCTCTACCCCGGCTATTTTCGTTTAAGTTTTGCCGCCTCGCTTGACAACTTAGAAAAAGCACTAGAAAGGATAAAAAAATTCATTGAGGAAGCTTAGGAAAATTCCGGCAACCATGGTAACGCAACATCCCGATAATGCTTCTAAACCGTATTGGCATAGCGATAAATTTATCCGCAGCCAGTATGAAGCAGAAGAGGCATTCTTATCTTTTGCTAAACTTGGCGCCACAGAGTACAAATGGGATTGGGAAGGAAAATTGGTTGACGAATCGGTTTTGGAAAGGCTGTTTGGAGAACATTTTGCTTATTTTAAGCAGTTTCCGTTAGGCCGAGAAACATTTCTGACTTTCCGGCTCCCCAACCCAAAAGTCGAGACGGAATTTCGTTTTGGCAGAGCTTTAATCAATCTGGCGTCGGCAGCCTCCATTGCCAGACATTTTCAACTTCCCTCTCCTCCGATTTTCGAAGTGATTTTACCAATGACCGAAACTGCAGAGGAAATGCTGGCAATTCAGGAAGCCTACCAACAGATTCATCTTTTAAAACACCCGTTGTTTAAACTTGACGGTATCTTGACTAATTTAAGACTAATTCCTTTGTTCGAACAAGTCTCCACTATTATTAATTCCGATAAGATTTTAAAAAAGTATTTCTTCCTTTACAAAAAAAGGTTCCATAAACTTCCTCCTTACTTTCGGCCATATGTAGCCCGCTCCGATCCGGCACTTAACTCAGGCATTGTCCCGACTATTTTAGCGATTAAAATCGCGCTCTCAAGATATCAGAGACTCGCAAAAAAAATCGGCATTCCTTTTTATCCAATTATTGGGGCGGCGGCTTTGCCTTTCCGGGGAGGGATTTCCCCACTGACAGTTGAGGAATTCGCCAACGAATATAAAGGCATCCGGACCACCACCATTCAAAGCGCTTTTCGCTATGATTTTCCTCAGAAACAGGTTATCCGCGCCATCAAAAGACTCGAAGAATTATTGCCAAAACAAAAAACGGTAGAGATAACGCCTCTTGATGAAAAAAAGCTTATTAAAATAATTCCTGTTTTTGAAAAATATTATAGAGAAACTGTTGAAGAACTTGCACCTCTTATTAATAAAATTTCCATGTTTGTTCCGAAAAGAAGAGAACGCGTTCAGCATATCGGTTTGTTCGGCTACTCAAGAGGAGTAGGAAAAGTAAGGTTACCAAGAGCAATCCCCTTTACCGCTGCGCTTTATTCAATCGGGCTGCCGCCCGAACTGATTGGCACAGGCAGAGGAATCGCCAAATTAAACAATAAAGAACTGATACTGCTTGAAAAACATTACCTGAACATCAGAAACGACATGTTAAGAGCCGGCAGATTTTTAAATAAAGAAAACATTGTTCAGATGGCCGAAAAATATCCGTTTGCCAAAAGTATTATTGGAGATATTAATGTCATTGAAAAATATCTTGGCATCGAATTAAAACCAAGCACTAAAACTGAAAAAACCCATTATGCTTTGACCAAAAAAATTTACGAAAAACTGCAAAACAATTGCTTGAATACCCACATTATTGAGAAAGCGGCGGTTCTTCGAAAAAGCTTAGGATAAAGCTAAGCAACGGTTGCGAATTATTGAATAATTAGTTATTCTTTATTTACGATGATAAAAGTTATTTCTAAAACCTTTTTGGGTTTGTTCATTGCCGGATTAGGCTTCTATCTGGCAATATTTTACCTAACGGAGATGGACAAAGGCTTAACTCCCTTAATCCTTGCCCCCTCTGTTTTGCTTATTATACTTGGTGTTTATCTTTTAATGCGGGCCGGAAAATCAGACGAGACTATTGTTAAAAAACCAGACTTACCTAAGAATGCTACGGTTAAAGAAGACCTAGCCGATACTTTGTTAAAGAATAGCGAACTTTCTTCCAAATGGGCAAAAACGGTTGAGAAAAGGGACCGACTTAAATTATTGGAAATTTCCGCCGCTTCCGAGGAAACAAATGATTAAACCACTTCAAAAAGCACTGGCTTAAAAATTAATTTTCTTTTAAAACTGCCTCTGCAAATTTACTGGCGATATTTTCCCAACTTAAAGTTTGCGCTCTGCTAAAAATATCTTTGCTTAAATTTTGATAATCGTTTTTATCTTCAAGTAAATGCTTTATTTTTTCGGCCAGTAACAACGGATTATTTGAAGAAGCAATCAAATAATCATTCTCAGCAAATAATTCTGCCGCTCCTGCTGCATCGGTAGTGATTATTGGAATCCCGCACGCCATTGATTCAAGGGCCACAATTCCAAAAGATTCATAATAGGATGGCATCACCACTACTTCCGAAGCATTATAATAATAAGGCAGATCATTTTGCGTTTGCCTACCGACAAAATTTACGGTGGTTTGTGCATTTAATGTTTCCCGCAGTCGTTCTAACTCGTTTAATTCCTTTGAGCGATTTTTTTCTTTGTTGCCGTTTCCCCCGACTATCCATAAACAAACATTAAGCTTGGGATTTCTTTTTTGCAGAATTTTTGTGGCATATAAAAGTGAGTCGATCCCCTTAAGCGGCACTATTCTTCCAACAAATAAAACAATCTTATGCTTAACGTCGGCTTTTATGAATTGCTTTGCTTTTTGTTTGTCTATTGGTTTAAAAACATTTGTGTCAACACCGGGGGTTATAACCGCTATTTTCTCTTTTGGGCAATCGTACAATGAGTTTAAATAAGCCGCATCCGTAAAACTGGTTGCAATAATTTTATCGGCATGTTTTGTCAATAAAAGTTCTGCTCTTATTCTCCTAAAATCCTCTTTTTCATCCGCGTCTCTGGCGACCAAGTTTTTCATTAAAGCCAGCGAATGAAAAGTGATTGTAAAAGGAATTTTATGTTTTCGTTTGATATCCAAACCGATTAGTCCGGAAAGGTAATAGTGACAATTAATTAAATCGTAGCGTATCCCCTCTCTTTTTATGAATGCATAAAAATTCTCCAAGAATTCCGGGATATATTTATGCAGTTTTTTTGTCGGAATATAAACTTCTTCGCCGGCTGACAGGTGAATCACCCGCAAGTTTTTTGAGACTTGAACAATTTCCGCTTCTTTTTCACTTTGCTTACGGGTATAAATATCCAAAGCGTATCCTTTTTGTGCCAGCTGCTTTGATAACTCAAGCACGTAGACATTCATTCCGCCCGCTTCTTTTCCCTCTTCCTCCGCCAAGGGACAGGTATGATAGACAATTACGGCGATTCTTTGTTTTACCATAAGAGGTATTATACAAAATCCCGGCAATATTTAGAAAAAACTTCCTGTTTAGCTAACTTTCAAGGAATGAAGACTGCAAAAGTTAAGCAGCTAACTGCCTTTGTTCTCTTACTTCCCTTAAGTGATTTTCCAAAATTGCGCGGTTAAGCATTCCCGGTTCGACGCCAAAAATTGGCTTTTCTCCATATGCAACAAAATAAGCAATATCTTCTTCTCTTGAAAAACGTATTCTTCTTTGCCGCATTTCTTCCAAGACTTCCGCATTAACTCTTACCCCATCACCATACCCATATTCATGAAATAACACCGATGCGGGACCACGGTTTTCCAGTGAACGTTCCGTGTATGGACGCTCTGACTGGGCTGCCGCCCAAACAAGCCTGGCTACTTCGATCTGATCTGGAGTTAAAGCCTCACCCATTCTAAAACAAGGGTTCGTTCTGTCTATTTCCGCCTTTGCAGTGTTAATAATAGCAGAATCAGTACTTTCATCGATGATTACGAGCTGTCTTATTATGCGCGCTTGCTCCGCTAAACCTTCTAAACCTTTTGTTGAGACATCGGGAGCATCAAATATTGCAGTATCGAGCGCTTTCAATACATCGGGGATCCTTGATCCTTCAAGGCCATGTGGCTTTCCTCTTCCGGGAAGCTCATGAACAAAAGTCATAAATAAGTTCTTACTTATTATTGACAATAAAATTTTCAGGTGTCAAGAGCTTATAAGAGTTTGCTTAAAAGGTCTAGATTTAGAGCATCTAAGATGATAAAATCTTAATACATTCCGCAGTAGCTCAATGGTAGAGCGGTTCCCTGTTAAGGAAAAGGTTCTAGGTCCGAGTCCTAGCTGCGGAGCTCGGTATTTTTATCCCCGGAAATATTGATACATTGACAAGCACTACAAGTAGTTGTACTATATGAAGTATGACAACTAATAATAAACAGAGGTTAACCCTTTTTATTAATCCCGCTATCGCCAAGCATGCTAAAGCCGAGGCGATTGTTCAAGATTTAAGTTTGACAACTCTTGTAGAAAGAGCCTTGATAAACTATTTACCCAAAGAGACTGTAATTAAGAAAGCCATAGTCAGGGAGGATTTTGATCCTTAAGCAATAAAAAGCTTCTTTTGGGAAGAAGCGTATTCAGGGTCCGCGTTTAACCCCAAATTAGCGAATTTAATAATTGTAAATATAAGGAGGTGAAAAATATGACAGAATTAGTAAAAGAAACAGTAACCACACAGGAAAATAGTCCGGTTGCTACTTCTAAGAAAAGCGACCAAGCAACAAGCTATCAAACGATTGAATATCTAATCTATTTCTTCTTTGGTGCTTTGGAAATACTCTTGATTTTTAGGTTGATACTTAGATTAACTGGAGCTAATAGCTTTAGTGCCTTTGTGGGCCTAATTTATGGCATAACAGGGGTTTTTATAGTCCCCTTTCAAGGAATATTTCACCAGGCTACTGCAGCAGGCGTAGAAACAACAGCAGTTTTAGAACCAGCAACGATAGTTGCAATTGTTGTATATGCAGTTTTGGCAGTAGGAATTGTAAAGTTACTACGAATACTTTCGGGTAAAAAACAACAAGCTGAGTAACTTGTTGTTTTTGGAATTGGGTAGTAGAAAGGATGTGAAAAAATATGAGTATTATATATTGGTTAATTTTTGGATTAATTACTGGAACTGTAGCAAATTTTATTTCTCCCGGATTTAGAGGTGGAATAATAGGGTCAATAATTTTAGGCGTAATCGGAGCAGTAGTTGGAGGCTATTTGGGAGAAATGTTTTTCAATGTTGGAGTTACTGGATTTAATTTAGTCTCTTTTGCTGTAGCAATAGCGGGATCATTAATTGTTCTTTTTGTCAGCAGATTGATATAAATTCCAGTTTCGCAAAATTCAAATAAATAGAGGCAGGTGACATATTATGGATGATTCGCAACAAAAAGCACAGATAGACGAAGAGGCAAGAAAAGCCAAGGAAGGAATAGATACAGCTGCCTTTAACGCGAGGCAACTTCTGGCAGATCAAGTAAGTGAAAAAATAAGAAGTGATGCGGAAGCGGAAATAGCGCAGATTCAAAATGATGCGCAGAAATAGGTTTGTATCATTCCCCTAGAGAAAGGTATACTGAAAACGGAGAGCCAGCGAAAATAGGTTTCGGGATAGTATTTTTACTATGCCCACTGTTAGAGCAACTGGTCTTCCCGGTAAGTAGAAAGCGATCTATTCCTGGTTGTGCTTGAAGGCACACATAACCAACAAGCATATCGTAGTACTTCCTAAGGCAAGACTTTTAAGCTCTCCTTTTCTTTCTTCTCTTTCTCTTCTTTCTTTAAGGCTTAAAAGAAAAGGAGGTGATGAAAATGATAGTTGTAGGCGTAGATGTCTCAAAAGACACCCTTGTTGCTGTGGCAATTGATAAATCAATACGAATAAAGCATTCATTTACCGTTAAGAATAACAAGGAAAGTATCGATAAGTGGTTAAATGCTCTTCCGTACAAAAAGATGCTGCTCTCTTGTGAGGCAACTGCCGAATACCACAGGGTACTTGCACTTTTGGCTCTTTCTTCTAAAATACCATTGAGGTTATTAAATCCCATTGTGACTAAGCAATATACCAAAGCAACTGTTCGAAAGAGAAAAACTGACCCTCAAGACGCATTAACCATTGCTAAGCTGGCTCTTGCCGGAGAAGGAAGGCTGATAAGTACCCAAACTTTTCACATTGCCAAAACCCATGAGAGAACCGCCATAAAGCTAACACACATGAAACAGCGTCTTTTACTAATACAACAGCACGTACAAGAGGTAGATCCGGATGATACAGCTTCTTTTGAGGAGTTGCAGGTCTGTATTGATACCATAGAACAGTCAATCAAAGCATTTAGGAAGAAAGCAGAAGAAGAGGTTGATTCAAAACTTGTTAAACTGCTTTGCTCTATACCGGGAGTGGGAGAAACAATAGCAACGGTACTTCTTGCGGAAATCGGAGATATTAATCAGTTCAAATCAGATAAAGCCCTCGTTGCTTATGCGGGATTGGATCCAAAGGTCAAACAATCAGGAGGAAGATTACACCATAATACCCATTTAACTAAAAGAGGCTCTCCTTACCTTAGACAGATGCTCTATACAGGAGCTTCTATTGCACAACGGCATGATAAGAAACTTAAGGCGTATTACGAGAAGAAGAGAGCTGAGGGAAAGAGGTACAAAGAAGCAACCATTGCGGTATCAAGAAAACTGCTCAATAGAGTATATGCAGTTTTAAAAAGGCAGACACCTTATATACCTGGATGAGATACATCGGTAACACTTTGAGACCAGGGGTCTTGACAAAAGATTCCTGGTCTCTAACACCATCTCCATGAACACACTGTTCAGGATTTCGCTACGGCTCATATTCCTCGGAGCTGAAAAACTATTTATTAAATAGTTTTCTCAGCTCTACTTTTGCTTGTTCAAGGATCATCTTTCTTTCGGGCCGCAGGTTCTTTCCTGCCCTATTTATATAGAAATTTAGCATGCTCATAGCGGATTGAAATGGGATAGTTTTACGTCTTGTACTATTTTCTGCTGATTTTTTTAAACTTTCGGCAATTTTTTCTGGGCTTTTCCAGGTAAAAACGCCTTCTTCCAAATCCAAAGCAATGCTGTGTTTAGTGACTTTACCCGACCAATTTCTATTCATATAACATAATTTTACTGCTCTAAAATCTTATTTAGCACAAGTGGGCCAGGCATTTTGCTCTCCGCGCGAAATTTTAAAAGCTGCTGTTTTTATTGACTCCTCGGCACTTACGCGAAGAGCCAGGTTTGTATCCTCTCCCATTAACGCACGGCTATTAATCCAGGCGCCTGATGAAAATTGGAAAAGACCGACGTAATCTCCATAGGTAGCGGGCGGGTTGAAACCGGATTCACAGGCGGCAATTTTTCTTAGTAAGTTTTTATCTACGCTATAAAGATTTGCGTATTTTGTAAATAAATCCTCAAGTGTTGTTGAGGTTAGCGGAATTGGAGTTGGAGTCGGAGTTAATGTTGGAGTTGGTGTGGGCAAAGGAGTTGGAGTTGGTGTTAGTGTGGGTGTCGGCGTTAAAGTTGGGAAAGCAACCCCCATGATGGGCATGGAAGATGTAATTTCAGGTTTCTTCTGGGAATCTAAAAATAAAGATGCCGAAAGGGTGCCTAAAATTATCAGTATAATTACAAAAACCACCCAAATTTTCATGCACCCATCTTAACATATTTATTAGCTCCTATAATTGTTGTCCAAAATGATGGATTTTTTATGCTCTCTAAAGATTCCCTTGTGGGACTAGCTGCAAAGCTGGCTATTTAGCCTCGGAATTGACTTCTTTTTGAATTGAGAAGACAATGTATTTGGAAGAAGATATTTTATGACACTTATAACAAAATTTATCGTTTTTGTGGTAATTATTATATCCGTTAATAATTTCGTGTTGTATTATGCTATCCGGAACAATGGGATACATTCAACAATACACTCGCTTGGCCTGCTGGTATTTTTAATTAGTCTTATTGAAATAGTGGCAATTGGAATTTATATTTATATCCACTTAAGAAATGGGTTCTAAGGTTGTCCCCCATCAGAGGAAGTAAATGCAAAAGATGAGATACATCGGTAACACTTTTAAGATAGAATAGCTATCCCAAAAGGAGGTGAATAAACCGATGTATACAAAACAAATCCATGGATACAGGATTTTGGAGAAACCATTTCCCAGCATTGATAAATGGCAACTGTTTAGGTCATTGGGAAAAGGCAATCTATCCCTTACCGCCCAGCTAAAACTGGAGTGGATAATCTTCTACCAAACAATTGGAAAAGGTAATGCTCGTCTAACCGCCAAGCACTTTGGCATTAATCCTAAAACATTGCATAAGTGGAAGAAGAGGTTTAACGAGAAAGATTTATCGACACTTGAGGAGCAATCAAGAGCGCCTGTTAGAACACGCCAAAGGGAAATCAGCGTCTTGCAGAAAGAGCGCATCAGAAGTCTTCGTAGGGAGCATCTTAGGTGGGGCAAGATGAAGCTTAGAAAGCGGTACCAAGAGATTTATGGTGAAGATATCTCCTCCTGGAAGTTTCAGGTAGTAATTGAAGATGAGCACCTCTACTATGATCGAAGAAAGACACTAAAGCAGAGGAAAAGACGAAAACAGCTTCAAGAACACCCCAAGAAGCGTATTAATACCCTTTTAAAGGAAAGCAAAGTAAATTTTCTCTGGCATGTGGATACTGTGCTTCTGACCCAATCAACCGGAGGTTATCGATACCTGCTGACAGCAATTGATGATCAGTCAAAACTAGCCTACGCCAGATTGTATACGACTCATTCTTCAAAGCAATACATAAAATATAGATTCTAATGTCGTCTATTTCTATTCAGGTTACAACCGCAGGATTTAATTGTAATCTCTTTATTTCTTCCCATCTTTGTTTCAATTCCCCGATATAGCTTAGATTTTGGAAGGATTCTACCACTTTTGCTGGTATAATAATCCAAGGTTCGCGGAGCAATTGGCCCTTAATATAACCTCTTTGATATAATATTTATAGCATGAATACTTACAACTGGTACTCGAAATTGATTAAACCTTCTTGGTCGCCACCTGCATGGCTTTTTGGCCCAGTATGGACATGTCTCTATATTTTAATTGCTTTATCTTTTGGTAATGTATTTTTATTAACCTGGCAAAAACAGATTACATTTATTACTATAATACCATTTGTTCTTAATCTAATTTTTAATTTTGCTTTTACACCTCTGCAATTCGGACTTAAAAATAATCTCTTGGCGGCTGCTGATATTCTGCTCGTTTTACTTACTCTTATTTGGGCAATGATTGCTGTCTATCCGTATGTACATTGGGTTACCTATATTCAAATTCCGTACTTACTTTGGGTTTCGTTTGCGACAATGTTACAATTAACTATTACCTATTTAAACAAATAAAATGTTTTTAAAGCTTTACCTTATTGCCTTGCCAATCTTTTTCGCAATTGATTTTTTTTGGCTTGGATTTATCGCCAGAAAATTCTATCAGGAGCAAATTGGCTTTTTGATGAAAACCAACATTAATTGGCCAGCGGCTATCATTTTTTACCTTCTGTTTATTGCCGGATTAGTCTTGTTTGTAATTTCTCCCTCAATTGAAAAAAAATCGTTATTCACAGCAATTGTTATGGGCGGTTTATTCGGATTTTTTGCATATGCTACTTATGATTTAACCAATCTAGCCACGCTTAAAAACTGGCCTCTGATGGTTTCGCTGGTCGATATGCTTTGGGGTGTTATCTTATCAGCTTCCATATCAACTTTAACTTATTTTGTTGCTACTAAAATCGGTTTATGAACTATTATTTAGTCCTCGCACTTGTCCTTTTTCTATACATGACTTTTTGGTTTGTAGTTTCTTTGTTTAAAAAAAGCAATGATGTGGCAGATGTTGCATGGGGCTTGGGCTTTGTTTTTTTAGCCTGGGTTTCTTTTATAATTTCTGGAGAATTGGAATTAAGAAATTTACTAGTAGTAATTTTGGTAAGCATTTGGGGAGTACGTTTAGCCTGGCATATTAATAAGCGCCACAAAGGCAAACCAGAAGACTATCGTTATGCTGTTTGGCGAAAAGAATGGGGAAAATGGTTTATTTACCGTTCTTATTTACAAGTTTTTCTTTTGCAAGGCGTGCTTTTATTTATGGTTGCATTACCTATACTTATTATTAATAAAAGCGTAGACGCAGGAGTTAATTTATTAGACTTTATCGGTGTTTTAGTTTGGATATTCGGTTTCTTTTTTGAATCAGTCGGCGATGCACAACTTGCCAAATTTATTAAGGACCCAGTCAATAAAGGCAAACTAATGCAACAAGGTCTTTGGAGATATACTAGACATCCGAACTATTTTGGTGAAGTAACCCAATGGTGGGGTATTTGGTTAATAGCGCTTAGCGTCTCGCATGGCTTATTGGGGATTATTGGACCGATTACGATAACAATTCTTATTCTTTTTGTTTCGGGCATTCCGCTTCTTGAGAAAAAATACACAAGCAGAGCGGACTTTGAAGAATATAAACAGACAACCAGCATATTTATTCCCCTACCTCCCAGAAAGAGTTAGCATAACAGGTTCTAGACCTGGAATCTTTTGTCAAGACCCCAGGCCCGAAACTCATATTGCTTTGACAACGTAGGGCGTTTGTCTTTTCCACACAGCGTAAGTACGATAGAGTAGTTTTCTTGCAACAGCAACAGTTGCTTCTTTGTAAAACTTACCTTCGCCTCTTTTCTTCTCGTAATATGTTTTAAGTTCCATATCATATCGCTGTGCAATACTGGCTGCAAGAAAAACTGTTCGTCGTAAATACGGTGACCCCCTTTTAGTCAGATGAGTATTATGATGGAGTCCAATGCCACTTTGTTTTACCCTGGGATCAAGACCACAAAAGGCAATTAAACAATCTCCACTGGGAAATCTGGTGATATCCCCAATTTCCGCAATTAATGTAGTTGCAATAGTTGTTCCGACACCGGGAATACTCATTAACAGCGTGTGTAACTTTGCATCAACAGTTTTTTCCGCAAAACTCTTGAATACTTTTTGTGATTTTTGCAACTGCTGTTGACAGAGTTCTAACTGTTTTACCAATGATTCATCCATAGCAATCAACTGTAATTGTTGCTGCATTAGAATAAGCATCTGTTCCATTTGGTTAAGTTTTACTGCGGTACGTACAGCCGGTTTGCCTTGAGTAAACATGGTTTTTGTAAGTAATGTTCCTTCTCCTTGCCCAACAAGTTTTGCAACAACAAAGGCATCAGATAAATCAGTTTTTCTTTTTCTAACTGTTGCCCTAGTGAATTGTTTTGTCACTATTGGATTAAGTAAGCGAAAAGTTATCCCTCTATCCAAACAGGCAAAAGCAAGTATCTGATGATAATATCCGGTTGCTTCGGAACCAATAATTATTCTTTTCCATTTCCCGGTAACTCTTTCCAAGAATTGTTCGATTGCGCCTTTGGTATTTTCTATGAAGAATTGTTCTTTGACACGAGATGACCGATCGATCCTAACGCCAACAAGACTATCTTTGGCCACATCGATACCAATAACTTGCATAATTTTTCACCTCCTTCCTTTGCTCTTAATTAAAGAAGGAAGAGAAAGAGAAGGAAGAAATGGAGTTTGCCAAAAAGGTCTCCCGGTGATAATATATCGGTAGGCTTGTTTGTGATCAGCGGCTAAAACCCGCAACCTGGAATCGATCGCTTACATTATCGGGGAGACCAGATGCTAGAACGGTGAGCACTTTCTCAAGAAGTCTCAAACGTCGTCACGCTGGCTCTCCGATTTCTATTCTAATCCTTCCTTAAGGTAATGATACAAACGTCGTCCATCAGGGGGAGCTAATTAGCCTCAAAATTGGATAGCGTACCATTCTTCGTCTGCTAAATCGTTGCATTTAGATTATCATGTTGAGACAATCAATTAAGTATCCTCTTCCGGAAGAAGCTAGGAGGTGAATTATGAGGAAAAAAAATACGTTGTCCGATCTGTCAATCACTTTCAACAAGACGGGCTGGAAACAGATGGGTAGGAAAAGAAAAACGGTATCAGAAGCAGCGTTTCGTTTGTCTTAATTGCCACAAATACTTCAGTTTTAAACACAGGAAAGGAATAATCGGTCAAGCACTTCAGAAGAAGGTCTTCCGTGACAGTTTGGAAGGCAGAAGCAGCATTCGCACCATTGCCAGACGAAAGAGGCTCTCCAAAACCACAGTTTCATTAGCCGTTCTGGAGGTTGCCAAACAAACAAAAGGCAGTATCTGGATAGCCAAACATTTTCAGCCTAAGTGGGGACATGTACTCTCGGTGGATGGGAAAATCATTCGTGTCTTTGATCCAATAGCCGAGCGGTTTCAAGGAAGCGGTCATGAGAAATCATATCTTCTGAAAAAGACCTGGTTAGCGGGTGTGGATGTGATGACCAAAGATTTACCCCATTACCAAATGGCTGAGGGAGAAACCAAAATCGATCTGTATGAGTACTTCAAAACATTGAAAAATGATATTGGCTATGATTTAAAAGTGTTAGTCTGTGACGGAAATCCGGAGACAATGACAGGAGCACAGAGAATCTACGGTCCAAGTATCGGTGTTCAGCTCTGTGTCAGACATTTCATCGAAACACTCAAGACAATCGCCAGGGAAGAAAAGCGGGAGGAGAGGAAGATAACCGAAAACCTGGTTGGTTACGTCTGGTTAGCGCTGGCAATGAGAAAAGAGGAAGAGTGTTTAGAGCAATTAAAGGTACTTCAGACACTAGCGAAGACCCGCTGCCAAAGACTAATCATGCAAAGCTTAAATCAACATCTGTTTTTACTGACCACCCATTTTCGCTTTCACGATCAATACTTTGTTCCCAGCTACAACAATGACGCTGAGAACCTGTTTAAGCAACTAAGCTTGAGGTTAAAAAGCTGGAATATGTTCAGAAACAAAGAAAATGCAGAGCATTACTTAAAAACCTGGGCATTGGCTAGAAGATTTACCAAGTTTACCGATTGCAGAGGTGATATGAACAGATTAAAGAATGGGAAAGCGCCACTGGAATTAGCGGGAGTAAACATTAGGGGAATTGATTACCTAAATTTGTAACTGAAAAGCAGACGAAATTTGGTACGCTATCCAAAATTGCCTCTTGACATTGGTATATACCTAGTATATACTAATTTATGTATGAATACGGCAATCATAAACATAAAAACAGATAAAGACCTCAAAACGGAAATACAAAAAGTCGCCAGTGACCTTGGTATCAGTGTAAGTGCGCTGATAAACGGTTATCTCAAACAGGTCGTCAGATCTCAAAAAGTCATTTTTACTATCGAAGAAAAACCAAGTAAATACCTTATCGAAGCAATCAGGCAAGCACGGAAAGAAAGAAAAGAGAGTAAATCTTCTCCTGTTTTCGACAAGGCGGAAGATGCCATCAACTGGCTTGATAATTAGCCATGAAGATACAGTTCAGCTCCTACTTCCATAGAAAAATAAAAAAGGAAGATGTCCGTATCCAAAAAAGTTTTAAAGAAGCGCTAAGGCTATTTATGTCAAACCCGTCTGATCCAAGCCTAGACAACCATCCCTTAAAAGATCCCTGGATTGGATGCAGGAGTATCGATATTACCGCTGACTACCGCGCGATATATGAAGAGACTAATGAAGGTGATGAAAATATTGCATATTTCATAACTATTGGCACGCATCAGGAATTATACACAAAGGACAGTTAATAAAAAATCTGACTATTTATAATTTAATAATTTAAACGGTGTGCCCCACCGCACAAGATTTGGTTTACGATGTATGAATTTGAGGTTCGAGTCCTAGCTGCGGAGCCAAAGTTGATTATCGTTGTAATTTAGTATTGTATCAAAGGGTTTTAGCCCGTCATATCGGACTATTTTACCTTCTACCCTAAGGTTCTGAAGTGTGAGCTTGATTAACTGCCTTCTTTCTTCAACTTCCGAACTTACAAACAATTCATAAGCTCTATTAACCAATTCTAATAGGTATTTAGCCGTGATGTAGTAGTTATCTTCTGCTTCCTGCAATGTGCTTAGTCGGGTATCAACATCTGCTAATTGTTCACGGAAGGACTGATAAAACTTGTCATACTCATTGTCAGTAATACGCCCGTCTAGTCTATCAAGGTAAAGTTTTTCTAGTCTTTTGCTATAAGTCTCGTGTTCTTCTGTCAATTTGTTGAATTGTTTATCTCTAAACTCTATTTTACTTTCGTGAGTAGTCTTTAACGCTTCAACGATTTGCTCTACTGCCCATTCAGGCACCTGTAACCGCTTAAAAACGCTTCCTAGTTGTTCTGTAATGTCTTCTTCTCTTAGCCATTCAGCCCCGTGTTTACCGTTGTATTGCGTGCAATGATAGTAAATGTGTCCTTTATGCTTTTCAGGCGTTACGGACAGCCCACAATCATTACATCGCAACAATCCTCTGTAAATATATGGTAAACCAGCAAACTTAAAGTGTTTTTTATTAAAACTTTCTTTTACTTTCTGCACTTGGTCAAATAAATTTTGGGTAATAATTGGTTGATATTTATGCGGATAAAATTTCTTATTCCACTTCATTATTCCATAATAAAATGTATCCTTGAGGATTTTGTCAGTCCAGCCATGCGACCATTCTACGCCATACTCTTCTTTTAGCTTTTTGCGTAATAAATCCATTGAAAAACTACCCATTGCATACCATTCGTAGGCTTTTTGAACAATACGAGAAGCAAACTCGTCAACCACAATTTCTGTTTTATCCTTACCTATGGAAACACGCTTATATCCAAATGATGGTCTGCTTGGATAAGTGCCCATTCTAAGCATTTGCTCTTGTGCCCGTTTTACATTATCACTAATTGCGTCAGAGTAGTATTTAGCAAGTCCAAGGCTCATGCTAAAAGCAAACTTTTCTGTGGCTGAAAGATGACTGTTAATGACTTGTCCATCTGAAACAAAATGTAACTCTATCTCGTCTTTTAGAGCCTTATTGTAGAGTGCGGGAACCCGTTTATCAAAAATGTTGCGGGATAATCTATCTACTTTGTCAAAGCAAACGGCTATTTTTTCTTTTTGCTCAAGAACAAATTCAAGGATGCCATCAAAATCACTACGCAGGGTTTTATACGCACTTTCATCAAAGCTAAATTCTTTGATAATTTCAAAGCCTTTATTTTGACAATACTTTTTCATCCTAGTCGTTTGAGCAGGTAACGAATTGTTCGCTTCTTTTTGTTCTTCTGTTGAAACTCTAGCTATAATTATCGCTTTCATATTTATAAATTGCACTCTTTTTGGTAATAAGGGTTTGAAGAAACCCAACTTCTTAAATTACTCCTCACATAATTGTTCCAACATGATTGGTCTGGGTCATTTGGACATGCTTGGTCAGCGGAAACATTTAATTGCAATAAGTAATCTATAATTTGATAAGCACTATTTAAGTTCGGATTTTGACTAACCCTTAATGTAATTGATTTCCATTCTTCTTGGTTTAAGTTAGCTAAGAAAATTACCTGAGAATTAAATGCAGCAACTTCATTTTCCAAGCAAGAAGGAGCTGGTGTTCCTTCAAGTGCTTTAAGGAAAAATGTTGCATGTCTTAATTCATGCACTAGCAACGAGCCAGTTAATATGTCATCATAATTTTTGTAAGTATCATCAACATAAATACGAATATCGTTTGCATCAGATGTGTTATCAAATGCGAAATAACCTTCCGCACCATTCATCTCGCTGTGTGGTTTATAAATTAAATGGAAACAATTTGCAAAATGTCCTTTTGGGGCTTGTGGGGAATTAGGTGCTCCAATATCTTTTCCTTCAGCTAAACTTAGCGCCCTAAGTAATTCAGGAGGATTATTATAAGGCGTTGTTCTAGTGCATAAGCCAATATCTTGCTTAGGTGTTTGATTATTAGTTGATGGAGCCTGTCCTTTGATGAAATTATATCCAAGCAATATCAGTAAAATACATATTATGATGTAAGGTAATTTATTTTTCATTTATGTTTAATAAAATTGTCTAAGTTTTCCTTCTTAATCCTGTATTGTTTTCCTGCCTTATGTGATTTTAGTTTGCCAGCTTGTATCCAACGATACACAGTAAGGTAAGCAACCTTTAACATCTTTGAGACCTCTTCAATTGAGTAATACTGGTCTTCTAGCATATTAGTTATATTTATCATTGTTTATCATTTCGTCTTGAAAGTCAACTAGCTTTAATAGCTCAAAACTAGTCAGATTTTTACGAATAACATCAAAAGGGCTTTTTGTAAACGGCACTTTGACACTTTTAGCTTCCGAAAACAACCTATACCAACTTCTATTGCTGTATTTCCCAAACATTACCCGAAGCTCACGAGGAGTAACGGCATCAAGGGCGTTTTTGAGACCAAAAAGCTGAATTATACGCTTTGTTCCCAATTTTGGATTGCTAATTATAAGGTCTGCGAGCAGGGCTTTTGGGTTAGATACTTTGTAGTCAAGTAGCTTAGGTCTTTGTGCTTCTAGTTCATCTAGATAATGCAAGAGAACCTGTTGGGATATATTTGAACTAAATAGATTTTGAAAAGTAAGTTCCTTTTCTATTTTAAGCGTCTTAAATAGTTGTCTAATTTTTTGGCGATTATTAAGCCTGACTTCCATTCTCAACACTTCTAATCTTTTCTTTTCAATAAATTTTTCAAAAAGGTTAAGTTGTAAAGCATTGTCTTTTTCTATTGCTCGCTTATCGCTTTTCTTAGCCATTTCTAAGTCTTTAATTTTATCGTAAAAAGCTACTTCATAAGAGTTGCTATGCCATTTATAACTATGCCCGTCATTACGATAATCTGTTTGATTTATATCAAGAGCAAGCGGGATATTTGCCTCTTTAATTTTACTTATCAAGTAATGAGGCGTTGAGCCATCGGTAAGTGGTATATTTTTGGAATAATGAACTGTAGATACTGGAGCATTTATAAACAGCTCCCAAAAAACTGAAATACCCATTTCCTTTAGCTTTTTTTGTAATAATTCTGCTACCTGTTTAAAGTCTTCGTCTTTTAACTCATCAAAATTATTTCCATAGACTAATTTGGGTAGCGATAACTCTATAGACAGGGTTGGCTCATAGCGTCCTGATGTATTATATCGTTTTGTTAAAGTCAATCTAGGCTTGTAGACACCATTTTTCAACTCTGTTTTTGTTGGATTTTGAACAAGCATAAAATAGCCTCGTGAGGCGTTCATTTTCTCTTTTTGAAATAAGTCTAATTTATTAACTAAAAACATATTCTTATCTAGCGTTAGCTTCATCGTATCTATCATAATTTTTCATTACATCTTCAAACTTACTGATGACCTCCTTTTCTATGCTTTCCGCAAAGGATTTATTTATAGGATGAAATATATTGATATTTCTTAACCCCACTTTTTTAGTAGGATAAACGAGCCTATAACCACCTTCGGGTCTTGTTATAATGCCAATAGACCCTAAGTAAAGATTGTTGCTTAATACAAAACTTGCAAAACCGATTAAGCCGTTATTTGGCTTAACTGGTATTATTTGTATTTCAGTTATCATGTTTTTCATTTGTTTTTGTTTTATTTAACCGTTGGTCAATTTGTATAAGAATGGAAAATAAATCAGTTAGTCGTTTTAGTTCGTCCGAAGGCAGAATACGCCCGTCCTCATTAGGCTGTATTTGTTTCTCGTTTATTAATTTTGTTACTTCGCTTGTTTCCATTAAGCAAAGTTTATTAAATGAGGCTCGTATCCAACTGTATACGCTCCGTATACGGAAAATGAAGCTATTTAAAAGGTTCTTTTATAAAGCGTGTTTATTTTTGCCTGATTGAAGTCGTATTGTAAGAAGTCGGTAACGCCAATTTTAGACAAGCTATTACTAATACCCCTGCAAACCTCGTAATAAGTATTCTTTGGGTCTTTTACTTCCCCTGTTGTCGCACCTTCCAATTCGCTTATAACCTCTGAGTAGTAAATACCTTTTGTTTTTTTCAAAAGCAATTTAAGCACGGCAAGTTTTCTCGTATCTTTTTTGAATTTTGCTTGCTTTCCGTTTATAATAAGAAGTATAGCTTCATCATCAAAAGTAAAAGAAATAGTAGGTTTGTTAGTTTTTGTTGGTTTTTGTTGGTCATTTAACGCAAAACCACTTAACATAATCTCTTTTGTATGATTAAAAATCCGTTGAAGATGCACTTTATACTCGCCAACATCAAACTCTTTCAAATAACGCTTAGTGTCAGTTTTATAGCTCATTACCTCATTTAATTCTTCAAAAAGCATATTAAGACCCATTGCTTCAAATACCTCTTTCTTTTTCAATTTATCATCTCTTAATTTTTCGTAATCCTTATAAAGTCCGTAAAAAGATACCAATTTATCCCAACTATGCCAAACTTTAGTAGGCAATAGTCTTTGAATGTATTTTCTTTCTTCTTCCAAGAGGTCGTAGCTTGGGGAAAAAGTCCATCGGACTATAATGCCTTGACTATCTTTATCGCCAAATTTAGACATAAAATCTTTCAGTATAGGGTCATCGGAAGGTATGCTCATAAGAGCGTGTAATATGCTTCCGTATCGTCCAGCAATTGGGCCCGCACTAGAATTGATACTGCCGTCTTCTTTTTCGTAGGCTTCAAAATGTTGTAATCCTTCTTGAAAAAAATGATTTTGTTGGAGCTTCTCGTTGTTTTTAACTTGTAGCAGGATTTTATATGCTTGTCTCATTTCTTTTTTTGCAAGCTCGCCAAGTTCCGTTTCTTTTTTAGTGTCTTTTTCTTTCAGTTTATTAAAAACTTTAATAACAGGACTTAGCCTTTCGTCTTTATCATAGATTTCAACATATTCAAATAAAGTCAAGAAAAAAGGTTTTGGTATAACCATTGGTATAGCACGGTCTACGAGGGATTGAAGTTTATCTATTAATAATTGGTATTGGTCTGTTTTTTCCATTTCATTACATCTTGAAAACAGGTCTATCCTATCAAAAAAAGGTGCTTATATAAAGTGTCATACTTGAACAAGGAGTATAATAGATTTGCTCTATGGGTAAGAAAGAACTAAAACAAGAACATCCTGCAAAATCAAACAACACGCAAAACATATTCTTCATAGCTATAATCGGGATACTTTTAGTCCTTGTAGCTTATTTCTTCGGTAAATCTCAAACTCCTACAACATTGGATAGTAATACTAGTCCAACTATCTTTTCTACCCCTAGTCCAACCGATACACCAACCCCTGAACCAATAAAAAACACTTTTAATACGCAAGCTTGCATCAATAATGCCGACTACGTAGACCAAAGTTGTATCAACAGTTGCACTAATCAAGCAAACATTCAATTGCAAAACTGCCCAAAGGATAATGTGGATAATCTTAGAAATTGTGGAAATTCAATTGAACTATGGCATCAAAGTTGCTTGGATGATTGTCTAAGCACAGCTAAAATCGCAATCAATAATTGCAGATTGGGTATTTCCCCATAAACAAAACATAAGTTTTCATTAGCTTAGATAATAATCAGGCATAAACAGGTTGTAACTGAAAAGTCTCAAAGACCGTTTGGATATTCTGTAAGCTAAACCCAAACTCTATTTTTTGGTTACTAAACATGTTTACTAGGGGGAGCATAAAAGACCACCCGAAAGAGGTGGTTTTTTTATGCTCTGACAGAATATGAATCGTGCTTTAGCTCGAATCTCGAGCATATCAATGTGAGATCCTGAGCGAAGCCGAAGGACTAGTCGCGAAGCAATTAGCGCTTAATATAACCTCTTCTTTACTTCTTTCTAAATTGTGAGATGATTTAGTCATGGAAGAGAAAATTAAGAAAGCCAACCCAACGCTGTATAGATATTTATTTACAGTCACCACTTTTTCAAAACTTCTAGCATTAGGTCTTTTTATCATCCTTCCCTTCTTAGGGTTTTATTTAGGAATGCACTATCAACAAAAAATAACCACAGTTACCCCAGTTATATCGGAAGTTCAGAAAATTCCAACACCAACTCCTACTTTAATTGATACTACAAACTGGAAAATATATACAAATACTGTTGCCGGATATTCCTTAAAATATCCGTCGGGTTGGCAGCTTTTGACCGATGCCGATAACTATCCTACGAACATTATATTAACAAGCCCAGATTATCGGGGAAATTCGCCATGGACAGGAGCTAGAATAGAACTATCAGCTTACGGCACAACAACCTCGACAAATGTTAAAGACGTACTCAATGCAGAAGTAGAATCAGGCTCCCTTAGCGCTTATAAGAATTATAAAGAACTTCAAATAAACGGGGTAAGGGCAATCCAATACGATTTTATTTTTCCTGTTAATAATGGCTTACTTTTTACCTCAACTGACGTTAGCTTTATTGAGAATAAGAGAATGTATACGTTTAGTCTATCATACTATCCAAGCATAGAACCAAAAAATAAATATTTGGCGACTTTTCAAAATATTATTTCTACTTTTAGGTTGGCCCAGTAAAATCAGGATTTAATTGTAGTTTCTTTATTTCTTCCCACCTCTGCCTTAATTCCCCAATATAGATTAGATTCTGGAAGGATTCCATTGCCTTTGCGGTTATAATAATCTCAGGACTGGGGAGCAAATTAGCCTCGGAAACTTCTGATATAATCAGTTTATGCAATGGATTTTGCTTACACTTCTAAATGTTTTTGGAAATGGTAGCGTAATATTCTTTACAAAATCAGCAATTAAGAATACTAAATTTGGTTATGCTGGCGTAATGTTTATTACACTATTTTTTGCTGTAGTTTTGTATCTTCCAATATTTATTTTTAGCTACATAACGCATCCTGTTATTTCATCAAGTATAGATGGTTATTATTTTCTTTTAGCCTCAATAATACTTACGATATTTAATTTTTTTATTTATTTTCATGCAATCGTTATTAACGATCTTTCAGTTTTTGGACCATTAGATAGTGCTCGTCCATTTTTCGTAATTTTGTTCTCGTTGCTGTTATTAGGTCAAGTTCCTACGCATTATATTGTTTTTGGATCTATCCTTATTTTTCTAGGAGCAATTATCCTCACCTTTTCTAAAAAATTTCTTACAGAAGCTGGTAATTTTCATAAAACATTTTTTGTGATTTTATCAACAGGACTTTTTGGTTTTATATCAATTATTGATAAGAAAGCACTTGCCTCCATAGATCCAATAAAATACGTGTTCTTTGTTTTGCTTAGTGTCTGTATCGCAAGCGGAATTATATATTTTAGTAAAACAAAACATATAATATTTAAACAATTTTTATCTTTAAAATTATTGGCAATGGGTGTTTTATGGGTAATTGGCTATATTGGAATTATGAGCGCTGTAAAAATCTCAACACCAAATCAAGTTATTCCTCTTCAAATGACAAGATCCTTATACCTTTCATTTTTAGGCTTTGCTTTTTTAGGAGAAAAAGGGTATTTAAGGAAAATTATTGCAGCCGTAGTGATGTTGATTGGAGTTTATTTTATTGTCCAATAGGTTCTAACGTCGTCTACTGCTCGGAGCAAATTAGCCTCGGAATGATATAATCTTCTCATGAAATTATCTTCTAATGTAAAATCCTTTCCTAAATTCTTTTCAAGATTATTTCTAACAAAAAACATTGGTGGCATTACTCTTTCTCCCAATATTTTTTTAAAATATGAAATACTTGCAGATTTACAAAAGGAAAATCAAAATCCTAAATACATTGCCTTATTAAATCATGAGCAGGAACATCTTAAAAGACAAAGGGAAATGGGTTCAGTAAAGTTTTTTATTAAATATGCTTTATTTCCAAGATTTAGATTTAGAGAAGAAATAATTGCAAACAAAAAGACCGCAAAAGTCTTAAAAGAGCATGGTATTCCATTTGACTCTAATTTATATGCAAAGTATTTGTCAGGACCAATGTATTTTTGGTGTGTTTCTTATAAGGAAGCAAAGAAAGAATTAGATAAGTTGGTGTAGGTAGGTTCTAACATCGTCTATCCCTCGGAGCATAAAAGACCACCCGAAAGAGGTGGTTTTTTTATGCTCTGACAGAATATGAATCGTGCTTTAGCTCGAATCTCGAGCATATCAATGTGAGATCCTGAGCGAAGCCGAAGGACTAGTCGCGAAGCAATTAGCGCTTAATATAACCTCTTCTTTACTTCTTTCTAAATTGTGAGATGATTTAGTCATGGAAGAGAAAATTAAGAAAGCCAACCCAACGCTGTATAGATATTTATTTACAGTCACCACTTTTTCAAAACTTCTAGCATTAGGTCTTTTTATCATCCTTCCCTTCTTAGGGTTTTATTTAGGAATGCACTATCAACAAAAAATAACCACAGTTACCCCAGTTATATCGGAAGTTCAGAAAATTCCAACACCAACTCCTACTTTAATTGATACTACAAACTGGAAAATATATACAAATACTGTTGCCGGATATTCCTTAAAATATCCGTCGGGTTGGCAGCTTTTGACCGATGCCGATAACTATCCTACGAACATTATATTAACAAGCCCAGATTATCGGGGAAATTCGCCATGGACAGGAGCTAGAATAGAACTATCAGCTTACGGCACAACAACCTCGACAAATGTTAAAGACGTACTCAATGCAGAAGTAGAATCAGGCTCCCTTAGCGCTTATAAGAATTATAAAGAACTTCAAATAAACGGGGTAAGGGCAATCCAATACGATTTTATTTTTCCTGTTAATAATGGCTTACTTTTTACCTCAACTGACGTTAGCTTTATTGAGAATAAGAGAATGTATACGTTTAGTCTATCATACTATCCAAGCATAGAACCAAAAAATAAATATTTGGCGACTTTTCAAAATATTATTTCTACTTTTAGGTTGGCCCAGTAAAATCAGGATTTAATTGTAGTTTCTTTATTTCTTCCCACCTCTGCCTTAATTCCCCAATATAGATTAGATTCTGGAAGGATTCCATTGCCTTTGCGGTTATAATAATCTCAGGACTGGGGAGCAAATTAGCCTCAATTATGATATAATCCTTCAACTATGGGTAGACGAGAAACGGATACCGTTGCAAAAACGGTCACCTGAATAGCCTCAAGAGTTCTCCAATTTCCTCAGGGTTTTGATACCGTTGCAAAAACGGTCACCTGAATAGCCTCAAGAGTTCTCCAATTTCCTCAGGGTTTTTCATGGTCTGTTGAAGTGAAGATGTTCCATTTAACATTCTGAATTTAGCGGTACAATCGGTAAAGACTTTCAGTCTTCGTCTTAAGAAATATGCATTTAACCACATATCAGCGTGTTTAAATGATTCAAAACCTTTCAGCGGCTTTACTCTGGCTTCTAAGTGCGAGTTGTAACTTTCAATCAGATTAGTAGTGGTGGGAATAGTTCTGTTATTCATGTAGGTGTTTAATTGCGGTAATCTCCTTTGCATGTCTAAAAGGATCGCAGAAAGTAATGAATCATGTTTGTAGGTATTATACAGTTTTGCGGCTAATGTGAGGAATTCATCTTCCGCTCTTTTGTGAGAGAACAAGTCTTCTATTCTCTGCATAAAAGGAAGATATGTTGTATCAGTTCTGACTCCAAGAGTTGTCCTGATATTCTCCTTGTAGTGATTATGGCAAAGTTGAGTAAGCACTTTAGGATATACTGACACACAGGCATCATAGATATTGGCATTGTCATCAGAAACAATGGCCTGTAAAGGATAATTCAATAATCGTAAGGAGTTGAAAAACGTCCGGCAAGTTTGGTAGCTTTCAGATTGGGAGAAAATATATGTTGGGATATCATGAGTAAGGTAATCAATCCCATACAAAACCGGAATCTTTCTTTCGTATCCCTTCACTTTAATATATTTTCCATCAACCACTAATATCCCACAGAACTTACTGCAGTATTTTCTTGTTACGTCTGCTAAATGAGGGAGCTCTCCTAATTCCTTAAGGCAGCGTCTGTAGGCAGTAGATGGGTCAATTTGGTAGGTTTTTCCTAAGGAGCGGAAAGATACTCCGGTCAGATGAGCAAACAGCAATTTTCCAGTGGAGTTTTTCTTTATCCTATTTATCTGAAACCATTTATTACACTTTCTACAAACATATTTAATTTTTCCTCTTCTTACTCCTTTACGGATAGTATTTTGGCTTTCGCAGTGGGGACATCTGTAAGATGCTGTTTTTTTTCACTCAAGGAGTATATCATCAACAAAGACAATTCTCACTGAGTGGAATTACTGCTTTTGTTTGTTAGAACAATCTAAATACCCTCTTTCAGGTGACCAAAATGCAACGGTCTCCGAGAAACGATAACTAGCGCTCCTGTTCCTTCTTTGTTTGATCCTATTCCAAAAAAATTAATACCAGATGAGGAATGGATAAGATCAACTTTTGATGGCAGCATTGGTAACGATGGAATTACTATAATCTTAAATCCAATAACCGGTGCTCCAATTAGAACAATCTTTGTTGATCTTTTCGGTCAGGCGGGCAAAATAGCTTACGAACCATTACAAAGAGCCAAATGGGCTTCGCCTAACAGGGATATTCAGCCAGGAACGCCAGAGTATGATAAACTGAATGCGATTGCGGAAGCTGTAAGAGAAAAATGGCTAGCATGGAGAGCTGTCAATCCAAGACACGGGCCGATGAGGGAATTTAGAGTTCCCCATTCTCCGAAACTACCCAGATTAGTTCTAATTGAGCCAGAAATCCTGCCTGAAATAAGAAAGTCCCACAGGGATGAACATAAGAAAAAAGGAAAGGCCGTGGCATCAGTCAGCATGCCAAAGGCGGTAGGGAAAAATATTTTTGAAAGTGTGGTTGCCCCCCAAATGGGATACCCAAGCTATACCAGTCCTGCGCTTATTGAACAAACTGATAGAGAAAATGCAGCTATCTATAGAAAACTTGAATTAAGACGGGCAACAATGGCAAGAAAAAGAGAAAGAATAAGAGCTAAACAACAAAAACATCCTTGAAATAAGTTTGTATCATTCCCCTAGAGAAAGGTATACTGAAAACGGAGAGCCAGCGAAAATAGGTTTCGGGATAGTATTTTTACTATGCCCACTGTTAGAGCAACTGGTCTTCCTATAATGGACCCCATAATCTGCACAGTCACCTTAGACTAAGATAGAATAGTTCTATGGATCAAAAAATACGCAGAATTCATCCACCGGCATTTAAAGCCAGAGTTGCTCTGGAGGCAATTAAGGAACAAAAAACAATTGCGGAGCTGTCAAGTATGTACGGTGTACATTCAACCCAAATAACGAAATGGAAACGCCGGGCGTTGGAGATTCTCTCGCAAGGGTTTTCAGAACATCTTATTCAACGGAAACGGGATGACCGTGAGCTGGTACAGGAATTGTATCGGCAAATAGGAAGATTAAAAGTCGAAGTAGACTTTCTTAAAAAAAAGATGGGCATCTTCGACGAGTAGGGATATCCTTACTCCCGGAGAAATTGCTCTGCACATTAACAAAACAGAAAGCGTATTACCAAAGAGTATACGGGCTGATCTTCTGGATATTTCCAGATCAAGTTTGTACTATCAGCCAAGACCGGTTAAACCCGAGGCACTCATTTTAATGAACAGAATTGATGAGGTATATACTGCCCACCCTTTTTATGGTTCAAGACGTATGGCAAAAGAGGTTGGTGTTAACAGAAAACAGGCACAACGCCTGATGCGTGAAATGGGCTATGAGGCATTGTATCCGAAGCCTAATTTGAGTAAACCCGATAAACAACACATGTTCTATCCGTATTTACTCAAAGGAGTAGTTGCAGGATATCCAAATCATATCTGGGGCACAGATATTACGTATATTCGGATGAAACATGGGTTTGTATATTTAACTGCCTTTCTTGATTGGTTTACCAGATTTGTTGTTTCCTGGAAGCTCTCAATTACCCTTGAAACAGACTTTTGTTTTGATGCTGCAACTGAAGCAATTGAGAAATTCGGAAGACCAACCATTATTAATGAAGATCAGGGATCACAAAATACCGATCATCTGATGACAGATCTCTGGGAAAATCACAATGTCAAAATCAGCATGGACTCACGGGGACGGGCACTGGACAATATCTTCACCGAGAGGTTATGGAGGAGTGTTAAATATGAAGAGGTATACTTAAAAGAATACGCTACTGTTTTGGAAGCAAAAGAAAACATTGAAAACTATTTTTACTTTTACAATTATGAAAGAAAACACCAATCGCTTAATTACAGAACACCGGCTGAAATATATTTTGGAAAGGAGGAAAACTTAGTCTAAGTTTAGCCGTTTTACTGTGTTGACAATGGGGTCCACCTTATCCCGGTAAGTAGAAAGCGATCTATTCCTGGTTGTGCTTGAAGGCACACATAACCAACAAGCATATCGTAGTACTTCCTAAGGCAAGACTTTTAAGCTCTCCTTTTCTTTCTTCTCTTTCTCTTCTTTCTTTAAGGCTTAAAAGAAAAGGAGGTGATGAAAATGATAGTTGTAGGCGTAGATGTCTCAAAAGACACCCTTGTTGCTGTGGCAATTGATAAATCAATACGAATAAAGCATTCATTTACCGTTAAGAATAACAAGGAAAGTATCGATAAGTGGTTAAATGCTCTTCCGTACAAAAAGATGCTGCTCTCTTGTGAGGCAACTGCCGAATACCACAGGGTACTTGCACTTTTGGCTCTTTCTTCTAAAATACCATTGAGGTTATTAAATCCCATTGTGACTAAGCAATATACCAAAGCAACTGTTCGAAAGAGAAAAACTGACCCTCAAGACGCATTAACCATTGCTAAGCTGGCTCTTGCCGGAGAAGGAAGGCTGATAAGTACCCAAACTTTTCACATTGCCAAAACCCATGAGAGAACCGCCATAAAGCTAACACACATGAAACAGCGTCTTTTACTAATACAACAGCACGTACAAGAGGTAGATCCGGATGATACAGCTTCTTTTGAGGAGTTGCAGGTCTGTATTGATACCATAGAACAGTCAATCAAAGCATTTAGGAAGAAAGCAGAAGAAGAGGTTGATTCAAAACTTGTTAAACTGCTTTGCTCTATACCGGGAGTGGGAGAAACAATAGCAACGGTACTTCTTGCGGAAATCGGAGATATTAATCAGTTCAAATCAGATAAAGCCCTCGTTGCTTATGCGGGATTGGATCCAAAGGTCAAACAATCAGGAGGAAGATTACACCATAATACCCATTTAACTAAAAGAGGCTCTCCTTACCTTAGACAGATGCTCTATACAGGAGCTTCTATTGCACAACGGCATGATAAGAAACTTAAGGCGTATTACGAGAAGAAGAGAGCTGAGGGAAAGAGGTACAAAGAAGCAACCATTGCGGTATCAAGAAAACTGCTCAATAGAGTATATGCAGTTTTAAAAAGGCAGACACCTTATATACCTGGATGAGATACATCGGTAACACTTTGAGACCAGGGGTCTTGACAAAAGATTCCTGGTCTCTAACGGCATCTATCTCTCGGAGCTGCGTAGCCTCAAAATTGCTTCTGATATAATCATATAATGAAAAAACTTTTTACCTCAGAAAGAATAATTGACTTTACTGCTTTAAACGATATTAAGAAAGATACGGAGATAACCGTTGATTATAATTACGGAAATCCAAAAGACAATAGTCCATTATGGTTTAAAGTGATTCCACCATCTAAGTAAAGTTTTATTGTCATATTTTGCCCCACTCGATAACTATCTTCAGAGATAGTATAATGTTAAGAATGAGAGGAGGTATAAGTAGATTTAATCAATAAGTCTATAAAACACTATGAACGGAACAATTAAAACAAAAACAGATAGAGGGTTTGGATTTATTTCTCGTGAAGGAGAAGCAAAGGATCTTTTTTTTCACTCGTCAGATTTAAGCGGTGTTACTTTCGATGAGCTCAAAGAAGGAGCAGCCGTTACGTTTGATGTTGTGGAAAATGAAAAGGGACCAAGGGCAAAAAACGTAAAACTTGCCTAATAAAATTTGCGAAGTAATATAAAGAGTCTTCAAAGCCGTCTTAAGTGCAAGTTAAACAGGTTCTAGACCTGGAATCTTTTGTCAAGACCCCAGGCCCGAAACTCATATTGCTTTGACAACGTAGGGCGTTTGTCTTTTCCACACAGCGTAAGTACGATAGAGTAGTTTTCTTGCAACAGCAACAGTTGCTTCTTTGTAAAACTTACCTTCGCCTCTTTTCTTCTCGTAATATGTTTTAAGTTCCATATCATATCGCTGTGCAATACTGGCTGCAAGAAAAACTGTTCGTCGTAAATACGGTGACCCCCTTTTAGTCAGATGAGTATTATGATGGAGTCCAATGCCACTTTGTTTTACCCTGGGATCAAGACCACAAAAGGCAATTAAACAATCTCCACTGGGAAATCTGGTGATATCCCCAATTTCCGCAATTAATGTAGTTGCAATAGTTGTTCCGACACCGGGAATACTCATTAACAGCGTGTGTAACTTTGCATCAACAGTTTTTTCCGCAAAACTCTTGAATACTTTTTGTGATTTTTGCAACTGCTGTTGACAGAGTTCTAACTGTTTTACCAATGATTCATCCATAGCAATCAACTGTAATTGTTGCTGCATTAGAATAAGCATCTGTTCCATTTGGTTAAGTTTTACTGCGGTACGTACAGCCGGTTTGCCTTGAGTAAACATGGTTTTTGTAAGTAATGTTCCTTCTCCTTGCCCAACAAGTTTTGCAACAACAAAGGCATCAGATAAATCAGTTTTTCTTTTTCTAACTGTTGCCCTAGTGAATTGTTTTGTCACTATTGGATTAAGTAAGCGAAAAGTTATCCCTCTATCCAAACAGGCAAAAGCAAGTATCTGATGATAATATCCGGTTGCTTCGGAACCAATAACTATTCTTTTCCATTTCCCGGTAACTCTTTCCAAGAATTGTTCGATTGCGCCTTTGGTATTTTCTATGAAGAATTGTTCTTTGACACGAGATGACCGATCGATCCTAACGCCAACAAGACTATCTTTGGCCACATCGATACCAATAACTTGCATAATTTTTCACCTCCTTCCTTTGCTCTTAATTAAAGAAGGAAGAGAAAGAGAAGGAAGAAATGGAGTTTGCCAAAAAGGTCTCCCGGTGATAATATATCGGTAGGCTTGTTTGTGATCAGCGGCTAAAACCCGCAACCTGGAATCGATCGCTTACATTATCGGGGAGACCAGATGCTAGAACGGTGAGCACTTTCTCAAGAAGTCTCAAACGTCGTCACGCTGGCTCTCCGATTTCTATTCTAATCCTTCCTTAAGGTAATGATACAAACGTCGTCCCGATGAACACGTTACTCAGGACTTCGTTGCTGCTCAATATCAGGGGAGGCTCAAATCTCATGCGCCGCTTCAAAGAAGCTAGTCCTCTTGGAGGAGTGAAGAATAAGCCTCTTATTGAAAATTTTAGTTGCTATTTCTCCTAAAATAGATTATCGTTTATTTAATTAAATGACCAGCGAGATAAATATAAAAAGGGTACTAATCAATATTTATAACTCTTCCCTATTCATTCCGATAATAGTTTTTATAATTTCTTTTATCATATATGTAATTACTCTTGCTCCGATATATTTGCCTCCGGATGGTGCAGAATTTGCTCTTTGTATTCAGTCGGTAGGGATTTGTCATCCGGCCGGTTTCTTTTTGTATGTCTTATTGGGGAAGTTGTTTACCATATTATTCCCTTACGGAACTTTAATTTATAAAGTCAATCTATTATCAGCCCTCTTTGCCTCTGGGACACTACTGTTCTCATACCTGTCTTTAATAAAAATAGGCGTAGATAAAAAACTGTCTTTCTTAGTCGTACTCGTCTACGCATTTAGTTCGGGCATGTGGGAATTTGCCAATAGCGCTGACGTGTTTACCTTCGGGGCATTTCTGTTGAGTTTAACCTTATATACTGTTATAAAGAATAAGTTTTATTTATCCTTTCTTTTCTTAGGCATATTAACCTCACATTTTTCCAATAGTATTATTTTATTGCCTTTACTAATTTTATACTGGAAAAAATCGGATGGAAAATCTCTGAGATCACTTCTTCAAAGTTGTTTCGTATTTCTCATTGGCGTACTTTCTTTTGTCGGATTGTTATTCTTACGCATGCAACAACAGCCACTGGTTGATTGGGGTCACGTTACCACGCTAGGAGACCTTTATAATTACCTTACCAGACAAGAATTTGGAGGGGTTTTTTTAATCCAAACGCAACAATTAACGTTTAGCCTTTCAAACCTTTTCTTACAGGCGTGGGCGTATCTTGAAGCTGTGTTTATGCAATTTGGTTTCATTCTGCCGCTGATTGCTTTATATGTAATTTTTAAAAACAAGCTCTATAAAAATACCAAAGTAATATTCTTCATCGTCTCTTTCATTTTTCTCGCAGGTATTAATATCTTTTCTCTGTCAAGTCTTAATCCCAACGTTAGTGTTAATTTCCAATTTGAAAAATTCTATCTTTCTTCATTCACCGTATTAATTCTTTTGCTTGGGATTGGTTTGGAGAACATAAAGGAGATTACAGCCCGCAAATATATAATACCAGGCCTTCTAGTTATTATTCTTCTGATTCAGCTATTGGTCAATTTCACTTCTCACAATTACAGTAATGATTATTTCTCACTACAGATGGTCAATAGTTCGCTTTCCGAATTACCTGACAATGCAATTGCCATAACAGTTACAAATCAAAATTTTTTTGGGGCCTGGTATGAACAAATGAATGTTGTAAATAGATATAAGCATATAACACTCTTATACTTTCCAAACAGTGCAAATACCGATTATGCAAAATATCACCCTGAATTATTTTCTAATTCGGTGACTACACAACAAGCTCTTGCACAGAAAACAACTGACCCCACGTCTCAGGCTGTTTTAAATATTCTTGCCCACAACCCAAATAGACCTATTTTCATATGGCAAGGTGTGTACGAAAATGGCATGTTTCTTACAAATAGTCTATTTGCAAATATGCTTACACCCTATGGTTTGTGGTGGAGAGTAAGTAATTCCCCAACTAATAACTATACTGCTATTAGAACTAGTGAACAGTTACTCACCGGTATTAATTATACGGATATTAATACTAACGACTTGGATGACGTTCAACGCATTGAAGATCTTCAAACCTATATCCAAGCGCTACAATCTACAAGTTTTGCATTGATAAGATTAGAAAAGTATGATGAGGCACTCAATTTGTTAAATATAGCCAGTGCCCTTAATAACAATCCCAATCTACAAAAAGAGATAGCGGCTATAAATGGGATAAAAATGTTACAGCCACAGATGAAAGTATTTATACAACAGAGGGATGAAAATAGTCTTCTCCAATTAGCCTCGATGTATTATTCGGTACGAAATTTTAGTAAATGTATCGAAATTTTTAAAGACATAACAACATTTGATCAGCAAAATGCTCAAATGTATAGCAATATTGCAACCATGTATGCGTTAGAAAATGATAAAAATAATGCACTTGATTATTATAATAAAGCACTGCAAATAGACCCTAACCTTAGTGGTGCGCTCTATGGAAAAAATAAAGTCGAGAGTGCAGAATAAGCTTTCTTTCTTCGGTTAATTGCAGTTGATAAAGTTTTATACGCCATTATTATTAGTATTAGGAAGAATAGAAAGAGTTTGAATTAAACCGGCTCTAACGTCCCTCTTTCGCTTCGCTCAGGACTATAGTATCAAGGGGAACTGCGTAGCCTCAAAAATACATCTGGTATAATTACCTTATGGTAAATAATAAAAAGATTCCATCAGTAACTTTAAATAATGGAATTAAAATGCCGGCGATAGGATTTGGTGTTTTTCAAATACCCGAAGAGCAAACTGAGCAAAGTGTTTACGATGCTCTTATGGTTGGCTACAGGTCAATTGATACAGCAGCTTCATATCAAAATGAGGAAGCGGTAGGAAGAGCTATTAAGCGTAGCGGTATTGCAAGAAAAGACTTGTTTATTACCACTAAATTGTGGGTCAAAGACGTAAATTACGAAAACGCTAAAAAAGCCTTCCAAAGGTCACTAGATAAATTACAGCTTGATTATCTTGACCTTTACCTTATTCATCAACCATATAATGATGTTTTTGGTGCATGGAAAGCAATGGAGGAGCTTTATGAAGAAGGCAAAATTAAAGCAATCGGTGTTGCCAATTTTACTCCTGCAAAATTAGTTGACTTCATTCTTAATAATAAGATTGCTCCCATGGTTAATCAGATTGAAACTCACCCCTTTAATCAACAGGCAGAAGCCCATAAATTAATGCAAGAGTATAAAGTTCAGCATGAAGGTTGGGCGCCATTTGCAGAAGGAAGGCATGATTTATTTACTAATGACGTTCTTTCCAAGATTGCCAAACAATATGGAAAGACTGTGGGTCAAGTAGTTCTTAGATGGAATGTGCAAAGAGGAGTTATTGTAATTCCGAAATCCACACACAAAGAACGAATGCAGGAAAATATAGACATTTTTGACTTTGAGCTTTCCGATAAAGATATGGACAAAATAAAAACATTGGACGAAAGTAAAGGATTGTTTGTTAACCATGAAGACCCTGAATTTGTAAAGTATTTATACGCTCGTAATAAGAATGATTAAGCAAAATAATTCCCCACATCATTTCTCGGAGCTGAATTATTGACAACGCCTATTTGAAGTAATAGATTGTTCTCATGAACACAGCTCGACTAATTACCCTGATTATGGTGGTTCTGATGGTAGTCATAATAGTTACTGTGGATTTACTATTTTTCAGAAACCATTTTTGGGAACGGTTAATAGCGAACATAGGGATTGTGTTAGTTTTCGTAGCTTTCTACTTGAGATTCTTTAGGCATCCATAAAGAAGTGAAGGGGTAATAGTCCCTCGTTATACTGTTTAAATTATTAGCTAAATAGGTTCTAGACCTGGAATCTTTTGTCAAGACCCCAGGCCCGAAACTCATATTGCTTTGACAACGTAGGGCGTTTGTCTTTTCCACACAGCGTAAGTACGATAGAGTAGTTTTCTTGCAACAGCAACAGTTGCTTCTTTGTAAAACTTACCTTCGCCTCTTTTCTTCTCGTAATATGTTTTAAGTTCCATATCATATCGCTGTGCAATACTGGCTGCAAGAAAAACTGTTCGTCGTAAATACGGTGACCCCCTTTTAGTCAGATGAGTATTATGATGGAGTCCAATGCCACTTTGTTTTACCCTGGGATCAAGACCACAAAAGGCAATTAAACAATCTCCACTGGGAAATCTGGTGATATCCCCAATTTCCGCAATTAATGTAGTTGCAATAGTTGTTCCGACACCGGGAATACTCATTAACAGCGTGTGTAACTTTGCATCAACAGTTTTTTCCGCAAAACTCTTGAATACTTTTTGTGATTTTTGCAACTGCTGTTGACAGAGTTCTAACTGTTTTACCAATGATTCATCCATAGCAATCAACTGTAATTGTTGCTGCATTAGAATAAGCATCTGTTCCATTTGGTTAAGTTTTACTGCGGTACGTACAGCCGGTTTGCCTTGAGTAAACATGGTTTTTGTAAGTAATGTTCCTTCTCCTTGCCCAACAAGTTTTGCAACAACAAAGGCATCAGATAAATCAGTTTTTCTTTTTCTAACTGTTGCCCTAGTGAATTGTTTTGTCACTATTGGATTAAGTAAGCGAAAAGTTATCCCTCTATCCAAACAGGCAAAATAAGGTGGACCCCATTGTCAACACAGTAAAACGGCTAAACTTAGACTAAGTTTTCCTCCTTTCCAAAATATATTTCAGCCGGTGTTCTGTAATTAAGCGATTGGTGTTTTCTTTCATAATTGTAAAAGTAAAAATAGTTTTCAATGTTTTCTTTTGCTTCCAAAACAGTAGCGTATTCTTTTAAGTATACCTCTTCATATTTAACACTCCTCCATAACCTCTCGGTGAAGATATTGTCCAGTGCCCGTCCCCGTGAGTCCATGCTGATTTTGACATTGTGATTTTCCCAGAGATCTGTCATCAGATGATCGGTATTTTGTGATCCCTGATCTTCATTAATAATGGTTGGTCTTCCGAATTTCTCAATTGCTTCAGTTGCAGCATCAAAACAAAAGTCTGTTTCAAGGGTAATTGAGAGCTTCCAGGAAACAACAAATCTGGTAAACCAATCAAGAAAGGCAGTTAAATATACAAACCCATGTTTCATCCGAATATACGTAATATCTGTGCCCCAGATATGATTTGGATATCCTGCAACTACTCCTTTGAGTAAATACGGATAGAACATGTGTTGTTTATCGGGTTTACTCAAATTAGGCTTCGGATACAATGCCTCATAGCCCATTTCACGCATCAGGCGTTGTGCCTGTTTTCTGTTAACACCAACCTCTTTTGCCATACGTCTTGAACCATAAAAAGGGTGGGCAGTATATACCTCATCAATTCTGTTCATTAAAATGAGTGCCTCGGGTTTAACCGGTCTTGGCTGATAGTACAAACTTGATCTGGAAATATCCAGAAGATCAGCCCGTATACTCTTTGGTAATACGCTTTCTGTTTTGTTAATGTGCAGAGCAATTTCTCCGGGAGTAAGGATATCCCTACTCGTCGAAGATGCCCATCTTTTTTTTAAGAAAGTCTACTTCGACTTTTAATCTTCCTATTTGCCGATACAATTCCTGTACCAGCTCACGGTCATCCCGTTTCCGTTGAATAAGATGTTCTGAAAACCCTTGCGAGAGAATCTCCAACGCCCGGCGTTTCCATTTCGTTATTTGGGTTGAATGTACACCGTACATACTTGACAGCTCCGCAATTGTTTTTTGTTCCTTAATTGCCTCCAGAGCAACTCTGGCTTTAAATGCCGGTGGATGAATTCTGCGTATTTTTTGATCCATAGAACTATTCTATCTTAGTCTAAGGTGACTGTGCAGATTATGGGGTCCATTATAAAAGCAAGTATCTGATGATAATATCCGGTTGCTTCGGAACCAATAATTATTCTTTTCCATTTCCCGGTAACTCTTTCCAAGAATTGTTCGATTGCGCCTTTGGTATTTTCTATGAAGAATTGTTCTTTGACACGAGATGACCGATCGATCCTAACGCCAACAAGACTATCTTTGGCCACATCGATACCAATAACTTGCATAATTTTTCACCTCCTTCCTTTGCTCTTAATTAAAGAAGGAAGAGAAAGAGAAGGAAGAAATGGAGTTTGCCAAAAAGGTCTCCCGGTGATAATATATCGGTAGGCTTGTTTGTGATCAGCGGCTAAAACCCGCAACCTGGAATCGATCGCTTACATTATCGGGGAGACCAGATGCTAGAACGGTGAGCACTTTCTCAAGAAGTCTCAAACGTCGTCACGCTGGCTCTCCGATTTCTATTCTAATCCTTCCTTAAGGTAATGATACAAACGTCGTCCCGCCCGCCATCGCTATGCTCAGGCATTGCGGGCAGGCTATCAAGGGGAGGATATAGTAGAAACAAATCAGGATAGATTGAATCGTTGTAATAGAAACCTTTTTACTTCAGGCAAGGTATCTTCAGGTAGTCGTGCAAAATAATTAATCTCCTTGGCTTGTTTTCCTCCGACCAGCCTTTTAGATAAAGGCTTTACAAGAAATACAGCAGCTTTGGTCCAACCTAGACTACTTCCTTCTGAGTATTCTAAAAATCCCAGTGGTTTTAGAATCTTAACCTCAGTATTTAATTCTTCTTGAGCCACTCTTTGAACAGTGTCTTCAAAAAGCTCTCCCATTAAAACTGTTCCTCCAGGAAGATGCCACCAGCCTAATTCTGGAGGAATATCCCTTTTGCTTAACAGAACTCCTTGTTTATTTTTGATCACTAAATCAACCGTTAATCTGGGAACCTTAGAATAGATGGACACAAACACTTTTAATGGAAGCTTCTTAGCCTTCATAAAATTGATTATACTCTAAAATGAATTAGATTCCTTCAACGAGCACGCACATTGCTATCAAATCGTGTTCTTCCTAATTTCTGACACTGTTTATGCAAGATAATAAAGTAAGTTCTAATGTCCCTCTTTCGCTGAAGGCTTCAGAAAGGTGGGTGTCTCCATTCGGCAGACTCAGTACATTTGACAAGCCAAAGTACTTCGTTTCACTCAGTATTTTGCTGATGTTCAACATTCCCCGGAGTTGTATTGTTAAATTGTTTATTGACAATTCTTTTTACAAGTGTGTATTATCAAGGTGATGATTATTGACCCAAACATAGTTAGAATAGTTGTCATTATTGGTATTATAGCGCTGCTTTTTTTGGCATTTACTTACTTTGTTGAATTTGTACGGCCTATTATTATTGGGGTTATTCTTATTATCATTGCCTATTTTGCTTATCGCTTTTTTATTACAGGCACACTAAGTTTTTAAGCCCCACTAAACTGCATCGTCTCAATTTGACAAGCTAAGCGATATTTGAAATTATAGTTTTGTGAGAAAGTATTTAATTATTTTAGGGATTTTGGAAATTCCTTTTTCTTTCATTGGCATCTATGTTTTACTCCCCCTCGTAAATTTGCAAGAAACCCTTAAAGCAAATTCTCTCACTCCCTTAATTGGTTTATGTTTTTTTGGATTAGCATTATTAGTTGCTCTATCTCAAATAATAATTGGTATATTCTCTTTGGATTTAAAATTGGGAAGACAAAAGTCTAAACTGCTTATAGGGCTCGGTCTTCTCTTAGCGGTTTTAACAATACCTGCATTTATGCTATTTATAATAGGACCTATCTATAGCACCCTCGGAAATCTACAATAGGGTTTAGCGTCGTTTCCATTCGGCTGCGCTCAGAAGATTGAAAACGCAAATTATTTCACTTGGCCAAAAATTATGGGGAAACGCGCGTCAAGCTTTCTTGACCGGTATAGGTGCCGGAGGTGTTTAAACGGGTCGCAGTGTAGTTTATTATGAGAGTGCTACCTTGGAGATTTCCCTGAGCTTGATAAGCACGGGTGCTGGTTTGACCGCTAAATTCAACACTTGTTTTATTTAACCATTTACCGGTAATTTTTATCGTACCGGACCAGGTACCCTGAAAATTGCCCACCCCGTCATCGGTAATTTCCAACGTTTCGTCACCTTGTTCCCCCAATGAGTTACTCCATTTCCCAGTCCATTGCCCAGACAAATTACCATAGGCAGTTTGAGCTTTTGGCGTGATTGAAACAGTTGGTTTGTTAGACTGGGGATTAATCGTTGGTTTGGGTTTATTGCTAATAATTAGCACTCCAACAATACCGCAAACAACAATAACTAAAATTACGAAAATTAGCGCTTTGTTTAGTCCACCATTACCTGATTTTGCTAAGGTATCAGCCATGATTACTACTTAAAATTAGCTTAATGATAGCACATTTAGAGATGCATGTTAATAACACTGCTAAAATTGTATCTTAAACCGGAGTAGAACAATAAAGCCTCTGCTATAATTAAATCGTGTTTAATTGGATTTTCACCGAAGACGAGAAAAGAATAATTTTATCTTTAATCGCTAAAGGAAAAGCAGAAGAAAAAAGAAACGAGAAGTTCGCCATTATAGATTTTGAAAGTTTTTATAGGCTATTCTCCGCTGAAGAAATAGCAATTATAAAAAAATATATGGCGATAAAGACGGAAGAGATAGGCTGTAAACTGCCATATCTTGGACTGGAAGATAATCCCGGAGAGATAGTCCCGATAGCAAATCAAGCGTTTACTTCTAATGAACAAAAACAAACTCTTCCTTGTCAATATCTCCCGAAAATAACTTATGAGGCCTATCTTAAACTAAATGAAGCAATTAAGAAAGAAATAAATAAAAATTTATTAGTTTTATATGGGTATCGCTCACCGGCCAGGCAAATCTTTTTCTTTTTTGACAGCTTAGATAGGCACAATCATTTTGATTTTCATAAAACCGTTAGAAGAATATTTTTCCCCGCCTATAGCGAGCACGTTTTCACAAAAAGACAAGCTATTGATTTTATGACTGGGGACGAAATAAAGGGCGTGGGCTTTGAAAAAACTGAAGAATATGCATGGTTAAAAGAAAATGCCAAGCGTTTTGGTTTCGTTGAGTCTTATCCCTTAAATAACGAATTTGACGTCATGTATGAACCTTGGCACTGGCGACACGAGCCTAAGAAATCGTAAAACAGGTCCTAATGTTGTCCCGCCTGCAAGTGCCTATGCAATTGGCGGGTAGACTATCAGGAAAACAAACAACATAGCTGCTAATCTAGAGTTAGCTCGTAATGAATTACCTTTCCTTCCGAGCCTACTTTTTTGAACCCATTCTTTTCATAAAACCGATGGGCCCGATGCATTAATTCATGTGTATCAAGCACAATTTTCTTATAACCTTGTTGTCTGGCAAATTCCAAAGCTCGGTCAAGTAACTTTTGTCCCAAGCCCGTTCCGTGATACTTTGAAAACACAAACATCCTTCTAAGTTTTGCCGTTAATTTATCTAACTCCAAAATTCCCACCATTCCGATGACCTTATCGTTTTCAAGCGCAAGCCAAAATCTTCCTCGTCCTTTGTATATTTCCTCTATTTTATCCAGGTCGGAATCCCGCTTAAAAGCATCTTTATCTATTGAGAAACCAACATACTTAAGAGTTTCGTAAAGAAGTTTTTTGAGTTGGGAGTTATATTTATTTTGGTATTCAATTATTTTAATCATCGGCTCAATTATACCGCAAAATAGCTTCTAATACTGCTTATTTACTTTGGAATTAAGCAGCTTTCTTTTTTCATTTTCATTCTTGAAGTTAAACTCCTTTTCAAATAAAATTATTCTTTATGGCAGCTCTGCGAAAAAATTTTAAATACATCGATGTTGTCACCGGTTTTTTTGTGGCAGTGCTACTGATTTCCGACATTTCCGACACCAAAGCCATTACCATCGGCTTTTTATCCTTCGGCGGCGGCACCTTTTTATTCCCGATTGCCTATATCTTTGGCGATATTTTGACGGAAGTCTACGGTTTTAAAAGAGCCAGAAAAGTCATTTGGATTGGTTTTGCCTGCGAAATTTTAATGGCGGTAATGTTTACTCTAGTTGGCCTGGCCCCCGCCTCTCCTGACTATCCCTACCAAAAAGACTTTATGCACATTTTGGGTCTGACCCCGAGAATTGCCCTTGCCAGCTTAACTGCCTATTTCTTCGGTGAATTTGTCAATTCGGTCACTTTAGCTAAAATGAAAATTATAACTCGCGGCAGATTTTTGTGGACCAGAACCGTCGGCTCAACCGTGACCGGAGAACTGGTCGATACTACTATTTTTATGTTTATCGGCTTTTTCGGAGTGTTCCCATTACCGTTAATATTTTCGATTATTATTTCCGGCTATTTTTTGAAAGTCGCTACGGAAGTGGTACTGACTCCAGTGACGTATTGGGTTGTCAACTTTCTCAAGAAAAAGGAGCATGAAGATTATTACGACCGGAAAACTAAATTTACCCCTTTTGAACTGGCGGTTGAGTAAAAAAAAGGCAGTGCTATAATTACTCCCATGACCGCAGTTGCATTCGAATCAATTGAAATTAAAGAGTCAAACGAACCATTAGTTGACTTAGAGAGCTACGGTTTTCTACTTGAACCGATGTATTTTAAACAAGGACTATCCGGCAAGAAAACCATGTATCTACGAAAAGGCGTTGCGGATAAATTAGCTACCATTCAAGGTGCACTCGGAGGATATAAATTTAAAATCTGGGACGGATACCGCTCAAGAAAAGTACAAAACAATATCTATCGGCAATTCTGGAATGAGCTTAAAAAAACGCATTTAGACTGGGATGACCAGAAATTAGCAGCCCAAGTTAGCATTTTTGTCACAAAACCGGATGATCTAAAGCGTATTCCTCCTCACGCCACCGGTGGAGCGGTTGATTTAACCTTAGTGGATAAAAACGGCCATGAGCTTAAGATGGGGACGGGTTTTGATTACTTTGGTCCGGAGGCTGCCCCCTCTTATTTTGGCGGGAAAAATGGCAATAAGGAAATAAGCAATAATCGAAAAATACTGCGAGAAGCACTGTTGCAACAAGATTTTCGGCAGGATGAAAATGAATGGTGGCATTATGATTACGGCAATCAGCTTTGGGCCGCTAAATTAAATAAACCCTTTGCCATCTATGGCGAAGTAACAATCTAAGCTTAGTTCTTCTGTTTAAAGACAATCCCTGTTATAATGAACACCATGGCAAAAAGACCAACCGGAGTTGGGAAAATGAAAAAATCCCACTCCTACAAAACCAAAAAAAGGCTTGAGGTAAAGCGCCAAATGCTTGCTCAAAAAGCCAAAAAACATAGAAAGAAATAAACGCCCCGCGATAAAATGTGGTTTCAGGGTAGAAAGTCTACAAGCTCACTGGCAATATTTCTTTTTGCGGAAAAAGCTATTTTTTTAACGCTACCTTTGGAGGAAATTACCCACACTTCATTCGTATCCGCTTCAAAACCCCGATCGTCTCTCCCGACATCATTGGCCACAATCATATCCGAGCGACTTTCTTTTAAACGCTCCTTGGCGGTTCTGAGCAATTCTTTTTCCGCCAACCCATACTCCGCTTTAAATGAAACTAGAAAAATATGCGGGTTGAGTGTTTTAAGCTGGTCCAAGATTTTTTTTCTTGGCGTTAAGGTTATGGTCGCAACGTCTTTGCTTGATAATTTCCCCGTTATTGGCTCCCTGACCTGGAAATCGGAAACTGCGGCGGTATGATAAATAATATCGTAGTCTTGAATGTATTTTTTGATCAGGATAAACAATTCATCGGCAGTCGTAAACAATTCTTCGTTAATTAAATAACGGGGAGCGACCGCATGTTTAGCTCTCAAAAGCAGCACCTTGGCCCCCCTTAGATAACACTCTTCGGCAATTGCTACCCCCATTTTCCCGGAGCCTCGGTTGGTAAGGTAACGGATACCGTCTATTTTTTCCCTGGTTCCACCGGCGGTGACAATAATTTTCTTATCCTGAAGTACGCTTGTACGCTTAAGTTGTTTAAGTATCTCATTTTTAATCAGCCCTACATCAACCAACCGGCCTTTCCCTTCGTAACCACAGGCCAGCATTCCTTTGGTTGGTCCAATTATCTGATAACCTGCCTGCCTCAGCTTTCCAATATTTTCTTGGACAAATGGATTGTTCCACATATGCACGTTCATGGCCGGACAAATAATCATCGGTGCGGTGACCGCCAGTGCGGTCGTTGTCAGATAATCATCGGCAATTCCGTGCGCCAGTTTTCCAACCACATTAGCAGTGGCAGGCGCGATAACCAAAACATCAGCTTTATCTGCAAGTTCGATATGTTCGACTTTTCGTGATTTTAAAACATCCCTATAATTAAAACCTTTTTCGAAAAGCTCGACAAACACTTTATGGCCGGAGACTTTTGCAAATTCGGCAGCCGGCACCATTTTACTGGCTGTTTTGGTCATAATCACAAAGACCTCTATTTTTTCTTTGCGCAAGAGTTTGATTAGCTCAAGCGTTTTATAAGCGGCAATGCCGCTGGTTACACCAACTAATACTGTCTGTTTCATGTCTTGGTATTGTATCATGAGAGAAGAATTTTTGCGGTCTTTAGCGCTTAACAGGGTTCATGGTCTTATCGTCCCAACACTCGGGCATCATGTCGGTTGGAAAATTTGGGTATGGCGCAACTGTTGAACATAAGATTTCGCCGTTTCCGTCCCAAACCAACTTCCAGGTTCCATTGACGTTTACGGCATACCACATTCCCCCTCCACCCTGGGCAGAGGCATCACCGCTGGCAAAGTCTCCCTCAATTTTTGAAACAGTGATAGTTAAAGCACTGGCATCGCTGCCGTGTTCAGCAATCAAATCATTCTTAATCGCAACTTTGAGAACCGTAGTTTCATCAATAGTCGGGGTCGGCGTTAAATTTTCAGCCGGAGAAATTTGTGATGCAGCCACTGATGGCTGATTGTTGAGTTGTTTCTCTGAAGAGGATTGAGCAGAAAGCGGCTGATTACTTTTTGTTCCCAGATAAAATGCTCCAGCAGAAACTGCCACCAACAGCACTGCAACCAAGGCGATTTTTCCGAATAAGGCAAAAAGCCGGTCCGAATTCATCTCTATAGTATTTTAGCACCACCAGTCAATCTTTATTAAAAAGTTTTCTTAATTCTACTTTTGCTTGTTCGAGAATTGCTCTTTTTTCCGGTTTTAAGTTTTTACCGGCCCGGTTAATATAAAAATTAAGCATGCTCATGGCAGACTGCAATGGCGTAGACTTTCGCCTGAGGCTATTTTCGGCTGAAAGTTTTAAACTCTCCGCGATTTTCCGGGGATTATCCCAAGTAAAAACTCCCTCTTCCAAATCCAGGGCAATGCTCTGTTTGGTCACTTCCCCTAACCAATTCTTGTTCATAAACTGATTTTACCACTGGGGAAGAAAAATAAGAGTAAGATAATTATCCTAAATAGTCCTTTAATTTGTTACCGCGGGAGGGATGGCGCAGTTTCCTTAAAGCCTTAGCTTCAATTTGTCTGATTCGCTCCCTGGTGACCGCAAACATTTTTCCGACTTCTTCCAGAGTCTTTGGCCTGCCGTCTTTAAGCCCGAATCTTTCTTCCAACACCCTTTTTTCTCTGTCCGAAAGGGTGGACAGAACCTGGTCAATTTGCTCTTTTAAGAGTTCCCTTGAGGCGGTATCAAACAGGGTTGGCGCGGAAGTATCGTGGATAAAATCACCCAGTCGTGAATCTTCTTCATCTCCAACCGGCGATTCTAAACTGGCCGGTTCCTGGGAGATTTTGATTATTTCCAGGGCTTTGTCGGGTTCGATTCCCAAAGCTTTGGCCACTTCTTCCGGGGTTGGCTCACGGCCCAGTTCCTGCATTAATTTTCGGGAAGCCCTAAGAAATCGGTTGATGTTTTCCACCATGTGCACCGGAATCCGGATGGTTCTGGCCTGGTCGGCAATGGCCCGGGTAATGGACTGCCGAATCCACCAGGTCGCATAGGTAGAAAACTTATAGCCTCGTCTCCAATCATATTTCTCCACCGCCCTGATTAATCCTTGGTTTCCTTCCTGAATCAGGTCTAAAAGCGTTAAGCCCCGGCCGACATATTTTTTGGCAATTGAAACCACCAAGCGCAAATTTGAATTAATCAGTATTTGCTTAGCGTGTTTATCGCCTTTTTCGACTTTTTTGGCCAAGGAAATCTCCTGGTCAAAAGTTAAAAGGGGAATTCGGCCGATTTCTTTAAGGTACATCCTCACCGGGTCGGAAACCGTGCCCTCGGTTAAAACCGTCAGTGCTTCCAATTCTTTTTCCAAGTCTTCAATCGGTTTTTCATCTTCTGTTTCGGCAGCCACCGATTCGAAAACATCGATATCCGAATGCATCAACTTATCGTAAAGTTGATCCAATTCCGCAAGGTGCTCTTCCGGATGAGGGAAAATGCTCAGGATTTCATCCTGGGTAATATAGCCCCTCTTTTTGGCACTGGTTACAATTTCTGTCAAAATATTCGGTTGTTTCATGGCACTTTATTCTAACACTTTTTAGGCACAAAAGGAACCTGCAAAGAGCTAATTTTTAGGCAAAAGTTCAAGCAGTTTTGTAAATTCCCCTTTGAGCCTTTGCACCTCTTGGGTTTTTCTCTCTCTTTCTTTAGTCTTTATTTCTTCCGAAATCATTCGCACCCTATCCTTGATGTACAGCGTCAACATCTCACTGGAAACTTTTGCGATTTCCTCTTGATGCTTTGCTTCGTCTGAAAACTTTGGCAAGGGAAACAGATAACAAGTATCAAAAGCCTGGATTAACTCCTTGGAAAGAATGGTTGAAAACTGCTTGATATCCAATTTCTCAACTTTCGTAAAAGCCAAACTCAAGTTTTCCAGCAATTTTTGCAAAGAGGGCGTTTCAAAGCGGTATTGGGCTAAAATTTGCTCCGTTTCCTCAATCGCCTTTTTGGGATTCTCGTCTTGAATAATTAGCGCAAGTAGATATTCTTCTAAGACTTCCCTTCTGGTTCTTTTATCTTTTTTGGGAATAATGATTTTATCTTCCAAGTTTTTGCTTTGTAATTTATCCACTTCTTTGACCAAACTTTGCAAAGAAATATCCAGTATTGAACTTAGTTTTTTCAGGTAGTGCTCTTTCAGCACCTCATTGGCGATATTGGCAAACAGAGGCAAAAGATTATCCGTAATCTCTTTTTTGCCCTGAGCCGTATCTTTATCATTGGTGGCCACGAATTTCTCAGTCAGATAATCGTAAACCCCAACACTGTCCCTGATGGCTTTTTTAAAAGCGGCTGGGTTTTTCTTAATGGCCTCATCCGGGTCTTTACCTTCGCTGGTAACGATAATTGCGGTGGTGAGCCCTTTTTTCTCGATTACTTCCAGGCTTCTTCTGGTGGCTTCAAAGCCGGCGTTGTCCTGGTCTAAACATAAAGTCACTTTCGGCGTAAAGCGGGCCAAAAGATTAACCTGGTTTTCGGTGAGGGCCGTACCTTTAATTGCCACCACATTTTTTATGCCCTCCATAAACAGCGAAATCGCGTCAAATTCGCCTTCTACAATAATCGCATCCTGCTTTTGCTTGATTTCATCTTTAGCTCCGTTTAAGCCAAAGAACATGCTGCCTTTGTGGTAAACCAGTGTTTCTTTGGTGTTTAAGTATTTAGGTTGGCTCTCATCCGACAAGGCTCTCCCTGAAAACCCGGTCACATTGCCGCGGTGGTCAAAAAGCGGGAAAATAATCCTGCCCCTGAAAAAATCATAAAGCTTACTGCCCCTTTCAAAAGATACTCCGGCCATCAGGAGATCTTTATCTTGATAGCCTTTCTTCTTAGTTAGATAATCCGACAAAGCGCTGCCGGTATTTGGCGAAAACCCCAGCTCAAAAGTCTCAATAATCCCTTTATTGATTTTTCTTTTTGTAAGCAGATAAGCGAGAGCCACTTTACCGGCCGGGTGTTCGGTTAAGATGTAATGGTAAAATTTTAAAGCCAAATTATTAATCGCAAACAGTTTCTCTTTTTCCGAGTGTTGCCCCCGGCTAAACTCCGTTTCTTTGATAGTCACTCCGGCTTTTTTAGCCAAGGCCCGCAATGCCTCCGGAAATTCCAGGTTTTCGTACTCCATCAAAAAGGTGAAACAATCCCCGCCCTTGCCACAGCCGAAACAATGCCAGATTTGCCTTTCCGGAGAAATCACAAAAGATGGCGTATTTTCATTATGAAAGGGGCAATTGGTTTTAAAATTCCTGCCGGCTTTTTTTAAAGGAAGATATTCCGAAATAAGCGAAACGATATCAATTTTTTCCCTGATTTCTGCTGCCTGGTCCATAGTGATGGTATTGTAACACTTAGGCTTTTATCCTGCACGTTTTTTTTTGGATGGCAGAGGGTCTTGCTTTTACTAATAGAATGTTTTACAATCCCTAAGGTTTTATGGCGATTAATATAGTCTTAGGGTCGCAATGGGGCGACGAAGGCAAGGGAAAAATCATTGACAACTTGTCCGAGTCCTCGGATTTTGTAGTCCGCTTCAACGGAGGCAACAACGCAGGCCACACTATCATTAACAGCTACGGAAAATTCGCCATGCACCTGGTTCCATCGGGCATCTTTAACAAAAGGGTCAAATCAATCATTGCCAACGGTGTGGTTTTGGATTTGGAAGTGTTAATTACAGAAATCGAAACCATCAAAAAAGCCGGAATAAATTTTAGCGGGCGGCTGCTTATTTCCCCACGCTGCCATTTAATCATGCCCTACCACAAGCTTTTAGATAAAGTCTATGAGGAAGCCAAAGGCAAAGCCAAAACCGGCACTACCGGCCGAGGCATCGGTCCGGTTTATGCCGACAAGGTCAGCTACAACGGGATCAGACTAGTTGACCTCATGGATAAAAAGGGTTTTTCCGAGAAACTGGAAACCCAACTGCTGGTTAAAAATAAAATCCTGCAGGCTTTGGGAGAAAAACCGCTTGTCAAAACCGATATTGAAAAACAATATTTGGCTTACTTTAAAAAAATAAAACCGTTTATCGCCGAACCTTTCCCAATTTTACAAGCAGCCATTGCGGCCAAAAAGACCATTCTTTTTGAAGGGGCACAGGGGATGTTTTTAGATAACGACTGGGGAACTTATCCTTTTGTCAGCGCCTCAACCATTGTTTCCGGCGGAATCACCGCCGAAGCCGGGGTTTCTCCCAAAAAAATTGATGAAATTATCGGTGTCACCAAGGCTTACACCACTAGAGTCGGAGCGGGTCCTTTCCCGACCGAACTGTTTGACAAAGACGGGGATAAACTGACCGAACAGGGGCATGAATACGGAGCCACCACCGGCCGAAGACGAAGATGCGGCTGGTTTGATGCCGAAATTTTAAGGTTTGGCGCCGCGCTCAATGGTTATACCGGACTGGCCATTACCAAACTGGATATTCTGGATAACTTCCCGACTATTAAAATCTGCACCCATTACACTTTAAACGGCAAAAAAGTCGGCTACGTCGACGGGGACGCCAATTTTTTGGCCAAAGTGAAGCCGGTTTATAAAATAATGCAGGGCTGGATGAAGCCAACCAAAGGACTGCAGAAATACACAGCTTTACCGGCCAACGCCAAACTCTATTTAAAAGAGCTGGAAAAACAAATTGGTGTTAAAATAAAGTATATCTCAACCGGAGAAAACAGAAAGGACATGATAACTGTTTAACCCGGTTAAGGTTTCTTATGAACCCTGACTTGTTCAAAATTAACGCTTTAAGCCCACTCGACGGAAGATATAAAAAATATACCCAAGGGTTAGCCCCTTATTTCAGCGAAGCCGCTTCGATGAAATACAAGGTTTTAATGGAATGCGAATATCTGATTGCGCTTTCACAGAGTCAAGGCCTCGGTGTTCGAAAATTATCCGAAAAAGAACAAGACTTAATCCGCAAAATCTATGAGAATTTTTCGTCTGAAGATGCTCAAATTATCTCCGATATCGAACTTAAGGGCTACAAAAACATCAAGGCCACCAACCATGATTTTAAAGCCATCGAATATTTTATTAAGGATAAATTTGGACAAACCAGCCTTAAAGATTGCATAGAATGGATTCATTTTGGCCTGACTTCGGAAGATGCCAGCAATATTGCCTACGCCCTGATGTTAAGCGAGAGCTTAAGAGACGTTTATCTGCCGGTTTTGGAAGATTTAATTAGTAAAATAGTAAAATTGGCCAAGGATAACGCCAAAATCCCGATGTTGTCCCGCACCCACGGCCAACCTGCTTCACCGACCACTTTCGGCAAGGAATTTGCAATTTTTGCCAGCCGCCTTATAAAATATGCACGTAGTCTTCAAAGTGTAAAAATTCTTGCCAAACTCAACGGAGCGGTTGGTAATTACAATGCTTTGGCGGTTGCATATCCTAAGACAGATTGGATAAGTTTTTCCAAAAAATTCATTGAGCAAATCAACAAACAGAGAAAAGTAAACTTGGAAGTGAATTTGCTAACCACCCAAATAGAACCGCACGACAGTTATGTAGAGTTATTTGATGTACTGCGTCACATCAATACCATTTTGCTTGATTTTAACCAGGATATCTGGCGCTATGTCAGCGACGGCTGGATTATGCAAAAACCGGTGGAAGGCGAAGTCGGCTCTTCGACCATGCCGCATAAAATCAATCCCTGGTTTTTAGAAAACAGCGAAGGAAACTTGGGAATGGCAAATACACTGTTCACTTATTTTGCTGCCAAACTTCCCATTTCCCGTCTACAAAGAGACCTCTCCGACTCGACCGTACAAAGGAATTTTGGCTGTGCTCTTGGTTACTCCTTAATTGGCTTTGGGTATTTGACTAACCAGCTCGGCAGGCTGGCCGTCAACGGACAAAAAGCCAGAGAAGATTTAGAAAACCACCCAGAAATCATTGCCGAAGCAATTCAAACAATTTTAAGACGGGAGGGAATCGCTATGCCCTACGAAAAATTAAAGGACTTAACCCGCGGCCGCAAAACTACAATTGATGATTTAAGAAAATTCATTGATGATTTGGATGTTTCCGGCAAAGTCAAAGAAGAACTGAAAAAAGTTACCCCGCTTAACTATATTGGCCTCTCAGAAAAATTGGTTGAGGAAATTTAGAAGCTTATTCCCACTCCATGGTGGCCGGCGGCTTGGTGGTAATATCGTAGACTACCCGCACCACCTCAAAAACTTCCGTCACGATTCTTTCCGAAATTTTAGCTAAAACAGCATAAGGCAGCCTCACCCAGTCGGCTGTCATGGTGTCTTTTGATTCAATGGCCCTAATCGCAATTGTCTCACCGTATTTCCGTTCATCGCCGGTTACTCCAGTGGTTTTAACACCGGTAAAAACCGCAAAGGCCATCCAAATATCATCATAAAGATTGGCTTTTTTGATTTCCTCAATCACAATCGCATCGGCCTTTTTTAGTATTGTCAGTTTCTCTTCTGTAACCTCCCCGATAATCCTCACTGCCAAACCCGGACCGGGAAAAACATGCCTTACTACCATTTCCGGCGGAAATTTAAGCTCTCTGGCGATTTGCCTGACCTCATCTTTATAAAACATCCGAATCGGCTCAACGATTTTGAAGTCATGTTTCTTGGGAATTCCCCCGACGTTATGGTGGGTTTTAATTTTTTGGGCGTGGGCTGTGCCTTTACTCTCAATCACATCCGGATAAATAGTCCCCTGAATAAGAATTTTCGCCCCTAATTTTTTGGCCTCCCTTTCAAAAACCCGGATAAACGTCTCGCCAATTACTGTCCGTTTCTTCTCCGGCTCAACCACTCCTTTTAAGGCAGTTAGAAAATCTTTTTTAGCGTCAATCACCACTAATGGTAACTGCAGCTTGTGCTTAAAAGTGTCCTTGACTTCCTCCGTTTCCCCCTCCCGCATTAAGCCCGTATCAACGTAAAAACAGGTCAAATTTTTGCCGATTACTTGGTAAGTAAGATAGGCGGAAACGCTTGAATCAATGCCGCCGGATAAGGCACAAACCGCTTTTTGGCTGCCGATTTGTTTTTTTAGAAATTGCTTAATTTCGGCAATTTTTTCTTCGCTGATTAAAGGATGTTCTTTGCAGATGCCTAAAACGAAATTGCTTAAAACCTGCTGCCCATATTCTGTATGGTGAACCTCCGGATGGAACATTATTCCGTAGATTTTTCTTTTTTCATCGCCAAAGGCTGCTACTTTGACCGAGGGCGTTGAGCCGATAATTTCCGCGCCTTTTGGCGGCTCGACTACTTGGTCGAAATGGCTCATCCAGACTGTAAAATCCCGCTGGTTGTTTTGCCAATTGGCAAACAGGCTGCTGTCTTTTTTGAGGCCAAAAGCTGTCGGGCCATACTCTTTTTTCTTTCCCGGCGAAACGCGTCCTCCCAAAAGATGGCCTAGCACTTCCAGCCCGTAACAAATACCCAGAACCGGAATGCCCAACTCAAAAATTGCTTTATCAACTAACAGCGCGTCTTTGCCGTAGACCGAAGCCGGACCGCCTGATAGGATAATTCCTTTCGGCTGATATTGCTTAATGCTGGAAAGTGCATCTTTGGGAAGAACAATTTCCGCGCTAACCCCCAAATCCCTAATACGTCTGCCAATCAGGTGGGTTGTTTGTGAGCCGAAATCGACAATTAAAATCATTTTAGTAATTTTTGCCCGGATTGGTAATTAAAACGTCGTGCGGATGAGACTCGGTTAAAGATGCCTGGGTAATTTGCATAAAGCGGGCCTTTTGCCAAAGCTCGGCAATGTTTCTTGCTCCGACATAGTACATGCCAGATTTGATGCCACCAACTGCCTGTTCCACTAATTCCTTGACAGTGCCTCTGACCGGCACCAAACCCTCCACCCCTTCTGCCACCAAGACTCTGTCTTTATAGCTTTTGCCGTGGAACTCGCCTTCGGATTTTATTTTGGCGCCTTTTTCCATGGCTGCCACCGAGCCCATGCCGCGGTATTCCTTAAACTGGTACTTATTGCCGCCGTTAAAAATGTTCTTAAACCTGGCCGGCACTTCTTCTTTTTTAAGCGTAATTACTTTCCCCGGGGACTCTTTAGTGGCGGCGAAAAACCCACCCATCATTACCGCCGCTGCTCCGGCTGCCAAAGCTTTCACCACGTCGCCCGAATACTTAATTCCGCCGTCGGCAATAATCGGAATACCGGCTGCTTTGGCGGCTTTGACGGTTTCCGTAATCGCTGTAACTTGGGGCACTCCCATTCCGGAAATAATCCGGGTGGTACAAATTGCGCCCGGCCCCATCCCGACCCTGACTGCATCGGCTCCGGCTTCAACCATCGCCTTGGCACCCTCATAGGTAGCCACATTTCCGGCCATCACGTCAATTTGGGGAAAATTATTTTTAATGTATCTGGTGGTTTCGATGACTCCTTTGGAATAACCGTGGGCCGAATCAACCACAATTAAGTCAACTCCAGCCCTGACAAGAGCTTCAACCCTGTCTTCAAAACCGGTATTAGCGCCGATGGCTGCTCCAACCAATAATTGCTTGTTTTTGACTTTTTTAACCTGGTCTGCCTGTTCTTTAATGGGTAAATTGCGGTGAATAATACCAATACCACCTAAGCTCGCTAAAGCAATTGCTAACTCGCTTTCGGTGACGGTATCCATGGGCGCGGAAATAAAAGGTAAAGTAAGAGTGATGTTTTTAGTCAGTTTTGTGGAAAGGTCGATTTCGGAACGACTAAAATTGGCAAAACCAGGAAAGAGTAAAACGTCGTCAAACGAGAGGCCAACGGGAAATATAGATTTCGTAGGTTCCATATCTTATTATGCTCCATTTTACTCTTTTTGTCAAGAAATTGTATAGGTTACGGAGTTATTCGACAATCCTTCTTTTAGAATGAGGTGGTCCATTGGAGAAATTAACCCCAAAGACTTATGCACTCTTTCTGTATTGTAGAATATCAGATAATCAATCAGTTTTCCAGTAAAAAGTACGGGGTTATGGATGTATTCCAGATTATTGTCAATAAACTCTTCCTGAATGGTTCTATTGAATCTTTCCACAACCCCGTTGATTCTACAGCAGCGGGGATAGATAAATACTTGGGAGATTTGATGCTTTTTAAGATAATCCTCAAAGTCTCCCAGGAATTCAAGACCATTATCTGTTTGGACAGTCTTAATCCTGTAAGGATACACTACCTCAAGTTTCTTGAAGAAATCTACCGTATTCTGGCTATTTAAGTGTTTGTACATTAAGGAGAAGGCAAATTTACCTTTAACATCAACTGCCTGGTAGAAGTAGTATCGAATACCATCCACAAACCTTAAAACAGTGTCCATTTCAACATATCCTATCTTGGTAGGTTTAGGAGCATATCTTACTCTTATTCGCCTTGTTCTCTTTCTTTTAGCAAAGCCGCTACCGGGATTATGGTAAATCTTGCCTGACTGTTGAAAAAAGAAGTTATTTCTCTTGATTACCTTACCGATGGTTGATACTTCTATAGCCGGAAGTCCTTCTTTAAGACAATACTTATCTAAAAGAGGTTTAATCTTCTCTTTTCCAAGTCTTGGGTGTTTTTCCCGCAAGGATTTAACATACAAGATTACCTTTGGGTTAGTTATCATAGTTCTTCTGGTTTTAGGCGTTGTTAGTGTTGGGATTAATGAGGAAATACTATTGTGACTCTCTTTTAACCGTTTCTTCCATATCCAAATAGTATCTCTGCCAACCTTAAATGCTTCACGTGTTGTTTTCTCGCCATGTAGATCGTAGAACTCAATGATTCTAAGTCTTTCTTTAGCTATTTCATCTTTAGAGAACCTTTTAAGACTTGCTACCACTTTTTTCACCTCCTCAAGTCCTCGTATTCTACTAAAGATTGGGTATGCTCTGGCGTAATGATCCATAGTTACGAAATGTCGAATATGTTTCGTAACTTATACAGAAATTGAGGAAAATTATTGTATTTTGTTGTTTTCGTCTATCTTCCAAAAATTATGTCATTTCCAAAAACCACATTATTGTTGGTTGCTACACCAACGCCAATGTGGGAATAATTACCCAAAATTTGCTCTCTATGGGGCGTGTCTTGGGCATAAGTCCACTCTATCAGATGAACTGCGAGTAAAGCTCCCCCCTTCCCACCATCTTCACCAAAAGCACTAAATCCCAGCTGCTTTGATTTATCGGGTGCTTGTTGTAAAAACCCTGCATGGTCGTCAAGGTCATAACCGACATAATACTGTGCACGAGATTGTGCCCAAGCGGCAAGACCATCATCCCAATTTAGAGTAGACATGCCATTTGCTTGTCTATAGTTATTTACAGCAACTGCTATTTCTTGCGGAGTTGCCATTCGCGAATCAGAATTAAAATTCGAACTGTACTCACCATTTCCAGTTTGATTTACTTTCCCCCAATTAGTATTATTGGAAACAGGAGATGGTTGAACATAATTTTGTTGAGTTGTAGGTGTTATAACCGGAGGACTTGGTGTCAACGTTGGGCTTGAAACAGCAATAGTAATTGAGTCATTCTTTAGAACGTTAACCGGATTCTTAGGAGAACTTATTGATAGAAATTGATTTTTAAAAATAAATCCTAAAAGTAAGACAGCTAAAATTAAGCCAATAAAACTAAGATTATCATTCTTAGTAGCTGGTTCTTTTCTTCTTGCAGTCTTCTTTTGCTTTGCCACAATACACCTCTAAAGTCCTTATACGCTTTTTGGGAGATTAAGTCAAAGCTAAGGAAAAATGTACTTCTTTTTTCAGGAAATTTTGCTTATACTATGCTTATATGCTTGCCCGCGTATTTTCTTCCGCCGTCGTCGGCCTTGACGGCTTGCCCGTCGAAGTTGAGGTGGATATTCAAAACCAGGGGCTTCCCTCTTTTACCATCGTCGGGTTGCCGGATAAAGCGGTTGAGGAAGCCAAAGAAAGAGTCCGCAGCGCGATTAAGAATACCGGCTGTGAATTTCCGCCAAAAAGAATCACCGTAAACCTCGCGCCGGCCGACCTACCTAAAGAAGGCGCTTCTTATGATTTGCCGATTGCCTTGGGCATTCTGCTTGCCTCAGGACAGGTCGTAAGTGATGTCTCCGCTGCCTTTTTTACCGGTGAACTTTCCTTAGATGGAAGACTTAGGCACACCAACGGCATTTTGCCGATGGTCTTGGTGGCCAAAGAGAAAAAATTCAAGCAAGTTTATCTGCCGGAAATAAATGTTAACGAAGCCTCAATTGTTAAAGGGGTTGAAGTTTACCCGGTTGAAAACTTACTTACACTTCTAAAACACTTGACAAAAGAGGTTCTGATAACTCCCGCCAAACCCAAAAGCCTGGAAAGTTACATGCAAAAACAAACTTATGATTTTGACATGGCCGACATCCAGGGCCAGGAGCAGGCAAAAAGGGCTTTGGAGATTGCTGCTGCCGGCGGACATAATTTGTTATTGAAAGGCCCGCCCGGCGCCGGAAAAACCTTACTGGCACGCACCATGCCTTCGATTTTACCAAAGCTAACGCTTGAGGAAAGTTTGGAAGTGACCAAAATCTACAGCATTTCCGGACTGTTGGATAAAGACCCGATTATTGTTGAGCGGCCATTCCGCTCACCGCACCACACTACTTCGCATATTGGCTTAATTGGCGGAAGCGCCACGCCAAAACCGGGCGAAATCTCCTTGGCCCACCGCGGTATTTTGTTTTTGGACGAGTTTCCCGAATTTCCGCGGCACGTTTTAGAGGCTCTTCGTCAACCGATGGAAGACGGTTTTGTGGTTATTTCAAGAGCCAACGGCCGCATTCTGTTTCCTTCCAAATTTATTTTGTTCGCCGCAGAGAATCCTTGTCCCTGTGGCTATTTCGGCGACCCGACGCACACCTGTAAATGTTTGCCCGGACAAATTTCGCGCTACCAAAAGCGAATTTCCGGACCGATGCTGGATAGAATAGATATTCATTTGGATGTGCCGGCGGTCAAAGTCGAAAAACTGACTTCTAGGGAAAAATCGCTCAATGAAAGCTCAAAAGTAATTCAAAAAAGGGTCCAAGCGGCCAGAGATATTCAAACCAAACGCTTTAAGGGAATAAAAATTACCTCCAATGCCGAAATGTCCAATAAAGATATTCGGAAGTTTTGCCTACTTTCCGACGAATGCTTATCACTTTTAAAATTAGCGGTGACCAGAATGCAATTGTCGGCCCGTTCTTACCAAAGAACGATTAAAATCGCCCGCACCATCGCCGATTTGGAGAATGAGAAAGAAATAAAACCGCAGCACATTGCCGAATCACTCCAGTACCGGCCGAAGATGGAAAATATTCTCTATTGATTTCGACTGCTATAATTAAGGCATGGAAAATATTACTTGGTATGGTCATGCCAGCTTTAGTTTTGTCGATGAGAGCGGCAACCGCATTTATTATGTTGACCCGTTCGGCTTGCCTGCCCTGAGCCTGCCGAAGGGTGATTTAATCTTTATTACCCACGCCCACCCCGACCATTTTTCGCCTGCGGATATTGAAAGAATCCTCAAAAATGAAACTGTGATAGTAGCTCCGCCGGATATTCTGGCCAGAATTGAGCGTGATGAAAGCTTGAAAGTAAAAGTTGAACCGAATAAGAGTTATGAAGTAAAGGGTTTCAAATTCCAGACAATTCCCGCCTACAACAGCAATCCCGCTAAGCTGAATTTCCATCCGAAAGTGAATAATTGGGTTGGCTATATTTTTGAGCTAAACGGTAAGCAGATTTATCACGCCGGTGATACCGATTTTATCGAGGAGATGAAAGGTTTGAAAAAGTTGAACTTGGACGTGGCAATGTTGCCAATGGACGGCCATTATACAATGACTGTTGAAGAAGCAGCCAAAGCTGCCAACGCGATTTGTGCCAAAATTACGGTTCCCATGCACTACCGCCGCCAAAATCCGCAGAATTACCAGGAGTTAGAAGAAAAATTTAAACAACTGGTTACCAATTCTGAGGTGGTTGTTCTTAAAGAGTTAAGATAAATCCGGTCCCCGCATCCAATCTACACTAGAATCGCAAACCACACTTAAGGCTAGTAAGCCTGTTGCCAACACTGCCCCTTTTAGAATTGTCAATAAAGGAGAATGGTGCCTAATAATTTCAAACGCTGATTTTGCAACTGTAAAGGCGGCTACTACCTTTGACCCGTTTTCCAAGGCTGTTGCCGCAACGTTTAAATTATCTGTTCTGACCTCTGCTAGTGCTACCATATTCGAAGGAGTTTATCATGTCTATGAAGCCATGTCAAACTTACCTAGAGTAGTTTTGTCTGTTTGGTTTGCTTTGGCAGCTCGATTTTTAAATGATGATAGGCGGCCGGCGTGGCCACGCGGCCCCGTGAAGTTTTTTTAACAAAACCAATCTGCATTAAATACGGCTCAACCACTTCTTCAATCGTGCCGATATCCTCACTAATGGTTGAGGCAATGGTTTCAATCCCCACCGGCCCGCCGTTATGTTTTTCAATAATCGCTTTAAGGTAGCGGACATCGGACGAATCCAAGCCCACTTCATCAACCTCCAGCATATCCAAGGCTTTGGTAATTAGCTCTTTATTTAATTTTCCTTCAGCTTTGACCTGGACAAAATCTCTGGCCCGTTTTAAAAGTTTTAAGGCAATGCGTGGTGTGCCGCGGGCTCTTTTGGCAATTTCTAAGATTGATTCTTTATCAACCGGTACTTTTAATTTTGAGGCTGCCTTATGAATTATTTCTTCCAAATCTTTTGGGTCATAAAACGTGAGTCTGTGCACAACGCCAAACCTGTCCCGAAGAGGAGCCGACATTAGTCCAATTCTGGTAGTAGCACCAATAATCGTAAACGGCGGAAGGTCAAGCCTTAAGGTTCTCGCCGACGGGCCTTTGCCGATAATAATATCCAAAGCATAATCTTCCATCGCCGGATATAAAGTTTCTTCAACTACTTTATTCAGTCTGTGGATTTCGTCAATAAACAAAATGTCCCCTTTTTCCAAATTAGTAAGAATGGAGGCTAAATCGCCGGCCCTTTCAATTGCCGGTCCCGAGGTAACGCGGATATTAACCCCCATCTCCTTGGCAATGATGTGGGACAAAGTCGTTTTCCCTAAACCAGGAGGACCGTAGAGTAAAATATGCTCAATTGCTTCCTTGCGTCTTTTGGCCGCGGTAATGCCGATGCGCAAAGATTCTTTAATTTTCTTCTGCCCGGCAAACTCTTCCCAGGAGGTAGCCCGGAGTGAAGTAAACAACACCTCTTCCTCGGGAGTTTCGGTTTCCGCTTTTTCCACTTTTGGTTTATCGGTTTTATTCATAATTATTGATTAACGATTTCTTAATTCTTAAATCCTAAATCTGAAATCTTCAATCTAAGCGCTGCGCCCCAGCGCTTTCAGCGCCAATCTGATTTTTTCTTCAGTAGAAATTCCCTCTTTTTTAACCAGCCGCACTGCTTTTTGTGCTTCGCCTGTGGAAAAGCCGAAATTTTTGAGAGCCTGGGCCACTTCGGCATTTTCCTGCAAGTCCTTACCTGATAAATCCAAATCCGCCGTTCCTCCCATTTTATTTTTTAGCTCAATAATAATTTTCTGGGCGTTTTTTGTCCCTAAGCGCGGAACAGAGGTAAAAAAGGCTACGTCGCCTTTAATAATGGCTTCAATTATGTCTTTTCGCTCACCAAAAGAAAAAATATTCAAGGCAGTTTTTGGCCCGACGCCGGAAACTGTTAGTAAGCTTTCAAATAATCTCAAATCCTCCGCTTCCAAAAAACCAAAAAGGTCCAGTGCATCTTCGCGGACATAAGTATAGGTAAATAATTTAATCGACGCTCCTTCAGAAAGCTTTGAAAAGATACTTTCCGGAATCAAAACTTTGTAGCCAACGCCATTGACGTCGATCATTGCAAAAGGCCTTTGGAGCAGATCAACTTTTCCCTTGAGGAAACCTATCATAATTCTTTCTGATTATAGCACAAGCTATTTTGTAAACTTTGTGAACTTACTGGAAAAAGCGTGGGCTAAAGCCACTGCCAAAGCATCTGCTGTATCGTCGGGTTTGGGAATTTCCTTTAAGTTGAGTAACGTCTTGACCATTTTGCCGATTTGTTCTTTTTCCGCCCGGCCATAACCGGTCAAAGCCATTTTCACCTGCAAAGGCGTATAAATTGCAATATTAAGCTTACTTTGTGAGGCCGCCAATAAAATTACGCCGCGCGCTTGCCCGACCACAAAAGCAGTTTTGGCATTAGTGTTGAAAAATAATTCCTCAATTGATAATGAATCGGGCTTGTAGACCTTAATTAAGTTTGAAATTATATTGTGAATTTCTTTTAACCTTTCCGGCACTTCTTTTTTAGAGCTGGTTTCAATGCAGCCAAACTTTACAACTTTTAACTTTGAACTTTGAAATTCAATTATTCCCCAACCGCACCTACCAATTCCGGGGTCAATACCAAGTATTCTCATTTTACCAACCTATAATAGCATATCTTGTATTCGGAAGGGATTTAAGCTAAAATAAATACTTAATGAAGCGGTATAAATTAAAAGTTGACAAACGAAAAGTTTTGGGCAAACAGGTGAAGAAATTAAGGAAAGATGGAACTTTACCCTGTAACATTTACGGCAAAGACATTAAATCAACCGCTGTCCAGGTTCCGCTGAAAGATTTTGACACAGTTTACAAAGAGGCCGGTGAAACCGGTTTGGTTGACGTTGATTTGGAAGGGAAAATCACCCCGGTCTTAATCCACAACATGCAAAAGGATTTCCGCGGCAATGTTTTACACGCCGATTTCTTCCAGGTTAATTTGAAAGAAAAAGTCAAAACCATGGTGCCTTTGGAAATTATCGGTGAACCGAAAGCTGTTCTGGAAAAAACAGGGCTGTTGATGAATATTTTGTCCGAAGTGGAAATCGAAGCACTGCCTGAAGAACTGCCGGAGAGTATTCAGGTCCACGTTGAACATTTAGCCAATATTGACGAGCAAATTACTGTTGCCGACTTGAAAGTTCCGGCCGGCGTTACGGTTTTAACCGAACCGGAGCAGGTCATTTCCAAGATTGGTGAATTAGTGACCAAAGAAGCCGCCGCCGAAGCAGCGGCAGCCGAAGCAGCCAAGGCCGAAGCAGCGGAAGGCGCAGCGCCGGCAGAAGGAGCAGCTCCCGCCGAAGGAACCCCGGCTGAAGGAGAAACTGCTAAAGAACCCACCAAAGAAGAAGCCAAACCAGAAGCCCCAGTCGCCTAATTATTGTTTATCGAAAACCGCCTCTAATTTTATTGCGTCTGTAAAATTTGGGTCTAAACTTAAAGCTTTTTCGTTTTCCAGTTTCGCTTTTTGGAAATTGCCAAGTTGATAATCCAACATTGCCATTTGGAAATAAGCATCTTTATAACCATCATACTTGTCACTAATTGATTGCCAGAAATTAATTTTTGCTTGAATTTGTTGTCTTTGCGCCAAAATTTGTTGGGTTTTGGCAAAGTCTTGGTAAGTTCTGAGACCAAAAAAACCAATTCCGCAGACTAATGCGATTATCACTATTAGCGTTGTTAAAATTTTTAAGGACAGCGGTATTTTATTGAGTTTATCCCGCCATGACGGGATAAACTTTATTTTTGGCAGTTTTTTAAAAGCCAGCTTTTCGGTAATTCTTCGGTAAATATTCGGGAATTGTGAGGCTAAGTGTATCTTTTTCATATTTTGGCTTGCCCTTCCGAAGCTTTACGCGAAGGAGGGCCATTGACTAATAATCAATTCTGTTTTTGTTAATTTGGGAAACTTTCCCCATAGTTCCTCTGTTATAAATGGCATAAACGGATGAAGTAATTTCAGAGAAATAATCCAAACATGACGCAAAACTGAAAGCGCTTCCCTATCCCCTTTTTGCAATCTTTCTTTTATTTGCTCAATATAAATATCCGCAAATTTGTGCCAAATAAATTCATAAGCATGGTCAATTCCATCGTTAAATCTGTATACTTCTATCGATTTACTAACATTTTTTATAAACTCGTCTGTAGCTTTAAGTATTTCTAAATCCTCTTTTGAAAGGCGCTTATCTAATTCTCTTGAATAGAAAGGTATTTCTTTTCCTTTAAATAATTCTGATTCAAACTGCAGTTCAATAAATCTTCCTATGTTCCAAAGTTTATTACAAAATTTCCTGGCTGCTTCAAGTTTTGGATAAGAAAGCGCCTGGTCACTGCCGGTTGCGTTTCCATAAATTAAGGCAAAACGGACTGAGTCTGCGCCGTATTGATCGATAAGCTCAAGAGGGTTTACCACGTTTCCTTTGCTCTTGCTCATCTTCTTACCATACGGATCAGTTACCATCCCATGAAGTAGAACATGTCTAAATGGAACCTCACCGGTGATGTAAATTCCAAGCATTATCATTCTTGAAACCCATGCTTTTAAAATGTCCGCGGCCGTTTCTAAGACTGTCGTTGGATAAAATTTTTCAAAATCTCCAGGCCTTGCGGTTTGAAGAGCGACAAAGGGCCATTGCCCCGAAGAAAACCAAGTATCAAAAGTGTCCTTATCTTGTTCCCAGTCTTCTCCGTCGGGAGCATTTCCTTCAGTAACTACCCACTCCCCTGTCTGCTTGTTTTTCCAGGCCGGAATTCTAATCCCCCAGACAATCTGGCGGGAAATATTCCAATCTTGCAAGTTTTCCATCCACTGAAAATATATTTTTTCAAAGTTTTTAGGAAAAATTTTAATTTTCTCATCTTTGACCACCCGAATGGCTTTTTGCTTAAGCTTATCAACCTTAATAAACCATTGCTCAAGAGGTAAAGGTTCAATTGGATTTTTGCATTTATAACAAACGCCGATTCTATGAATGTAATTTTCATCAATTTTTTCAATTAACCCTTTTGCCTGCATTTCCTCAACCACTACCTTGCGGGCTTGCTTAACATACAAACCGGCAAATTTTCCTGCTTTTTCATTCATTTTCCCATCAAGCCCGATTACCTGAACCATTGGTAAATTATGTCTTTTTGCAACTTCATAATCATGAAAATCGTGTGCCGGTGTAATCTTTACTGCCCCTGTTCCAAATTCAGGATCTACCATTTCATCGGCAATCACTTTAATTTTTGCCTTACCCAAAACCGTTTCGATCTCTATTTCTTTACCAACGTATTGTTTGTATCTTTTATCGTCAGGGTGAACTGCCACAGCTGTATCGCCAAATTTAGTTTCCGGTCGGGTGGTAGCTAAAACTAAAGGGCCGTATTTTATGTAATAAAGAGGATTATTTCTTTCTTCATAAACTACTTCAAGATCCGAAAAACCTGTCCCATCGAAAGTACAATAATTAACTAAGCGCTTGCCTCTATATGCATATCCGTCATCAAATAATTTTTTGAAAGTTTTGTAAACAAGTTCAACAATTTCCGGATTAAGCGGATACTTTTCTCTTGACCAATCAAGCGAAAGCCCTAAGCGCCTTAATTGTTTTTCGATAGTACCCCTATTTTCTTCCACGTAATCCCAAATCATTTTGTAAAGTGTTTCCTGATCAAAATCCAAGCGCGATTTCCCTTCCGCCCGCAGCTTTTTCTCAAAAACAAACTGAGTTTCTATACCAGCATGGTCCGTTCCTGGAAACCATAACGTTGAATCCCCTGCCATGCGGTGATATCTGATTAAAATATCTTCAACCGTAAACATTCCATGTCCAAGATGAAGTGAGCCGTTAGCGTTTGGCAAAGGAAGCATGATGCAATATGGTTTTCCATTGGGGTTTATCTCCGGTTTAAAATAACCTTTTTCTTCCCAACTCTTATAAATCTTTTCTTCGACTGCTTTGTGGTTATAAACTTTGTCCATCAGCCTATTTTAACATACCCTAAACCTGAAGAACAAAGTTACTGAACTTCAATCAATTTATAGCCGCGGGTTTTTATTGTTTGGAGTTCAAAGTTGTTATTCTGCAGCTTAAGTTTGCTTCTAACTCTTCCCGCCAGTTTGTCAATCGCCCAGTCGGAAATTCCCAACTCCTGCGCTTCCGGCCAAACTTCCTCAATGATTTTTTCCCTTTCACAAATTACGTCTATATTCTTTTTTAAAAATTCAAAGAACATTAATTCTTTCTTGCTAAACTCCGCCCCACTACCTTTTGATTCCTCTTTTCGCCTTTGTTTAACATAGTACTCAAAAAGCGGGCTGAAAATTTTTAATTTTTGTCTGTCTACGCTTACAAATCCGCTGTTCCATAAATAATTCCCCTTTTTCCTTTCCTCTCTTGTCACTTCTTCCTTATTGACGATTTTTAAAAGAATGTTTTGCTCCTCTTTGTTTAAGTTTTCCCACAGCTCTTCCGACTGCAGCCTGATCCTTTCGTCCTTAACCAAATGCTCCAGCAATTCTTCCTTGGTTTTGACAGGGACACGCGGCTCATGCAGAGAAATTAAACCCAGTTGCAGATACTGAAAATGGCCATCGACCAAATTTAAAAATTCGTTCTCTAAATTTTCTCCCAGTTTCAGATTGTAGCGTCCTTTGTAGGCATTAAAGATTATTCTACTATCCTCTTTTTTTGTCGGCTTAATATAAATACCCTTGTAGGCAATTGCCAAAATTGCATGGGATGAAACCGAGGGAAAAATTCTTCTGAATGGCAGAAAACTGGTAAAAACGTAAGTTAATTGTTGGTGCGAAGCTTCCCGAAGGCCTTCTAAGTTAGCAAAAAACTCGGGAGTAACCGAGGCGCCCAGCCTGTCAAACCTGATAAAAAAGAGTGTTGGCAAAAAGCCTTGTTCAATTATTTTATTAAGCGAAACCCGAATGCTGTCAATGGTAAAAAATAAGTCCTGCAGTTGAATGCTTTCCAAAAACATTCCCCTGATTTCTTTTTTGACTGCTTCGCTCATGTTTGAACTCTCAACTCTGTCGACAATTCTTTTGAAAGTCAGTGTCCAAAAAGGCGCAATTTCACACTCAACCAAATCAATAAGATTTACAGGTATAAACAAATGTTTTTTTGCATCATTTAAGTAATTACTGGTAACGTCCTGGCGGTTAATAAAAAAACGCAGGAAATTGCTGATACCAATCCTTTTTATACCGATTAAAACCACCGAATGGTGGTTACTTAAATGGCTGCCTAATTCTTTGGCATCTTCGTACCGAAAAATTAGCGGGAATTGTGCTGTGATGGGAAATTCTGCCATGGCTTCCCTATTTTAATTACCGTTTTGTTTTTTAGCAAGCAGTAGTAACGTCAGGTTTTTGTCAACAATGAGTCTTCTCGCTGTCAAGCGCGCCATGATAATCTAATTTAAAATGTGGATAATATGGGAATTAAAGATACACATCCAGGATTAGGCGGAGGCAGTCACGCTGCATATCGTGCTCATATGGAAGGACTAATGGTACATTCAAAACGTTTACGAGAAGCGGGTACGCTGCCAGTGGTAAAAGCAGAAGGATTAAGAGCCAGAAGAGACAGGCTAAGAACAGAGGCAGAGCAAGCAATGTTAAGAGGAGCTGGCGAAGCAAGTTCTGCTTCCGTTTCAGGAACAACTGATGATGGGACTCATTCCGGTGATGCCTCTGGTGGTAATCCAAATACAGACCTAAGTTGGGTCTTAGATACTCCCCCGTGGGCAACAGGAGAATAATTTATTTTACCGTTAAATCTACTGACACTTCCCTATCCCTACTAATTTGCGTTGATAATGAAGCTTCGTTTCCTTTTGTTTGAATATCCGCTGAAGAATCCAAAACTTTAAAACTGGTTGGAAAACTGAAAGAAAAGTTATAAGGATCAACATCCACCCCCGGTTGTTTGAAAAATTTAAGGTTATAGGAAATTTCCGGTTGCGACAGACTGATTGTTTGGGCCAGCTGATAGTCAACGGTGATGGTGGTTGTTACCTGCGGTTGAATATTGACCAAAAACCCATAAACGCTATTTTGCCCCTGGTCTTCCCTATCTACCTCCAGCCCACTTGGCGCAATAAAACCTTTCTTCTCGTAAACCGACGGGTCGGTAATCGCCGGGACAATTTTTTGCCCTATCCCGTTTATCGCAATACTGGAAATACTGGTATTAAGTGGCAGAATAAACCTTAAATAATTTTTGTAAACCCCGCCCAACGGCGAATTTGTTTGGGAGTTATTTTTAAATATCACACTTAAGCTCTCGGTGATGCTTCCGTCTGATTTCAGACTAACACTGTGCAATAAGTTCCTGGTAATATAATAATTCACTTTATTGGCCCCAAGATTGGCTTCATTAATTCCCACAAAGTCATTGACAGTTGCACTGTTACTTACTCTTTCGTCGACCAAAGCCGAAGACCAACCGTTAATCGCAAAAGCCGCTTCCTGGTTGGCATTATTAAAAGCAAATAGGACATGTTTTTCATAAATTGACTGTGATAGTGCCTGAAGCAAAGTGACGTAAGGCAAATCTTTTTCGGTGGAGATCTTGGCCTCTAAGGAATTATAGAATGACCTTAAGAAATCCTTTTTTTGGGTTGAGCCGGGAAAGAAATCATCCTCGGCATGCGCTTGGGCAATTTGGAAAAAATTAGCGGCATTTACAGTCTGGTTGTAGTCGGGAACATTGACCGACCCTACCACCGACAAAATGTTTTTGACAAAAGACAAATCAACCCCAATGACTCCGTCAACCGACTGGTGCATTTCCGTGTTCAAAAAGACGGCCGAAGCAATTGCCCCTTTGGAAAAATCGACATTAAAATTACTATCCCGCAAAAACCAATGGATTAACGGCAGATATCTTCTGATTGGATACGGCGGTTCAATATGCCCTTTAAGCTGACCGTCGGCGTCATAGACGTCATAAATGTTAAAACCGGTAACCATACCTTTATTGACCGACAAAATGCCATAGGAACCAATGAATCCCCCGCCCGGCCTTAACTCCATATTATTTTGAAAAAGAATCAGATAAGTTCTTTGCCCGTTAAAGCCGAATATATCCGGCCAAAAATCGATGGTTGAAGAAACTATTTTGAGCGAATCGCTAAGTTTATTAATCAGGCTTTGCGGAATTAAACCCTTCTGCTCTTCCTGGTTATACAGGTACAAAGCATTATTCACCTCTACCAAGGCGCCGGAAAAATCAGCTGCAGCGTTGTTGGATTTTCCGGCGATGATTGCTTTAAACTTATCCGCTGCATCAAGCAAGGACAGGACGCAAATGGAGATTTCCTTGCCGGAGCTGATGCTGCTGACAATCCCGCCTAAGCTTTCTCCCTGTCCGATAAGATTGCCCTCTTCCACCAGAATGGTTGACGATGTTTGTGCCACTAAAAAGCTGCCGGAAGCAAGTGAAGCAAAAGTTTTGGAAACCGGCAAATTACTGTTTTCAAGACTGTTTTTCACTACCACTAAGGACCCAACCCCAAAAAAAGAAAACAATAAGGTTGATAAAAGCGGCAGTAAAACCAGAAAAATTAACAAGGCAAAGAGGGTCTTAAAACTATAAATATTGTTATTCTTCTGTCCGTAGTGGGCAATTTCCGGTTTTTCTTCTTTCGTTGGATTAGTTTTTAAAATGCTACTGTAATCAATCCTCTTAATCCTATCTTCCAGGTCATATTTTTCTCCGAGAATGTATTTTCCTTCTTCTGCCTTAATTAAAGCGTTTTGTTTAAGTTTTAGCTCGTTGGTAAAATCGATTTTTAAATCCGGATCTTTTTTCTTAAACAGGTTGGCCAAAGATAAAAGCGTTATCCCATGTTTTGGCCAAAGATAAACAAGTTTTTCTTTTTCATCGCTACCAAATGAGGCTTCCAAAATTCCCTGCACAACGTCATCAAAACAAATGGGGTTAATTATTTTAGTGCCATCCCCGGGGATTAGAATTCTCCCCTGGGCGGCGGATTGCAGAATAAATTTATTAATAATCGTTCGTGGATTATAAATAGCGTCTGTTTTAAAAATCTCGCCCGTAATGATTAGTCTCGCCTTATCATAAACATTAATAAAATTAGTCAAGATGTCGCCTGTTACGGCGGTTTGCCCAACGACCAAGCTTAAGGATGAATCATCTTTTTTTGCCTTTTTGATAAATTCCTCCATTAACTCTTTTGGCATTTCGCAAGCTTGATCAATCAGAAAGATGTGGGAATAGGTATTGTCGGGGATGGTCGGAGTTTTTTTGCTAAAAGGAACGTGGACAATATTCTCCAATACTTCCGGTGTTTTTTTACTGACGTAAATGACGATTGCTTCATCTTTTAACTGTTTTGCCAAAGCCTCGCCGATATCACCTTCTTTATCCACCACCAACATCGGGTATTCAAGTTTTTTTTCGCTGGTAATAAAGGCAGTGCGGTTCATTAGCTTTATTCTAATTACTCTACGGCCGGTTGTCTAGGGCAAAGTTCACCATGAAGTCAGCCTTAATATTTTTCTCTCTGGGGACATGAGCATAAAAAACCGGAATTTTCAATTCTGCTTCTTTTTGCCTAATCGCAAAGACAAACTCTCTGATTTTGGGGTTTTTGACTTTGAATAAGCCGGTTAGCTGTGAATAAGCAAGTTGTGAATCCATATAAAAATTTATTCTCTCTATCGCAAATTTCTCCTTATTTGCCAGGGCCCAATTAAACCCCTCAAGAATTGCCGAATACTCGGCCACATTGTTGGTTGCCTCTCCAATTGTTTTCCCAATCCTGGCTAGCTCATGATGATTTTCGTCTTCGATGAAAACCCCTAAAGCCGCCGGGCCGGGATTACCTCTGGCTCCCCCGTCTGTAAAAATAGCAATTTTGGACATTTTAGATTCTCTTTTCCAATAGGTTTTTGACGCTGAAAACTTTTCCGATCAGTAAAACAAAAACTATTGCTTCCGAGATAAGGGTTATTGTAGCACAAGCCACATAAGAAAATTGCGGAATAAAGATGATGTTTAAGATGATGTTTAAAAAGGTTGAGAATAAATAAACAAACATCAGGAACTTTTGTTTCTCAAGCGTGATTAACACCCACTGCAATAAACTGGTCGTAAAGAAAAAGGGTAAAGATAAAAGAAGAATTCTAAACGGAATCATCGAATCGATAAAATCACTTTTGATTAAAGCAAACAGCGGAGAGGCAAACCAAAAAGGAATAATCAGCAAAAACGACGATAACAAGAAAATGACAAAATAGTTTTTGACAAAACGGAAAAACTGAACACTGTTATTTTTATCCCTAATTAGGAAAGGGTAAATGGCATTTGAAAGGAATAAAGGAAGGGCGATTAAAAAATCAAAAAATTTATAAGCCAGCCCGTAGATACCAACGTCCTTGGTTGGGGAGAGAAGTGAAAGAATAAACATATCCGCCCGAAAATAAACTAAATTAAAAACCAACATTAAGCCAACCGGCAAAGACTTTACGAAAATTTCTTTGGCAAATTGTTTGTTAAACATAAACGGCAGCATGGGTTCTTTGCTTAATTTAATTAGCAGCAAAGCGCTGACAAAACTGCTCGCAACAAATGCGAACAGGATTAAAAAAATAGAAAAATTTAAGAACGCAAAGATTAAAACCAGGCCAAGATTTACCAATGCGCCGATTATCATACCAACCATGTATGAAAAATAATTAATTGTTTTTTGAAAGACAGCCGAGGTTGAGAGAATAATGCTTTGCGCAAAAACACTAAAGGAAAAAATAAAGATGCCAATTCTGACACTATCTGAAAATCCTGAGTTTAGGGAAGCATTATAGGGAAGAATAAGTGCAATCAAATTCAACGCCGAGAATACAATTAAGGCAATTAAAATTCTTAAGTAAAACAGGTTTTTAAAACTAGGTTTTTCATACTGCAGAAAAAAGGCATTTAAGCCAAAGTCCAAAACCAAATAAAACAGCGCCACGTAGGCAGTGACTTTGGTGAAATCTCCGTAGCCTAAAACCCCAAACTTTCTGGCAATGACAATGGTAATTAAGAAACCGATAAATGAAGTAGTCACTCTGGCCAGCGTTTGGTAAAGAGTATTTTTGGCAATTTGTATATGCTGCATATTTTTATGTTAGCAGATTATAATCACTGATTAACTAACTATTTTTGCGGGCAAGGATTATCCCGATTGATAATGACATTAACAACTGTCCTTGTTGGAGAGTTAAAAAATAATGGTCAAATGAGCCTAAAAATATGACGGAAAAAAAGAGCATCCATAAGTACCTGTTTCCCGGTTGTTTTATTTTTAAGATTAATTCTTGCAGACATTTATATAAAAGGTAAACAAAAAAACCAAGTCCGACAATTCCGGTTTCGGACAGCACCAAAAGAAAAATATTATGCACCGGTTGAATCAGCAAAATTACCAGTTGCGAATTCGAAAAACTCAGGTTGTTAAAAAAATTATTAACTCCGACTCCAAAAACGGGATTTTGAGAAAACATCTTGAAAGACTGGTTCATCAGCTCGGTACGCTCAACAAGCGATTCGTCGGAAAGTTTGGTTAAAGAAAACCTTTGCAGAATAAACGAGTTTTGAAAAACAAAATAGAGACAGATTAATAGAAGCAGCGTTAGCGCTAGCCCCAACAAAAGCTGCGGATTGGTAACTCTGTTCTTATATTTTTTCACCACAGTAATTCCAAATAGAATTATTAGATAAAGCCCCCACAGAAAAATTGCCGTTCGGGAAAGTGTCAAGACTAAACATGCTGTTCCCAAAACAACACCTATCACCAGTAAAGCTGTTTGCTTTTGGCTTTTGAAAAAAAATAAAAGATAGAGCATCGCCATTAGCAAAAAAGCGGCTAAAATATTAGGGTGAGAAAAGGTGGCATAAGGCCTTAAGAAGAGTTGCCCGTTAATTGAAGCATTGGCAATCCCTGGAGTTTGCGCATTAAAAGCCCTTTCTCCGAAATAATAAAATATTCCGTTAATCGACCCTTGATTAAAGTACTGCCAAAAAGCCAACAATGATTCAAAAATCACACCTATCAGAAAACAATAAAAAATAAGCTGCTTATTGAAACTCTTAAAATTGCTGATGACAAAAATGGTTAAAAAACTGTATTCTAAAAATTTAATTATTCCATAACCGCCCGCCAATGGATTTCTGGAAGCAACTACACCGACCATCAGACCCAACAGTAAAAGCGCAAAAGCGATTAAATAATTTTTATTTACTCCTTTAAAAAATATTACCAACCGCTGCAGGTTAAATAAAAAAATTAAAATTATAAAAATATCTGTGAGGTAGAGAGTTGGGGAGAGGTAATCGAGTCTTAGCCCAAAAACAAATGCAGAGTTTGGCCAAAAATGTTTGCCTAACTCGGTTGGCAGAAACAGCATTAGGAGATAAAAGAAAGCGTATGCAAGTTTATTTTGGCCTAATAACCAAAACCCTGTCTTTGCCTTCTCCGGTCGATTCTGATGCAACTTCTTTGTCATCTTGTAAAAGAAGGTGGACGACTCGTCTTTCCCAGGACTTTAAATCGGAAAGATAGACTTCTTTATTCTCTGCTATTGCCCTTTCCTTGGCATCCTGCGCCAGTCTTTCTAACCATTCCGAACGATTTTTTTTATAGTCTCCGACTTCCAAAGAAACCCTTTTAAACTCCCCGCGCTGTTTGGCCAGAAGTAGGGCTAAAATAAGCTGCAATGCTTCCAAGGTTTCCCCATGATAACCAATCACAATTCCGCTATCTTCGGTCTCCAGCGTGACCGCGATTGTCTCTGTATCTTCCGAAACCGTAAAGTCGGTCGTAATCCCTAGAGACTGAAAAAACTTTTTTATCGGTTGTTCTAATTTTTTATTTTTTGCTGCCATTTAGTTTATCCGTCCATTCCTTAATTCCGCCCAAACCCGAAATTCTGTACTGCTGTATGATACCAAAAATTGTGAAGGCGTTCCAGTACAAAGATAGGCCAACCGGAAAGTCGTAGGAGAAGAAGCCAATCATTAATGGGAAGATGTACATTGATTGCGATTGAAAAGCGGTAGCAAAATCTTCCTCTTTCTTTTCACCTGATTTTGATTTTACTTCGACCAGTTTTTTATCCGCCGGTTGGGGAAGCGAGGCAAACATCATCTTTGATTGGATAAATTGGAAAAATCCGGTCGCCACTGGGATTATAAGTATCGGCCATGTGCTCATTAGCGACAAATTAAGCAAATGAGACGGAGTTTGGGCTAGTGGAAGACCAAAAAAATATGTGTCCCACGGTTGAGTTAATTTAAAAGAGCTGGAGTATAACATTGCGTTAATAGTTTTTAAGGTAACCATTCCCGGCTTGACGATTAACTGTAAAGCGGCGTATAACGCCCAGATTAACGGCAACTGGATTAAAAGCGGCAAACAGCCGGCCGCCGGATTAACTCCATGTTCCTTGTAAAGCCGCATCGTTTCCTGCTGTAACATCTTGGCGTCGTTCTTGTGTTTCTCTTTCAGGTTTTTTAAATGCGGATTTAACTCCTGCATTTTTTTGGAGGCTTTTAGTTGCGACGACATCAGGGGGTAGAGAATTAAGCGAATGATAACCGTTAAGACAATAATGGCAAAACCTAAAGCATAGGGCACATGCACAAAATTAAGGGCATGATACAAAAGCACCAATAAGTTAATTATCGGAACATACAAAATATTATGAAAGGCGCTGCCGATGAAAGAAAATAAACTCATAATTTAATTACCCCTGTAAAACGGTTGACATTTTAAGATCCTCACTACCGATAAGGTTGTTCCTTTAAGAATCCCTTTTTGGGAAATTGCGGTTTTGGCATATTCCGAACAAGTGGGGGAGAAGCGGCATTCTCCTTTTAAACCCAAATTAAACAGGGCCACGGCAATAGTCCTTTGGTAAAAACTGATGGCGATTAAAACTAATTTATTCATTTTTTAAAACGTCCGCTTTTTTAAAAAGCTCCTGCAGGGAATTAAAAACAACTGTCTTTTGTTCTGGTTCGAGTCTTTTTTTGGCAACCAAAACAAAGTCTTTTCCCTCTTTTATGCTAGCGATTATTTCTTCTACCAAACTTCTTAAAATTCTCTTGGTTTTATTTCTGACCACCGCTCTTTTATCTATCTTCTTGGAAACGATAAAAGCAAATCTTACTCTATTTTCTTGGTTATCCAAAACCCTTAAATTAAAAAACGGGGAGGTAAAAAGTTTGTCTTTCTTGGTCCTTACTATTCTGGCAAGGCGGTTTTGTTTTTTTAACATGACCTTAAACCGTTAATTTATTTCTTTTTACTGCCCTTCTTTTTTTCAGCACTTTTTGCCCTCCATGAGTCTTGGCTCTTTGCAAAAACCCGTGCTTCCTCTTTCTTTTTACTTTCTTAAGCTTTCTGTATTTTTCCATTGTTTTTAAGTATAGCAAAATGCGGGAGTTTTTAAAAGTGTTAGCTTCGGTTGTTAAAAGAGATCTAGTTTTATCTATTTTTGTCTCTTGACAAAAAGTTATCCACATTATTAAACTGCTCATTACCACTTATGCAGGAAAATAAAGAAATTTGGAGTAAAATTTTAGCGGAAATCGAACTTGAAGTGTCAAGAGCAAATTTCCTCACCCTTTTTAAAAGAACCCAGCTTTTAAGCGTGGAGGAGAATGTCATTACTATTGCCGCTCCTTCGGCGATGATTATCGACCTTTTACAAAGGCGGTTTTATGCTGTAATTAAAAAATCTGCCGATAAACAGCTTGACAAAGATAGCAAAATTGTTTTTGCCCCCAAAACCATTATTGATGCCGTCAAACCACCAGAGAGTAAGGTTGGCCCGTTATTTGAAGAGGACTCTGACAAAAAAACCGTCATCGGTCATTTGCCAAGAGTGAGGGCCGACTACACTTTTGAAAACATGGCGGTTTCTTCAACCAACCAGCTGGCTTTTGTCAGCGCCTCTACGGTGGCTAAAAATCCCGGCCAAACCTACAATCCTTTGTTTATTTACGGACCAACCGGGGTGGGAAAAACCCATTTAATGCAAGCCATTGCCAATGCCGTTTATCGCCAATCTCCCAACAAGAAAATTCTTTACACCACCAGCGAAGAATTTACCAACGAGGTTGTCGAAGCCATCAGAACCAACAATACCGGCAATATGAAGAAAAAATTCCGAGAGCTTGACCTTTTAATCATTGACGACATTCAGTTTGTCGCCGGTAAAGAAAAAATTCAAGAAGAATTATTCCATACTTTTAACACTCTGGTTGATAAGTCGGCGCAAATTGTCCTTTCTTCCGACCGACCGCCGGCTGAAATAAAACAGGTGGAAAAAAGATTGTTGTCCAGATTCTCAGGAGGGCTAACGGTTGACATCCAGTCTCCGGATTTTGAGCTAAGAACAGCCATTCTTTTAATTAAAGCGAAAAAGTACGGCGTTTCCTTAAGTATGGATTTGGCAAAAATGATTGCGCAGAAAGCCCAAGACGCCAGAGGTTTGGAAGGATTGTTATTAAGAGTGATTACCCAAGCCCAAGCGGATAATGGGGAGATTAGCGAAGACTTGGTTTTATCCGTACTGTCTTTAAATAAAGAGGAAAAATTAAATTATTTCCACCCGGATGAAATTATCAAAAATGTTTGTTATTTTTACGGGGTTAAATCAACCCAACTCAAAAGCCCAAAAAGGGATGCTTTTTTAGTCAGGCCACGACAGGTAGCAATGTTTTTATTAAAAAAAGAATTGGGTTTGTCTTTTGTGGAGATTGGTAACCTGTTGGGCGGAAGAGACCATACCACTATTATGCACGGTGTAGAAAAAGTGGATAAGCTGCTGAAAAACTCTTTAATTAAGGAGGATATTTTGGGGATTCCTAAAATAGTTGTTGATAACAATGTGGAATATTAGTCAGTTTATTTTTTCAACTATTTATCCACTTTTTTATCAACAGCTTATCCACCAAGAAATAGGCACAGCTTCTTGCTTTTTTCCACTTTTCCAGATACACTACTACAACTACAAATAGATAATATATGAAGATTACTTTTCTTTCCGATAATTTACAAAATAAAATTTCCTTTTTAAACCATGCGGTTTCGGTAAGGGGACAATTGCCTATTTTGTCTAACTTTCTTTTAGAAGCCAAAAAAGGCAAATTAACCATTAGTGCCACCGATTTGGAAATTGGTATTTCTTCCAGTCTTCCCGTCAATATTGAAAAAGAAGGCAATATTACTATTCCGGCCAAAAATTTTTCCGACCTTTTGGGAAATATTGTTAACCAAAAAATAACTCTTACTCTTGATGGTGAAACTTTAAACCTATCCGGAGAAAAAATAAAAGCCTCTTTCCAAACCATGCCGGCAGTGGACTTCCCCAAACTTTACGAAGAAAAAGGCGAAGAAATTGTCGAGATAAAAAAAACCGAGATTGAAAAATATATTTCCAGAATTGCTTTTTCTGCAGCCATCGACAGTTCCAGACCGGCTCTTTCCGGAGTTTTACTAGAGAAAGACAACCAGCAGGTTATTTTAGTTGCCACCGATGGATACAGGCTTTCCTTACAGAAAAACGTTTTTAAGACCAAGGAGGGGCTTAAGAAGCCACTCATAGTTCCCGCAAGGATAGTCAAAGAATTATTGTCAATCAAAGAGGACGGCGATGATGTCAAAATTTTTGTTTCCGAAAAAAATAACCAGGTCATGTTTTTGCAAAACGAAACCATTCTGGTCGGAAGATTAATTGAGGCGGAGTACCCGGATTATGAAAAAATAATCCCCAGCGAATTTGCAACCAAAATAGAAGTGGATAAAGACGCACTGCATAATGCGATTAGAATTTGTTCTGTTTTTGCCAGAGAAACAGCCAATATTGTGAAGTTTACAATTGAAAAAAGTAAAATAATTGTTTCCGCCAACTCCCCTTCGGTGGGGGAAGACACGGTTGAGTTAGACGCCAAAACCAGCGGTGAAGAAAACGAAATTGCCTTTAATGCCAAATACCTACTTGATCTCTTGTCTGCCCTTGAGGAAGAAGATTTGATTTTTGAAATGAATGGCCCGTTAAATCCCGGGGTATTTAAAATAAAAGGGGACGATACTTTTCTTCATTTAATCATGCCAATCCGGGTGCAAGGGTAGTTACCGAGAAGAAACATTCCACTCAATATTAAAAGAATTAGATTTTACCCCAATATTAGCTAATGCTGTTAAAACTTTTGTTTTTAAGGCGTTATATTGTGCTTGAGCATAACCCTTAGGAAGATAAAGATAGACAAAGAAGGAATTTTTTGGCGTATTAAAGCCGACAAAATAATCATTAGTTGAAATTGGGATTTGATAATACCAAGGATTTTTGGCATAGAAATCCTGCATGGCATTTTTAAGCAAATTATCGTTTTTCCCTTGAATTAACATTTGATCTTGCTCGGAAACAGCACTTTCAAGCACTGTTGAGAAAGACCAACTGTAGGATTGGTTACGATAATTAACCAGTACGGTGTATTTGGTGTTGGGGGCAAGCGCAACGTTGTTCTTGTAAACTATTTTGGTGCTATCCACTGACCAAACGCTGGCACCATCAACCTCTGGGTTTATGGAGAGGATAACGAGTTTTTTCTCAGAGTCGGACAAGGGTCTTGAAAATGTTACAGAGATTTCCAGGAAAAGATTATTAATTGAGTTTACCTGAGGAGAAACACTTTTAATATTATAAGTGCCAATCCCTAAAATACTTAACAAAACAACCACGATTAAGAAAACGCCAAGAATAGCTAAAACCAAGATGGCGGAAATAGATAACAAATGGTTTTGAATAATATTTTTCATTTAATGTGCCAAGCCAAACCACAACCCATTAACATCGCCTTTCCAGGGCCAAGATACCACCTGATTCCCTTGAATTGAATACTTTGGATAATCTCCAGGCCCTAAAGGCGTGTTGGCATCAATCGTTGTCATGCTTCCAACACCGTTAGTGACATTGATAGTGTAAACGATGTCGACGTGAACATCAATCACGTCCCTGCAGATTGTGGCAAAAGAAGTGCCGGCAGGAGCCTGCTCTGTTAGCCAAAAAACAACATCACCGGGACGAACATTGGTGACATCGGCTGATTCTTGAACATGATAGCCGGCAATTGCCGCCCACTGTTCTATCTGGTGACAAACGCGTGAGCTGGTTGGCCCGGGAACCCCGGCCAATTTATAGGCGTCTCTAACTAGGTATGTACAAAAATATGTCCCCCCACCGCAACCACTACATGTTCCCACCGCGGTCTTTGTGGCATAGCCATTATTACTAAATGTGGTACTTAATTTATTATACATATCGTCACATCCAAGGACGGGATTTCCATTACTATCGTAAACACGACAGTTATAGTCACAACAGTGGCCCCTGGTGGTTAAGGCGCTGTTAATAAGTTTTGCCCAATCAATGACATTATTCCCTCCACTAGCTGGCGTTGGGGTTGGTGTCGCTCCGCCACTACCTCCACCTCCCAGGTCTGCTACTGGCGCTCCTGCGCCCATCAGGACAATAGTGAGGAGAAGAAGAATGATGATAATAATAACCGGGAGGAAGGACATTAGGCCTGGTGAAAATAAGTTCCCTAAAGGTAAAGGCAGTTTTGGCCGCCGAATTGGCCTAGAAATGTGGAAAATTGATCTAATATTAGGGGGGTTAGGGACAGCAGCGGCCGGGGAAGAAACCTTGCCGCCTCTTAATCTTTGATTTACAGATTGGTTGACCCTAAAACGCAAGGAATTTTTTCGACGCTCATTATCAAAAGCCATGGCCCTAAGTAAAGGCCCATTGGTGGTGTTTTTAGATATCCATTCCGCGACCTGTCTATTTTTTTGGACATAGTAGTTATAATAGTCTTGAATAGCATTTCTGGATACGGCCAGGTCACTGCTTTTCCCTCCCAGAATTCGATTGGAGATCAGCACTTTTCGTCTAGCGTAAACTTTGGCTTGTTGGTCAAGATTTTGCCTTAAAATAGCATTGTCTCTTTCGATCGCCTTGGCAAGGAAGCTGTTCTGGGGAGACCCATCGGCAATCTTGTGGGCATTCACCCGGTGCCCGCTGGCATAGTTGTTGTAGAATTGTTGATGTGCCTCATCATAGGCGGCAGCATATTTTACCTCGTCTTTCCTAAATTTTCTTGCCTGTTTCTTGGCACTTTTATCAGCCGCCTTTTCTAAATCTTTTTCTGTGTAATCGTCAGGTTTTTTACTAAACATGGAGAGTAAGATTATCGGAGCAGCGGCTAAGCCGCCCGTTGCCCCGATATTTGCACTGCTGGTGGGGTTGGTGGTTGGTTGAGGAGCCGGTGGATTTGCTTCCGGAATAAGAGTGTCTAGGGGAACATCTCCAAGACCAAGATAGTCATCGCGGGCCTTAACCAGTCCGGCCGAGTCCGAATAGCCCAATTTTTCAAGAGTAGTTACGAGTTGATCCGGTGGATTAGTCAAAAGAGCACTTCTAATGCCCGCATTGTTTTCGCTTTTATATAAATCCAGGATTTGTTTAAAGCGCTCTGCGCTTTCGATTCTCGCGTTTTTGTCTTGGTCGTTTGCCATGGTTTTAAGTTAATAATATCAGGTTTTAAGCTTGACGTTTGTTGGCTTAATGGTTGGTTTTGCTTTAGGGCTGGCGGGTGGTTGGGATAATGTTGGAGAGAGAGTTTCCACGGGAGCTTTCTGGCTATTTTGGGCTTTTAACTTTTCTTCAGGGTTGGAAGTAATCATGGTGTGTTCATGAGGAGCGGCAATAATTTTCATGGCGACGTGGCTTTGGCCGGCAAAAAACAAACCTTCGCCAACATTTGCCGACAGCAGCAATTGTTTTTCTCCGGCGGTTAGATAAAAAATCTTCACCACCAAGTCAACCTCCGACGGGCTTTGTTTTAAAAGCATTTGGATGGAAGAGTTGGACAAAACAGCTTTTCCGTAGTCGGTGGACAAGAAGTCCTGGACATCCTGGGTAGCGGTGGTTAAGGCCAGATAATATTTTCTTGAACGTTTGGCAATGCTATAGACAAACGAGGCGGAGTCTTCGTATTTCATCATGTACCAAGCTTCGTCCAAAACCAGCAATCTTTTTTTAAAGGTTTTTCTAACCTTAGTCCAGACAAAATCCAAAATAATGTGCATGGCAATCGGCCTTAACTCTTCTTCCAAGGCTTGAACGTTAAAAGTAGTGAACGGGTTTTTAATATCAAAGTTGGATTGTTGGTTGAAGATGCCCATTAAACTGCCTTTAATAAACTTTTCCAATCTTAAAGCCAGTTCTTTGGCTTGCGTGTCCTCCATGCCTAAAAGCACTTTATATAAATCTTCCATCAGCGGCGGTTGGTTTTTTTGCGTTGCCGGGTCAATCGTAATTCCCTTTGAGCGGTAGGTTTCGACCAGGGCGCGGTCGAGTATTGCATCCTGTGATGGGTCAAGCTCGCCCATGATAATTTTTAGAACACCATGCAGGGAAAGCACTTTTAGACCCAATTCATTTTCCCCCTCTTCATAAAAGCCCGAAAGGTCAAAAGGGTTAATTTTTATGGAAGACGAGGGAGTGAAAGCTACTTCTTCTCCGCCCATGGCGGAGGTTAGGGCGGTGTATTCACCTTCGGGGTCGATAATAACTACTTCCGTACCAAACATAAATTGCCGCATCGCCTCCAGTTTTATTAAGTATGATTTTCCGGAGCCGGATTTGCCAAAAACTACTTCGTTGGCATTTTCCAGGGAAAAACGGTCGAAAATAATCAGTGAGCCGTTTTGTTGGTTGATGCCGTACATAATTCCTTTGTCTTGTGCCAGCATTGCTGAAGTAAACGGAAAGGTTGACGCCAGAGAGGTGGTGTCCATATTGCGGGTGATAAACAGTTTGTCCTGGCCAATCGGAATGGTCGATTTAAAGCCGTCTTCCATTTGTAAGGTTGCGGTTTTGGGCATGATTAAAATTGAATTAAGAACGGTGGTTAACCTTTTGGCAGCCTCGTTTAAGTCTTTTAGATTATCGGAGGATAAAGTGGCATACAGACTTAACTGAAAAAATCTTTCCATGCCTTTGGCCAGTTCCTCCTGCACCGAAAGCGCATCTTCGAGCGAGGCACTGACTTTGGGGTCTAATTCTAAGCCTTCTTCTTCCTGGGAAGCAATAGTTGCTTCCATTTCGGCAATCTTTCTTCTTAAATCCGATAAAACATCGACTGATTGAGTAGGGTAAATAAACATTGCGACACTCATGGAGTGGTCAAATTCAACCAGCGGCTGGAGCCAATTTGGAGAGACATATCTTGGATAACCGACTACAAATAAAGTCTTGTAATACTTCTCGCCAACCCTAATATTATTAAAGTCAACCTCAACCGATGACGGTGCAATCATGTCAGGGAGAGAAACCATGCCGCTTTGGACCGTCTTTACGGAAGCAGTAGCCGAAAGAGCAACCGGCTTTGTTGGCGCTTTTTTAAACCCCAGCATTATTGCCCTCCCTTCCCAAAGTGATTGGTCTTGTCATAGTTGTTGTTTGTTGGTGGTCAATGCTCTCGTGATTAAAAATGTCATAGAAAAGTCTGGTCAAATCTTCTTTAGTGAGCGTTTCCGCTTTAAGGCCGATTCTATCCAGTTGGGAATGAAGGGATTCTGTTTTTGAATGAAGCGATGTTTTTGCGCCTAAAACAAAACTGCTGTCTGCAGATGCCGGCCCAACCGCTTCTTTGGCTCCGACAATCCCTTTCTCAAGCGAGGAATAAGAAATAACGAGGTAGAATTTCTTATCCAGAACAGTATTTACTTTAACCAATTCTTGGACGAAATTTTGGTATAAAGCCATTTGCTTTGCCAAAGAAGAATTTTGTGTTTTAGCCCTTTCTTCGTCGAGCAGCTTAAGGTAAGAAGAAACATCAAGCCTTTTGCTGCGGATAACAATTTGGATGGCAAAAGACAGAGAGTTCAAAAGTGCCGCATAAGCATAAATCTTGGCATCTTGTTCTTCTGCGGAGAGTAGGGCGAAATTAGTCGCCTTAACCTCAATTACGCTGCAAGCATAGCCTCCGGAAAGAATAACAACATCGTCAACAATATCGACAATCTCAATGAATTTTTGAGTGGGCGCCGCATTTCTTTGGACAGTTCTAGCCATGTTAATTAAAAAGCGTCCTCCTTAGCTCTTCTCGTGTGTCAACCGAAATAACTTCAATCGGTAAGATAATTTGCCCACCTGCCTTAAAAGAAACGGTATCAAATTTATTTTGTTCGCGCGGGTCTTCAAACTCAATGCTGTAATCGCCATTAACCAGCGGAGTAGCTGAGGCAAATTGTCCAAGCGCATTGGTTTTAAAAGCTCTTACCGCATTGCCCTGCTCGTTTTTTACCTCGACCAGAATATTGGGTAAAGGATTTCCGCGCGGGTCTTTGACAATGCCGGTAATAATATTCGGAAACTCGGGAGTAATGGGCAGGCCGACGCTTTTTTGCATATTTTGCGGGATGCTTCTGACAAATTTTGTCTGGGTTGGCGCCGTTGGTGTTGCTACCGATGGCGTAAAGATCGGTTTGCCCTGCCCCTCCAGTTTTTTTTGTAAATCGACCAACCTGGCCTCAAGCTGTTGTTTTTCAAGTAAGAGGTTACTTAAATTTCCCTGCAGCTCAAGCACTTTTTGGTGAGCATCCAAATAAGCTTTTGAATCCACTTGTGGCTGGGCAGCTTCTTTGGCTTTTGCTTGCTGCAGCTCTTTTTCTAAAATTGCGGCAGTTTTTTGTAACTCCTCGGTGAAAGCAGTGTCTTTAGGGGAGTTATCTCCTCCCGAAGGAGCGGTCGGTTTTGCGGTTGAGGCAGACTGCGGAGGTGCTTTTGCGGCAAAGGCGTGTTCTGCCACAAAGCCCGGAACGCTGGCCGCTGTTGGAACAGGAGTAGCGGCATATTCGTTTAGAGATTGAAAAAAAACGGTTTCTTTTTGGTCAAGTTTGTTCTTTTTACTTGGAAGCAGTCCGATAAAATCCTTAAGTTGCTTTTGTGACATTGCCGGAAGCTTATTTGCAGAGATAGTGTCAACAGGCGCCTGGGCGAATAATTGTCCGCCTGTCTTTTGATAAACATATTGGGTTGGACTAAAAACAGCCTTAAAGAAATTCCGAATCATTAAATCCATTGGTCTTCCTTCAACCGGCAAAAAGGCAAAAGCGGCTCCGGCCGATCCGACAATCAGGGCAAGAGGAATTCTGATGATTGACAAAAGAGGCAGCGCGTAGACAATAAAACCGCTGACCACTCCGGTGGCGACATAAGCAAATTGTTTGATGGTCATGTCTCCGACGAGCTTAAACTCAAAACCGGTGATATCCTGCGGAATCGGGTGATTTTCCATATATAAAAAAGTTTATAATGTGAAAAATTATGATGCAAGATTATCAAACTATGTCAAAAAAAGAAACAGTTGAGGCTATGCGTGAAAACTACGCACAGATTTTAAGATTATTCTGAATTTTATCAACGGTTATTTGTAAAAAAGAAGTTTTTTTTGATTAGGACGTGTGCGCTGATGCAGACCATGCCCACCTAGAAGATCCCGGAGTTGTTAATCCTTTTACAACCTCCTCAAGGCTGTAAGTTTGGCTCCCTCCACCTGAGGATGCAAAAGTGATAATTTGCCGGCCATCCCTAGGGGAAATGTTCTGGACTGTAAGAGGCTGGTTTCCGAGGAATACTTGGGTTCCCGGTTGAAGAATTCTTTCTGCCGCTGGCACTGCGGCTTCCGGCGCTTGGGCTGGAGACGGTTGGGAAGTTGGTGTTTGTGCAGTTTCGTTAAGTTGATCTTTATTAACTCTTAAAGTGACAATACCCGAATAGACGCCTTTTTCGTCCAAGCGGGGGATAGTATATATGTCATAACCTATTTCTTGCTGATGAATTCTACTAACTAATCTTGAGTCAAAAAGGTAGAGATTTATCGCCACGGGTCTTCCTTGACTATTTTTCAATAAATCTAATTGGCCGTTTTGAGCAGTTCTTGCAAACACGACAACCGGTTCTTTAAAGATCTCCCCCGATGGAGTCCTGTAGGTTATTTCATATCTTCGCGGCTCAAATCCGCGCGCGTCCACATCCAAAGCATCGCCAGCGTGTGCTATTTCTAGGTCGCGAAGGTCCTTGACACGGTTTTTGTTATTTGACAAGACATCATATCTGATGCGTTTGGCTCTATCAATACGGTGTTTTATTCGCTCTAAGGTCTGGGCATTAACAATAACTCCTTGCTGCTCTTTGTTCATAGCTTGTGGCATTACCGCTTCAAACGGTTGCATGGAAACGGGTGCGACTGGAGCGGGCACTGCTTTCGGAGCGGTAATTGATATTTGAAGGCCTTTTTCAACGTATTGAACTAGAGTATGCGTTCGTCTCCCCTGATAGCCTTTTGTTCTGTATTCCTCGATCATTTCCTGAGCAGCCTTTATACTAATTGAAGAATTCCATAGTCTGAATAACTTTGTGGGGACATGAATTTTGGGGCCTGACTGTTCTATTATTACCTGGGGAGAAGTGATAGTGTTGTCTTCAATTACAGCATCGTTAAAAAATTTCGCGATTCCAAAAGCGGTATTGTTTGCGCTTTGTTCGTCGACAATTCTTTGTAGCTCTATCATTTCAGGTGTTGCGGCAATTTGACTAGCCGTTCGTTGGAGAACTGACTCAAGAATTGCAATTTCGTTAGTATCTAGTGTCGCCTCTTTGCCGAGGCGTATTGGGGCTGTTGTTTCAGGCGTATTAAGTTTATCCAAAATTGGCTTAATTGAGTTTAAATTCTCTGTTGTCAAAGCGGATTGAAGAACTTCGGCCTGGGTTGCTTGCGCCGCGGCCGTTGGAGGCATAGAGGTAGTATTCGATTTAGTTCTGTAACCGGTTCTTTCACCCGGTTTTAAGGGAGTCTGATGTCTGGCTCGATAGCCATTTAATGCCGCTTGGATATTTGACCAGTTAGTTATATGCAGATTTCCCTCAGGCGAAAGTATAAAATCTCCAGTTTTACCTGCGGTTGGCGGCTTAAATCCCAAGTATGTAAGAATTTCAGTTTCAACTGTGTTGGCTGTAGAGGGATCTGGAGTCATTGCTTTTACGAATTGATAGTCATTGTCTAACAATTGTTCAAACATCTTTTGATTAGAGTTGTCAATTCTGGAAAGCCAAGCGATCTTTGCCAAGAGCTCCTCGGGCGTCTCATTTCTAATCTCTGCATTTGCAATCGGATCTTCAAAAGCTTCGCTATACGCCCCTTTACCTGTCACAGCTTCATAAATGAACCTTCTGGGAGAAGAATCGGTTCTGGTTGGTACTTTTCCGACAACATCAGTGTTCGGCAACGTTCCATCTCCTCTTGCCATGCTCATTCGTTCTCCCATAATCATGTCTTCGCCCTTAGTTATGAATGGGTTATAGCCGCCAATAAGTGCATATGCTTCGGCTGTATACGCCGTATTCCATCCGCCAGTTATCACCCTATTCCAGGTAAAGTTAGCCGCGGAATTTCTTTCGGGGCGATAGGCGCTTCTTCGTAATAATAACTCTTGAAAGTCCCAAGCGCGTCTATAAACAAAGAGATAGTCATTTTGCATCATTGTCTCAGGCAATCTGTCCTGAAGACCACGAACAGCATCAAGATACGCATTGGCATCTAATTTCTGGATGATATTAGTTACTGTTCTTGGGTCAACCCTAATCAGATCGGCATCTTCGGATTCAATATATAATGGCCCGGATCGTGTTGGTCTTTGGGTAGACCGTAAAAGAGTGGTATTTGTGATTACTCTTCTTGCATTGCCGACATTATTAAACGGAGGTTCAAACTGAATGTCAACGTAGTGGATTTGGAATTTTCGATTATCACCTGTGTTGATAAATCTTTCAACCTCGGCGACGCTATTATCAGCAGGAGTACCTGTCTGGCGGTTAATAATAATATTGATTTCGTATCTATTTGGGTTAAGCGGATTGCCGTTTTCATCTGTTTGTCTGGTGTACTCTTCAAGCAGGTGGTAAATATTTCCTCCTTCCATCCAGGCGGGAATGTTCACTGCAACCCGGGTTTCAGCCTTCATCGGGGGCAGACTGGCAGCCAATCTCTCGATTTCGGCATAATGGTTGGGGTCGGCTGTCTTTATTTCCGACAAGAATTCCTCTATGGTATTTTTCTCTTTTTCGACACTTCTGGTAACGGATTTACCATCACTATCCACCCAGGTTTCTGTGCCGTCCGCCCCTCTAATTTTTCTGTAGGGTTTATGGGCCCTCGGATTAGCTCTAAGCCAGTCTTGGGCCGCTTCCAGGGATTCGCCTCCGTAATAATACATGGGTGGTTCAGGGAGGGATACTGGTTCTCCCAATTCTTCCAGCGGATAGCGGGGGGCAAAGGGTGTGGCAATGCCGAATTGCTCGACTTGCGGGAGCTCGACTGTTTTAAAGGTTGGTCTTGGGACAGCTGTTTCGATAAGGTGCGTCGGCACCCGTATCTCTGGGGGCGTTATCGTGTATTCGGTTGCACCTGGAATATTATTATTGGCAGGAGGAATACCGGACCCCCTGATGGTGGCAAACGCCTGCAGGGTATAGCTGCCGTCGGGATTAGTCACCAGTCTGCCGGCTTCGATGCGTCCCCATCCTCCTTTGCTGTCGCCAAGGTTAAAAACAGCTTGTAAATGATGCACTTCGGTGGCGGAAAAATTCGTGGCCCCATGGTCGGGCATGGCATTTTTATTGATTAGTATAGCGTAAAGGTCATGCATAGTCAGACCGGTATCTGTTTTAGTGCCATTTTTGCCAAGGGCATAAATGGCCTCAGTGCTGTTTGGATCCAGACGGAGTAACCCATGGCTGTCGGTCGGTATCCAGATTGGCTCGCTATAAGTAGATGGTAAGCTGATGGCAAACCCGGTTTCTCCGCTTTTTATCGCCTGTTGGACATCAATCGGATTTGGGTGAAGTCCGTGCTCATAGCCAAGCTGCATGTGGCTCATGTCCAAAGTTACCACTCCGTTTTTGGCGTTATACGAATCGTAAAGCTTGAGTTCATTACCCTGCGAACCCGGTTTATCATAGGCGTACCACTGGCGGTGGGCAAGCGGCGTCCCCGCCTTTGCAAGTTCCCCGTTTGGACCGGTAATTTGTTCCGTGATGGTTGAAGTTGCGTTTACCTCCTGAATATTAAACTTAGCGGCTTTAAGAGATGCTTGAAGATCCGGGGGAATGGCGCCGTGTACGGTAACGCTGCCGGTAGTAGGGTCAATTTGCAGATTAGAGAGTATGGCATGGTGGTTCGGAGTAGTTAAATCAAGAATAGTCGCGGTATGGGCGGTGGCATCAACCTGAATCTGGAAATGGCCGTTGCCAAGAACTTCGCTGCCTCCTCCATGCTGGAAAAGATTGCCTATGTCTTTTGAGTCAATGCCGGTTGGGACGTTGACAGTTGTGGTTGTCGTAACTACTTCATGCGGTTTAACGCTGGCAATTCCGGCTAATTCATTTCTAATTTGCTCCAAACCAGTCGGCGTGATTTGTGCGCCGGCGGCTCTTCTAATTTCGGCAAAAGCCTGTTGAGAAACTAATCCTCCGGCTAATCCGGCTGCTCCGCCAAAAATGCCTGCCCCAAGAGCATTCCTGGCTCGGTAAACAGTAAACCATCTGTCTTGGTGGCTTTTGTCTTGATCGAGTCTGGTTCTCCAATTGTCAGCAGAAAGGTCTTCTTGGGTTTTTATTTCTTCTTGTGTCATGCCGGCAGTTCTAAGCGCTTGCCTTGCTTCTACAATACCTTTTATTAAAGCCGAGCGTCCTTGCTCAACGACTTCGCGTGAAGCAAAAATGACATAATCAACGTGTTGTTCGGCTGAAAGATCCAGTCTTGCCCTGATTTCGGCCAGTCTTTGGATAAGTGCTTCTCTGTTTGAAGGGCTCGCTTCGGAAAGATCAAGTGCCATTAATTCACGTAAGCTTCTGTTGTCACTGTTAAAAACTGTTCTGTCGCCGCCATGCTCCAAGAGAGAGGAAACGGTTGCAGTATCATAATGGTATTGTTCCAAAGCTTCGCGTCTTTTTGAACCGACATCGATTTTTTCGGAAAATGCCCGGGCAGCCCGTTGCGAGGCCATGTCGATTTTTAGATCACGGTTGCGCCTTAAGGCAGCTACGACCGCGCCTGCTCCGGACCCAAAACCGATTGCCCTGAGTGTGCTAGTTTTGGGAAGAGCGGCCAGCGAAAAAGCAATGCCAACAGTAGCCGGATTCACTAGCCACCCGCGCCTACTGCCACCTTGCGACCAGGCAATAACTTTATCGGCAAGGGCAAAGCGGGTTTCGGTTTCATAGGCCCAGGAAGTGTTAGCCAACCGAATCTTGACCACTTGATCCAACTGATCAAGCGAATAACGGTGGGCCCCGATGTCTTCTCTAACTCTTCCCGCCATCTCTTCAAGGTTGGAAGCAAAATATTCTGCCAAGATGCCATATCTGGTGGCGTCTTTACCGAAAAGCTCCGCAATTACAGGGTCATCTTTATTGGCTTCTATAAACTGTGTTAATCTTTCTTGGATAGCAGCTCTGTTTGTAGGGTCGATTGCTTGTGGATGATTAGGATCGATTAAAGGCCTAATCACCTCAGCCAAAAGTTTTTGTCTTAACTCTCCTTCAGCTTCGACAATTGTCTGTCCAGTTAACTCAACTCCGCCTTTGACTTGGGTTTGGACCTGTTCAACTTTGGCTCTTTCTTCCGCTTTTGCAGTTTCAGTATTTGCTACAGCCGCAGCGCTTGCCTTAGTGACGTCCATTTGCAAAAAAGACGTGTTGTTGGTAAGCATGGCGCGTCTTACCCTTTCGGTATAAGTTTGGCGGTAATATTCTTCGCCGAGTCTTAATTTAATTTTTCTAAACAGAGCGCGCGGGTTAAAAATGCTTCCTTGGCGCATCTCGGCTCTTAGTTGATCTTCAGCCATCTTTCTGGCCAGTTTTTCGATTTGTAGCGAGCCGTTGATTATGGCAAATTCCCTGACAACTTCTTCCAAAGGAACAGGTTGAGGCTGTTCAGCAACTTCAACGGGAGGAGTAATTGGCGCTGCGGCCTCAACAGCAGGTGGTTCGACTTCTGTGGGGAGTACCGGTTCTGCTGTGGGTTCAGAAGCTAAGGGCGCAGGCTCTTCAGCGGCGGGTTCTTCGGCTGGCGGTGGCGTGGCAGTTTCCTTTGGTTGTTCAGAAGCTATGGTTGACTCGGCTGTCACTGTTTCTCCTTCAACTGGTGTTGTTGGTGGAGGCCCTTTAGGTTCTCCTTCTGCTGCTGGCGCGGCAGCTGCGGCCTGTGGTCCCTGGACAAACTTTTTATAGTAAATTATTGTCGGTACCGGTTCTAAGCGGGCATTAAAAGAAATGCGTCGCCACATTAAATCCGCCCCTTTTAAGGCAAAATCTAAGAGGAACGGTTTTTGTGTTCCGAGTAAAGTATTTGCTTGTGCTTTATTTTTATCGCTTAATTTGGTGGCAACGCCTTCATATTGATCCAAGAGTTCTTGCAGGCTTGAGCTACGTACTTTGCCTAATGCTTGGTACATTTCCGAAAGGACCTTATCTTCCGGCGACATCGTTTCCGGATTTGGATTGACGTGATTGCCCTGGTCGAGAGTTCGAATGGCCTCAATCGCCAGTGAGTAAAACTGTCGTCGAATCGAAACTAGTCTTTGGCCTGCCTGATCTTTTTGGGCCTGAGTGGCGGTTTTATCTTGCAAAATAGTTTCTTGGTCACGCATTAATTGTCGATAGGTCTTTGCTTCACCGGCCGGTTGTAAACTAGTGTCAGAAATGTCCAATAGCCTGTCGGCAACGATGGTAAAAGCGTAAATATCAGTTTGCGGCAGTCCTTCTCTTGTACCGCCTGTTTCGTTAAAGACGTGTTCATAGTCGCCTTCAATAACTGAAGGTTCCCCGGCATGGACAACCTCGTTTTTGACATCTCTGCGAAACTGTCTATCCAGACTATTTTGCGAAGCATTAATGCGGGTTGCGTTAATTTGGATGGCTCGTTCCGCTTGCAAATATTCGAGTGCCATTAAGACGTTATGTGCCTGGACAAGGTCTGGCCGGCCAGTAATTGCTAAGTAAAGTGGATCATTGGCGTCCTTGTAATTACCAGGAACTTGCAGTCTTGCCCTGACTGTTTCTAAGAGGCGCTGCTGATAAGCGTCGTCATTTTCTCCTTCATTTTTGGTCACAACTGTTTTGGCTTTTTCGACAATGTCTCTGGCGATTGCAATTTCCGGAGCATAAGTTTTGGCAAAATCTTCAATGCTTATCCCATTGCCGGTATTTTCATACCTTGGGAAAGCGCCTGAAACGGGTGCAGTAGTATCTTCAGCTGCGGCTGAAGCCTCAGCTACTGGTAGTACTGGTTCCGTCAGTGTTTCTCTGGCCGCACTAGCCGGTTCAGGCGTTACTGGCGCCGCATCTGTTCCCGTATCAACCGTTGATGCGGCTGGACCCGGTGTAGCGGTCCTTCCGGTTTTTGCCGGAGGAATTATTAATTCTCGCCTTCTGGTTAAAGTGTCGATTGCTTTTAAGAAATCATCATGTGGATTTCCCGTTGCCCGCTCGTCTTGTGAAATATAATAAGCTTCCAATTGTAGCCGCGCCAAATATTTATCGATTTGTAACCGGCTACCAATTTCATAAAAAGACTTACTGTTGTTATCTAAAACAGCTGCTGCTGTTTGGTACTCTTGTCGTTGGGAACCAGTAAGAGCGGAATCGGAGAGCCTGCTTCTTAAAAAACCGATTAATTCATCAACGGGAATGCTTTCATCTTCGTAAAATGTTCTGTTTGGATCTTCTGAGTCTGCAAATTGGACTCGAAATTTGTCTTTTGGGGGAATAGCATCAGTCGCTTTTTTGGCGGCTTCAGCAATACCTTTTCTGGCTACTCTTTGTTCGGGGGTTAGCGCTGATTCATCTGCAGCCTCGAATTCCCCCCGGGCAAATCGAAGAGCCGTAAGCACTCTTGTGCGTTCAGGGTTAATAGATTTTTCTGCAGCTTTAGCTGTTGCGGCAGCTGCTCCCGATTCTGTTGCTCCTCCAGCGCCTGTCATATTTAACTTTTCTTGTCCTCCTGCGTATTGCTGTCTCTTGCGGCCGCTACGTTATTAAGATAAAGGCTTCTAAAATCAATAAAGGCCTGCGTAAAGACATCCTGGGCATTAGGCAATTTATCTTTAATGAATTTTTCAATTTCTTCCTTTGACTTTTTCTCCTCGTTCATTTTAATAAAGGCTTCAACATCATCACCCGCTAATTTCTCAACGATTACAGAAGTCATGTAACTGTCGAGTCGGGCGTAAAGCTCTTTGAGCATATCTTCTTTGAGCGAGTCGTCAACCACCATACCGGAATCGGAAATCAAGCCTTCTAAAAATCCTTTGACTTCATCTGGAATTTGTAATTCCTGATCCATAATTCACCTCCTTAAAACGGAACAAAAAACCTTACTCTTAGTGTTACAGAATAAATTCGGGTTGTCAAATATGGAAACTCCAGATAAAATAAAGATAAATGTATATTATCTTGTTTGCCGCGGAGTTTATTTTGCTATTCTTTTTGTCAAGATTTTTAACCATGTCTTTATCCAGATTATTTTTCAGGCTGACTAAAAGCGAAAATGCGACTATCAATCTGCTTTTCTATTTGTTTCTTCCCGGTATTATTGTCCATGAACTTTCCCATCTTTTTGCGGCCGGTTTTTTGTTTGTCAGAACCGGCCACATGGAGCTTAAGCCAAAAATCAACCAAGGGGAAGTGCGTCTGGGAAGTGTGGGGATTGGAAAAACCGATCCATTCCGGAGGGCTTTAATTGGGGTGGCGCCGATTATCGTCGGAGTGGCGGTAATTTTTGTCAGTTGTTTTTATCTACAAACTCTGCCGGCTAAAAATCTATTACTGCATGTAATTGTCTTCTATATTATTTTTGAGGTGGGGAATACGCTTTTTTCCAGCCGTAAAGATCTTGAAGGGACAATCGAACTATTGATTACAATTACATTAATTGCGGCGGCTGTATTTATTATTAGGCAGGACTTTTGGCAAGCCTTTCTTATTTTTTTACAGCAAAAAGAACTGGCCAGTTTTTTTAAAAACGCCGATTTATTTTTAATCGTGCCGCTCTTAATCGACCTAATAATTGTCGTATTATTGCGATTTTTGGTGGATAGGTTCAGGTAGGGTTTATGGCGCCGCATTACAGCTTTGGTAGTTACTGCTAAAGAAATCACAAGGGGAATTTTTATGAAAGAATATATGGAGAGGAGATTAAATACCCCTCCAGTAACTATCCCGCCAACATAAGTGGGTTGTTTTATTGTTATGTCCGCGATTAGCTTAAGCTGGAAGCCTGTGATGTTTTTGATATTAGATGATTTCCATATAAAACCAACGTATGATGTAAAAAAATAGGTTGCAAGATGATCAAAGAATGTCTTAATTTAAATTAAATATATCCCCCTTCTAAAAATTTAGATTATTGACAGCAATAAGGAGCAGTAGAGGGACAGTTGCCGGAGCCTGGAGTCTGAGTAGGCGCTAATTGATTGCAGGGCATTACGTAACAATCAGGAGTTCCAACCCCATTGCAGGTATAGGTGGGGCCAGAAGGGCCAGAAGGTCCGGAGGGAAGTGTTTGACAGCTTTGGAAGCCGCTGCTAAGGTTATTAATATTTAGGCAAGCCACCCCCGTCACATAGCCAATGACGTTAAGAATTAGAATAGCGAAAAAGACCAGCAATAGCCCCAACAGCGCCCAGGTAATGCCTTTCTTAGCTGTCTCCACTGATTTCGCTTCTCCGCCGGAGAGGATAAGTCTTATTCCGGAAATAATGATTATTACCAACGCCACTGTTCCGGAAAAAACGAGCAGCCAATAAATTAAGTTGCCAATTAGAGGGAAAAAACAGTCAAGTGTCCAGACGTCACTGGCGTCACTTCCACAAGAAGCAGTCCCGGTTATCGGACTTGCGCCACTACCGGCACCAGGGCCAGAACCAGGCCCAGCCCCAGGCCCAGAACCAGGGTTGGTAACGCTTGTCTGACTGCATTGAATTTGCAAATCAGCATTTATTGGACAACAGCCCCAACCTTCCGTATTACAAATTGGTTGGGTAGTAGTACTACCGCAGGTAATAAGAGTTGCAGCTTTGGGACTACCACCAGCAGGTGGAAGTGGCTGGCAGTTGTTTGATGACGGCATATAGGTATAACCAGAATCGCAAACAGGAGCTTGGCAGTCGGCATAAGTCTTGGGGATAAGGAAAAATAAGCCAAACAGCAAAACGAATAAAGAAATAAATAGCGTCCTCACCATTTTATCGTAGAACAAATAGTCAGCAAAAATCAAGCAGTATTAATTAAACACAAATTAAAATACAAGAAACAAGAGTCTTTTATAAAAGCGGTAATGCTTAAGGGGTTGAAAGATTAACGTTGGGGATATTTAAATTGGAAAGGGTGCCGATATTGAAGAATTGGAGGAGGAGGTTAATGATAAAATAAGCCAAAAAGATCACCACTAAGCCGATGATAGCGGCAATAATATGCTCTCTGGCTTCGGCAACTTTGCTTTTGTCTCCGGTCGAGATTAGCCACCTAAATCCGCCGTAAATTAAGTAAAAGAGAGCTGCAATAACCGCAATTACAAACACCAATTGAATGGCAGCGCCAACCACGTTGCCAAAATTATTGGTGGACAGACTACACAAAATATTGAATTGTCCCCCTCCGCAGGTGTTTACTGATCCGGCGGCAAAAGCAGATGTGGCCAAAGAAAAATATGCTACTAAAGATAATGGGAGAATAAGTTTTTTCATCTACTAATTAAATGCTAGTGCCTTTTTTGGCTGTTGTCAAGACCCATTTTAAGGCTAGCCTCACGGGTTATTGTAGTTAAGCGGCGCTGCACCGCTACCCAACAGAAAATTGTAAATAGCATTAATAATTAAAAAGGCGAAAAAAACAACCAATAAGCCAATGATGGCCCAAACAACCTTTTGTCTGGCGCTACTGACGCGTTGTTTATCGCCTTCGGACATCAACCAATTAAACCCTCCCCAGATTAAAAAAAACAAGGAAAGAAGAATTGCTCCAACTAACAAAAGGTCAAGTCCGGTGCGGACAATTGTTAACAGGGGATCCGGCCCGCCTTCGGGCATGCCGCTGACACCGTGGATTTCTAGCGGTGCACCGTTAACACCCGGCACTGTTAAAGTAAGCAATTTCATATTTTACTGGGCAAAACCCGGCAGCTGTAAAATGTTCACTCCGATAATCTGCAGAATAATCAGCGAAAGGATAACAAATAATAACCCGATAATCGCAGCGGTGAGCTGGTCCCTGGCGTTTTTAATATTTTCCGGATTGCCTTGGGAAACCATCATCCGGTAACCGGAGATAATGATTAAAATTACGGCAATCCCGCCGGCAATACTAAGAATTAGTCCTAAAATTGCCTGAGCGATTTGGTCCGGAGAAGTGGTAATGTCTCCAATGGCAGTATCGCAGGTAAAAGTATTATTCGGTTCCGGTGTACAGAAGGGCTGGTTTGGGGCAGGGGGAAGTCCAATGCCCTGGAGATCATTAATCGACTCACAGTAGAATTCCCCTCCGGTTGTAACCCCTCCCTGTAAGCAAACATACCCACTGCAGCATCCGCCAGTGGCCCCTGGCGCGGCATTAGGAGCACAAGGGGATGGGTTTTGTGGGGTTCCGTCAGTATTAGTGCCACAGGTGCCTCCACCATAACAGGAATATGTTCCCCCAGTGGTTACGCCTCCCGAACTGCAAATTTGTCCGGCGCAGCATGAGCCTGCTTGAGCCAATCCCGCTGTGACAGTGGGGTTACAGCTAGACGGGGGAATAGGGGGGTTGGAAGAGGAGTTGCAGTAATTTAGCGTGCTCACACAACCATATGTAGTATTTGGGTTGGTAGATCCAGCAGTATTGGTTACTACACAACTAAAGTATGTACAACAGCCGTGATTTGACTTATTGTCATTTGGGTTACAGGAGGTTGGATTGTGGCCGTTAATGCAGGTTGCCGCAGTATAAACGCAGGCGTAATATTCTGGTGTATTATCAGCAGGAGGATTAGGTACATGGTGATAACAGGTATAGCCGTCGCAACAGGGATTGGGAGTACAGGAAGTAATATTAGTAGGGTTGGTGCAGGCACCCGGAGCTGATGCACTAGAATAACAGCAGGTTGTCGCGCCTGTACAATCAGAGGTTGCCACTTCGCTGCCACCATTGCAGTCGTTTGGGTCTATACAGTTGCCGCCGTAGTCTCGTTTACAGAAAAGAGGAATGCAACAACTTCCACCTCCTACAGCTGAACAATAGCCTGTAGAGCCTACCATCTGGATGTATCCTGACTGGCACGCGGAGCCAGACTGACCAGGCTGACATTCCCCGCCCATTGCGCTGCAGGTATCTTCGCAGCAATAATGGGGGTTTGCGGGGTTTGTGGGGTTTGCACAAGCAGGGTCTGAAGTAGTAGTATAACCGGTAGGGCAGACCTCTCCGCCACCTAAACCATTGGTTGTCGAACAGCTATATGCTTGGTTAGGGCCGCAAGTACCGGCAAATACAGATTTAACAGGAGCAAGAATACTTAAGAACAAAAAGATAAAAACAGAAGTGAATAAATAAATGAATAGCCTTCGCACAAGTTTATGATAGAACAAAAACTGAATAAAATGCAAGCCCTCCCGTGATTGCTGATTTATGATTTTGGATTAATGAATGTTTTGCTTTTTCTGATAAGCCCTTGTAAAAGTGGCCCGACGATATTTGATTGTTCAACTAAATCTTGAAAATCTTTCTCAGCCAAGTAGTTTATGTCTTTTGCGATTAATATAAAATTTTTAAGCTCGGACAATGAACCTTTTGCCAGATAATAAAACTGGACCTTCTCTTTGTAAGTTTGTCTACCGAATCCTTCAGCAATATTTGCGGTAATTGAAGCAGCCGCTCGTCGCATCTGGTCCACAAGTGAATATGTCTCTTCTCTTGGAAAACTTTTGGTAATTTTATAGGCCAAGATTACCAGTTTATGTCCTTCTCGCCAAACATTTAAATCTGTAAATGTTTCTATTTTCCCGTTTTTCATAAATCTTTAATCAATAATCTGTAATCTTTAAATTCACATCAGGATGTGAATTTAAACCCGCGGCCTTTGGCGGTCTGGAGATGCTGTGGAGTATTGGGGTTTTCTTCAATCTTTTTTCTGACCCGGAAAATCAACTGGTCTAAAGCCTGGTCGGTTACACCCAAGGTAGTTTTGGCTTCTTTCCAAACAGCGTTAATAATTTCCTCCTTTTCCAGCACCCGCTCTTTGTTTTCCAGCATAAATTTAAGCAGCCGGTACTCAAGCGAAGTTAATTTATCCGAGATTAATAGCTCGCCTTTGAGGATTTCTTGGGCTTCATTGAGCGAAAAGTGCTCATCCTGTTTTGAAAGTGTTTGTTTTTCTTTAATAAAATCCGCAAACAAAGAAATGCTTAACAGACCATTTTTAATCAGCCCGACGTTTTCCAGATAACGCAGTTCTTCAGTGTCGGAAGCCAGGGGTTTGGCGCCAACGGAGAGAAAATTCTGTTCAAAGGGAGTTAAATAATTCCAAATCGCGGCCAAGGTATTGCGGATGGTTTTTTGTTCGAGTAAGAATTTTCTCAGCAGCAATTTATTCTCAAATTGTTGCTCGGTGGCCAACAACGCCTCAACCGATAGCAGCAATAAACTACTGTGCCCACCGGTTAATTGCAAAACCTCATCCAACAGTTTTGGCTCAATTTTTTTCTCGGTGATTTTCTCTAAATAGGAAACCCGGAATTTAATCCCCACCTCATCATATATCGGTAGGTAAATCACTTTGCCCACTACATATTCATAAAAGTCGGATAAAAAGCTGGCTTCCAGAATATCTTCCAGCGGCCGGTTGAGGGAAAAGACCACCGAAAAGCGGTATTTAGCCCTATTCCTTAAAATTCTTAGGTTGGCAAAAAAATCGCTGTCCACCACCGAAAGGTATTCTTCAAAGCGGTCAAACAAGAAAACGATGGTCAATTCTTTTTCCAGGGCCAGATAATCAACGGTTTTTTTTAAGCCCTGAAACAAAACCAATTCGTCTTTAAACTCCAGGCTTTCTTTAAAAATCTGGTTGGCAACGGCGTATTCTGCGTCTTTTTTCCTTTCGCGCAGCGAATCAACCAAATTTAAAAAGATAAACTTTGTCGCATCAAGCAACGGCCTTTTTTTGATTTCGGAAAAATTTAAATAAACAAAATGAAACCAACTTTGCCGTTCTTCGCTGACGTGTTTAATCCTGACGTTGCGGTTGTAAGCCAACAGCCCCAAGAAATTGGAGCGGCCGGCCCCGGGAACGGAAACCACTTGGCAGGAGCTGCCTTCTTTAATAAAACCCAAAATTTTTTCAATTTCCGCAAAACGGGTATTTTCCGGATACAGAGCTTCGAAATGGGCAGATTCGATGGTTGCATTATCTAGTTGTTTCATGATTTAAAATTTCTAATTTTTAATTCCTAATTTCTAGTCAAATCCGAATTTAACAATAACTAATGTTTATTGTTACTAGATTTAATAATAGCATTAAATATGAGATTAAGCTCTTTTGCTTCTTGCCACAAGATTCTTGCTTCCTTTTTCGTCTCCGGTAAGGTTGTGGCGATTAACTGGTTAATAAGAGAATTTGTAATTGCGTTTTGGGAAATTTTTTTGCAAAACACAATAATACTCTCCGCAAATTTAGTAGTTCTTTCTTCTAAATCGTATTTATTTGGGTTTTCTTTTATTGGCACTTGACTAGTCATTAGAAATTAATAATTTAGGATTTGTGTAACTAAATTGTAAACTTTCTGTAAGCTTAATATCAAGCTTCTACCGCCAACTTCTTTTAAACTCCCCTCGTATGGAAAACGAAAATTATGTTGTCAAGCCGGTTGAAAAACCAGTTGTGCAACAAAAACCAAATGAATTGACAAGCAGGCCCAATTCTCCTAAGCTGAATAGAGAGGGGAATATTTTTATGGCAGATACAGTAAACGAAAGCGCACCGACAGGTAACGGACAAGGGACATCGGATGTTAAAGCAACAGCTGAATCAGGTACTGGAACCGTAACAGCTGAAGATACAGAAGCCAGTGCCAAAGAAGCAAATTCTAACCCCGCAAAAACAGCAGCCAACGCTGAAGAAGCGGCCAGAGCTAGAGATGAAGAAGCCACAGCCAGAGAGGCAGCAGCCAGAGCCAGAGAGGAAGAGGCAGCCGGTGAAGAAGACGAAAGCGGAGAAGAGCCAACAGCCAAGACAGCCGGGGAAGACGAAAATACAGCTGAAGAAGCCACCCAAGAGCAGCAGGAGTGGGCAGCAGAAGCATGGACTTATTTAAATTTGTTAGGTGAGGAAGAAATTAGCGAAGATGACTTACAGGCGCAGCAAAAGAAAATAAGTAAAGGGATTGGTCCTAACGGGAAAAAAATGACAATGGATGTTATCGCTAACACCGAATTGGAGGACGAAGAGCGCATCCGGGCAGTGGAAGTAATGCTGCAGCGCGAGAGCAATCCTTTTAGCGAAGAACAAAAAAAACTGCTGATTGCCGCACACGAAGTCGGCGCAAACGAACCAGGGCGTCTTCCCAACACCATGGCAGGCGCTTATAACTATACACAGGAACAGTTAGGAAAGAAAATAAAAAAATTAAAAGAGGCGGGAATAGAGAGCGCAGGAGACCGCCGAAAATTAATCGAAAGCGGTCTGATGGGAAAGGGATTTAACATCGGTAAAACGGGCATTAATGATGCAGTTATTCTAAACGAAATTAATACGATAGAGTTAATGGTTAATATAGCTATCAGTCAAGAAGCAAAGATTGAACGGTTACGTGAAGCCATGGCAAGGCTGTCAAGCATGCCGCCTTCGGCAGATAAAGATATTGCCCTAAAAAGGACTAAATTTCATTTGATTAAAGAATCAATAATGGGTAAAGAAGCTGCCGAGGAGTCAAGACGAAAAGAACCAAAAATATGGGATGGGACACAGGGTTATCAATGGCCCGAAACATATTACGAGAATCAATACAATAATCCTGACCGTAAGCTCCACGACAGTCTTCAGGATAACTTTAATAAGATGTTTGATAAGCTTTCGCCTCAGCATGGTGTTGATGCAGGCTTAGTCGATTTTATTGTTAACCTGCCTGATTCAAAATTACTTTTTTCGCTTGTCAATAAAATCGCCGCTTTACCTTTGGAAACGGAAATTGCCGATTATGAAATCAGTTTCTACGCCAATGCGGTTTTAGATAATATCAAGGAATCTTTATCCAAATCTGCTGCCGGTCCTTCCGTTGAGAGGAGAGAAAGGCAAACTAAGGTGAATAATCTCTTGGAAGCATACCGACATCTACACCAGATGAATAAATACATCGCCACCGATAATGCCGACCATTTTGCAGATGGGTCAGGCTCTATTCTGCCGGAGCATCTCCAGGCTTTGCTGGATGTTAAAGGTGTTGATGTGCTGATGAATTTATATGACTCGGGCTACATGAGTTTAATAACAGGAACAGATAAATGTGTAACTGTTGCCAATGAAGAAAGGTTACTCGGTAAAGAACTGGAAGGCAGCGAGCTAAAACAGGCGGTTAACAATCTGGGCCGGGTAAGGTCTATCGGTTCAATCGAGGATCAAATACGCCATTTGGTTGATTTGGCAAGAACCAACCCTTTTCTTTCGGAATTACAAGGTATGACCGATGAGGAAATCCGTCACGCCATTGGTTGCGCCAGGGTTTTATATAATGATTCTTTACGGTCGGTGGAGGTAGTTTCCTTGGGTGAATGGCGAAAAGGTGCCGAACTTCGGTCGCCGCCTAAGGAACGCGCTGCCAGACTTTGGTCTCTTGGCTGGGAATGGAAAAGGTTTGAATCGGGCAAAGCCACCGGAGGAATGTGGGTATTAGACCGTATGCTGACGCACCACCAGGGACTGCGTGTCAAACAGGGTTGGGGGAAAACTTCGATTACCAGATTATCCGGAGGCAAAGATCTTAGAGACTTTGAACTTAATGGCTTACTCAACGGGGCGAGCATTTTTGCCACCTGGAGGACAGAGGGTACAATTATTGAGCAGGCACCAATAGTCATAGATGGTGAATTAACCACGCTTAGTAGATACATTCAAGCAGAAAAGGCAAAGAACGAGGAGCCTACTAATCCCCATAAGCTTAAGCCGGATGAGCTTTTAAGACACATCTTCTTGGTTGGTAACCAGTTAAAACCGGAATTCACCAACGCTTATGGAGTATTGTTAAAATTAGACGATGTTCTTCCTAAAGAACTCGATTCAAAAGAGCTAAAAGATGCTAAAAAAGCTGTCAGAACCGCCATCCTTAAACGAATGGCCGAGGAAACGCCGATGGCTTTGGCATTTTTAACGGCGGGGATGGATTTTGATTCCCAAAAAGGAAAAGTTCCGGCATTCCATAGAGATTCTCAGGGAAGACAGCTCACGCTAGATGATTTTCGAGATTTTGCCAAAACACTTAACCCTGACACAAATGAAACTTACAGGGATTTATTACTAAAATTAATCACTACCAATGAAATACGCTTGGCCAGCATCAAAAACAACACAGTAGATTTGGGGCGTCAAGCAAAAGGGGTGTTGGGTCCGTCTTCGCCAATCTTAAACTTGAACGATATTATTTTTGATCCAAGTAGTGGTGGTGCAAAACAGGATTTTCAAGTAGAACTTAGTGGTGCTGAAAAAGAGCTCTTAGATCAAATTCAAGCTTATGGTAATGACGTGGCAGAGGAGTTGGCTGAGGTCCGTTTTCCCTATAACCCGGTAATGAATGACGTAGTCTGGGGAACAGTTGATTTTCGAAAAGCTGGAGCAATTTATTTTAGCCGTCAAGTCGGCGATGATGTCGCCAGGTTTCAGACGGAAAAAAAACTCGAGGCTGTTAATCGCGAACCGACCATGGAGCCAAAAAATGCCATTGAGGCGATACATGAGGGGGCAAAAATTCTGGACGGGCCAAACGGCAGGGACAAAGTTCAAGATGAGTTCTTGCCTTTGATTATGGCCTTGGCTGATTTTTACCGGGCAGGAGGACAACTGGGTGATGGACCACTGGCCACTTTAATGAGGTGGGGACTGCATAATACTTGGTATGCGAAGGAATTAGCGAACATACTGAATACTTCTAATTCGGTTGCTCAGGAGTATGGTGGAGCAAAGGCCCCGTGTCTTGATCAGTTGGCGATGAACGACTGGTTCAATGACGTCTTGGTAGCCGAGCTTACCAGAAGAAGTATTAAATCAAAATTATCGGATGGTACAGTCTATAACTTTGCCGACATTGACGGCTGGTTGAGGAGAAAATACGGACTGTCCTTTTTTGGATTACCGCTTTGGCTAATAGTGGTATTACAGAATCTGTTCCCAATAGCGCTGGGCGGCGGTGTGATTGTGGCCGGGAGAAAGGCCACCGGAGAACAGAAGTAAAGTTTGTTATTGTTGTTCTTGTTCTTGTTCTATACTCCAAACCACCCTCTGACAGCACCGCCGATTCCAGGGCGCTGTCCTTGGGTAGGAGTTTTCATAAAGCTTCTGGCTGCGCTTTGGGCGCCTCCGCGGACCACCGCTGTGCCTCCGCTAACGGCCGTGGCTACTCCGCCCAGACTAATCCCCGGAGCTTTGAGGGCTTTTCGAACAACCACAATTGCTTGCGGAGTGGTAAAAATAATCCCAAGTCCGATGATTGCGCCGATGATATTCGGGGTGGCGATTGAGCCAATCAGTGGCGGAACAAACGGATTAGTTTGTGCCGTCCCAAACTTATCCATAAAGACAGCCCCCAAGAGAAACATCCCAATAGTGACGGGAAATGCGGACAGGTTGGCGACAAGGTCTCTTATCCACGGGCCAAAACCAAGCTGGTTATTGCTGGCCGGAATCAGGCCCAAGGCAATCCAAAAAGGCGCAAAGACAATGTCGATTAAAATAAAAATGTAAGCGGAAATCAGGGTAATCCACAGCCTAAGGAGCATCACAATAATTGCCGCCCCGAGAATTAAGAGAGTTAAACTTTTTGTAATTACCCAGGCAATCTGGGAGGCCAAAACTGCACCGACAACTGCGCCAACTAAGGCGCCAATTATGGGACCAATAATCGGGACTGCTTCACCAACGTCAGTAAAAAATCCTGCTACCTTACCGGCAAGCACTGCCCCGACAATGGTCCCTAACATTCCAAAAATCGCACTTCCGGCGGGGTTGTTAAAAACTGAGGCAGCCAGGTTTGCGACTGTATCGCTGGTAGTTCCGGCAACTCCCCCCAACCCCCCGACATTGGCCATGTTAGTGGCTTGGTTTAAGGCATCAAACGGGTTCAGTGCCGAAGGAACGGCCGTAATAGCGTTTTGTATTGTCGGGTCGGCGGAGCCGATTAAGTTGGTGATCAGATAAACCGTTACATACATTAGATCAATTAAAAATCCGGCAATGGCAAAGGACAAAGTGACTAAAATAATGCCGATAATTATTTTGGGTATCTGGTTTTGGATCGTCATGACGGTGCGGGGGTCAATGCGTACCCGCAGCATAATAGCCACGCCGATGAGTAAGAAAATGGCCACAAATAAAATATAGATGCTGTTACGAAAAGCAACCCACAGGCTCATGATCGGTGAGAGTTGATTAAAGCCGTTACCCGGTCCGGCGGCATAGGATTTTTGCCCAAAACCAAAACTTTTTGAGAGATACGCATAGTATTCGGCCGGCTCAGCCGGAGGGGTATATAAAGAAGCGATGCCAAAAGTCATTAGCCCTATTACTCCGCCCCCGTTTTCGACAAAACCAATTCTGCCGGATTTGGGATCAACCCCTAAACACTTTTGTTCCGGATCGGTGGGATTGGAACCAAACATTTGGCAAAGCATGGCGTTGGAGGCTTCAAGCATCATGCTTTGCGCATAAGTGTTCATGTTTTTGGGAACATCAGGATTAGTATTCGGGGTTAAATATTGATTTGCTTGCGTTTGGACATTACTGGTAGTTTGAGCATGGGCAACAGGCAGGAAAAGGCAAAAGGCAACCAGGAAAATAAAGATTACCGAGAACAGTCGGACCGCTCTTCGCGTAAAGCTTCGTAACGGCAAGGCAGTAAGTTGCATATCAATTATTAGTTTGTATTATTTTTTTGCTTTTGTCAACTTCGCTGTTAAATTGTTTACTATGTGTTGTTTTATCAAGTGGAGCGAGGTTCAAGGCCGTGCGACATACTTAAGCCATTACCTCAAGGCTTAAGTACAATAAGATTAAAAATATGTAATATTCTTGTAATGTTTATGTCAAGCTAATTATTGAAACTCAGGCTACAATACTGCCTGTAAAAAAGAGAGATTGGTTTGACAAATTATTTAAAACTAATCTAGACTGGAAAGAGAGGATATTTATGGAAGGAGCAATAGCAGCAGTACCAGCAGAAGTAGTAGCAGGAGTAGCAGTGAGCGCAGCGGTGCCGGTAGCAGCAGCAGGGGCAGAAGCAGCTGTTTCTGGTGTTGCGGCAGCAGCAGCGCCAGTGGTGGAAGCAGCGGTGGAAGGTGCTTCTAGCGCTGCGGCAAGTACAGCGGAGGCAGCTGCGGGTGTGACATCAGGCATTGCTGATGCGGCAGCCGGAGCAACCTCTGAGTTGCCCTTGGTCGGGGCATCTTTGACAGGAGAAGCAACCGTACCATTATTGAAAACGACAACCACAGCTGCCACAGACACTGCAGGTGCAGCAGCTGAAGTCTCTCCAGCTCTTGCAGGGCCTGCTGCAGATTTCATTCCTGCGCCAGCCGAACCGGCGACAACCGCCGAAGGCCTTGCGGCAAGAGTAGCCGATGTTAGAGACATGGTCAAAGATAGAGAAGGAGGAGACGGTAATGGTGGATCGGCTGACGCTGCTGCACTCGAGACAACAATAGATCAATCGGTTGGAGAGCAAGAAGCAACAGGAGTTGCACCGGTCCCTGAAAATGGCGGAGCAGCCCAAAACGCTCATCTTGCAGAAGCGCAAACCGCTGAAGCCAGAACGCAAAGAACGCAAGAATTAACAGAGAGCGTAAGAAATGGAACCGCGACAGATGCGGATCGCGCCGAATTGAATAAATTAAATCAAGAAACAGCCTGGGCGGAAGAACACCGAATGTTAAAAGAGAGAATTTTAAAAGGAGAACCATTGTCAGATAAGGAACTGGCAAGGTTAAACAGCTATGAAAAGAACGGAACTCCTGGAGAGGAAACTCCAGCGTCACAGGTGGAAGCAGTAGCTACGGAACCAGCTGCAGCGGAAGCCAAAGCGGGTGACGCAGCTCATGCCCAACCACAACCAATAGAAGGAGAAATACCGGGGAGACCAAGCCTTAGAACTAGGTGGACTAGTGAATTCAGACGAGCAAAGAGAGACTTGGAGGCAAAAGCCATAGCCAACGGTGTAAACATCAAAGATCCAAAAGTAAAACAACAGATAGAAAATGATGCTGCTCAACAGCGTTATGAGGCTGTTGTCGGAACAACCCCGTTAACAGACGAAATTGCAAAAGATCAAGTTTATAAAAAAGCTTTCGGTAAACGATTAGATGATGCCAGAGTAGCACTAAAGCCGGGGGAGAAAATTGACCTCGAAGCAATTCAAAGAGATGCTATAGCGGATTATTTGGAGCATTGGGATAAAGCAGCAGTTACGGAAAAAGTCAAAAGGTGGGTAAAAAGACATGGGAAAAGTTTGCTTATGTTATTAGCAGCGGTGGTTTTTGGGGGTGCAATTGAAACAGGAAAACAAGGAACCGAGCCTGCGCGCAATCCAGGTAGAGCATAGTGTGGCGAGGAGATGGAATAAAAAACTCACTCCTTATTTTTGACTTTTGCTTTTACTCAGTCTATGCTTAGATTGTATGGAAAATAGGGAGAAAGGATACGTTACCTTACTGCTTATAATCCTGATTGCCTTTGGTTTTTTATTAAGCGGCGGGTTAATGCCCCTGCTGCAACAGGCAATCACCAGTACAGACCGCTATCAGTTGGTAGACCGGCCAACCTTTACGCCTCATAATACGCTGCAGTTTTCGACTCTTAGCTTTGTCTATAACGCCCCTCCGGTGGTTTGTAACCCGGGGTCGAATTTTGGAGACGAACCAGGCATTCTCTATGCTTTTATGCCGGGGTCCAGCCAGTCCCTGACACCCGGCGGGCAAATAAAAGTCTGGTATACCGATGAACACGCCTTGACCTTAGGGAAAAATCCGGGGGTGTCTCCTGTGCCGGACACTCACGTCTTGAGTAATCCTGGGGTTGGAGATACAACAGCCAGAGACAGCAGTAACCTTCTTTATTATCCGGGTTTGTATATTACCGATATTACCAATGATGCGTCAAGTACAGCCGGGGATGCGCAAAACGGCGGAACAGGTATTCCGCCATCAATGGTCTACGGCTACTGGAAAGCGTTGGGGGACAGCGATCCTAATTGTGGCGGTGGCGACTGTAATTTACCAGCGGGGGCAGACCAATTCTCTTCCATTCCCAGCGCAGACCTTAACACTAACACTGGAAGCAGGGGAACGGAAACCGGTTTTCAGGCGGAAATAATCTGGAATGTTGACAGTTTAGGGCTTACCCCGGGACACCAATACAGGGCACAGTTTGTGATTCATGATGGGGACAGAGACGGAGATATCGGCCTCGGCTGCGTTTGTCCAATCAACTTCTAAAACAGCTTTCCACTATTTGGCTGCAGCAATACTGATTGGAGATGGAATATTTGAGGATGGTTGAGCGGTTGACGTGGCAGGCGGTACAGACGGAGTCGGTTGGATAACTCCGACTGTTTGACCATTCTGTTGAGCGGTTGTCGTTGGAACAGATTGCGGTGTGGCTAATTTTTGAAAAGTATACACTTCTTTTGTTTGGTCGAAACCCACCACAATCGTCTCTCCGGCAACAAACTGCTTCTGTATCAGTAGTGTGGCGATCGGGTTTTCAATCACGGACTGAATAAGTCTTCGCAAGGGGCGTGCCCCATATATCGGGTCATAACCTTCCTTCGCCAGCTGCTCAAGCGCCTTCGGGTCAATAGTGAACATTACTTGTTGGTCAATCAAAAGCTTGGCGGTTTTTTGTAACTGGAGTTTGGCAATTTCCAGCATATGTTTTTGCCCGAGAGGATCAAACATAATCACATCGTCAAACCTGTTTAAGAGTTCGGGTTTGAAAAATTTATGCAGTTCGTTTTCAACCAACGCTTTGACTTTTTTCAACTCCTCAGAAGAAACTTCATTTTTATTTTGCAATTCTTGTTGAATAAGGCTGCTGCCGATGTTTGAGGTAGCGACGATAATCGTATTTTTAAAAGAAATCACATTACCTTTATTATCGGTTAGCCTTCCGTCTTCCAAAATTTGCAGTAAAATGTTAAAAACGTCCGCATGGGCTTTTTCCACTTCATCAAAAAGCACCACCGAATACGGTTTAATTCTGACCGCCTCGGTTAGTTGACCTCCTTCTTCATAGCCGACATATCCGGGAGGCGCACCAATCAGCTTAGCCACTTCGTGTTTTTCCATATATTCGCTCATGTCAAGTCGTATCATTGCCTCTTCTTTGCCAAAGAGAACTTCCGCCAGCGTTTTGGCAAGTTCGGTCTTTCCAACGCCGGTGGGACCTAAGAAGATAAATGAGGCAATCGGTCTAGTTACATTTGTCAAACCGATTCTGCCGCGGCGTACCGCCTCAGCAATGGCTTTGACGGCAACCTCTTGATTAATCAGGCGCTTATGAATTAAATCTTCCAGATGCAGTAATTTCTCGCTTTCGTCTTCGTTAAGTTTGGTAATCGGGATATTAGTCCATTTGCTAATCACCAACTCGATGTCTTGGCGGGTCACCTGGTTGGAGGTGCGCTTTCCGGACTCCGTAGAAAGCCGTACGTCTGCCGCTGCTTCATCCAGTACGTCAACCGCTTTGTCGGGCAGGTAACGGTCGCCTATATATCGTTTGGAAAGTTTTACCGCCGCCTCAATTGTCTCATCGGTGAAGACAACTTTATGAAACTCTTCGTACTTTGATTTTAGAACATTAATCATTTTTACCGCGCTTTCTTCCGGCGGTTCTTCGACCAATACAGTCTGGAATCTTCGCTCAAAGGCCTTATCCTTTTCAATATATCTTCGGTATTCGCTAATGGTCGTACTGCCGATAATCTGCAGTTGTCCGCGCGCAATAAAAGGTTTAATAATGTTTGAGGCGTCCAACGAGCCCTCTGTTTGGCCGGCACCGATGAGCGTCTGAATTTCGTCAACAAAGAGGATGATTTTCCCTTCGGAGAGTTGCACTTCTTTGATTACCTTTCTTAATCTTTCTTCGAATTCCCCCCGGTGAGATGCCCCCGCCACCAGCGAGGCGATATCTATTTGGATAATCCGTTTACCGATCAGTTCATGTGGGACTTTACCCTCAATAATCAGCTGAGCCAACCCTTCAACAATGGCGGTTTTTCCAACACCGGCGTTTCCGATTATCACCGGATTATTTTTTATTCTGCGTAAAAGTATGTGTATGGTCCGGTCGATTTCATTAGTTCTTTCGGCTACCGGGTCAAGCTTGCCTTCTTCGGCTAACTTGGTGATGTCTGTTCCGAATTCAAGCAGCACGGATTTATTACCAAAGTTATATTTGGTGGAGTTTGCCAACTTTTCCTGAACTTTTTCTTTTTGTATTCCTTCTGTTGCCAGGATAGCGGACGCGTTAATGTCGGCCGACATAACAGCCATCAAGATATCTTCCGGCATCACAAAATCCATTTTCCTGTCTTTGGCCAAAATAAAGGCTTGTTCTAAAAGTCTCTTGGTGTCCTCACCAAGGCTTGGTTGGCCATCATATGTTCCAACTTGTTCCTTCGACTGAATTTCTCTGGCAATATCCCCGGCTTTTAGCGAGAATTGTTCAATTAATTGAAAAATTTCCTGATCGTATAAAAGGCCTAAAAGCAGTTGTTCCGGTTGAATTGTCGGTTGTTTCATGCGTATGCTTTCTTTCTCCGCGGCCGCCAATATCTGAAGTGAGCGCTGGTCCAAATGCGTTAAGACGGTCATGTCCTCTTTGGTAGTAGGGGAAACAACGGCAGTAGCTGCCGGAATAGTTGGAGCTTGGACGGAAACATTATCCGTTTGCTGGTTAACCGGTTCTGTTTGTGAAAAAAGATTATCTAACATAATTATATTATGCGCAGAAATTGTCAAAGCCGTCAATTAATTTTGGTTTTATCATTCTCATCAGCTTCAACCTCTTCGCTTAGTTCCTTGGCCTGTGCTTTTTTTGCCCCCTTTTCAACCAAAGTTTCTTCACTTTCTTCTTTCTTTGCCAATTCCTGCAGGGCCGATTTTCCCGCCGCAAGCTTGGCCTTAAGATAAGCAATAACTTCTGTCTGCGAAAAGCCCCCGATTAAAAGGAAGGGAAGAATGTTGGAGACCGAAGAAAGGCCTTCCCGAACTTTGACCGGATCGGGCGAAGAGAGTAAAGTAATTGCTTCCGAAACGGTAGTTCCGTCATCTTCAATCCAGGATTTCCTGTCGGGATATTTATCGGGAGGGATATCAATTTGCAAATAATTTTCCAGCCATAAATCCTTTACGGCTTCATAGTCATCAAAGCCCACTGTTTGTATTTGGTTAACGGTAGGAAGACTAACAGTAGGAGTTACCTGCGGTGCGCCCGAAGCGGTTGCTTCTGCGGTTTTTGCCGCTTCCGGCTTTTTAACGGTATTTGCGGCAGAAAGAATAGATTTTGCCAAGACATCTCCTTTGGTTGTTTCGTCGGTAAGTTTTTCACGCAAGTTTGTGTAATATTGTTTTTCGGCAGAGGTAGTATTTACCTGCGGGTTGGCAATTTTCGCAAGAGCCTCCGTTGTTTGTTGTAACTGTTGAGTTCCCTCCTGAGTGCGTTTTAACCTGGCACTTTCAAACTTGACAATATCACGCATGGTCGGTATAGGGAAGCTGATTAAAGTTGTTGTCGGCCTGGTCAAAATTTCGGGTTTAAATCTGGCGATCATTTCTGTTCGGTTGGTGGTCATTTTAGTCTGGCGGTTGTTTACGGTTGAAGTAGAGATATTATTTTGTTGAATCTGATTAACTGTTTGGTTTTGTGTTTGGTTTTGTTGGGTCGTACTGGCAAATTGCGTATGCGACGTTTGTCCAGCCTGTTGCCCGGTTTCTTGTTGCGTTGGAATGTTTATTGTCGCCCGTCTTAGATTAAGCTCTTTTTGTATTACGCTTTGCTGTTTTTGTTGAATCTGATTAACTGTTTGGTTTTGTGTTTGGTTTTGTTGGGTCGTACTGGCAAATTGCGTATGCGACGTTTGCCCAGCCTGTTGCCCGGTTTCTTGTTGCGTTGGAATGTTTATTGTCGCCCGTCTTAGATTAAGCTCTTTTTGTATTACGCTTTGCTGTTTCGGTATCTTAAGAGCTTCTCCGGCTGGGAATTGTCCAACCGGAAGAGGACCAGGTGATTGGGGTTTTTTTAAGAATGCCAAACCATTATTGATAAGGTTATTTTGAATGTTATTTATATATGGAGGCGCGTGGTTTTTCCCGAAATCGTAATTTGAGAGAAACTCCAAGAGTATTTGCAAGAGAATAAAAGGCATAAGAATTGCTACCCATAACATCAGTAAAGCAACGATAAATTGCGTAAATGTTTCATTGTTGTTAAGACTGTTGGTAAGGCTTAGTGTCTGACCGGGTCCTCCTACTAGAATGCTGATGGCGGTCGGATAAGTAAGTCCGACCGGGTTTGCAAAATTAAAAGGCAGGACAAGAATATTGCTTTTCCAAATAATAACGATTGCCGATAAAAACAAGGAAAAAAGCGGAGCATATAATAACCACCTCAAAAACTCATTCCTGATTATTTTCACTGTACTTCTGGTCGGGAAATAGAAGATGATAATCGGCAAAAGCGGAGAGGCAACGAGAAAAAACCACAAAATAATTTTTCTAACCATGAGAATAAAACCGATAACATAAAAAGTCACCGAACTCAGCTTGATAAGAAGAAGAGAAATAAATGCGGGCTCGTCGAAAGTTGCCCCAAATCTCCTAAAGCCGGAAAAGTTCTCATAGGAAAAGCCGATGTTGACGACATCTTTAGCGGTAATAACACCGTTACCGGATACATTAAAGAAAAATGCCTGAAAGATGTCTGCTATTTGATATAAAAATCTGGCAATAGCAAAAGAAAAGGTAGCAAGTAGTAATACAATAATAAATTTTTTGACAAAAACAAGAACTCCTACATTACTGCCGCCGCTTATTATAATTAAAAAAGCGGCAATTAGAATAAGCAAAACGAACATTGCATAGGTGATATTTCTAACCGCAACCCAGACATTTATTAGCGGAGCATCCAGGTAATCCCATTTATAATTAGTAAGCATCCAATCCATAAAATTTGCCGATCTAGATGCTGTTTCTCCTAAGAAAGTTACCGTTGGATCCTGGACCCAATCTCCGGAAGCAAGGGGAGCTACCATTGGAGTCGGCGTTGGAGTCGGAACAGCCTGAGCAAAGGCAGTCGGAGCGGACAAAGTAAAGAAGGAAAGCAAAGACCGTTCTTTATAAAAGGGGAGAATAAAAAGTAGTCCTAGGATACCGATAAAAAAAATACGTTTCATTCCATTAAGGGCTAAAGCCTGGAATTTTTAAAACATTAACCGTGATAACTTGAATAAAAACCAAGGCAAAAACTGCTAATAAAAGACCGGCGATAGATGAATATAGATATCTTTTTCCTTTCCTAACCTGCATGGGGTTTCCTTGAGAGGTCATCAGGATGTAACCTGCGTAAATAATACCAAGCACAGCAACGCCTCCTATGAGTGACAGCCCAATACCATAAAATTTTTCGACAAATCCAACCGGGTCATTGGGAATACATCCAAAATCGGTAAGTGTCTCATTGACTAGGCAGTCCATGCTATGTTTAGCGTAGCACATTTTTGTCAATGGTTCTAGATAGCACGAAGTTTCTAAAGTGGAGAAATTTAAATAAGTTAGTACATAGGGCGGGATTTGGGCGGGCAAGATGGGATGATTTTCGAACTACTCATTGGTTAGAGATTATAAACTATCCGGAAATTACACTACAACAAACGCAGCAGTTACTTAATTTCGTAGTTTAATTATACCCCACCATGCTTTACGCTATAATTTGAGGTTACGTAGTTCCCCCTGATGTTGAGCTTCAGCGAAATCCTGAGCTTTGCGAATGGAGACGACGTTAGAGACCAGGAATCTTTTGTCAAGACCCCTGGTCTCAAAGTGTTACCGATGTATCTCATCCAGGTATATAAGGTGTCTGCCTTTTTAAAACTGCATATACTCTATTGAGCAGTTTTCTTGATACCGCAATGGTTGCTTCTTTGTACCTCTTTCCCTCAGCTCTCTTCTTCTCGTAATACGCCTTAAGTTTCTTATCATGCCGTTGTGCAATAGAAGCTCCTGTATAGAGCATCTGTCTAAGGTAAGGAGAGCCTCTTTTAGTTAAATGGGTATTATGGTGTAATCTTCCTCCTGATTGTTTGACCTTTGGATCCAATCCCGCATAAGCAACGAGGGCTTTATCTGATTTGAACTGATTAATATCTCCGATTTCCGCAAGAAGTACCGTTGCTATTGTTTCTCCCACTCCCGGTATAGAGCAAAGCAGTTTAACAAGTTTTGAATCAACCTCTTCTTCTGCTTTCTTCCTAAATGCTTTGATTGACTGTTCTATGGTATCAATACAGACCTGCAACTCCTCAAAAGAAGCTGTATCATCCGGATCTACCTCTTGTACGTGCTGTTGTATTAGTAAAAGACGCTGTTTCATGTGTGTTAGCTTTATGGCGGTTCTCTCATGGGTTTTGGCAATGTGAAAAGTTTGGGTACTTATCAGCCTTCCTTCTCCGGCAAGAGCCAGCTTAGCAATGGTTAATGCGTCTTGAGGGTCAGTTTTTCTCTTTCGAACAGTTGCTTTGGTATATTGCTTAGTCACAATGGGATTTAATAACCTCAATGGTATTTTAGAAGAAAGAGCCAAAAGTGCAAGTACCCTGTGGTATTCGGTAGTTGCCTCACAAGAGAGCAGCATCTTTTTGTACGGAAGAGCATTTAACCACTTATCGATACTTTCCTTGTTATTCTTAACGGTAAATGAATGCTTTATTCGTATTGATTTATCAATTGCCACAGCAACAAGGGTGTCTTTTGAGACATCTACGCCTACAACTATCATTTTCATCACCTCCTTTTCTTTTAAGCCTTAAAGAAAGAAGAGAAAGAGAAGAAAGAAAAGGAGAGCTTAAAAGTCTTGCCTTAGGAAGTACTACGATATGCTTGTTGGTTATGTGTGCCTTCAAGCACAACCAGGAATAGATCGCTTTCTACTTACCGGGAAGACCAGTTGCTCTAACAGTGGGCATAGTAAAAATACTATCCCGAAACCTATTTTCGCTGGCTCTCCGTTTTCAGTATACCTTTCTCTAGGGGAATGATACAAACCTGTTTAATATCTACCAGTATAATCTCTTAAAGCTTCCAGCTGCCTGGTAAGTCTTCCTCCTGCAGCTGAATAAGTTTCATCAACTAACTTTGTTAGATTATCTCCGTCTAGAGCCAGTTCTTCTGGTTTTTTCCCAAGCTCAGCAGCAAAAACCTCTCTAGCTGCTTCGCTGTAAGCTATTGGATTTGTTAACCTAAGTTGCTCTGCAAAATCAGCTGATTCAATAATGCTTCTTTGTAGCTCTCCTAAACTTTCGGTATCATCATTAATACCCGGAGGCTGAATATTTTCTCTTTTTGCGATTTGCCTTGCGCCCTCCAGAGTAAGGCCCAATGTCGCCTTTTGCGCTTCTAATACTTTTGCATCTGTTAATTCTGCATCAGGAACATCCACCAAGGAATGACTAAAGTCTGTTAAAACAGGACTATCTCGAAAACAGGAAAAACCACTATCTCTTCTCTCTTGATCTATTCTTGCAAGCTGTTGTCCTAATCTCGCTGCTTCAGTAAATCTTGTTCTTAACTCTGGTGGCTTAGATGCTTGTTCAGCAGCTGGTGGAGGTTTAACGGCAATTTCGGTTGCTACTGCATCTGTCATAAATAAAGAATAACATATGTGAATAAATTGTCAATTTTGAGGCTAATTTGCGGAGAGAGGGAGATTCGAACTCCCGGTAGTCTTACGACTACAAACGCTCTCCAAGCGTTCCGATTAAACCGCTCTCGCATCTCTCCAGTGAGGCTATTATAATTTATTTATAGATTCTACGCTAGATGCTATTAGTTAATAATTGCTTTGCTTGATTCCAGACTTTTTTGTCCGAAGCGTAAGTTAGTCTATTTTCCACTTCATCTTCTGCTAGCCACTCAACCTTTTCCATTTCAAAATCATGTTTGTTAATATCTCCGTCTACGAATTCCATTAAGAAATAATAGACGGTTTTTTTGATTTTTTCGCCCTCAAATTGATACCAATATTCAACCGGCGTTAGCGGCTTAATAATTTTACCTTTCGCTCCGGTTTCTTCTTCCACTTCTCTTAGGGCCGTCTCTTCTTTTTTCTCATCCTTAATATGGTCGCCGATTAAACCTTTGGGGAAAACCCAGCCGTGATGCTGCGAATGCTGGGAAACCAGAATTAAATTTTGCCCATTTTCTTTCTTAACGACAATTCCACCGGCGGAAAATTCAAGCTTCATACTTCATTCTTCAGGCCTCGACCCTTGAGAAAAGGTAGCTCCCAAGAGCGAGGATTAGCGAAGAAATTATAACAAGTACCGCAAAATCTGTCACCAGTCCAAAATGTGTCACGCCGGTCAGACTGCCCCTGACTGCGTCAACGCCATAAGCCAGCGGATCAAAAGAGGAAATAATGGAAAGAAAGCTGACTACTCCGGCCAGGGGGAAAAGCGCGCCGGATAAAAAGAAAGTCGGTTGGACGACAAAATTCATAATTAACTGAAAGCCCTGCATGTCCTGCAAAACCGAAGCAATCGAAATCCCCAAAGCAGTAAAGAACAGCGCGACTAGAAACATCGCAATTAAAGCCACGGGAATCATCAGAAGATGTTCTACTTTAAAGCCGATCAGCATTGATAAAATTAAGACAAAAATTCCTTGAATAAGCGCGACAGTTGCTCCGCCCAGGGTTTTGCCAAGCATAATTTCAAAGCGCGTAATCGGCGCGACCAAAGTTTCCTTTAAAAAGCCAAATTGGCGGTCCCAAATAACCTGAATACCGGCAAACACACCGGTAAACAGAATGCCCATACAAACCACCCCCGGTCCTAAAAACTGGAAATAATTTCCCTGTCCGGCGCGTTGGAAAACCGGGCCCAAACCAAAGCCCAAAGCCACTAAAAATAATAATGGTTGTCCCAAAGAGCCGACCAGTCTCGCCCGAGAGCGAAAATACCTGATTAATTCCCTTTTCCAAAGAATATAAACTGCACTCATCTTATCTATTCCTCCATCGAAAAGCATGCGCTCTTAGCTTATCTGTTCCGCTAGCTTCTTCATCACGGATCGCTGTTCCGGTAAATTTCAAAAAGGCTTCTTCCAGAGTTTTGGTCTGGGTCTGTTCCATCAGTTTCGCGGCTGTTCCGGTCTCAATTATTTTTCCGTGATCCATAATCGCAATTCGCTGGGCGATTTGTTGTGCTTCTTCCATGTAATGGGTGGTGAAAAAAACGGTGATTTGTGTTTCTTTATTTAAATCTTTTAGATACTCCCAAATTTTATTCCGGGTTTGCGGGTCCAAGCCCTGGGTCGGCTCGTCCAAAAATAAAATTTCCGGTTTATGCAGTAGGCCGCGGGCAATTTCCAGTCTTCTTTTCATGCCGCCGGAAAAAGTTTTGACCAACTCGTTCTTTCGGTCCCACAACTCAACAAATTTCAAGAATTTTTCCAAGCGTTCTTTGAGCTCATGGCGGGGGACTTTGTAGAGAACGGCGTGAAATTCCATATTCTCCATGGCGGTTAATTCATCATCTAAACTTGGGTCCTGAAAAACAATGCCGAAAGTTTTGCGGGCTTTTTCGGGATGGGTAATGGCATCAACACCGTTTAATTTGATACTTCCGCTGGTGGGTCTTAAAAGGGTTGTCAACATTTTGATGGTAGTGGTTTTGCCGGCGCCGTTTGGCCCTAAAAAAGCAAAAATTTCGCCTTTGGGAACGTTGAATGAGACATTGTTCACGGCGGTAAAATTGCCGAAGGTTTTAGTTAGATTTTGCGCGTTAATGATATCGTCCATTGTTTTATTATCTCAGAGATTTAAAAAATTTAAAAGAGTTTAGATAAGAGGGTCTAATAATAGACTGAGGAAAAGCTTAGAAAGTGGTTGTTAGTGGACTACCCAGCCCCGTCACATAATCATAATGCTTGCGCGCCTGACAGTAATAGCCACAATCGCCGTTACTGCCACTTCGAATATCGCGGAAATAACTGGCATTGTTGTTTGATGCCTTGTCGGTATAAAATTTAGCATTGTCTGCCGACAGCCCCAAGGATTTAATAGCCGCCCACTGCGGCGCTCCGGCGCTGGTGCCGCCAACGACATACCAGCCTTTTTTGGATTTGCCGGTGGTTTTATAAATAGAAAAACCGGACTCCGGCGCGGCATTATAGGCAACATCGGGAATTGCCCGGTGGCCTTGCGCTTTAGCAATGGCGTAATCAACTTGTTGTTGTGGCTCGGGTTCATAAGCGCTGACGCCCCCGCCACTGCCAGCCCAGGCAGTTTCGGAAGAAACTTGGCCGGATGAAGTAAAAGTTAATTTGGTTCCGCCAACTGCCACCACGTTTGGTGAAGCCGCCGGCCAGCTGGCACCGCTGCCGTTATCGCCCGAAGAAGCAAAAAAAGTGATTCTTCCCGATGGGTCAACAAAGTGGCTATCCAGCGTTACTTCATCGGAAAATTCCGCACCACCCCAACTCATGGAAATTGCCACCACACCGGCTTGTTTACGGGCATAATCAATGGCGTCAAGCAAATTTTTACCACTCGGCGTTTTGGCTTCTACCAAGAGAATTTTAGCCTCCGGGGCAATGGCGTGTGACCATTCCACATCCAGCGATGTTTCCATCGCCCAGCCGGAGTTGCTACTGGTACCCATGGCGTGTTTGCTAAAACAGCCGTTAGCAGTGGTGCAAGGCGGTAAATTAAATTGCTGGCTAAAAATATTTAAATCTTTTTCAATCGTCTTATCGTCATAAGCTCCGACAATGGCAATTACACCGTTTCCGCCGCTTGAGGGTAAGTTGTAAGCGTGTTTGATTTGCTCGGGTGATAATCCAGCCGGGTTTTTGCTGGCACCACCGAATTGATGGATTGGCGGGCGGCCTTTAAAATTAGCAAAACGGTAAGCAGCTTGAACTTGCGAAGACAGCAGAAGATAGCTGAAAAAGATGATGGACAAAATTATCGGGCAAAATAATCTGTGTCGCATGTTTAATTGTTAATTAAGACAATTTTATTGTAGCAAATTTTTTAAAAAATGTTAAGGGGGCAGGACGAAATAAATTTACTCTGTAAATTTAAACGTCCCAGCAACGTTTGCCGATTTATCGGCATTATGTTGCGGAGGGTACAGGATTCGAACCTGTGCGAACTTTCGCTCACTGGTTTTCGAAACCAGCGCCTTAAACCACTCGGCCAACCCTCCTTTGCAGCCATGCTTATTTTAACACAAAATACAGCTCACTTCAGTTCGCAGAGTGTTTAAATGGTTTTTATCCGAAAAGTTGTGGGTAAAGATTGCTTCTGATATTTTGCGCTTATTCCATAACAGAAATAGATGCCCGGTGTTGCTTTCCATGTTTTGTCCGTTATTATTTTAACCATTTTGCTGTCAATATCAAAACTAAGCCTAGTAAATCCGACTTCTTTTAAGAAACCAAGCATGGGATTTAAGTAAAAAGGAAAGTACCACAGATTGTTTCCCGTGTTTTTGTAAGCCTGCTCAAGCGTTTCGAAATCCCGCAAAATACTGTTTAAAATTCTTGGTGTACCTAAATGATAGGCGCCGTTAAGTGGAGGTAAGGGTTTTACCTCGTCAATAATCAACAGCTCTGATGCGTTGCTCATTTTTTTTACATAATCAATAATGGCCAAAAATCCGTTTATCGGCAGATAGGCTCTTTGTTTACTCTGTAAAGCCCAAGAGGAAAAATCAAATGAATAATATCCGGTTGTAAAAATCCCGTTTTGGAAAATAATCCCTCTTCTTTTGAGGTCGTTTGCGGACAAAACAATCTCTGCCAATATTCCGTTTTCGATTTTTATTCCCAGCATGGCATCTGCAAGATTCTTCCGCGAGGTTGTGTTTACAACCACTTCGTTTGGCATACTATCCAGACTGAAAGGGAAAATTGTCAGACTTTTCTGCGGTTTTAATTGGCGAACTGATTCTAAGAGGAAAAAGTTTTTCGGTTGGTTTTTCCCAATTTTATTCCATAAAGATTGGTTTATCTCAATGCCCGCCCACTTAAGAACCAAATTCATTTTATTAGCCAGTTTTAAGCTTTCTTTTCCTAACGCTCCGTCACCTGTTCCCACCTCAACAACCGAATTTAGGGAATATTTCTGACAAAGCTTAATAATCGCCTCCGGCCAGACTTTGGAGACATTTGTTTTGCCAAAATCGCTGTGGGTTTTGTAATAGCCGTTTTCGCCAAACATCTCCTGGGCAATAAACTCTCCAAAAGTTAAGCTGCCACCCCTTTGTTGGCAAAGGTTTTCTAAGTCTTTTGTCAGTTTTGTGTTTGGCAACTGCACTTTCTGCCAGCCGAAGTTTTTTGCCTCCCAAGTTTTTAGATTCCTGGTGGGAGTAAATATTCTGGCCGACAAAAATTTAAAATAGTCTTTTAGTACGCGCATCTTGCAGGAAGAAGCTGCGTCCTCGGGGAGAGTCGAACTCCCAACCTAAGCGTCCGCAACGCTTCACTCTATCCATTGAGCTACGAGGACTCGTCAAAACTGGATTTTGCGCCTTCATCCTCATTTCTTCGGATTCCGGCTGTCAATCGGTTTCTCCTCTTACATTGCCATGCAATTCTAGAAGTAAGATAGAGCTATTATAACATTACAAAGGCTTGGAGCGAAAATTATTTATTTTCCAGAGGGAAGTTTTTAGCCAGCCAGTTACCGGATTTTTCCATAAAGGTTGGTTTGATGTATTCCCGAAAAGGTAAATAAGGCAGTAGGGCTGCTTTAACTTTTTCCTTATCCATGCTGCCTAAGGTAATGATTAATTCTCCCGGGAGATAGCTTTGGGTCCGGATGTGAATAGTGTCTGTGCCTTCATCTTTAAAGTAAAAATCATAGAGCTCTTTCCAAAGAAAAAAGGCATCCTCAACCATGACACCTTCGGAGCTAATCCGGTAATGGAAATCTTTGGGTGGAATAGCCGCCAGGGCGAATCCGACAAAAACCAGAGAAAGAACAACGACCATTAACATATATTGCGAAAATAAAAATAAAATTACTTCTACGAGGAGCATCACCAATAAGGCTGTCAGATAAAATTGCCTAGTCCTTTTTTTAAACGGTCTGCCTGGAGCAGTCCATTCAATCGGCGTGAATTCGGTTTGTTTCCCTTCCGTTTCTTTGTTAACTTCCTCGGGCATAATTCTACTTTAGACGAATAATCGTTTTAAGTCAAGAAAAGGTTGTTTGACTGAGGCTGTTCTGATATACTTTAATTCGCGGAGAGGTCGTCCCACAAGGGGACTACTCTCAAGGAGAGGTCGCATAGTGGACTAGTGCGGTGCTCTTGAAAAGCACTGAGGTTGCAAGACTTCCGTGGGTTCGAATCCCACCCTCTCCGCAATGAAAGTTTACTTTAAGAGCTTCTATTTATTTTTATTCTTTTCGATAGCCTATCTGATACTTGGAATAAGCATTACAAACACTGTAAACGCAAAAGAAATTTTCAAACTTGACTTTCGTTCTTTTTATACCTCAGCATTAATGATTCAGCACGGGATATCAGAAAATTTTTATAATTTTAATACACAGTTCTATTTTCAAAAATCTATTTTTAATCTTCCTAACAGTCAGTTCTTGATGCCGTTTCTTAATCCTCCCTATGTTGCTGCAATTTATTACCCGTTTATTTTTTTATCTTTAAAAAATGCTTATTTCGTATTTTCAATATTAAATATTTTTATATCTCTAATTTCTTTCTACACCTTACTCAGTGAGCTATATAAGAAGGAAAGTAACTTATCAAAATACTCTTTAAGTTTATTGTTTTTGCTTCTTTTTTTCCCTGTTTGGGTAACTATAGTGCAGACCCAGGTTTCATTTTTTCTTTTATTAAGTTTAGTCGGAAGCTGGTATTTTTTAAAACATAAAAAGACGATTGCTTCAGGGATTTGTTTGTCCTTACTTTTTATTAAGCCGCACCTTGTGATATTGCCTTTGTTTTTTCTCATAGTAAAAAAACAGTGGGAAGTTATATTTGGCTGTTTTATTGCAGGACTTATGTTATCAATAATCTCGTTTTTAATAGTTGGCTATTCGGGATTAATAAATTATTTACAAGTTTTGGTTAAAATGTTGTTCGTGGGAAGTAGTTTTGCGATTCACCCACAACTAGAGCCAACTCTAAGAGGATTTTTACAATATATTTTTCAAACTAGTGAGATATTAAAAATTTATATTCCCCTTGCCACAGGGATATTAATCATCATCTCTTTTCTATTATTTTTTACTAAGGGTAGGCTTAATTCAAACTCGAGAACATTCGATTATCAATGGGGCTTGTTAATTGTTTCAGTAATACTTACAAGCCTACACACAAATTATCATGATTTAGTATTGCTTCTCTTTCCGATATTGCTTATTCTGAAATCGATTACAAAAGTACAGTTGGTCTACCTTTTTGTTACCGCGATAGACTTTATATTTTTAGCCTTTGCGTTTACACCGTTTCTTCTTTTTCCTATTATCGCAATTATATTTCTAATATTAATGTATATAACCAAAGCTCAAAATCTACCCGATAGCCCTCGAAACATCAGCCTAGCCAGTACCAATTTACAAAAAATAAGGAAAAAATAAACAATAAAATAGCAAAAACCAACAGCGTAAAGAAATAGCTTTTATTTCTAAGTACCTGCGCTCCGTATAAAAACAACGGGAAAGAAATTGTTTGGTATCTGGTAAAAGACATGGTGTCGGTGGTCAAAAGCGGGCCTAACCATAAAAGAAAGCTGATTAACCAAAGCTTGGGGTTAATTTTTTTCCGAGAGATAACCAGAAGAATTAAGGTGATGATAATAATTAAAATGTCCAGTTGTGAATAGTGAAAAGAATGCATAGGCAGTGAAAAAAAACTAAGAACTAAGATTAAATTATGAATAATCGGTATCTGAATACCGCTCCAGGCATATCTGATAGCTATAAAATATAAAAAATTTCCGGTTTGTAAATAACAATAAATGGCCCAAAGCAAAAACGGCAAAAAAGAGAAAATTAAGTAGATAATTAGTTTGTTGATGTGGATTTGTTTTCTTCTCAGTCCTTGCCAAAGATAAAACAAAAAAAGCGGAAATAAAAACAACCCGGTAGCCCTGGTTACCATGAGAGCGGCTAACGTAATTGAAGTAATAAACCATTTGTTGGATAACAGTCCATAGCTAAACCAAACTAAAAAAAATAAAAATAGGCTTTCGCTAAAATAACTCCGGTAAAACAGGCTGAATGGAAACAAAAATAACAGAAAGATTGTTTTAAAAGCAATGCTCGAGGTATAAAATTTTTTAAGCACAAAATAAAGACTGAAGAAATTAAGAATTAATAGAAGGTTTGTTAGCGCAAAGGCCGAAAGCTCAATATTGCGTATGGGCAAATTGACAATGGATAAGGTTAGTGGGTAAAACGGAAAGAAGGCATAAGATAATCCACCCATAAGATTTTTATTGGTTAGTGTTTCTGTAACCGGATTTTTGGGGTATCCCTTTTGGGCAATTTTTAAATACCATTGCGCATCATACTGGCCCAAAGCATTTAATAGGTTAAAGCTTTTTTTAGTAACTCTTTGGTCGGGAAGGTAATGGTGTGCGTTAGTAGAATAATTATAGCTGTTAAAAGGAACTTTGGTATTAAAAAGAATGATAAAACAATAAAGAAGAAGGTTGATTATAAGAAAAAGGCTTAAGTTTAAACAAAATTTCTTATTCATTATTGCATGGTTTATCGGCTGGCCCTTAGGGCGTTAATAATAACGGCTACATCAATGGCTTCCTGCAAAAATGCTCCGCCTAAAGGCGGAATAAAACCCAAAGAGGCAAACACCATACCTAAAATACTGATGCCGATCCCCACAAAAATACTTTGTTTGGCAATTGCAATCGTCCGCTTGGCAATATTTAAACTATCAATCACCAGGGAAAAATTGCCACCCAAGAAAACCATATCCGCCGCTTCGGAGGCGGCGGTTTGCTCTTCGTTACTAAACACCATGCCAACGTCAGCCAGCGCTAACGCCGGCGCGTCATTAATGCCGTCACCGACCATGGCCGTGACTTTGCCCTGCTTTTTCAGTTCCGCAATGCCTGCTTGTTTATCTTCGGGTTTGGCCTCGGCTTTAATCACAATATTGCCGCCAAGATCAGCAACCACTTTTTCGGCCGCTTCCTTTTTATCGCCGGTAAAAATAAATAAGTCAAAACCGCGCTCCCTGAGGTCCTGAATAATCTTTTTCGATTCCTGTTTAATTTCGTCTTCAAATTGGAAAGTGGCCAACTGAGTTTTGTTCTCAAACACACCGATCATCATTCCTTCTCGGCTTGGTAATTTGGAAAGCGTATAGGTTTTGTTGTTCACTTCGCCGGAAATACCCGAGCCGATCTTCTCTTCGATCTTGTCGGCGTGCCAAAGCGGCACTTTGTGTTCTTTGGCATACGTCACTACTGCCTTGGCCAGAGGATGCAAAGAGCTTCTTTCAATGCTTTGCGAAATTGCCAGAATTTCTTCATCAGAATATTGTTTGCTTAAATTTGTAAATGCGGAAACTTTCGGAATGCCCAATGTAATGGTGCCGGTTTTATCAAAAATTAAAGCCTGCGCTCTTGATAAAACTTCCAAAGCCGCCAGTTTTTTGACAATAATGTGTTTTTTGGAAGATAAATTCACTCCACCCAAAAGCGCAATCGGCGTAGCAATAATTAACGGGCAGGGAGTGGCAATGGCTAAAACTGCCAAAGCGCGGATTAAATCAAAGCCGGAAAAAACATAAGCAAAAGCCGTAATTAAAAGCGTCACAATGGTAAAAACTCCGGAATATTTGTCGGCCAGGCGGACGAGTGGCGATTTTTCGTCCTGAGCCGATTTAACCATCTGAATGATTTTGTTGTAAGTGGAATCGCCGCTTTCTTTAGTGACTTTAACCACAATCGGCTGGCCGATGTTAATTGTTCCGCTTCTAATCGGATCGCCTTCAATCTTTTCCAGCGTGTAAGGCTCTCCGGTTAAAGAGGACTCGTCGGTTAAGCCATCCTCCGACACTAAAACTCCGTCAAGACCAATCACTTCGCCTTTGCGCACAAAAATCTGCTGGCCTTTTTTGACTTTTTCAATCTGCACTTTTTCGCCGATTTTAGCATTTGTCCAAAGAAAAACTTCATTGGGAATTCTTTCCGCCAGCTTGGTTAAAGATTTTTTCGCCTGCGAAACGCCGTAATCCTCAAGCGTCCGGCCGCTGGCAATCATCAAAGCTAAAATGGCGGCGACTAGATATTCCTGCGTGGCTAGCGAGACGATAATGGCTAAAATCGCAATATAATCCAGGGCAAAATTCTTTTTCAAAAGCGAAGTAGCGGTTTCGTAAAAAAGCCGGTAACTACCCAAAAGTGTGGCCAGAATTGCCACCATTGCCGCAGTGGTATTCCACTGTAAAACCAGCAGAAGAAGATAGAGAATTATTAAAACGATGACAATTGCCGGAATGCGGAAAGTGTTCAAAAGTCCGACTTTTTGCTTCATGCTCATTTGATTATAACAGTTGCAGCCTCAATTTGTAAGAATTCTGTAAAGTTAAAATGAAGCTAAATAAACCTAATTGGTTTACAATTTTGCCATATGTCAGTAGAAGCATTAGGATCAATCGCAGTGGGAGTCGGCGAGGCAGTTTCAGCCGCTCCTGCGCTTGGCGCAGGAGCCGGCGGTGTTGCATCTTTGGCCGGTTCGGGCGTGGAAGCAAGTGGAGGATCTTTTGCAGCCGGTTTAAATGCGGCTAGTTTATTTTCGGAAACAGTTCCGTTTACTGCTTCGGTAGGAGCAGTTCCGGAGATGGCACCGGCAAATGCCGGTGACGTCTTTTCATCTTCTTGGCAGACGCTTGCGGAAGCGCCAAAGTCTTTATCAACAGTTGAACCGGTAGTAAAGCCGCCGGATGTTTTTAACGGCTTGGGTTTTGAGTCTTTTAGTGGGCATATCGCTTCTGTTCCGGAAAGGCCAATCGCAAATCCAAATGAGATTTTCTCCCAGTCTTCTTGGATAACAATTGGAAAGGCCAAGGAGACAGCTGCCGGTCTGGTATCGGATGCTGCTCCCGAGCCGCCGGGCGCAGTGGAAAATACAAATGCTGAAAATCTTAATCTTAACATTGCCGCTATCCCGGAAACAGCGGAAGAGACTCAAATAAAGGAAGAGGAGTGGCTGACAATAGCGGAAAAACCTCAAGAAGCAGAGTTTTTACCGGGAGAAGTTTCAATTCAGCCGGAAGGGGCTGTTGCCCAAGGATTAAGCGACTTGCAGGCTGAAGGATTACAGGTTTTGCTCGAAAGTGCAGTTGCCGGTGAAGCAGTTCAAGCTCAAGCAGCCGAAACGCTTGAGCAGAATAGGCTGGCGGAAAAAGTGGTTGGGCTGCTTGTCGAAACAGGCGTATCCGCAACTGAATCTGAGGCGAGAAAAAGAGTTGGGGCAATAGTTTTAGAACAGGGAGAGTTATCTGAAGATGCAGTCGGTAGGGTAAAAACAGAAATGGTGATGGCAACAGCACTAAAAACAGAAGCTAGAGTTCAGCCGATTACCGAGACCAATTCCGAAAGAGCAAAAATAGAAACTGAAGTAACCCAGGTTGGAATACAAACCGAAGACAAGCGGGAGAAACCAGAGCTGAAGAAGTTATCTGAGCAAGCGCCTGTTGTTGATGAGGTTGCCCAAGCTAACAGAAAAAAAACAGCGGGTGAAATAATTTCCGCCCTTTTTGGCAGAGCAAGACGAGAGAGTGTGCAAAGAGTTGACAGTCAAGAAGTTGCAGACGGCTTAGAAAGAAAAAGCGAGAATAAAAGTTTCTTGTTGACCCAGTTGATGGTTCCGCATCTTCCCGATGGGTCTTTAGAGGAAGCGGCAGGGGCGGTAGAATCTTTAGGGGATTTACAAGCAGATTTTTCAAAAGAAAATGAAAACAGAATACTAAGTAGAGTTGATAAAATTCTGGACGAACACGTGCCGGTTAAAATTTCAGATTCAACTGCAAAAAGGGTTTCAGTCAAAGAGGTTAAGGAAGTCCTCAAACACGCAATGGGAAATAACGTTTTAGTCTAGGTCGGAGCCAAGTCTGACTTGGCGGAGGAGGTGAGATTCGAACTCACGCGAGCTTATTCAGCTCAGGGGGTTAGCAACCCCCCGCAATGGACCAAGCTATGCGACTCCTCCTCGTCGCATCTCAACTTCGCGTTTTCATCCTCACTTCGTTCGGAATTCAACTTTTTGTTGGATGCTCCTCTTAAAATTCCTTACGGAATTTTAGAATGTATAAGTGATTATATCACGGGAAGAAGTTATTTTATACCTACCTGGCTGTCCTTTTGGCTTCCAAATATTTTTTGCCGTGGCCGACATTGGTGTTAATCGGAACGCCCTTTTTACAAAGCGGGCATTCTTTCTCGTCAAAAGCTTCAGCCTTTAAAATGCCCAAGGCCGTAAATGGGCCACCGACAGTCTTACTCGTCACATTTTTTGGATCGCGGTTAACCATCACGCAAACAGCTGCCACTTTGCCGCCCGCTTTCTTGACTGCATCGACCACTTTTTTTACCGATATGCCGGTGGTGGTCAAATCTTCAATCACCAAAACCTTTTTACCTTTCAGGAATTTATCGTAACCGCGTCTGAAAATCTGTTCGCTTTCTATGGCCGACGCCGTAGTCCCTTTATCCTTTTCCGTATAAACGGCCATTATTTCCTTTTTTTTCAATTTCGACAAATAATATGCAGTCCACTGGCAAAGGATAGTTCCGCCAACTGCCGGTGCTGCGACTATATCGATATCTCTGTCTTTGAATTTTTCGGCAAACATTTTGCCAACTTGTGCAGTTTCTTTAGTGTGCGGATACAAAGCATCCTTGTTGATATACACGCTACCGTGCTTGCCGGAAGTGTAAACAAAATGTCCGTCGGTTAAAACCGCCCCAACTTTTTTAAGAATCGAAATTACATCGCTCATTTTACCCCTTTCCGGACAGCATTAATGCTCTCTCTTAATTTTTCCGCTTCGAGCCTCGCTTTTTGGGCAAAATCTTCACCGCTCGAAGCAAAAATAATACTTCGGGAGGCATTAATAACAAATCCTTCGCCAGTTTTATCCATGGCGTATTGGACTGATTTTTCCAAGTCTCCGCCTTGGGCGCCAACACCGGGAATAAGCAGTAGGACATTGGGAGCAATCTTTCTGACGGTTTTTATTTCATGAGCGTAAGTTGCGCCAACCACCAACCCGCAATTGTGGTTTTTGTTCCAAACAGTAGCCACGCGTTTGGCGACCACTTGATAAAGCGGTTTGCCGTTAACCATTAAGTCCTGAAATTCGCCGGCGCCCGGATTGGAAGTGCGGCATAAGATGTAGCAACCCTTATCGGCTCTTTTTAAAAACGGCTCTAGCGCTTCATGGCCAAGGTAGGGATGTAAAGTAATTGCGTCTGCGCCTAAATATTCAAAAGTGAATTTATCGTAGCGGTCGTTGCTCTCGCCGATATCCGCCCGTTTGACGTCTAAAATAATTGGGATTTTCGGATATTTTTCTTTGAGGTAATCACAGGTCATTTTCAGCTGCAAAATCCCGTATTCACCCTGGACTTCATAAAAAGCGCTATTTGGTTTATAACAGGCAACCAAGTCATGGGTGGCGTCGATAATGGCTTTATTAAATGCAAATTGCGGATAGCGGTTTTCCAGTAAAAATTTCGGGAGTTTATTAAAATTACTGTCCAAACCAACGCACACCAGGGAATCATTCTTTTTAATGATGGCAGATAATTTTTGGTTATAGGTCAGCATAATTAGTGCGCCACGCCGACAATTTCCTGTAAACTCTTAATCTTTTCCTTGGCCATATACTCCCTAAGTCCGGTTTTGATTTCTGCAAAAACGCCCAGCCCTTTAAAATAAATTGCACTGCCTACTCCGACCAAGGTGGCACCGGCCATCATCATTTCGACCGTATCCTGCCAAGTGGTGACGCCACCCATGCCGATAATCGGGATTTTCACCGCATCATAAATATTGTAAATAGCATTTAAAGCCAGCGGAAAAACCGCCGGGCCGGATAAGCCTCCGAATTTTGCGCCAAGCGTCGGTTTTCTGGTGCGGATATCGATTAACATACTGGGGCTATAAGTGTTAACAGCTACAATGGCATCGGCGCCAGCCTGTTCACAACCCTTAGCAACGTCGGCAATATTCGGAACATTTGGAGTCAATTTTGCCAGCACTGGTGTTTTGCCCATAATCTTTTTAACCGCTTTTACTGCGGCGGACGCCGAAGCGCAGCCTACTCCTAAAGCTTTGCCCATATCGTCTTCGACATTCGGGCAGCTTAAATTAAGCTCAAATAACGGTGGATTAAGCGGTGCAAATTCATGGGCGAACTTTTCAAAATCTTTAACGCGGGTGGCAAAAACGCTGACAATAACCGGAACAGGTGAAGTTTTAAGAAAATCTTTAATCAGTTTTTTGCCCTCCGTCATTCCAGGTCCTTTAAGCCCGACAGAATTAAGAAATCCATGATCGTATTTGACTACTCTGGGAATTGGATTTCCTTCGCGGGGCTTAGGCGTTAGGGATTTGGTGGTAATTCCTCCGACTCCGGCTTTAATCATGACTTCATGGTCTTTGGGAATTTGCTGGGCAATACCTGATGGAAGAACAATAGGATTAGGAAAAGTAACGGAGCAGAATTTAACCGATAGACTATCCTTAGCCATTTGCGTAATATTACACCATTTTTCCACCTTCGGCAAGAGTCTTGTTGTTTAAGACAAATGTCTATTTAACAAAAGGTACATGATGTAGGCGCTGATGACAGAAATTATAAATGAAGTAAGAGTGCCAATTATTAAACCAGAATGCGGATATAGAATCCCCACGCTAATCGCGTAAGTTGAGCAAGTAACTGGCGCACTCACCATAATAGTCTTCATTACTGCAGCGGAAAAGTTCTTTCCGTGAGCAAGGTAGGTAATAATCATGGTTGAGAGCATAATTGCGGGAAAAGATGCAAAAGCCCCGCCTAGAATTGGTCCGCCTAATTTAGTCATAACTACCGCAACGCAGACAATCGTTCCGCTTAAAATTGCCCTAAACATTAGTTGCGGGAGAGTTCTTTTTATCTTTTGCTGTCCGGAAGAAGTAATTTTTAATATTTTTTCTACCAAAACATAAGATATTATTACTAATAATCCACAGCCTAATAATGAGAGTGGAAGATTATTGAAGTTAATAGCCACAAGACCTAGTGCCAGAATAAACCAACTAATTAATGCGGTAATAAGGGACGAAATGAAATTAAAGCGCAAAAATAAAATGTAAATCGCCACAAATAAAGCGTCAATACCTGACACGATTGGAACAATATTGGTTGCTTCAGCAGCAATTGTTGTAGATTGTGTCCAGGCGATAAAAAATAAAGTAATGACAATTGTAGATGGAATTCCAATGATGATTCCACCTATTTTGGAACCAAATTTTTCTGCCAGTAAAGTTGCTGTAGTAATCCAAGTTGCACCAACAAAAAAAGCGATGATTAGCTTAAGATAAAGAATATCAATCATGATTAATAAAATTTCCGTTAGCTACAAGAGGTTTGTTATTTAAAACCACTGTTTGAACTCTGCCGTAAGCTGTCCAACCATCAAACGGTGACCAGCCGCATTTTGTTTGGTAACCGTTTGTGCCGATGACATATGATTCTTCCGGGTCGAGTTCGACAAAAGTATCAACTTGTTCGGGCAGGTTAAAGATTCGGCGCGGCGCGTCGTAAAGCAAGCGCACAACGTCCGCTTTAGTCAATTTTCCTTCATGCGCAGCCTTAAACATTAAACCAAGGGTGGTTTCTAAATTCGGAACGCCAAAAGGCGGCTTGTCGCTTAACTTTTCTTCTTTGGTGTGCGGGGCGTGGTCGCTTTCGACAATGTCGATTGTGCCATCCGTTAGTCCCTGCCAAAGTGCTTCTTGGTCAGCTTTCGTACCAAGTGGAGGTTTCATCATTGCAAACGGTCCTAATGCTTCAACATCCTTATCGATTAGGAATAGATGGTGGGGGGTTGCTCCAGCGGTTACCGGTAACCCTTGTTTTTTAGCTTGCCTTACCATTGCGACTTCTTCCGCCTTAGAAATGTGGCAAATATGTAGTCTGCGTTTGTGTTTTTCGGCCAAAGCAATTGCTAGCTTGGCTTTTTCCATTTCCGCATGAACTAAAATTGGTTTTTCAGATTGCCAAGCCATAAAAATTTGTTCAATAACTTCTGGATCTTCAATCAGTAAATCTCCGGTGGTCTGGTTTAAGTAAACTTTTAAACCGAAAACCCGCGGATGGGAATAGGCGGCAGAAAATTGGTCAAGATTTTTGCCATTGGTGCCGAAATGAAATCCGACTGTGCAAATTGCTTTCTTATCAGCTAGTCTAATTTTTTCTTCCAAAGCTCCCAAAGTAAAAGTAGGAGGTTTATTGTTAGGCATGTCTAAAACAAAAGTAAATCCGCCGGCCACCGCCGCACGGCTTCCGGTCAAGAAATCCTCTTTGTGGGTAGCGCCTGGTTCTCTTAAGTGAACATGGACATCAATAAAGCCGGGATATCTTTTTAAGGCCATAACTCAAACAGAGTATAGCACGGAGGGGGAAATTTTCAAACTTAAACTTGGTAGGAGTAGATTTTGGCGGGAGTATATTCGTAAGAGCACATTTCCTCGTTGGTAAGATGCTCAAAATACTTTCGCATTGGCCTTAAAGCGTTAGCGGAGGTGGAGATAAGCACCACGTCGTCAGGTTTTAGGGTTGGTAAAACGTCATTTAAAAAAGCCATTACCCTGACTTCAACGTCTTTAATGCATTCTCCTCCGGGCGGAGGGACGTCATAAGAACGGTGCCAGAGCTTGAACTGCACGGGATTTTCTCTTTCTACTTCATCTTTGTTTTTGCCGGTTAAATTGCCGTAATCGCGTTCTTTGATCCTTGGATCGGTAATAATTTCCACCCCCTGATGGTAACCGTTTAAAACCAGCTGCAGTGTATGCTGTGAGCGGATTAAATCGGATTGGTACGCTTTAGTAACTTTTTCATCTTTCAGTTCCTCACCCATTTTTTTGGCCTCTTCAATGCCCGCGGGAGTTAAATCGGATTGCCGAAAGCCGGAAAAAGTGTGGGATAAATTGTCTTCGGTTTGTCCGTGACGGAAAATAAATAATTTCGCCATAGAATCATTATAATACAAATTGATGGGATTTTTAGACTTGGTTTTTCCGAAAAAATGCGTGGTGTGCAAAAAGGGAGGTAGTTATCTTTGCGAACAGTGCTTTACTTATCTTTCTTTTGATGCAAAATCGCTTTGCCTAGTTTGCAATAATCCTTCGTTTAATAATCTCTCCCATCCAGGCTGCAAACGTAAATATACCATTGACGGCTGCTTCTCCGCTCTTGCCTATAACAAGACCGTCCAAAAATTAATTTTTAATTTTAAGTACAAACCATATTTAACCGATTTAAAAACGGTTTTAACCGATTTGTTTTACGAAAGCATTATCCAAAACGAACAGTTTAATAAGCAAATTAAAAGGGGAGAGTGGATTTTTGTGCCAATTCCGTTGTCACCAGCAAGGCTTCGCAAGCGCGGCTATAACCAGGCGGAAATTTTGGCTCAAGAGCTGTCGAAAAAATTTAACTTCCCGGTGCAAAATCTTTTGCAGAGAATAAAAGATACTCAAACACAAGTTGGCAGATCAAGTATCGAAAGAAAAATGAATATCAAAGACGTGTTCGAAATCATAAATCATCCTTCGGCAAGCTCAGGCCATAGCGCTGAGAGCTCAGGCTCAAAGAGATTTCGCAAAAATTGCTCAATTTTCCTGGTGGATGATGTGGTGACAACCGGCTCAACACTTTTGGAAGCAGCCAAAATCCTCAAAAGAAATGGTGCGCAGAAAGTTTTTGGCTTGACACTGGCGAGGGATTAGAGGTCGACTAAACCTAACAAGCGGCTGATAAGAGAAGGATTTTTTTTCTCGGCAGCCAGCGGAGCGCTTCCGGCAGGAGCAGAGACGGGCTCCGCAGATTCGGTTGTAACAGCAGTCGCTGTTTCTTCGGAAACAACCGGTGCAGCCTCAGGTTCCGATTCAGCGACCGGTTCAGCCGGTGCAGCAACAGATTCATCAGGAGCTGTTTCGGGAACAACCATCATCGGGTCGGCTGTCAGTGCTGGTTCGGGTTGAGCAGCAGTTACCGGAGCCGCTTCCGGCTCAGATGCACCAGGAAGAACACCGTCTTCACTGGTTGTAAAAGATGGGTTTGCTACTTCCGGTTCGGGCACCGGTGAAGATACTCTTTGAGTAGGCTCAGTTGGAGTAGGCGTCAGCGGAGCAGCGGTTGTTGAGTCTGGGGTGACATCAGGCGTTAAATCAGGATTAATAGCCGGCGCCGGCGTTGTCGGTTCTACTGGTTGAATTATTGGGTCGGTTGGATTGGTTGTTTGATCCATGTATTTATTACTTTCACATATTTGCGCTTTTCTGTCAAGCAGGAAAAATGCTAGTTAGCTTTAATTTTAGCATAAGTTATATAATAAAAGCATGCAGATTTTCGGGACGGATTTTGATGGAGTAATTATTAACATTGAGCCGGAAAAAGCGGTTGTGTTTGCAGAACTAGTGAATCGCAAGTGGAAAGCGGATAAAAACGAAGCGGCTAAGTTCTGGCGCGAATTTCTCGGGACATCGAGAAGGCACAAATTCGACCATTTCTACGAAAAGATGTTCGGGAAAAAGCTGGATGAACAGACCTATCAGTTAATTAGAGCAGAATATGGTAATTATTTAAAAACAAATTTTTATCCAAAGGTCAAATTCCTTCCCGGCGCCCTCGAAATACTTAAATTGGCCCGTGAGAATTTCGATTTTACTTTTGTCTCGAGCGGCATGCCATTGGATGAAATCAATTATCTGATTCAACTTTTAGGGCTAACAGAGTATTTCGATGTGGTTTTAGGTACAGATAATGTCTATAAGTCAAAAAATGAACATTTTGCGGAATTACTTAAAGATAAGCATCCAGATTTATTCGTTTTCCTGGCCGATGGGGCTAAAGATATGGAAGTGGCCAAAAAATTCGGTGCTAAAGCAATCGCTGTTTTAACCAACCGTCCTAAAAAAGAACTCGTAAAAGCTGGGGCGGATTTTATCTGCCAAACCCCGCTTGAGGCAATCCCAATTCTGCAAAAAATGCTCTAATCCAGCCCCATAGATTGCAAAAATACGAGAATGTGGTAAGATAGCAAAACAAATTATGGCTTCAGCAGAACATCCTTCAATAGGCGATAGAATACGCGGGATAAGAGCAAATTCACGATTAACCCGTGAGCGTTTGTCACCTGAATCACGTTCACAAATCTGGATGGAAAGATATGAATCTCCAAACGGAATGGTTGGGGCAGCTGCGCATTTCGGCGAAAGATTTCCTCGTTGGCGCGTTGACAAGATAATCCGTGAGAAAGTAAAACAAGAGCCAAGCGAGACAACAGGCTTCGATGTCTTATATCGTACTCCGGAAGGAGAATCTTTAGCGGAAATAGATAACTATATGGCCGATGTTGCAAAACGTATGGTAGAAGATGCTCTTAGACAAAAAGGTTGGAGCATAGACGAAGTTGATGTTTTAGATTTTACCAGTAGTATGGGGGACTTAGGAACGGCTAGAAAGATAGCGACTGCTATCGGTATAAAAGATGAAGCTATTAGAAGCGGAAAAGTGAAAGTTACCGGAAAATATATTGCTTGTGACGGTTCGGGTAAGGCTTTATATGAAAGGCTTTCGGATGAACAAAGTCGGGGTAAAAAAGTACTGCTTTTATCAATTGATCCGGTTACCAGTTTAATGCCTTTTGATCCAAACAAAGTTGATTCTGCTTCAATGCAGATATTTTCAAACGGAGCTGCGGTACTTGCATATCAGCCGGGAATTGACATGAGACTTTTGCCGGGCATTGGCATAACTGAAGGTCGTAAGGACGAAGAGGGAATTAGAGCAATTCCACGTTATTATAGGCATATTAAAGGTTTGGAAGGTGGTCCTTTATTTGTGTTTAACAACGACGGTGTAATCGAAGAGGTGACAAGTTATCCATATCCGAGTAACGAGAATGGTGAAATGCATCCGAGAAAAACCTTGGAATTTTTTGTTAACAACGCTAGCGAAATACTGGAAAAAGTTTACAAAATGTATAAAGAGCGATATTCAGATAGAGAGCCGGATTTCGTGGTTGGCCATCATCCAAGCGCCCAAGTATTAGAGAGTCTTAGGCGTAAGATGACCAATGTTTTATTTGGCGGAACACGTAAAAACTATATTCCTACATTCTTAGATAAGATGAAATGGATTGTGAATGACGGAAACTCAAGCGGATCAACTTCACTTATAGCTTTTAATCGCTTAATGGCAGATTATAAACCTGGGGAACACGGGTTATACATCAGTTTTGGGGCAGGCGGGTCGTTCACGGTATTCGGCATTGAGATAGGGCCGGGTAGTAAGGGAGTAGCTTCAGATCAACTTCAGACTTTAGCCGCTTAAGGCCAATAAAAAACCCCGAACATTATGTCAGGGTTTTTTGTGGAGATGTCGAGCAATGAACTCGAGTCCAAGATAACATTATAAAAATTTCTACAAGCTTATCCGATTTTTAAGAGTCGCTTTATCCTTTTCCAGTCGGAAGGAATAAATAAAGTCAAGATTATAAATTCGATAAGGAACTAATCAGCCTCCTTATTATTTCCTAGGCTAAGTTTATGCCCTAAAAGTTCCACCTAGGAGAGAACTTAAAGGACACCTTCAATCGGCTTTAAGCAGCAAGTGCCAAAGCGGGTTGAGAGAGTCTAATGGACGGAAGCATTGCTGCTACCTTATCCATCAGACTTGAAATGCTAGTTTTAGCATTTATATTTGACTTGTTTTACGGCATTAAGTCATTGCCGGCTTGCAGTTTTTAAAGTGCGTTCTTGTCGATGCAATGCATCCCCAAGTCCTAGAATTATACACTGTTGTCTTCCAGATGTCAAATTTATCGAGCCTCAGCTTAGCTTCAGCTACCTATCTCGTGCTCGATATTTCTTTGGATGTCTTTTTTCTTAATTGATTCGCGCTTTTCATACTTTTTCTTACCCTTCCCAAGGGCAATTTCGACTTTGACAAAGCCGTGTTTAAAATAGAGCGAAACCGGCACTAAGCTCAAATTGGCACTTTGCATTTTCGACTTTAAAGCCAGAATTTCTTTTTTATGCAGCAACAGCTTTCTGGTCCTTTTTTCATCATAATCCTCGACTTGCCCGCTTTGATAAGGCGAGATGGTGGTATTAACCAGATAAATTTCACTGCCGATAATTTTAACGTAAGCGCCGGTTAAATCAGCCCGACCTAGCCGGACAGCTTTGACTTCCGAGCCAAACAAATTGATCCCTGCTTCCAGGGTTTCGGACAAACTATAATCAAAATGAGCCTTCTTATTTGTAATTTTCATGGTTCGACTGCGCTCACCACAAGTACTCTTATCTAACTCAAATTTTTACCGAGCTCAAGATAACAAGTACTTGGACAAAAACGCAACACTATGATACTTTAAATGGTAATAAATGTAAATTCATGGCCTATTTTAAAAAACATCTGGACTTGCTAATTTTACTGGTAATTGGCATAGCTGCGTTTATCCGGGGAATAATGTTTCTGGACCCGGATTTTGGCTGGCATCTGCGAATGGGGCAATTAATCCTACAGAAGGGGATACCACTAACAGATCCCTTCTCCTACACTATGCCCTCTTATCATTTTGTTGACCATGAATGGCTGACAAACATTTTTCTTTCTTTGGGCTATAAAACAGTCGGAATTTTAGGGTTGTCATTAGTTTTTAGCTTGATTTTTATGGCGGCACTATTTTTGGTAATTCCGCCAAAATTCAAAAATTATGCGCCTTTGCCGCTGGCTCTGGCCGGGGCAACCATGCTTGGTTTTAGCGGGATAAGAACGCAACTTGTCACCTGGTTTTTCCTGGCGCTACTCTTAAGGATTATTTTTACGGAAAAACTGTGGCAGAGATGGAAACTGCTTATTCCGCTCCTGTTTGTCCTTTGGGCCAACTTGCATGGTGGGTTTGCGGTTGGCATCATGCTCTTGTTTGCAGTTTTTATTTTTAAAACGCTGCAAAAAAGAAAGATTGAGTGGCAAATCTTAGTCATTACCAGCATTTCCTTACTGGTTACTCTTATTAATCCCTATGGCGTTGGCCTTTGGCATGAAATCTGGATGGTTGAATCGGACAATTTTGCCAGGTGGAGAATTGCCGAATGGTTTCCGGGAATTTTTTATCTGGATATTGCCATGCTTTGTCTATTTACTCTATCTTTTTCTTTTATTCTTAGGTACAGAGAGAGCCTCGGGGGTTTAAAAATATTTGTTTATTTATTGCTGCTTTTCATGGCCGCTTCAAGCCTCCGACACGTTCCGTTGTGGGCTTTAAGCGCGATACCGCTCACCGCAGGAGCCATTAACTGTTTAAACGTAAAGGTCGGTAAAAAGAAAGAGGGCAAATTGAAACTGGCCAAACTAAAGACAGTGTTAACGCTCGTAATTGGGCTGATCCTGGTGTGGGAAATAGGTATTAGCATCAATGGTGCCTATAATTTTAGCGAACAAAAATATTATCCTGTCCAGGCCGTAAATTTTCTCAGTAAGCAAAGTCTGAAGGGCAATTTATTTGCCAGCTACAACTATGGTGGTTACTTAATCTGGAAGCTACCGCAAAAAAAAGTGTTTATTGACGGCCGGATGCCGTCTTGGAGAAGAACAGGGGTTTATCCGAATGAGGCCAATTATATTTTTAAAGATTTTGTCAAAATGTCCGAAGATAAGAACTACTTTAAGCAAATGCTACAAAAATATCACGTCCAATACGTGCTTTTACCGGTTGCAAAAACTGCAAATAATAAAGACATACTTCCGCCCCAGATTAGGAAAATTATCCAGAATATACTGTGGGGGGGGCCGCATGGGGCGGTTTTTACTATGGATTTAAGTAGTTTGGGAATGAAAAAAATTTATAACGACGGACAGTTTGTTATTTACAAATGGTAAGTTTATTTTAAGTCAATTTCGTAGATTTTTCCGCCGGAGAGAACATAGGCCTTTTTATCTTTTTCCAGCACTTCAAAATCTTTGGCATTTTTTATTACATTGGCTTGGTATTGGTTTTTATAGTTGCCGCTTTTGTCAAAAACGACCATTCTGGAGTTGCCGTTATCAAGAATATAAAGATTAGTATCGCCAATGCTGGTAAAAATTCCGCTTGGGTTTAGAAGCGGTTTGTCCAGGCCGTTCAAAGAAAAACTATCCGCGTTGCCCCTAGTGTATTTGGTTGCCGTTCCGTCGGATAACAGAACGTAAACATCACTATCGATGGCCATCGAAACCGCTTTGGATAAATCGGGCTGAGTGCCAGTGAAATAATTGCTTTTGGAAAATCCCGAGTCGGTCTGCACATATTTTAAAATCTGGTTTTGCTTTTTGTCCAAAACATAGATATTACCAAAATAAGTTGACAGCCCGCCCGCCTCCTGCCAGTCCCCGCTATTAGTGATAAGAGTTTTTTTATTGGAACCGTCCGGATTTAAGGAAAAAACCTGGTCCGTCGTCAGTCCGTAAATATAACTGTCATCTTCGGTAAAGTATAATCCGCTATTTTTGCTTTCCGCCGAAAGCAGCGAGCTAACGCTTGGGTCAACTTGTTTTGCTTGGGTAGCGGTTACGCCGGAAGTTTGATTAAGAGCGAGATTGACTTTATCAAGTAAGCTAAGTACCTGCTTTTCCTCGGTTGAGTTTTTGGGAAGTTTGTCTTTACCGTTTTCAAGAATATTTTGGGCCTCGGAAAAACTATTCCGCGCCAGGTTTTGGTTTAGGCTGGCTAAACTCTGCCCTTCGTCATAGGCTTTTTGCGCCTGAGGATAAATGCTTTGGAAAGCAGCTTGGGTTTTTTCGTTTTGCTGTTTATTGATGGCAAAAATAATGCTAGCGACAAAAACAATTAAGATGATGGCGACAATGGTTAAGATTACTTTTCTGGAGTGGTTTAAACCGTAGGTTTGTGGCAGCTTTATTCTGGACGAAAAGTTAGCGATCATAGCTTTTGCTTTGTCAACGATGTTAATTTTTTCCGCTACGCTCGGAGCGTAGAAAGGCGACTGGCTAGTTTCTGTACTGAGGGTTTCTGCTGCGCTTTCCGGCTCCTCCAAAGAAGCGGCAAGGGCTTCTTCTGCCGCTGCCTTGTAATTGACGATTATCGCCGTTGCACCCGCCTCTTCCTTTTCGTGGACTAAAGGCGCCAGATTTTCGGCCGCTTCCGCCGGCGAGAGGTTATCCATAAACTCGGTCAGGGTACCAATGGAAATGATGTCCGAGAACTGTTTGGTCTGAAGAATAATAATATCGCCGTCTTGCAAAAAACCCGAAGCCACTTTGAGTGAAGTCTGGGGAAGGTCTTTGGCTTCCAAGAGATTGCCCAATTTTTCCCCTCTTTTTAAAGCAACACTGCCATTGCCTAAAACATAAACATATAAGACGTTATTAACCACAGAGCCGATGACGAAAGAGCAGTTTACTTCTGGGGGAATTTTTGTAGAGGTTGTCGTTACGGCCTGTTTTATTGATTCCAGGTCCTTAGTTTCCAGTGTAAAAAACTCCTGTTCTAGCGTATCCAAAATTTCTTTGCCTAAAACATTTAAGTAGTCTTTTTCCGGGGATTCTTCTTCGGTTTCCAAAGACAACACCGCAAACAACTTGCCGGCGTTATAGGCCTGCGACCAGGAGTAGGCATTTGGATTCGCCACGATTTTTGCAAAAGTCAGGTTTGATTCAGGCATGTCTGTTTAAGTATTGGCTATAGTATAACAAGCGCTGTCAAAAAAAGCGAAACCGCCACCGCAAAAAGCAAAACAGCAGCCGTCTTTACAATTGAAGAGGAATTGTCATCATTGACAATCGTATTCATGGTGTTGACCTGTTTAATAACGACCAAAAGGAAGATGATAAAAGCCAGATCAAGAATTAAAACCCCTCCTTTGACAAAAGAATTCATTTGCGATAGCACTAAGAAATGAGTCAAATTATTCATGTTGTTTGCCGATTAAACCCTCAATTACATGTACGATTTCTTCAGGCTCCGGGGCCGATTCAAAAGTAAAGTTATCCAAAGAGCCGGCAGTTTGGATTAAAATATCGCCATAGTCAAAAAAACTGCGGATAACCCCAACCTGGGCATAACTGACGTCTTGAACCAGGCTTAATTTGGTGGTGGCGACATCTTTATAAACCAAGCCGGAGAAATCAACATCAATCACCCGTCTATCGGTGATTAAGGCGACATTATAGTACCAGGTGATGAAGTTAATATATAAGTAGGTTGCGATTGCCAGATAATAGGTAACAAAAAAAACAAGGTAAAACTTAAAAGTAAGAAAAGCAAACGGATTTTTAAACAAGTGCTGTGCGAGCAAAAGCAAAAGCGGCAGTACCGCCAGAAAAAGTCCGATTAAAATCCATTTGGCGTTGGTCATAAAATCTCTCCTGAAAAAAAGGAGGACTTTTTCTCCTTCCTCTTGAGTTTGGAAAGAGATACCGTCCGGGGCTTTGCAAAAAGAAGAAAATAAATGGACTGTATTTTTGGGGATGGTTAATGGGGGAACAAACGGGAATGATTTATCTCTTTTTTCCTGCTTTTCCAAAGTATAAGGTTCTTCGGGAATAACGCTTTTTGCTTTCGGTTCGGCGACAAAAATATCCGGCATAAATCTATTATTTTTCTACATTATACAACGGTCCGACAATCTGGATGTTGGCCGGTGCCCTTAAGTTAAAATAATTCTTAAAATCGTTACCTGAAAAACTGGTACTACCCGCATTTCCAGAGACATTCACGCTGCTGGTTTTGCCTGAGCCAAAGTCTACCGATACGGAAATATCACTGATGTTGTTGTAGGGAGTGACGCCTCTATTTTGCAGTTCTTGCTCAACTCTTCCGGCGTCCCAGGTGTCGGTTCCGGCCGGATTGGCTTTATCGGTTTGGTATAAATGGTTGACAGTACCGGAGTCTTTTTGGGCAAGCAGAATAACATTAACAATGTCCGCGACCTCGCTGCTTTGCAGCCAAGCAGTGCCGTTATAGGAACTTCGTGAGCCCCAGTCGCAATAAAACCAGGGCGAATCTTTATCGTAAGCATTGCTGTTTAAGTCGGAGAAGCTGTTGACGCTGCCTGATGTATCTTGGGCATTTTTGGTCCAGGCAGTGCTTGCCCAACCAATGTCTCCCGATGAATGAATATACCCGCCGTGAGTTGAGGAAAACCAGGCCTTAATCGGCTGTCCACCCTGCAGCATGACTTGTCCTGCGGTTTGATCAACCGCCTGTTCCCAGTTTCCGCCTTTGGGATTGGGTTGGAAAACCTGGCATTGGTCGGTAGCACAAATAGGACTGGCGCCATTATTGGTGGCTGCCAAAACATAGGACCTGACGGCAATGGCCTGGGCTTTTAAGGCAGCCAAATTATTATCCGTCCAGGAATCCGGGACTTCGTAAATCCTTCGAACATAGTCTTCCAAGGAATAAGTGCCATAGCCGGTAACGGTTATCTGTGTACTTTCGTTAGCGCCCGAAATGGAGTCGTAATTATAATAAGCTTGCAAAATTTGATTGTAGTCTTGTCCGGCCTTGGCTCTTCCCCAAGCCCCATACTGGTTAAGCCCGACTCGGTTGGGGACACCGTAAGTGAAGAAACCGAATTTTGGTGAAAATCCCGGGTCTTTGCCAACGTCACTTGAACAACCTCCGGCAGTGCTGGCGTAAAGCGGAATATTTAGCCCCGCCAGTCTTGAATTGAGGATTTGCTGCTGAATTGCGTTAAGCTCGGATAGCTGGTTTGATAACTTTGTCTGGTAGGCTTCTGCTCCGGAAACAAGTTGGTCCAGTTGGGCGGATTGCTGGTCAAGGTTAGCTTTTAAAGAAGTAAGGCTGGCTTCCTGGTTTTCCAACTGTTTCTTTTTAGTCTGCAAATCCTGAATGGTCACGGCAATGTTGGTAATGATGGCTTTATCTCTGTCGGCGTTGGCTCTTTGATATCCCAAGACCTGAGTGAACTCCGACGCAGTCGAAGAAGAAAGAAAAATTATTAAAGGCGAATCAGAATACGATTTTATGTAATAGTCTCTGATGGTCGCATCTAAAATCTGTTGCTGTTTGGCCAAATCTTGATAGCCTTGGTTAATATCTGTTGCTTTTTGGGCTAAATTTATTTCAATTTGCGCCACTGTGTTTTTTATTCCCTGGATTTGTTGATTAAGTGCGTCTAAACGGGCTTGGTTAGGTGCCAGTGCTTTGGTGAGGTCGGATAACGCTTGTTGGTCAGAAGCAGCGCAAGCACTGGCTTTGTCTTGGCAAGGCTGTCCGCTTATCCCGTCACCGTAACAGATGCCGCCCGGAGCAGTTAAATTATCGCAACTGGTGTCATCTGCCTTTGATGTTGGAATCATGATGATACCAACGCTTAAAAATAGAATAAGAAATAGTAAAAAGAGCAGTTTTTTCATTGCCTGTTTATTATAACAGACAGGCGCTGTTTCAGGTTTGCAAAATGTCAATAAAAGTGCTACTCTTCGCTTGAAGGAAAGTGTATGGAAGAGTCTCCCATTGAAGCAATTCCTGCCTTCGGCCCTCAAACTAAAAGACCGGTCAATAAAAGATTTATCTATCTGGTCCTGATAATTCTTTTTCTGCTGGTTGCCTTCTTCAGTTATAAAGTTTTTGGTCCAAAAAGCAAAGGGACGATTTCGCAAAAACCAGCAATAACCACTCCCGCGTCAAACGCGGCTAACGCAATGCCTACTTCCACTATTTTGCCTACTGTTTCGCAAGAGCAAACGCCAACCTCAAGTCCAAGCCTCTCTGACACGCCGACACCGCTGCCAACCCTCAACCCGGTTGATCCAACCACCGGTCTTGACCGAAGTCAGTTATCGGTAACTGTGGAAAACGGTAGCGGAGAAGCGGGTGTAGCGGGAAAAGCGGCGGCAAGCTTAGCGCATTTGGGTTATAACGTCAGCGCAACACAGAATGCGGATAACTTTAATTACACAAACGTAACCATTCAAATTAAAGCGGCAAGCCAAGATTATTTAAGTCTTTTGCAAACAGATCTGGGATCAAGTTATACAATAGGGACAGCCTCAGCAGACCTTCCTGATAGTTTTTCCTCCGACGCGCTGGTAATAATTGGCCAATGAGCTATAAATTTCTAATTTCTAAACCCTAATTAAATCCCAATATCCAAAATTCAAATCTGCAAAATCGTAAAATGGGCATTTATCATTTATCATTCATCCTTTATAATTAATCTGTGAAAGTATATTTGGCAACGGACCATGCGGGATTAGAAATAAAAAATAAAGTCATTGACTATTTAAAAAATCTTGATTACGAAACAGAGGATTGCGGGCCATTTGAATTTAATAAAGATGATGACTATCCGGATTTAATCGCCAAAGCCGCGGAAAAAGTTTCCAAAGACCCGGATAATTCAATGGGGATAGTGTTTGGTGGTTCAGGCCAGGGAGAAGCAATGGTGGCCAACAAGTTCAAGAACATCCGCTGCGCTTTATTTTATGCGGAAGCAGTACCGGTTGAGGCAATTGACATTACCGGGATTAAAAGCAGTGATTCTTTTGAGATGTTGAAGTTAACCAGGGCTCACAATAATGCGAATATGCTTTCTTTGGGAACCCGTTTTTTAAGCGAAGAGCAAATCCTAAAAGCGGTGAAAATTTTTCTGGACAGTCCGTTCCCGGGTGAAGAAAGACACCAAAGAAGAATAGAGAAGATTAAAAAGATAGAAGAAAATGTCTAATTTAAAATTTCGAATTTCTAATCAAATCCAAAGGTTTTAAATTTAAAAATTGAAACATTCATTAGAAATTAATAATTAGTAATTAAAAATTGTATATTTATGTCTGACATTATTCCAGGCATTTTGGAAAAAAGCTGGGAAGAGGTTGAAAAAAAGATTCAGTTACTTTCGCCTTTTGCCAAATCGCTTCACGTCGATGTCATCGACGGAAAGTTTGTCAATAATTTGACTTTTTTAGATCCGGCGCCCTTTGTAAAGTACAAAGACCAATTTTTCTTGGAAGTTCACCTGATGGTTGAAGAGCCGGTTAATTACCTCAAGCCCTTTGCTCAGGCTGGTTTTAAGCGGTTTTTGGGACATATTGAAAAAATGAGTGACCAGGCGGAATTTGTGGCCGAAGGCCAGCTTTTGGGTGAGGTTGGTTTGGCTTTAGACGGTCCAACCGACTTAAATGCAATTAAAATTCCGTATGATGATTTGGATACAATTATTTTTTATGTTTCGGAGAAGGTGGGCTTTTCCGGTCCGCCAATGCTTCCCGAAAGATTGGAGAAAGTTAAAGCCTTCCGGCTAAAATCAGACATTCCAATTGAAGTTGACGGAGGAATAAAAGATGCGACGATACTTTCAGCTAAAGAAGCCGGAGCAACGCGTTTTGTCGCCACCTCTTTCATTTCAAACGCTCCGGATCCGAAAACCGCCTACGACAAACTGGTAAGCTTAACCCTTGGCTAAGTTGAAATTTTGACCTCAAGACTTTTGCTATAATCAGCTTGTGCAGGACTTTTCTTTTAATAACGACAATTTAAAATTAAACGGCACACTTTTTTACCCTTCCCATAAAAAAGCTAGCAATCCGGCCATTCTTTTTGTTCACGGTTGGACCAGTGAGAGAAAAAGAAGTTTTCAATACGCCAAAGCACTGGTTGATTTAGGTTTTGTTTGTCTACTTTTTGACATGCGAGGACATGGAACCAGCGAAGGCGATATTAAAACTTCCTCCAATAAAGATTTTTTAAGCGATGTCGCCGCCGCCTATGATTATCTTTCAAAAATGGGCGACATAGACAAAGAAAATATCAGCGCTGTCGGAACAAGCTTTGGTAGTTATTTAATAACACTCCTTTCAGCTAAAAGAAAACTTCAGAATCTGGTGCTGCGTGTTCCGGCAGATTACCTAAACCAGAATTTTAATAAATCAAAAATGCTTTATAGCAGCAATATAGAGGAGATCAGAAGCTGGAGAGAAAAACCCAAAAACCCCTCCGAAACATATGCTTTAGAAGCATTAAACAACTTTGACGGGCAAGTTTTGATTATTGAGGCGGGAAAAGACGATACCATTCCACAGCAGACAATTTTAAATTATATGAATGCAGTAAAAGATAAATCCAAATTGACGCACATTCTTTTGAAAGACGCTCCTCATAGCCTAAAAGAAGGGAGATTTAGAGACGAAGTCGAGCAAGTGTTTGCGAGGTGGTTTCAAAACAAACGCTAATGTCCTCCCGAAGGTGAAATTGTCGCGCTGGGGCTATGGATAAAGTTACAATCAGAGGTATTTTCCGTTCCTTTAATAAAATATTCGTCTCTTCCTTGGCATTTTCGCACTACCACATCACTGGGCATTTCCTCAACCAGATTGGAAGCGTTAGCGGGGAGCAGCAGATTCATGATTTTATTCCAAATGGGCGCGGCTCCGGTGATTCCGGAGGCAAGGGTTTGGCTCATCGGTGAATTGTCATTATTACCAACCCAAACCGCAACCAAATAGTTGGGTGTAAAGCCAAAAGTCCAGTTGTCCCTTTTATTGTCGGAGGTACCGGTTTTAACCGAGACCGTATGTCCGGGAATATTCAACGGCGAATTAAGGCCAAACTCCAAAGAGCGCGCATTGTTATCGGCCAAAATGTTGGAAATAATAAAAGTCACACCCGAATCAAGGACCTGATTAGGCAGTTCTTCCTGTTTTTGATAAAGAAGGTCATTGTCGTGGTCTGTCACTTTCAAAAGCGGATCTAAATCAACTCTTTTACCAAGATTGGCAATGGTTCCGTAGACAACGGCCATATCGGTCATTTTAACTTCCGCTGCACCAAGAGTAATCGATAACCCGTACTGACTGGGATCCCCCCAAGTGGTAATGCCCATTTTTTTGGCCAGGTTAACCATAGTGGAAACGCCAATTTTTTGCAAAGTTTTGACCGCCGGAACATTAAAGGAATTGGCAAAAGCAAATCTTAGCGGCACTTTTCCGTGGAAAGTACCATCATAATTTACCGGCGAGTAGGGTGTACTGCCGGGAATAAAATAGGTCACCGGTGAGTCGTCAAGAATAGTTGCGGCGGTAAAACCGTCACTTAAAGCCGCCGAATAAGTAACGACTTTAATTGATGAACCGGGTTGACGTAAGGACGTAGTGAGGTTGACGTTACCGCCGTTTGGGTCATTATAATCATGGCTACCAACCATGGCTAAGATATCGCCGTTGGCCGGATCGGTGACCAGAGCCGCACCGTTGGTTAAATTGAGGTATGCGTCATTAGTCACTTCCTCGCTAACGATGTCCTGGACTTTATTTTGTAAATTTAAATCAAGGCTGGTGGTAACGATTAAGCCGCCTTTTTCAACCATTGGTAATCCGAATTTTTGCACCAATAAATCCTTAATATACATCACAAAATGGGGAGCAAAGATTGGTGTTTGCGGCGGCTGAAAAGCCAAGTCTTCACTTAAGGCCTGGTTTTCCTGGTCTTTGCTAATGTATCTAAGTTCCAGCATTTTTGCCAAGACCTCTTTTTGTCTCTGTTTCCAAAGGGTGGGATTGTCTCCATAAGGAGAGTAGGTGGTTGGCGCCTGCGGCATACCGGCCAAAAACGCAGACTGTGCTAAATCAAGTCCTTTGACGTTTTCCCCAAAATAGGTCTCAGAGGCCGCCTCAATTCCCCAAGCCGTTCCGCCATAAGGTACCTGGTTAAAATACATTTCTAAAATTTCGTTTTTGCTGTAAATTCTTTCCGCCCAGAAAGCCAGAATGATCTCCTTAATTTTACGGGAAATACTGACCTCCGGCGTTAACAGGGTGGATTTAATCAGCTGTTGGGTAATGGTTGAGCCTCCTTGAATTGGCTTGCCGCTTAAATCGGCAATGGCCGCTCTGATGATGGCGTTAATATCAAACCCGGGGTTTTGGTAAAAATCCTTATCTTCAATGGCAATGGTGGCGTTAATCAGATTTTTGGGAATTGAGTTTAAGGGAACCAAGGTCCGGTTTTCATTGGCGTAGATTTGGTAGAGAAGATTACCGTTGCGGTCATAAATTTTGGTGGTCTGTGGGATTTCCATTTGTGAAAGCTCGCTTGGATTAGGCAAACTGCTTAAAAATTCGTAAGCTGAAATAGGGATAACCACAAACACAATACAAAAGAAGAGCCCGAAAATGAAAAACTTAAATTTTAGCTTGATCTGTTTTGGCGGAGGGTAAAAGGTAACCAAACGTTCTTTAACCGCCTTTTTCTTGATTATCTTTTCTCGTCTTTTGGGCCGAAATTTGCGCTTAATATTTTTGGAGAAAAGTAGCAGTCGAAACTTAGAAAGCGCAAAATAATTATCGACTGTCCTTTTCGCCGTTTTACTATATGACAAAATTTTTTCAGCTGTTTTTCCCGGAATTTTCAGAATTTGTAAGGCTAAGTAAAACAAAAATTTGATTAAGAATTTTGTAATCTTCCAAGCGATGCCGAGATAAAAAAGCACGAAATCGCCGATCTCGGTTAAAATTAAGATGACCGCGTTAATTAAAACAACTAATAACTTCATAACAGGGAATCTGCAATTGGCTGATTATACTATAGGTATATAAGAATATCAATGAGTTGGAGTGGGGGTTGGCGAGAGGTTTGGATGGGGACAACTTAGGCAATATCTGTCACCGGTCGGGTCGATATAAACGGTTTCATTTTTAGTAGTCAGGTTATTCGTTTGGCCTTTGGCCGGTAAGTCTTGCGTGGTACTGTCAACTTGAGTGTCCCCGGTAACAATTTGACCGTGGCTCGCTTCGGTGCCTTTAAGAATGTATTCGAACCTGGTCGGACAAGTTGCTCCGCTGACAGTCGTTGCCAGTCCCGTGTCGGAACAGACCGCTTTTTGGATAATATCCGGCGGCCGGGACATTGGCTCAGGAGCTCTGTCTTTCAAAAGATGCGACATAATGTCATTCCAGATCGGCGCGGCGCCGGTGATGCCGGAAACCAAGCCGCTCATTTGTGAATTATCGTCATTGCCCACCCAGGCGGCGACTAGGAATGAGGGAGTATAGCCGATGGTCCAATTGTCCCGGAAGTCGTTGGTGGTGCCGGTTTTGACCGAGACTGTTTGGCCGGGGATTTTAAGCTGCGAATTATCGCCAAATTCCATCATCCTAGCGTTGTTATCGGCCAAAATGTCGGAAATGATAAAAGCCACACCGTCCGGCAGAACTTTTTTGCCAAAAATCGGACTTAAAGGCGGAGTATATTCTTCCAAAACTTTGCCGGTTTTATCGGAAACCTTCAAAATAGGCTGCAAATCAACCCGGTATCCCGCATTGGCGAAAACGCCAAAGGCAGTGGCCATATCGACCATTTTTACTTCCGCCCCACCCAAAGTCAGAGACAGTCCGTAACGCTGTGGGTCGGTAAAAGTAGTGATACCCATGGCCGAAGCAGTCGCCACCATGGCCTCCACCCCGTTTAACTCCAGCATTTTGACCGCCGGAATATTAAAAGAGTTGCCCAAAGCGTAGCGCATTTGCACCAGTCCGTGCCATTTGCCGTCATAATTGACAGGACAATAATCCGTTCCGCCCTGGTTCGGGAAGCAAATCGGCTGGTCAATAAAAGTGGTCGCAGCATTATAACCTTTCAGAAGCCCGACGGCATAGTTTATTGGTTTTATTGAGGAGCCCGGTTGTCTTAAAGCGGTGGTAATATTTACGTTGCCGTCTATTTGGCTGTCAAAATAATCTTTACTGCCAACCATGGCTAAAATTTCGCCGGTTCCCGGTTGAGTAACCAACGCCCCGCCATTAGTCACATGATAGTAAGTCGGCAGAGCGTCAACTTCGGTTTGCACCATTTTCTGAGCGTAATTTTGGATGTCTAAATCAAGACTGGTAATCACTTTTAAACCGCCTTCTTCGACCATTTTTTCGCCGTACTTGGCAATTAGTAAATCTTTAATATATAAAACAAAATGGGGAGCTTCGATATCGTTGGTAAATTTTTTGTATTGCAAGTTTTCCTTTTCGGCTGCCTGCTCCTGGGCCTTGGTAATATAACCCTGCTGCTGCATGGCCGTTAGTACCTCAATCTGTCTATCTTTGCCCTCTTCCGGGTGGGCGCCAAACGGCGAAAACTCGGTCGGGGCTTGGGGTAATCCGGCCAAAAGAGCGCTCTGGGCCAAATCCAAGTCTTTGGCGTGTTTGCCAAAATAAGTCTCGGAGGCTGCCTCAACACCATAAGCGGTTCCGCCATAAGGCACTTGATTTAAGTACATTTCCAGAATTTGGTTTTTGGAATAGATAGTTTCGGTGGCGAAAGCTAAAACCACTTCTTTAATTTTTCTTAAAATTGTCTGCTCCTGAGTGAGCAAACTGTTTTTAACCAGCTGCTGGGTCAGGGTGGAGCCTCCCTGGATTTGGCGATGAAAAACAGTCGAAATAAAAGCCCTGGCAATGCCGCGGAAATCAACGGCGCCGTGCTGGTAAAAACTTTTGTCTTCAATGGCGATGGTTGCTTCCTGCATATATTTCGGAATGGTGCTTAAAGGAATGAAGGTTTGGTTTTTCTTGTCGTAAATGTTGTATAACAACTTTCCGTTGCGGTCGTAAATGAGCGTTGATTGCGGGTTATTAGTGCTGCTTAGTTTGGTCGGAAGAGGCAAATCACGCAAAATAAAATAATAAAATGAAAAAACAAACAAAACGAGGATTCCGACCAGCAAGCACTTTTTCCACTGGTGTTTTTTAAGGCGGACTTTTCGCAAGACCTTTTTATGCGGCCTAAAATTTTTAAAAAGCGAAATTTTCATTCAATAATAATACCACCATTAAGATCGACTGACAACGTTTTTAACGATTGTTATATAATGGGTCTAATGAATATTGCTTCTTGGCTTTCGACCTTAACCACATTCTCAATCCCGAGCCTGGGTTTGAATTGGATTGACATCTTGGTTTTAGTGGTCGTTATTTTTTATGCCGTTCAGGGTTATTTCTTAGGGTTTTTAATTGCGTTGATTGATTTAGTCAGTTTTGCACTGTCATTTCTCTTGGGTATTGCTTTTTACGGAGTTGTTTCCAATTTGCTGGTTAAATATCTGTCGGTGCCCCAGGGATTTGCCAATGCCATCGGCTTTTTTGCAATAGCGGTTTTATTTGAAATTATTTTTACGCTGCTGATAAAATTAGTGATTACGAAACTGCCGGTATTTCGGCTGGAAAAAAGTAAGCATGAATTAATCACTATCATTAATAAATTCACCGGTATCATCCCCGGTGCTTTATCCGGTCTTTTGCTATCTTCGTTTATTTTGAGCTTAATTATTGCTTTGCCGTTTGCGGTTTTTCTGAAACATTCGGTAACAAATTCCAAAGTCGGCAGCATTCTGGTTGCCAATACCCAAGGCTTTACTAAAGACTGGCAGAATATTTTCGGCGGCGCGATTGACGATACGCTGTCATTTTTAACCATTGAGCCAAAAAGCAATGAGTTGGTCAGCCTTAACTTCAAAACCAGCAATGTTTCCGTAGACAACGCGGCCGAGCAACAAATGTTTATTGACGTTAATCATGAACGTACTTCGCGAAGTATTCCGGCACTGACTCTTTCCGACTCTTTAACCGCCGTAGCCAGAGCCCATTGCACGGACATGTTTAAGCGGGGATATTTTTCTCATTACACGCCCGAGGGACTTTCACCATTTGACAGACTGGCTCAGGCTGATATAATTTTTAATTATGCCGGAGAGAATTTGGCGCTTGCGCCAAGCGAGGATTTGGCGATGAAAGGGCTGATGCAAAGTGAAGGGCATAAAGAAAATATTCTCTCGACCAATTTTCGGCGGATTGGAGTCGGAGTCATCGACGGAGGCATTTACGGGGAAATGTTTTGCCAGGAATTCACGGACTGAATTTATATGCTTTATAACTTAAAAAGTGTCAAGGACGCTCAAGTTCAAAATCAGACGGTGCTGTTAAGGGCTGACTTGGACGTGCCAATTGAAGATTTGCAAATTCGGGACGACACAAGGCTGAATGCCTGGTTTCCGACCCTTGAGTATCTGCTGCAAAATCAGGCTAAAGTCATCATTGTCGGTCATTTGGGCAGGCCCAAAGGTGCAGACGAAAAATTCACCTTAAAACCGGTGGCAGAGTGGATCGCCGCTAAACTTCAAGGCCAGGTTCAAGATGAAAAAATCGGCGATTTCGCTGCCTGGAAAATAACTGACAGCGTTTCGCTTTTGCAAAACATCAGATATTATCCCGAAGAAGAGGACAATAATCCGGAGTTTGCCAAAAAGCTAGCCTCACTGGCCCAAATTTTTGTCAACGATGCCTTTGCTACCGCTCACCGGGCACACGCCTCAACCGAAGGAGTGGCGCATTTTCTTCCCTCATTTGCCGGTTTAAGGGTTTTGGAAGAAGTTGAAGTGCTTTCCAAAGTGCTGGAAAACCCCGACAGGCCGTTAGGAGTGATTATCGGCGGTGCCAAAATCGAAACCAAGCTGCCGTTGGTAGAGAAAATGCATGCTCTGGCGGATATGGTTTTGGTCGGCGGAACAATTATGGGCAACGAGGCAATCATTTCCGAAGTTGCCAAGAAACCAAGCGAACACAACTGTGTTTTACTGACTGCTTCGCCAATTGCCAATAAAATGGACGCCACTGTCGAAAGTATGCAAAAATTCGTCGCCGCGCTTCAAAACATGAAAACGATTGTCTGGAACGGACCGATGGGGCAAATCGAAATTGAAGAGTATCAATCGGGGACACTCGCTCTGGCAGAAGGCATCATCAAAATTCCGGCCTATACCGTGCTTGGCGGGGGAGACACGATAGGATTTCTCAAAAAGAAAAATTTGCTCGATAAATTTTCCTTTGCCTCGGTCGGCGGCGGCGCCATGCTCGAATTTCTCTCCGGTGAAAGATTGCCAGGACTCGTCGCCCTTGAGCAGAAATAATTTATTGAGTAGTTAGCTAGATTTTATAGGATTTTATATTTAAAATCTTGACAAATACTATAATGATATATATCATTATAGTAAACAAATAAGGTAGGTTGGGTAATTGTAAAAAGTAAAGATTTAAATAAATTTAATATGGCGCAGGTTTCTAAATACCCAGTAAGTAAAGACGTTTCAGACAGGATGTCTGAAGTATTTCAGCTGACAATTTCTTCTCTCAATAGTAAAGAAGACATCGAAGAATTTTTTGCGGAATTTCTTTCACCGGTTGAAAAGATCATGCTGGCGAAAAGATTATCGATTGCTGTCCTTTTGGCAAAAGGCTATACCTATCCCTCAATAGCAGCAGTTCTCAGAGTAACTCCAAGTACAATCGCCAGCGTCAGCCTAGCTTTAAAATATAAGGGGAAAGGCTACCAAAAAGCAGTCGAGAAAATATTGGTTAATGAGAAAATGAATGATTTCTGGCAAAAGATTGAAGATGCCCTAGACGGATTACCGCCGACAAAAGGCAGTTTTATTTATTATCGCGATAAATACGAAAAGGAAAAGAGAAAGAAAAAGCTTAAAGCATTTTAGTTCATTATTGAATTATTCTCCGGCGAACGCCTGCCCGGTCTGGTTGCCCTCGAACAAAAAATCATAAAAGCGTGGGTTTCAAAAGAAGAACCTCGTTAAATTATCGATACCTCAACTTCATTCCAACTATAAATACGCTTAAAATAAGAACAACGATGTTAACTGAGATAACAGGAATAGACGAAAGAAGCAATCCATAAGCTGTCCAGCAAAAAGAAGAAAAAGCAATCATGGTAAAGGTAATAAACGAAATGCTTTTTGTATCTTTTGTTTTCCAAACCCTAAAGGCTTGAGGAAAAAACATTATAATTCCTATTCCCGCTGCGGTGAATCCAAAAAAATTTGCAAGTTGTAGATTACTCACGTTTGTATATTCGATTATATCAAATTTTAATTTTCCTCTTGTTCACTTTCCGAAAAATTTGCTATACTGAATTTGTATGGTGAAGTACATGAGCTTCGCTCAGTACCTCGTAAAGGAGAAAAATTAATATGACTCGGGTCGCAATAAATGGGTACGGAAGAATTGGGAGGGTAGCACATCGGGTCATCCTCGAAAAATATTTCAACGACGTTGATATCGTGGCCATTAATGCCGGTTCCTCAACCGATATCAGAGGCTGGATGTACCTTTTAAAATACGACACTTCTTATGGTCCGATTTATTCCTTGGATGTTTCCTACCAGGAAAAAGAGGAAAATCCAGCGCTTAAGGATTTAATCGGCTATCTTTTGCTCGACAACAAAAAAATTCCGGTTATCTCGCAAAAAGACGCCACTTTGCTTCCTTGGAAAGACCTCGGTGTTGACGTAGTTATTGAATCAACCGGACATCTGGAAACAGAGGAAAAATTAAAAGCGCACTTAACCTCAGGTGCTAAGGCGGTGGTTCTTTCGGCCCCGGCCAAAGAAGGCAATGTGCCAACCATTGTGATGTCAATTAACCAGGATAAAATTGCCGGCCAAACTTTAATTAACAATGCTTCCTGTACCACCAACTGTATTGCGCCTGTCGCCAAAGTGATGGTGGATGCATTTGGCGTCGAAAAAGCGATGATGACAACCATCCACAGCTACACTTCGGACCAAAAACTGGAAGACGGCGGGCATAAAGATTATCGAAGAGCCAGAGCAGCCGCCCAAAACATTATCCCGACTTCAACCGGTGCCACCATTGCGGCGGCCCAGGTGATCCCGGAGCTCAATGGTGTTTTCGGCGGGCTTTCGGTTAGGGTTCCGGTGGCAGTCGGCTCTCTTTCCGATTTCACTTTTGTTCTCAAACGCCAAACTACCAAACAGGAAGTCAACGATACTTTAAGAAAGGCTTCGCAGACGCCGGCCTTTAACGGCATTATGGCGGTGACCGACGACCCCTTAGTTTCCAGTGATATTATCGGTAGCCCTTATTCCTCAATTGTTGACCTTTCTCTGACCCAGGTGATTGGCAACATGGTTAAAATTATTGCCTGGTACGACAATGAATACGGATACGCCAACAGACTGGTAGAGGCAGTGATCGCTATCGCTACGCCGCCTCAATCGGCGTCCACAGCGCCTACACTTCAACAACCCGCTGCTCCCCAACAACCAACAGCATGAGTAAGACAAACCAACCAATTGAACTATCCGGAGTTAGAAACATTACCATTTCCGGCAGAATTGGCGCCGGCGCCACCACCCTTGCCGTTAAACTGTCGGCAGAATTTCACTGGCCGCTTTTGGAGGGTGGGGAATTATTTGCCCGTATCCATCGAGAATTAAACATTGACCAAATTAATGTTTTGCAAAGGCCGGATCAATTTGATTTACAATTTGAAGAAAAGATCAAAAATATTTTAACCCACGAAAAGCAGCAGATTATCCAAAGTCATTTGGCAGGCTTTGACATCCAGGGGATTACCGGAATTTATAAAATTTTAGTGATTTGCCAGGACGAACATGGAGAAGACAAGGCGGACATCCGCATTGACCGACTAATGAACCGAGACGGGATTTCAATTGAAGCAGCCAAACACGAAGCCTTAGAGAGAGAAAAAGAAAACCTGACAAAATTTAGAAAGTTATATGCCCATAATGACCCGAACTGGATTTACTGGAACCCGAAATATTATGATTTGGTAGTGAATACTTATTCGCTAAATAGGGAAGAGGCTTTTAAATTTGTCTTGGAAGAAATCGGTTACAAGCGGCCATAAACTCCCCCACATGTTTCTGAGTAGGCTGAGATACATAGGTACCACTTTTGAACTACAATAGCGGTTCAAAAGGAGGTGAAACCTATGAAATCAAAAGCACATAAGCCGGCATTGTATCATCCATGGGGATACACAACCTGGAGAGCAATTGAAAAGGGAAAAGATAACTACTGGGATTATCTTCGTATTCAGGCAAAGTTGAATAAACTATCTCCAAAAGGACAACTTCATTTGGAATGGGTAATCTTTTACTACACGTTTGGAGAAAGAAACGTTAGTAAAACCACTAAGCACTTTGGTATTGCAAGAAAGACTCTAAGAGTCTGGTTAAAACGGTTTGACGGTAAGTTTATCAAAAGTCTTGAAGAGAAACCGAAAAGACCAAAACAAGTTAGGACATGGATGGTATCTCAAAAAGAAGAGGAGCAAATTATTGCGCTTCGAAAAGAAAACATGGAGCTTGGTAAAAGAAAATTAAAGATTCTCTACGCTAGAAAATACCAGGAGAATATCTCAACTTGGAAGATTGAACGGGTAGTAAGAAAGCACAAATTATTCCAAGAGAAAAAGAACGGATACGTTAAAAGAAGACCTAAACAGCCTCGAATTCGTATCCATAAGGTAAAAGAACTATTACAGGAATATCCTACGGGAGTAGTCTGGCATACGGACAGTATTATTATCTGGTGGTATGGCACAAGAAAAGTTATCTTCACAGCCTTAGAGAACAAAACTAAGCTTGGCTTTGCCAGAGTATACAAAACAAACTCTTCGGCAAATGCTGCAGACTTTCTGAAACGACTAAGCTATTTAAGCAATAATCAGCTTGCCATTATTCACTCTGACAATGGATCTGAGTTTGATAAGGATTTTGCAAGAGTATGTGAAATACTTTCCATCCGACAAGTATTCTCCCGCCCCCATACGCCCAAGGATAATCCTTGTCTTGAGAAGTTTAATCATACAGTACAAAGAGAGTGGCTTAGTTTTTCTGTCATAGGGCTTGATGAAATTGATGAAGCAAATATTGATTTAACAGAATGGTTAGTCAAATACAACAGTATTCGTCCGCATCAAGCCCTTGACTACAAAACTCCTTTGGACTATGCTTATGAGCAATCTCCTCAACTGGTACCAATGACCCCAGCCCAATCAGTTTCTTGTTCAGCTGTAGTATAATAACGACATGAAGAAGTACCTGTTGATATTTTTGCTGATTTTATTTTTGTTGCCTTTCCAAAAAGCTCAGGCCCAGAGTACACCATCGGCAGAAATTTTAAATGTCCAATACGACCTCCCTTATACGGGGGTTTTACCGGATAACCCGTTATATTTTTTAAAAGCCTTAAGAGACAATGTTTTAGGACTATTCATTACGGACCCGCTAAAAAAGGCGCAGTACGATTTGTTAATGGCAGATAAAAGGTTGAGTGGGGCAGAGGCCTTGCTTAACAAAAAAGAAGACGCCTTAGCAATTACCACTCTTTCCAAATCAGGCAACTACTTTTTTCAGTCAGTGCAAGAAGCAATCATTGCCAAGACTCAAGGAAGTGAGGTAAACGACATTGCCGGAAAATTGGTTGCAGCCTCTTTAAAACATCAACAAATAATTTTTCAGATGATGGCAGTGGCTAACAAAAATACCAAGGGAACTTTACAGGCGTCTTTAAGTAGAATTAAAGACTTCCAAATAAGTGCGGAGGCATTAAAGTCTAGTTAAGAGTTTAAGTCTCCATAAAAGAACATATTTTATCTTCTGTCTAGATTAAGACTTTGTGGTGTCAGGATATAAATTTTATTCTATTTTTGCAGAGTTGAAAGTTTTCCCAAAAAGCGAAGCTAAAAATAATGTTGATCTTCTTTGATACAGAAGTTAATAGTTGACAGGGCAGATCTAGTGCCATATTATTTTTTTGGCACTATATCTAGCGTTTTAAGGCATCAAAGACGCTTTAAAAACGGCAAAGGGTGCCAAACATTAGATATGAAGTGTCCATATTGCGGAAGTAAGGAAACAGAAGTCGTCGAGACCAGAGATAGCGAGGATTTAGAGACAATTAGAAGACGAAGAGAATGTTTAAAGTGCCAAAAAAGATTTACGACTTACGAAAGAATTGAAAATATCGATTTAATTGTTATTAAAAAGGACGGTAGAAGGGAACAATTTGACCGGGATAAATTAAAGCGAGGAATCATTAGGTCTTGCGAAAAAACCAAAGTATCTCTTGAAGACATTGAAAAGATAGTCACGGAAATCGAGCGGGAATTAAGGACTGCCGATTCGGTTGAAGTAGAAAGTAAAAGAATCGGACAGATGGTTGCTCAGCGATTAAAAACAATGGACAAGGTGGCATACATTCGCTTTTCGAGCGTTTTTCGAAGATTTGTTGATGTTGAGGATTTTGAGAAAGAAGTCAAAAGGCTGATTAAGTAGTGTTAACTACCGATAAAATAATCCTTAAAAGGATAATAATATGAAATTAGACGGAATAAGACAGAAAGTATTTTTAGACAGGTACTCCTTGAAAGATCCGAAAGGCAACCCGCTTGAAAAAACTCCCGATGAAATGTGGAGAAGAGTGGCCAAAGGAATTGCCCGAGTGGAACGGCCAAAAGACCGCAAAAAATGGGAGAGGAAATTCTATGAAGCCATGCAGGACTTTAAATTCCTGCCGGGCGGAAGAATTTTGGCCGGTGCCGGCACCGGTTTTGACATCACTTATTACAACTGTTTTGTTATTCCCAATCCTCCGGATTCCCGCGGCGGGATCATGGCCAACTTAACGCAAATGATTGAAATCATGGCTCACGGCGGCGGAGTAGGGCTGAATCTTTCATCTCTTCGACCCCGCGGTTCAAGAGTGAAAAAGGTCAACGGTTTCTCCTCAGGTCCGATTAATTGGGCAGAGCTTTATTCGCTGGCTACCAAAGACATTGTCCAGCAGGGTGGTTCACGACGCGGCGCCTTGATGCTGATGCTTTGGGATTGGCATCCGGATATTGAAGAATTCATTACCGTTAAACAAGACTTAAACAAAATCAACGGTGCCAATCTGTCGGTTTGCCTGTCCGACGCTTTTATGGAAGCGGTGAAAAAAGATGCCAACTGGGATTTGGTTTATCCGGATTTGGACGACCCAAAGTACGACAAAAAATGGAGCGGGGAGTTGGAAGAATGGAAAAAAATCGGCGGGAAAGTAAAAGTCTTAAAAACCATTAAAGCGCGCTATCTCTGGGATTTAATCTGCACGGCTGCCTGGAAATCCGCCGAGCCTGGACTGCACTTCTTAGACAGAAGCAACAAGCGCTCAAACACCTGGTATTTCGAGCACTTAATTGCGACCAATCCTTGTGGAGAACAACCTTTGTCTGCCTGGGGAGTTTGCAATCTTGGGGCCATGAACCTCTCGGCCTACGTTAAAAACAAACAATTTGACTTCGAAGCCTTTGCCAAAGATGTCAGAGTGGCAGTTAGGTTCCTCGATAACGTCATTGACGATACCAGTTACTTTTATAAAGAAAATGAAAAAGTGGCCAAAGACATTCGTAGACAAGGCTTGGGAATTTTGGGACTGGCCGACGCTCTCATCAAAATGGAAGTAAAATATGGCGGGGATGAGTCACTTAAAATCATTGACAAAATCTTCAAAACCTTAAGAGATAACGCTTATATTGCCTCTTCCGATATTGCCGAAGAAAAAGGTTCGTTCCCCAAATACAACAGGGAAAAATATCTGGAAGGTTTCCATATCAAAAGACTGCCGGAAGAAATCAGGAAAAAAATTGCCAAACAGGGAATGCGCAACGCGGTCTTAATGACCATTGCTCCGACCGGTTCCACCTCGCTTTTGTCCGGTGTCTCATCGGGAATTGAGCCGGTTTATGAGTTCGAATTAATCAGGCGCGACAGACTGGGTGAACATATCATGTACCACCCGCTTTTTGAAGAATGGAAAAAAGCCCACCCCAACGATAAAAAACCCGATTATTTTGTTTCGGCCAACGACTTAACACCGGAGGAGCACGTTAAGGTGCAGGCGATTGCCCAGGATTATATTGATGCTTCGATTTCCAAAACCGTCAACGCTCCGAAAAACCATACCGTTGAGGACGTAAAGAGACTTTATACCATGGCTTATGATGCGGGGCTTAAAGGTATCACTTATATGCGCGACGGCAGTCGGGCCGGGGTTTTAACCCGCAAAGACGAAGCAAAACCCGAGCTGAAAGCGCAGACTTCATTGCCGGTTTTACCCAGGCCGATAATGGTTGAGGGGGTCACTTACGGAACAGACACGCCGGTTGGGAAAACCTATATCACGATAAACCATGACGAAAACAAACAACCGTTTGAAGTATTTATTACGGTTGGAAAATCCGGTTCGGATGTGGCGGCCATGGCCGACGCCTTGGGCCGGATGATTTCTCTAAACCTAAGAATTAACGGGGCGCTTCCACCAAGGGAAAGGATTAGACAGGTGGTGGCGCAACTGATCGGCATCGGCGGAGCCAGAAGTGTCGGTTTTGGTGAAAATAAAGTCCGTTCGCTTCCCGATGCCATTGCTAAAGTGTTATCTAAACACTTTGAGTTCAGAGTCAATGGTATGGTCGAGGATAAGAAACCGGAAGCCGTAAGTCAAAACGGCAACGGCCACAATGGAAATGTTGCCAACGCTCATCTTGCCAACGGGCATAACCAGCCGATTGCGGCGGATGCCCTACCAAAAGAAGAGATTGTCAAAATAGAGCAATTGAGCCTGCAGACTCCGTCGGGCTCACTGGCGATGACTGAAGCGACCGCCACCGGGCTGTATGATATTTGTCCGGAATGCGGGGGAGCGAGTCTGGCTTATGAAGAAGGTTGTAAAAAATGCTACGCTTGTGGTTACTCCGAGTGTTAGCTAAGTAAAGTAAATATAGGTAAGCCCAGTGAAAGTCTGGGGCTGTGCCGCAACTGTTAAAGTCAGAAAACTATATTTACAACCTTTCACCCGAGCAGGTAATTTGTCCTTCTCGGGAAAAGAGAAGGATTTTTTTATGGAAAAAACAAGTGAAAATTTAACGGGAAAATTTTTCGATAATAAAGGAATAATCATTATTTTCATAGTAGTGTTTTCCTTGCTTATCCCGTCTGTTTTTGCTTTTCAAAATTCACCAATCAATAAACAGACGGCGGTGTTGGGGTTGGCGGCAAAAGCTAATTCGTCATTTCCAACCCCGACTCCGCTTCAACCGGCGGTTTCTGTCCCGACACCAACCGGTGTTCCCACTCCCACCCTGATTGTCACTCAGGCTCCGACTCCGACACCAACTATCACACCAACCCCGACATTAACTCCAACGCCAACCGCGGCTACTCCGACTCCAACGCCGACAGTAACCCCTTCGCCGACACCAACCAGTGTGCCGACCCCCACACAAACCGACACTCCCACCCCAACTCCTACCACCCTTAAAATTCAAATCGGTATAGATTACGCCGGACAAAGGCCAACTGATTCTGATACGACTTCAGTTAATCAAGGACAAACCGCTTGGGATGCGGTGGTAGCGGCAGTAGGCATCAGCAACATTCAATATACGGATTACGGTGGAAGCATGGGGATTTTTATTACCGGTTTTAATGGCGTTAACGCGGCCTCAAATCAGTATTACGAATTTGAAGTCAATGGTGTATCATCAAACGTAGGAGTTTCCAGCTATAAAGTCAATGACGGCGACAAACTGAATTTTGTTTTAACCAGTGATTAACATGCATAAATTTAAAAATCTTAGCGGTCCGTTTTTAGTCATTTTTAGCGCGGCTTTAATCAGGCTTTTGCCGCATCCGCCAAACTTTACGCCGATTGCGGCCATGGCCCTTTTTGGCGGTGCTTACTTAAACAAAAAATTTGCTTTTAGCGTCCCGTTGGGAGCGATGTTTATTTCCGACATTTTTTTGGGTTTTCATTCAACCATGCCTTATGTATACGGCAGCTTTATTTTGGCAGGTTTAATTGGTTTATGGCTTAAAAAGCATAAAAGTGCGAAAAATGTCCTTTGCTCAACGCTTCTATCATCAATCTTATTTTTCTTAATCACCAATTTTGGGGTGTGGGCGCAAGGGTGGTATCCAAGAAACTTAAGCGGTCTCTGGGAAAGCTATGTCATGGGAATTCCCTTTTTCAAAAATACTGTTGCCGGCGACCTTTTCTACAGCGGAATTTTCTTCGGGACCTATGAATTGGTTCAGCTTCTTGTAAGCAAATACAGCGTCAATAAAGCACATTCTTAAGGAGGATTTATGCCAATTTACACCAAGTTCGGCGACAAAGGTAAAACTTCGCTATTTGGCGGAAAAACCGTTTCCAAGGGAGACTTACGGATTGAAGCCTACGGGAATTTGGATGAGCTGAATAGTTTTCTGGGCGTGGTTCTTTCTCAAGTCAAAGATAAAAAAATAAAAGCAGAGCTTCTACAAATTCAAAATGATTTATTTGAGATTGGCGCCAATCTGGCCGACGCAACGAAGCGAAAAAACCAGGAATTGGGACAAAAATTAAACACCCGGGTTTTGGAATTTGAAAAGAGAATAGATTTATTGACAACGAAACTGCCAAAACTGACTAACTTTATCTTGCCTTCGGGCAGGAGCGGTGCGCTGTTGCACTTCGCCCGGACAATTGCCAGACGGGCCGAAAGAAGAACAGTGGTCTTAGCCGAAAAAGAAAAGGTTCTTCCCGCAGTGCTTATTTATCTAAACAGGCTTTCGGATTTACTCTTCACTTTTGCGCGAAGCATTAACTATCAGGAAAAGCAAAAAGAAACTATTTGGTCTGCAAAACCCTAATATTTATTGTTCTTTACTGGGCTAAATGTTATGATTAAGCTATGGATAGTACTGCTCAAAACCAAAACCAGACCAATGATAATCAGCAACCGCCAGTTTCGTCTCAACCACAGGGACAAAGCCAACCTCCGGTAATCCCCGCAGGGGTAGGGTCGATTAATAAAGAGGCAGAAATGGCGCCGGTGAGTGATTTTGTGCAGCCTTCGGAGAAGCCGGTGGTAAAAGATAAAGAAGTGGCCGAGGCCGGAGTCAAAGAAGTGGCGCAAAGTGCGGAACTAAGCAAAGAGCATGAAAGGATTGGTATTAAGCCCGCGGCAGAGGCAACGCCGGTTCAGACCGAACCAAGCGGAAGCGTGCAATTGCCAATGACACAGACTCAGGCGACACAAGTTTTGCAGAAAAGCAAAAATATCAAGGATTCAATTGTCTGGCTGGCGATTTTAATGATTAAACACTTTAAAAAAATGCACCGGAAATTATTGAAAGGAGGAGCTTAAAAAACCTATGGGACCGAGACTGGAGATGGCGAACATTTTAGCTTTGTTGGTGCCCCTAACTGTAGTGGTGGTTGTATTATTACTTGTCGCCGGAGTTGTTGCCGGAGTAGGCTACCTTGTGCTGCTTTGGCTGCGAAACAGCGGCAGGGAAGGGCAATCCCTTGAGTCAACTCTTATTCAGGTAACCGTGCCCAGAGATAACGAGGTCAAAATTGACGCGGCGGAACAATTTTTTGCCAGTTTTGTCGGAATTAAAGCCAGCGGAATGTTCTCCTTCCTCAGATATAGGCCTCATATTGCTTTTGAAATAGTCGGTATGCCGGAAGACATCCGTTTTTATGTTTATGCCCCAAACAAATATAAAGATTTGGTGGAAAAGCAGATTAATGCATCATACCCGGACGCGGAAATAAAAGAAGTGGACGAAAAAACTTCCAAAGAAGGCTATATTGTCGGCAACGAATACAACATTTTTTCCAAAGAGGGCAGAGTCGCTTTTGCCTCTTTTAAACTGGCCGATTCAAATTACAAACCAATTAAAGTTTTTAAAGATTTGGCGGTTGATCCGATGTCTTCTCTAACTTCGGTTTTGGCAAAGATGGGCCAGGGGGAGGGAGCGGCCATTCAACTGATAATCTCCGGAGCGGATTCCGGCTGGAGCAAGAAAGGCCGAAAGTACATTGCTTCGACCAAAAAGGCCGAATCAAATCCGGAAACTGCCAAATACTCGGCAGACCCGAAAGAATTGGAAGGAGTAGAAAATAAAATTTCCAAGCCGGGGTTTTACGCGGTGATAAGAGTCGTTGTCTCGTCAAGTTCACAAGAAGCGGCGGAGGCGCATTTGGCAAACATTGTCAGTGTTTTTGACCAGTTTAACGGTATCAATAAATTCAAGAAGAACAAGAATTGGATTAAAGGCAATTTTATCTCCGATTTCATTTACCGCTATTTGCCGGATCGGAATATGGCCATTTTGACCAGCGAAGAACTGGCCGGAATTTTCCACTTTCCTAATAAAAGCGTGGTGACGCCCCATATTCATTGGCTAAATGCCAAGCGGGCGCCGGCGCCGGCGCAAATCCCCAGCTCCGGCCTGTTCTTGGGTACCAGTACTTTTCGGGGCATTGCTAAACCGGTTTACATTCAAAAAGACGATAGGAGGAGGCACATGTATGTGATTGGAAAAACCGGTGTCGGAAAATCGGAATTTTTGAAAGAGATGATTTTGCAGGATATTAAAAATGGTGAAGGGGTTTGCTTTATCGACCCGCATGATACCATCGACAAACTGTTGCCACTAATTCCGCCGGAGCGGGCCGAAGACGTTATCTTATTTGATCCCTCCGACACCCAACGGCCGATGGGTTTAAACATGCTGGAAGCGCAAACCGAAGAGGAGAAGCATTATATTGTCTCCTCAATTGTCGGGCTAATGTATAAACTGTATGATCCGAACAAAACCGGAATTATCGGACCAAGATTTGAGCATGCGATTAGAAACGCAATGCTCACAGTTATGTCGGAGAAGGGCAGTACCTTCATCGAAGTGGTTCGCGCCTTAACCGATGCCAATTTTGTCCAGGAATTGTTGCCGAAAGTGACCGACCCGATTGTCAGGCGCTACTGGACCGACCAGATTGCCCAGACCAACGATTTCCATAAGTCCGAAGTGCTTGATTACATTGTTTCTAAATTCGGCCGTTTTGTCACCGATAAAATGATGCGTAATATAATCGGGCAGTCGGCCTCCGCTTTTGATTTTCGTAAAGTGATGGACGATGGTAAAATTCTGTTGGTTTCTTTGTCCAAAGGAAAAATCGGCGAGGAAAATGCCAGTTTCTTGGGGCTTATTTTGGTGCCGAAAATTTTGGTGGCAGCGATGAGTAGGCAAGATATTCCGGAAGAAAGCAGGCGTGATTTTTATCTTTACGTTGACGAGTTTCAGAATTTTGCCACTCCCGATTTTGCTCAGATATTGTCGGAAGCAAGAAAATACAGACTCAACTTAGTTGTTGCCAACCAGTTTATCGGACAAATGGACGAAGACGTGAAAAACGCTATTTTTGGCAACGTTGGAACTTTAGTATCATTCAGGGTGGGAGTAACCGATGCAAATTATTTAGCTCATGAATTCCAGCCGGTATTCACCGAGGCAGATTTAATCAATGTTGATGTCTATAATGCCTACGTTAAAACCATTGTCCACAACGAGCCGATGAATCCTTTCTCGATGGATTTAACCCGCGATATGGCCAAAGCGGCAAGTATGGAAAACCCGCGCGTGGCGGAGCTAATTAGGGAACTCTCCAGACTAAAATACGGTAAAGAAATCAAAAGCCTCGAGGCCTCAATTGCACAGAGAGCCAGACTGTAGAATTTGACAATCACCACAAAGAATCGTACTATATAAACATATCTATATAATATTAATTTCAAAGTTCACTTATGGCAAGAGTTATTGACAGGCAAAAAGCAATTGATTTAAGAAAGCAAGGTAAAACTTACGGTCAAATAAGGCAAGAATTAGGAATTTCAAAAAGTACACTTTCAGATTGGTTAAGTAAATATCCTCTTAGCGAAAGACAGCTAACATTACTAGGAAATAATAAAAAGAACAGTAGGCAAGTTGCTATAGAAAAGACGATAATTGCCAAGCAAAAGAAACATCAATCCCGCATTGAATCTGCATATAAAGAACAGAAAAAATATTGGGTTTTTCTGTCTCAAAAAGAGCTCGAAATTGCCGGACTTTTTCTTTATTGGGGAGAGGGAAATAAAAGGTTAAATGGCTCGGTATTTATAAATAATACTGACCCAAGCGTTTTGAAATTTGCTTTGTATTGGTATATAAAAGGTTTGAGTGTTCCAAAAGAAAAAATAAAAGTAGACTTACATCTTTATAGCGATATGAATATACAAGAAGAGATTTCTTTTTGGAGTAGAACATTAAAATTGCCGGTGTCGCAATTCAGAAAACCTTATATTAAAGCCAGTACTAGGGTAGGGATAGATCAAAAAGGTTTTGGTCATGGAACTTGCGGTTTAAATGTTAATGATGTTTTGTTAAAAGAAAAAATCATAATGGGAATAAAGGCAATTTCAGATTATTATGCGTTAAAACTTGAGGCTATGATATAATTATCACAGCTTGCGCCCGTAGTTCACCGGCAGAACAATTGTCTTATAAACAATAGGTATTTGGTTCGACTCCAAGCGGGCGCACAGGGTTATTAAAAAGTTCAAGCAGACGCACTAATCATTGACAGGTATAAAATTTAAGGTTATCATTTAAACAATATGTCAGCAGATGGTGGATCTCCCGATATTCAAGGTTCAACGGCTCCAGTTCCTTCTATAACAGAAGCTGGCGATTCAAAAACCCTTTTTAACCAAGCGCTTGTGGATAATCCTGGAAGAGCTTGGATTATGGCAACATCTAATCTTAGAGCGGATACCGGAGCCAGTTCAGTTGGAGAAACTTCGCAAAGCCCATGGGTAGAAAAAGAGCAACAAGCCTTTGCGGCATTCGCAGAGAATGTAATTGCCAAGCCTGTGCCGGATGATCCAAATGAGCGGATAAAACTTCAGGCTGACATTGAGGGTCTTTTCGATTCAGCTAGGTTCAGGCCAGACGGTTATGAAAGTGGACATCCAAGCGAGTTGGCAATGCGAATTGCCGAAAAGATGATTGATGTTGATATGCAAATTCCCGGTAGAGGCGTTTTTGCGCTTCAGACGGCCGAGATGGCGCATATGCCTGAGGAACGAATCGAATCAATTCGTAAACAAATTTCGTCTCCTACGGCAGGTGAACTACTTCATCGGGCGGAACGGGCATATATTCTGGCGGCGAGAGATGTTATTAGAGCTCCATTTAGACTAGTAAGGCTAGTAAGTCGAAGGATAGGCCAAACTAAAAAAGGTTCCAAGTAGTAAATCTCCCTAATATAATTTACAGTTCGGTTAAAACGGAGGTTTCTTTGCCGCGTTCCGGCACGTATTGCAGGTATCTTTCGGTGGTCGAAATTCGTTTGTGTCCCAACACTTTGGACAAAACCATCAACGATACGCCGTGTTTTAAGTGGTGGGAGACAAAAGTATGCCTTAAATCGTTGACTTTAGCATCTTTTATTTCCGCTAATCTGAAATATCTTTCCACCGCGGTTCTAATGTTTCTGATTAAAAACGGTTTGCCGGATTTGGTAACGAAAATATGAGTTTCGGTAACTTTGGGCCTTACTTCCAAATACCTATTTAATGCTTCCTCGGCTCTTTTATTCAAGGGAACAATTCTTTCTTCGTGTTTTTCAAACGGAGCAATGTGTAAACCGGCTTTAGTCATGTCCGAAAGTCTTAAATTTGCCAACTCGCCGATTCTAATGCCGGTTTGCAGCAGTAATTCGATCACCGCAAACATGCGCGGATCGTTTCTGGCGGCATCGCGTAAGGCTCTGTATTCGGTTGGCGTGAGCATTCTTGGTGCGGCCAGCTGGTATTTGGGGTGGGAGATTAAAAGCGAAGGGTCGTCGGTAACGTATTCGTTCACTTTCAAAAATCGGTAGAAAGTCCTGGTGGAGTTAATTTTTCTGGAAACTGACTTTGGAGTGTAGCCCTCTTTGGTTAATTTGGCTAAAAAAGCTTCAATATCGTCCTTACTTACTTCATGAACATTATTTCTTTCCAGTTCTTCCAAAAACGTCAAAAGCTGGTCAATATCCTTGCCGTAGGCAACAACAGTCGAATTTGATTTTTTATTCTGTTTTAAAAAATTCTTAAACTCTTCGTGGGCATCGCGAAGTCCAATTTGCTTCATATTTCAACTCTGATGTCCTATAATATCACCAAATTTCACAATCGTCAAGTAGAAGAATCCAGCCTCCCCAATATGCTATCATAATAGTTGATATTTATGAAAAAAGCAGCCTTTATACTTATAGTGCTAATTTTGCTGTTTATAATCAATGGTTTACTCCATTCGATCTATGATTTATGGCATAAACAGGACTTATTAACCGTAGCTCAGAAACAGCTGACCCAGGAACAACTCAAAAACCAAAAATTAAAAGCAGGTCTTTCCTATGTTAACAGCCCGCAATTTATTGAAGAGCAGGCTCATGATAAATTGTTTTTAGTTAAACCGGGGGAGCAGGAGGTTTTAGTGTCACCGGATTTGTTGAATAAGGGCCAAGTTCAAAAGCAAACCGAAAACATTCCTAACTGGCAAAAATGGCTCAATCTTTTCTTCTAAAGAGGTTTATTTACTGGATTTGTGTAGCAAAATCATTTCGTGTTCTCCCAAGCATCTCTTTAGCACCTGTAACTGCAAGTCCATAATCCGTTACAACGTCCTCATGATCACTATCAGCTCTCTTATGCTTATAAATAATTGAAGGTTTATCTTTATCCTTACCGTCTAAAACATCATTTAATTCTGTAGTAGTTAAAACATCTTCCAATTTCTTACTGATTATAATAGTTAAATCTTCTTCGTCTCCGCTTGTATCTCTTCTACTTAAATGAAATCTTTTTCCTTGTCCTTCTGGTCCATCAAACGATTGTATTGGTTCAAAGCTATAAAGTCCTTTTCCTTTAGGGAATAGAGAAACAGATTTGTTATCTATATCATTTTGACCAAAAAATAATTTAGTTATTGCTAGTTGTAAATCGGGAGCATCTCTAAATAAATCAACAAATGACCCTACTAGATTTTTTCCCTCTGAATTTAATTCGCTTCGGTTAAGCTTATAATCAGGGGCAAAATGTTGTGGTTTTGGTTGTTCTCCTCCTGTCTCAGGCATAGTTAGATTCTATATAGGATATTATAAATTGTCAAATCGAGGCTAAAAAAACTATGTTGCGGGGCTAGGAGTTGCGCCTAGCCTATGAGATTATGCTTTCTGTTTCTCCGGTTACCCAGAGTGTCGGACTATATCTTTCCCCTTCTTTTTCAAAAAGGAGGGGACTCAGCGTGTAGTCTCTACGGGATCTCGCTTTCGCTTGACTTCCCTCGGTATTACCCTAAATAATAAATAAATGGGGTTTCACCGATATAGCTGAGTACTGTTTCAATATTACTATTAAAATGGCCCATTTTGAGCCTCATGTGCACTGTACACTACCCCGCGCGTAACAGCATAATAGCAAAGTCAAAGCTAATAGTCAATAAAATTGCTCAAAGATTAACAATAATTAATTTACAATTGACATAGCGCAATATCATGCTCATAATATAAATATGCAACATAACCAGGTTGTTAAAAATAGAGTACGTCAGCTTCGCATGCAGGGCTTAAGTTTAGGGCAAATATATCAAGAAACAAGCATTCCAAAAACGACTATTCGAAGCTGGATTATGGATATTAAGCTTTCCGAAAGACAATTAGATATATTAAAATCCAGAACTCAGAAAGCGTTACAAAAGGGAAGAATTAAAAAGCAAAAGCAAGATAAGGTTTCAAGACTTGATAACGAGAAGAAACTTTTACAAAAGGCGCTTTTGAAAATAGGGAATTTGAGCGATCGAGATTTACTCATGGCAGGAGTTGCTTTGTATTGGGGAGAGGGGTTTAAAAATAAACATGAGCATCGATTGGGTTTTTGTAATTCGGATCCGGAAATGATTATGTTTTACATAAAATGGCTTGAAAAATGCTTTAGAATTAAAAAGGACGATGTAATTGCCAGATTAACTTTAAACGTAGCTTATAAAGAAAAAACAGAAGCTATAGAAAATTATTGGTTAAAAATTACAGGAATACCAAAAAATCAATTTAAAAATACTTTTTATCAGAAAACAAAATGGAAAAAACAATATAACGAGGATAATTATCATGGCGTTTTAAGAATTCACGTAAAAGATAGTTTAAACATGTTGATTTCGACAAGAGGTTTTATTGAGGGAATGAAGTTGAGTGTGATAAAATAGGTAAGCGCCAGGGTAGCTCAGTCGGTTAGAGCACAGCATTCATAACGCTGAGGTCGTGGGTTCGATCCCCACTCCTGGTACTTTTGTCCGTGAACCTATATTCCACAAAAATTCGTAAATTCTCGCAAAATCTCCTATAATACCCACATGCATGATATAAAAAAGTTCATTTTTTCCGGCTATGATATCAATCTTGGTCAAGGAATAGTCACCTTTCATTACTTGACTCAATCAGATAAACAGAGCCATGAATTCACGGAAAAGATCACGTTTCCTCCTGTGGTTTCTCAAACTCCGGATAATTTACTGAAGTCCTTATTGAATAATCTCCTGTTAATTTTAGGGATTAGTTATTGGAAACTATATTGTCCTCAAGACATCATAATTGAACCATTTTCTTTAACTCAATATCAAGCAGAATTTTGGAATACAATATACACAAAGGGATTGGGCGAGTTTTTTTATAAAAATAAAATCGATTTTCGAAACCTAGTTAATTTTCCTTATGAAGAACATGATGTAAAATCGGTACCGTTTGTAAGACAAAATAGGTCTCTTTTGGCTCTTGGTGGAGGAAAAGATTCGATTGTGTCGGCAGAGATACTGAAGACTCGAAAGACAAATTTTGACCTTCTTACCGTTGGAACCTCAATAATCCAGGATGAAGTAGCAAAAATTATCGGAAGAAAGGTTATTGTTATAAATCGTCAGATTGACCCCGCACTTTTTCAGTTAAATAAAAGCGGTAATGCCTATAACGGTCACATTCCAATTTCCGCAATCTATGCGTTTTTAGGCTTGATGGCAGCCATTTTTTATGACTACAGCTATGTGGTAGTCTCGAACGAAAAAAGCGCCAATTACGGCAACGTCGAATATTTAGGCGAGATGATCAATCATCAATGGAGCAAGTCGGAGGAGTTTGAAAGCCTTTTTAAAAATTATGTTAACAATTTTATAACCCCTGATGTTTCCTATTACTCATTATTAAGAAAGTACGATGAACTTGAAATCGCTGAATTATTCGTTAAACATAAGCAATACTTTAGCGTATTTTCTTCCTGTAATAATAATTTTAAAATTAACGAAAAAATTGATTTAAATTCAAAATGGTGCGGCAAGTGTCCGAAATGCCTGTTTGTTTTTACTCTTCTTGCGGGACTTATGCCCAAAAAGGAGTTAATAAGCGTATTTGGCAGAAATCTTTTCGAAGACGAATCTCTGCTGCCAATTTTTAAAGAATTACTTGGTATTAAAGATTTCAAGCCTTTTGAATGCGTCGGTACTCCCTCTGAGGTCAAAACGGCTTTGGCCAAAGCTTACGATAGGGGAGAATTTTCCGGCAGTGTTTTAATGAGAGTCTATAAAAATGAAACTAGCTGATTTAAAAAACAAAAAAATTCTGATTGTCGGAAAAGGAGTTGAGGGGGAAGCCGTTGGGAGATATCTGAAGAAGAAATTTCCAAATATTACTATTGATGCCGTTGATAAAAAAGACGGTCAAGATTACCTTGAAAAGCAAAGCAATTACGATATTGTTATTAAGTCACCGAGTGTAAAACCCGAAGTAATCAGTATTCCTTATACAACCGCAACAAACCTTTTTTTAGCTAATGCCAAAGGGAAAATTATCGGAGTCACGGGAACTAAAGGCAAAAGCACAACTGCAACGTTAATCTACGAAATGCTTCAGAAACAGGGCTTCGATGCATATTTAGGTGGCAATATAGGTGTTTCCCCTTTAGATTTTTTGGATAAATTAGATACTCAATCATGGACAGTACTTGAATTATCTAGTTTTCAGTTGCAAGACTTAAAAATAAGCCCACACATTGCTGTTTTATTAATGATTGTTCCGGAGCACTTAGATTATCATCAGTCATTAGAAAAATACATTGACGCAAAGAGGAATATTTTAAGGTTTCAAACAGCAGTGGACTTTGCGGTGATTAATAAAGATTATCCTGCAAGTAATGAGTCTGACGTAGAAACGCCGGCACGCGTTTTTAGAGTCAGCAGAGAAAAAGAAGATGACAACGGTTGTTTTGTAAGAAGTAAGTCCGTTTGGATAAAAAAAGACGAAGAAGAATTAGAGATTATTAAACTTAGTGAAATAAAACTTCTTGGAGAACACAATTTAGAAAATGTTTGTGCAGCGGCAATGGCGGCTTATCTTGCCGGGGTTTCTGTAGTAAACGTCGCTGCAGTTTTAATAACGTTTAGCGGCTTGGAGCATCGGTTAGAATTTGTTAGAAAAGTCGGAGATGTCAGTTTTTTTAATGATTCCTTGGCTACTCTCCCTCAAGCTACAGTGGAAGCGCTGAAAACTTTAAAGGAGACGGAAACTTTAATAACGGGAGGATTTGACAGGGGTTTGGATTATAAAGATTTAGCTAAAGCAATTGTTCAGTCCGGCATTAAGATACTTATTCTGTTTCCAACTACAGGAGCAAGAATTTGGAAGGAAATTTGTGAAGAAACAGATAATCCTCCTGAGAAATTTGACGTAACTACAATGGAACAGGCAGTCAGAATTGCTTTTGTGGAGACTACTCCGGGTAAAATTTGTTTAATGTCGCCTGCGTCAGCCAGTTTTAATCTTTTTAAAAACTATAAAGACCGCGGAGATCAGTTTAAGGAAGAAGTTCTTAAATTAAAATCCTAATTTCTAATTTTTAATTTCTAATCAAATCCCAAGGACCAAGAAATAAATTATCTATGAAACCAAGCTTTGAAATTATTAAAAAAGATAAAAAAAGCAAAGCCCGCGCCGGTATCATTTCAACTCCGCACGGGGAGATTGAAACGCCGATGTTTGTGCCGGTGGGAACACAGGCTTCAGTCAAATCAATTGACCCAAAACAACTTCATGAGTTGGGTGCGCAGGTGGTTTTGGCCAACACTTATCACCTTCACCTTCGTCCAGGCGAAGACGTCATTAAGAAATTTGGCGGTTTGGCAAAGTTTATGAGTTGGAATGGTCCAACGATGACTGACAGCGGTGGGTTTCAAGTTTTTTCTTTGGGAGTCGGCAAGGAGGGTGGAGGAGTGAAATTCTTGCGTGAAGAAGTCAAATATCAAGAACCGGAGGACGCAAAGCCAAGATTAAATAAAATTACAGAAGAAGGGGTGACTTTTCAATCACATATCGACGGTTCGATGCATAAATTGACTCCTGAAAGCTCGATTAAAATTCAAGAAAAGCTGGGCGCGGACTTAATTATCGCTTTTGACGATTTGGAATCGCCAAAATACGATTACGAGCAGACAAAAGAATCTTTGGAACTCACAAATAGGTGGGAATTGCGCTCAAAACAGGCACATAAACGCAAAGACCAGCTGCTTTATGGGGTAACCCATGGTGGGCCGTTTCAACAACTCCGCGAAAAATCCGCTCGGTTTGTGGATGAAAATTTTGAGGCAATTGGTATGGGCGGAGCACATCTTTCGAAAAAGAATTTATATGAGGTAGTTGACTGGACAACCGATATTATTTCCGAAGGAAAACCACGGCATCTTTTGGGGATTGGCGAAATAGATGACCTATTTGAAGGAATTGAGCGGGGAGTTGATACTTTTGATTGTGTAATTCCAACCAGAATTGGTCGGACCGGGTTTTTCTTTATCTCACCGCCTTTGGGCTCCACCCACAACCGTTTTCGAACCGATATTGATAAGCCCAATTTTGCCAAAGACCAAAAACCGCTCGACCCAAACTGTAAGTGCTACACTTGCCAAAACTTCACCCGTGGTTACATCCACCATCTATTCAGAAGTAGGGAATTGCTGTCATACACGCTTTTAAGTCTGCACAACGTTCACTTCTTAATAAATTTAACTAAGCAAATCCGCGTAGCAATTTTAAATGATAGGTTCCAAAACCTCAAAAAATCTTGGCTTGACAAGTAAATAATCCGCTGCTATAAGATAGATACATGGTAGAAACAGCTGTTGCAGGATACCGTTGCAAAAACGGTCACCTGAATAGCCTCAAGAGTTCTCCAATTTCCTCAGGGTTTTTCATGGTCTGTTGAAGTGAAGATGTTCCATTTAACATTCTGAATTTAGCGGTACAATCGGTAAAGACTTTCAGTCTTCGTCTTAAGAAATATGCATTTAACCACATATCAGCGTGTTTAAATGATTCAAAACCTTTCAGCGGCTTTACTCTGGCTTCTAAGTGCGAGTTGTAACTTTCAATCAGATTAGTAGTGGTGGGAATAGTTCTGTTATTCATGTAGGTGTTTAATTGCGGTAATCTCCTTTGCATGTCTAAAAGGATCGCAGAAAGTAATGAATCATGTTTGTAGGTATTATACAGTTTTGCGGCTAATGTGAGGAATTCATCTTCCGCTCTTTTGTGAGAGAACAAGTCTTCTATTCTCTGCATAAAAGGAAGATATGTTGTATCAGTTCTGACTCCAAGAGTTGTCCTGATATTCTCCTTGTAGTGATTATGGCAAAGTTGAGTAAGCACTTTAGGATATACTGACACACAGGCATCATAGATATTGGCATTGTCATCAGAAACAATGGCCTGTAAAGGATAATTCAATAATCGTAAGGAGTTGAAAAACGTCCGGCAAGTTTGGTAGCTTTCAGATTGGGAGAAAATATATGTTGGGATATCATGAGTAAGGTAATCAATCCCATACAAAACCGGAATCTTTCTTTCGTATCCCTTCACTTTAATATATTTTCCATCAACCACTAATATCCCACAGAACTTACTGCAGTATTTTCTTGTTACGTCTGCTAAATGAGGGAGCTCTCCTAATTCCTTAAGGCAGCGTCTGTAGGCAGTAGATGGGTCAATTTGGTAGGTTTTTCCTAAGGAGCGGAAAGATACTCCGGTCAGATGAGCAAACAGCAATTTTCCAGTGGAGTTTTTCTTTATCCTATTTATCTGAAACCATTTATTACACTTTCTACAAACATATTTAATTTTTCCTCTTCTTACTCCTTTACGGATAGTATTTTGGCTTTCGCAGTGGGGACATCTGTAAGATGCTGTTTTTTTTCACTCAAGGAGTATATCATCAACAAAGACAATTCTCACTGAGTGGAATTACTGCTTTTGTTTGTTAGAACAATCTAAATACCCTCTTTCAGGTGACCAAAATGCAACGGTCTCCTGTTGCAGAACCAGAGGCAAAACCGGTTTTGGAAGGAGTTCCCAAAGAGATAAAACAAACAGTCCCCGAAGCCTTAATCGTTAGAGCGAACGAAATTATTAGAGAAGCAAGAGTTGTAAGCCCAGGTATAGTACCCACTACAGTCACAACTCAAAGGGAGCCAGAAAAGCCAATAGACGACTCAGTTTATGAGGCTACTGTATTAACAGCAAAAAGACAAGGTATACCGGCAGCACAAATGATCACAACGTCACGAAGAATATCTGGGAAAGGTCCGGAATCACTAACCAGATACACATTGTTTACAGCAGATGATGACAAATTGAAGATTGGTTTTGATAGAGGGCGTTTGATAGAGATTAGTGCTGACGAAGGTAGTACCCGAGTTGAATTTGGGCCTAAGTGGTACGTAGGAAATCTTTCTCCAGAACAGCAATCGAAATTATTAAGGAGAGTGGGCGTTAAAGTTTAATCTTGGGGCCCTCTTAAGAAAAATCTTCGGGTGCAATTCTCAAAACCGCAAAATAGCCTGGCTATCATAAATGATAGAACCCAATTGCTTGACAATTCTTCTTTATTTTAGTATACTAGTATGATGAGATTAAATTTAAAGTTTGGCCCAAGCTTAAATAAGGAGGAGAATAAGAGTAAAGATTTGGAGGAATTAATTAACGTTCTTTTAAGCATTAAATCAAAAGAGGAAATGGAGGATTTTCTAAAAGGCATTTTAACAGCTAAAGAGCTTTTGGAGATTCCGAATCGACTCAAAATTGTCAAAATGCTTAAAAAAGGCATTCCTCAGCACGAAATTGCCGGAAATTTAAAGGTCGGCGTGATGACTGTAACCAGAGGCTCAAAAGAGTTGCAAAATGGGAGATTTAAAAATGTATAAATATTCAAAATTAATTAAAGTATGGCGACAGCCTCTATTGGAGGCTTGTCTTTGTATGACTTAAACGTTTTTATTCAAATTATCATTCAAACACAAACCTCCAAAATGGAGGTTTTTTTGTGGTTCGGATAACGCTCACCACCAGTTAGGAGGTGAAAATTATGCAAAATACAAAAATATTATTGGAAGAAGAGGATATCCCGACGCATTTTTTAAATATTAATTACTATTTAAAAAAATACTTAGGAAAATTACCGGACCCGCCTTTGAATCCGGCAACGAAAGAGCCGATTAAGGCGGAAGAATTGGCGCCGCTTTTTCCAATGGAGTTAATTAGGCAAGAAGTTTCCCTGGAAAAAGAAATCGAAATTCCGGAGAAGCTCAGGGAATTATATAAAATGTTCAGACCTAGCCCTTTGTTTAGGGCAAAACGCTTAGAAAAATTCCTAAAAACACCGGCACATATTTATTACAAATATGAGGGGAATAACCCTTCCGGCAGCCATAAATTAAATACGGCTTTGGCTCAAGCTTACTATAACAAAAAGGAAGGAGTTAAAAGCTTATTGACGGAAACCGGAGCGGGACAATGGGGAACGGCTTTAAGCATGGCGTGCAATTATTTTAAGCTCAATTGTGAAATCTTTATGGTTAAAGTTTCTTTTGAACAAAAACCATACAGGCGGATTTTGATGGAAATGTTTGGGGCAAAAGTGCATGCCAGCCCATCAATGGAAACTGAATTTGGCCGGAAGATTCTTAAACAGCATCCCGATTCGCCGGGGTCTTTGGGAATAGCCATCAGTGAGGCCTTAGAAGTTGTTCTCAAAAAGACAAATGCCCGTTATGCTTTAGGGAGCGTTCTTAATCACGTGTTGCTGCATCAGACAATCGCTGGGCAGGAAACGCAAAAGCAGATGGAGATAGCGGGAGAATACCCGGACATCATGATTGGCTGTTGTGGTGGAGGTAGTAATTTTGCCGGACTAATTTTCCCATTTTTAGCGGATCAATTAGCCGGAGGGAACAAGATTAGATATATCGGCGTTGAACCTAAATCGTGTCCTTCATTAACCAAAGGAGAGTACCGTTATGATTTCGGCGATATGTCGCAAAAGACGCCGCTTTTAAAGATGAAGACCATGGGCTCGGATTTTATGCCCAGTCCAATTCATGCCGGAGGTTTAAGATACCACGGCATGGCACCACTTTTATCATTTCTTCAGGAAGAAAAACTGATGGAAGCAAAAGCCTATGGGCAACTGGAGGTTTTTAAGGCAGGCGTTGACTTTGCCAAAACCGAAGGAATTGTCCCGGCGCCCGAGTCTGCGCATGCAATTAAAGCGGCGATAGACGAGGCAATCATATGCAAAAAGGCCGGAATTAAAAAAGTGATTGTTTTTAATCTTTCCGGACATGGGTTGCTGGACTTAAAAGGTTATGATGATTATTTGCATCATAGACTAAAGTAAAGCGTAGAGCGGAAGCTTTCGCCTCCGCTCTACAAAAGGGTTTGATTATGTTGGGTAAATAAAATACAATGAAAGGTGAAATTATGAAAACGGTTTTTTCGGGAGTGCAGCCAAGTGGAAATTTACATATCGGAAATTATATCGGCGCAATTTCGCAATGGGTCAAAATCCAAAATGACAAAGATGCCTTTTTTTGCGTGGTAGATTTACACGCCATAACCGTTCCTCAAGATCCAAAGATTCTCAAGGAAAAGGTTCTTGAAGTAGCGGCTTTATATATTGCTTGCGGAATTGACCCTCAAAAAGCGCACATTTTTGTGCAATCAGAAAATCAAGATCATACCGAACTGGCTTGGATTTTGAATTGCATAACTTCATTTGGCCAATTGGAAAGGATGACGCAGTTTAAGGAAAAGAGTGAAAAGCACGAAGCCAATGCCGGGCTGTTTGACTATCCGGTGTTAATGGCAGCGGATATTCTTTTGTATCAAACAGACGAAGTACCGGTGGGCGAAGACCAAAAACAACACGTTGAGCTAACCCGCGATTTGGCGGAAAAATTTAACGCAAAATTCGGTGAAGTTTTCAAGCTACCAATTCCGGTAATCCAAAAAGAAACTGCCAGGATTATGAGCTTGCAGGACCCGACTAGTAAAATGTCAAAATCAGATAATAACCCGCTGGCCACAGTCAACCTTTTAGATTCGGAAGAGCAAACCAGGGAGAAAATTAAAAAAGCCGTCACCGATTCCGGTTCACAAATTTCCAAAGACGAGGGTTCGGCTGCGATTTCCAACCTTCTGACTATTTATGCTTCATTCAAAAATCAATCCCTGAATGATTCTATAGATCAATTAGACGGAAAGTCTTATTCCGAGTTCAAAACTTTACTCGCGGACCTGGTCGTTGCCAAAATGTCCGAAATTCAAAAAAAATATCGCGAGCTTCGCGCTAACGAAAATTCACTCCGCAAAATTTTGGACGAGGGAAGGGAATACGCCGTTAGTAAATCTTCAGTCACTCTTAGTAAAGTAAAAGAATTAGTGGGACTTTAAGCTCAAATTGTGCTATAATCCCTCCAGCCCGCAATTGCTACGTAAAGCGTTGCTGGCGGGAAAGCTATGGCAAGCCTAGGCAAACCTAAAAAAGTCAGACATTTTAAGTTGAAGATGAAATTGTCGTGGAAGAATTTAATTCTTTACGCCTTTTTGATTATTTTTACCGGATTTGTTCTGCTGGGAATTAGTGCTCCGTCAGGTACCTCTTTACAAAGCAATAATACCAAAACAGTACCTTTATCTCAGCTTATTGCCGATGTCAAACAGGGGAAGGTGTCCGAGATCGACGTTTCCTCGAATAAAATTGACGCGACTGAAAAATCAGTAACACTAGAGAGTTTCAAGGAAACGGACGCCGATGTCTACCAGCTGTTTAAAAACGCTAACGTTTCTTTAGGAAATACAAAAGTGGTTATTAAAGACGACACCACTTTAAATAATTGGATTAATATTCTATCCGGAGTGTTGCCGATTGTGCTAATGATTGCCTTTTTCTACTTTATTTTTCGCCAGGCCAGGGGAGCGCAGGAAAGCGTGTTTTCCTTCGGTCAGTCAAAAGCTAAGCTCTACAACAAAGATACCCCGAAAGTTTCTTTTAAAGATGTGGCCGGAGTTGACGAAGCCAAACAGGAGTTAACCGAAGTGGTCGACTTTTTGAAAAATCCGGGGAAATATAAGGCGATGGGAGCGAGAACCCCCAAAGGCGTGTTAATGATTGGCCCGTCCGGTACCGGAAAAACACTGTTGGCCAGAGCGACTGCCGGAGAAGCAGGGGTGCCGTTTTTCTCCATGGCGGGCTCGGAGTTTATGGAAATGCTGGTCGGAGTCGGCGCGTCAAGAGTTCGAGATTTGTTTAACACTGCCAAAAAAGCCCAACCGGCAATTATTTTTATTGATGAGGTTGATGCCATCGGCCGGCAAAGAGGTTATGGCTTAATGGGTGGACATGACGAAAGGGAACAGACTCTCAACCAGATTCTGGTGGAAATGGACGGTTTTGCACCGACCGAACAATTGGTGGTGATTGCCGCTACCAACCGCCCGGATGTTTTGGATCCGGCGCTGGTTAGGCCGGGCAGGTTTGACAGGCGCGTGGCCTTGGAGCTACCGGACGTCAAAGGTCGTGAGGCAATTCTCTCCATCCATGCCAGAGGCAAGCCGTTTGAAAAAAACGTTGAGTGGGTAAAAATTGCCAAACGAACAGTGGGATTTTCGGGCGCGGATTTGGAAAACATGTTAAATGAAGCAGCAATTTTGGCGGCGCGCTTGGGTAAAAAAGCGATTGACATGAAAGATTTGGAAGAGGCGGCCACTAAAGTCAAACTCGGCCCGGAAAAAAAGAGGTTGCAATCCGACGAAGACCGCAAAATGACCGCTTATCATGAGGCCGGACACGCCTTGGTTTCTTGGTTTATGCCGCACATGGATCCGGTGCACCGTATTTCCATCGTTTCCCGCGGCATGTCTTTAGGGCACACGATGATGGAGCCGATGGACCGCGTGCATGAAACCAAAACCCATTTGGTCGAACAGATTTCGGTGATGCTTGGTGGAAGAGCGGCGGAGAGTTTGGTTTTTAACGAAGTCACAACCGGTGCCTCCGATGATATTGCCAAAGCCACCGAGGTTGCCAAGATGATGGTAACCGAATACGGCATGAGCGAATTAGGCCCGATCAGCCTGGAAAGTGACAGTAGAATGCCTTACGAACAACCGCAGGTTTCGGAAGACATGTCGGCTAAAATTGATTCACAGGTCAAGAAAATAACGGATGAAGGTTATAGGCAAGCTTTGGAAATTTTGAAGAAAGTAAGAGGGAAATTAGACATTTTGGCCGAAGAGCTTTTGCAAAAAGAAACTTTGGAGTCAGAACAGTTCGAAAAATTAATTGGGCCAAAACCGGCCACTGTCCCCGTCAAGGCTTAAAGGTTCTTCACGTTGCTTATGATTGACAACAAAATCTTCAATATGAGATTATCAGATTGTGAAGAAAGCTGAATTCTCCAAAAAACAAGCAGTCAAATTTGGCTTTACCCTCACCAGGAAGCACTTCCTATTTTTTCTCGAAATTTTTATCATCGTGGTTTTTTTCACTGCGCTTTCGAGTTCTTTGAGGTTCATCATAAATAGCCAAAAAGAGTTAGTACTGTATTTGGCAGCTTATCTGATTTTGGCCGTTATTAATTATGTCATTGGCATCGGATTAATAAAAATATCTTTGGAATTTGTAGACGGGAAAAAACCAAAGTTTTTAGCCCTTTTTTATTACAAACCAATTGTAAAATACATTTTGGCTTCGGCCGTTCAAGGAATTATTATTTTGTTAGGGTTTATTCTTTTAATTATTCCGGGAGTTATTCTGGCAATCAGGCTGCAATACAGCCGCTATTTGGTGGTTGATAAAAACTTAGGTCCCATTGAGGCGGTTAAAACGAGCTGGAAGATAACCCGCGGCAACACTTGGAACCTTTTCTTTTTCGCAATTTTGCTCGTTTTAATTAATATTTTAGGCATACTTTGCTTTTTAGTCGGGCTGTTTGTAACAGCGCCTTTAAGCATGCTGGCTTTTACTTTTGTTTACCGAAAACTTCTTAATGTCAGCAAATAGTGATTAGCGTCTAGCGTCTAGTTCCTGTATAATCAACCCATGAAAAAATTAGTACTAATCGACGGTAACGCCATTATTCACCGCGCTTTTCATGCTCTTCCGCCGCTTACAACTCAAGATGGTACCCCAACCAATGCGGTTTACGGATTTTTTATGATGCTTTTAAAGATTATCGAAGACCTCCGTCCCGAATACTTGGTGGTCTGTTTTGATAAAAAAGCGCCGACCTTCCGGAAACAAATGTATGTCGGATATCAGGCAACCAGACCAAAACCAGCGGATGATTTAGTACCACAGTTTGAGATGGTCCACAAGGCCTTGGATAGCGCCCACATTCAACATTTTGAGATTGACGGATACGAAGCGGATGATTTAATTGGGACGATTTCCAAAGAGGCTAAGCAAAAAGATTTACAGACGATTATTGTTTCCGGGGACCGGGATTTACTGCAGCTTGTCAATTCCAAAGTTTTGATGCTGGCGCCAATTGTTGGTATGACTAAAATGACGTTATTTGACGAAATAAAGGTGCGGGAAAAATATAAGTTGGAGCCCTGGCAGATCGTAGATTATAAGGCACTGGTTGGAGACGCGTCGGACAATTACCCCGGCGTTTCCGGAATTGGGCCAAAAACCGCCGAAGGGCTTTTAAATAAATATCAAACCCTCGAAGGAATTTACGAGCACCTGGCGGAAATTTCGCCGCAAATTCAGGAAAAATTGGCTGTCGATGCCGAGCAAGCAGCCCTGGCCAAAAAACTGGCCACAATTGTGCTGGATGCACCGGTGAAACTTGAGGAGACGCAAGCAGAAATAGAAAAAATAGACAAAAAAGCCCTCAGAAAAGTTTTTCAGAACTTAGGTTTCAAAAGCCTTTTGGGAAGGCTCGAGAAAGAAGTTCGTGTTCAGAATCCTCATGAGCCTAAAGCTGCAAAAGATAAAGATGACAACGAGCAGATGAACTTATTATGAAAGTCTTAAGAAAAGACGGACTGAAATATCTTGACGAAGGAAAAGGCGAAGTGCTTCTTTTTTTCCATGGTTGGGGAGTCAGCCCCTTTTCCTGCCAGAATTTAATTAATGTTTTAGCCTCAAAATACCGGGTGGTTGCGCCATTTTTTCGGTCCTTTAATAATTTTGAGAATGACGAGAAAGTCATCAAAGAACTAATTCCAAATGAAGAAAAAATAATCGTCATCGGACACTCCGCCGGCGGAATTTCGGCCGTAGATTTCTGCGCACATTTTCCAGAGAAAGTAAAAGCCTTAATTCTAATGGATAGTTTGGGTGCAGTAGTCGATAAAACAATGTCGAAGTGGACGAAGAGGTGGTTTAAGGAATCATTGGATATTATCATTCGTCCCGATAACCTTTCGGGGACGCTGATTAAAGATTTTTTTTATCAAATCCATGCGCCAAGAAGGCTTTTACGAGATGCCAGATATATTATCAATAAAGAGGTTAAGTTGACAGCAGATTTTCCGGTTTTAATATTGTGGGGAAAAGAGGATGAATTAATCCCAATCGAAAACGGCTATAATTTGCAAAAAGTAATTAAGGGAGCAACACTAAAAGTAGTCGAGGGAAACCATTACTGGTTTTTAAAAAAACCGGAATTGTTGATACGTGAACTGAATGAATTTTTAAAATCATGACCCCGCACAAACTTACCTTCTCCCGAGGGCTACGTCCTCGCGTCGAAGGGGCGTTAATACGGGGCAGGAAGTAACTATATGAAGGTTGCATTGGTACATGATTATATTAAAGAGTACGGCGGGGCGGAAAGAGTGTTGGAAGTCCTAACCGAGATTTTTCCGCAGGCGCCGATTTATACAGCGTTTTATAGGCAAAATTCGGAAGCATTTAAGCACTTTAAAGACAAGAAAATCATTGCGTCTTGGGTACAAAATTTCCCCTTTTTTGGAGAGAGACTTTACAGTCCTTTGCGGTTTTTGACGCCTTTAATTTGGGGCAGTTTTGACCTCTCGGAATATGATTTGGTGATTTCCTCGGCCAGTTGGTATATCAGCAAAGGTTTCAAAAAGAAAAATGAGAAATTCACGGAGATTTGCTACTGCCATACGCCGCCAAGATGGCTGTATGGATATTCGACGTCGGTTAATTTTCAAAAATACTGGCCGGTTAAAATTTACGCTTTGCTCATCGGCCATTTTCTAAGGCTTTACGACTTTAAACAAGCGCAAAAAGTTGATTATTTTATTGCTAATTCCAAAGAAGTTCAGTCCCGCATCAAAAAATTCTATCGTCGAGATTCAACAGTAATTTACCCGCCCGCAACGCTTTCGCTTGCGAAGCGGGCGGGCCCGCCGACACCGAAAGGTGATTATTACTTCATCGTTTCAAGAATTGTTGGGGCTAAAGGTTTGGATTTGGCGGTGGAGGCGGCACTCAAGAGGGGATTCAAACTCAAAATCGCCGGTTCGCCGGCCGGATATTCGTTCGAGCACGATAAATTGGTGAAGAAGGCAAGCTACAGCCCTGAGCGTAAGTCGAATGGGGTCAAATTTTTAGGTCAGGTCAGTGATGAAGAACTGGCAAAACTTTATAGGGGAGCCAAAGGCTTTTTGGCTCTGTCCCAGGATGAGGATTTTGGCATCACACCTGTAGAAGCAATGTTTTGTGGTACACCGGTGATTGCTTTTAACGGCGGTGGATATAAAGAAACAGTGATTGATCCTTCGGCAGGCTCAGGACAAGCTCCAACAGGCGTTTTATTCAATAATTATTCGGTGGACGGTTTGATTGCGGCAGTCAAAAGGTTCGAAAGTTTAAAATTCAGCTCAGAGGCTTGTGTTGAGCAAGCTAAAAAGTTTTCTAAAGAAAGATTTATGAAAGAAATTAAGGAGTTTGTAGAAGAGAAAACGCGCTGAGGTCACTTACAGAAAATTTTATCGCTTTCAGCTCAAGAATCCAAAGAGATACTCCTCAAGTTCGGGAGTTCGAATGAAAGCTCAAAAATTTCGTAAGCTCCCCGCGCTATAATAACAATATGCCGGAATTACCGGAAGTTGAAACATTAAAATTGGGTTTAAAAAAATATCTTGTCGGGCACAAAATCGAGGAGATTGAGGTGCGGGTGCCCAAAATTTTCCAAGGCGATGTTCAGAAAGTTATTGGTGCCAAAGTCGTCGATATCAAAAGAATCGGTAAGGGTTTGATTATCGAGCTCGATAACGGTTTTGTACTGACTGTTCATTTAAAAATGACCGGGCAGCTGGTTTTTCAAGATAAAAACACTTCAGGTTCAGTGCTTTCTAAAAAAGTCGGTGGAGAAACACTCCCATCGAAATATTCGCACGTCATTTTCAGTTTAGATCACGGAGCAAAGCTATATTATAATGACCTGCGGCGTTTTGGTTGGATAAAAGTTGTCAAAAAATCAGATTTGAAGGATGTTGCTTTCTTTAAAGAAATGGGGCCGGAACCCAAGGTGGGGAAGGATTTGGCCGGTAAAGAATTAACATCGGAATACTTCAAAAACACTATCCAGAAGGGTAACTTGCCGGTTAAATTAATCTTAATGGACCAAAAACGAATCGGCGGAATTGGCAATATCTACGCTAACGATGCTTTGTTCTTGGCAGGAATTGATCCAAGGCGTAAAGGAAAAACACTCACGGATTCAGAACTCGAGAAGCTGTTCAAAGCCGTCCACGAAGTCATTAAGAAAAGCCTAAATTACGGCGGATCATCGGATGAAAATTACGTTAACGTCTTAGGGCAGGAAGGTGCTTACCAAAACCACACTCTGGTTTACGGCAAAAAAGGCGAGAAATGCTCAGTTTGTGATGGAATAATCGAAAAAATCCAACTCGGCGGTCGCGGCACCTACTTTTGCCCCAGGCATCAGAAATAAGCCCTGCACTAATTTCAAAACAAGACAATATTTGTAGTAATTTCATGTAAAATTGGTGCAGGGTAAAGTTTGCTTTTTACTGCGTTTAATGGTAGCATCTAAACTTAGAATTAAAGTTAAAGATTATGGCAGTAAGAGACAGAATTGTGATGTCCATCGGAGGCTCCCTCGTCGTCCCCAACGGTGGGATTGACACGAAGTTTCTAATCGAACTGAATAAGTTCATCCGCGAACAACTGGCGAAGAATCCAAACCGCCAGTTTTTTTTGGTTATTGGAGGTGGCTCAACCGCCGGACATTATATCGATGCGGGGAAAGAAGTAATTGGTGGGGAATTAACCCGTGATGACTTAGATTGGCTGGGAATTCATACTACCAAACTCAACGCCCACCTTGTCCGCACCATTTTCCGCGACATTGCCCACCCCTACATTATCAAGCACTACGAAATAATCAGAAAAGTCACCGAGCCGGTAGTGGTGGCGGCGGGATGGAAGCCGGGTTGGTCAACCGATTACGACGCGGTAATGCTTTGCGAAGATTATGATGTTCGGGAAGTGGTTAATTTAAGTAATGTCGCCCAGGTTTACGATAAAGACCCGAAAGAACATAAGGATGCCAAGCCAATGGATAAAGTTTCTTGGGCGGATTTTCGAAAAATGGTCGGAGATGTCTGGGTGCCAAGAATGAATACGCCTTTCGACCCGGTGGCGGCGAAAAAAGCGGAAGAGTTGGGAGTTAAGGTGGCGGTTTTAGGTGGAGCAGACTTTGATAACATCCGGAAATACTTTAACCACGAAAAATTCGTCGGAACTGTGATAGAATAGCTTCAAGAAACGTTCGCGCTTAAGGCCTCCCGCTCAAGCGGGATCTCCGCGCTGAAATTTATGCTCAAGTCAATTTTTTTACAAAATTTTCGCAGTTACCAAAAAATGGAATTTTCTTTCGAAGATATCAATTTAATTATTGGCCCAAACACTTCCGGCAAAAGTAATTTAATTGAAGCAATCTACCTTTTGTCAACCGGCAAAAGTTTTCGGACCGATAAAGACGCCCAGATGCTGGCGTTTAGAGAAGAAGTCGGTAGAGTAAAAGGAAAAACGGAAAATCCTTCGACAAGTTCAGGACAGTTGAGCGAGTTGGAAGTTGTACTGACAAACGGAATGGTTGGAGGTATCGCCTCACAATATAAAAAATTCTTGGTTAACGGTGTGGCTAAAAGACGGGTCGATTTTGCCGGAAGGCTTTTAAGCGTTCTTTTTTCGCCTCAGGATTTAGAAATTATTGTTGATTCACCGTCGCTGAGGCGTAATTTCCTGGACGAAATTTTAGAGCAAGTGGATAGAAATTATCGGGCGGCCAATATCGCTTATGCCAAAGCGCTTAGGCAAAGAAATGCTCTGCTTGAATTAGCGAGGGAAACCGGTAACAGGAACCAAAAACAGCTTGAATATTGGGATAACCTGGTAATTGAAAACGGCAATGTCATAACGGCCAAAAGGGAAGAATTCGTTAACTTCCTAAACTCAGCGGCAAAAGAGATTTTTGATTTTGTGGTCGAATACGACAAGAGTCTGATTTCAAAACAGCGGCTTTTGCAGTACAAAAATGAAGAGGTGGCGGCCGGGGTGACTTTGGTCGGGCCGCACAGAGATGATTTCTCAATTTTAATGGTAAATAATGCAAAAACGTTGCATGATGTTAAGTTTTATGGTTCGCGCGGCCAACAACGCCTGGCAATTTTGCAGCTGAAAATGTTGGAACTTACCTTTATCGAAAAGGTGATGGGCGAAAGACCGCTACTTCTCTTGGATGATATTTTTTCCGAGCTTGACGAGAGCCATATCGTGATGATTTTGGCAGAAATCGGCAAACAGCAAACAATCATGACCACCACTCACAAAGAATTTATTCCCAAAAACTTGCTAAAATCAATGAGGATAATTAGTTTTGTAAAATAAACCCTGCGCTTTTAAAGGTTGCAGGATTTAAAAATATGATTCAAAACACGCAAAAAGTGCAGGGTAAAAACATTGAATTTAAGGTTCAAAATGACACTTTGCGAGGATCACTGTTTATTCCCGATGGCCAAGGACCGTTTCCGGGAGTAATTTTTTATCACGGTTGGGGTTCAAACAGGAAAAATTATTTACCAATGGCAGAAAAGCTGGCTGAAAAAGGTGTTATGGCGCTCGCTTTTGATTTTCGGGGCTGCGGCGAAAGCGGCGGAGAGTTTAAAAATCAAACAAACAGAATGGGGATTGAAGACGGCAAAGCGGCTTTAGAATTCTTGCTCGAACAAAACGTAGACAAAGAAAGAGTCGGAATACAAGGGACAAGTTTTGGCGGATACGTCACAGGAATGCTTTTGAATTATCCGGAATTCCAGTTTATAAAATCAATCGTTTTAAGAGTGCCGTCGGCTCATTCTGATATAAATTTTGGTGTTAGAGTAGATGTTGAAAACGAATATTTTGCTCAAAGGGAAAATTGGATAAACTCAGGCTCGTATAGTAGTTTGGCTCAATTTAAAGGTAGCTTGCTAGTTATACGATCGGAGAACGATCAATTGCTGGCAGAAGAATTGGTTAACAAGTATTATGATGTAGCGGTTAATACTAAGGAAAGGAAACTTTATATTCACAAAAATGCCGGCCATAGTTTAAGTAATAATCCTAAAGCAATGAAAGAATTTCATGAAGTCACAGTTGATTGGTTTTTAAAAACATTATGAGTCAGTTCAATGTTAACGATTTAAAAAAACTGTATGTGCCGGCCTCGGATTCGCACAAGGGAGAGAATGGGAAGCTGTTGATTATCGGCGGGTCGGTTCTATTCCACGCTGCCTCACTTTGGGCTTTGCAAGTTGCCTCAAGAATTGTGGACATGGTTTTTTACTCCTCCGTTCCGGAAAACAACCAGCTGGTGGAAAAAGAAAAAGCGGAATTTCGAAACGGCATTATTGTGCCAAGAAACAAAATTGACCATTACATCGAAGATGCAGATTGTGTACTAATCGGTCCGGGTCTGCCGCGGGAGAGCGGAGTAGAGAAAGGCGACGACGATACCAAAGAGATGACAGAGGGTTTATTCCAAAAATACCCCAACAAAAAATGGGTGGTCGACGGAGGTAGCTTACAAGTGATTAAGCCGGAAATTATTCCTCATGGGGCAATTTTGACGCCACACCATGGAGAGTTTTCCAAACTCTTTAATTTTCAATTTCCCCGCCTGCCAAAGTCTGGCACTGGCGGGCAGGCAATTTCTAGTTCTCAATCAAATTCAAATGAACAAATGCCCAAAATTCAAAACAAGGTGTCTGAAATGGCCAAAAAGTTCAATTGCACGATTTTACTCAAAGGCGAAAAGGATTTAGTTTCAAACGGAACAGATACGGTTCAGATTGCTGGTGGAAATGCGGGGATGACTAAAGGAGGAACAGGAGATGTTTTGGCAGGACTGGTAGCGGCTTTATACTGCAAAAACGAAGCTTATCTTTCCGCCGCTGTCGCTTCATTCATTAATAAAAAAGCCGGAGAAAGTGTGGCGCAAAAAATGGGGATTTACTTCAACGCTTCGGATTTGGCCAACGAAATTCCGGTGGTTATGAAACAGTTATTGGAGAATTAAGCTATTCTCCCTGCAGTCTTTCGGAGAGTTTGGAGAGCTGGACGGTAATTAAAACCGCCAGAGCAGTAATAATCAAAGCGTAAATTAAGAGCGAAATTATTCCCCCGCCGGCAGGAATCCACTTTTTGACGTAAGAATTGACAAATTCCTGAATAACGCTGTTCCAGGCCAGTGCGGCGACCAAACCAAAAGCGCTGGTCGATAAAGTGACCATTTGCTTGACGATTTCAACGTGTAGTTTTTGGTCGTCTTTTTTCTTCGCTTTTGGCATATCTGGATTATAGCACAAGACACAAATACTTAGGGAAAAACTCGGGAATTTTGTTATAATAAAAGAGTAATTTTTAATTTTAAATTTGTAATTTTCATTGAATTTGATTAGAAATTAGAAATTAAGAATTAGAAATTTTCTTATGTACACACCTAAGTTCGTTATCACTAATAAAATTTTAAAAAACATTGGTAGCATTGAAGCTTCGAAAGAAGTCATCGACAACGCACCGCTTTTGCCGTATTTCGAAAAAGAATTTCGAGAAGACGCAATGGTCAGGACTGTTCATTACGGCACGCATATCGAGGGCAACGAACTGAATTTGTCGGAAGCGGAAAAAGTGCTTTTAGGCCAGCAGATTACAGCCCGCGATAGAGATATTCAGGAGGTCATTAACTACCGTAAAGTAATGGATTATATCGGTAGCCTTAAAGCCCAGGAGACAAAAATTGATGAGGACGTCATCAAGCATTTGCATAAGCTAACGGTTGAAAAAATTTTGGCAGCGGAGCAATGTGGGGTGTTTCGTAAAACCCAGGTGGTAGTGAAAAACAGCACTACCGGGGAAATTTCTTTCCGGCCGCCAATGGCTGTCGCGATTTCCTTCCAGATTAAAAATCTGCTGGAATTTGTCGAAAGTGCCAAAGACGAAGACGTCCATCCGGTGCTAAAGTCGGGGATTGTTCATTACGAACTGGTCAGAATTCATCCGTTTTTAGACGGCAACGGTCGGGTGGCCAGAGCTTTGGCAACCTTGATTTTGTACCAGGACGGTTATGATATCCGTAAGTTTTTCTCTTTGGAGGAATATTTTGACGAAGATGCCGCATCTTATTACGAAGCTTTGCAAAGTGTGGAGAAAGGCAATGGCGATCTAACGCATTGGCTGGAATATTTCACTTTAGGTCTTTCAATCGAACTGGCCAAAATTAGGGGAAAGGTGGAGGGAATTTCGGTTGACGCCAAAATCAAGGAAAAATTAGGCGGTAGCCCGATTATGCTCACCCCAAGACAACTTAAGATTATCGAATATATTCAAAAAATCGGCTATCTCCAGAATCAGGCATTCGAGCAATTGTTTCCGATGGTCTCGGAAGATACGGTGCTTAATGAAATAAAAGCATTGGTCAGTGCTGGTATTATTAAAAAACACGGAGTAACCAAGGGCGCACGGTACATCATGACAGATTAATGATGAATGATTAAGGATTAATGAATTATGAAATTTGAAGATTTGTCAAAGTATTTTGAAAAGCTTGAGGCAACTTCATCTCGTCTTGCGTTGATAGAAATATTGTCGGAGCTGTTTAAAGATAAAAATATTCAAGATTCTGATGAAATCGAGAAAATTATTTACTTATTGCAAGGCAGAATTGCACCTTTCTTTGAACCTATTGAGATGGGTATGGCAGAAAAAACAGTTGCTGAGTCAATAGCTCAAGCCTCATACGGTTTATACAATAGAGATGCAGTTTTACGAAAATATAGCGAGCTAGGGGATTTAGGTAAGGTAGCACAAGAAATCGCAGGACAAAATCTTCAAAAAAGAAAACTTAAGCCTGGAAATTTAACTGTTACTCAAGTATTCGGTCGTTTAAAAGAAATTGCTCAGACTTCAGGCAATGGAACTGTTGAAACAAGAATCGAAATTGTTTCTCAAGCATTATTAATGAGAAGTGTTGATCCGTCTTCTGAAAAGTATATAGTCCGCATTTTGCTTGGAAATCTGAGGTTGGGTATCGGTGACCCGACAGTTCTTGACGCTTTGGCCACGGCAAAGTTAGGTGATAAGTCGCAAAGAAAACTGTTGGAAGGTGCATACAACCGCACTTCAGATTTGGGTTTGATTGCCAAAACCTTGTGGGATAGTGGATTAGGAGCTGTTCAGAAGTTAGAGCTGAGGGTTGGTTACCCTGTCCGTTCGGAATTATGCGAGCGTTTGCCAAATCCCGAGAAAGTGATCGAAAAAATGGGGGAAGTAGATGTCCAGTATAAATATGACGGGTTTAGGGTGCAAATTCACAAAAACGACGACGAAGTGCGCATGTTCTCGCGCAATTTGGAAGAAATGACCCACATGTTCCCGGAACTTATCGTTGCTGTCAAAAAACAAATCAAAGCCAAAACCATCATTCTTGATTCGGAAGCCTTAGCATACAATCCGGAATCGGAAGAATTTTTGCCGTTCCAAGAAACTACTAAACGAAGACGCAAACATGGAATCGAAGAAATGGCCAAAAGTCTGCCGCTGAAAGCCTTTGTTTTCGATATTCTCTATAAAGATGGAGAGTCGCTTATCGACAAACCATTACAGGAAAGAATGGCAGTTCTCAAAGCGGTTTTGCCGGAAGATGATGTACTCATCAGAACAAAAAATCAGACCATCGCTGACGCGAAAGTCTTAAGTGTTTTACTGGAGGACGCCATTTCTAAAGGTTTGGAAGGATTGGTTGTCAAGAAACTGGAAAGCCCGTATGAAGCAGGGGCGCGCAATTTCAATTGGGTCAAACTCAAGCGGCATTCCTCAGGTGAATTAAATGACACTATTGATTGTGTAATCTTGGGTTATATTAGCGGGAAGGGTAAGCGCACGGTTTTTGGAGCCGGCGCCTTACTGGTTGGAGTTTATGACCAAGAAAAGGACGAATTTGTCTCAGTCTCAAAGATCGGAACGGGACTGACGGACGAGGAGTGGAGAGAAGTGCACAAAAGAGCGGATAAAATCAGTCTTCAGCAAAAACCGGCCAGAGTCAGCTCAAATATTATTCCGTCGGTTTGGATAAAGCCGGAGATTGTTATCGAAATTCTGGCGGATGAAATTACCCGTTCACCAATCCATACTGCCGGTAAAACCGAGACAGAAGCGGGTTATGCCCTCAGATTTCCGCGTTTGGTTTCTTTCAGGGGTTCGGACAAAAAAGCCGAAGACGCAACCAGCGTGAAGGAATTAATTGAAATGTACTCTCAGCAAGGAAAACAGTAATTAAGACCAGTCCTCATTGCTAGTGCGAAGCATTACCGGCGCGTGTGCGAGTAGCAGGGAAAGCAGTAGGAGTTCTTCTAAGTAAGCCCCTTATTCTTGCCAAGACGCCTCGTCTTGGAGCAAAGGTAACGATATCTCTGGCAGAGAATTCTGGTCTTAACCTGGGTTGTTGTTCTATTCGTTCTTCTGTAAATTGTCTTCTGCCTTCTCGATCAAGAACTAGTTTCCCATGCTCATCGCGGGTTAAATGGTGCACCACTACTGCGGATACTTCTCTAACGCCTTCAGGCGTGATATCCACGGGACGATAAATAGCAGTAACAGTCCTTTCTAGCGTAGATACAGATGGTTTAGTAGACAATGTTAGATCAGCTCCAGCTAGCCTTCCTTCGAAATATTTTTCCCCTGCCATTAATTTAATTGTAACAGTAATAAATTATTTTGCCAAAGGGTAGATTGTGCTAAAATGTCGTTATGGAATTTGTCACCGACCTACATCTTTCCAACATATCTTACTTTTCGCCTTTTCAATTCTATTCGAATACGGCTCAAAGAGCAATTATTGTCGGACAGGCACTCCAAATATGGAATACGTAACAGATTTACATTTACATTCAAAATATAGCCGAGCTGTAAGCAAAGACATGAACCTTTATAATATGGCTTTGTGGGGAACTAAGAAGGGCTTTGACGTGTTAACAACCGGTGACTGGACGCATCCACTCTGGCTTAGAGAAATCAAGCAGGAGTTAGTTGAGGACACAGCGGGAATCTTCAAATTCAAGGATAATTTGACGTTTAAAACCCGCTTTATCCTCACGGTGGAAATTTCCAGCATCTATTCCCAGGGCGGAAAAGTCCGCCGGATTCATAACCTGGTTTTTTCACCTTCAATTCAAACTTCGGAAAAAATCGCCGCAGAACTCATTAAGCGGGGCTGCAATTTAACTTCCGACGGCAGGCCGATTATCGGTTTATCATCAATTCAACTGATGGAACTGATTTATTCAATCGATAAAAATGTTTTATTAGTTCCTTGTCACGCTTGGACGCCGTGGTTTGCTTTGTATGGCTCAAATTCCGGTTTTGATTCAATTGAGGAATGTTTCGGCGAGTACGCGGACAAAATTTACGGTGTTGAAACCGGTCTTTCCAGTGACCCCTACATGAACTGGCAGATAAAAGAGTTGGAAAACCGTTCACTCATCTCAACTTCCGATGCGCATTCACTGCCAAAAATGGGCAGAGAAGCGACTGTCTTTGTAGACAAAGACACAAATCCCAAATCCAAAATCCCAAATCACAAAATTACCTATCAGGACATCACAGATGCGATTAAGCAAAAACCGGAAGGCAGGCTCAAAATCGGCTACACCATTGAATTTTATCCGGAAGAAGGAAAATACCATTACACCGGACACCGCAACTGCAGTTTTGTCCAGGACCCTAAAACTACCAGAGCAGAAGGCAACATTTGCCCGGTTTGCCACCGGCCACTGACGGTTGGGGTGATGCACCGGGTTGAGGAGCTGGCTAAAGCTACCCAGTTTCCGGATGAAGTGTTTAAGTCAAACGCAAACGGGGTAAAATGGATTTTGGACCCAAGCAAGAAACACCCGCCGTTTGTCAAACTGGTGCCGCTAAACGAAATTATTGCCGAGAGTCTTTATTCCACCGTTTCAGCGCAAAAAGTGAAAGACCTTTATGACAGTCTTTGTAGAACATTCGGTTCGGAAATGGAAATTCTCCTTAAAATCTCCAGACAAGAGCTGGAAAAAGAAGCCGGGCCAAGGGTGGCCGAGGGGGTGGATAAGGTCAGACGGGGAGAGATTGTGATTGCCCCCGGTTACGACGGCCAATACGGAATTGTCAAAATCTGGGAAGACAGAAAAGTAGTCGAGAAGTCGCAAAAAGCAGCGGAAAGCCAATTGGGAATTGACTTTTAAATTGTAGCAAGATACGCTAATCATAGTTTCGGAAAGGAGGTGAAAAATAATGAACGCATTAGACACGCAGCTAAAACCATTACTTAAATTTCTTGATGAATATTATGCAAAAATCCCTGCTCTACCAAAAGGAGCTACGGAGTTTATAGTTAAAGTCGCTCCATGGCTGGCTTTAATTGGCGCAATTCTGTCCGTTTTATCAGTTATAAGTCTATATGGTTTGATGACATACGTTGGCCCATTCGCAGCCTACGCAGGAGTGAGTGGATTTTCTATCACAATAGTTTTATCAATGATAGTTTTATTGGTTTGGGCAGTGCTATACTTATTAGCCTTTCCATCTCTTAAAGCAAGAAAGATAAAAGGTTGGAATTTAATGCTATATGGTATGCTCCTGTACATCCTTAGCGCCATTGTTAGGCTTAACGTAATGGACATTGTCAGCTCTTTAATAGGAGCTTTAATAGGGTACTATTTCCTGTATCAAGTTAAATCCTATTATAACTAGTTAGGGCTAAGACCGAACCAGATGAGTATCCTTGCCTTGAGGATATATAATGGTGGTGATGTTTGAAGATAGGGAAGACGCCGCACGAAAACTTTGTTTGAAACTTAAAAAATACCAAAATCGGAAAGACATTGTTGTTGTCGGTTTAACGCGGGGTGGAGTAGTGATTGCCAAAATAATTTCCGCTGCTCTTGGTTTAAAACTAAAAGCGTTAGTCGTCAAAAAAATTGGAGCGCCGGGAAATTTGGAGCTCGCAATCGGAGCGATGGTTTCGGCCAAAGATGTTTACTGGAATGAAGAGATTGTCAATGAATTAAAAATCAGCAATTGGGAAAAAGAATACTTACTTTTTCAAAAAGAAAAAGAAATCAAAAAGCTTGAAAAGTCACTTAAATTAGAAACAAAACCCTTTGAATATAAAGATAAAAATGTTATGATTGTGGACGACGGCGTTGCTACCGGCGCAACGGTCATTGCAGCGGCGATTTACTTAAAAAGAAGTAAAGCCAGAGAGTTAATTTTAGCGACACCGGTCATCTCGTCTGATATTATAGTAAATATTAAGAAATATTTTGATACAGTAATTCAGTTGCGGTCGGTTGGGAATTTTTACGCCGTTGGGCAATTTTACAAACACTTTGAGCAGATATCGGATGAGGAAGTTACGAGAATATTAAATATATGAAATTAATAGTGGGACTCGGTAACCCCGGTTTGAAACACGGAAAAACCAGACATAACCTCGGATTTATGGTGGTGGACGCATTTATAAAAGATTTTGAGTCGGCATCGCAAGCCTTATGGAAAGAAGATAAAAAATTTCAAAGCCAAATGGCGGAAATTAATTGGCAGCCAAAAAAGGGAAAAGCCGAAAAAGTAATTTTGGCAAAACCGTTAACCTATATGAATGGTTCGGGTCTGGCCGTTTCCGCAATTGCCAAATTCTACAAAATTGACAGTGAGGACATCTGGGTTATTCATGATGAGGTCGACTTACCGCTTGGCAGCATGAAAATACGCTTTGCCGGCGCATCGGCGGGGCATAAAGGGGTTGAATCAATTATCGAACAGTTGGGAACGGATAGATTCTGGAGATTTAGAATAGGCATCGGTCCGCAAAGAGAGAAAATCCAAGCCAAAAAAGTCAAAGCCATTGACAATTACGTTTTAGGAGAATTCTCTGAAGGCGAGAAGGGGAAAGCGCGGGAAATTGTCAAAAAGGGCATGAAAGCAATTGAAGATTCTCTGGAAAAAGGCTTGGAAAAAGCCATGAACCGCTTTAACACGAAATAGAATTTGTTGAGGTCGTACCGTCTTGACGGTACTCTCCGCAAATAAATTTATATGCAGAAAGTTTCACGTCCATTCGGCTCCTTCGACGGGCTCAGGATTGTAATTTTGAGGTTATTAAATTATGAAATCGGTTCAACAAATACTTAAAAATTTTAATCCTACCAAGGACAAATATATTTCCCGGGAATTCCAGTCGTTCGGAATTTATTTGGCCGAAGAAATGAATGACTATAAAAACAGGGGAATGTGGATTAAACTGGCCAAAACCAACCACCGCTCGGTCTTGGAAGAAGTTTTATCTTTTGTTAAAGACTCAACCGCCGACAACAAAATAGCGTTATTCCTCTGGAAGTTGAAACAGATAAAATCAAATCCCAAATCCCAAATCACAAATCCCAAGGGGGAATCCCAAACCCTAGATTCCAAATCACAAAAAAATGAGCAAGTTTGATTTAAGAGAAAGAATTTTGAAGTTTGTTTTGGCTGTAATTGACTTAACAAAAAAATTACCCCAAGATAGGACAAATGCAGTTCTGATAAATCAGATAATACGCTGCGTAACCTCAATTGGAGCTAATTACGAGGAGGCTGATGGTGCAAGAAGTAAGAAAGAATTTGTATCAACAATGGGGATTGTTAAAAAGGAAGCTAAGGAAACCAAGTATTGGTTGGAAATTATAAAAATGTCATTACCGCCTTTTAAAGATAGAATAGAAATTCTCCAAGTAGAAAATGAAGAATTAATTAAAATTGTCGCTAAAATAATAATTAACAGTAATAATTGAGATTTGGTCATTGGGTTTTGTGATTTAGAAAATTATGGTAACAGCCAGAATTTATATCTTAGGTTTTGTCCAAGGAGTGGGATACAGATATTTTGTTAAATCAAACGCCCGTAAGCTTGGTCTAAAAGGTTGGGCTAAAAATACGGAGGATGGCAGGGTAGAAATCCTCGCTCAAGGTCCGAAAGAGGCAATCGAGAAACTGATTAAAATTTGCGAAAAAGGGCCGTTTTTATCCGAAGTAAAATCGGTCCAAATTGAGTGGGAAGAGACAGCAGAAAAATTCCAGAGTTTTGACATCAGCCATTAAGACTTTCTCTCAGAGAAAAAAAGACTGGCCAAAAACGTCACAATCGGCACAGACAGTAATAGTCCAAGACTGCCGGCCAGTATCTTCACCACTTCGTCGGAAACCATTTCGCTATTTAAAACTATCCAATAAGGGACTTTGGCCGGATTTAAGACAAAAAAGATAAACACCGCAAAAGCTGAACCGGCATAGGCTAAGATTAACGTATTGACCAAAGAAGCAATATGCTCTTTGCCAACGGCAAAGCCTTTTTCAAACAGAGCCACGAATTTAAGTTTTGGGTCGGCTTTTTTCAGTTCCAAAATAGTCATCGCCTGAGTAGTAGTAATGTCATTTAAAGCACCCAGTGTGGCGATAATAATCCCGCTTAAGAAAAGCCCTTTTAAATTGATCAGGCTGGTTGTGCCGACTTGCAAGGCGAAGGCGTCTTCGTTGCCGATACCACTGATATTGGTGAAGCTGACCGCAAAGATTGCCAGCCAGGCAGTCAGAAAAATTGAGATAAGAGTTGAGCTTAAAGCAATGGTAGTTTTCCAGGAGACGCCGTGAGCCAGGTAAGTTGTCAGCAAAATAATAACCGTGGCGCCGATTAAGGTAATGGTGAGCGGATCATTCCCTTTGAGGATATTTGGCACAATATAGAGAAGAATGATTGCAAAGCTTAAGCCCATGCCCAAAAGTGAGCCAAAGCCCTTTAGTCCGGCAATAAGAATAACGGCAATACAAAATATACCTAAAAATATGAAGATATTATTCAGTCTGTAGGCATCGTAGACAGAGTAAGAAACTTTATTATTTTGGTCGGTAACTTTATCGACGATTATTTCCTGGCCTTCAACTACGAACTGGTCCTTAGTGATTTGCGATTCATCTCCGTTTCCAACCACCACAATTTTGCCTTTTTGCGGACCATCCTCGATCTGCACTTTAAGAGTCTGAAAATAGCTTTTATAGCCTTGATTGTCTCTTTGACCTTCTTTGCTGATGCTAACGACTTGAGCCTTAAAATAGTCTTCCTTGGGTGCGTTTGGTGCGGATGGCAAGTTTTGGGCGAAAATTTTTGCAGGGATAAGCAAGACTAAGAGCAGGAAAATAAATAGTAACAATATTTTCGGCATAGATATTGATTATAGCAAATTAAAAATATTAGATAGCGTACCATTCTTCGTCTGCTAAATCGTTGCATTTAGATTATCATGTTGAGACAATCAATTAAGTATCCTCTTCCGGAAGAAGCTAGGAGGTGAATTATGAGGAAAAAAAATACGTTGTCCGATCTGTCAATCACTTTCAACAAGACGGGCTGGAAACAGATGGGTAGGAAAAGAAAAACGGTATCAGAAGCAGCGTTTCGTTTGTCTTAATTGCCACAAATACTTCAGTTTTAAACACAGGAAAGGAATAATCGGTCAAGCACTTCAGAAGAAGGTCTTCCGTGACAGTTTGGAAGGCAGAAGCAGCATTCGCACCATTGCCAGACGAAAGAGGCTCTCCAAAACCACAGTTTCATTAGCCGTTCTGGAGGTTGCCAAACAAACAAAAGGCAGTATCTGGATAGCCAAACATTTTCAGCCTAAGTGGGGACATGTACTCTCGGTGGATGGGAAAATCATTCGTGTCTTTGATCCAATAGCCGAGCGGTTTCAAGGAAGCGGTCATGAGAAATCATATCTTCTGAAAAAGACCTGGTTAGCGGGTGTGGATGTGATGACCAAAGATTTACCCCATTACCAAATGGCTGAGGGAGAAACCAAAATCGATCTGTATGAGTACTTCAAAACATTGAAAAATGATATTGGCTATGATTTAAAAGTGTTAGTCTGTGACGGAAATCCGGAGACAATGACAGGAGCACAGAGAATCTACGGTCCAAGTATCGGTGTTCAGCTCTGTGTCAGGCATTTCATTGAAACACTTAAAACAATCGCCAGGGAAGAAAAGCGGGAGGAGAGGAAGATAACCGAAAACCTGGTTGGTTACGTCTGGTTAGCGCTGGCAATGAGAAAAGAGGAAGAGTGTTTAGAGCAATTAAAGGTACTTCAGACACTAGCGAAGACCCGCTGCCAAAGACTAATCATGCAAAGCTTAAATCAACATCTGTTTTTACTGACCACCCATTTTCGCTTTCACGATCAATACTTTGTTCCCAGCTACAACAATGACGCTGAGAACCTGTTTAAGCAACTAAGCTTGAGGTTAAAAAGCTGGAATATGTTCAGAAACAAAGAAAATGCAGAGCATTACTTAAAAACCTGGGCATTGGCTAGAAGATTTACCAAGTTTACCGATTGCAGAGGTGATATGAACAGATTAAAGAATGGGAAAGCGCCACTGGAATTAGCGGGAGTAAACATTAGGGGAATTGATTACCTAAATTTGTAACTGAAAAGCAGACGAAATTTGGTACGCTATCAAATATTACTTATTGACAAATGCAACTTAGTTGCATATAATACTCAATTATGGTTTCAACTCAGCTTAATTTTAAAAAAACACCGGCGCGGTTGGCGATAAACGGTTTTCTTTCAAATTCAAAGATTCCGGTAGACGTTGAGCAAATAATCAAATATTTAAGATCAAAACAGCTTGATACCAATAAAGTAACTGTTTATCGGAATTTAGACTTTCTTTTCAAAAATAAGATAATCGAGAGGGTAGAGTTTGGGGAAGGGAAGTATCGATATGAGCTGAAAAAAAATCACCACCACCACCTAATTTGCACCAATTGCGGTAAAATTCAAGACGTTGAGACAAACGCAGTTGAAAAATTAGAGAAACAGATTCAAGAAGATAAACGTTTTAAGGTACAAAGTCATTCTCTGGAGTTTTTCGGACTTTGTGCCAATTGCCAAAAATAAAAATATGAATAAAAAATTAATACTATTGTTGGGAATCTTAATCGTAGTATTTGCGGTAGTTTTACTGTTTAATTTTGGCTCAACGAAAAAAACCGGCGACGGAAAACTGCAAGTCGCTGCCTCTTTTTACCCGATGTATTTTTTTGCGTCAAGAATCGGCGGAGATAAGGCAGATGTGGTCAGTATTACGCCGGCGTCAGCAGAGCCTCACGATTATGAGCCGACTACCCAGGATTTAGTCGGTATCCAGAATAGCAATATGTTAGTCTTAAACGGCGGGGCTTTGGAAGCCTGGGGAAATAAAATTAAAGGGCAACTGCCTGCAAATGTTCTGGTTGTGACCGCAGGAGAAGGGCTAGCCAATAAACAGCTTAACGAAAACGGACAGATAATTCAGGATCCGCATGTTTGGCTTGATCCGATTTTGGCCAAAAAAGAAGTTGAGGTTATCGAAAAAGGGTTTGAAAAACTTGATCCAAAAGATAGCTCATATTTTCAGGCAAACGCTCAAAAACTGGATGGCGAGCTTGATGTTCTTAATGCAGATTATACGTACGCCTTCACAAATTGCGTGCAAAAAGATTTTGTGACTTCCCATGCTGCTTTTGGGTACTTGGGTGCGCAATACGGGATTACTCAAATTCCAATTTCCGGCGTTTCGCCGGATGAGGAGCCCTCAACGCAAAAAATGGTTGAAATTACCAACTTAGTCAAGGCTAAAAATATCAAAGTAATTTTTTTTGAAAGCCTAGTCAGTCCAAAATTATCAGACACGATTGCCAACGAAACCGGCGCCAAGGCGATGGTTTTGGATCCGATTGAGGGATTAACTAAAGATGAAATCCAAAGCGGCCAAAATTACTTGACAATTATGAGGCAAAACCTCAATAATCTACAAATAGCCTTACAATGCCAGAAATAAACCACAAAACCACCATCATTGAACTTAAAAACGTTTTCTTTGCTTACGAGAAAGAATTTGTCGTTAAAGATGTTTCTTTAGTAGTGCATAAAGGCGATTACTTAGGAATTATCGGGCCAAACGGAGGAGGGAAATCAACGCTTTTAAAACTGATTTTAGGACTTCTAACACCGACCAAAGGGGAAATTGAGCTGTTTGGAAAACCGATCGCCAAATTCAAAGACTGGCCAAAGTTTGGTTATATCTCACAAGTGGTAACGCATACCGACCCGCATTTTCCGATGACTGTTCAGGAAGTCGTGGCCATGGGAAGGTATCCAAGACTGGGACTGATGCATTTTCCAACCAAAAAAGACAAACTCAAAGTTCAAGAGGCTTTGGAACAGGTGGAGATGTGGGAGTTTCGTAGCCGCTTAATCGGCGATTTGTCCGGTGGGCAGAAACAACGGGTGTTTATTGCCCGGGCTCTGGCTGGGGGCCCTGAAATAATTGTTTTAGATGAGCCAACAGCCGGAGTCGATGTTAAAACCCAGAAACAATTTTATACATTATTACAGAAACTAAATAAAGAATTAGAATTGACGCTTATTCTTGTTTCTCACGAGCTCGATGTTATTGAACACGAAGCAACTGAGATTGCCTATATCAACGGAGAATTAGTTTATTACGGAGCGGCTGACCAGTTTGTGCATAGTGAATACTTCGAAAAATTAACCGAGAAAGGGGAGCATCATGTTTGATATTTTTCAGTACGGATTTATTTTGCGGGGAATCGAAGTAGGGTTGATTATCGGCGCGATATCACCTTTAATCGGTATTTTTTTGGTGCTTCGCCGCTATTCACTCATTGCCGATACGCTTTCCCATGTGTCTTTGGCGGGAGTTGCGATTGGTCTTTTACTAAACGTTAATCCACTTTTAACAGCAATTGGCGTCTCGGTTTTGGCATCATTTGTCATTGAAAAATTAAGGCTTTCCAAAAAAGTTTACGGCGAGTCGGCCTTATCGATTTTTCTTTCCGGAAGCCTAGCAATTGCTCTAATCATCCTTAGCCTTGCCCATGGATTTAGCGTTGACCTTTTCAATTATCTTTTTGGGAGTATCTTAACGGTGAAGCAATCGGATGTCTATATTATTTTGGGAGTTGGAATTATCGTTCTTCTTTCAATAATTTTACTTTACAAAGAGCTGATTTACATTACTTTTGATGAAGAAGCGGCTAAAGTAGGTGGAATCCCGACGAAACTGATTAATAATATTTTTATTGTACTGGCCGCTCTAACAGTTGCTTTGGCAATTCCAATCGTTGGTATCCTTTTGATATCGGCTTTAATTGTAATTCCGGTTGTGGCTGCCTTACAGCTTAAAAAAAGTTTTTGGAAAACACTTGTTTTAGCTGAAATATTCTCTTTAATCTCGGTGTTTTTAGGAGTAGTAGCATCTTTCTATCTTAATCTTCCTGCGGGGGGAGCAATAGTAGTTACAACGCTGATTATTTTTGTTCTGACTCTGTTTTATCAAAAGATGAAGTAGGGGACTAGTTCAGATTCTGGAGGAGTCTTACTACTAATTTAATCCTAGTCTACTGTAAGTTTGCATTGGGCATCAACCGACCATTTTTTGTTGGCACTTTCAGCGGTTATGGCGCCTTGAATCGTCTGATACGGACAAGCTCCAACAATCGGAGTTCCATTAATAAAGAAACTGGGGGTGCCGGAAACGCCGGCTTTTTGGCCGTCCGCTAAATCCTGGCTTACTTTACTTTCATCGGTTTTGTTACTCAGGCAATTCCTAAACGTAGTTTCATCCATCCCTAAACTGACGGCCGCTTGGGTTAAAGTATCGGTATTATACATGCTGGTGTCGGATTCCGACGGCTGGTTTTTATAAAGGTAATCATGGAAATCCCAGAACTTACCTTGGTCATTAGCGCATTCGGCCGCATCTGCTGCGACCACCGAAGCCTGTTGTCCGTCAGCGGAGTTACCGGGAAGAAAAGCGAAATTTCTAAAGACAAACTTCACTTTGCCGGTATTCACAAAATTTTGGAGAATTTGCGGTTCGGTGTTGGTAAAGAACTGTTCGCAGAACGGGCAGCGAAAATCGGCAAATTCAATAATGGTCACTTTAGCTTTTGGGTTACCTTTAGCCGGGAAATGTCCGAGGCTAACATTAACTTTGGTTCCCGCAGCTGGGGCATTCGGTTGAGCAGTTTGTGCTCCTGCTGCAGCCTGTTGATTGTTGGCTGTCTGGCCCTTTTCCAGATATTGAACTTTTGTAAACAAAACCCCGATTAAAAAAGCAGCGATTACCAAAAGGGCAACTAAAATTTGATTCGAAGATCTTGGCAGAACCTTTTTCCAATCTACTCTTTCCAGTGCCACCTTTAGAGGAAGTTTAGTTTCCGAGGTTCTTAATGTCGGTTTATCAATTTCCAAGGCAGGGGTTTTTTGGGTAGCAACTCTTTTTGGCATAAAAGGATTGTATAGTTTTTAAAAAACTTTTGTCAAGTGCTAAAATTCGGGTTCTCCTACCCTGTTGGTAAAGCATGTAGCGTGTTTTGCAAGTAATGGTAAGGAGATTTAAACATTTCCGGTCTGGAAAATCTGCAGTAAAATTCACAGACATATTCTTCAAGCTTTTCTTCACTGACATGGTGGTACATCCTCCGGATAAAAGTCCTTAAAACGCCAAACATTCCTTCAATTTCAGAGGTGTTGGTAAACTCAAATTTCTTGTGAATGTCTGTCATATGGAATAGAGGATAATACTTATCAATATTTTTGTAAATAGTAGAGCCATCTGTATTTAGTTGAGACTCTGGTTTAACGTAAGTTCTAACAAAATCAATTGCATCTTTCTTCGCTGGGGCATCAGAGGAGAGGATTTGATAAGCAAGCTTTCTGGTTCCTCTCTCCTTTCCCATGAGAAGTGCGGTATTACCAAATCTGCCAAAGTAGGCCTCATCAAGCTGGACAATATGCTCTAGAAGCCTCTGATCTCTTGGTAATTGTTCTCTGAACAAGTCAAAGTAATGTCTGACTCCCTTCTCAGACAAAGAAGTTAGATCTTCAGTCTGTTTAACCGGCATTTGTTTTGTCCAGCACCAGAGAATTAACCAAAATCTCTGCAAAGGAATCTTCACATTGCAAAGCCAGGTATGGGAAAACAGCGAGAACTTAATCTGACATTGTCTACATCTGTATCTTTTTTCAAAGCGAACAATATTCCAGGATTTGCACTTTGGACAGAAGATATTTCTACCAAAAACAGTTCTTCTGAGAAACTTTTTAATCTGGGCATCCGTAGGTACTTGTTTTAAATGGTACATAATCATATTCTAACGATTTTGTACCAACAGGGTGGGATTACCCTAAAATTCAACTTTTGCATCAGGTGACTGAAAAAGAAACTTAAAGAAGTCAAAATATTCGGTTTCTTCTTCTCGGCTTTTTTTATGGAAAAAGAAAGCTTTTTGTTCTTTGCGAAGATCATCTTTCATATTCCGTAAAAGGTTTTTAAATTGTAATGTTTTTCCGTCTAATACTTTCATAATATTTCACCCCCTTAGAAGACACGAAAAGCAGCATACGAAAATGTCACTGGTAAAGCAGTAATTGTTTAGACAGAAATGTTGTAAGCGGGCTAACAAATGTTTTTAATTGAGTAAAGAAAGAGATAAAGGTGTATTAACAAGGCGCAAAAAATAAAAGAGGAGCGTTATCAAATAATCTATTAAACAAACCTTTCTTTTTATAATTGGATATGATTTATATTCATGGAGCTGGTAAGATTATACGTTGACAGGGGAAAAACTGTCTGCTATGGTAATACAACGAGGAGGTGAGTATGGCAGATTTAAACATTACAGATCAGAATTTTGAGGCAGAAGTACTAAAATCGGAGATTCCCGTCTTGGTGGATTTTTGGGCAGAGTGGTGCCATCCTTGTCGGATTGTCGGGCCGATTATCGAAGAGTTGGCCACGGATTATGACGGAAAAATTAAAGTCCGCAAAGTGAACGTTGACTTAACCCAAGTTTCAGGCAACTACGGAATTATGAGTATCCCAAGCGTTTTGCTTTTTAAAAACGGGAAAGTGGTGTCAACCATGGTTGGAGCGCAAAGTAAAGATAGTTACAAAAAAGAAATAGATAGTGTTTTGGGAAGTTAGCATTTCGGGGTCCTGCCGGAAGTTTCCCTCCCGCCAGTGCTCGTTCAGGGTGAAACAAGCTTCAGTGAACTGCGCGCTGTCAGGAGCCTTTCCACTTCCGTCACCCCTCACAGTATGGATAAATTATACGACATAATTATTCTTGGCTCAGGTCCTGCCGGTTTAACCGCCGCAATTTACACCACCCGCGCTGATTTAAAGACGCTGGTGATTGCCGGAGTGAAGTCGGGCGGACAATTAATGCTAACAACATTGGTGGAAAATTTCCCTGGTTTTCCCGAAGGAATTCAAGGCCCGGATTTAATGGCCAACATACGCAGTCAAGCGGAAAAATTCGGCGCGGAGTTTGTGGACGATGATTTTACAAGCGCAGATTTTAGCTCACAGCCATTCAAAGTCAGCGTTGGCAATAAAACTTATCAGGGAAAAGCGGTGATTATTGCCACCGGGGCAGAGAATAAGTGGTTAGACGTTCCCGGTGAAAAAGAAAAAATCGGCCGCGGAGTATCTTCCTGTGCACCCTGTGACGCAGCCTTTTTCCGGAATAAAAACGTCATCGTTGTCGGCGGCGGAGACAGCGCCATGGAAGAAGCCTTAGTCTTAGCAAAGTTTGCCACCAACGTAATCATTGTGCACCGCCGGGACAGTTTCAGGGCTTCAGAAATTATGATAAAAAGGGTGATGGAAAACCCGAAAATTCATGAGTTTTTTAACGCGGAAATCATTGAAGTGCTCGGAGAGCAGAAGGTCGAGAAGGTTAAGGTAAGAGTGAGGCCATCGGATAAAGCTTTGCCGTCAAAATCAAAGGAAGAAATCGAAAAAATTACGCCGGCATTGTTACAATTCAAAGTTCTGGAAAAAGATGCGGAAACCATCACCGGCACAATTGTTATCGATGGAGTGTTTGTGGCTATCGGGCACCGGCCAAACACGGCAAACTTCAAAAATATCGAGCTTGATGAGGGAGGTTTTATCAAAGTTCATGACCATTTCTTAACCAATATTGACGGGGTGTTTGTCGCCGGCGATGTCCACGACAACCAGTATAAACAGGCCATTACCGCCGCCGGTTACGGCTGCTCAGCCGCTCTTGAACTTCAGAAATGGTTAGCTAGTCAATCCTCATAATTTTCGCCGGCTGCAACAATCTCGCCGTATCATAGTAATATTCAACAAACTTATTTCTTTTCGTAGAAATAGATATATTTCTGGTTAAAAGAAGTGGGTGGGAAAGCCCGACTGACTATATCGGAATCGTTACCATTGTAAACATTTTTACCGACCTCAAGTTTTTTTAGAACATACTTATCGGCTATCTGTTTCCATAAATTAACAAAACATTCGGATTGGTTTTTGGTGTTTAGGGTAGCTTGGTTCAAATCAGCAAAGTAAATCCAGCGAATATTGTCTTTATTAGTAATTGAGCGTGGCCCCGTATATTGACCGGTTTTTCCATCGCAAATAAGGGAAAAGAAGGGCACTTTTGAATCAAGATATACCGCGTAGGAATAGCTTCCTAAATATAAATCTCCCTGATGATAGTTTTTCTTAAAATAGCCGGCAAGTATCGGTAAATATGTTTGATATTTTTTTGTTAATTCTATTTTATATGCATCAAATACATTAACTTCTTTAACGTAGTGATTTATAATCTGCAAGGGGAATGTATTTAGAATCGAAGTACTAATAAAAAAAATGCTTAATAAGAGTAGGAACAATATATTTTTCTTTCGTAGGAAATAATAAATTACTCCGTAAAGCAATACTAATATCGGGGCAAGGTGAATAATATATCTCCCGTGGGGGACCAGGAAAACAGTAACCAGCGAAAGGTGCACGAGCATCCATATCGAAACAAGATAAATAAACTTGCTAAACTTTTTTCTGCCCAAGAAGAAAATAATTGGTACAAGAATTAGAGGGAACAAATAGGCGTTAATATAGGAAATACTCTTACCTGCCAGCAATGGAATATTGGTGAGACTGTGTGCGGCCATAAAGACATTGCTGTTATATGGTCTAAATATTAAGAACCAAAATATAGCAAAGGCCGTTTCGACGATAATTATTGTAAAAAGAATTTTATTCCTTTTAATTAGAAGCACTATAAATACAACTATTAGACAGCTAAGCCAAATTAAATAATTGCTAAAAAAGAGCAAGAGTAAGCTTACAAAAAACAAGATGTAATTATTTCGGTCCAGTCGATGCCAGATATATTTAACTAGTAAATAAAATACGCATAAAGAGAAAAAACTTGATAGGCTATAATATCTTGCCTGTCTTGAATACAAAAAAAACGGGAGTAAAAATATCAGCTGAAGAGAAAGAAGAAAACTGATTAATTTATTTTGGAAAATTAATGTCGATGTTTTAAATAATAAAATTACGCTTAAGACTCCACAAAGAGCGAAGAATAGACGTGTTCCCCAGAGATTATTACCAAAAATTAATATGCCGGCAAGCGTAACATAATGCTGAAGCCAGGGATGCCAGGTCCAAATATATTTGCCAAAAATTAATCTTGAATCTATTCCATTGGCTGTAGAAACAAACACTTGTCCTGTCCAGGCAGTAGGAACGCCATTTGTCAATATTGATGTTGCCAAAAGCACAGTTTCCGGCTCATCTAATGAATACTCCTGGCCTGAAAGATTGGTGCAAAATATGGCAACGCCAATAACGATAGTCAGTATTAAAAGTAGATTGTTTTTTAAAAAAGCGAAACTTAAATGATTTGTTAATCCCTTTTTAAACGTATCCTTTATCTTCATTTGGGAATGGTCTTTTAAGCAAAAGCCAGATTAATAAGTTGATTTATCTTTCATTACTTTGTCTAGGATTTTGTTGCCGGGTCAATGTTAGTCAAAAAGATTATTAATAATAAAGGTTCCACTATAGATGTATTCTAAGCTAAGGTATTTTTATTTGTCAACAAACCTGTAATTTAAATTACATACAGCAGAGTAGAAATTGCGTATTCTAAGCTCCTAAGTCATCTGAATTTATGGAAGAAGAAAATAAAACGCAAGTTTCTGGAAAACGTCCATTTTGGCAGTGGGCTTTTTTAGGTGTTGTGGTGGTAATAGTAGTTTATGGGCTGGTTTATTATTTTGTTTTAGCAAAGCAACCAAGTAGTCAGAGTATGACTTCTGCAGCTTCATCTATGAAGCCAACCATGGCGCCAAAACCAACAGCAGGGACAGCGATGCAGAAATTTTCCGACTCAAGTGACTACCAGTATAGCTACAAGATTTTCCCCGGAGCTTTAGCGAGCGAATCAAAGCAGGCAATGGCCGGTTTTGCGATGACTACAAAAGTCATGCCGGATGGTTCAACTCAAGTGACCCTAACCGCCCAGAACCCACTTTATAAAACTCAGCAGTATATGGTAAAACCGGGAGACACACTCTACTTCATCGAAAGAAATCTTAAGGACGACGATCCGGAAAAAGATACAGATAAGATGATGCTCGATGATACCGCCATTTTAGTCGACCCCCAAGGGAATATTATTCAATAACAATTAAATATATGGTTGAAGCAAAAAGACGACGAAAATCGCAGTTTGAAGTTCTTCTGGTGGAAAGTCGTGTATTCGGCGTAGATATTGCTCGATTGGCGGTGGATAAATTAAGAACTCCTACTGAAATGCAGGAGTTTTTAGACGGATTTGCAGCTTCTCTTAATCCATTCCACGATCCGCAAAGAAACGCGGATGCTCTTGAACAGGCCAAAAGCAGACTTATGGCTCAGACGAATGTTGCACGATTTTATGATGATTATTTAAGATGGACAAAGTTTTTAACAGTAGGTACTCTTTCCGCAAGACCGGAAACTCCTCTTCTACAGTCGGTTGCTGGTCCAAGACAAAGTAATTTAGGCAATTCATCCCCAAGGCGTGCTCCATAAAACTTCGATAATGACTTGAGGCAGGAGAATACCGCTTATATTTGACATCTTCAATTCTTAGTGAAATACTCAAACTAGAGGTTAGAGCTTAAATAAAGCTTAAAAGGGGGTGAGAAAAATGCAGCAATGTGAAAGTTGCGGAATGCCACTTCAATTAAACACAACATCAAAAGTTGACGACCGTTATTGTATTTATTGCCAAGATCAGGAGACGGGGGAATTAAAATCAAGGGACGCGGTCAGGGAAGGAAGTATCAGGGCGACGATGGGCTCAATGGGAAAAACCAGAGAAGAGGCGGAAAAGATGGCAGACGAAATGATGCCAAAACTGCCGCGCTGGCAAGCCCAGCCATAAAGTCTGTTATACTATTTTAGTGACGGAAAAAGTTCCCCAAATCATGATAGCGCAAATAAAACTGTTTCTGCAGAAAAACCGAAGCGTCTTAGCAATTTTTGGAATCTTCACTGTTGCCTGTATTTTGTTAATTGCCATTTTGAGCTACAAAACTACTACTCAGGGTATGCAGAATTTCAAACTTTCCGCTCAGTTGGAAGCCACCGCTGCCAAGCTTAACAACTTGCAAAACCAAAACCAATACAAAATTAACCAAAGCTTAAAAGCCAGCATTAACAATATCCAGACTACTTATAAATCTTCGCTTGGTTTGTACCAAAGAATTCTGGATTTACAGGCCCAAAAACAAGACACAAGCGATTTGGATAAACAGTTTGCGCAAAGCTTAAGCTATCTGTCAGATCTAAATTATGCTTCTGCTTCGGCCAGTTTAAATTTACTGGCAACGGAGATTAAAAATAAAGAGGATGCGCTGGCTGCGGCTCAGGTTCAAGCTCAAGTTGCCCAAAATGTTACTCAAAGCAACACGCCACCGGGCAGCGGATTTTCGGTTCAGTCTGTCACAACCGACAATGGGAAGTTTACAGTATATATAGTAGCGGCGGATTTAAACTCCACGCGAGTCATTGTTGACACGGCTTCCAACAGCGATTGCAGTAATAATTGTCCGGTGCTGCCTTTGTCCGATTATGTGGGAAGAAATGGCGCGTTTGCCGGCATTAACGGTTCGTTTTTCTGTCCGGCCGAATATCCAAGTTGCGCGGGGAAGACCGGTTCGTTTGACCTTTTGGTGATGAATAAAAATAAAGTCTATTTTAATTCCGCCAATAATGTTTACTCAACCAACCCGGCGGTGATTTTTTACGGCAACAGCGCGCGTTTTGTCGGTCAAGCGCTTGAGTGGGGAAGGGACACCGGTGTTGACGCGGTTTTGTCCAACTATCCGTTGTTGGTATCAGGTGGAAATATTGTCTACGGCGGAGGTGGCGACCCCAAGTTTTCGCAAAACGGAGCCAGAGGCTTTATTGCCAATAAAGGTAGCACGGTTTACATCGGTGATGTTTTAAACGCCACCATGACGGATAGTGCCAAAGTACTCAAGGCTTTGGGTATGGATAATGCAATGAACTTGGACGAAGGCGGCTCAACGGCTTTATGGGCCAACGGTAATTATCAGTTAGGTCCGGGCCGCAATATCCCCAACGCCATTCTATTCACCCACAAATAATTTTTCAGTTTCACTTAAGTTTTAAAGTGGTATAATTCTTACCAATGAATGTTAAAAACAAAATTGCCATTGTGACCGGAGCATCTTCGGGAATTGGATTGGCAACAGCTAAACTTCTTTCTCACAAAGGCGCTACAGTGGTGCTGGCGGCGCGCTCACTTGATAAGCTCAAAAAACTTTCTCAGGAGCTCCCTGGGGCATCACTGGTCGTCCAAACCGACATACAAGACGAAAAGCAAATCAAAAATCTCATTCAGGTAACCCTCAACAAATTTGGGCGAATAGACGTTCTAATTAATAATGCCGGTCGGGGGTACGATGCATATGTTGAAGAAATCGAAACCGATAAATGGAAAGAACTCATCAGCCTTAATTTAATTGGACCGCTTTTGGCAATTCAACAAGTAGTCCCACAGATGAAAAAACTGGGTGAAGGTGCAATCGTCAATATTTCCTCGGGAACCGCTTTAATGGCCTTGCCCGGCATGAGTGCTTATTCTTCACTGAAACGCGCTTTAGTCGGGCTGTCCTTAACCGCCAACGAAGAACTGAAAAACGACAAGATTACCGTCAGCGTAATTTATCCGTATATTACTGCCACTGATTTTGAAAAAAATACCATCAAAACCAAAAGAGTTCAGTCTCAAAACGAAGACGAGGGCGATTGGGATGCAAAAGCCGACCCGCCGGAATTAATTGCCAAGAAAGTGTTAGAAGCGATTGAAACCGGAAAAGCGGAACTTTACGCCCACGACTGGATGGCCCGCCCGCCACGCTAGCCAAAGCCGGTGAAGGCATTGCGGGCAGGGAAAACGAGGTTAATTATGGACCAAAATAAAATCATCAGAAAAGAACTTCTAAGCCTTCTTGGCGGCGGTAACGCGCATATGAGTTTGGAAGAAGCGGTCGAGAATTTCCCCGAGGATAAAATTAACGACCTCTTTCCTAACGGAGAATATACTCCCTGGCACCTGTTAGAACATATCCGTCTAAGCCAAAACGACATTTTGGATTTTATCGTCAATGCAAATTATCGGGAAAAAGACTGGCCAAAAGACTACTGGCCGGCCCGAAGCAAAAAAGCCACCATCAAAGACTGGCAGAAAACCATCAGTCAAATTCAAAAAGATAATCAAGCGTTGCAACAACTTGTCAACAATTCCAAAACCGATTTGTACGCTAAAATCCCCTGGGGAGAAGGGCAGACCATTTTTCGGGAAATTCTGACGGTTTCCGACCACAACGCTTACCACATCGGTGAGTTTGCCATCATGCGCCAAGCAATGGGTACCTGGCAAAGGTAACAATGACAAAAATCACTGTTCTTCAAGGAGATATCAGCAAACAATCTGTCGATGTGATAGTCAATGCCGCCAATAGAATGCTGCTTGGCGGCGGAGGAGTAGACGGGGCAATTCATCAAGCCGCCGGCCCGAAACTTCTGGAAGAGTGTAAAGCTTTGGGCGTCTGTCAGACCGGCGAAGCCAAAATAACCCGCGGCTACAATTTGCCGGCCAAATTTGTCATTCATACTGTCGGACCGGTTTATGGGAGAGAATTTGGTAACGAATCAAAACTGCTGAGGAATTGCTACAAGAATTCACTCTTGCTGGCTAAACAACATCATCTTAAAACCATTGCTTTTCCGGCAATTTCCACCGGTGTTTACGGATTTCCAAAAGTTGAGGCGGTTACGATCGTTCACTCCGTACTGCAGGAATTCACAAAAGACAATTATTTTAGCGAAATCCGCCTGGTTGTTCATTCGGAAGAGGACAAAAAGCTATATGACAAGTATTTTTCGGCTGTAGTATAATCTTTCTAAATGAAAAATGTTTTAATTTTGCATGGAACTCAGGCTAATTCAAAATCAAATTGGCTGCCTTGGCTAAAAGAGGAACTGGCTAAAAAGGGAATGAAAGTTTGGTTACCGGATTTGCCGAATCCAAACCTTCCAAGCCTCAAAAACCATGTCAAATTCATTTTGTCCAACAAAGATTGGAAGTTCAATAAGGATTCAATTATTGTCGGACATTCTTCCGGCGCGATTGCGATTCTGGCAATTTTAAGTGAACTTCCGGAAAATGTTGTTGTGGATAAATGTATTCTGGTTAGTTATTTTACCAAAGATTCTCCGGGGGGGGCATGGAAACCAAACAGAATTTTCTTTGATTATAAGTTTGACTTCGCCAAAATAAAAAAACACGCTAAAAAGTTTATCATCATTCACTCCGATAACGATCCATATGGTCCGCTTAAAGACGTGAAAGTTTTGGCCCAAAAATTAGATGCGCAACTTATCATCAAAAAAGGCCAGGGCCATTTTAACCTCGAAAAAGGGGAGGAGTACCGCCAATTCCCATTCTTATCAGGGTTGATAGAGAAATAATTCCGCCTCAATTTGACTTTTTAATTAAGTAGTGCCAGTCTTAAGAAAGAAGGGGGGTGAGAAACTTGCTGTCCTCAAAAATGTTCTACAAAATAGCGGGAGTGGTGTTTGCAATTGTTGGCGTCTTGCACCTTTTAAGAGTAATTTTAGGTTGGAATTTGGTTTATGCCGGTTGGGATTTTCCGGCCTGGTTAAGTCTGGTGGCAGCGGTTGTGCTTTTCTATCTTTCTTTCAACGCGTTTAAACTAGCGGGGTTATTAAAATAGAAAAGAACAAAAGCAGAAATAATTCCTAGCAATGCCAGTATAAGAGCTTATAGTGGAATAATTTCCCTCGTTTTGCTATAATCCCCACCATGGCAAAAGCAGAAGAGGGCCCAAGCAGGGTTCAAGACAGCGAAATAGAACAAAACTACACTTATCATCCGTTTGAAGAGGTGAAAAGTGCGTTGGCAAGTTTAGGGTATGGTCCGAGCAAAATGCTGGTTGATGCTGTTTATGTCCGAAAAGACGGAATGCAGGCGGTGGGAGTGCTGACGGTAACCGAAGGGCATTGCCGCGACCACTTCGGCTTATTCAGGGGAGTAGACCAAGGGGAAGCTGCAGGTCAAACCTTAATTTTGCTGCATTGTTTTACAGACGGAATTCCGGAAGGGCAAAGTCCACTTCTTAGACATATCGCTATTGATACGGAAAATCCCGCACCCGAAGGAGTAGTTTTAAATATGTTTGTCGATAAAACCGGGAACCGGGGAAATATTTTTTCGGGGAGAGCAAACGTTGAATCCGGAGCCGGAGTAATTTCAAGAGTAGAGATGTCGGGAAGAATTTTACCAACGGAATTGGCTAGAAAACTTATCGAATGGCGAAGAAAGAGAGAGCTTGAACATCCTGCCAGATTTCAACTTAAACCCTAAATAACTTCCACCGCTCCCACCGCTGATTGATTTTTTAAAAATAAATCGCTAGAATGCCGTTATGGCATTTCCTCATATAGAAGCAACAGGATATATAGGAACAACGGGGGGAATATTTCCGGCTAAAGACCTTCCATTATTCCGAACTATCGCGGATATATTTACAGAAAGAGGTGGGCGGGTTGGGATTACAGTAGGAAAAAGAGAAGATCTATTAGGACGTCCTTTGGGGGCAGATGAAGTAAGATTAATTATTAATTCGTCAAAACCTCTTGAGAGATTTTGGAGAGTTGCTGATCCTGCCAAGCAACTTAGAACGGATCTTACTAAACAGGGTATTACGGAAGAAGAGGTAGCGCTAAGAGTCGATGCCCACATAAGAGAAGCAATTGACCGATTATTTTCTATGCCACAGTCAAGTTAGTAATCTTTCTTCGCCGCCCCTGCCGAGCGGGGAATAATTCTCCCTCAAAATTGGTAACTGTAAGTTAAATTACTGAATGCTCTTTTAATAAAGCTGATAATCACTTCATTATGTTAACAAATTCTGCGGTTATGCCAACCATTCCGGTCACGGATATAAGTAGAGCCATTGATTTTTACGTCAATAAGCTGGGACTAAAACAAAACCCGATGAGCATGGAAAAGGACGGGGCGTTGTTTGATGCCGGCAAAGGAACAATGTTATATCTTTACCAAAGGGCTGCGTCTAAAGCCGATCATACTCTGGCTAGTTTTGCGGTAGAGAATTTGGAACAAACAATGGGTGAGCTTTTGGAAACGGGCGTTACTTTTGAGCACTATGACATGCCCGGACTGAAAACCGACGAAAAAGGCGTTGCAACGAATGGAAATATCAAATCAGCCTGGTTTAAAGACCCCGACGGTAACATTTTGGGACTTGTCGAAGTAAAGTAGATAGTAAATAATCTCGCCCCGATTGACTTTTAGTTATCACAGTCATATAATTCCTCGCATTATGACAGGAGAAATACCAGCAGCAATCAATAGAGCAAACTCCGGAGCAGTAGCCGAAATTCAATCCGCGGCAGCTACTGCTGATACATCCCCGCTTTCACCAATAAAGCTAATTATTAAGCAAGACGTCAGAAGAATTGGGACAATGCTGGGCAATATCAGTTTAGGTTCTTTGGCAGCAAAGGCGGGAATAGATGCTTATTGGGGTATTGATAACGTTGCCGTCAAACCGTATTTGGTAAGAAAAGAAGTTTTCCAAAAAGGCCAGTCGGATTTGGAAATCATTTTGGAATTATTGGGCCAAGAGGGATATGCCGCTAGAATAGAACAGGCAGCGGAGAGACAGACCGCAGGAAAACCGCTAACGGTTAGTCAAGTGGTAGAAAAAACTCCATTGACAAGAGCAGATCGGTTGGGCGAAAAAACAGTAAGAGATATTGGCAAAGATTATGCAGAAATGCTGACTACTTGTTGGGGCACAAACAGAGAATTACCCATGTCTGACAAAATTGGCCCTCAGGCCCCGGATACGGCCTTACTTTTAGCCAGAAGAGAAGCAAGCTTTTTAGTTTCTAATGCCCTCAGAGAAGTTTTAAGTATGTTAGGGCAAGCAAATTACGCGTTTAGAATTAGTCAAGCGGTATATTGCAAAGTTTACGGTAATCCCGCTGCAGCCACTGTATCGCAATAACGCCGCCCCCGCCGGGGTTTATGCTATTATGTGTAGTTAATTATGGATAGTGCAGTAAATGAAGGGATAAAGCCCCCGCCTTCAGCAGAAATTATGCTTAAAGGGGAATACTCCAGGTATAAAGCTTTTATGGGAATGGCACAAGAAGCAGAAAATCAAAGAGATGTTCCAAGTCAGGACCAACATGTGCTTGAAGCAGGAGAAATTATTGCCGGGCTAAGCGATATGATTATGCAGGATGGTGTAAATAGAGCTGGGCTTACTCAAGCTCACTTGGACTTAATAAAAGTATTTTCCGAAAAGGCTAGATTTTATCTTGACCATAATCAAAATAGGGCAGGTATTTTAGGGATATCATTACTTTTTAATCCATTGGGTTCAAGGCTCAGCGGTAAAACTGAAATGGAGAAGCTACTCGAAGAAGCGTATCCAATTGAACCTGCAAATAAAACAAATCCGAGTGAACCTCAAGGTTCATAATTCCGCCGCCCCCGCCGGAGTTGTAATGAGTAGGCTGAGATACATAGGTACCACTTTTGAACTACAATAGCGGTTCAAAAGGAGGTGAAACCTATGAAATCAAAAGCACATAAGCCGGCATTGTATCATCCATGGGGATACACAACCTGGAGAGCAATTGAAAAGGGAAAAGATAACTACTGGGATTATCTTCGTATTCAGGCAAAGTTGAATAAACTATCTCCAAAAGGACAACTTCATTTGGAATGGGTAATCTTTTACTACACGTTTGGAGAAAGAAACGTTAGTAAAACCACTAAGCACTTTGGTATTGCAAGAAAGACTCTAAGAGTCTGGTTAAAACGGTTTGACGGTAAGTTTATCAAAAGTCTTGAAGAGAAACCGAAAAGACCAAAACAAGTTAGGACATGGATGGTATCTCAAAAAGAAGAGGAGCAAATTATTGCGCTTCGAAAAGAAAACATGGAGCTTGGTAAAAGAAAATTAAAGATTCTCTACGCTAGAAAATACCAGGAGAATATCTCAACTTGGAAGATTGAACGGGTAGTAAGAAAGCACAAATTATTCCAAGAGAAAAAGAACGGATACGTTAAAAGAAGACCTAAACAGCCTCGAATTCGTATCCATAAGGTAAAAGAACTATTACAGGAATATCCTACGGGAGTAGTCTGGCATACGGACAGTATTATTATCTGGTGGTATGGCACAAGAAAAGTTATCTTCACAGCCTTAGAGAACAAAACTAAGCTTGGCTTTGCCAGAGTATACAAAACAAACTCTTCGGCAAATGCTGCAGACTTTCTGAAACGACTAAGCTATTTAAGCAATAATCAGCTTGCCATTATTCACTCTGACAATGGATCTGAGTTTGATAAGGATTTTGCAAGAGTATGTGAAATACTTTCCATCCGACAAGTATTCTCCCGCCCCCATACGCCCAAGGATAATCCTTGTCTTGAGAAGTTTAATCATACAGTACAAAGAGAGTGGCTTAGTTTTTCTGTCATAGGGCTTGATGAAATTGATGAAGCAAATATTGATTTAACAGAATGGTTAGTCAAATACAACAGTATTCGTCCGCATCAAGCCCTTGACTACAAAACTCCTTTGGACTATGCTTATGAGCAATCTCCTCAACTGGTACCAATGACCCCAGCCCAATCATGTAATTGACCGAATAGTGTATAATAAAAACATGAAATTGGAAGATTTAATCAAATTACAAAACAAATGGGTTGCATTTTCCAAAGATAGAAAAAAAGTGGTCGAAAAAGCGAGCACTTTGGAAAATCTACTAAAAAAAATTGGTGATCAAAGAGATCTGGTTGTTTCTTTTATGCATCCCGCCGACAAATTTCTTTCACCTTAAATTCAATTGCCCAATGAAAAATATCACCTTTTACTACGTTCCTGAAGTTGGAAAAGATTTAACCACAGGAAAAGTCTTTGAAATTTTAAGGCCTAAAATTCCAGTTCGTTTATCCGTTAATCATAACGTTTCAAAAATATTAGTTGATTGCCTTTTTGATACAGGAGCTGATAGAAATTTGTTCCCAGCTGCTTGGGGAAGAAGCTTGGGATTGAAAATAGAGAAAGGGAAATTGGTTAAAACAATGGGAATCGGCGGAAAAGAAATCAAGGCTTATGCCCACCAGGTTGTTTTATATATCCAAGGGAATAAAATTATCACGGAAGCCGATTTTACCGACGAAAATAATACGCCATTACTTGGTAGAGGAGGTTTTATGAACCATTTTGACGATATAGTTATAAACGAGAAGAAAAAATTCATCAAATTATCTTTTGCCTAAGCTTCACGACCGCCGCCCCCGCCGGGCGGGAAATAATCTAGCCCCGATTTTGTTTTTTGGGTTCAAAGATTTTTAAACATTTTTCACAGAAATAAAATCCTTTACCATTATCATACTTAGTTTTACATTCTTCACAGAGTTTTTCCCTAATTGGATCTTTCATTTGTCCTCCTTTCAGAGAATTTATTCTCATATATTAATTATACGCTTTAGGGGTATTTTTTCATTTTTAGCTTCGTTGACTTTATTTTTAAAAGAGAGTATAAGAAAATAAGAAAGTATAAAAATATGATATGGATTGTAATAGCGATATTAATAGCTGGTTTTTTCATAGCGAGAGCAATTCAGAATAATTCTCCTAAAACAAAGGGAAACAATATTAACAATCAAATAAATGAGATTGAAAAACAAGCATATAATTACTTTGCTCAAGCGATTGATTTATATAAACAAAGTTTAGCCGAAGCTAAAACACGAAAAGACAAAACTTCTGTTAATTCTGACGAAGGAAAAATAAAAAGTATTGAAGCTGATGAAATTAAATATATTACTCTAAAAGAAAAATTAAAACATGCTTCTATGGAAGAAAGATTGGCTCTTGTTCAGGATTGGCGTGATTTAATGGAAATTGTATTAAATAGAGCATTTGCATTTCAGCCACCAGTAGTAGAGATAGATGAAGAAAGCTTGAAAAGAGGTGGAATTAGAGCAAAAGAAATAATTAAGAGATTTGATAAAAGATTTAAAGCATGAACCTAACCTAAAAGTGGTATAATATTAGTATAGGTTTTTTAAAACCCGACAGAGTGCAGACAAAATAGCTGCAAGACGTCGGGATTTTGCGTAATTAAGGGGTATTGATAACCCTATCTTAATTGACATTTATGGTCAGTTTTATAAAGCATATAAGAAGGCTGTTGTCTTCACATATATAAGATAACTATTATTAAAAATATATAAATTACTTGACAAAATTGGCCTAAAATATATATGTAGGCACGAAAATAATACAAAGTAGGGTATTTGGGGGTAAAATTAATATATGAAGCTAAAATGGTCTAAAATAAACAAATTATTAATTAAGCTTTTGAGTAAAAAGAATATAATTTTTATTATTCTATTGGTTTATTTTTGCATCTCGCATAGTATTGTCGCATTGATTCTTTTATTTTTAACAGGCTACAAGGCAAAATTTAATATTGGTGGTTTTTTCAAAGCTGATAATAAATAACCACCCTTGACCCGTTCGGCTCCGCTCAGGGTTGCGCTCCGATAAATCGGAGCTTGACACTGTTTTGAACCTATGGTAATATCATTTGTACGTGAATGAATCCCGATTAGGTTCGGGAGGAATTTATTTTATGATGACACTAAGAAAATTAACTTTTTCAACCGCGTAGGCGGTTTTTGTGGCTTCTTATAACTAAATTCCCTCGTTCACTAGTACTTTTAATAATTTAGCTTACGGGATCCCGAAACTTTGGGGCCGTTAGTTCACCCGGTAGAACACTTCATTTGCAATGAAGAGGTAGGCGGTTCGAGTCCGCCACGGTCCACCGGATAAACAACGATTCGGGTTCAAATTACTCATTATCTAGAAAGTAGCGCTTGCCACACGACGTGGCCGCTACTTTCTAGATACGAAATGAGTTGGCCAATGAAGTACATCGGAGATGACTTCATGGCCATGAAGCGAGTTCTAACTCTGCTTCATTGGCTCTTTAACAAGTGAGGAGAAGGCCCATTGAATTTTTCCGATTTATTTCGGAAGAGTTTAATGGGAAGATTTTTAATCTACTCATAATGCCGATAATGGATGCCTAGGAGGCTTTGACCGAGGAAGGACGCATACGGCGGCGATACTCGTTGGGGAGGTGCCATAAACCTTTGATCCAGCGGTTTCCGAATGGGGTAACCCACCAGCTTGTCTGGTGGCCAAAAATGAACTTGGACTCGTAAGAGTTCATATAACTTTTGGCCGGGTACGGCGTGAACTGAAACATCTAAGTAACGCCAGGAATATAAATCATCCGAGATTCCGTCAGTAGCGGCGAGCGAAAGCGGAACAGTCTAAACTTGTGCGCAGCACAAGAAATCACAAATCACAATGACCAAATCTCAATTAATTTTGGGATTTGGATTTTGGAGCTTGGGGTTTCTCGCGTTGCGCGCGAGGGTTGCAGGGCAGACGATATTCGATTAAATTCAGGTAGCAGAAGGATCCGGAATGGTCCTCCACAGAGAGTGAAAGACTCGTACGCGAAACTTGAATTTACGATAGTCTGTTCCTAAGTACCATGGGGTACGGTGAAACCCTGTGGGAATCTGGGGCGGCCACGTTCCAAGACTAAATATCAAAGTCTACCGATAGTGAACTAGTACCGCGAGGGAAAGGTGAAAAGCACCCCGGGAGGGGAATGAAATAGAACTGAAATTGTCGGCTAACAAGCAGGCAGAGTCGAGCGCAAGCGAGATGATGCCGTGCCTATTGAAGAATGAACCGGTGAGTTATTGATTGCAGTATAGCTTAACCAAGCTTGTCTTGGGGAGGCGTAGTGAAAGCGTGCCCTAACCGGGCGATTAATTGCAGTCATTAGACCCGAAACTGGGTGAGCTAACCTTGAGCAGGGTGAATGTTGACGAAAGTTAGCAGGAGGCCCGAACTCGTAGCAGCAGCAATTGCTTGAGATGACTTGAGGTTAGGGGCAATATGCCAAACGAACCCAGAGATAGCTGGTTCTCCCCGAAATATATTTTGGTATAGCGGTTATTTGTAATACGCTGAGGTAGAGCACTGGATGATCATTTGCGTCGCAAGACGTAGGGATTAACCAAACTCCGAATGCAGCCGTATGTTTAATAACTAGTCAGACTCGTCGGGCTAAGCCGATGGGTCAAAAGGGAAACAGCCCAGACTCCCATCTAAGGCCTCTAAATAAAGGCTAAGTTTTGAACGAAGTCAAATTTCATAGACAACCAGGAAGTTGGCTTAGAAGCAGCCATCTTTTAAAGAAAGCGTAACAGCTCACTGGAGGATGATATTTGGCGCGAAAAATTTATCGAGGATTAAGCCTTTTGCCGAAGTTGGAGTTCCTATTTTATTAATTTAAGGTAGGGAGGTAGGGGAGCGTTCTATTTGCAGTGAAGCCGAGGTGTAAACCGAGGTGGAGCGGATAGAAGTGAGAATGCCGGTATGAGTAGCGAAATGCATGTGAGAATCGTGCACGCCGAATATCCAAGGTTTCCTCCGCAATGTAAGTCAGCGGAGGGTTAGTCGGTCCTAAGGGTGTGCCTCGTTAAAGGGGCGTAGCCCGATGGATAAGTCGTTGAAATTCGACTACAGAATGTGAACCGTTCAAGGGAAGGACGAAAGTGGAAGAGCTGAGTCCCGTTCGCGGGATTTAAGCAGTAAGATAGTGATAACTGGTAAATCCGTTATCGTGTTTAATCAAGCTGCAAATAAAAGGGATTAGTAATAATTCCGATTTAGTAGCTTTCAGTTTCCGAGAAAATTTTCATTGAGTCCCAAGAGCAATCGAAGGACAAATTCATATTTTTCCGTACCGCAAACCGACACAGGTGGATTGGTCGAGAAGACTAAGGCGATCGAGTGACAGATGTTCAAGGAACTCGGCAAAAAAGCTAGGCGTAACCTATGGGAGATGCCTTGTCCTGATTAGTTTCAGGATTGCAACAAAAGTTTATTTACCGACTGTTTATCTAAAACACAGGTCCCTGCAAAGCCGAAAGGCAAAGTATAGGGGCTGACGCCTGCCCAGTGCTGGTAAGTCAAATATCGTGAATAAAACGTCGCAAGATGTCAGTTTGTGATATAAGCTCCAGTAAACGGCAGCAGTAACTATAAGAAATTGTAGTTATAAAATTTAGCTATATGCTGGAAAATCTGTACCGCAACTGTTTAAAACAGACGGTTGAAGTATCTGGCGTTACTATGTTATATTTAATGTAGTGAAAAAACGTCCAGCGCAGACAATCAGCAGGAAAGACCTTGATCGGAAGAATTTAGGCTATTTTATAGCGGGGTTTGTAGAAGGAGAAGGGAGTTTTAATGTATCACTTCGTAAAAAAAGTGATTATAAGGTTAAATGGCAAATTGTTTTAAGTTTTAATGTTTCCCAAAAAGATCCATCAGTTCTTTTTATAATAAAAAAAGAACTAGGATGTGGAATAATTAAAACAAGAAAAGATGGTTTGCATTCTCTAGATATTACAAACTCTCAAGAAATAGTCAAAAAAGTTATTCCATATTTCACAAGATATCCTTTACTATCTAATAGTAAAATTAATAACTTTAATATATTCTGTAAAATCTCAAAGCTTGTTGAAAGCGGAGAGCATAGAGATATTAAGGGATTAAAAAGAATTTTACTTTTAAGAGAAAAATTAAATGAAGGTAAAGGAAGAACAAGGAAATATGGATATAATGATATATTTCCGATTGAGGAATCCTCAGAGACTATACGCTAAACCCGCTTATAAGCGGTGATGATATAGTCCGACCTCATGGACGACCATGAGACTCTGTATTCAATCAGAGCAAGTAACAATGTGAACTGTTCTATGGTAACACTTCGTTGCTTTAGAAAAAGTGTTTTAGAAATCTAACTATATGCTGGAATAACTCAGAATCCAACAGTACCAGAAATGGTAAAAATCTGTTTGGTGGAGTCAATCAGCAGGGAAGATCCCGATCTCTCGGGAAACCCTCAGAGACTAAACGTTAGAGTCGCCATTCAGGCGATAAGATATAGTCCGACCTCCGATGCGAATCGGAGAATCTAGATTTGCAAGATCTAGGATTAACATAATTGAGCGAAGTTCCTTGTCGGGCGAGTTCCGACCCGCACGAAAGGCAGAACGAGTAAATAACTGTCTTGAACATCTACTCGGCGAAATTGAGATGGCCGTGAAGACGCGGCCTAATTGTACATGGACAAAAAGACCCCGGGAGCTTTACTGTAGCTTGGCATTTGAAAGTATATTCTAACTGTTTAGAATAGGAGGGAGCTTTGGCAATAGTGAAATACCTCTCTTTGGAATATGCAATCATTACCTCTAGCCGCATAAAAATTCGGCAGAGGGACAGTGTCTGGCGGGCAGTTTAACTGGGGCGATTGACTCCTACAATGCAACGGAGTCGTATAAAGGTTGGCTAACTGCGGATAGAAATCGCAGTGATAGTGCAAACGCATAAGCCAGCTTGACTGCGAGACCTACAAGTCGAGCAGGTGGGAAACCAGATGTTAGTGATCCTGTATGGCGTAGTGGTACGCCTACAGCTTAACGGATAAAAGCTACCCCGGGGATAACAGGCTGATCGCATCCAAGCGTCCACAGCGACGATGCGGTTTGGCACCTCGATGTCGGCTCATCACATCCTGGGGCTGGAGAAGGTCCCAAGGGTCCGGCTGTTCGCCGGTTAAAGTGGTACGCGAGCTGGGTTCAGAACGTCGTAAGACAGTAAAGTTGACCGTTGCTGTCTTCCTTCAAGCGTTTTGATACCCTAAAGAGGGAATTGAAGGGCTCTTAATGAGTATAAATCTAGCTAAATGCTGGAAACTCCGAGAATCTCAGGCTACTTGACAAATTAAAAAGAATAGAGTTATTCTATCTCTATGTCAAGTAAAAATGTCTTGAGTGCGGACAATCAGCAGGCAACTAGGCAAGTGTCAGATGAATATCTAGCAGGTTTTACTGATGGAGAAGGTTGTTTCTATGTGGGATTTGGTAAAAGAAACGATTTGCCGCTAAAATGGCAAGTGATTACCGAATTTCACGTCAGCCAAAATCCGGGCGGGAGAAACCTTTTAGAGTTGTTCAAAAAACGTCTCGATTGCGGTTATTTAAAGCCCAATCATGCTAAAAATCCAAAAGATAAATCTTGGATTTTGATAGTTAAAGATAGGGATGATCTAAGAAAAAAGGTAATTCCTTTTTTCAAGAATAATCCGCTTTTAACTTCAAAACAACAAGATTTTATAATTTTTTCAAAAGTGCTTCAAATTATCGAACAAGGTAAGCATTTAAGAAAGACAGGCTTGAAAGAAATTGCAGAATTAGTTTTTAGCAGTCAGAGAACAACTAATAAAAGATATTCAAAACAAATGATACTTTCTTAGTACCTCAGAGACTATGTGTTAGACCCGCCAATGAGGCGAGGAAGATATAGTCCGAACTGCATAGCGATATGTAGAGCGTAGTAGAAATACTTACGCCCTCCGAAAAAACGGAGAGTAACATAATTGTCGGTCTCTATCCTGTACAATCGTTGATATTTGAGAAGATTCGTCCCTAGTACGAGAGGACTGGGATGAGGGAATCCCTGGTGTGCCGGTTGTTTCCGAATAGGAGCAGCGCCGGGTAGCTAGATTCCCAACCGATAACCGCTGAAAGCATCTAAGTGGGAAGCGGCCTTCAAGATAAGATATCGTGTGCCCGTAAGGGTACTAAAACCCCTTCTAGACTAGGAGGTTGATAGGCGGACAGTGTAAGCGCCGTAAGGTGTTTAGCTTACCCGTACTAATGGTTTTTAGAGTAGATTGAAAATGATATTTCTCCTCACCTTTAAGGAGCCAAGTTTGACTTGGCGACGCAATCCTCCTAAGATTGCTCCGTGAGCCGTGTTCGAATAGAACTGAAAAGGCGAACGGTAAAATCGGGAGGATAAAGAGCGCCTTGAACATTAACAATTGAAGATGGAAATTTTCTGGTAATTTGTGCGAAGTGGCACCACCTCTTCCCATTCCGAACAGAGAAGTGAAACGCTTCAGCGCCTACGATACTGATTTATATTGGGACAATAGGTCATTGCCAGAAATTTTCTGTTTTCAATGGTTCGACAAGCTCACCACTATAGTTAAAAATCCCCGCGAGGGGATTTTTTTGTGGCTGGTAGGTTCTAAAACGAAGTGCAACACTTGAGGTAAAATCAATTACCGAAAGGAGGTGTTGCGCTATGTATAATCATTTAACTCTTGTAGAGCGGGAAGAGCTTTATGCGCTTAAGCATGCAGGACTAAGTCTGGGAGATATTGCAGATAAATTAGGACGAAACAAAGGCACTCTGTCTCGTGAACTCAAAAGAAACAGAACATATACCAAGGGATTGGAGAAAACTTCAGCCGTATATATTCCCTGCCGTGCACAACAAAAAGCTGATAAGAGAGCAGCTATTCAACGCTCTCAAGCATCCTGGAAAGGACCGGAGGTCTACTCTTATGTTAAAAAGAAACTAATAGAGAAACAGTGGTCTCCTGAAACAATTGCCGGAAGATTGTCAAAAGATCATCCCGATCTTTCAATTGTCCATGAAACTATTTATCAGGCAATCTACAAACCACAGAACAAGCAATTTAAGCTCTGGCAATATCTAACAGTAAAACGCAAGAAAAGAATGAAAAAGCTGGGAAGAAGGGTTAATAGAGATAGCCGTATTCCTGAAGCTATTTCGATTGATAGTAGACCCAAATCGATTGACACAAGATTACAACTTGGCCATTGGGAGACAGATAATGTGATAGGCCGCCAAACTGACAAGACTGCCCTGTCAGTAACGGTTGAAAGAAAACTAAGGCTTACTGTTATGTCAAAGCTAGCTGCTAAAACAGCAGATGAAAAAACTAAGAAACTGTTTGCTAGAATGAGTCGTTTTCCTGACAAAATCAGAAAAACTCTGACTGCTGACAATGGAGCTGAAAATACCAAACATAAACAAATTACGGAGAGCTTAGACATGTCTGTATATTTCTGTCATGCATATCACTCCTGGGAAAAAGGAACGGTTGAAAATATGAATGGAAGAATCAGGCGTTTTATTCCTAAAGGCATAAGCATGGATCTAATTACCGAAAGAGACGTTGCTTTAATTGAATGGGAACTGAATAATACGCCCAGAAAATGTTTGGATTGGAAAACACCACTTGAAGTTTTAGGAGAAATCATGCAGAATACAAAAACCTCAAATCGTTGCACTTCGAGCTAGAATGTACCAATTTCCGGATGTTTTTGTTGTTAGTCTTATAACTCGTCCCAAAAAAGAGCCGGTTAGGCCGGTGATGGGGATTGCCCACGTTTATTCAATAGGTGGTTCTTGGTTTACCAAAGATAGTTTGGGGGCAATCAAAGACAGGGAGGCTGAGGCTGGTACCGCCTGGCTAACCAACCCGACAGTATTGGAAAAAATAAGACAAGCTGTTGTTGGCAAAATGCCGCGCGAAGTCAGAAAAGCTGTTCTAGCTATTGGCCGCTGATAAATCTAAATTTGCCAGACGTTTATAGAAAATTGCCACTAATTTTTATATTCAATCTGCAATACAAGTTCATGTTTTTGAATAAATATATTATTCATTAAATTTTTGCAACCTTTACTAAATTTTTCGGTGAAAAGTGGTTGTGAAATTTATAATAACTGTTCAGGAATTGTTTTGAACATTGTGGGAGATGGGGAGAAGTGCTATACTAAACAAATCTTAAAAAGAAAGGTATTTTAATGAATGGCTTCTACAAATCAATCTAAAACACCACAGACAATCCATTCGGCAGGCTCAGGATCTAAAACGATGGCGGAGCTTTTAGCTTCGCACAAAACTAATTTTGTCAAAGTCTCCAAAGGCGAAATCCTCCAGGGAATAATCACCAAATTAACCTCGGGAGAAATTCTGGTCGACATCGGCGCCAAAACCGAAGCGGTAGTCTTGGAAAAAGATAAAAGAATTTTAAAAAGTTTGCTTTCGACCATCAAATTAGGCGACAAAGTTACAGTCGCGGTTCTTAACCCCGAATCGGATTACGGTAATCCGGTAGTATCCCTCAGGCGGTTTAATGACGACCGGGTGTGGGGGAGACTGGAGAGTTTGCAAAAAGATAAAGAGCCGCTGGAAGCCATAGTTGACGAATCGACTAAAGGCGGATTTTTAATCTCCACTAAAGACGGAATTTCCGGCTTTCTGCCAAATTCGCAAACGGTTTTTTTGGAAAATTCGCAGGATTTAGTGGGGAAAACGATAAAAGTGTTGGTGATTGAGCTAAACAGAGCGGCGCGAAAAATTATTTTCTCGCAAAAAGCCACTGTCGGCTCCGAAGATTTTGAAAAAGCCGTTAAAGACCTTAAAGTCGGGCAAAAAATCGGGGCGACAATTGCCAACGTTGCGCCGTTTGGAATTTTCCTTTCAATTGAACTTCCCGACAAAAAAGTGGTTGAGGGATTTGTGCATATTTCCGAAGTCTCCTGGGAAAGGATCATTACCATTCCGGATACTTTTAAAGCCGGCGAAAAAATCGAAGCCGAAATTCTTAATTTGGATAAGGAATCAAAAAGGGTTAACCTATCCATTAAAAATTTAAGTAAAGATCCGTTTGAAGAAAAACTAAAATCATTTACAGTTGACCAAAAAGTTGCAGGTGTTGTATCCAAGGTTTTATCGAGCGGAATTTTGGTCAATGTCGGGGAGGGAATAGAAGGGTTTATTAAGAAAGACAAAATTCCGCCAACTGTTTCGTATACGCAAGGGACCCCGGTCAACGCCACAGTGGTTGAAGTGGATAGCAAAAAGCACAGGCTTGTTCTAGTGCCGGTGTTAACGGAAAAGCCGATTGGATACCGATAAGAATTTCTGATTTCTAATAAATTTTCAATTTTCAATTATGAAATCGCAAACTTCATTTGTCTGCCAGGAATGCGGATATGACAGTCCGGCGTTCCTCGGAAAATGTCCCGAGTGCGGAATGTGGAATACGCTTAAAGAATTCAAAACTTCCTCAAATCTCAAATCGCAAATCACAAATCACAAAAACCAAACGGACGTAAAACCGCACACTTTATCACAAATAATTCACACCGAAAAAGACAGGTTTGAAACCGGCTTTACAGAGATGGACAGCGTTTTGGGCGGAGGAATTGTGCCGGGAAGTGTCGTTTTACTGGCAGGCGATCCGGGAATCGGCAAGTCAACTTTACTTTTGCAGATGGCTTTAAATATTTCCAGCGGTCGGGGCGCTGAGGTCGATACGAAAATTTTCTCGCTTTCAGCTCAAGGATCTAAAAAGTCAAACCTGAAGTCTAAACGTTCGAATGAAAGCAGCGAAAATTTTGTCTCTCCCCGCGCTAATAATCTTCAATCATCAATCGTCAATCATCAATCTGTCCTGTATATTTCCGGCGAAGAATCCGAACAGCAAATAAAACTGCGGGCAGTCAGACTAACCAAAAACCTTAAAAACGAATTTTTGTTTTTAGTTTCTTTAATCAACACCGAAGAAATTGTTAATTTAATTGCCGAAACGAAACCGGCACTGGTAGTGATTGACTCAATTCAAACCATGGAATCGGAAAGCGTCAGCGGATTGTCCGGCAGTGTCGGGCAAATCAGGTTTGCCGCGGCACAGTTTATTAGAACTGCCAAAACTTTAAATATTCCCATTGTTTTGGTCGGGCATGTTACCAAAGAAGGAATGGTGGCCGGGCCGATGATTTTATCGCACATGGTGGATACGGTGTTATTTTTGGAAGGAGAAAAAAATACCGGCACGAGGATTTTAAGAAGCCTGAAAAATCGTTTCGGACCAATTGACGAGGTGGGGATTTTTGCGATGCAGGAGGGCGGCTTAGAGGAAATTAAAAACCCGGAACAAATTTTCTTAACCAAATCAAATAACGCGCCGGGTTCAGTTTTAGTTGCCAATTTGGAAGGGACCAGAGCGTTTTTGGTCGAGGTGCAAGCGCTCCTAGTTTACTCAAAATTAGCAATGCCACGTAGAGTTGCCGCCGGTGTTGATTATAAACGCTTGGAACTGCTTTTAGCGGTCTTACAAAAGCATGCTAGATTGCCGGTCGAACAAATGGATGTTTTTGTCAATGTGGCCGGAGGGATGAAACTGAATGACCCGGCCTGTGACCTGGGGATTTGCTTAAGCATTTTCTCAAGTATTAAAAATATAAATTTATCCAGGACGGTGGGAATTGCCGAGGTTGGCCTGTTAGGGGAATTACGCACGCCGCCGTTTTTGGAAAAGAGGATTAAGGAAGCGAAAAAATTAGGCTTTACCAAAATTATTACACCTAAAGACTACCATTCAATTGAAGAAATTGTTAGAATGTTAGCAAAAGATGAAACAAAAGAAGAGCAATGGGTCAAAAGAGAAAGAGGATACGTCAGGAAGTAGAACATAGAATATGGCAAAAAAAGTAAATTCAAAAGTTCAGTTCAAATCAAAGGAGGATGCGGTTCCGGCAGTGAGAACATCGGAAAAAGGAATTCATTTCTCGCCTCGCTTTGTCGGGCTTTTGGCGGACGAAGTGGCTAAAACAGTCAGTAGGAGGCTTTTACTGCGGCGTCCAAACGGCAAAAAAAAGAAAAACCACAACCATGTTTTGGAAGGAGCAATTTTCTTAGATACCTCGGCCATTATTGACGGCCGGATTTTTGACGTGATTAACTTGGGTCTTCTTCGCGGCAATATCGTGGTTTTGGAAAGTATTCTTTTAGAACTAAAACACATTGCCGATTCCAAAGATTTAGTCAGGCGTGAGCGAGGCAGAAAAGGTTTGGAGCTTTTGGATAAAGTCAAGAAGGTAAAAGGAGTAAAGCTAATTGCCATTTCCCAGGAAAAAGAGGCAGTGATGGGGTTGGATAAGTTAAGAGAAGTGGATGAAAAACTGATTCAGGCGGCAAAAATGAATAAGGGAAGGCTCATTACCTGCGATTTCAATTTGGAGAAAAAGGGGAGTATTGCCGGTGTTGCGGCAGTCAATATTAATACCTTGGCTAATCTGTTAAAAATTATTGCGGTGCCGGGCGAAACTTTACATATCCAAATCCAACATAAAGGCAAAGATGTCACGCAGGGAGTGGGGTATTTGGACGACGGAACAATGATTGTGGTTGAAAACGCCGCTGCCGATTTAGGCCGTGAATTAGACGTGGTGGTGTCAAGAGTAATTCAAACTTCAGCCGGCCGCATTCTATTCTCCAAAAAACTGCTGTAAATAGTTTCACAGTTAAGTTCGATAGCTTTTCCTTCCGGAGATTTTTGAGGTAAAGTCTTCCACAATCTAAAACGGTGATACGATAACCTGCCCAATTATCGTATCACCATTCTAGCTTCCAAATATTGATATAAAAATATCAATCCGTATCAAGTAAATCGATTAGTTTTAGCTTCCTCAATTTTCCTTGACATGCGTTTATTTATTTGCTATTAACAACAAATAGGTAATTAGTTATTTCCTGCCTAAAGGACTAATTACCCTTTTTCCAAGAGCATTGCTTATCGTACAAGAGCTTATTATCCGAGTAACGAAAGCGATGCTCTTTTTTTGTGTAAACTTCTAATTTACAGCAAAACTACCGGTATACTAATCCCTTTTTCCAACAGTTTTTTGAACTGTTCTCGCCCAGCTTTTACAAGTATTTCCTGCTTGTAATCAGTAATAGTTTTGACTGTTTTTCCAGTTCTGAATCTTAAAAAGTTAAATTTCATAATCTAAGGGAATTGTAGCACACGTTGTCAAGAGTGTCAAACCTATAGCACCAAAACAGGCAAATATCTCATTAACTTATAGTAAAATATTGCATGTTTAGGTTGATTTGACGGCCTTTTCTAAACTCACTAAAATAATGTGGATAAATAGGGGAAAGTACTTGACAAGTTTTAATTTCTTCTCTTTTTCCGGAAAGAGAAGCAGAAAACTCTCGTCCTGCCTTATTTCCAGCTTTCGGGATTTCATTCATTTGTCGGGGGATTTCACCTGGATTTGGCTATGCCAAACCATTTCGCTCCGCTCAACCTTCAGCAATCCACTATCGCGTCTGAGGAATCCTCCTGACGCATTCATTCAATCCCTCATGCAGTCAACTACGGACGGACGATTCCAGAAGAAGATATAAGAAAAACTAAGCGCTAATTGCTAGTGGCTAGTTGCTGAAATTAGGCTGGTTTGATGATTGGGGAGAAGAAGGAGCGAAGAGGCGGTGCGTAGTCATACAAAGTCTTAGATTTAATCCAAAGCTTAATTAAGGCAATAATGTTGCGCTTAACATCGGAAAGGTAAATTTTTGGGTCGTTTCTGTGGAAGTGGAGGAATTCTTTGAGGTTGGCTAACTTTCCGTAGGCAATAATCTTCATTAAAAGGTCGCTGTAGATAAACGGATTTGAGCCTGTATGAAACTTCAAGATATCCTTGGGAAGTAAGGTTTTATTAATCAAAACCGTTTCAAATTGCATGGAAATTCCATGCAGCGGATTTTCGTAAATCAAGCTATTCTCGGTCGGGAAGTCGCTGCGGCCGATTTTCTTGTTTTTGGCATCAATAAAGGTACATTGTGAGCCAACAGCCACCACGTCAGGGTTGTTCAATAAGAAATTTAACTGTTTCTTCAGCCTGTTGGGGCTGGAGAAATCGTCGGTATCCATAAAAGCAATAAAACTGCCCTTAGCTTTGTGAACCAGCCTGTTTAAGGTCACTGCCAAGCCGTAGCGCTTGACATTTTTATAAACCCTTAGCCGTTTATCCTTTTTCTTCAAAGCTTTAAGCATAGAGTGGGACGTGTCCGAAGATTTATCGTCAATGGCAATAATCTCAATATTTTTGTAGGACTGACTCAAAAGGCTCAAAACACACTCTTTCAGCGTTTCGGCTGAATTGTGAACAGGCAATAGTATTGATATCAATGGCTTTTGATCTTTCATATTCTTAGACAGAGGCGAGTATGGATTAGTATAGGGCAGTTATCATTTTTAGGTTATTAGAGTTTACCACAGGATGCTTGGTAAGTCAACCCTAGCTTAATCTGACAGGACATTTGCAACAACTTCATAAAGTGTTCTAAGGTCAATCCCCAGATGGGGTCTTTCGTAATTGTATTCATGTATCCATGCGGCGAAAAGGGTTCTTAATTCATCGTAATGCTTAGGTGGTTGTTCCAATCGGAAAAGAAATTCATCTTGATCTGTTCTAAAAGAGTAAGGTGGACCCCATTGTCAACACAGTAAAACGGCTAAACTTAGACTAAGTTTTCCTCCTTTCCAAAATATATTTCAGCCGGTGTTCTGTAATTAAGCGATTGGTGTTTTCTTTCATAATTGTAAAAGTAAAAATAGTTTTCAATGTTTTCTTTTGCTTCCAAAACAGTAGCGTATTCTTTTAAGTATACCTCTTCATATTTAACACTCCTCCATAACCTCTCGGTGAAGATATTGTCCAGTGCCCGTCCCCGTGAGTCCATGCTGATTTTGACATTGTGATTTTCCCAGAGATCTGTCATCAGATGATCGGTATTTTGTGATCCCTGATCTTCATTAATAATGGTTGGTCTTCCGAATTTCTCAATTGCTTCAGTTGCAGCATCAAAACAAAAGTCTGTTTCAAGGGTAATTGAGAGCTTCCAGGAAACAACAAATCTGGTAAACCAATCAAGAAAGGCAGTTAAATATACAAACCCATGTTTCATCCGAATATACGTAATATCTGTGCCCCAGATATGATTTGGATATCCTGCAACTACTCCTTTGAGTAAATACGGATAGAACATGTGTTGTTTATCGGGTTTACTCAAATTAGGCTTCGGATACAATGCCTCATAGCCCATTTCACGCATCAGGCGTTGTGCCTGTTTTCTGTTAACACCAACCTCTTTTGCCATACGTCTTGAACCATAAAAAGGGTGGGCAGTATATACCTCATCAATTCTGTTCATTAAAATGAGTGCCTCGGGTTTAACCGGTCTTGGCTGATAGTACAAACTTGATCTGGAAATATCCAGAAGATCAGCCCGTATACTCTTTGGTAATACGCTTTCTGTTTTGTTAATGTGCAGAGCAATTTCTCCGGGAGTAAGGATATCCCTACTCGTCGAAGATGCCCATCTTTTTTTTAAGAAAGTCTACTTCGACTTTTAATCTTCCTATTTGCCGATACAATTCCTGTACCAGCTCACGGTCATCCCGTTTCCGTTGAATAAGATGTTCTGAAAACCCTTGCGAGAGAATCTCCAACGCCCGGCGTTTCCATTTCGTTATTTGGGTTGAATGTACACCGTACATACTTGACAGCTCCGCAATTGTTTTTTGTTCCTTAATTGCCTCCAGAGCAACTCTGGCTTTAAATGCCGGTGGATGAATTCTGCGTATTTTTTGATCCATAGAACTATTCTATCTTAGTCTAAGGTGACTGTGCAGATTATGGGGTCCATTATAGAGCGTTCAATCACAGCGTTCTCATTGGGAGTTCTCTTATGGATGAAATGGTGTTCTAGCTTCAAATCATCAAGCAGCTTTCTAAACCTCCCTTGGAATTCAAGACCATTGTCGGTTTGTAGAAAGACCGGCTTAAAAGGAAGCTTAGGAATAATTTCGAGGAGTGCTGACATCGCTCCGTCTTCATCCAAGTGATTAAGAATGACTACTTCCTTGTATCTTGAGAATATATCAATTACACCGTATTCAAAACAGGTCCAGGGTAGTCCTGTTAGCTCCGGAGTTAAGTATTTAACATCCATTTGAAGATAACCAACTGTTTTAGTATTCCTGACGTGCATATGAATTGTGCCTTGAAATCTTGGTCTTCTGTGATAGCCGCTGCTATCAATTAAATTGTACCTCTTAAGCGTTCTATGAACGGTTTTTACGGAAACCAAAAGATTAAGTATTTTCTTAATCTTTTCCGCAGTATAGCGCTTTTTAAGCCTAACTGAAACAATATTTGCTTCATCCTGAGAGGACAAGACTTTGTAAATCGTATGCGGTCTGGTTGATTTCCTGCTCAAATTCCTCTCGGATAGCCCAAAGCTTTGGATATGATTTGAATGGGCACGTTTTACCCAACGGTAGACAGTTGAACGGTTAATGCTAAGCGCTCTTGCAGTTTCATACAAAGATCCTGTTTTCTTAAAAGTCCGAATAATTAAATATGGTTTAACCCGCATATGTTTAAGTTTACAACGGTTGCATATGTGGTGTCAGATTAAGCCCTAGGTGGTTTTTTCGAGGCCTTTTTGAGGCTAAAATCCGTAAAATTGCAATCAGAAATTAGCAATTAAGTAGTGAGAATGTTCCTTTTGTCTCTTACCCCGTGAAGCTTTAGCGAAGTGGGGCTTGACAAAAGGAACATAGTATGATGTAATGAGCTTGCTTTCAAAAGGTCTTCGAAAGCAAATCCCAGTAAACTATTGACCATTTATTATTGACAACTTACCATTTTAAAATTTCTAAACCAGAGATTATAAATTCTAAATTTATTTATGCCAACTAAGAAAAAAACCACAGTAGTTGAGAAAACCTCGATAGAGGATATTGTTGGAAAACCGACAGAAGAAGAAAGTAAATTAAGCAAAGCGAAAGAAGTTCCGGTTGTCGAATCCGTTAAAGTCGAAGAGCCGGCGGAGGCTGCAGTCGAAGTAGCTGCCCAAAGAGCAACTATTGAGCCAAGACCGGTCGCTCCAAGGGAATACCAAGACACCAGGTTTGAACAACAGCCCGTGCCAACCCACCCGGTACATGGCATTTTAGATATCCAGCCGGAAGGGCATGGCTTTTTAAGGCCAAGATTTATTCCCTCACAGCGCGATATTTATATTTCCCAGTCGCAAATCCGCCGCTTTATGCTTAGACCCGGTGATTTGGTTGAGGGAATTGGCCGCCCGCCCAAAGACACCGAAAGATATTTCGGGCTTTTGAAAGTCGAAGCAGTCAATGGTATGCCGGCAGATGATTCTTTAAACAGGCCGTATTTTGACGAGTTAACCCCGATTTATCCCAAAAAACAGATTACCTTAACTACCGGTAAGCATCCGTTGTCAACCAGAATTATTGACCTAATTGCACCGATTGGTTTTGGACAGCGGGGAATGATTGTTTCGCCACCCAAAGCCGGTAAGACAACCATTCTCAAGGAATTGGCAGCCGGAATTTCGCAAAACTTTCCCCAGGCGCATTTAATGGCCGCTTTAATCGGGGAAAGGCCGGAGGAAGTAACCGACATTACTTCATCGGTTAAGGGTGAAGTGGTTGCCTCAAATTTTGATGAACCGCCGGAAGACCAGACCAGAGTGGCCGAAATCACGCTTGACCGGGCCAAAAGAATGGTGGAGATGGGGAAGGACGTCATAATTCTCTTAGATTCAATCACTAGGCTTGCCAGAGCTTACAATTTATCAATTGCGCCAAGCGGCAGGACTCTGTCCGGAGGATTTGACCCGGCGGCTTTGTGGCCGGCCAAAAAATTCTTCGGCGCCGCCAGAAATTGCCAGGAGGGCGGCTCACTGACCATTATCGGTACGGCTTTGGTGGATACCGGTTCACGCATGGATGACCTCATCTACGAAGAATTTAAAGGCACCGGCAATATGGAATTGCATTTGGACCGAAGATTGGCCGATAAAAGGATTTACCCAAGTATTGACATTGAAATGTCCGGGACAAGGCAGGAAGAATTAGTGTTGTCCCCCGAACTGCTCAAAAAACTTGTCACCATGCGCAGAATGCTGTACATGCTGGGCGAGGAAGAAAGAACGCAGCTTTTAATTGAAAAATTGGATAAAACCGAAACCAACGACCAGTTTTTAGATACCTTAAAAACCGCTTAATTTAGTCTTTTACCCTGTTAAATGCTGCAACGCAGCACCAGTTTCGCCGGTATTTAACAGGGTGAAGTTTGACTGGCTGAACTTATTTTGCTAAGATTGTAAATACCCAGAAGATGAATAAAAGATGGCTTTCAGGCCTTTTCTTACCGACGAAGAAATTCGCGGCTGCTTTTCCCGCCTTCCTCGGAGTTTTTGCTGCCTACATCAAGGGAAGACTGGTCGTTTTCAGCCTTATTTTCGAGACTTATAAGAATATTCTGGTTAAGTTTTTTATGATTAAAAGAGGCCGATATAGTCGGCCTTTTTTGCATTTTGCGACCATGGGGGTTTTGACCATTGGAGTCATTGTTGCGCCGTTTTTGGCTACGACTTACCCGATTTTTTCGCAAAACGCCACCGCCGCCGCCCAACTTTCTTCACCTTCAGCCCAGCAGTCAATTAATGTTGATGAAAATGTTTTCCAGACTAATATCTCCCAAAAACCAAGAGACAAAGTAATTAGTTACACGGTGCAAAGAGGCGATACGATTTCCACTATTGCCCAGAAATTCGGAATTTCGGCGGATACCATCCGTTGGGCCAACGACCTTTCCGATGATTCAATTAATGTCGGGGACAGCCTGCAAATTCTACCGGTGACAGGTATTTCCTATAAAGTACAAAGCGGAGACACGGTTTACACGATTGCCAAGAAATTTGCCACCGACCCGCAAAAAATTGTCGACTTTCCGTTTAACGACTTTGCTAATCCCGAAACTTTTTCTTTAGTCTCGGGCCAAATGTTAATTATTCCGGATGGAATCCAGCCTTCGGCGCAGCCGTTTATCCAGCCGCAAGTTTATATTGCCCAGGGGCCAAGCTCAACCTCGTTTTCGGCCTCCGGTTTCACCTGGCCGGTGCACGGAATTATTACCCAGTTTTTTTCCTGGTACCATGGGGCTTTGGATTTGGCCGCCCCTTACGGTACTCCGATTATTGCGGCTAAAAGCGGGGTAGTTGCCGAAGCCAACACCGGCGGCTGGAACTACGGATACGGCAATGACGTCGTCATCGATCACGGCGGAGGCTATAAAACTTTATATGCCCATATGGAAGCAGTTAATGTTTCGCCCGGACAACAGGTGGTTGGCGGCTCAACGGTTATCGGTTGGATCGGTTTAACCGGAAGGACTACCGGTCCGCACGTCCATTTTGAAATCAGAATAAATGATGTAACGGTTAATCCTCTGCCGTATCTGCAGTAATCAATAATCATTGGTAATTTACAATTTACAATTTTTAATTTACAATTAAGTCCCAATGTTCCAATTTGTAAATTGGAGAATTAATTAATTCAATGGAAATTGAGCATTGAAAATTATATAATAGGGCTTATAGGTAAGTGGTATACCGGCGCATTCGCATTGCGCAGTCCCGAGTTCGATTCTCGGTAAGTCCACTAAGCGTCAGCTTGGTGGAATGCCAGCTCTTCGAGCTGGCGCCACTCGTCAAAACTCGACTGAGTGCTTTCATCCCGATCAAATCGGGATTTCAGCTTTTCAGTCGGTTTCTCCTCTTCAAATTTCTACGAAATTTGATAAGATAGAAGACGAACACGGGCCCGTAGCGTAACGGTTATCGCGCTTCGATGGCATCGAAGAGGTTAGGGGTTCGATTCCCCTCGGGTCCACATCGACTCGTCTTGAGTGCAGCCGAGATACCGTTGCAAAAACGGTCACCTGAATAGCCTCAAGAGTTCTCCAATTTCCTCAGGGTTTTTCATGGTCTGTTGAAGTGAAGATGTTCCATTTAACATTCTGAATTTAGCGGTACAATCGGTAAAGACTTTCAGTCTTCGTCTTAAGAAATATGCATTTAACCACATATCAGCGTGTTTAAATGATTCAAAACCTTTCAGCGGCTTTACTCTGGCTTCTAAGTGCGAGTTGTAACTTTCAATCAGATTAGTAGTGGTGGGAATAGTTCTGTTATTCATGTAGGTGTTTAATTGCGGTAATCTCCTTTGCATGTCTAAAAGGATCGCAGAAAGTAATGAATCATGTTTGTAGGTATTATACAGTTTTGCGGCTAATGTGAGGAATTCATCTTCCGCTCTTTTGTGAGAGAACAAGTCTTCTATTCTCTGCATAAAAGGAAGATATGTTGTATCAGTTCTGACTCCAAGAGTTGTCCTGATATTCTCCTTGTAGTGATTATGGCAAAGTTGAGTAAGCACTTTAGGATATACTGACACACAGGCATCATAGATATTGGCATTGTCATCAGAAACAATGGCCTGTAAAGGATAATTCAATAATCGTAAGGAGTTGAAAAACGTCCGGCAAGTTTGGTAGCTTTCAGATTGGGAGAAAATATATGTTGGGATATCATGAGTAAGGTAATCAATCCCATACAAAACCGGAATCTTTCTTTCGTATCCCTTCACTTTAATATATTTTCCATCAACCACTAATATCCCACAGAACTTACTGCAGTATTTTCTTGTTACGTCTGCTAAATGAGGGAGCTCTCCTAATTCCTTAAGGCAGCGTCTGTAGGCAGTAGATGGGTCAATTTGGTAGGTTTTTCCTAAGGAGCGGAAAGATACTCCGGTCAGATGAGCAAACAGCAATTTTCCAGTGGAGTTTTTCTTTATCCTATTTATCTGAAACCATTTATTACACTTTCTACAAACATATTTAATTTTTCCTCTTCTTACTCCTTTACGGATAGTATTTTGGCTTTCGCAGTGGGGACATCTGTAAGATGCTGTTTTTTTTCACTCAAGGAGTATATCATCAACAAAGACAATTCTCACTGAGTGGAATTACTGCTTTTGTTTGTTAGAACAATCTAAATACCCTCTTTCAGGTGACCAAAATGCAACGGTCTCTGCAGCCGAAAGACTCGCTCAGTGCCATGGACACACTTCGTCTGAGATTTTTTTGCCTTTTGCATTTTGAGTTTAAACCCTGTATACTGCAAGTAGTACTTATGGTATCAGTTCCTCACTTCTTTCTGAACTAAAAAACAGGAGAAAAGGAAAATTATACATGAAAGTTCAGAGAGGGGGTGACAACATCAATTTCCAATTCACAATTTCCAATTCACAATTTTTTTGGGATTTGGCTTTTGTGATTTGTGATCTATAAACAGTGGATTTCCAAGATAAAACATTAGTTTGTCGAGATTGCGGTAAAGACTTTGTCTGGACAGCATCCGAACAAGACTTCTATAAGAAAAAAGGTTTTGAAAACGAGCCAGTAAGATGTCCTAATTGCAGAGCTTTGAAAAAAGCCAGAATGAATGATAGCAGGGGCATGGCACCAAGGCAAATGTTTGAAATAACTTGCGCAGAATGCGGTAGAGCGGATACAGTTCCGTTTAAACCAAAAGGTGACCGACCGGTTCTTTGCCGAGATTGTTTCAGAAAACAAAGACCAGCGTAACTTAGCAACTAGCCATTAGAAATTAGTGATTAGTATTAAGTAACTTTATCAGCAGACCCCAAAGTCTGACGTCCTCTTGAATTTATTTCCAATAAACCTAAAAGAGATGTGATTTTAGTGTGGAAATGACTTATTCTTTTTTCCGCAAAAAGAATCAAAAGCTCTTGCCAAGTCTTGCCTCATGCTTTCAAGTTCTCGCTCGCTTATCGGGGGATTTCACCCCTTCCTTGACAAGTTTGCAAGGAATCCCCCTGACGCGCTCGCTCAATCTTTCAGGCATTCGGCATACGAATTGGCAATTGTAAATTGCAAAAAGAGAATTGAGTTCTGTTTAGAAATTGAAAATTTTGGTGCCTACGGAGTTGGCGTATTGGTTGGGAGTGGATTGCCGCCTTCGGTGGTCGGAGTCGGGCTAACAGTCGGTTTTGGCGTTGGTGTAACAGTGGTTTCCGGCGCAGGGATTTTTACCGGCGGATGTTGTGACGGAAGTGTAGATGGGGCGGTGACGGAAAGAGGGGTGGTTGAGCTGGTGTTTTGATTCGTCGCTCCACTTTGGGTTGTTTGTTGGTTTACTTGATTTTGCAGCGAATTTATTTCAGCAGTGATTTTACCTAAGTTGGTTGGGTCGTTGGCCACCAAAGACCTGACGGTTTGTAATTGCGTCAGCGCGTCCTTTAAGTCGCCTTTTTGGATTAGTGTATGGCCGATATTGTAGTAGGCGTTGGCGAAATCGGGTTTTAGGTTGGCCGCTTGCTGGAATTGCTCCTGGGCTTTGTCCCATTGGCCCAATTGGTAATAAATTCCTCCCAGCGTGATATACGCTTGTGGATTTACCGGATCAAGCTGCACTGCTTGTTGTTCGGCCAGAATGGCGAATTGGTCGGCGTTTTGGCCAAACCCGATTAAGTTTCGATAAATAGTGGCCAGATTTTGCCAGTCAATGGTATTCAGCGGCGAAAGAGTAGTAGCTTGTCTGGCTGCATTAATTGATTGTTGGACTAGAGTATAAACAGTTTGTTGGGTTTGGGCGCTGGGACTGGCGCCTGTTGGTACGGAACTGGCCAAGGAATTGGCCAGGCTTAGATTAGTCTCTGAGAAAACTCGGTAGTAAACGTCATTATATTTTCCGGTAAAGCTGGACAGCGCTGCGGTTTGGTCAGTGTAAGTGAGCTGGCCGTTATTCTGGTTGGCGGCCACCAGCGATTTTTCAAAAACAATATTGCCTGCCAGATAATCATAAGCAAGAAAGCCTAAAGACAGCGTAATAATTAAGATTAAGCCAAAGACAAAATACGACAATACCTTGCCATAGCCTTTTTCTCTCTGGCTCTCCGGCGCAAAAGCCAAGAAGCCTTTCTTCAGGGCCACCAGTTCAAGCTCAACGTCAAAATATTTCTGGTTGTCGACTAAACCTCTAAGGGCCGCATAAACCGCCAGCATAAAGAAAATGACTACTAAAGTATAGTAAGAAAACGGCAAAATAAACGAAGCAGCTAAAATAATCACCAAAGGCACAAACAGCGGTTTTTCCTTGACAATTTTATAACATAAGAACAAGAAACTAAAGAAGCCTAAAATTCCGGAGGTGGCCAAAAGCTCAAGCACAAAAGTCGAGGAATGGGTAAAGGCAAAAGTCCAAAGCGCCGGATTAAGATTAAAGGTTGCCTGCTTAAACCGGGTAAAGTCCATCAGGTATTCTCCATATCCGCTGCCAAACAGCAACCCTTGCAAAATCCGACCGCTGTCTTGGGAAATGGCGGCAAAAGCAGTCTGAAAACCGGTTTCCAGCGGTAAAATCAAAAAATTACCAGGGATTTTTATTAAGTTATAGATTGATATAGAAAGTGCAACTAAGATAAGCAAAGATGCTCCACCGAAGCCAACAATTTTAACCGCATCTACTTTTTTTTCTTCCATTGTCCTGCCCAGTTTTCTTTTCAGGATAAAGGGCGAGAGGAAGTAAAGTCCGATTGGCAAGACAAATAAAAGATACAGCGCTTGGTCGAGGATTGAGCCTGACGGAGTAAAGGCCACATTTTTGGCAAAATCGAACGGGAAAATATAAACTTTAAGAAAAATGAAGGCGGTAATCAAAGAGAGGAGGACAGCTCCTCCCAAAAGGCTGGCAATTAAAGCCAGGACCGACTTTTCGTTTTTGGCGTTGTAGACAATGCCAAAATAGGCCAGCCCGGCGAGAATTACGGGTATGACGTTGGTGAATGAATCAATTTTAACGGCGGAAAAGATAGTAGACAGCAAAAGAGCACCCAATAACAGTAACATTGGCAAATCAAAGGGGGTTCTTCTAATCCTCACTTTTTCCAAAAGCAGGGTTTTGACCCCATACATCAGTAAAACTGCCAGCGTTGCAAAGATAACCAGCGCCTGTTTTGGCAGAATAAAGTAGTCGGTGGTTAAGCTGGTAAAGGCGATTGGGAAAAAGAGAAACAGCAGGCAGAAAACAGCCACCGATGCTTTTTCCAGATAATTAATAATTTCTTGTTTTTGCTCTTCTTGCATGTGAACTAAATTTAGCAATTCGCTAATATAATGTCAAGGAGTAATAGTGCTTTTGGCACTATTACGACGCTGATGCTGGGTTTGCCCTCAGGCAAACAGCAGTATCAAGGAAAAACCATGTTTACGACGCTGATGCTGGGTTTGCCCTCAGGCAAACAGCAGTATCAAGGAAACCGCATCAAAAGAATATCTCTCCGCATGATTTTTGATAGCTTTTTAAGTATGAACTATAATCCAGATTTTGTGAATGATCGATTTGAATTATCCTTTTCAGGACGGCACAATTGTATGGTAGTTGCTTAAGCAGCAATTTATCCACGTTAGCTTCTTGATGATACCATCCCCACGTTTTGAAAATCGAACCAAGGTTATTTAGATTATTATTATTCAAAGTAGTATCTTTTGAAAAACCACCATTGTTATATAAAGAGAATTTTCTTATCAAATTTTTATTCTGTTTAGCATCTTTTAGAAAGATCAATATTTCACCGTTAAGATAAACCGGTGTCCAATTGCCACTTACCATAAGGTTATTTATTAAGGTGAAGTATGGAGGGTCGGGAGCTCCTTCGGTATAAGCTAGAACAATTGAATTGAAATTATAATATTTGTCCAGCGAGTTAAAAAGGGAAATATTAGTTTGCATTGGAAAGTAAACTTCCGAAAAAAAAGCTAAAGGGTAGGCCTCGGGCCTTTCATCTACAAAGACTTTTTCACTCGGATAGAGTCGGTATAGAAGATAACTGCCGATATTGAAATTGTTAAAGATTGGCCCTTTAAGGTCGTTTTTTACAAAAAAATCTATCCCTTTGATTCTTTGTGTTTCATAATTTAATATAGTGATTCGGGTTTGATTAATCAGCCAAATTTGGGAAAAGAGAATGATGAGAAAGATAAAGATTCCAATTAAAGAAAAGATTACGCGTCTTTTTACGGCAAAATGCAAATCAAAGAAGGAAAGTGCGAAGACAGGAAATGTGCCAAAGACAAAAAGAGGAAGATTTCTTATAGCCGAGAGGGCTATGATTGTGAACGTGATCGCAAGAAGAACGTCAAAAGCTGTTCGTTGTTTATTCTTAAACAAAAAAATAAAGAGTACAGCAATTATGGCGCAATCATAGATTAGGAATATATTTGGTTCGTTAAGTAGGTAAGTAAGCATACTGTAATTTTCAACCACTCCTGCAACGTAGTTGGAGGAATAGAAAAGAGGAAATAATGCCCCCATGACGGTATTCGGGTTAGCTAGGCATATCAACCCCGCTCCAAGGAAGATGATTATTAATATCCTGTTCTCTTTTAGCTTGAAAAAATCCTTTAAACTTTTTCTTTTGTCCCAGGCTCTTTCCAAAAGAAAAATAAATATCAGGAGCAGCCCGATTATAAAATAGATATGCAAATTTACCCATATAAATTCCAAAGGGATCAAAAGAAATATCAGTTTGGTGTACTTCTTTTTGTATTTAAATAGAATATACATAAATATCGAGAGGAAGAAAAAGCTAAATAGCTCAGGTCTTATAAACGTTCTCGAGGAAGAAACTGCAAAGTAAATAAAAAATAAGATATTTAATAGATAAAGCTTGTTAAGATCTAGCTTTATCTGGTTTAATGCAGTTAGGTACAAAACCGCGTAAGAAATAAGGCCAATGATGCAAGTGAATATAAGCAGACTATTAAGCCCTAAATTTTTGTCTATGAAATAGAATATAACTCCCGAAAGCCAATCAGAGTTAATAAACGAAGCGTTGGGAACAGTATAAGAGAATAGATTTATATTTGGTACATGCCCTGTATTGGCTATTATTCCACCAAGCAAGATTTGTCTTCCTAAGTCCTGTGTGATTTCCGGAACAGTCAAATAGTAAGTAATAAAAATGAATAAAAAGAGCAAAGGGGTTGTAATAATACTAATTATTTTTTTAAGATTTTGTATATTCATATTTTTAATTTACAATCAAATAATTAAACTTTACCGGGCTTGGCAATTGGCTGCTGATGCCGACTGTAAATGAAGCCGGAATATCATTTGTGTCGTCTTCCGGTGTTTGGCGTAAAAGGTAAATGTTCTGTCCAAAGGTTGTCCCGACCGGTGTAATGTAAATTAAGCTTTTGTCAGTTACCAAAGCATCATCAATTGTTACCTGAGTCTGGTAAGGAGTAATTTGGGCTGTGCCGGCGGAGCCGGTAGCCACCAGTTCGGTCGGAGAAACAGCCAAGGCCGGCTGAACCAGGGTCAAATTCAACTTGGTAATGGTGGCCGCGCCGGAGGCAATCAAATCGCCAAGCGAATTGACACTCAAGGCGGCGGAGCCGCTTGAATTATGAATTATGAATTCGGAATTATCAATTTGGTCGGCGTTTGAGTTTGCCGGCAGGTTGATAGAAAGATCATTGCCGGGAAGCGGAGAGATAACCCCGGCCGCCAGCGTTCCGTTCACCGTCACGTTTTTCGCAAACTGGGCGCTGCCGCCAACCTGCAAGTTGCCGTCGGTATCAATTGTTACCAGCCCGCCCATAATGGATAACCCGCCCTGGCGCAAAGGTTGTAGGTTCAGGTCGCTGCCCAAGACATTAATTGAATTGTCGGCCAAGATTAAACTACCGTTGACACTAAGCTGTCCGATAACCGAAGTATCGGAGAGGCTGGTCGGGCCAAAGACCATTAAGCCCTGAGAAAAGGCAGCAGTAGCGGCATTCAAATTCGCAACATAGGCAAACTGGCCGGAGAAGGATGAAATGTCAATATAATTTCCGGAATTGGCAATTGGCAATTGAGAATTGAAAATTGAGCTTCCTGTTCCAGGCGTTGCGGCACCGGCAATCAGCCCGAAGTTTGAGTCGGAAGCCGACGGTGTACTATTATATACATTGGTAACGTTGGTAATATATTGGGCGGAAACCGTCGCTGCCGAAACATTCAAACCTTCGATATCGTCAGCCAAAATCTTCCCGGCGTGTAAAGTTCCCGAAATGGTTGCATCACCGGTATTCAAACTGTTAGAGCTCAGTTGCCCGCTAAAACTGGCGTTGCCCTGGTTATCAATTACCGCCACGGCTGAGGATGAGGCAGTATTTCCGTTCAAAACTGACAATTGGGAATTATCCAGTTTTAATCCTATTTGCGAATTTTGCGCCAGAGGAGAGATAAAGTTGGTTTGCACATTGTCAATTGATGCCAACGGAGAAATGATTGTCTGGCCATTAGACATTAGAAATTGGGAATTAGAAATTGCATTGTTGACGATGCTGGTGACGTAATCCTGCAAACTTTGGCCGGCAATTGTCATATCATTAACCGCGAGGTGGGTGATGTTGGCGGTGGTTGCTTGCAAGAAATTAGCAGTTAGTTGTTGGATGTTGGCTCCGCCAACTCTTAAATTGGCAATTGCCGCATCGGAAAATTCGCCGACTCTTTGTAACGGATTGCCCAAAACGTCATTTAAAGTGTAATAGTGAGGAATAGTAAAGCCGGTGTCTGATGCATTTTGGTCAACAATATCTAAATCTCCGGTTGAAGTCATAGCCACTGGAGCAATATTGGCCGAAAGCGAAGCAATCTCCGCTTGTTGTTCTTTAATTGCCTCAACCAAGATGGGTGTAAATCCGGCGTATCCAACAGATTCTAATCCAGTAGTAGGATCCGTAGAGACTAATTCCGGATAGATAGGCTGCACCTCTTGGGCAATAAAACCGATCCTTTGACCAGGGAGTGTAGGATCTTTCCAAGTGAAGTTAACACCCCGAAGTTGCATTACTTTAGCTAAGGAGCCTGTGAGTTCGGTGATATTTGTTTTTAAGCTTACATCGGAGGTAAATTGCCAGGAGGTAGCGCCTGGGAGTAAAGTAGCATTGGTCGTATTCACCGTTATTCTCATAGCTGCGCTCGCTCCTGCGTTGGAATTATCTAAGTATCCGATTCCATTTCTGTTAAAAGTTACACCATCTCCTGCATAAGTTACTGTTAAAGCATTTGTATTATCATATGCATAATAGATACCAGTGTTGTATACGTCGCCACTGACGTTTAGTGAATAAGTACCACTTGGAGCGGTCCCGATTCCGACATTTCCGGCGAAATACCCGTTACCAGTAGAACCATTAAGGTATATAACGTTTGTTCCGGTATATGTCCCGCCAGCTATATAAACGTTGGATGTAGTAGTGCCGCCATTTGAGCCCCAAGATCCATATGTCCCGTTACCGGCACCCAAATTGCTGGTTCCTAGCCAAACTCCACTACTAAATGCGGCACTTTGATTAATGCGTAAAAAGGCATCTGTGGTAGTAAACATATCCTTGCCGTTGCCATAGTAGTCTCCCGTAGCGTTTACTGTGCCAGAAACATCTAATTTATAACTTGGTGATACCCCAATTCCGAGATTGCCCGCATTAGAAAGCGTCATTTTTGTGGCTAGTCCGGCATCTCCGCCAACCGAAGTCTGGAAGACAAAATTCCCCCCGTTTAAAGTGTTTAGGTAAGAAGTTCCCAAGAAACTCATGTTTCCGGAAACAGAAGCGTTCCCGCTTACATCTAAAGCTGCCCTTGGAGTTGTTGTCCCGATACCAACATTGCCGCCAAGTTCCCTGATATTATAGTGGATAATTTGCTCCCTGTGCCATTTGAAATTTGCGATTAAGCCAACTATGCTCCGATCGCAGCTATCCGTATCAATCCATACACTATAACTATTGCTTCCAGCACTACCGATAATGTGCAGATATGCCATCCATTATATATTGCCGCAGTTCCCGCAGTTGTTCAGTCTTGGTAAGATTAATTTTAGCCTGAGTTACCGTTGAGATTTCTAATCGCTCCCGGCGTTGTTGTCCCGATTCCGACGTTGCCGCCGTTTGTAAGAGTCATAACGTTAGTCGTTGTGCCTGTTCCTGCGACAGATTCACTAAATTGCAGGCTAGAATTATTAAGCATATAAATATAATTTGTGCCAAGGCCGTTAAAGGCCAAGTTCCCGGACATCGAAGCGTCGCCTGTTCCGCCAATATCCAGAGGCGCGGTGGGCGTGGTAGTCATTCCGATTCCAACCGAGCCGGAAGTCAAGAGGGAAGTTCCGCCCGCCGGGTCAAGATAATAAGCCGGATTATTCAAATCATAAAATGTCTTGCCGTAAACTCCGCCGACGTTGCTAACTTCAAATTGGGTTCTGGCCATTTGCCCGCCTTGATTAACAGCACCCGGTGTGGCCGAGCTTGAGGCAACGATTATGTCGCCGACACCGGAATTATCAATCACCAAAGCGGCAAAGGAGGTTTTGGCGGAAATAGAAGCAATCGAAGTGGTGCCGGCAGAATACGAATTACCGGTTACCCTAAAGTCGGCGGAAGTACTACTGGTTGCGCCAATCAACAAGTCATCGGTAATATTTAACGGTTCAACCGTGCCGCTGTTTCTCTGCCAGTATTGACTCATTGAAACACCATTTTGATATAGATTGCCTGCATAAATATTGGCCCATTGCAGAGTAGAAGAGCCAAGGTTTTGAGTTAGGTTTGAACCGGGCAAGACATTTCCGGCATTGGTAATTTCAAACCTGGTCCAACCGCTGGCAGAAGCGGTAAACAAATCTCCAACACCGTTATTATTGGCAACTAAAGCGGCAAAGGAGGTTTTGGCGGAAACAGAAGCCACCGCTAATGTTCCTGAACTTCCCCGAACATCCAGAGCAACCAGAGGAGCAGTATTATTGATACCAATCCTGTTATTTAGTGAGTCAATATCCATAGTCCCGGAGTCAATATTTAGTGCAGTCGCACTGCTTGCCAAGGCAAGAGTAGCGGTACTTGAGAGTGTCAAACTTGGAGAATAAATAGTCAAACCGCCGGTTGTATTGCCGATATAGACAGCACCGGTGTTGGTCGTGGTACCAAGATAAGTTGCGCCGCTTCCGGCATTGTTCAAGTAAAGTGCACCCGGGCTATTAGGAGTCACAGTTAAATTTCCGCCAGCTCCGGAAGACAGGGTGACAGCTCCTGCCCCGGTGTATGATTGACCGGCGGCAACAGAGAATCCTAAAGTGCCTGTAACCAATCCGGAAATGGTCGGGGTGGCTGTCCAGGTAGTTGGTCCGATGGTCAGTCCTGCACCGGTATTTGCACCATTAATGGTTGTATTAGCTCCAACTCTTCCCAGCGTCAGACCGGTTTGAGTGGAAGTGCCTAAATTAAGAGCTGCTGCGGCATCAATATTTCCGCCGGCAGAGAAGTTTATATTACCGGCGGTTGCACTGGTGATCTGTAAAATTCCGCTGGCTGCTCCAAAGCCAAGATTAATGGTGTTGTCGGTTGAATTACTAATTGTTTCGCCGTTTTGCAGATTTATGTCATTGGTTATTGTTCCTGCAGTCTTTGTTATATTGATAGCGTTGGTTATTGTTCCTGCCCCTGTTTGTTTTAAGTTTAGTAAGTTACTCAGGTTTCCTGCGCCTGTATTCTGGATTAAGGTATTCTGGGTAAGGTCCGTTGAAGGACTGTTGCTCGTAAAGGTAGCCACCGTATAGGCGGAAGAAGTAGCGGCAATAGTATCATTCACCGTGGCAGGGGAGAGATTGCCAACGTTTCTTTGCCAGTAATTGGTAAGATTTACGAGCGTTCCGTTTTGGTAGTAATTCCCGGCATAGATATTATTCCATTGCAGAGTAGAAGAGCCAAGGTTTTGAGTTAGGTTTGAACCGGGCAAGACATTTCCGGCATTGGTAATTTCAAACCTGGTCCAACCGCTGGCAGAAGCGGTAAACAAATCTCCAACACCATCATTATCGGCAACTAAAGCGGCAAAGGAGGTTTTGGCGGAAACAGAAGCCACCGCTAATGTTCCTGAACTTCCCCGAACATCCAGAGCAACCAGAGGAGCAGTATTATTGATACCAATTCTATTATTTAGTGAGTCAATATCCATAGTCCCGGAGTCAATATTTAGTGCAGTCGCACTGCTTGCCAAGGCAAGAGTAGCGGTACTTGAGAGTGTCAAACTTGGAGAATAAATAGTCAAACCGCCGGTTGTATTGCCGATATAGACAGCACCGGTGTTGGTCGTGGTACCAAGATAAGTTGCGCCGCTTCCGGCATTGTTCAAGTAAAGTGCACCCGGGCTATTAGGAGTCACAGTTAAATTTCCGCCAGCTCCGGAAGACAGGGTGACAGCTCCTGCCCCGGTGTATGATTGACCGGCGGCAACAGAGAATCCTAAAGTGCCTGTAACCAATCCGGAAATGGTCGGGGTGGCTGTCCAGGTAGTTGGTCCGATGGTCAGTCCTGCACCGGTATTTGCACCATTAATGGTTGTATTAGCTCCAACTCTTCCCAGCGTCAGACCGGTTTGAGTGGAAGTGCCTAAATTAAGAGCTGCTGCGGCATCAATATTTCCGCCGGCAGAGAAGTTTATATTACCGGCGGTTGCACTGGTGATCTGTAAAATTCCGCTGGCTGCTCCAAAGCCAAGATTAATGGTGTTGTCGGTTGAATTACTAATTGTTTCGCCGTTTTGCAGATTTATGTCATTGGTTATTGTTCCTGCAGTCTTTGTTATATTGATAGCGTTGGTTATTGTTCCTGCCCCTGTTTGTTTTAAGTTTAGTAAGTTACTCAGGTTTCCTGCGCCTGTATTCTGGATTAAGGTATTCTGGGTAAGGTCCGTTGAAGGACTGTTGCTCGTAAAGGTAGCCACCGTATAGGCGGAAGAAGTAGCGGCAATAGTATCATTCACCGTGGCAGGGGAGAGATTGCCAACGTTTCTTTGCCAGTAATTGGTAAGATTTACGAGCGTTCCGTTTTGGTAGTAATTCCCGGCATAGATATTATTCCATTGCAGAGTAGAAGAGCCAAGGTTTTGAGTTAGGTTTGAACCGGGCAAGACATTTCCGGCATTGGTAATTTCAAACCTGGTCCAACCGCTGGCAGAAGCGGTAAACAAATCTCCAACACCATCATTATCGGCAACTAAAGCGGCAAAGGAGGTTTTGGCGGAAACAGAAGCCACCGCTAATGTTCCTGAACTTCCCCGAACATCCAGAGCAACCAACGGTGTAGTGGTCCCGATTCCCAGATTGCCGCCGTTGTTTAAAGTCATTTTTGTGGCTAGTCCGGCATCTCCGCCAACCGAAGTCTGGAAGGCAAAATTCCCTCCGTTTAAAGTGTTTAGGTAAGAAGTTCCCAAGAAGGTTAAATTACCCGAGATCGAAGCATTACCCCCATAGCCGTTATTGGGCATCACCACTAGATTGCCCGAGACAGAAGCGGTGGTTTGGTGTCCACCGACACCGCTAATAGTGTTGGTGGCCAGTCCTAAGACCGCAAAGCTAGCCGCACTGGTCGCTTGACCACCGATTAGAAGGTCAGCGGTGGAGTTAATCGGGGTAAGGTATCCTCCTCCTGCTCCGGTAATTAAGTTCCAGTAGTTGACAGCAGCAGTTAATGAGCCGCAGTTTATCACTCCGCTGCCGTTGGTAATCAGGTTACAGCTGTTATACCCGGAGAGGGTGATACCATTAACCACACCGTTAAACCCGGAAAGGATAACCTGTCCGGTGGTACTGCCACCAAGAGTTAAATTGTTAAAAGCGGTGGATTGAACATTAGCCGCTCCGGTTCTAAAGGCCAGCGTGCCGGACACCGAAGCTGCTCCGTTAACATCCAGAGTGGCGGTTGGTGTAGTGGTATTAATTCCGACATTACCGCCGGAAGAAAGGTACAGTGAGCCGCTTGAATTTCCCGGCATAAACTTAATATCTCCGCTGGTATTCCCGCCAATGGTTAAGAGCTGGTTACTGGTAGTCTGGATAGCTGCGTTACTAAATGCACCCAGAGTCAATGTTCCCGAGATCGAAGCATTACCCCCATAGCCGTTATTGGGCATCACCACTAGATTGCCCGAGACAGAAGCGGTGGTTTGGTGTCCACCGACACCGCTAATAGTGTTGGTGGCCAGTCCTAAGACCGCAAAGCTAGCCGCACTGGTCGCTTGACCACCGATTAGAAGGTCAGCGGTGGAGTTAATCGGGGTAAGGTATCCTCCTCCTGCTCCGGTAATTAAGTTCCAGTAGTTGACAGCAGCAGTTAATGAGCCGCAGTTTATCACTCCGCTGCCGTTGGTAATCAGGTTACAGCTGTTATACCCGGAGAGGGTGATACCATTAACCACACCGTTAAACCCGGAAAGGATAACCTGTCCGGTGGTACTGCCACCAAGAGTTAAATTGTTAAAAGCGGTGGATTGAACATTAGCCGCTCCGGTTCTAAAGGCCAGCGTGCCGGACACCGAAGCTGCTCCGTTAACATCCAGAGTGGCGGTTGGTGTAGTGGTATTAATTCCGACATTACCGCCGGAAGAAAGGTACAGTGAGCCGCTTGAATTTCCCGGCATAAACTTAATATCTCCGCTGGTATTCCCGCCAATGGTTAAGAGCTGGTTACTGGTAGTCTGGATAGCTGCGTTACTAAATGCACCCAGAGTCAATGTTCCCGAGATCGAAGCATTACCCCCATAGCCGTTATTGGGCATCACCACTAGATTGCCCGAGACAGAAGCGGTGGTTTGGTGTCCACCGACACCGCTAATAGTGTTGGTGGCCAGTCCTAAGACCGCAAAGCTAGCCGCACTGGTCGCTTGACCACCGATTAGAAGGTCAGCGGTGGAGTTAATCGGGGTAAGGTATCCTCCTCCTGCTCCGGTAATTAAGTTCCAGTAGTTGACAGCAGCAGTTAATGAGCCGCAGTTTATCACTCCGCTGCCGTTGGTAATCAGGTTACAGCTGTTATACCCGGAGAGGGTGATACCATTAACCACACCGTTAAACCCGGAAAGGATAACCTGTCCGGTGGTACTGCCACCAAGAGTTAAATTGTTAAAAGCGGTGGATTGAACATTAGCCGCTCCGGTTCTAAAGGCCAGCGTGCCGGACACCGAAGCTGCTCCGTTAACATCCAGAGTGGCGGTTGGTGTAGTGGTATTAATTCCGACATTACCGCCGGAAGAAAGGTACAGTGAGCCGCTTGAATTTCCCGGCATAAACTTAATATCTCCGCTGGTATTCCCGCCAATGGTTAAGAGCTGGTTACTGGTAGTCTGGATAGCTGCGTTACTAAATGCACCCAGAGTCAATGTTCCCGAGATCGAAGCATTACCCCCATAGCCGTTATTGGGCATCACCACTAGATTGCCCGAGACAGAAGCGGTGGTTTGGTGTCCACCGACACCGCTAATAGTGTTGGTGGCCAGTCCTAAGACCGCAAAGCTAGCCGCACTGGTCGCTTGACCACCGATTAGAAGGTCAGCGGTGGAGTTAATCGGGGTAAGGTATCCTCCTCCTGCTCCGGTAATTAAGTTCCAGTAGTTGACAGCAGCAGTTAATGAGCCGCAGTTTATCACTCCGCTGCCGTTGGTAATCAGGTTACAGCTGTTATACCCGGAGAGGGTGATACCATTAACCACACCGTTAAACCCGGAAAGGATAACCTGTCCGGTGGTACTGCCACCAAGAGTTAAATTGTTAAAAGCGGTGGATTGAACATTAGCCGCTCCGGTTCTAAAGGCCAGCGTGCCGGACACCGAAGCTGCTCCGTTAACATCCAGAGTGGCGGTTGGTGTAGTGGTATTAATTCCGACATTACCGCCGGAAGAAAGGTACAGTGAGCCGCTTGAATTTCCCGGCATAAACTTAATATCTCCGCTGGTATTCCCGCCAATGGTTAAGAGCTGGTTACTGGTAGTCTGGATAGCTGCGTTACTAAATGCACCCAGAGTCAATGTTCCCGAGATCGAAGCATTACCCCCATAGCCGTTATTGGGCATCACCACTAGATTGCCCGAGACAGAAGCGGTGGTTTGGTGTCCACCGACACCGCTAATAGTGTTGGTGGCCAGTCCTAAGACCGCAAAGCTAGCCGCACTGGTCGCTTGACCACCGATTAGAAGGTCAGCGGTGGAGTTAATCGGGGTAAGGTATCCTCCTCCTGCTCCGGTAATTAAGTTCCAGTAGTTGACAGCAGCAGTTAATGAGCCGCAGTTTATCACTCCGCTGCCGTTGGTAATCAGGTTACAGCTGTTATACCCGGAGAGGGTGATACCATTAACCACACCGTTAAACCCGGAAAGGATAACCTGTCCGGTGGTACTGCCACCAAGAGTTAAATTGTTAAAAGCGGTGGATTGAACATTAGCCGCTCCGGTTCTAAAGGCCAGCGTGCCGGACACCGAAGCTGCTCCGTTAACATCCAGAGTGGCGGTTGGTGTAGTGGTATTAATTCCGACATTACCGCCGGAAGAAAGGTACAGTGAGCCGCTTGAATTTCCCGGCATAAACTTAATATCTCCGCTGGTATTCCCGCCAATGGTTAAGAGCTGGTTACTGGTAGTCTGGATAGCTGCGTTACTAAATGCACCCAGAGTCAATGTTCCCGAGATCGAAGCATTACCCCCATAGCCGTTATTGGGCATCACCACTAGATTGCCCGAGACAGAAGCGGTGGTTTGGTGTCCACCGACACCGCTAATAGTGTTGGTGGCCAGTCCTAAGACCGCAAAGCTAGCCGCACTGGTCGCTTGACCACCGATTAGAAGGTCAGCGGTGGAGTTAATCGGGGTAAGGTATCCTCCTCCTGCTCCGGTAATTAAGTTCCAGTAGTTGACAGCAGCAGTTAATGAGCCGCAGTTTATCACTCCGCTGCCGTTGGTAATCAGGTTACAGCTGTTATACCCGGAGAGGGTGATACCATTAACCACACCGTTAAACCCGGAAAGGATAACCTGTCCGGTGGTACTGCCACCAAGAGTTAAATTGTTAAAAGCGGTGGATTGAACATTAGCCGCTCCGGTTCTAAAGGCCAGCGTGCCGGACACCGAAGCTGCTCCGTTAACATCCAGAGTGGCGGTTGGTGTAGTGGTATTAATTCCGACATTACCGCCGGAAGAAAGGTACAGTGAGCCGCTTGAATTTCCCGGCATAAACTTAATATCTCCGCTGGTATTCCCGCCAATGGTTAAGAGCTGGTTACTGGTAGTCTGGATAGCTGCGTTACTAAATGCACCCAGAGTCAATGTTCCCGAGATCGAAGCATTACCCCCATAGCCGTTATTGGGCATCA